>NZ_JBXWCA010000001.1:0-1268807 GCF_057321085.1 Allobosea sp. RIT-PG3_2 | reverse complement strand
TCTCGCCAAGTCCCTCTGAAAGCCAGCCCTGCCGCTGGAACAACCCTCGCCCTGCATTGCCGGCGCTTGACGCGCCGGCTCAGTGCTTGAAAGCCTTCGTCGCAGGGTGATCTTCATCCGGAGCCTATGACGTGACCCGTATCCTCACCGTCGCCGCCGCCCAGCTCGGCCCCATCCAGCGCGATGAAAGCCGGGCCTCGGCCGTCGCCCGGCTGATCGAGCTGATGCGGCAGGCCAAGGGGCACGGCGCCGATCTCGTCGTCTATCCGGAAGCGGCGCTCACCGCCTTCTTCCCGCATTGGTGGATCGACGACGAGGACGAGATCGACAGCTGGTTCGAGACGGCGATGCCCTCGAACGAGACCGCGCCGCTCTTCGCGGAAGCGGCGCGCCTCGGCATCGGCTTTCATCTCGGCTATTGCGAGCTCGCCTTCGAGGAGGGCCGCAAGCGCCGCTTCAACACCGCGATCCTGGTCGACAAGACCGGCTCGATCGTCGGCAAGTATCGCAAGATCCATCTGCCGGGGCATCCCGAGCATCGCCCGGCCGCACCGTTCCAGAATCTCGAGAAGCGCTATTTCGAGACCGGCAATCTCGGCTGGCCGGTCTGGCGGACGATGGACGCCAATATCGGCATGATGATCTGCAACGATCGCCGCTGGCCGGAGAGCTACCGCTCCATGGGCCTGCAGGATGTCGAGCTGGTCGTGCTCGGCTACAACACGCCCAAGCACAACCCGCCGGCTCCGGACCATGACCGGCTCGGCAATTTCCACAACCAGCTCGTGATGCAGGCCGGCGCCTATCAGAACGCCACCTGGGTCGTCGGCGTCGCCAAGGCAGGGCCCGAGGCCGGCGTCGACCAGATCGGCGGCTCCTGCATCATCGCGCCGACCGGAGAGGTCGTCGCGCAGGCCGTGACCGAGGGCGATGAACTGGTCGTCGCCCGTTGCGACATGGACCTCGGAAAGAGCTATAAGGCCTCGACCTTCAATTTCGCCAGGCATCGCGAGCCGCAGGCCTATGGCCTCATCGTCGAGCGCAAGGGCGCCGTCTCCCCGGTTTGATCATCCTAGAGGACTAAAATGACCCACGATCTCATCCTGAAGGGCGGCCGCGTCATCGACCCGTCGCAGAAGCATGACGGCATTCTCGACGTCGCCTTCACGGACGGAAAGGTGTCCGGCTTCGGCAAGGACCTGAAGGGCGCCAAGGAGATCCGCGACGTCTCCGGCTACATCGTCTCGCCGGGCCTGATCGACCTGCACACCCATGTCTACTGGGGCGGCACCTCGCTCGGCATCGACGCCGACGAGTTCTGCCGCCTTTCTGGCGTCACCACCTCGGTCGACACCGGCTCTGCCGGCCCCGGCAACTGGCCCGGTTTCCGCAAGCATGTGATCGAGCAGAGCCAGGCGCGCATCCTCGCCTATCTCCACGTCTCGCATGCCGGCATCTACGGCTTCGACCACCGGGTCATGGTCGGAGAGAGCGGCGATCTGCGCCTGATGAACCCGATCGACTGCGTCGAGGTCGCCGACAAGAACCGCGATTACATCGTCGGCATCAAGGTCCGCGTCGGCCTGCATGCCTCGGGCAACTCCGGCATTGTGCCGCTCAACATCGCGCTGCAGGTCGCCAACGAGGTCGGCATGCCGCTGATGTGCCATATCGACCATCCGCCGCCGTCCTATGAGGAAGTCATCGGCATGCTCCGGCCGGGCGACGTGCTGACCCACGCCTTCCGCCCCTTCCCGAATGCGCCCGCGACCGCGCAGGGCACGGTGAAGCCGGAGGTGCTGGCTGCCCGCAAGCGCGGCGTCATCTTCGACATCGGCCACGGCAAGGGCTCGTTCTCCTTCAAGACGACGCGCGCCATGCTCGCCAACGGCTTCGAGCCGGACGTGATCTCGTCTGACGTGCACAAGCTCTGCATCGACGGCCCGGCCTTCGACCAGGTCACCACCATGTCGAAGTTCCTCTGCATGGGCATGAGCCTGAACAACGTCATCGCCGCCTCGACCGTGAACGCCGCCATGGCGCTGAAGCGGACCGAGTACGGCTCGCTCAAGGTCGGCTCGCTCGGCGACGCGACCATCCTGACCGTCAGGGAAGGCAAGTTCGACTATGTCGACGTCGTCGGCGAGCACCTGATCGGCGACAGGAAGATCGCCTCCGAAGGTGTCGTGCTCAAGGGCAAATGGTGGCACCCGAAGCGGACGAGCAAGTTCCCGAAGGTCGCGGCTTAATTGCCGCGCGCGACACGCGGCGTCATTCTCGGGCGAAGCGAAGCGCAGACCCGGGAATCTCGGGGCGTTGGCGCGCAGGAGACTCCTTCGGCGGGAGATGCTCGGGTCAAGCCCGAGCATGACGGGCGAGGGGGGTGGCGCCTGATGGCGCCGGCCGATCTGCCGGCCGTCATGGGGATCGCGGCCGTCGTGCATCCGGATTATCCCGAGGATGAGGCGGTCTTCGCCGAGCGGTTGCGGCTGGCGCCTGAGGGCTGCCATGTTCTGGCCGGCGAAGGCGGTGTCCTGCTGGGCTATCTCGTCAGCCACCCCTGGCCCGAGGCCATGGTGCCGGCGCTGAACTCGCTGCTCGGCGAGATCCCGCAGGGCACGCGGAACTGGTATATCCACGATCTCGCGCTTCTGCCCGAAGGCAGGGGCGGCGGCGCTGCCGGCGGGATCGTCGCGCAAATTGCGGATCATGCCGCGTTGGGCGGTTGCACCAGCCTCGCGCTGGTCGCGGTCAACGATTCGACCGGCTTCTGGCGGCGCCAGGGCTTTCGCGAGGTGCATGACCCCGTGCTTGGTCGCAAGCTCGCCAGCTATGACGATGCGGCCCGCTACATGCGCCGCGAATTACAGGTTTGAGCCCAAGGGCCGGCGCGACAGATGCCGGCGAAGGATTGAGGAGAGAAACGCCATGAGCGCCGAAGACAAGCTGAAGGAACTGGGTTTGACCCTGCCGGAGGTGCCGACGCCGATCGCCACCTATGTCAGCTTCAAGCAGGTCGGCGACATCGTCTATCTCTCGGGCCAGGGCCCGAAGCGGGCGGACGGCACCTATCCGACCGGCAAGGTCGGCAAGGACGTCACGATCGAGGAAGCCTATGAGCACGCCAAGCAGACGGGCCTCGGCCTGCTCGCGGCGATGAAGAAGGCGGTCGGCTCGCTCGACAAGGTCGAGGTGGTCAAGCTGCTGGGCATGGTCAACGGCGCCCCCGATTTCGCCGACCAGCCCAAGGTCATCAACGGCTGCTCGGACCTGTTCGTCGCCGTCCTCGGTGATCGCGGCCGTCATGCCCGCTCGGCGGTCGGCATGGGTTCGCTGCCGAACAACATGACGGTCGAGATCGAAGTCATCATCCGGGTGCTGCCATGAGCGTCACCGCGACCACATCGCAGGCTGTCGACCAGCCGGCCTCAACGCCGCTGGCCGCCGAGATCGCGCGCGTCTACGGCACGCCGGCCGTGGTGATCGATCTCGACAAGGTCGATGCCAACATCGCGCGGCTCCAAGCCGCCTGCGACGCAGCCGGAGTCGCCAACCGCCCGCATATCAAGACGCACAAATCGCCGGAGCTGGCGCGGCTGCAGGTCGAGGCCGGCGCGCGCGGCATCACCTGCCAGAAGCTCGGCGAGGCCGAGGTCATGGCCGATGGCGGGCTCGACGACATCATGATCAGCTACAACATCCTCGGCGAGGAGAAGCTGGGCCGCCTCGGCGCGCTCCAGCGCCGCGTGCGGATGATCGTCGCCGCCGACAACCCCGTCACCATCTCCGGCCTGCCGCGCGCCGGCGAGATCGCAGGCCGTGATCTGGAGGTGGTCATCGAATGCGATACCGGCCGCAAGCGCGCCGGCGTCGAGACGCCGAACGAGGCGGTGGAACTTGCGAAGATGGTCGCGGCCTCGCCGGGCCTGCGCTTCGCCGGCTTCCTGATGTACCCGCCCGAGGACGGCTGGGAGCGCACGCAGATCTTCCTCGACACCGCCAATGCCGGCCTGCGCGATGCCGGCCTCAAGGCCGATATCATCTCGACCGGCGGCTCGCCCAACATCCCCAACATGGGCAAGCTGAAGGGCGCGACCGAGCACCGCTCGGGCACCTCGATCTTCAACGACCGCATGCAGATCGCGGCCGGCGTCGCGACGCTGGAGGATTGCGCGCTCACGGTCTATGCGACGGTGGTGAGCCGGGCTGGGGCGGAGCGGGGCATCCTCGATTCAGGCTCCAAGACGCTGACCAGCGACAAGGGCAATCTCGAGGGCCACGGCTACATCCTCGAATATCCCGCGGCGAAGATCGCGCAATTCGCCGAGGAGCACGGCTTCCTCGACCTGTCGGCCTCGAACAAGCGGCCGGTCGTCGGCGAGGTCGTCCGGGTCGTCCCGAACCATGTCTGCGTCGTCGTCAACATGGTCGACCGGCTGGTCACCGTGCGCGGCGACAAGCTGATCGGCGAGTTGCCGGTCGCCGCGCGTGGGCGGTTGACCTGACTGAAGCGCATCCGCATTTCTGCGAAACGCGGATGCGCTTCATTTCCTGGCTTGGTCGCATTTTCTTCACGCGAACCGGCTGCCACTTCGCTTGAAAATGCTCGGCCTCAGTTCTGGAGGATCTTGGATCCTTTGATCGTGACATTGCCGGACGCCTTGGCATCGAGGCGTCCGGATGCCCTGAGCGTGATGTCGCGCCCCTGAAGCTCGACGCTGCCGTCCTTCCGCATATTCAGCTTGGCGTCGCCACTTTTCAGCGTGGTCGCATCGGCACTCTCGATCGAGAGCGTCTTCCCGACGCGGACCGCCATATCCTTTCCGACGCTCATCGCCATGTCCTTGCCGGAGGTGACGGTGAAGTTCTGCCCACTGTGGATCTCGCAGCCGATCGCCGCGGCGACGCTGAAACTGCGCGTTTCAAGGGCGATCTCCTGGCTGCTGCTGACGCGCAGGCGGTTACCGACGGCGAGGCTGGCATGGCCGCCGGCGGTCATGGCCAAGCCGCCTCCGGACGTCAGCGTCATGGAACTGCCGGCGCTGAGCGCGATGCCAAGGCCGCAATTCACGGTCAGCGATCCCGGTGCATTGATGACGACATTGCCACCTCGGTCGGCGGAGATCGCTTGCGTGAGAAGCGCGATCTGGGCTTCGAGCGCGGCGATCCGGCGCTGAAGGGCTTCGGTGTCCGGATCGGCCATCAGCGCCTCCCGCAGGCTCGGTGGGTAAGGTGACGAAACGTCAGCTTACCACGGCCTGCAGGCTCCGAGAACGCGGCTCGCCGGATCAGGCTGCCGGGTGCCGGGCGTTCCAATGGGCGGCGTAGTCCTCGCAGAGCCTGTCCAGTTCGGCCCGGTCGGTGACGCCGGCCGGGCGTCCACGCGAGGGCGAAGCCTGCTGGAACGGCACATAGCGCTGATGCGCGATGCGCCAGAGCCGGCGCAGCTCCGCCAGCGGATCGGCATGATCGTCGACGCGGATGTCGAAGCTCGGCACCGGCTCGCCGTTCCAGATGCGGATCGCGGCTGATTGCCGGCCACGCTTGTCGCCGCCGGCCTTCTCGCCCGCCTCCAGCGCCACCAGCAGCCGCTCATCGAAGTCCAGTGCCGAGGAGGCGATGTAGGCCTTGAGGGTGTCCTGCACGACTTGGGGGCCCGCGAGCATGTTGCCGGCGACAGAGACCTGCGGCCCGTCCACCGCCCCGCACCAGTCGATACAGGCCGCGCCGGTATGGGCGGCGATCCGGCCATCACGGTCGATGACGTGCAATTGGCGATGGGCGCGGCCTTCGTCGGCCGCCGTCAATGTCGCGACGATCTCGACGGCCGAGCGCGCCTCCTGCAGCAGCCGCAGGCCATCGAGGCCGTAGAGCGGATTGACGAAGGCCTGCGTCGCGATGGCGCCGATCCGCCCGCCGCCAAAGGGCACGCGCGAGCCGACGGCGAAGGCGCAGGTCGAGACGGCGACGCCATAGGCGCCGGTCGCGGCGTCGCGGGCGACGATGGACCAGGTCATGCAGGCTATTCCTCAGCGGCCGGCGGCATAGGCCTGCATCAGACGCGGCGTCGCGGCGGCGCGCAAGAGGCCGTCACTGCCGCGTTCCGCCGCAGTCAGCCGCCCGACCGTCCAGGCCGGCGCCTTCTCCAGCGCATGGCCGCGGCGTTCCAGCTCGGCGAGGGCCGCAGTGCCGATGCTCTCCTCGATCATCATATGGCCCGGTCGCGAAGACCGCGGGTAGAAGGACGAGGGGAAGTGCTGGGTGTGGAACAGCGGCAGGTCGATCGCTTCCTGCAGGTTGAGGCCGTGATGGACCCGGCGCAGGAACAGGCCGAGCTGCCATTGCTCCTGCTGGTCGCCGCCCGGCGTGCCGAAGGCGAGCCGGGGCTCGCCCTTCTCGAAGGCGATCGTTGGCGTCAGCGTCGTACGCGGGCGCTTGCCCGGTGCGAGCGAGGAGGGCAGGCCCTCCTCCAGCCAGAACATCTGCGCGCGCGAATTGAGCGGGAAGCCGAGTTCCGGGATGACGGGCGAGGATTGCAGCCAGCCGCCGGAGGGCGTCGCCGCGATCATGTTGCCCCATTTGTCGATGACGTCGATATGGACGGTATCGCCCTTCCGCCCGGCCGCGACCATCGACGCCATGGTCGGCTCGCCGACGCTGGCGCCGCCCTGTGCGGGCTGGGCGATGGCGCCGAGCGCCCGCAGCGCATGCGCCACCTGGTCCTCGTATCCGGAGACGATGCCGGGCCTGAGTTCCAGCGAGGCACGCTCGCCGATCAGGCCACGGCGCCCGGCCGCATAATCCTCGGAGAGCAGGGTCGCGAGCGGCACTTTCACGAAATCCGGGTCGCCGTAATAGGCCTCGCGATCGGCGAAGGCGAGCTTCATCGCCTCGACGACATGATGGACGAATTCCGGACTCGCCGGCCCCATCCCGGCAAGGTCGATGCCTTCCAGGATCTTCAGCGTTTGCAGGAAGGCCGGGCCCTGGCCCCAGGGGCCGATCTTGAAGACCTCCCAGTCGTGATAGCTGACCGAGGTCGGCGTCTCGTAGGTCGGCCGGTAACTCGCCATGTCCTGCGCGGTGAGCAGGCCCTTGTTGCGGCGGCCGGAGGAATCCATCACCTCCTGCGTGCGGCAGAAGCGGTCCATCGCTTCGGCGACGAAGCCCTTGTACCAGGCGTCATAGGCGGCCTGGATCTGCTCCTGACGGTCGCTGCCCTTCGCTTCCGCCTCGGAGAGGATGCGCTTGTAGGTCGCGGCTGCCGCCTTGTTGGCGAAGAGCTTGCGCGCTTCCGGCACATTGCCACCCGGCAAGTAGACCGCGCCTGAACTCGACCATTCGTTGCTGAAGAGATCGGTCAGTTCACGGATCGAATCCGAGACGCGCGGCAGCATCGGGTGGCCGTTCTCGAAATAGCCGATCGCCGGCTCCAGCACCTCGCGCAGCTTCAGCCGGCCATGGTCGCGTAGCAGCGTCATCCAGCCGCCGAAGGCGCCGGGGATCACGGTCGCGAGCAGGCCGGAGCCGGGGATCAGGTCGAGGCCGAGCGCCTTGTAGGCGGCGATGGTCGCAGCCTGCGGGGCCGGCCCCTGCGCGCAGAGCGTCTCGACCTTCCTGGTTTCGGCCGAATAGAAGACGGCCGGCATGTCGCCTGCCGGGCCGACGAGGTGCGGCTCGACGACCTGCAGCACGAAAGCGGCGGCGGCGCAGGCGTCGAAGGCGTTGCCGCCCTTCTCCAGCATCGCCATGCCCGATGCGGTGGCGAGCCAGTGCGTCGAGGTGACGACGCCGAAGGTGCCGAGGATTTCGGGGCGGGTCGTGAACATGGGCGTGTCCTTGAAAGCCTAGTTTTCTTTTGGATCGAGCGCGTCGCGCAGGCCGTCGCCGAGCAGGTTGAAGCCGAGCACGGCGAGGAAGATGCAGACGCCCGGCGCCACCGACATCCACGGCGCCTGCTCCATGAAGTTCTTGGCGACGTTGAGCATCTGACCCCAGGACGGCGACGGCGGCTGCTGGCCGAGGCCGAGGAAGGAGAGGGCGGCTTCCAGGATGATTGCCTGTGCCATGAACAATGTCGACTGCACCACGATGGGGGACAGGGTGTTGGGCAGCACATGGCGGAACATCAGCCGCAGGTCACGCGCGCCGACCGAGCGCGCGCCTTCGACGAAATCCTCCGCCTTCACGCTCATCACCTGGCCGCGCACCAGCCGGATGAAGATCGGCACGGCCGACAGGCCGATGGCGATCATCGCATTGGTCAGCGAGGGGCCGAGCACCGCCGCGAAGGCGATGGCGAGGATCAGGAAAGGGCAGGCGAGCAGCGCTTCCGTGACGCGCGAGATCACGATGTCGGTCCAGCCGCCATACCAGCCGGCCAATAATCCGAAGGGCAGGCCGATCGCCACCGCGATCAGCACCGAGACGATGCCGGCGAGCAGCGAGGCCTGCGCGCCGTAGAACAGCCGCGAGACCTGATCGCGCCCGAGCTCGTCCGTGCCGAACCAGTAGAGTTCCGAAGGCGGCTTGCGGATGGCGAGGAAGTTGGACTTGAACGGGTCGGCCAGCGGCAGTATCGGCGCGAGCACCGCCATCAGCACGAAGATCAGCACGATCCCGCCGCCGATCAGCGCGGACTTGTTGCGGATCAGCCGGGCGAGCACGCCGGGGCGCGCCTTCATCCCGCTCGCCGCGCCTGACGAGGGGAGGGAATCCAGCGATGCCATCAGCCGGTCCTCAGGCGCGGATTGACGAGGACATAGAGGATGTCGGCCAGCAGGTTCATCAGGATGAAGCCGATGGCGGTGCACAGCACCACGCCCTGCACCACCCCGTAATCGCGATTGAACACGGCATCGACGATCAGCTTGCCGAAGCCGGGGATGGTGAAGACCTGCTCGGTCAGCACCGCGCCCGCCAGCAACTCGCCGAAGAGCAGCGTCGTCAGCGTGATGATCGGCACCAGCGCGTTGCGCAGCGCATGGCGGTGGATGACCGTGTCCTCGTCGAGCCCCTTTGCGCGGGCGGTGCGGACATAGTCCGAGCGCAGCACCTCCAGCATCGCCGAGCGGGTATGGCGCATCAGGAAGGCCGCGAGCCCGTTGCCGAGCACGAAGGCCGGCATGATCAGCCGCTGGATCGCCTCCCACGGGTGCACGAAGATCGATTCATAGCCGGAGGCCGGCAGCCATTTCAGATGCACGGAAACCAGCAGGATCAGCATGATCCCGAACCAGAAATTCGGGATCGAGAGGCCGGACAGCGCGGCTGCGCTCGCCGAATAGTCGATGATCGTGCCCTTGTGCCGCGCGGCGAGGATGCCGATCGGAATGCCGATGCAGATCGCGACGAGGATCGAGGCGGTCGCGAGTTGCAGCGTCACCGGCAGCTTCTGCAGGATCAGGTTCAGCACCGGCTCGCCGGTGCGCAGAGAGCGGCCGAAATCGCCCTGGACCACCTGTCCCAGCCAGGCGAAGAACTGGACGACGACCGGGTCGTCCATCCGGTAGATTTCGCGCAGCCGCGCGATCACCTCCGGGTCGCGCTCCTCGCCGGCGATGACGAGGAAGGGGTCGCCCGGCAGCGCGCGCTGCAGGGCGAAGACGAAGAGCGAGACCAGGAACAGCGTCGGTATCGCGATCAGGATGCGGCGGATGATCAGGGTGAACATGGCGCGCTCGGAACCGCTCCGTCATCCCGGATGCAGCAAAGCGGAACTCCGGGATCCATCGTAGAGAACCGCGCTCTGCGATGGATCCCGGGACGACCTTCGGCCGCCCGGGATAACGGCGCAGTCGCCGACCCGTGGGAAACCCTCACGAGCGCTTCAGCCCCGCCAGCCGGATCATCCCGTCCGGGTTGATCACGAAGCCCTGCATGGTCGAGCGCATCGCGAAGAACACCGTCTGGTTGTAGAGATAGATGATCGGCAGCTCGTCCTGCAGGATCTTCTGGGCGGCATCGTAGAGCTTCTTGCGTTCGGCCGGCTCGTAGACGGTGCGGGCCTGGTTCAGCAGGCGGTCGACCTCGGGGTTGGAGTATTTGCCGTCGTTCTGGCCGCCGCCGGTGGTGACGAAGGGGTGGATGTTGCCGTCCGGGTCGATGCGGCCGGACCAGCCGATCCGGCTCATCTGGAACTTGCCCTGCTGCTGGTCGCGCAGCTGGCTAGCGAACTCGGTCGAGCGGATCTGGATGTCGATGCCGGCTTCCTGCGCCATCGCCTGGATGACCTGCCCGAGCTGGGCATCGACCGGGTTGTTGGTGACGAAGAGCTCGGCCGTGACCTTGGGCTGCCCCGCCTCCTTGAGCAGCGCCTTTGCCTTGGCGACGTCACGGGCGGGAACGGGCAGATCGGCGCTGAGATAGAAATTTCCGGGGTTGAAGGGCTGGTTCATCGGCTCGTAGAGCCCCTCGAACACCACCTGGCTCAGCACCTTGCGGTCGATCGACAGCGAGAGCGCCTGGCGCACGCGCTTGTCCTGGCCCACCGGCTGTTTCGCGGCGTCGCCATTGTTGGTGTTGATGGTGATGCCCTGATAGCCGAGATTGGCCATGCTCGCGACCTTGAGCGACTTGTCGCCTTCCGCCGATTTCACGTCGGTCGGCGCCAGCCGCTCCAGCATGTCGAGCTCGCCCGAGCGCAGATTGGCGAGGCGTACCGTCGTGTCGGGGATCGAGCGGTAGACGATCCGGTCGAAGCCGTATTTGTCCGCCTCCCAATGCTCCTTGAACTTCTCCAGCACGATGCGGTCGTTCTGGACGCGTTCGACGAATTTGTAGGGGCCGGAGCAGACCGGCTTGGCGGCGACGTCGCCCGACAGGCTCTTGGGGGCGAGCATCATGCCGGCGCGGTCTGTCAGCTGCGAGAGCAGCGTGGCGTCCGGGCGCTTCAACTTCAGCACCAGCGTCGTCGCATCCGGGGCCTCGACCTTCTCGACCGAGGCCAGCTCCGATTTGCGCAGCGAGTCCGGCAGGGTCATCGCGCGCTCGATATTGGCCTTCGCGGCTTCCGCATTGAAGGGTTCGCCGTCATGGAATTTCGCGTCGCTGCGCAGCTTCATCGTCAGGGTGAGCCCGTCTGCGGAGAAGTTCCACTCCGTCGCCAGTCTCGGCACCAGCTTCAGTTCCGGCGTGATGTCGAGCAGCCGGTCGCACAGGCCCATGAACACGATGCGCCCGACGAAGGTGCGGGCCTTGTGCGGATCGAGCATGTCGGGGTCTTCCTGCAGCCCGATGCGTAGTGTGGAGGGTGCCTGGGCAAGGGCCGGAAGCGCGGCGAGCGCGAGCGCGGCGGCCGAGACTGCAACCTTCAACAGCTTCATGCTTTCCCCCATTGTGCGGATGATTTTCCGGGGACCGTTTTCGATGATCTGGCGGACATGCCATTCGCCGAATTCGTTCCTCATGGCACTAAGCTGACTCAGAATCTCGCCGTCGTCGATGATGCGCCGCACCAATTCGCAGGCACCGCTGCCTCATCGAAAGGCAGCCCCGAATGCCCCCTGATGCGCCGCCGCTACGCATGCCCTCAGGAGGACCGCTCGATGCGGCGATGGCTGTCGCCTCGCCAGTGATCGGCGGTTAGAACAGTCACAGCAACCGGGCCGGATGGCCGAGGGAGACGACGTGATGCTGCTGGGCGTGATTGCCGACGACATGACCGGCGCGACCGATGTCGCGCTGATGCTGAACCGCGCCGGCATGCGGACCGTCCAGGTCATCGGCGTGCCGCCCGCCGGCAGCACCTTGCCAGAGGCCGACGCGGTCGTCGTCGCGCTGAAGTCGCGCACGAACCCGGTGGCCGAGGCCGTCGCGGATTCGCTCGCCGCCTGCGAGGCACTGCTTGAAGGCGGGGCGCGGCAGATCCTGTTCAAATATTGCTCGACCTTCGATTCGACGGCTGAGGGCAATATCGGCCCGGTCGCGAATGCGCTGGCGGAGCGCCTTGGCGCGAAGCTCGCCATCGTCTGCCCGGCCTTTCCGGCGAATGGCCGCTCGATCTATCAGGGCTATCTCTTCGTCGGCGCCGTGCCGCTGCACGAGAGCTCGATGAAGGACCACCCGCTGACGCCGATGCGGGATTCGAACCTGATGCGACTGATGTCCGTACAGGCGAAGACCGAGGTTGGCCTCGTCGATTACGCTACGGTCCTGGCCGGCTCTGCCGCAGTGAAGGCGCGCCTCGCCAAGCTTCAGGCCGATGGCCTCCGCTATGCCGTGACCGACGCCCTGACCAACGAGGATTTGATGACGCTTGGACACGCTGTGTCCGAGCATGTGCTGCTGACCGGCGGCTCGGGCATTGCCATGGGCCTGCCGCAGAATTTCCGCCGCGCCGGTCTCCTGCCGGAGCGGCCCGGCCCGCAGGAGCTGAAGGCTCCCGCCGGCCGCGCCGGCATCATCTCCGGCAGCTGTTCGACCGCGACGCGCGGCCAGATCAAGGCTGCGCTGGAAGCGGGCTATCCCGCGCTCAAGGTCGATCCCTTCGCGCTGGCCGATGGCAGCCAGGACGCCGCCGGACTTGCCGCATGGGCGCTGTCGCAGCCGCAGGACAAGCCATTCCTGCTCTATTCCAGCGATGATCCGGCGGAAGTCGCGGCCGTGCAGGACACGCTCGGCCGCGAAAAGGCCGGCAGCATCGTCGAGCACGCCTTCGCGGAGGTGGCGCGGCGCCTTTCCGAGGGCGGCCTGACGCGGCTTCTCGTCGCGGGCGGCGAAACCTCGGGCGCGACAGTGCTCGGCCTTGGCATCCGCACGTTGGAGATCGGGCCCGAGATCGACCCCGGCGTGCCCTGGACGCGCGTCGTCGATGGGCCGGACATGGTCGTGGCGCTGAAGTCGGGCAACTTCGGCACGCCGGATTTCTTCCTGAAGGCCTGGAACCTGCTGCGCTGAGGAAAACCGGGCGTCATTCTCGGGCGCAGCGAAGCGTAGACCCGGAAATCTTGGGACCAGAGCACACTGGTTTCCGAGATGCTCGGGTCAAGCCTGAGCATGACGCTCGCTCACGACACTCCGGCGCTTCCGTCAGGATGCAGTGCACTCTAGGATCGTAAGGCAACCAAGAGGCCAGCATCGATATGGCGTTTCTCGGCGAACTTCTGACCAGCGTGGCCGATCGCGGCCGTGCTCTGATCGGCTTCGAACGCTTCCTCGGCAATCGCGCCCGGCCGATTGACCGGCTCTGCGAGGATTTGCTCTCTGGCCGAGGCGAGGCGTCCGGCATGGCGCTGGCGCAGGCGGTGCTGGAAGCCTGGCAGCGGCTCGACAAGCCCGGCCGGCTCGCCTTCTTCAATCTACTGCGGGAGCGCTTCGGGCCGGATCATGACCGGCTCGAAAAGGCGATCGAGGCCTATCGCGAGAAACCCGACGCGGCGACGATCTCGGCGCTGCACCTCGCTGCCGAGCCGCGCCGTCAGGAGCTGCTGCGCCGCCTCAACCTCGCGCCGGACGGCACGCCCGTGCTGGTGCGGATGCGCGAGGCCCTGTTCGAAGCGATGGAGGCCGAGCCCGAGCTCAAGGCCATCGACGACGACTTTCGCCATCTCTTCGGCTCCTGGTTCAATCGCGGCTTCCTCGTGCTGCGTCGCATCGACTGGCGCACCCCGGCGAATGTGCTGGAAAAGATCATCCGCTATGAGGCGGTCCACGAGATCCAGGGCTGGGACGAACTGCGGCGCCGGCTCGAGCCGGCGGACCGGCGCTGCTTCGCCTTCTTCCACCCGCAGCTCATCGACGAGCCGCTGATCTTCGTCGAGGTCGCACTCACCACGGAGATTCCGCGCAGCATCGGCGAGGTGCTTCAGCCCGAGCGCGAGGTGCTGCCGGCGCAGGCGGCGACGACGGCGGTGTTCTATTCGATCTCGAACTGCCAGGAAGGCCTGCGCGGCATCTCCTTCGGCAATTTCCTGATCAAGCAGGTGGCGGAAGACCTGAAGCGCGAACTGCCGGGCCTCGACACCTTCGTCACGCTGTCGCCGGTGCCTGGGTTCGCGCGCTGGCTTGCCGGCGTCGCCGGGGAAAACGGCGAGCTGGCCCTCACCAATGAGGAACGTTCCGAGCTTGCCCGCCGGCCCGGCGAAACCATCTCGCTCGACGACGTGACGAAGGCGCGCCGCGACAAGCTGCTCGGCCAGATGACCGCCGAATACCTGCTGCGGGCGCGCACCGCGTCCGGCCGCGTCATCGACCCCGTCGCGCGCTTCCATCTCGGCAATGGCGCGCGGCTGGAGCGCATCAATGTCGGCGGCAATCTCTCGGCGCGCGGCCATCGCGAGTCGCATGGCGTGATGGTGAACTACCGCTACGACCTCGACGACATCGAGACCAATCACGAGGCCTTCGCGACCCGCAATACGGTTGTGGCCTCTTCCGGCGTGCGCAAGCTTCTGCGCCCGGCGGCGAGTTAAGACGGAAACGCCTGAAAGGACCCGAAATCATGGGCAACCACCTGTTCGACCTCATCCGCTCGCGCATGCCGGCGCCGGAGGCGCCTTTTGCGCTGCTCGATGACGGCCGGCGCCTGTCCTATGCCGACATGCTCGACGTCTCCGCCCGCTTCGCCAACGCTCTTGTCGGCCTCGGCGTGAAGCCGGGCGACCGTGTCGCCGTGCAGGTCGAGAAGAGCTTCGAGGCGCTGATGCTCTATCTCGGCACGGTCCGCGCCGGCGCGATCTTCCTGCCGCTCAACACCGCCTACACCCCGGCCGAAATCGAGTATTTCCTTGGGGATGCCGAGCCCGCCGTCTTCGTCTGCGACCCTGCCAAGGCCGAGGCGCTGCGTCCCTATGCCGACAAGGCCGGCGCGAAGCTGGAGACGCTGGGCATCGGCACCGGCAGCCTGCTCGACAAGGCGAGCGCTGCCTCGACGGGCTTCACCGATGTCGAGCGCGGCTCGGATGATCTCGCCGCGATCCTCTACACCTCCGGCACGACCGGCCGCTCCAAGGGGGCGATGCTCAGCCACGACAACCTGTCGTCCAACGCGCTGGCGCTGGTCGACTACTGGCGCTTCGGCAAGGGCGACGTGCTGCTGCACGCCCTGCCGATCTTCCATACGCACGGTCTCTTCGTCGCGACCAACGTGATTCTGCTTTCGGGCGCCTCGATGATCCTGCTGCCGAAATTCGATCCGGAGCAGGTCTTCAAATACCTGCCGCAGGCGACGAGCATGATGGGCGTGCCGACCTTCTATGTCCGGCTGCTTCAGGATAACAGACTGACCAAGGAGGCGACGAAGCATATGCGCCTCTTCGTCTCCGGCTCGGCGCCGCTGCTGGCAGAGACGCACCGGGAGTGGAGTGCCCGCACCGGCCACGCCATCCTCGAGCGCTACGGCATGACCGAGACCAACATGAACACCTCGAACCCGTACGATGGGGATCGGGTGGCGGGCACCGTCGGCTTCCCGCTGCCGGGTGTCTCCGCGCGCGTCACCGATCCCGAGACGGGCAAGGAGCTTGCCCGCGACGAGATCGGCATGATCGAGGTCAAGGGCCCGAACGTCTTCAAGGGCTACTGGCGCAATCCCGAGAAGACCAAGGCCGAGTTTCGGCCGGACGGCTTCTTCATCACCGGCGACCTCGGCAAGATTGACCCCACCGGCTACGTCCACATCGTCGGGCGCGGCAAGGATCTGATCATCACCGGCGGCTACAACGTCTATCCGAAGGAAGTCGAGACCGAGATCGACGAGATGCCCGGCGTGATCGAGAGCGCCGTGATCGGCGTGCCGCATCCCGATTTCGGCGAGGGCGTGACGGCGGTCGTTGTCGCCAAGCCGGGGGCCGAGATCACCGCCCAGGGCATCGCCCGGGCGCTGGAGCAGCGCCTCGCCAAGTTCAAGCAGCCCAAGCAGGTCTTCGTCGTCACCGAGTTGCCGCGCAACACCATGGGCAAGGTCCAGAAGAACCTGCTGCGCGAGCAGTACAAGGACATCTACGCCAGGCAGATGAAGGCCGGCGAGTAGGGCAGTTTCTCAGGCGCTGGTCATCCCGGGCGACCGAAGGGAGACCCGGGATCCATGCCTGAGCATTTCTGTTAGAGGTTCAGGCATGGATCCCGGCTCTTCGCTTCGCTGCGGCCGGGATGACGGCTCGGGTTGAAACAGCTCACACCAGCGCGGGTACGCCGAGTTCGATCGTCTCGCCATCGGCGGGGATGCGCAGCCGCCGCGAGTCGACGCCGCGCTCCTTCGCCGCCTTCCGCAGGCGGGTGCGGCTGACGGTGGCGTGGTCGAGGGCTTCCATATGCGTCGCGATCACGGTCGCGCGCGGGAAGGCCTCGGCAAGATCGAGCGTCTGCTCGTCGTCCATGACGATCAGCGTGTTGTCCCACATCGCGCCGCAGGAATGGGTGACGATGATATCGGGGCCGGTCGCGGCCACCGCGTCGCGCAGCGGCTGGTAGAAGACGCTGTCGCCGCACCAGTAGAGCGTCGGCTCGCCCGGCGCCTCGAAGCTCAAGCCCATCACCTGACCCATCTTCTCGACGACGGCGCCGGTGCCGTGCTGCGCGGGATGCCGCTTCAGCACGATCGGCCCCAGCCGGATGAAGCAGTCGATCGCGGTGATCGAGGAGAAGCCAGCCTGCGCGATCGCCGCCTCGTCGCCGGGCTGGCAGATGATCGGCAGCCCCTTTGGAACCCGCTCCTTGGCGACCTCGTCGAAGTGATCGGCGTGGAGATGGGAGACGATCACCGTGTCGACGCCGGCAAGGATGTCCTCGATCGGCTCGGGCAGATCGACCATCGGGTTCTCCGAGCGCCCGGTGAAGGAGCGGCGGCTGTGGCGCGGGCCGAAATCGGGGTCGATCAGGAAGGTCCTGCCGCCGTAATCGAGTTTCAGCGTCGCGTTGCGGAGAAGTTTGAGCTTCATATCCGTCTGCTCCTCGTCTCGGGGCGGGCATTGTTCCGCATCCCGACACGGTGAGACCAGTTCGGATTTGTGAAGCTGTCTCCACGTTCGCGTGACGTATCAGGCTAGATCACGCGCCGATCCGACTGCCACGCAGTCAGATCGGAGAACGCGTTCTCTCACTTGAAGTTTGGAGACGGATTCCGGCTCCAAGGCGAACTGGCCGTAGGGCACGTTCTGGCGCGCGGTGCGCAGCGCGCTCGCCCACCAGTGAAGCTGTGCCAGCATGGTCGCCATCGCCTGCTCGGCCCGGTCGGCATTGAGCAGACAGCCCTCCGCATCGAAGCGGCTCCAGACATCGGCGAAGGCGACGCCGTCGCGGATCGGCGCGGCATGAAGCTCGCCGAAGACGAGGCGCAGCTGCTCGACGGCACGCAGGCCGCCCGAAATCCCGCCATAGGAGACGAAGCTGACCGGCTTGCCGCGCCATTCCGGCCCGACCGCATCGATCAGGAACTTCAGGATCGCTGGATAGCCGCGATTGTACTCGGGCGTCACCACGACGAAGCCGTCGGCCCAGCCGATGATCTGGCGGAGTTCCTCGAGGGCAGGGTGCTTGCCGCCGACATGGCGCGGCGGCAGGTCGATCTCGCCGGGATCGACGATAGCGAGATCGAAGGGGCCGTCGCCCTGGATCTGTGAGATCGCCCAGCCGGCGACCTTGTCGCAGAAGCGGCCTTCGCGGCTGCTGCCGTAGATCAGGGCGAGCCTGATCCGGGTATCGACCTTCTGGTGCATGGAAACGCTCCGGTTTGCATCACGGGAGCAGGGCTTATAGAACCTCAACTAAGGTTAAGGTCAAGGGGCGTTTCGGAATGGCCGGGAAGATGCGCTTGCCGGGCGAGCTCAGCGTCGGCGACGTCGCCCACCGCAGCGGCCTTGCCGTTTCGGCGCTGCATTTCTACGAGGCGGAAGGGCTGATCCGCAGCCATCGCACGCCGGGCAACCAGCGCCGCTATCCGCGCGAGGTGCTGCGCCGGGTCGCGATCATCAAGGTGGCGCAGCGGGCCGGCATGCCGTTGAAGACGATCCGCGAGGCCTTCAAGGCCCTGCCGCAGGAGCGCACGCCGACCGTCGCCGACTGGACGCGATTGTCATCCGCCTGGAAGGCAGAGCTGGAACATCGCATCGACCGGCTGACGCGGCTACGCGACCACCTCGACGGCTGCATCGGCTGCGGCTGTCTCTCGGTGCGCGATTGCCCGCTGCACAATCCGTTCGATCGGCTGGCGGAGGAGGGGCCGGGCCCGCGCCTCCTGGATCCCGATTGAGCCTCAGCCCGCCTCGTAGAGCGTATCGAGCGGGAAGCGCGCGACATCGGCCATCAGCTCCGCGAAGCCCTTTGCCTGCAGTGCCGCGGTCGCCTTGCCTTTCGCCGCCGTGGCAAGGCTGGCGTCGCCGACGGCGCCCGAGCGGTTCACATCCTGGGCCATCCAGGCGAAGGCATGGGGACCGGTTGGCCTGAGATGGCGGTATCCTTCGTCGGCCATCGTCACCGTATGCGGCTTGAAATACCCGGCCTTGCTCATGTCGACGAGGTCCGGCCGGAAATGCAGCATCAGCGAGGTCTCGACATCGCCGCCATGGATGCCGTGGCGGATGTCGAGTTCGGCATAGATGCCCTCCGGCAGGCCGAAGGACATCCAGGCGGTGCAGACCGCGAGCATGCCATGGCCGACGCGCAATTCGCGGGCAGCGATCTTCATCGGGTCGACATTGCCGCCGTGGGAGGTGATCAGCACGAGCTTGCGGAAGCCGGCGCGCTTCACGCTCTCGCCGATTTCGATCCAGGCGCGGATCGCGCTCTCCCAGCCGACCGTCAGCGTACCCGGCGAATGCAGGTGTTCGTTCGATTTGCAGATCGCTTGCGTCGGCAGGACGAGGACGTCGAGATCGGCCGGCACCAGCGGCATCGCCTCCGCCAGCATCCCGTTCATCACGGTGGTGTCGACCGAGACGGGCAGATGCGGGCCGTGCTGCTCGATCGCCGCCAACGGTAGCACAGCGACGGTGCGCTCGGGCGTGAGCGCGGTGAAGTCGGAACTCTTGAGGTCGCCCCAGAAACGCGCGGTCATGTGCTGGCTCCGAGCCGGTTGATCGCGGCGGAATCGAGGATGCGCTCCGGCGCGCCGTCCCGCGCGACCTTGATCATCGCCCGGCCGATTTGCTCGGTCGAAGTCACGTAGCGCGGAAAGAGCGGGTGAAGCACCGCCCAGAGCGGGGCCGTCAGGGTATAGAGCATGCGGTACCAGGCCGTGCGCGAGGTGATGCCGTGCATAGGCCGGATACCGCCCGGCCGGAAGACATATGCCCCCCGGAACGGCAGCATCAGCACCGCATTCTCGGCGCGGCCCTTGACGCGCGCCCACATGACCTTGCCGTGCTCGCTGCTGTCGGCGCCGGCGCCGGAGACCAGGATGAAGACCGCCTGCGGGCTCGCCTTCACCAGCGCCTGCGCCGCCGCGACCGGCATGTCATAGGTGATGCGGCTGTAGTCGGCCTCCGGCATGCCAACCGAGCTGATGCCGAGGCAGAAGAAGCAGGCGTCGAAGCCGGTAAGCTCGGGCTGCAGGGCGGCGAAATCAGTCATATCGGCATGTACGAGCTCCCGCAGTTTCGGATCGACCTGCCCGATGGGCCGCCGGCTGATCGCGACGACGCCTTTCACTTGCGGATCGAGCAGGCACTCGCGCAGGACGCCCTGGCCGACCATGCCGGTCGCGCCGAAGATCAGGACTTTCATGAACGCGATCTCTGCCTTGCACGGAGAACAGGTTTGGTGGGGCTGAAGCTAGTCACGGATGCGATGCATGCAAGTTCATCACTTTGCGGAGCCCTTCGCCGATGAATGCTGCCTTGTTTCTGTGCAGAAACCCGGTAGCCCGGCGTTGCATTGTCCCGCGGTGCTATCGCATGGGATAAGGAGACGGGCCAGTGGCGGGACCGCCCGCAGATGCAGGGGAGATAGCGAGATGACGACGATGAAGTATCGCGTGAACCGGCGCGCCGCGCTCGGGCTGATCGGCGGCTCGACGGCTTCCCTGCTGATCCCCGTACCGGGCGCCCGCGTCAGCGCGCAGACGCTCGACAAGCTGAGCTTCCAGACCAATTGGCGCGCCCAGGCCGAGCATGGCGGCTACTATCTCGCCGCCGCCAACGGCATCTACAAGAAATACGGCATCGAGACCGAAATCCGCCCCGGCGGGCCGCAGCAGAACCCCTCGCAGCTCCTGCTCGGCGGGCGTGTCGACATGAGCATGTCGACGAGCTTCGAGGCGATCCGCTTCGCGCAGGAGAACATCCCCTTCCTCTGCATCGCGTCGATCTTCCAGAAGGATCCGCAGGTCATCATCTCCCACCCCAATCAGGGCAACGACACGCTGGCCGCCCTGAAGGGCAAGCCGATCCTGATCGGCGCCGAGGGGCGGACCGCCTTCTGGCCCTTCCTGCGCGCCAAGTTCGGCTTCACCGACGAGCAGATCCGGCCCTACACCTTCAACATGGCGCCGTTCCTGGCCGACAAGAACCTGTCCCAGCAGGGCTTCCTCTCCTCCGAGCCTTTCGCGATCCAGAAGGCCGGCGTGAACCCGGTCGTCCACCTCCTCGCCGATAGCGGCTTCGAGGCCTACAACACGACGATCAACGTCTCGCGCAAGCTCGTCACCGAGAAGAAGGACTTGATCCAGCGCTTCGTCACCGCCTCGCTCGAAGGCTGGGCGCAGTACATGAAGGGCGGTGCGGAGGCTGCGGCGGCGAACGCGCGCATCCTCAAGGACAATCCCGACCTGGACCAGGAGAAGCTCGACTACGCCGTCAAGGTCATGAACGAGCGCGGCATCGTGCAGTCCGGCGACGCGCTGACCTTGGGCATCGGCGCCATGACCGATGCGCGCTGGGAGCGCTTCTACACCTCGATGCGCGATGTCGGTGTCTTCCCGGCCGGGGTCGATTTCAAGAAGGCCTACAGCCTCGACTTCGTCAACAAGGGCATCGGCAAGGCCTGAGGCAAACGTCATGCTCGGGCTTGACCCGAGCATCTCGGAAACCAGCGGCTTCTCGTCATGAGATTCTCGGGTCGCCGCTATGCGGCGCCCGAGAATGACGGCATTTCGTAGATCGGATCATCAGGCTTTGGACACGGCCTATCTAAGCACAGCTCCGGACAAGGAGAGCGCCGGCACGCCGCTGGTGGCTGTCAGGCATGTCTCGAAACAGTTCGCCAATGGCACGCTGGCCGTTCGCGATGTCGATCTCGAACTGGCGGCAGGGCAGTTCATCAGCCTGCTCGGACCTTCCGGCTGCGGGAAGTCGACGCTGCTGCGCATGATCGCGGGCCTGGGCGCGCCGACATCCGGCACGATTTCTTGGCCGGGTGAGGAGGGCGCCAGCCAGGGCAGCGCAGGTCATGGCGGGCGCGATCTCGGCTTCGTCTTCCAGGACCCGACCCTGATGCCCTGGGCCAACGCCCTCGCCAACGTCATGCTGCCGTTGAAGCTGAAGGGTGTGGCGCGGGCGGAGGCCGAAGCCCGTGCAGCCCAGATGCTGGCGCTGGTCGGCCTCAAGGGGTTCGAGACATCCTATCCGCGCGAGCTCTCGGGCGGCATGAAGATGCGCGTCTCGATCGCCCGCGCGCTGGTGATGCGGCCGAAGATCCTGCTGATGGACGAACCCTTTGCGGCGCTCGACGAGATCACCCGCCACCGCCTCAACGACGACCTGCTGGAGCTCTGGGCGCGCGAGCGCTTCACCGCCGTCTTCGTCACCCACTCCGTCTTCGAGTCGGTCTATCTCTCGCAGCGCATCGTCGTGATGGCGGCGCGCCCCGGCCGGGTCATGGCCGATCTCGCGGTCGATGCCGCCTATCCTCGCGACGACCTGTTCCGGACCTCTGGCGAATACGCCCATCTCTGCCGCGTCGCCTCCACCAAGCTCAAGGAGGCGATCGGCCAATGAGCGCTCCCGTCGAAACGCTGGCGGCCGATGGCACCGACGCGCAGGCGTTGCCTCTCGCCACGGCGGAACCCCGGCTTCTCGGCCTGCCGGTCAGCGTCTGGCCGCGCATCGTCGCGCCGCTCGCGATCGGGGTGATCGTCCTGGCGCTCTGGGAATTCGCGGTTCGCTGGAACGAGATTCCCTCCTATGTCCTGCCAGGTCCGGTCTTGGTCGGGCAGACGCTGGTCGCCGATTGGAGCACGCTCTCGGGCTCGCTCTGGATCACGCTGAAGATCACCTTCATGGCGCTCGCCGCGGCCGTCGTCGTCGGCGTCACGCTCGCCATGCTGTTCAGCCAGTCGAAATGGCTGGAGATGGCGCTCTTGCCCTATGCGGTGATCCTGCAGGTGACGCCGATCGTCGCCATCGCGCCGCTGATCATCATCTGGGCTGATGATATCGACCTCTCGCTACTGATCTGCGCATGGATCGTCGCCTTCTTCCCGATCCTCTCCAACACCATCCTCGGTCTGAACTCGGCCGACCACAACCTCGTCAACCTGTTCGAGCTTTACGGCGCCTCGCGCTGGCAGACCATGCGCTATCTCAAGCTGCCGGCGGCGCTGCCCTATTTCCTGGCGGGGCTGAAGATTTCCGGCGGTCTCGCCTTGATCGGGGCGGTCGTGGCCGAGTTCGTCGCGGGCACGGGCGGCAACGCCTCAGGCCTCGCCTATCGCATCCTCGAGGCCGGCTACCAGCTCAAGATCCCGCGCGTCTTCGCCGCGCTGGTCATGATCTCGCTGTCGGGAATCGCGATCTTCCTGGCGACGAGCTTGATCTCGTACCTACTGCTGCATCGCTGGCACGAAAGCGCGATCCGGCGCGAGAACTGATGCTCCCTACCGCGGAAGCCGGGACCGCCACTTGGCGTCAGACGAAATAGGCGAGCTTGCGATCGGCCTGCAGGGCGTCGATCTCGCGCAGCCCTGCTTCCGAATAGCCCGCCGCGACGCGTTTCGGCTCGGGCGGTGCTGCGGCCGGCTCGTCGAAGACGATGTCGTCGTCGAGAAGATGGACCGTTCCCATGCGCGTTTCCGGAGCGATCCGGTCATTGAGCTGAACCGGGGCCTCGACCTCGTCCGATCCCACGACGTCGAGATTGTCATAGCTGTGCCGCATCGTCACCGTCGGAACATAGCCCGACGCCGATGCGCCTCTCTCTGCCGGTGCGCCTCTCTCGGCGGCCGCCGCCATCGCCTCGAAGCTCGCGCCGGGCTCGCGGGAGATTTCGCCGAAGGCGCGCAGGCTCGAATCCAGCATGGCGATGGTGTCGGCGATCTTGTCGATGCGCTGGACCAGCCCGTCGACGACGCCGATCGCGGTCGATATCTCCGTGGATTGCCGGTCGAGCCTGTCGCACAGCCCTTCCTCGGCGCCGGCCTCGCGCAGCTCCCAGGCAGCTTCCTGAATGGCCTCGGTCGCACTGAGAACGGTGCCCGCCGCCTTCTCGATCTGGACGGCGAGGCCCGACGAGCGGATATCGGCCTTGCCGCTCACGCGCTCCAGATCGGCCCGGAGATCGCTGATCAACGCGGCGGCCTCGATCAGGTTGGTTTCGCGGCTGGTCTCCTGCACGCCGAGCCCGACGACGCGCTCGATCCGCTGGATCGCGCCGAGCAGCTGCATCGTGTCGGACTGGCGGTTGCGCTTGGCGTATTCTGCCATGAACCAGCGGCCACGCGCCGTCTCCAGCACGGCGGCCTCGATCGCCTCGAAATCGGCCTGGCTCAGCGGTGTCAGCGAGCGCGCATCGCCCATGACCATTCTGCCTTCGATAGACCAGCCGAATCAGCGGTGGTCGGGAGGTTCTGCGCCCGAACCTGCTCCACGATTCCTTAAGGAATTGCTGCCGGGGGCCCTGAGGCCGGCCAATCCGCCCCGAGCGAGCCATTCTATGGCCGTTCGGCAACGCTTTGCCGCCGAAACGTCCGGCGCGGCGCCATGCGCTTGCCAAGCACCGCCATGGCGGCAATACAGGATGCACGGGGGTGGATTTCGGCGCGATGAACCGGTGCTGCGCAGCCGCAAGGCTGCCCCGGCCGGGGCGAGGGACGTCACAGCGACATGGCGAGCGTTGATACCGCCGAACCGCAGGCGATCATCCGCGACGACGCGGGCACGCTCGCGGTGGCGCTCGCCGGCTCCTGGAGCGCCGACCGTGCTCCGCGCATCGAGGAACTGGTCGAGGAGATCGTCGAGCGTTTGCCGCAGGCGGCGTCGGCCCGCCTCGATCTCTCGGACGTCACCCGCCTCGACACGCTCGGCGCCTATGTCCTCAACCGTTTCAAGGCGCGTCAGGCGCGCCACGGCGGGTCCATCGACATCGTCAGCGACAAGCCCGAGCACGAGATCCTGCTGGCCGAGGTCCATGTCCACGACGAGGACAAGCCCGCGCCCCACCATCAATTCCGCGTGGTCGACATCCTCGTCAATATCGGCGAAGGCATCGTCCGCTTCGGCCGCGACATGGTTGGCGGCGCGATGTTCCTCGGCGAGGTCGTGGTCGGCTCGGCCAGCGTCGTGCTCGGGCCGCGCAAGTTCCGCGGACCGTCGCTGGTCAACCAGATCGAGCTGATCGCCTTCAACGGCGCGCCGATCATCATGCTGATCTCGTTCCTGGTCGGTTGCATCGTCGCGCAGCAGGGCATCTTCCAGCTGCAGCAGTTCGGCGCCTCGGCCTTCGTCGTGAACCTCACCGGCATCCTGATCCTGCGCGAACTCGCCGTGCTGCTGACCTCGATCATGATCGCCGGTCGCTCCGGCTCGGCCTTCACCGCCGAGATCGGCTCGATGAAGATGCGCGAGGAGATCGATGCGCTGCGTGTGATGGGCCTCGATCCGATCGAGGTGCTGGTGGTGCCGCGCATCCTCGCCTTGATCATCTCGCTGCCGATCCTGACCTTCATTTCGGCGATGGCGGGCCTCGTCGGCGCCGGCCTCGTCGCATGGCTCTATGGCGGCATCGGCGTCGACACCTTCCTCGCCCGGCTGCAATCGGTCATCACCTGGAAGCATTTCGCGGTCGGGCTGATCAAGGCGCCCTTCATGGCCTTCGTCATCGGACTGATCGCGTCGATCGAAGGGCTGGCGGTGAAGGGCTCGGCTGAATCGCTCGGCCGTCAGGTCACGGCGTCGGTGGTGAAGGCGATCTTCATGGTGATCGTCGTCGACGGCCTCTTCGCCATGTTCTTCGCTTCGATCGAGTTCTGACGATGGCAGCCCACGACAGATCTCTTGCTCACGAGGCCGATGCCGCTCCGCCGCCTGTCGATCGGCTGGCCGACGAGCCCGAGGCCGTGATCCGGGTCCGCAATCTCAAGGTCGCCTTCGCCGAGAAGGTCATCATGGACGGGCTCGATCTCGACGTGATGCGCGGCGAAATCCTCGGCTTCGTCGGGGGGTCGGGGCAGGGCAAGTCCGTGCTGACCCGCACCATCCTCGGGCTGGTGCGCAAGGCGAGAGGCACGATCGAAGTCTTCGGTGAGAATGTCGACACGCTCAACGGCCAGCAGCGCCGCGTTCTCGAGCGCCGCTTCGGGGTGATGTTCCAGCAGGGGGCGCTGTTTTCGGCGCTGACGGTCAAGCAGAACATTCAGGTGCCAATGCGGGAATACCTGAAGCTCTCGCCCGATCTGCTCGATGAGCTGGCGATGGTGAAGCTCGATCTGGTGGGCCTGCCGCTCGACGCCGCCGACAAGGTGCCTTCCGAGCTATCCGGCGGCATGATCAAGCGGGCTGCGCTCGCGCGCGCGCTGGCGCTCGACCCCGAGATCGTCTTCCTCGACGAGCCGACCTCGGGCCTGGACCCGATCGGCGCGGCCGAGTTCGACGACCTCATCATGACGCTGAAACAGACCTTGGGGCTGACCGTCTTCATGGTGACCCACGATCTCGACAGCCTGTATCATGCATGCGATCGAATCGCCGCTCTGGCGGATAAGAAGGTGATCGCGGTCGGTCCGCTTGCGACGATGCTCGCCTCGGAGCATCCGTGGCTGAAGGCCTATTTTGGTGGCGAGCGTGCCATGGCCCGGATGTCGTCCGGGGAGCGGGAACGAAGCAGCTAGGGCATGGAATCGCGCGCCAACTACGCACTTGTCGGCCTCTTCACGCTCGCAGTCCTCGCGGCGGCTTTCGGCTTCGTCTACTGGTTCAACAGCGGCGGAGCCGGACGCAGGGAGAGCGTCCGCGTCATCTTCACCGGCACGGTGACCGGTCTCGGCCGCGGTTCGAGCGTGCTGTTCAACGGCCTGCGCGTCGGCGAGGTCACCAGCATCGAATTGCAGCCGGACGATCCCCGCCGCATCTACGCCGTCATCCAGGTCACCAGCACGACACCGCTGCGCGAGGACACGCGCGCCCGCATCGAGGCTCAGGGGCTGGCCGGCGTGGTCGCGCTGCAGCTCATCGGCGGTGCGCCCGACGCGCCGGTGCTGACCGCCAAGCCCGGCGAGCCGATGCCGACGATCATCGCCGAGCGTTCGGAGCTGCAGGACATCATCGAGACCGTGCGCAACGTCGCGCAGAAGGCCGACACGATGCTGACCTCGCTCGATGGGCTGATCAAGCAGAACACCGGGCCGATCAACAACACGGTGCGCAATGTCGAGAAATTCTCGCAGGCGCTCGGCAACAATGCTGACGGCATCGACAAGCTGATGGCCGGCTTCGGCAATCTCGCCGAGACCATTCAGCCGCTGTCGCAGAAGCTGCAGTCGCTCAGCGAGGAACTGACGGCGGTGGTGCGCTCGGTCGACCGGCAGAAGGTCGCCAGCATCATCGAGAACGTCGACAAGTTCACCGGCGCGCTCGGCGGCTCCAGCGCCGATGTCGCCAAGGTGGTCAAGGACGCCGCCTCGATCTCGGCCAAGCTCGACCGCGCGGCCGATCAGGTCGAGGGCGTGCTCAAGGCGGCGAAGGGCTTTCTCGACTCCGGATCGGGTCCCGATGGCCGCAGCGCCTTCCAGGAAGTCGCCGACGCGGCCAAGTCGATCCGCGTTCTCGCCGACAATCTCGACAAGCGCACGGCGGAGATCACATCCGGAATCAACCGCTTCACCGGGCCGGGGCTGCGCGACGTCGAATCGCTCGCCGCCGACGGCAAGCGCACGCTGACGGAACTCAATCGCACGTTGCGGAATTTCGAACGTAACCCGCAGCAGTTCATCTTCGGCGGCAAGCCGCCGCTCCCGCAATACAACGGATCGCGCTAGCTCATGACGACCGAGGCACCGTTCTACCCGGCGACCAAGGCCCGCTGCCTCACGGCTTTCGTGCTGGTCGCCAGCGCATTGCTGGCCGGTTGCGGCGGCTCGACGCCGACGACCTTCGACCTCTCGGCACCCAGCGGCTTCGGCCGCGTCGGCGGCTCGCGCGCCGTGATGGTCGTCGCCGAGCCGACGGCAGTGCAGGCGCTCGATTCCGACCGGGTCATCGTCAAGGACTCGAGCGGGGCGCTGTCCTTCGTCGGCGGGGCGCAATGGGCGGACCGCATCCCGGCGCTGGTGCAGGCGCGCCTGATCCAGACTTTCGAGAACGCCAGCCGCGTCGGCTCCGTCTCGGCGCCGGGCCAGCGTATCCAGCCCGATGTGCAGCTCAACACCGACATCCGCAGCTTCAACATCGACGCCGCCAGCGGAACGGCGGTGGTCGCGATCACCGCAAAGATCGTCGGCGACCGGACCGGGCAGATCCAGCGCGCGCGCCTGTTCTCCGCGCGCGTGCGGGCGGGCGCCGTCGACGGGGCGGGCGCGACGCAGGCGCTAGACCGGGCGCTGTCGCAAGTCCTCGTCGAGATCGTGCGCTGGGCGCGCTGAGATAATGTCTATCTAACGGGTACGCCGGTACGGCTGTTTTCCTGCGCTCCGGCTTGAGCTAGAATCCGATTCTGGCTCGGCCCGAGCCTCCCCCCTCCAGCCGGGGAAGTATCTTTCATACGGGGCATTTTCAGACAATCCGACCGACTGTCCGGGCATCACGCATGAGGAGGGACTGCGCCACCTGCTCGCGATAGGAGGTTCTCGTCATGACGTTGTCGGCCCCGATCCATCAATTGAAACGCAAGGCCAGGCTGCTGAGCCGCAGGGAGCGCATTCCGCTTCACGCCGCGCTCGACCGCATCGCCACCGAAGAAGGTTATCGCAGCTGGAGCCTGCTCGTCGCGAAGCAGCCCCGAATGACGTCCGCCCGCAGGCTGCTGCCTTGCCTGCAGCCGGGCGATCTCGTGCTGATGGCGGGGCGACCCGGGCAAGGCAAGACCCTGGCGAGCCTCGCGCTGCTGGCGGAAGCCATGAAGGCAGGACATCGCGGCGTGTTCCTCACGCTCGAATACACGCCTGCAGACGTCGCGGGCCGCCTGCGTGCGATCGGCATCGAGCCTGACGAGTTTGCCGGCCTTTTCGAGTGCGATTGCTCCGATGCCATCAGTGCCGACTACATCACCGCAACGTTGGCCGCTGCGCCGCCCGGAACAGTGGCGGTCATCGACTATCTCCAACTGCTGGACCAGCGCCGCGATACGCCGGAACTGGCCATTCAGGTCACGACGCTGAAGGCCTTCGCGCGCGAGCGCGGGCTGATCCTCGTTTTCATCTCGCAAGTCGACCGCGCCTATGAAGCGTCGGGCAAGCCGTTTCCCGATATCGCGGATGTGCGTTTGCCCAACCCGCTAGACCTCGCGCTCTTCGACAAGACCTGCTTCCTGAACAAGGGCGAAGCCAGGATTCAGGTGGCCGCGTAGAGCGTGCATTTTCGTGGAAAGGCTGTTCATCCCGGACGGAGCGAAGCGGAGATACGGGATCCATGCCTGGCGATCCGCCGGGCAGGCTCCGGCATGGATTCCGGGTCAAGCCCGGGGTGACGCGTGGTTTCGTACAAAATCAGCACGCTCCAAGGGCGGGGGCCGCAGCATCCTGCCCGCCCGAGCGAGCCCGGAAATGAGAAAGGCCGCCGGTGACGGCGGCCTTTCTGGTTCGGTCGGACCGGGCAGGGCGCTTATTCGAAGCGCCCGCTGGCATGGGCCAGCATGGTGTAGACCTTGCCGGTTTCCGACGTCAGGTAGGTCTTGGCCACCATCGAGTCGCGGTCGTCCTTGGCGGCTTCGCCGAGAAGACGCTCGAACTCGTCGATATAGCGGTCGACCGTATCCTTGAACTCGGTGTCGCGCCGGTATTTGCGGCGGATGTCGTCGAAGGTCTGCTGGCCCTGCAGCGTGTAGAGCCGGCGGGTGAAGACGTTACGCTCGCCGCGCTTGTAGCGGTCCCACAGCTCGACGGCGGCGTCATGGTCGATCATCCGCGCGATATCGACGGAGAGCGAGTCGAGCTTCTCGATCGAATGCGTCGTCGGCTTGCTCGGCTCCGGCAGCTTGTCCTCTCGCGAGGCGCGGGTCAGCAGGTCCGAGAGCCAGCCGGCCTTGGCGGGCTGCTGCTGCGGGGTGGCCTCGGGCTGGCGGCGAGCGGCTTCCTGCGCCGGAGCCGGACGGCTCGGGGTGGGGGCCGGCTCATTGCGCGGCTCGGCGCGCGGCGTGGCGGCGCGTGCGGGCTCGGCTGCCGCGTCGAGCGACGGCCGCAGCAGGGGCTCTTCCGCTGCAGGCTTCGGCTGCGGCGCCGGGGCGAGGGCCGGGGCCGGCTGCGCCGGGGCAGGGGGCACGGCGACGGCAGTGGTGGTCCGCCGGCTCGCCATATGGTCGATCGGCAGCGAGACGTCGCCGCGCCGGCCGGCACGCGTCACGATCTCGGTGAGGTCGTTCAGCGCCTTGATCTGCTCGGCGACGACCCTGCGCATGGCCGAGGTCGATTCCTGCGCCTCCTGCGGCAGCTCCAGCACACCGCGCTTCAGCTCGGCGCGCGTCGCCTCCAGCTCGCGCTGGATGTCGCCGGTGATGCCGCGCATGTCCTGCGCCGCCTTCTGGAAGCGGTCGGTCACCTTGGCGAGCTCGCCGCTGATCTCGGTCGAGACCTGGGCGTAGGCCGCGCGCAGGGCTTCCGCCGTCAGCTCGCGCTCCTTGCCGGTCGCGGCGCGGATCGTCTCGAACTGATGGGCGATCGCGCTTGTCGTCGACTCGGCCGAGTCGGACAGGACGGCGCCGATCTGGCGTGCCCGTGCCTCGGCGGTGCCGAGCGACTCGTCGATCAGCGAGGCGAAGGAGCGGGTGATCGCCTCGACATCCTCGGTGCGGTTCGCGATGAGCCCGTGCAGCTGCTCGAGCGACTCGCGCCGCTCGGACAGCGCCTTGCCGACGCGTCCCTCGATCTGCTCCAGCCGGCCGGCGACGGCGTTGAGCGCCGCGCTGCTGGCCTGCGTCGCTTCGTTGAGCGAGGTGCCGCGGTCGTCGAGCTGGCCGATCAGGGCCGTCGTCTCGCGCAGCGTGCCTTCCGAGAAGCTCTTCAGCTCCGCGATCTGGGCCGTGACCTGCTGCGAGGCGTTGCCCGCCTCCGTCATCACGGTGCCGATCACGTTCTGCAGCTCGCCGACGCGGGTCGACAGGCTGTTCTCGACGGCGGCGAGGTTCTTGTTCGCGCCGTTGACGATCTGCTGCATCAGCTTGTTGGCTTCGCCGAGGCGGCCGAGCATGCCGCCCAGCTCCTCGCGCAACTGCTCGTTCGTGCCGACCAGGGCCTCGACAGACTGCTTCGAGCCGGCTTCGAGCGTCTCGCGCAACGCGTTCGACGAGGCGTCGACCGCATTGGTGATGGCGGCGCCGCGGTCGCGCAGGCCGGCGACGATGGCGTTGCCGCGGCTCTCGAGCGCGCGCACCACCGTCTCGCCGACCGAGGCGAATTCGGCGGCCAGCGCCTCGCCACGCTGGTTCAGCGCCTCGACGGCGCCGCTGCCCTTGGCATCGAAGACCGCGCGCAGCGTTTCGACCCGCTCGTCGAGCGAGTGCGTGATAGCCTCGCCCTGGCGGCCGATGATCTCGACGAGGCCGTGGCCCTTGGCGTCGAAGGCGGCGCGCATGGCGTCCGTCCGCTCTTCCAGCGAGGTTGCGATTGCCGCGCCCTGGCGTTCGAGCGCGGTGACGATGCCGGCGCCCTGGCCTTCGAAGATCGCGCGCAGCTGCTCGGTGCGCTGGTCGAGCGCGCCGGAGATGGCGTCGCCCCGACGGCCGAGCGCGGCGACGATGCCGAGCCCGCGATCGTCGAACAGCGTGCGAAGCTGCTCGGCGCGTTCGGTGAGCGCGGTTGCGAGGGCTTCGCTCTGCCCGGCCAGCGCCGAGACCATGCCGTTGCCTTCATTGCTGAAGAGGGAACGCAGTTCCTGCGCCCGCTCGCTGAGCACGGAGGCGATGGCCTCGGAACGGCCTTGCAGCGTGGCGGCGATTTCGTCGCCGCGGCTGTCGAGCGTGTGCGAGACGGTGTCGAGCCGGTTGACCACGCGCTCCTCGAAGCGCGCGACGCTCTGGTCGAGCGTATCGGCGATCTGGAGGGCGCGGCCGCCGAGCGTCGCGTTGATCGTGTCGGCCTTGTCGCTGAGCGTGCGGGTGAGCGACTCGCTCTTCGAGGTGACGACCTCGCCGATCTCGTCCGCCTTGGCCGCCAGCGCGCGGGTGACCTCGCGGCCGCCCTCGGCCAGGACGCGGGCGATATCGACCGTGCGCTCGACCAGCGCCTCGTTGAGGGCGGTGGCGCGGGAGCCGAGGCTGCCGTCGATGCGCGCGATCAGGCTGTCGAGCGTCCCGGCGATCTCGGCGCTCTTGGCGCCGGAGCGATCCTCGAACAGCTTGATCTGGCCTTCCATCGCATCGGCCGCCTCGCGGGTGCGGTGCGCGAGGAGCTCGGCCGCTTCCAGCGCCCGCGTGCCGACCTTGTCGGCCAGCGAAACGCCATCCTCGGAGATCAGCTTCTCGACCTGGGCGATGCCGCTATGCAGGGCTTCGGTGAGGTCGCGGGCATCGCCCGAGATCTTGGCGGTCAGTGCGCCGCCCTGATGGACGATCAAGTCCTCGAAGGCGCTGAGGCGCGCGCCGAGCGCGGTTTCGACGTCGCGGCCCTGCGTGTCGAACAGCGCGGAGAATGCCGACAGTCGCCCGCCGAGAGCCGTCTCGATCTCGCGGCCACGCTCGTCGAAGAGCCTGGTCAGCGCGTCGTGGCGGGTGGCGAGCGCTTCGGTCAGGGCCTGGGCGCGGCCCTCGACCGAGCGCAGCATCGATTCGGCATTGGCCGACAGCGCCTCGTTGACGCGGCCGCCCTGCTGGGTCAGCGCCAGCACGATCTCGCGGCCGGTGCCGGCGAGCAGGGTGCGGGCCTCTTCCGCATGGACGGTGAAGGTGTCGCGCAGGCCCTGCGTCGCCTCGACGACGCGGTCGGCGACATGGCGGCCGTCGACATTGATCGTCTCGGTGAGGGTGCGGGTCGCATCGGTCATGCGGCGCGCCAGATCCTCGCTCTGCTCGCCGAGCAGGGTGTGGACTTCGCGGCCGGTGTTGACGAGGTCGCGGACCATCGTCTCGCGCTGCTCGCCGAGCAGAGCGCCGACCTTGTCGCCGGTCTCGCCGATGCTGACGAGGAAGCCGGTCTGCTGCTGCTCCAGTGCGTTCTGGGCGGCCTCGACGCTGGCGTTCACGCGGGCGGCCAGGGCCGCGCCACGCTCGTCCAGCCTCTGGTCGATGCTCTCGCCGGTATCGGCGAGGCGGGAAATCAGCGCGTTGCTGCGCTCGGACAGGATGCCGTGCACAGAGCGGCCGACATCGGCGACGCGGCTGGCCAGGGCCTGGCCCTCGCTGCCGAGCAGATCCTTGATCTCGAGCCCGGCCTGCGAAACCTTCACGGTCATGGCGCCGGCCTGCTCGTCCAGTAGTGCGCTGACGCGCATGCCGGTCTCGGAAAGCCCGGAGATCAGGCGCTCGCTCTCGCTGCCGACGACGCTGCTGACGTCCTGGCCGGCCTGGGTCAGGCGGCTGACGAGCAGCTCGCTCTCATCGCGCAGGCGGGTCTCGACGGTGTTGACGGCGCCCGACACGCTGGCGACCAGCGCCTCGCTGCGTTCGGACAGGAGCTTGGCGACATCGGCACCGGCGTTCGAGACGCGGGCGACCGTGGCATCGCCCTGTTCGCCCATGAGGGCTGCGAGGCTGCGGCCGGCATCCGAGACATTGGCGACGGCGATCTCGCTGCGCTCCACAAGCAGGCGCGACAGATCGCTGCCGGCTTCGGAGACACGCGCGACGGCGGTGTCGCTCTGCTCGCCGACGAGGCTGGCGAGCTCGCGGCCTGCGCCGGAGACGCGGTCGACGAGCTTTTCGGCCTGCTGATCGAGCAGCGCATGCACGGTCTCGCCGGTCTCGCCGAGGCGGTCGACCAGCTTGCCGCCCTGTTCGGTGAACAGGCCGTGGACCTGGCCGGCGACATCCGTGATGCGGCCGGTCAGCGTGTCGCCATGCTTCTCGACGGCTGCGCCGAGGCTCTGGCCGGCATCGCCGACGCGCAGGATGATGGCTTCGCTGCGCTCACGCAGCACGTCGTCGACGGTGCGGGCGGTGTCGTTGAGGCGGCCGACCAGCGTGTCGCCATGCGTGCCGATGAGGCTGTGGACGCTTTCGCCGACCTGCGTGAGGCGAGCGGCAATGGCTTCGTTCTGGCGGGTGAGCAGGCTGTTGACCCCGCGCCCGACCTCGGCGAGGCGGGTGGTGACGCTCTCGCCCTCGTCGGAAAGGGCGCTGCGCAGCGCTTCGCCGGATTCGGACAGGCGCTGCTGCAGTGCTTCGCTCTGGCTCTCGATCAGCGCGACCATGTTGCGGCTGCTCGTCTCGAAGCGCTCCGCTGCCTCGGTTCCGCGCGCGGAGATGTCCTTCGCCAGGGTTTCGCCGGTGGTCTTCAGCGTCTCGTTGACCGCATCGACGCGGGTCGTCAGCGTCTCGGCGACCTGCATGCCGGTGTCGCTGATGGCGCGGGTGACGCCCTGGGCGCTGGTGGTCAGGCCCTCGGTCAGCACCACGCCCGTGCGCTCCAGCGAGCCGGCGATTTCCTTGGCGCGGCCGTCGAGCATCGTCGAAAGATTGTCGCTGGCTCCGGCCAGCCGCTCGGACACTTCGCCCGAGGTGATCTGAAGCCGCTCGACGAGATCATGCCCGCGGCCGCTGATCTCCTCGACCATGCGTTCGCCGGCCCGGCCGAGCGCCTGGGTGATCTGGTCGCCCTTGGCGCCGAGCGAGCCGGTGACGCGGTCGCCGGCCTGCGCGACGGCCTCGGCGATGGTGCGGCTGGCGCTGTCGAGGTCCTTGGCCAGGCCGTCATGGGCGCCGCTGATGGCGAGCTTGACGCGTTCGGCATTGCCGACCACGGCCTCGCGCTGGGTGACGAGCTCGTCGATCAGCGAGCGCAGCCGGATTTCGTTGTCGGCATAGGCGCGCTCGAGCGTCGAGATCTCGCCGCGCACGATCGTCTCCAGCTCGCCCGCACGCGCCACGGCACGCTCGATGCCGTCGCCCATGGCGGCGACCTCGCGGCGGATGGTCTGGCTGAGCGACAGAACGGAATCGGCGCCGGCGATCTCGGGCTCGGCAAGCCGCAGAGCGACTTCCGTCATGGCGCGCGAGATCAGGCGCATTTCCTGGGTGCGGCGATAGAGCGCCGCCAGCACGAAGAAGAACACGACCGGGGCACCGATCGACAACGCGAGCAGCGTCCATTCGCCGATGCCGAAATTGGCGACGGGCTCGGGCAGGCCATTGCTGAAGGAGCCGTAGCGGCCGAACAGCACGAAGGCGGCGCCGCTTAGCCAGGCGAACGAGGCGAGGGCCGCGAACCAATAAGGCTTGCGGGACGGGCGCACGGAGAAGGCTTGCACCAGCGAGCTGGAATCGCGGCGGTCGTCATTGGCGACGCGGCTGGTGTCGGGCGCGATCGCAGCACGCGGTTGCGCGGGTTGCTGCGGGGGAGGGGTTACGGGCGCAGGCGGCGCGGCCGCCGGAGCAGGCTCGACGCGCGGCAGTTCGAGCTTGAGATCGTCCTCGCTGGTGGCGGGCAGCCGGGGCTCGGTGCTGACCGCCGTTTCCGACTCGCCGCTGGCGGTGTCGGAGTGCGGCTGGTCAAGGCGGAGCGCCTCCTCGATCGCCGACATCGCAGCTTCAGTGGGATCCTGGAGCTTCTTGGGTCGATTCATCGTTGCCGCCTCGCCACGCTACTGACGATGGACGCGAAAGCCCGTCCCCGCCGTCCCTCGCCGCCTCTGGCTGGGATGATCGGTGACACTGCGCCCATCATTTACCAATTGGAAGGGTAGTGGAGCCCCGGACCCTTGGAAACCCATTTGAGTGCTCGATTCACAAACGTCGTTAACGCCTCGTTCACCATCAGGGCGCTTCTTGGAGGGGGTAAGACCGCTCGTGCGGCCGTCAGATGTTCATGCGTTCACGAGTTCCCTCATGTCCCAGAATGCCATCGATACCGAGCACCTTTCCCGCCAGAGCGGCGGCGATCACGAGCTCGAGCGCGAGCTGCTGACGCTGTTCGCCCAGCAATGCGTCGCGCATCTGCGCACCATCCACGGCAGCGCCGACAGGAAGGCCAGGATGGACGCGGCCCATACGCTGAAGGGTGCGGCGCTCGCGATCGGCGCCTGGCAGGTCGCGGAAGCAGCCGACAGGATCGAGCACGGCCTCGGCGAGCCGGAGTCGCGCCTGACCGATAGCGCCCTGGACGCGCTGGCGCTGGCCGCGGCCGAGGCGCGGGCCGTGATCTCGCGCTTCGATTGCGCGGCCTGATCGGGTCGCTGCCGCGCGAAACCCCGTTCCGCGCCGCTTTGAAATGCTCTAAGCGGAGCCCGTCATCGCGCCGCCGGAGTGCCTCATGCCGAATATCACCTTCATCGACGCTCACGGAGAGAGCCGCACCGTCGAGGGCGAGACCGGCTCCACCGTGATGGAGACGGCGATCCGCAACGCGATCCCCGGTATCGAAGCGGAATGCGGCGGCGCCTGCGCCTGCGCCACCTGCCACGTCTATGTCGACGATGCCTGGATGGCAGCCGTCGGCCTTGCCGAGCCGATGGAGGAGGACATGCTGGACTTCGCCTTCGACGTCCGTCCGAACTCGCGCCTCTCCTGCCAGATCCGAATCCGCGACAACCTCGACGGCCTCATCGTCCGCACGCCAGCGCGCCAGGGCTAGAGCGAGGTGACTTCTCTGAACCGCAGCGCGTCCCGGCCTTGAGCCGGATCCGTCGGAGGGTTCCGGAGCTCTGCGATGGATCCCGGATCGGCGCTGCTGCGCAGCTTGTCCGGGATGACGCCCTTTCTACGTGGGGAATCAGCAGGTGCTGGCCTGACGCGCGACGCCGCGCCGCATCGTGCATTTTGCGCTGGATCATGGCGCGGGCGCTGTCAAACTCCAGAATGGTTCTGCAACCAGCCTTGGAGGATACGATGTACAAGTCGATCATGGTTCCCGTCGACCTCGCGGAGGCCGAGCTCGCCCGGCCGGCGCTTGTGGCTGCCGTATCCTTCGCGAAGATTTCGGGCGGCACGGTGCGGCTCGTCTATGTCCGCTCGCTGATCCCTATCACCTACATGGAGTTCGTGCCGGCGGACTTCGATTCCGAGCAGCAGGAGGATGCCGAGGCGAAGCTCGCCGAGATCGCCGCCAAGGTCGACCTGCCGTCCGAGCAGGTCTCGGCCAAGGTGCTGATCGGCTCGGTCCATGGCGAGGTGCTGGCCGAAGCGGACGCCAGCGGCGCCGACCTCATCGTCATCGGCTCGCATGAGCCCGGCATGCTGGCCTATGTCATCGGCTCGAACGCGTCCGCGATCGTGCGCCGGGCCAAATGCTCGGTGCTGGTGGTTCGTTGAACTTCAGCCCGGCCGGCCGGGGACGAGGCTGTCCGGCACTTCGCCGGTCGCGAGCTCGCGCGGCCGGTTGAGGCTGACGAGCGGCCAGACCTGCCAGAACGAGGCAGCCACCAGGAGGATGCCGAGCAGCGCGGCATTGGTCGCGCCCTGCTGGAACGCCCGCAGCGAGAAGACGGTCAGCATCAGCAGCGACAGCGCCCCGACGATGGCGACGCCGAGCCAGATCGGCTTCGGCCGGCCCGCGACGAAGCGGGCGCGCGGATTGGTCCGCGCGATCGCGGCGCACAGGGCCGTGACGAAGTGGTGGTAGCGCGCATCGTCGCGGTCGAGATCGGTCAGGGAACGCCAGGACAGATTGCCGAAGGTCACGGTCCGGCCGTCGCTGAGCCGAAGCTGCGTCTTGTAGCCCTTCGAGGAGATGTTGCCCGGCGCGTAGACGAAGCGGACCTGCTCGACGGCGCTGAGCCGGATGCTGTCGACCCGGCGCGTCCGGTCGATATCGAGCGTATCGCCGTCCAGCTTGTAGGCGATCTCGAAGCCGACCGGCTTCGGGCGCTGGCGCCAGCTCGGGGGAGGGGCGTCGTCTTGATCGTTCGTCATGGCCGGTAGTTAAAGCATCGGCCCGAAAAGTGGAATGCGGTTTTCGGGAAAGCCGATGCAAGATCAAAGCTCTACGGCATCGGGCCGAATACGGATGCTGTCGGGCATTCCGGCTGCCAAGGAAGCGCACCGATCGTCGGGGTCAGCGTGCGAGAACCTTCATGGCGCCGTCGAGCCCGTCGAGCGTCAGCGGGAACATGCGCCCGCCCATCAGCCCGCCGATCTGGCGGATGGACTGGGTGTAGTTCCACAGATGCTGCTGGACCGGGTTGAGCCACACCGATTTCGGGAATTTCGCGGTCAGCCTGTTCATCCAGACCTCGCCGGCCTCCTCGTTCCAGTGCTCGACCGAGCCGCCGGGCATCGCGATCTCGTAGGGGCTCATCGAGGCATCGCCGACGAAGACCAGCCGGTAATCGCCCGGATAGGTCCGCAGCACGTCCCAGGTCGGGATCTGCTGGTCGTGGCGCCGCCGGTTCTCCTTCCACACCCGCTCATAGGGGCAGTTGTGGAAATAAAAATGCTCGAAATGCTTGAACTCCGCCCGCGCGGCAGAGAAGAGCTCCTCGGCCAGCTCGATATGCCAGTCCATCGAGCCGCCGACATCGAGGAAGAGCAGCACCTTGACGGCGTTGCGGCGCTCGGGCCGGAGCTGGACGTCGAGATAGCCGTGCTTGGCGGTCTCGCTGATCGTGGTGTCGAGATCGAGTTCCTCGGCCGCGCCCGTGCGGGCGAAGCGGCGCAGGCGCCGCAGCGCGATGCGCAGGTTGCGCACGCCGAGTTCGCGCGTGTCGTCGAAATCCTTGAACTCGCGCTTGTCCCAGACCTTCACCGCCCGGAAGTTGCGGTTCTTGTCCTGGCCGATGCGGATGCCTTCGGGATTGTAGCCATAGGCGCCGAAAGGTGAGGTGCCTCCGGTGCCGATCCATTTGTTGCCGCCCTGATGACGGCCCTTCTGCTCGTCGAGCCGTGCTTTAAGCGTCTCCCAGAGCTTCTCCCAGCCCAGCGCTTCGAGCTGTGCTTTCTCTTCGTCGGTCAGGAATTTTTCGGCGAGCTTGCGCAGCCATTCCTCGGGAATGCCGGCCTGTTCGATCGCCTGGTCCAGCGTCTCCATGCCCTTGAACACCTGGGCGAAGACCTGGTCGAACTTGTCGAGATGGCGCTCGTCCTTCACCAGCGTGACGCGGGCGAGATAATAGAACTCGTCGACCCTGTGTTCGGCGAGATCGGCCTCGACGCCTTCGAGCAGCGTCAGATACTCGCGCAGGGTCACGGGGACCTTGGCGGCGCGCAGATCGGTGAAGAGGCGAAGGAACATGCCGCTAATGTGAGGGCATGGTGCGCAGGGTCAAGCAGCGTCCACGTCTGATGCGCGAACGCTGCCTGATCCCGATGCTGGCTTTACGCCACCGCGTCGGCAAGGTCCTTGGTGACCTTGAACTTCACGACGGTCTTGGCGGGAACCTTGATGGTCGCGCCGGTCGAGGGGTTGCGGGCCTCGCGGGCTTCGCGCTTGGCGGCGGAGAGCTTGCCGATGCCGCCGAGCGTGACGTCGTCGCCGCTCTTCAGCGTCTTGGCGACGGTCGTGCCGAGAGAGGCCAGGATGGCGGAAACGTCCGCCTTGGTCTTGCCGGTCTCGTCGGCGATGGCGGCAATCAGTTCATTCTTGGTCATGAAAATCCTCCTTGAGAAGGTGCTTCAGGCGTCGCGTGCTGGACTACGGCCGTTCATGCTGGTTTCCGACACGAGCGACCGCGACACATTGCTGCTATTCGCGGCGCGCAACTCACGCAGTTGCCACGGTTATCGCGGAAAGACGATGCCCGTGGCGGTAGATACGCACAGAAAACGGCTTCGTTCCGCTGATCTCGGGTTTGAAGACGCGGTCTGGGCGGGGCCGAAGGGGTCCGGGACCGCCGCTGAAGCAGACAGAGGCGGGCACGGCGCGAATCGCAGCGCCGGTGGAGGGAAGCCCGCCAGCGCTGGTGGACAGTAGGCTCAAGCCTGGATGCCGTCGACGTACCAGTCCATCTTGGAGAGCATCTCGTCGCTGGCCTTCTCGCCAGCCTTGAGGCGCACGACGCCCTTCTGGTCCTTCAATTCGCCGGTGAAGGGGTGGAGCGTGCCGGCCGAAATGCCCTTGATCACCTCGTCGGCGGCGGCGCGGGCCGCAGGTGTGACCGCATCGTTATAAGGCGCGATCCGAACCATGCCGGCCTTGAGCCCGTCCCAGACGTCGCCGGTCTTCCAGCTGCCGTCCATCACGTCCTTGACGCGCTTGATGTAGTAGCCTGACCAGTCGTCGACGATGGCGGTGAGATGCGCCTTGGGCGCGAAGGCCTTCATGTCGGACGCCTGGCCGAACGCGAAGACGCCGCGCTGCTCGGCCGCCTGCAAAGGCGCCGCCGAGTCGGTGTGCTGGGTGATCATGTCCGCGCCCTGGTCGATCAGCGCCTTGGCGGCGTCGGCTTCCTTGGCCGGATCGTACCAGGTGGAGGCCCAGACGACCTTGGTCTTGAAGTTCGGGTTCACCTTGCGCGCGGCGAGATGGAAGGCGTTGATGCCCATCACCACCTCGGGGATCGGAAAGGAGGCGACATAGCCGGCCTGACCGGTCTTCGACATGTGGCCGGCGATGGTGCCGATCACGGCGCGGCCTTCGTAGAAGCGGGCGTTGTAGGTCGCGACGTTGTCGGCGCGCATATAGCCGGTGGCGTGCTCGAAATGGATCTTCGGGAACTGCTTGGCGACCTGGATGGTCGGGTTCATGAAGCCGAACGAGGTTGCGAAGATCAGCTGGTTTCCGGCCTGGGCGAGCTGGCGGATGGCGCGGGCCGCGTCCGGCCCTTCGGCGACGTTCTCGAGGAAGCTCGTCTTGATCTTGGAGCCGTATTCCTTCTCGAGGGCGAGGCGCCCCTGGTCATGGGTCCAGGTGTAGCCATGGTCGCCGATCGGGCCGACATAGACGAAGCCGATGCCGAGCGGGGCCTGTGCCGAGGCGCCGCGGCCGAGAATGGGCAGGGTCGAGGCGGCGGCCGCCCCGAAGGTCAGCCTGCGGCGGGTGATGATGCTGGTCATGAGGTGAACTCCCCGTTGTCGGTTGCGGCGTCAGGACGCCGAGAAGGGTTTGCCGAGGCAGGCCGGTGCGTCGAGCCGGCCGGTCTTTCGTCCTAGCGACATCATGGTCAGAACCGCAATCGTCGCAAGGTAGGGGGCCATCGCCAGAACCTCGGGCGCGAGCCAGCTGACGCCGGCGGCCTTGGCCTGCAACTCCAGCGTCATCACCGCGCCGAAGAGATAGGCGCCAAGCAGGAGGCGGCCCGGCTTCCAGGCCGAGAAGACGACGAGCGCCAGCGCGATCCAGCCGCGCCCGGCGGTCAGGCGGTCGGCCCACATCGGCGTGAGTGCGAGCGAGAAATAGGCGCCGCCCAGCCCTGCCAGCGCGCCGCCGAAGGCGACGGCGACATAACGGATGGCGATCACCGGATAGCCGATCGCATGGGCGGAGCCGTCATTCTCGCCGACGGCGCGCAGGATCAGCCCCGGGCGCGTGCGCCGCAGGAAGAAGCCGACGCCCGCGACCAGGATCAGCGAGAGATAGACGAGGAGATCGTGCCCGAAGATCACCCGCAGCACCGGGTGTTCCGACAGCGCCGCGGGAAACACCGGCTGCAGCCGCGTCACAGTCCGCCCGACGAAGCCGGCGCCGATCAGCGAGGAGGCGCCGATGCCGAAGATCGTCAGCGCCAGCCCGGTCGCCACCTGATTGGCCATCAGCGAGAGCGAAAGCACCGCGAAGACCATGGAGGCGGCAACGCCGGCGAAGGCCGCCGCAACGAGGCCGAAGCCGGTGCTGCCGGTCGAGAAGGCGACGGCGAAGCCGGCGACCGCGCCGCACAGCATCATGCCCTCGACGCCGAGATTGAGCACGCCGGCCTTCTCGGCCACGAGCTCGCCCAGAGCCGCGAGCAGCAACGGCGTCGAGGCCGCGATCAGCGTCATCAGGATGGAGACGAGCATGGTGGTGGTCATGGAAACGCACCGTCATTCCGGGGCTTCGCGCAGCGAAGAGCTCGGAACCCAGAAACGCGGGTCGATCCTGAAAAGGCGCTGTCGGGCTCAAGCCTTCGGCTTGCCCCGGAATGACGTCGGAGACTGGTGGGAATTGCCGTCACGCCACCCTCCGCCTCCAGACGATCCGCCACCGCACCAGCACGTCGGTCGCGAGCAGCATGAACAGCAGCATCGCCTGGAACATGCCGGTTGCCGCCTGCGGCAGGCGCACGGTCGACTGCGCGATCTCGCCTCCGACATAGGTCGCGGCCAGCACGATGCCGCCGAAGACGATGCCGAGCGGGTGCAGCCGCCCGAGGAAGGCGACGATGATCGCCGTGAAGCCGTATCCGACCGGGAATTGCGGCGTGAGCTGCCCGAACGGGCCGGCAGCCTCGAACAACCCGGCGAGGCCTGCCAGCGCGCCGCCGATCAGCAGCGTCGCCCATGTCGTGCGCGCGGCACTGAAGCCGCCATGGCGGGCCGCCGCAGGCGCCAGCCCCACCACCTTCACGGCATAGCCGGCCGTCGTCTTCTCCATGAGCAGCCAGGCGACGACCGCAAGCAGCAGCGCGACGGGGATGCCGAGATGGACGAGAGAGCCCTCCCACATCGTCGGCAGCGTCTGGTCGGCGGTGAACATCCGCGTCTGCGGGAAGTTGAAGCCCTCCGGATCCTTCCACGGCCCGCGCACGAGGAAATACAGGAACTGGACCGCGACATAGGTCAGCATCAGGCTGGTCAGGATTTCGCTGACCTGCAGTTTCACCCGCAGGAACGCCGGGATGGCGGCCCAGGCCATGCCGCCAAGGATGCCCGCGAGCACCATGGCAGGCAGGATCCACCACCCGGTCATGCCATAGGTCAGCAGCGCGACGCCGGTGCCGGCGATGGCGCCCATGATGTATTGTCCCTCGGCGCCGATGTTCCAGACATTGGCCCGGAAGCCGATCGCGAGCCCGAGCGCGATCATGATGAGCGGCGCGCCCTTCACGCCGATATCGGCCCAGCGCTGCGGTTCCAGGAACGGCGTCAGGAAGATGCTGCCGACGGCATGGAAACCGTCATAGCCCATGGCGGTGAAGACGATCATGCCGAGCAGCATGGTCAGCACGATCGCGATCAGCGGGCTCAGGGCCAGCATCGGCATGCTCGGCTCGCGGCGGCGGCGCCACTCAAGCATGCGCCGTCTCCGCGCCGTGGACACCGCCCATCATCAGGCCGATCTCGTCGATGCCGAGGCTGGCGACGGGGCGCGGCACCGACAGCCGGCCTTCGTTGATGACGCAGAGCCTGTCGGCGAGTTCGAGCAGCTCGTCGAGATCCTGCGAGATCACCACCACCGCCGAGCCCTTGGCGGCAAGGTCGACGAGCTCCTGCCTTATCGCAGCGGCAGCGCCCGCATCGACGCCCCAGGTCGGTTGCGAGACGACGAGCACGGCCGGCTGCTGGCCGATCTCGCGGCCCATGATGAACTTCTGCAGATTGCCGCCCGAGAGCGAGCGGGCGAGGGCGCCATTGCCGGTGGTCCTGACGTCGAAGAGCTTGATCACGCTGTCGGCGAAGCGCCGGACGCTGCCGCGGCTGATGAAGCCGTGAGGCGCCAGCGGCAGGCGGTGGCGCGCGGTCAGGACGCCGTTGTCGGCGAGCGAGAAATCAGGCACGGCGGCATGGCCGTTGCGCTCCTCGGGTACGCAGGCGAGGCCGAGAGCCCGACGCGTGCCGGCGCCTTGCAGTCCGATCGCCTTGCCGTCGAGCCTGATCGCCTCGGCATTGGCGGCCAGCTGTTCGCCCGAGAGTGCGGTCAGCAGTTCTGCCTGCCCGTTGCCGGCCACACCGGCGATGCCGAGGATTTCGCCGGCCCGTGCCTCGAACGAGATATTCTCCAGATCGGTGCCGAAAGGGGGCTCGCCGGGCAGAGAGAGGCCCTTGGCCTCCAGACGGACCGCTCCGGCCACGGCCGTCTTGCCGTGTTCGATCTTGCGCAGCTCCGCACCGATCATCAGTTCGGCCATGCGCTTGGTCGTCTCGACCTTGGGGTCGCAGGTTGCGACCACGCGCCCGCCGCGCAGGATGGTGGCGCTGTCGCAGAGCGCCTTGATCTCATGCAGCTTGTGCGAAATGTAGAGGATCGAGCAACCCTCCGCCGCGATCTGGCGCAGCGTCGCGAAAAGGCGCTCGACTTCCTGCGGCGTCAGCACCGAGGTCGGCTCGTCCATGATCAGCAGCTTCGGCTTCTGCAGCAGGCAGCGCACGATCTCGATGCGCTGGCGCTCGCCGACCGAGAGCGTATGCACCTCCCGGTCCGGATCGAGCGGAAGCGAATAGGATTGCAGGATGGCGGCGACGCGGCGCTTGAGCTCCTCGCGGTCCACCGCCTCGTCGAGCCCGAGCGCGATGTTCTCGATCACCGTCATCGCGTCGAACAGCGAGAAATGCTGGAAGACCATGCCGATGCCGAGCCTGCGCGCGGCCTTGGGCGAGGAAATCGCGACGGGCGAGCCGTTCCAGTGGATCGTGCCTTCGTCGGCCTGCTGCACGCCGTAGATGATCTTGACCAGCGTCGACTTGCCGGCCCCGTTCTCGCCGAGCAGGGCGTGGATTTCGCCCGGCTCAACGCTCAGGCTGATGTCTTCGTTGGCTTTGACGCCTGGGAAGCTCTTGGAGATATGGGCGAGCGCCAGCCGCGGCGGCACATCCTGCTCACGCGGCGGATTCATGTCTGGCCCGTCTCCCTTTCGCCGGCTGCCGGCGGCCAAGCAAGCAACGCACCAGCTCGGCTGCCGTCAAGGCCGCGATCACCTCCGGGCGCTTGTCGTCCACATCCGAACCACCGATCGGGCATGTCAATCGCGCCAGCGCCTCGCGCCGGCCACCGCTGCGCAGGAAGCTCGCCTCGAAGCGCGCGCGCTTGGTGGCGGAGCCGATCATCCCGACATAGGCCGCATCGCCCCGTGCCAGCGCCGCTTCCGCGAGACGGTAATCCAGCGCGTGGCTATGCGAGAGCACGACGAAGGCGGCACCCTGCGGCGCTCCGGCCATCGCATCCACAGGGTCGGCCATACGGATGCAGGTGACGGCAGGGGGCAGCCCGTTCATGACGTCGTCGCGATCGTCGATGAGGGAGACCGAAAAGGGCAGGGCCGCCAGCGCCTTCGCCAGCGCGCGCCCGGTATGGCCGGCGCCGAAGATCAGGACCGGCGGCCGCGCCGCCGCCTCCGCCTTCTCGCGCGTCGCTATCATGGCGCGCTCGGCCGAACCGCAATGGCGCAGCGAAACGCGCACCCGGCCGCCGCAGCACTGGCCCATCTGCGGGCCGAGCGGGATGTCGAGCAACTGGCCCTCGGCGCCCTCGCTCAGCATGTGTCGGGCGAGGTCGATGCAGTGATACTCGAGCTGACCGCCGCCGATCGTCCCGGCGATCGCCGTGGGGCTGACCGCCATGCAGGCCCCGGCCTCACGCGGCGTCGAACCTTCGGCGGCTTCGATCCTTACGAGGACGATGCCTTCGTGGCGATGTGCGGCGAGGAAGGTGGAGAGGGTCATGTCTCACCTCCGACGTCATTCCGGGGCGGGCCGCAGGGCCGAGCCCGGAACCCATAACCGCAGCTATGGCAGGAAAGAGCGGGTACCGTGACGCTCTTGCGAGCACCATTGGCGGTTATGGGTTCCGGGCTCTTCGCTGCGCGAAGCCCCGGAATGACGGGGGAGGTTCCGAACCTCACCGCCCAACCTCCACCGTGACCCGCTCCACCGCATCCAGCACCCGCTCGGGCGTCGCCGGCGCATCGAGGCGCGGGCAGACCCGATAATCCCCCACGCTGGCCACCGCATCCGAAAGCGCATGCAGCACCGAGATCGCCAGCATCAGCGGCGGCTCGCCCACGGCCTTCGAGCGATGGATCGTCGCCTCGCGGTTCGGTGAGTTCTCGAGCAGATGCACGTTGAAGATGCGTGGCCGGTCGGAAGCGACGGGAATCTTGTAGGTCGAGGGCGCATGCGTCCAGAGACGGCCCTTCTTGTCCCAGACCAGCTCCTCGGTCGTCAGCCAGCCCATACCCTGCACGAAGCCGCCCTCGATCTGGCCCTTGTCGATCGCCGGGTTCAGCGACTGCCCGCAATCATGCAGGATATCGACCCGCTCGACCTTGTATTCGCCGGTCAGCGTATCGATGGCGACCTCTGCCGCCGCCGCGCCATAGGCGAAATAATAGAAGGGATGGCCGCGCCCGGCCTTGCGGTCCCAATGGATCTTCGGCGTGGCGTAGAAGCCGGTCGCCGAAAGCTGGATGCGGGCCATGTACGCGGCCTGGACCAAATCCCCGAAGGCGATGTCGCGGGGGCCGATCTTCACCCGCCCCGGCAGGAAGGCGATGTCCTCGGGCCGCTCCTGCCAGTGCTTCGCCGCGAATTCGGTCAATCGCTTCTTGATCGTCTCGCAGGCATCGAGCGCGGCCATGCCGTTGAGGTCGGAGCCGGAGGAGGCTGCGGTGGCCGAGGTGTTCGGTACCTTGCCGGTGGTGGTCGCGGTGATCTTGATCTGGTCGAGCCCGATGCCGAAGGCCTGCGCCACCACCTGCGCCACCTTGATGTAGAGCCCTTGCCCCATCTCGGTGCCGCCATGGTTCAGCGCGACCGTGCCGTCGGTATAGACATGGACCAGCGCACCGGCCTGGTTGAACCAGGTCGCGGTGAAGGAGATGCCGAATTTCACCGGCGTCAGCGCAATGCCGCGCTTGACGATGAGGCTTTTCGCGTTGGCCTCCCGGATCGCCGCCTTGCGCGCCTGATAGTCTGAGCGTCGCTCCAGCTCGGCGATGACCTCGGCGGCGATATTGTCCTCGACCGTCTGGTGATAGGGCGTGACGTTCCGGCCAAGTCCTTCACTGGAAGAATTGCCGCCATAGAGATTGCGCCGCCGCACCTCCAGCGCGTCGAGCCCTGTCGCGAAGGCGACCTCCTCGATGAAGCGCTCGGCCCCGACCATCCCTTGTGGCCCGCCGAAGCCGCGGAAGGCGGTGTTCGAGCAGGTATGGGTCAGCAGCGGCTCCGAGCGGGCGCGCACGGCCGGGTAGAAATAGCAATTGTCCATGTGGAACAGGGCGCGGTCCGTCACCGGCCCGGAGAGGTCGGCGTTCCAGCCGCAACGCGCCGCATAGACCGCGTCGATCGCATGGATACGGCCTTCGTCGTCAAAGCCGATCTCGTAGTCGCAGACGAAATCATGGCGCTTGCCGGTAATCGCCATGTCGTCGTCGCGGTCCGGCCGGAGCTTCACCGGGCGCCTGAGCCTGCGCGCGCAGATCGCCGCGACGCAGGCGAAGAGATTGGCCTGTGTCTCCTTGCCGCCGAAACCGCCGCCCATGCGCCGGACCTCGACGGTCACCGCATGCGAGCCGACACCGAGCACGGCGGCGACCATGTGCTGGACCTCACTCGGATGCTGGGTCGAGACCAGCACGAGCATGTCCTCGTCCTCGCCGGGGACGGCGAGCGCGATCTGGCTTTCGAGGTAGAAATGCTCCTGACCGCCGATCGCCATCGAGCCGGTCAGCCGACGCGGGCTCGCGGCCAGCGCCGCGGCGAGGTCTCCGCGTTCGAGCTTCAGCGGATCGGTGACGAGCGTCCCGCCCGCGGCTCTTGCGGCGGCGATGTCGATGAGCGGCGCTTCCTCCGCATAGTCGGCCTTGGCCAGAGCTGCTGCATGGCGCGCCTGCTCGCGTGTTTCGGCTACGACGGCAAAAAGCGGCTGGCCGTGGAAGAGGATCGCATCCGTCGCGAAGAGCGGCTCGTCGTGGCGGTGCGTCGAGGAGATGTCGTTGGCGCCGGGCACATCCGCGGCCGTCAGCACCGCGACGACGCCGGGCGCCTGCCTCACCGGATCGAGATCGAGCGAGATCAGCCGGCCGTGGGCGATGCCGCTCGTGCCGAGATAGGCGTGGAGCAGGCCTTCCGGCGCGGCGATGTCGTCGATGTAGAACGCTTCGCCCGCGACATGCTTGATCGCCGAGTCGTGGATGCGGGCGCTGCCCACCGGCCCGGCCTCGATGGCGATATCCAGCTTGCGGCGCGCGTCAGCCATGGGCGACCTCCGCCAGCAGGCCGGCAACGCGGGTTTGCCCCGTGGGCGCGGTCGTCTCGATCAGGAAGCGCCGCAGCAGATTGCCGGCGACCTTCAGGCGATAGGTGGCCGAAGCGCGCATGTCGCTGAGCGGTGTGAAATCCTGTGGCAGGGCGGCGATGGCAGCGGCGACAGCTGTCTCATCCCATGGCTGGCCGAGCAGTGCCTCTTCCGCCGCCTTCGCCCGCTTGGGGATGCCGGCCATGCCGCCATAGGCGAGCCGCGCCTCGCTGACGTGGCCATCCGGCCCCAGTCGCAGGTGGAAGGCGCAGCAAATGGCGGAGATATCCTCGTCGAAGCGCTTCGACACCTTGGAGACGTGGAACTGCGCGTCCGTCCCCAGTTTCGGCACCAGCACCGCCTCGACGAATTCGTCCGGGTGGCGGTCCTGCTTGCGGTAGTCTAGGAAGAAGCTTTCGAGAGGGATCGTGCGGCGTTCGATGCCGTTTGCGCCTTGGCGCGCCAGCACCAGCGTCGCGTCGAGCGCGATCAGGGCCGGCGGCAGGTCTCCGATCGGCGAGCCGTTGGCGATGTTGCCGCCGATCGTGCCGGCATTGCGCACCTGCTCGCCGCCGAACCGCCGCATCAGCTCGTCGAGCTGCGGCGAGAGTCGGGCGAGGGCGGTCCTGACGTCGATATGGCTCGCCATCGCGCCGAAGCGCAGGTGATCGCCCTTGTCCTCGATTTCGCGCAACGCCTCGATCCGCCCGAGATAGATCACCGGATCGAGCCGCTTCATGCCCTTGGTGACCCAGAGCCCGACATCGGTGGCGCCCGCGACCAGCGTCGCCTGCGGGTGAGCGGCGACGAGCTCGGCCAGGCCCTCGGTCGTCGCGGGCGCATGGAAGCTCCGGCCGGAGCCATCGAGCTTCAGCGTCTCCTCGTCCCGCAACGCCATGAGCCGTTCGGCGACGGCCGCGCGGTCGCGCAGGAAATGGTCCTGCTCGCGCGGCGCGATTTCGTCCATGCGCCGTCCGGCGGCGATGATCGGCTCGTAGCCGGTGCAGCGGCAGAGATTGCCGGCCAGCGCATCCTCGATCCGCCCGATGCCGGGCTCGGCTTCGTTCAGGCGTAGCGCCAGCAGCGACATCACGAAGCCCGGCGTGCAGAAGCCGCATTGCGAGCCATGGCATTCCACCATCGCTTGCTGCACCGGGTGCAGGCTGCCATCCGATCCCTTGAGATGCTCCACCGTGAGAAGCTGGCAGCCGTCCAGCGTCGGCAGGAAGCGGATGCAGGCGTTGATCGCCTCATAGCGCAGCCGGCTGCCATCGAGCCGGCCGACGACGACGGTGCAGGCGCCGCAATCGCCCTCGGCACAGCCTTCCTTCGTGCCGGTCATGCGCCTGTCGAGGCGCAGCCAGTCGAGCACCGTCAGCGTCGGGTCGCAGCGATCGATCTCGATCAGCGCGTCGCCGAGCAGGAAGCGCAGGGTGTCACGCATGGTGCGGACCTCCGTCCGGCTTCCATTGTAACGAGGTCATTCCGGGCTTGGCCCGGGATCCATGCCGGAGCGCGTCCGGCGAAGGTTCAGGCATGGATCCCGGATCTCCGCTTCGCTGCGTCCGGGATGACCACCGCCGGGTAATGCACGACTTCATGCCCTCAGATTAGGCACGATCCGCGCTTGGCCGGAAGCTTTGATTTGGTGCAGATGTGACGTGGATTTGTGCTGGAGCCCGCCGAACGTGACTGCCCCCACCGCCATCCGCGCCCTGCGCGGCCGCCTGCTCTGGTTCGTCGATGATCCCTGGACCGCGGGAGAGGCCGCGCATCGGTTCATTGCGGATGGGCTGCTCGTCATCGAGGGCGGGCTCGTCAAGGCGGCAGGCGAGGCGAAGGCGCTGCTGCCGACGCTGCCGGCCGATGTCGAGATCTTGGACCACCGGCCGCATCTGATCATGCCCGGCTTCATCGACGCGCACATCCACATGCCGCAGACGCAGGTTGTCGCCTCCTATGGCGCGCAGCTGATGGAGTGGCTGAACAAATACACCTTCGTCGAGGAGCAGAAGCTCGGCCAGCAGGGCCATGCCGAGAAGCTCTCGCGGTTCTTCCTCGACGAATTGCTTGCGAGCGGCACCACCACGGCGGCGGTCTACTGCTCGGTGCATTCGCAGTCGGCGGACGCTTTCTTTGCCGAATCCGAGCGACGCAACACCCGCATGATCGCCGGCAAGGTGATGATGGATCGCAACGCGCCGGAAGCGCTGAGCGATACGGCCGAAAGCGGCTATCGCGAATCGAAGGCGCTGATCGCGCGCTGGCACGGCAAGGGCCGGCAGCTCTATGGGATCACGCCACGCTTCGCCGTGACCTCGACGCCGGAGCAGCTGGCCGCGGCCGGGCAACTCGCGGCCGAGCATCCGGGCTGCCACGTCCAGACCCATATCAACGAGAACCGGGCCGAGATCGCCTTCGCCCGCAAGCTCTATCCCCAGGCCGCGGATTATGCCGACATCTACAGGGGCTATGGCCTGCTCGGGCCCAGGAGCCTGATGGGCCATTGTATCCACATGACCCACAATGAGTGGCAGGCTTTTGCGGAGACCGGCGCAGTCGCCGTGTTCTGCCCGACCTCGAACCTGTTTCTCGGCTCAGGCCTGTTCGACTGGGCCCATGCCCGCCAACGCGGCGTCAAGGTGGCGGTCGCGACCGATATCGGCGGCGGCACCTCCTATTCGATGCTGCGGACCATGGCCGAGGCCTACAAGGTGCTGCAGTTGCAGGGGCAGTCGCTGTCCGCCTTCGCGGCGCTGCACGCGATCACGCTGGGCAATGCCGCCGCGCTCGGCCTCGATCATCTGGTCGGATCGTTCGAGCCCGGCCGCGAGGCCGATGCCGTGGTGCTCGATACCGGTGCGACGCGGGCGATGGCGCACCGGCTGGAGACGGCGCGCGATCTGGCGGAGGAGCTTTTCGTGCTCGTCACGCTCGGCGACGAACGCAACGTCGCCGCGACCTATGTGATGGGGGAACGCACCGCTGGAGCGTCATTCTCGGGCGGCGCCTAGCGCCGACCCGAGAATCTCATGCCGAGATAGCTGGTTTCCGAGATGGCCGGGTCAAGCCCGACCATGACGGCTGTTCAGGCAATTCAGCCCAGCGCGCCGCCCTTGCGGGCATGGTCGATATAAATCTCGCGCAGGCGCAGCGTCGCCGGGCCGGGCGCGCCGTTATGGATCGTGTGGCTGTCAATCGTGGTCACCGGCATGACGAGGCTGGTCGCGGAGGTGATGAAGGCCTCCTCGGCGTCGATCGCCTCTTCCAGCGTGAATTCGCGCTCCTCGAAGGAGAAGCCCGACTCCGCCAGGAAGGCGAGCACGGCCTTGCGGGTGATGCCCGGCAGCACCTTGTTCGAGAGCGGGCGCGAGATCAGCGTCTTGCCCTTGACGATCCAGGCGGTGGAGGAGGCGCCCTCAGTCACGACGCCGTCCTCGACGAGCCAGGCTTCCTGCGCGCCGCTCTCCAGCGCGAACTGCTTGGCAAGGACCGGCGCCAGCAGGTTGACGCTCTTGATGTCGCGCCGCGCCCAGCGCAAATCCGGCGTCGAGACGACCTTGATGCCGGTCTTGGCGCCCGGCGCATTCACGAAGTTCCGCGCCTGGGTGAACATCACCAGCGTCGGCTGGACATCCTTCGGGAAGGGGAAGTCGCGATCGGCCGCGCCGCGCGAGACCTGCAGGTAGATGCCGCCCTCGTCGAGGCCGTTGCGCTTGATCAGCTCCTCGTGGATCGCGACGAGCTCGGCCTTCGCCCAGGGCAGCGCCAGCCGGATCTCGCCGCAGGAGCGTTCGAGGCGGGCCAGATGCGCCTCGCAATCGACGAGCTTGCCGCCGATCACCGCCGAGACCTCGTAGATGCCGTCGCCGAAGATGAAGCCGCGGTCGAACACGGAAATCTTCGCCTCTTCCTCGGGAAGATAGGCGCCATTGACATAGACGATACGGCTCATCGCTGCGGACTCGCTGGATGGAAAAGGACGCGCCCTTCCTAGCGAAGCTTCGCAGCGGTTGCGAGCACCAAGGCAGGGAAACCGCCCGGCGTCTGGCGCAGGGCCGGCTTGCCTATGGTTTAAGGCTCAGGAAGCGGGTTGGGATCGCGCCGCGCAGGTTCTGCTCGAAGCCGGCGAGCTTCGGCGAAACCAGGTTCTTCGTCGAATAGTGAAGCACCGGAATCCAGGGTTCCTCGGTGATGACGATGCTGTCGGCCTCGCGCAGGATCGCGGCGCGTCGGGCGATATCGAGTTCGTCGGCGGCGAGCTTCATCAGCGCGTCGAATTGCGGATTACTGTATTTGCCGATGTTGAAGCCGGCATTGTCGCTCTGGAACAGGAACAGGAAGTTCTGCGGGTCGGAATAGTCGCCGATCCAGCCATAGCGGGCGACATCGAAATCGCCGCCTTCCCGCAGATAGGCGAAATGCGTGCGGTAATCGGTCTCGACGAAGCGGGTTTCGACCCCGATGGCGCGCCACTGCTCGGCGATCGCTTCAGCCGTGTGGCGGTTGTTGTCGGTGGTGTTGAAGCGGAACTCGATATCGAGCGGCACGCCGCTGCCGAAGCCGGCCGAGGCCAGCAGGCGCTTGGCCTCGTCCTCGCGCTCCAGCACCGAGCTGTAGCGGAAATCGAGTTCGGCGCGCTCGCCGTAATTGCCGATATGCGGCGGCACCACGCCATAGGCCGGCAGCATCGTGCCGCCCCAGATCCGGTCTGCGATGAATTCGCGGTCGAGTTGCAGCGACAGCGCCCGGCGAACGCGAGCGTCGTCGAAGGGCGGCTTGGCGCTGTTGATGATCAGGAAATAGGTCGCGAGATAGGGGCCGATGCGGACCTGCTCGCCGAGCTTTTGCTTCAGCTGCTTGAATTGGTCGGCCGGAATGTCCGTGGTCAGGTGCAGTTCGCCGGCCTGGAAGCGCCGCGCCGCCGCCACGAGGTCGGAGGCCGGATAGAAGATCACCGTATCGATCTTCACATTCGCCGCGTCGTGGAAATGCGGATTGCGGTCGAGCCGGATATGCGAATTCGGGGCGAACTCCTTGATGCTGTAGGCGCCGTTGGTGATCAGGTTCTCTGCCCGTCCCGGCTCCGGCGTCGCGGTGGCGGCGCTCGCCGGGTGGACGGGCAGGGCGCTCTGATGGGTCAGCAGTTCGAGGAGATAGGGCGTCGGCCGTTCGAGCGCGATTTCCAGCGTCCGCTCGTCGACAGCCGAAACGCCGAGACTGTCGAGCGACGAGCCGGCCGCCGCCTTGTGGATCGCCTCGGCATTGCGGAGCGGGTAGAGCAGGTTGGCGTATCTGGCGCCGGTTTCGGGGTTCAGGATGCGGCGGAAGGAATAGACGAAGTCTGCGGCCCTGACCGGATCGCCATTGGACCATTTCGCATTGGCGCGCAGTGAAAAGCGCCATAGCTTGCCGTCCGGGCTCATCGTCCAGCTCTCGGCGACGCCGGGGACGACTTCCCCCCTCATGTTGTGGATGACGAGGCCTTCGCGCAGATCGCGCAGCAGGTGGGCTTCGGCGACTGTCGAGGTCTTGTGCGGATCGAGCGTTTCCGGATCGCCATCATTGCCGCGATGGAAGACGATCCGGCCCTGTGCCGTCGCGGCACGGGTCGCGGCCAGGATGGCGGCGAGCGCCAAAGGTGCGTTGCGGCGCGTGACATCGAGCATGGCAACCTCCCTTCAAGCGGGCGTCGTTGCGAGCGATGCCCGACTTGAAGGGAAGTAGAACCTGACTGAGTGAGTCTGCCAAGCCGGAAAACGACGCCCATGTCGTCGTTTTCACGCCTGGACTGTCAGGAGCTGGCTACAGGCCTAGCGGCCCGCCGCCTTCGCCGCGCTCTCCTGCGCCTCGACGACGGCGACGGCGGTCATGTTGACCACGCCGCGGGCCGTCACCGAGCTGGTGAGGATATGGGCCGGCTTCGCCGTGCCGATCAGGATCGGCCCGACCGGCAGCGCATCGGCCAGCACCTTGGCGAACTGATAGGCGATGTTGGCGGCGTCGAGATTGGGGAAGATCAGGACGTTGGCCATGTCCTTCAGCGTCGAGGAGGGCAGGACGCGCTCGCGGATCAGCGGCACCAGCGCCGTGTCGGCCTCCATCTCGCCGTCGCATTCGAGCTGCGGCGCGCGCTCCCGGATCAGCTTCAGCGCCTTGCGCATCTTGAGCGAGGTCGGGGTGTCCGCCGCGCCGAAATCCGAATGCGAGAGCAGCGCGATCTTGGGCTCCAGGCCGAAGCGCTGGACGTGATTGGCCGCCAGCACGGTCATGTCCGCGATCTCCTCGGCGGTCGGATCGTGCTTCACATGCGTGTCTGAGAGGAAGAAGGCGCCCTTGTTGGTGATGATCAGCGTCATCGCCGCGATGTCGCAGACATTGGGCGCCAGGCCGATGATGTCCTTGATGTGCCGCAGCCGCGACATGAACCGGCCTTCGAGACCGGAGATCATCGCATCCGCCTCGCCGCGCGCAACGGCCAGCGCCGCGATGACGGTGTTGTTGGTGCGCACCAGCGCGCGCGCCGCCTCGGGTGTGATGCCGCGCCGGCCGGCGATGTCGAGATAGGTCTGGACGTAGTCGCGATAACGCGGATCGTCTTCCGGGTTGATCACCTCGAAGTCGACGCCGGGCTTCAGCGACAGGCCGAAGCGCTGGATGCGGGTCTCGATCACGCTCGGGCGGCCGATCAGGATCGGGATGGCGAGCCCTTCCTCCAGCGCGACCTGGGCGGCGCGCAGCACGCGCTCGTCCTCGCCCTCGGCATAGATCACGCGCTTGGGGTCGGCCTTGGCCTGCTGGAATAGCGGCTTCATCAGGAAGCCGGAGCGGAAGACGAAGCGCGAAAGCTGGTCGCGATAGGCCTCGACATCGACCAGCGGCTTGCGCGCCACACCGGTCGCCATCGCGGCCTCGGCCACGGCGGGGGCGATCCGCATGATCAGGCGCGGATCGAACGGGTTCGGGATCAGCGAGTTCGCGCCGAAGGTCGAGGCCTCGCCACCATAGGCGCGGGCCGCGATGTCGGAGGTCGCCTCGCGGGCGAGCGCCGCGATGGCGCGCACCGCGGCGAGCTTCATCGCCTCGTTGATCGTCGTCGCCTGCACGTCGAGCGCGCCGCGGAAGATATAGGGGAAGCACAGGACGTTGTTGACCTGGTTCGGGTAGTCCGAGCGGCCGGTGCAGATCATCGCGTCGGGGCGCACCGCGAGCGCATCCTCCGGCGTGATCTCGGGATTCGGGTTGGCGAGCGCCAGGATCAGAGGCTTCGCCGCCATGCTCTTGGCCATCTCGGGCTTGAGCACGCCGGCAGCCGAGAGGCCGAGGAAGACATCCGCGCCGCCGATGACGTCGGCGAGCGTGCGGGCGTCGGTCTCCTGCGCATAGATCTCCTTCCAGCGATCCATCAGCGTGTTGCGGCCCTTGTAGACCACGCCGTCGAGATCGGTGACCCAGATGTTCTTGCGCTGCGCGCCGAGCTCGACCAGCAGGTTCAGGCAGGCGAGCGCGGCGGCGCCCGCTCCGGAAACCACGATCTTGACGTCGGCGATCTTCTTGGCGGCGAGGTCGAGCCCGTTCAGCACAGCGGCCGAGACGATGATCGCCGTGCCGTGCTGGTCGTCATGGAAAACCGGAATCTTCATCCGGGCCTTGAGCTGCTCCTCGATCTCGAAGCATTCCGGACCCTTGATATCCTCGAGGTTGATGCCGCCGAAGGTCGGCTCCAGCGCCGCGACCACCTCGACGAATTTTTCGATGTTCTTCTGCTCGACCTCGATGTCGAAGCAGTCGATCCCGGCGAATTTCTTGAACAGGACGGCCTTGCCCTCCATCACCGGCTTGGAGGCGAGGGGGCCGATATCGCCGAGGCCCAGCACGGCGGTGCCGTTGGTGATGACGGCGACGAGGTTCTGGCGCGAGGTGAGTTCGGCGGCTTCCGACGGATCGTCGACGATCGCCTCGCATGCGGCGGCGACGCCGGGCGAATAGGCGAGCGCCAGGTCGCGTTGGTTGCCGAGCGGCTTGGTCGCCTGGATCTCGAGCTTACCGGGCCGGGGCTGGCGATGATAGACGAGCGCGCCCGAGCGCAGATCGTTAGAGAGAGTGCTTTTCATAGCGCGCGTTCATCCCCGCAATCCGAATGTTGCTGGTCGCGCGAAAGCCCCTACGGCGTCAAGCGGTCAGGATGCCTCAACTGGCAGCGCGCCGCCGGGGAGGCGGCCACGCCCGGTTGAATCAAGCTGTGAAGGACGTGAATCACGCACTGAGCCAACCGTCGCAACCTGCTGGTCTGATTCAGGAAATGGCATCCTGAAACGACGCTGTACCGGCCGGGCCCGGATATCGATGGCCGATGCGAGCTCAGAACGCCTTGAAGGTGATGATCGTGTGGGTGTCGGCGATCTCGGGGATCGACTGCACCTTCTGCGCGACGAAATGGCCGATATCGACATCGGCCGCGACATGGAATTTGGCGAGGATGTCGTAGTTGCCGGCGGTCGAGTAGATCTCGGAGGCGATCTCGCGATCGGCCAGCTCGCTGGCGACCTCGTAGGTCTTGCCGAGCTTGCATTTGATCTCGACGAAGAAGGTCTGCATCGCGCGCTCCGAAACTCTGATGCGGTCTGGATAGGGCATCGGCCCGAAAAGTGGAATGCGGTTTTCGGACAAGGCCGATGCGGAAACAAGGGCGATCCTCCGCGCCGGAAGATCAGGCTCCGGCGAGGGCGGCGATGCGCCGGGTCATTGCATTGTCCGGCTCCGCCAGCCCGGCGATGACGGTGAAATGATTGGCGCCGGGGATTTCCTCATAGCGTGTCGTCACGCCTTCCAGCCCCCAGACATCGACGAGCCGGCGGCTCTGCTTGTGGTACTCGTCGCTCTCTGCGCCGCCGACCACGGCATCCATCGTCAGCCGCGACGGCGCCGACCAGAACAGCGGGCTTTCGAGCTCGGCCGCCTCCATGCTGAGGCCGAGCGCCTTGTTGATGCTCGTCTCGGTCAGGGGCTTGAGGTTGTAGAGGCCGGAGATGCCATACGCGGCCGGCACCAGATGCTCGGGCAGATCGGCGTCGACATTCTTCCAGTCGGTGGCCAGCGTGCAAGCGCTGAGATGCCCGCCGGCGGAATGCCCGGTCGCGACGACGGGCAGGCCGAAGCGCCGCCATAAGGCAGCAGCTGCCTGCTGCAGCTCCCAGACGATATGGCCGAGATCGACCTGCGGGCAGAGGTCGTAGCCGACAACCGCGACGGGCAGGCCGAGCCCGTTCAACCCCCGTGCCATATGCGAGAAATGGCTGCGATCCAGTCTCTGCCAGTAGCCGCCATGGATGAACATGACGAGCGCGTTGCCTTGGATCGTTTCGGGTTTGAACAGATCGTAGAACTGCCGCTCGCCCTCGCCATAGGAGACGCCGAGTTCGCACAGCGCCGTGGCGCGGTAGGCCGCGGCATCGGCCTGCCAGCCGGCGACGATGCCGGGATGCTCCGGCACGCGGGCGCGGTTGTCGTATTCGGTCTCGTAATCAGGCGACATCGGTATCCTGCTCGGGAGAAGGCTCGGCTGACTTCGGAACTACGGTGGCAGCCGCGCGCGGTTTCCGCCAGCGCTTTTGACAGGTCGTACTGTCGGAGCCAAAACCGGCTATCCGCAGCAAGCGGAATCTGGAGGCCGCCATGGAAAACCCTGTCCTCGCCGAAGTCACGCGCGGCAATGTCGTCGAATCGCGGCACCGCGGCTCCGCGATCGTGGTCGATGCCGATGGGGCGGTGGTCTTCGCCGCCGGCGATCTCGATCGGCCGGTGTTTCCGCGTTCGGCCGTGAAGGCGATCCAGGGGCTGCCGCTCCTGGAGAGTGGCGCTGCCGATCGTTACGGGCTGACGGAGGCCGAGATCGCGCTCGCGGTGTCCTCGCATTCCGGTGAGCCGCTTCACGCCCAGACCTCGCTCGCCATGCTGAAGAAGGCTGGGCGCGATGCCGGCTGCCTCGAATGCGGCGCGCATTGGCCGATGAACGAGGCCGTGGCGCGCGAGCTGGCCAAATCGGGCGCCGAACCCAGTGCGCTGAACAACAACTGCTCCGGCAAGCATGCCGGCTTCGTCTGCCTCGCCTGCGGTCTCGATGAGGACCCGGCCGGCTATGTGAAGGCGAGCCACCCCGTGCAGCAGGCGGTGCGCGACGCGCTGGAGACGGTGACCGGCGCTCCCCATACCTCCGAGCGCATGGGCATCGACGGTTGCTCGATTCCCTCCTACGCCGTGCCGCTCAAGGCGCTGGCGCTCGGCTTCGCGCGGCTGGGCACCGGACATGGCTTCGGCCCCGAGCGGGCGAAAGCGGCCGCGCGCATCCGCGCCGCAGCCGCCGCCCACCCCTTCATGGTGGCGGGCACAGGCCGCTACGACACGCGGCTGATGGAGCTGCTGGGGGCGCGCGCCTTCACAAAGACCGGGGCCGAGGGCGTCTATTGCGCCGCCCTCCCGGAGCTGGGCTATGGCATCGCGCTGAAATGCGATGACGGCGCCGGTCGCGCCGCGGAGGTTGCGCTCGGCGCGCTGATCGCCCGCTTCCTGCCGATGGACGAGCCGACTCAGGCAGCCTTCGCGCCGTTGCGCGAGACCGTGCTGAAGAACTGGAACGGCATCGAGGTCGGTCGCATCCGCGCACCGGCCGCCTGAGGCCGCCTCAGCGCACCGCGTTGTTCGCGATCGTGATCCCCACGGCCTTCGGGTCGGGGGCCTTGGCGAGGTCGCCGGTGATGGGCTTGCCGTATTCGGTGCCGACGATGGCGCCGTCGCGGGCTTCGTCGATGACGTTGTTGGCGATCAGCGCATTGCGTTCCTTCGGCACCAGCGAGACGGAGATGCCGATCCCGGCTTTGCGGACCACGTTGCCGGTGGCGGATAGATTGCGCATGCCCCAGGACCAGCCGAGCGAGATGCCGATCTCGCTGGCGTTCTCGATGACGTTGCCTGTCACCGCCGCTTCCGCCTCGACATGGACGCCGATGCCGCCGACCGGCGCCTTGCCGTTAGGGGCGATCGCCCGCCTGGCGTTGCGGATGATGTTGTTGGCGAAGACGGCGAGCCGCCCGCCATGGTCAAGATTGGTGATGTTGGCGCCCTGGGCGCAATCCTCGACCAGGTTGTTGGCCATGATCGTGCCCTCGAAGGCGAATTCGGCATAGAGCCCGACCTCGCCGCAGCGCCGCCCCTGATTGCCGAGGATCTGCACGCCGGAGCCCGAATTGTTGCGGATGAAGGTCATGGCGCAGTCACGCAGCTGGTTGCCTTCGATGATGACGCCGCCGGCGCGATAGAGACTGATGCCGTTGCCGTTCTGGCCGTCACCGCCGGCATCGGCGCGGATGCGGCTCACCCTGTTGCCACGGACGATCGAACGATCGTCGCCGGGCTGGCTGCGCCAGATCTGGATACCGTTATTGCCGCAATCCTCGACCTCGTTCTGCTCGATCGCCAGACCGGCCGAGTCGAGCGAGAACAGGGCGGAATCGCGCATGCCGCGGAATTTGCTGGTCGCGACGCGCCCGCCGCAGCGATTGAGCACAAGGCCGACCGAGCCGGCCTTGGCGAATTCGCAATCCGAGATCGCGATCTCGCCGACGGTGTCGCAGGCCACGAGCCCTGCCTTCTGGGGCGAGGGGATATCGAGGCCGTCGAAGGTCAGTCCGGAAAGGCTCGCGCGGCCGATATTGGAAGCGACGAGCAGCGGGCCGCCGCTCGCGGTGACGAGGCGCGTCTTGCCGGAAACCCCGATGAGCTGCGCGCCATCCGGCAACTGGACAGCACCGAGGCGGTAACGGCCGGGCGGCAGGACAAGCGGCGCGCCGCGCTTCGATGCCTCGTTAAGGGCAGCCTGCAGTCGTTGCGCCTGATCCTCGGACGCGCCGGGCCGCAGCCCGAACTGGCTCGCGTCCAGGCCGAGATGGCCGAGCGGGCCTCTGTTCGCCGGGGTGGGCTGTGCCCAAGCCGGCAAGGTGGGCCAGGCCGCGCCGACGAGGCCGGCCGCCAGCAATCCGCGCCGTGAGAGGGCCATGAAACCTCCTGTTCGGTCGAGCCACGATCAAGCGCCGTGCCAGCGCTGACGTGCCGATTTGGAACGGGCTTGTGAAGAGAGGCGGCCGATTTAGGCTAGAGCCCAAGCGCCTGCGCGATCTCCTCGGCGGCGAGCGTCGGCGCGAGTTCGCCGGACGAGACGGCGGCCTCCAGCTCCGGGGTGCGCGCCTTCAATGCGGGATCGTGCCGGAGCCTGGCCTGCAAGCGGTCCTGCACCATCGCCCACATCCATTTGACGTCCTGGCGCCGGCGCTTCTCGGCGATCAGGCCTTTCGCCTCGAAGCGGGCATGGTGCTCCTCGACCTTGGCCCAGAGCGCTTCGAGCCCGTCGCCGGTCAGCCCCGAGATGGTCACGACCGGCGTGCTCCAGAGCGGCGACGCGGGCGCGAGAATGTGCAGTGCCGCCTTGTATTGCGCGGCCGCTGCGCGGGCGGCGGTCGCGCCGGTGCCATCGGCCTTGTTGACCGCGATCATGTCGGCAAGCTCGATGATGCCCTTCTTGATGCCCTGCAGCTCGTCGCCGGCATTGGGCAGCATCAGGACGAGGAAGAAATCGGTGAGATCGGCGACCGCCGTTTCCGACTGGCCGACGCCGACCGTCTCGACCAGGATGATGTCGAAACCAGCCGCCTCGCAGAGCAGCATCGTCTCACGCGTCTTGGCGGCGACGCCGCCCAGCGTGCCGGAGGAGGGCGAGGGGCGGATATAGGCGTTGGGGTCGACGGCGAGCTGCGCCATCCGCGTCTTGTCGCCGAGGATCGAGCCGCCCGTGCGCGTGGAAGAGGGATCGACCGCGAGCACCGCGACCTTGTGGCCCTTGCTGGTGAGATAGCCGCCGAGAGCATCGATCGTCGTCGATTTGCCGACGCCGGGCACGCCGGTGATGCCGACGCGGATCGCGCGCCCCGTATGCGGCAGCAGCCGCTGGATCAGCGCCTGCGCCTTCTCACGATGATCGGCGCGACGCGACTCGACCAGCGTGATCGCACGGGCCAGCGCGGCGCGCTCGCCGGCGAGGATCGCATCGCCGAGCGATTCGGCTGGGGAAGTGCGGTCGGCCATGGCGCCAGTTAGCAAGCAGGCGCCGCGGGCGACAAGGCATCCCGCGCATCACTTGCATCATCACTGTGTCATGCAGGCATCTTGAAGATTTGGGCCTGTGATGAGACGACTTGGCGAATGAAGGGCGTGGTGATGCGGCTTCGTGGTGTTCTGTTGGCGTTGGTGCTGCCGCTGCTCGTGGCCGCCTGTGCAACGCCGCGCGTGCTGGAACTGACCCAGGCGCCGGCCGCCGATATCGCCGGAAAGGTCGAAATCTACGTTGCGACGACGCGTGAGCCTTCGGCGCAGCCCGTCTACTTCAGCGGCGAGCGCGGCCCCAAGCTGTCCTTCGCCCGGCTCGACATCACCGTTCCGCGCGACCACAAGGCCGGCAATCTCGAGCTGCCGAGCTCGGGACCGGGCGATCCGGCCAAGCACTTCACTGCCACCCATGTCCAGCGGCTCGATCTCGCGCCCATCGTCTCCGATGTGCGCAGGGAGCTGCAGCGGCGTCCGGCCTCGCAGCGCGACGTGCTGGTCTTTGTACACGGCTACAATACGAATTTCGCCGATGCCGCCTATCGCTTCGCCCAGATCGTCTATGATTCCGGCTTCAAGGGCGTGCCGGTGCTGTTCTCATGGCCGTCGCGCGGCGAACTCCTCGCCTATCCCTACGATCGCGAGAGCGCCTTTTACTCGCGCGATTTCCTCGAAGGGAATTTGCGGGCGATCGCGCGCGATCTCGGCACCTCGCGCATGGATATCCTCGCCCATTCGATGGGGACGCTGCTGACGCTGGAAACGTTGCGCCAGGCCGCGATCCGTGGCGACGGCGCTTTCGGCGGCAAACTGCGCGACGTGATGCTCGCGGCGCCCGACGTCGATCTCGACGTCTTCAAGACGCAGATGAATCAGATCAGGCGACCAGTTACCGTCTTCGTTTCGGCCGACGACAGGGCGCTCGACTTCTCCCGTCGCTTCGCCGGTGACAAGAGGCGCCTCGGCGCCGTTTCGGCGAAGGATGCGGAGATCGTGGCCGAGCTGGAGAAGCTCGGCGTGCGTATTGTCGATATCTCCGAGGTGACGTCGGCCGACAGCCTGAACCACGCCAAGTTCGCCTCCTCGCCCAAGGTCGTGCAGCTCATCGGTGAGCGGTTGCGGCAGGACAAGGGGATCGGCTTCGCCGGGCCGCAATTCGGCGATCGGATCGGCGATGTTGCAGGCGGCGTCGTCGGCACGGTGGGCTCGACGGTCGGGTTGGTCGTGACCGCGCCGTTGACGATCCTGTCCGGCGGACGCTGATGTCACATCGCTGCAACGACCGCGAACCTCCGCGCGCTGAGCGCGGGCTCGCCGCATTCTGGCCGCGTTAGCCTGCCCTTAAGGGCGCGGCCGGCCAGTTCGGCCCTCACGATTGATCGGATGCCTGTCACCATGCCTGTCACGAGGCGCGCCTTTTCATGCCGTTCGCTGGCGCTCGCCACATTGCTGCCGCTCGGGCTCGCCGCCTGCGCGCAGAGCGAGGCGAGCGTTTCGCCCTTCAGCGAGCCCGAGAGGGCCGACACCTCGTCGCTCGGCAAGGATCCGCGGCTACTGGTGATGACGACGCGCAGATCGACCGGCAATGCCCCACCGTATTTCGGCACCGATCGCGGAGCACTGACCTTTGCCGAGGTGCGCCTGTCCCCGCCCGGGCGCGGCATCACGGGGCGGGTCTCGTCCGCCGTGAGCGGCGATTGGGCTGTGCTCGGTGTCGGCCGCGAGGTGACCAACGAGGCGGCCCGTGCGCTCTCCGAAGCCGTCAACGGCCGCGACGTGCTGCTCTTTGTCCACGGCTTCAACGAGACGTTCGAATCGGCGGCGCGCAGCGCCGGCCAGCTTTCGCATTCGCTCGAATTTCAGGGCCGTACGGTGCTCTTCACCTGGCCGTCGGGCGGCAAGCTCTTCGACTATGCCTATGATCGGGAGAGCGCGCTCTGGTCGCGCGATGGCTTCGCCCAGACCCTGCAGGCGCTCGTCGCCAACCCCACGGTCGGGCGCATCCACATCGTCGCCCACTCGATGGGAACCTTCCTGACGCTGGAAGGGCTGCGCGAGTTGCGCGATTCCCAGGATGTCTATGCGCGGATCGGCTCCGTGGTGCTGGCCTCGCCCGATGTCGACATCGACGCCTTCGAGCAGACGGTGAAGCGGCTCGGCCCGCTGGCGCAGCGCATGACCGTGATCATCGATCCGGGTGACCGTGCGCTGGCGGTCTCCGCGCGCATCGCCGGCGGCGTCGCTCGCGCCGGTGCTGCCGATCGCTCGCGGCTCGATGCATTGGGCGTGCGCGTCGCCGACACCTCCGGCCGGGGCTGGAGCATGCTGCGCCATGACCTGTTCCTGTCGAACAGCGAGGTCACGCAGGTCGTGCGCCGGGCGATGGAACGCGGCGTCTGATCAGATCGGCGGCAGGCCGGAGCGCTTCTTGATCGTCGCCAGAGCGAAGTTGGATTCGACCGACTGGATGCATTTCAGCCGCGTCGCCTTCTGCTTCAGGAAGCGCTCATAGCCTTCGATGCCGTCGGTGACGACGCGCAGCAGGTAGTCCTGCGAGCCGGTCATGAGGTAGCATTCGGCAACTTCGCTCCAGCCTTCGACCGCCTTCTCGAATTCGGCGATCTGCTCCTGGTTCTGCTGCGTCAGCCGCACCGAGACGAAGACGCTGAACGGCAGCCCGTAGGCCTTGGGGTCGACGATCGCGGCATAGCCCTGGATGACGCCGGTCTCTTCGAGTCGTTTGAGGCGGCGCAGGCAGGGTGTCGGCGAGAGCCCGACCCGCTGCGAGAGGTCCTGGTTGGTGATCCGGCCATCCTCGCGCAGCACGGCGAGGATTCGGCGATCGATCGTGTCGAGCATGATATGCTCCATATGAAGACAAGATGAGCAGGAAGATGCGCATCAGGGTGTAGGACGAGCTTCATCGACCAAGCAATGGCGCTGCGAGAAGAATATTCTGGGTTCTGGAAAACGACCGCCGCAGGCACATAGGGAGAAGGCCATGAGCGACGACAGCTATCACAAGGACCGGATCGCCAACCGCAAGCTTCATCCGGAGACGCTGATGATGGGGTTCGGCTATTCGCCGGCCATGTCGGAAGGCTCGCTCAAGCCGCCGGTCTTCCTGACCTCGACCTTCGTCTTCGAGAATGCACAGCAGGGCAAGGATTTCTTCGACTTCACCTCGGGCCGGCGCCGGCCGAAGCCCGGCGAGAAGCCAGGGCTGGTCTATTCGCGCTTCAACCATCCCAACATGGAGATCCTCGAGGATCGCCTGGCGATCTGGGACGAGGCCGAGAAATGCGCCGTCTTCGCCTCGGGCATGGCGGCGATCGCTACGACCTGCTTCGCCTTCCTGAGGCCGGGCGACACGATCCTGCATTCCCGCCCGCTCTATGGCGGCACCGAGACACTCCTCAAGAACCAGATGGGTGCCTTCGGCGTCACGCCCTTCGGCTTCACGGACGGGCTCGACATCGAGCAGATGCGGGACGTCGCCCGGGCTGCCGCCGCCAAGGGACGTGTCGCGATGATCCTGGTCGAGACGCCGGCCAACCCGACCAACGGCCTCGTCGATCTCGCCGCCTGCAAGATGATCGCGGACGAGCTCGAGAAGTCGCAGGGCCACCGCCCGCCCGTCGTCGTCGACAACACCATGCTCGGCCCGAAATACCAGAAGCCGCTGAAGGAGGGCGCCGATCTCTCGCTGCTCTCGCTGACCAAATATGTCGGCGGCCACAGCGATCTCGTGGGCGGCTCGATCAGTGGCTCGGATGCGCTGGTGCGGCAGGTCAAGAGCTGGCGCGGGTCGCTCGGCACGCAGGCCGATCCGAACTCCTGCTGGATGCTGATGCGTTCGCTGGAGACGCTCGACATCCGCATGAGCCGCGCCAATGAGAACGCCAAGCTGGTGGCCGACTATCTGGAGAGCCATCCCAAGGTGGCCAAGGTCCACTATCTCGGCAATCTCAAAGATGGCGACCCGCGCAAGGCTGTCTTCGACCGGCAATGCACGGCAGCGGGCTCGACCTTCGCCTTCGACGTCAAGGGCGGCGAGAAGGAAGCCTTCGCCCTGCTCGACAACCTGCAGATCATGAAACTCGCGGTCAGCCTCGGTGGCACCGAGACGTTGGTCTCGCACCCGGCCGCGATGACCCATTCCGGCGTCGCCAAGGAATTGCGCGAGGAGATCGGCCTGACCGACGCCCTGATCCGCATCTCGGTCGGCATCGAGAACATCGAGGACCTGATCTCGGATCTGGCGCAGGCCTTCGAAGCCGTGTGATCTCGCCGATCGCCCGAGCTCGCTTCAGCCGAGGCCGAGGAACAGCGCGAGCGAACGGTTGACCGCGATCATCATGTCCGGATCGACGCGGCCGAAAATCTGGCCGATCCGGTCCCGGCGAACGGTCATCGCCTTGTCGACCATGATCTGGGAGGCGAGGCGCAGCCCGTTCGCGGCGTTGGGTTGAATGGTCAGCCTGATCAGCGGCGCATCGACGAGGTCGCTGGAGAGCAGCAGAACCGTGACCGTCGCCGTCAGATCGAACGGGTCTGCCTGGACGATCAGGGCAGGGCGGGGTTTGCCGAAATCGCCGGCGAGCGCGACGGTGACGAGATCGCCGCGCTTCATTCAGGAGCGCGGTCCAGGTCTTCCAGAGCCGCGTCGAGAAAACCGTCTAGATCATGGTCGGCGCTGTCGGCTGCTGCTGCCATTCGCGCTTGCCGTCGGCATTCCTCGTTGAAGCCGGGCTGTCTCGTATCGGGGATCCAGATCTGGATAGGCCGCAAGCCGGCTGCCCGCAGTGCTTCACGGCGCTTCTGGACGCGTCTGGCTGTCGAAGCCGCCATGTCGATCCCTCGCTTCACGCGTTACATGTAACGCTTTCCGCCTTGCTGTTCAAGGCGTCGGGGGGAAGCCGTTCACACCCCGATCCGCCCCCAGCCCGGCAGCTTCAGCGCTGGACTGCGCAGATCGACGCCGGCGACGAGGCCGAGGAGATTGATCTCGACGCCCTCGACCCAGCCGACGGTCACGCCGGCCAGCCCGTAGAGCGATGCCTGGACGCCGGTCCGGCTCGGGGTGAGACCGGCGAACAAGCCATCGGCACGCCAGTCCTTGCCGATAGCCGTCGGCGGCAGGGCCTCTCTCAGCTCAGGAACCTCCGACAGGACGTGCTGGACGAAGCTGTTCGAGTTCGGCCCGGGCCAGGCGAGATAGCTGCCGGGGCTGGAATAGCTGTAGCTCGCCACAGCCGCACGAATGCGAGGGATCAGGCGCTCGGCCGCCTCGCCGCGGATCTCGGCCACCGGTTCCGGCACATTGCCGAACCAGCGCCCGTCCGCGTCGCGATGATTGACCCGCACAGGGGCGCCCCAGCCGACCACGTCGAAGCGCGTATAGGTGCTGGCGCCGCGTTCCTTCACCACGACCCAGGAATGATGCGCGAAGATGCCGCGCCAGCGGCCGACCCGGGCTGCGAAGACGTGGATCGTCGCCTCGGGCTCCGTCGCGGCGGCAGGCAGAAGCTTCGCACTCGTCCAGTCGGCGCGGCGCCAGTCGGGGGCGTGCGTCTGCCAGACCCACCAGCCGGCATGGGATGCCAGCGGCAACAGGAAGGCGAGAGTGAAGAACAGCAGGAAACGGCGGAAAAGATGCATATGGCACGATATGTGGCGCTCGCACGCGCCGGCAAGGAGCGAGCCGATCACGCTCCTGTCAGCCCGGCCGATCGACAAGCTTCCGGGCAGGGCGCCTGGCCCCGCGTCCGCGCCATGCAGCACGGGCTGATTATTTCGACAGGTCTTGCCTGTGTGCGGGCGTTCCGTCGCGCCCGATGTCGGTTGATGCCGGGGGGAAAGCTGGTAGCGTGCGCGGCGCCAAACGATGGAGGGGCGGATTGGGTAGGACGACGAAGCGACTGACCGCGGCGATCGCGGCCTGTGCGATGGGACTGGGATTTCTCGCCGCGCCGGCGGCCGCGCAGGACAAGCAGCTGCGCATCTTCAACTGGTCGGACTATGTCGATCCGGAGGTGCTCGACGCCTTCAAGAAGGAAACCGGCATCACGGTCGTCTACGACACCTTCGACCAGATGGAGACGGTCGAGACCAAGCTTCTTGCCGGCAAGACCGGCTATGACCTGATCGTCGTCACGGCCTCCTTCCTGCCGCGCCACATCCCGCTCGGCCTCTACCAGCCGGTCGACAAGGACAAGGCGCCGAACCTGAGGAATCTCTGGCCGGAAATCCAGACGCGTCTCTCCAAATACGATCCCGGCAACAAATACGCCGTGAACTACATGTGGGGCACGACCGGGGTCGGCTACAACACCGCCAAGATCAAGGAACGCCTCGGTCCGGACGCCGTGATCGACAGCTGGAAGATCGTCTTCGAGCCGGAGCAGCTCAAGAAGCTCTCCAACTGCGGCGTTCATGTGCTCGATGCGGTCGAGGAGATGTTCCCGGCGGCGCTGCGCTATCTCGGGCTCGATCCCGACTCCAAGAACGAGGCCGATCTCAACAAGGCCGGGGAACTCCTGCGCAAGATTCGCCCTCACATCCAGAAATTCCACTCCTCGGAATACATCAACGCCCTGGCGAACGGCGATATCTGCCTGGCCGTCGGCTATTCCGGCGACATCCTCCAGGCGAAGAAGCGCGCCGAGGAGGCCAAGAACAATGTCCAGATCGCCTATTCCATCCCGAAGGAAGGCGCGCTGATGTGGTTCGACTCCTTCGTGATCCCGAAGGACGCCGGCAATGTCGACGCGGCGCTGAAGTTCATCGACTTCGTCAACCGGCCCGCGATGGCGGCGAAGAACTCGGACTTCATCCAATATGCCAACGGCAACATCGCCTCGAAGCCGCTGCTCTCGGCGGCGGTGCGCGACAACCCCGGTATCTACCCGTCCGACGCGGTGATGGCGCGGCTCTATACGATCACGCCCTATGACCAGAAGGCCCAGCGGCTGGTGAACCGGCTCTGGACACGCGTCAAGACCGGCAAGTGACCGGCTCTCGGCAGGGGCGGCGGGCATGAAGAAGACCTCGCCCGGCAGCGTGCGCCGGGCTTTCCAACCCTGGAACGACCCCGCGGCGAAGCCGCTGGTCACGTTCCGGGGCGTGACCAAGCGTTTCGGCGACGTGACTGCCGTGGGCGATCTTTCGCTCGCGCTCTATCCCCGCGAGTTCTTCGCGCTGCTCGGGCCTTCCGGCTGCGGCAAGACCACGCTGATGCGCATGCTCGCCGGCTTCGAGAGGCCGGACGAAGGCACGATCCTGCTGGACGGGCAGGACATCACCGGCATTCCGCCGCATCTGCGGCCGATCAACATGATGTTCCAGTCCTACGCGCTGTTCCCGCATCTGACGGTGGCCGGCAACATCGCCTATGGGCTGAAGCGCGAAGGGCTGGCGCGTGCCGAGATCGACCGGCGCGTCGACGAGATGCTGGCGCTGGTCAAGCTCTCCGGGCTCGGCGGGCGCAAGCCGCATCAGCTCTCCGGCGGCCAGCGCCAGCGCGTCGCGCTCGCCCGCTCGCTGGCCAAGCGGCCGAAGCTGCTGCTGCTCGACGAGCCGATGGCGGCGCTCGACAAGAAGCTGCGCGAGCAGACCCAGTTCGAATTGATGGACCTGCAGAGCGAGCTCGGCCTCACCTTCATGGTCGTCACCCACGATCAGGACGAGGCGATGACCATGGCCGACCGCATGGCGGTGATGGATCACGGCAAGCTCGTCCAGATCGGCCCGCCGGACGTGATCTACGAGGCGCCCGCCAACCGGCATGTCGCGGAGTTCGTCGGCGACATCAACATCTTCGAGGGTCAGGTCGAGGCGGTTCAAGGCGAGCTCGTCCGGGCGCAGGTGCCACTCGTCGGCGCCGTCGAGCTCGACGAGGAGGCCCCGGTGCTGAAGCCGGGCGAGGCCTTGCTGGTCGGCATCAGGCCCGAAAAGATCGAGATCGGCCATGACGAGCCGGGCCAAGTGGTCAACAAGGTCGCCGGCGAGATCTGGGATATCGGCTATCTCGGCGATTTCACCATGATCCAGGTGATGATCGGCGGTGAAAGCGGCCAGCTCGTCAAGGTGGCGCTCGCCAATCGCACGCGCCGGATGGCGCGGCCTTTCGCCTGGGACGACAAGGTCTGGCTCTCCTGGGATGTCGAGGCCGGCGTAGTGCTGCCGCCATGAGGCGTGTTGGGAACCTGACCGTCATTCCGGGGCTTCGCGAAGCGAAGAGCCCGGAACCCAGAACCGATGCCGTTCTGACAGTGTGCTCGGCGGCGCGGGCGCCTTCTCATCGAAAGGGCATCGGTTCTGGGTTCCGGGCTCAGGTCTGCGACCTGCCCCGGAATGACGGCGGAGCGTGGACATGAGTGCTGGGGCCAGTCTTCGCCGCCTCGTCGTGGCCGTGCCCTATCTCTGGCTGGCGCTGTTCTTCCTCGCGCCCTTCGCCATCGTCCTGCGCATGGCGTTCTCGCAGGCGGCGACCGCCCTGCCGCCCTACGCACCGCATTGGGAGGGCTTGGCCCAGCTCGGCGACTTTCTCTCCCAGCTCGACCTGGCGAACTTCAGCCTGCTTGGCGACGATGCGCTCTACTGGCAGAGCTATCTCTATTCGCTACGCATCGCGGGCTTGACGACGCTGTTCGCGCTCGCAATCGGCTATCCGCTCGCCTATGCCATGGCCTCGGCACCGCCGCGCTGGCGGGGCATGCTGCTCGTCTTCGTCATCCTGCCGTTCTGGACCTCCTTCCTGATCCGCGTCTACGCCTGGATCGGCATCCTCAGGCCCGACGGGCTGCTCGATGCGTCTTTGGCCTTCCTTGGCTTCGAGGCCGAGCCGCTGCGCCTGCTCAACACCGAGACGGCGGTGCTGCTCGGCATGGTCTATTCCTACTTGCCATTCATGGTGCTGCCGCTCTTCGCGACGCTGGAGAAGCTCGACCGCGGCCTGCTCGAAGCGGCCGCCGATCTCGGCGCGAGGCCGTTGACGGCATTCCTCACCGTAACCCTGCCGCTCTCCTTACCCGGCATTCTCGCCGGCTCGGCGCTGGTCTTCATCCCGGCGGTCGGCGAATTCGTCATTCCCGACCTGCTGGGCGGACCGGATACCGTGATGATCGGCAAGGTGCTCTGGAACGAGTTCTTCTCGAACCGCGACTGGCCTCTGGCCTCGGCGGTGGCGGTGGTGCTGCTCGTCGTGCTGGTGTTGCCGCTCGTCCTGCTCCAGCGGGCGCGTCTGCGCCGGGAGATGGCGGCATGAGGAGGCTTGGCCCCGGACTCATTCTCGCGCTGATCGTCGGCTTCGCCTTCCTCTATCTGCCGATCCTGACGCTCATCGCGTACTCGTTCAACGCCTCGCGGCTGGTGACGGTCTGGGGCGGCTTCTCGACGCATTGGTACGGCGCGCTTCTGGCGAACGAGCCGCTGCTCGACGCGGCCTGGCTTTCGATCCGCCTCGGCTTCGTCTCGGCGACGCTTGCGACGATCCTTGGTACGCTTGCAGCCCTCGCTCTGGCACGCCATGGGCGTTTCATGGGGCGCACGCTCTTCTCCGGCATGGTGCTGGCGCCGCTCGTCATGCCCGAGGTGGTAACGGGGTTGTCGCTGCTGCTGCTCTTCGTGGCTGTCGATGTCGAGCGCGGCTTCTGGACCGTGACCGTCGCCCACGCGACCTTCAGCCTCGGCTTTGCCTGCATCGTCGTCCAGTCGCGGCTCGCCGGCTTCGACCGTTCGCTGGAGGAGGCGGCGCAGGACCTTGGCGCCACGCCCTTCGTCACCTTCTGGACCGTGACTTTGCCCCTGATCTGGCCGGCGGTGGCGGCGGCCTGGATGCTCGCCTTCACGCTTTCGCTCGACGATCTCGTCATCTCCAGCTTCACCACCGGCCCGGGCGCGACCACGCTGCCGATGCGGCTCTATTCCGCCGTCAAGCTCGGTGTTTCGCCCGAGATCAACGCTGCCTGCACGATCATGATCGGCGCGGTCGCCGTCGTCGTGATCGCGGCTTCGCTGTTGCTGAAGCGCGAGCAGTTGTCCGGCAGTTAAAGCAAGCTTGGTGTGCGAGGCACCACGACGTCCGGGCTCAGGCCTGCGGCCTGCCCCGTAATGACGGTGGTTCCGTCGAAAGTCAGCACTCCCTAAACGGCGGCTGAACGGCGCCCTCAAATCCCGTTCAGCCGCAATCTGCGAATGTCCGTTTCAAGGCAGGGATCTTCCGGCCTTCAGACAGGACAAGGACAATGTTCCGCAATCGCGCCCGCATCGGTTTTGCCGCCTTCGCCCTCGGCGGCGTCGCGTTGGCGGCCTCGACATTCGCCGGGGCAGGCAACGCCCAGGCTTTCGGCGACCGCTACGAGCGTGGCTATGAGCGCCCGGCATATGGCGGCTGGCGCCCGGCACCGCCGGCCATGCACGGCTTCTGGGGCCAGCGCCGCTGGCACCGCTACTCCGACGGATATGGCATGCGGCCGCCTCCGCCGCGCTACGGCTATGGTTACGGCTGGCGGTAAGTGTCGCCACGTCGGCCGTAATCATGGGGCGGGCGCGGCCTAGGGGCAGCGCCCGCCTTCTTGTCTTACTCCGCCGCTGTCCGCTGCACGTAGCCGAGGCGCTTGTTCAATTCTTCGAGCAGCTTCTCTGCGGCATCGGCGATGACCGTGCCGGGCGGGAAGATCGCCGAGGCGCCGGCCTCGATCAGCGCCTCGAAATCCTGCGGCGGGATGACGCCGCCGACGACGATCATGATGTCGGGGCGACCGGCCTGGGCGAGCGCGGCCTTCAGTTCCGGCACGAGCGTCAGGTGGCCGGCCGCGAGCGACGAGACGCCGACGATATGGACGTCGTTCTCGACCGCCTGCCGCGCCGCCTCGTCCGGCGTCGCGAAGAGCGGGCCGATATCGACGTCGAAGCCGAGGTCGGCGAAGGCCGAGGCGATCACCTTCTGGCCGCGATCATGCCCGTCCTGCCCCATCTTGGCGACGAGGATGCGCGGGCGGCGCCCATCGGCCTCCTCGAACGCCTGGCACATCATCTGGACGCGCGTGACGGCTGGGTTCATCTCGCCGACCTCCCGCTTGTAGACACCCGAGATCGCCTTGATCTCGGCCCGATGGCGCCCGAAGACCTTTTCCATCGCCATCGAGATTTCGCCGACAGTCGCCTTGGCGCGAGCCGCCTTGACGGCGAGGTCGAGCAGGTTGGCATCACCCGCCGCGCCGTTTGTCAGCGCGGTCAGCGCCGCCTCGACGTCGCCCTCGTTTCGCTCGGCCTTGAGGCGCCTGAGCTTGTCGAGCTGCTGGGCGCGGACCGAGGCGTTGTCGACCTTCAGCACCTCGATCGCGGCCTCGTTGTCCGGCTTGAAGCAGTTGACGCCGATGATCGCCTGCTGGCGGCCATCGATGCGCGCCTGCGTCTTGGCCGCGGCCTCCTCGATCCGAAGCTTCGGGATGCCGGCCTCGATCGCCTTGGCCATGCCGCCGAGCGCCTCGACTTCCCTGATATGCTCCCAGGCCTTCTTCGCCAATTCGGCGGTCAGCCGCTCGACATAATAGGAGCCGCCCCAGGGGTCGATGATGCGAGTGGTGCCGCTTTCCTGCTGCAGCACGATCTGCGTATTGCGGGCGATGCGGGCGGAGAAATCGGTCGGCAGCGCCAGCGCCTCGTCGAGCGCATTGGTGTGCAGCGACTGGGTGTGGCCCTGCGTCGCCGCCATCGCCTCGATCATCGTGCGCGGCACGTTGTTGAACACGTCCTGCGCCGTCAGCGACCAGCCGCTCGTCTGGCAATGCGTGCGCAGCGGCAGGGATTTCTCGTTCTGCGCGCCGAAATCCTTGACGAGCTTGGCCCAGATCAGCCGGGCGGCACGCATCTTGGCGACTTCCATGAAGAAGTTCATGCCGATTGCCCAGAAGAACGACAGGCGCGGCGCGAAGATATCGACGCCCAGGCCCGCCCGCTGGCCGGCGCGGATATATTCGACGCCATCGGCCAGCGTGTAGCCGAGCTCGAGGTCCTGCGTCGCTCCGGCCTCCTGCATGTGATAGCCGGAGATCGAGATCGAGTTGAATTTCGGCATGTTGGCCGAGGTGAAGGCGAAGATGTCGCCGATCGCCCGCATCGAGGGGCCGGGCGGATAGATATAGGTGTTGCGGACCATGAACTCCTTGAGGATATCGTTCTGGATGGTCCCGGAGAGCTTGGCCTGCGATACGCCCTGTTCTTCCGCCGCGACGATGTAGAGCGCCAGCACCGGCAGGACCGCGCCGTTCATCGTCATCGACACGCTCATCTGGTCGAGCGGGATGCCGGAGAACAGCGTGCGCATGTCGTAGATCGAATCGATCGCGACGCCGGCCATGCCGACATCGCCGCCGACGCGCGGATGGTCGCTGTCGTAACCGCGGTGGGTTGCGAGGTCGAAGGCGACGGAGAGGCCCTTCTGCCCGGCGGCGAGGTTGCGCCGGTAGAAGGCGTTCGAATCCTCAGCCGTCGAGAAGCCGGCATATTGCCGGATCGTCCAGGGCTGGTTGACGTACATGGTCGGGTAGGGGCCGCGCAGATAGGGCGCGATGCCCGGCAGCGTATCGACGAAAGGCAGCCCGTCGCGGTCATCGGCCGTAAAGACAGGCTTCACCGGGATGCCTTCCGGCGTCAGCCAGGCTTCGCCTGTCGGTAGCACCGGGGATGCCGGCGCCACATCGGCGAAGGCGAGCTTCGTGAAGTCCGGGATCGCGGTCATGGCTGACTCCCGTCGGTCTTGTCCCACCAATGGTGGAAATGATGCACCGGCCCGTGGCCATGGCCAACCGGAACCTGATCGGCGGCGGCGATCGCGGCGGAGATATAGGTCTTGGCGTGGCCGACGGCCTCCGGCAGGGGCAGTCCCTTGGCGAGGTTGGAAGCGATCGCCGAGGAGAGGGTGCAGCCCGTGCCATGGGTGTTGCGGGTTTCGAGGCGCGGGGCGTTGAAGCGCTGGCGCGCACCGCCAGCGAGCCGCAGCAGGTCGCTGCTGATCTCGCCGCCCCCATGGCCGCCCTTGATCAGCACGTTCGCGGCGCCGAGCGCGGCGAGCTTCTCGGCCTGCTCGTCGACGGCCTGGTCGGTCTCGGCGAGGCTGGAGCCGAGCAAAGCCGCCGCCTCGGGCAAGTTCGGGGTGATCAGCGTCGCCAGCGGAAAGAGATGCTTGCGGATGGCCGCCACGGCCTCTTCCTCCAGCAGTCGCGCGCCGGAGGCGGCGATCATCACCGGATCGAGCACGATGTTCTTCGCGCCGTGCCGCTTCAGCCCGGCCGCGACCGTCTCGATCAGCTCGGCCGTCGCGAGCATGCCGATCTTGACCGCGCCGACATCGAGATCCTCGAAGACGGCATCCATCTGCTTCGTGACGAAATCGCGCGGCACGGCATGAATCGCGCTGACGCCCCTGGTGTTCTGCGCCGTCAGCGCGACGATGACGCTGGCGCCATAGACCTGATGCGCCGCGAAGGTCTTGAGATCGGCCTGGATGCCGGCGCCGCCGCTCGAATCCGAGCCGGCGATGGTGAGGGCGATGGCGGTCAAGGCATGTCTCCGGTCAGGCGGTCGCGATGGCTTGCGCGCGTTCGAGCGTCTCGACCACATCGCAACCCATGAAGACGAATGAGGACACGCCGGCCTTGTTCAACGCGGCTTCGCTCTCGATAGGGCGTCCGGCGAGCCAGACCGTCGCGCCGGCCTTGGCGAGCGCCTCGGCGGCTGCGGCGCCTTCATTGGCATAGGCGGCATCGCTGCCGCACAGGCAGGCGAGCTTCGCGCTCGAGGCCTTGAAGCCGCCGACCAGCGCGTCGAGATCGGTGGCGCCGTCGCTGGCAAAACCGTCCCCGCTCGGTGCGGCAAGCCCACCGGCTTCGAACAGGTTGCGGGCGAAGCCGGCGCGAGCAGTGAAATCGGCGATCGGGCCGAGCGTGGCGAGGAAGACGACGGGGCGCTGCGGCAAGGCATCGGCCTTGTCGCGCAGCACCTCGAACGGCTCCGACAGTCTCAGCGAGGGCAGGGGCTCTGCGCGCAGGCTTTCGCCGGCGGCGATCAGGGCATCGGCCCTGCCGGCGCCATCGACGAAGGAGCGGATGAGCTCACCCTGGTTCTGCTCGGCGGCATGGGCTTTGGGCGCAAGCTTGGACGATTCCACCGGCGCGACCGCGAGCACTGCGACGGCGTTTTCGCGGATATTGGGGAACTCGCTGGTGCCTGTGATCGGCTCCCGGCGCGTGGCGATGGCCTTTGCCCGGCTTGCCCGCTGATCCGCGAGGGTCTTCTGCATCTGGCCGCTGGCGAGCCCGGCGACGATGCCGCGCAAGCCCTCGCTACTCTGTTGCTCGATCTCCTGGAATGCCTGCCACGCCTTGTCGCAGATCGCCTGCGTCAGTGCCTCGAAGCCGCCGGCCCCTGCCGCCGGATCGGCGACGCGCCAGAGACTGGCCTCTTCGAGCAGGATGAGCTGCGTATTGCGGGCGACGCGGCGAGCAAAGACATCGGGCAGGCCGAGCGCGGCGGTGAAGGGCTGGACGGACAGGGAGTCGGCGCCTCCGACTCCGGCGGAGAAGGCGGCGATGGTCCCACGCAGCAGGTTGACCCAGGGATCGCGCTTGGTCAGCGAGCGCCAGGCGGTCTCCGCATGGATCGTGACGGGCTTCGGCGTCAGCCCACAGGCCTGCTGGACGCGGTTCCAGAGCAGCCGGGCAGCGCGAAACTTCGCGACCGTCAGGAGCTCGTCCGTGTCCGCGACGAGGGTGAAGGCAATCGCGTCGCGGGTCTCGGAGAGCGTCAGCCCGTGCGTTTCGAGCGCGCGCAGATAGGCGACGGCGGTGGCCAGCATCGCGCCGAGTTCGTGCGCCTCGCTGGCACCGGCCTCATGATAGGGGCGGCTGTCGACGGCGATGAACGGCCCCGTGAAACCGCGTTCCTGCAGGGCGCGGATCGTACCGGCGAGCCGGCGGCCGATCTCGGGCCAGGGTGCGCCGAGGGAGCCATGGCTGGCGAGAACGCCGATCGGATCGAGGCCGAATTCGATGGAAAGATCGGCTGGCGCATGCCCGCGCTTCTCGATCAGAGCGGCGAGCAGAAGGGCGTTGATGCGCCCCTGCGGCGCGGGATCGAGCCGCAGGCGGATGAGATCGAGCATCACATCGTCGAGCGCGGTATCGAGCGCGGCGACATCGTCGGCGACGAGACCGTAGCCGCGCGCCGCCCGCGCGCCTGCAAAACTGATGGTCAGCGTATCGGCGCCGCCTTCGAGGTCTGCCAGTGCGATCGCCTTGGCCTGGCCCGGCTCCGGATGGTCGATCCGCGCCGCGACCCGCCAGCGCCCGGCCTCGCCGCGCAAGGCGCGGCCGACGGGAGCGGCAGCAGGGTAGAGCGGCTCGATCCGGATGCCGTCGGCAGTGCGGCCAACCAGCTTTTTCTCGAAATCGGCGCCCTTCAGAACCTTGTCGACCGCCGCGCGCCAGGCGTCACCGGACGGCGCCGGAAAGGCGTCGAGATAAGGTAGGTCGGATGGGGCAACCGAATTCATGCGCGCCGATGCTCCTCTGCGCACAATGTGCAGCCGTGGAGCGCTGATTGCCATGGGCGCGCACGCACCGCCATCCCTACTTCGTCGCAAGGCAGGTGCAGGAATACAAAAATGCCGTCGCAGCGCCATCCAAAGACGGTACTGCGACGGCCGAATCCGTCAGACGAACTGGCCGAGGCCGGGAATCGCGCCGACGATGGCGCCCATCGCGTCTTCGCCAGCTTTTTCGCGGCCGACGGCGAACATCTCCTTCGAGACGCTCTGGATCTGGCCCATCGACAGGCCGGCGCCCATCAGCTGGCCGCCGAGCGCCATGACGCCGCCGCCGCCGCCCATCAGGCCGCCGACCGCACCTAGCAGGCCGCCCTTGGCGCCGCCTTCGGCGTTGGCGAGGTCCTGCGCGCCCGGCAGCGCGGCCATCAACTGGCCGATCTCGGCCGGCGGACCCTCCTTCTGCAGGAAGGCGAGGATGATGCCGATCGCCTTGCGGGCGAGGTCCTCGTTCAGCCCGGACGCCGCAGCGACCCGCGTAATCAGTTCTTCCATCTCGCAAAACCCCTCGCCAACGGCTTCGCCGCGAAGCCTTCGAAAAATAGTTTACATATTTACGATCTGATTCCAACGGCCACGGGCTTCCGCCTTCTGCGGCGTTTGGTTACATCCTTTCTGAGACAGTTCGGAACTCGATAGGCGGATGCGATGGCGGATGACGGCGCGATTCTGATCGGCAAGAGCGGCAAGCCAGAGAACCTGCTGCTCAAGCTCGCCAACCGCCACGGCCTCGTGACGGGGGCGACCGGCACCGGCAAGACGGTGACGCTCCAGGTCATGGCCGAGGGCTTTGCCCGCAACGGCGTCCCGGTCTTCGCCGCCGACATCAAGGGCGATCTCTCCGGCATCGTCGCGCCCGGCGATTCCAAACCCGCCTTCGTCAACCGGGCCAAGGAACTCGGCCTCAAATACGAGCCGGATCAGTTCACCACGGTGTTCTGGGACGTCTTCGGCGAGCAGGGCCACCCGGTCCGCGCGACGATCTCTGAGATGGGACCGCTGCTGCTGGCGCGCCTGCTCGATCTCAACGACACACAGGAGGGCGTGCTCAACATCGCCTTCCGCATCGCCGACGAGCAGAAGCTCCTGCTGCTCGATCTCAAGGATCTGCGCGCGATTCTGGCCTTCATCGCCGAGAACGCGCAGGAGCTGACCACGAAATACGGCAACGTCACCTCGGCGACGGTCGGCACCATCCAGCGCGCGCTGCTGGTGCTTGAGAACCAGAAGGGCGACCTGTTCTTCGGCGAGCCGGCGCTCGACATCAACGACCTGATGAAGACGGATCGCGACGGCCGCGGCATCGTCAACATCCTCGCCGCCGACAAGCTGATGAACAATCCGCGGCTTTACGCGACCTTCCTGCTCTGGCTGCTGTCGGAGCTGTTCGAGCAGCTGCCGGAAGTCGGCGACCTCGACAAGCCGAAGCTCGTCTTCTTCTTCGACGAGGCGCATCTGCTGTTCAACGGCGCCCCCAAGGCGCTGCTCACGGCGGTCGAACAGGTCGTCCGGCTGATCCGCTCCAAGGGCGTCGGCGTCTATTTCGTCACGCAAAACCCGCTCGACATCCCCGATACGGTGCTGGCCCAGCTCGGCAACCGCGTCCAGCACGCGCTGCGTGCCTTCACCCCGCGCGACCAGAAGGCAGTGCGTGCCGCTGCCGAGACGTTCCGCCAGAACCCCAAGATCAAGACGGAAGAGGCGATCAGCCAGCTCGCCGTCGGCGAGGCGCTGATCTCGATGCTGGAGGGCAAGGGCTCGCCGGAAATGGTCGAGCGCGCGCTGATCGCGCCGCCGATGGCCCAGGTCGGCCCCTGCACGCCGCAGCAGCGCCAGCAGGCGATCAACGGTTCGCCCGAGAAGGGCAAGTACGACACCATGGTCGACCGGGAGTCGGCCTATGAAGAGCTGATGAAGCGCAAGAACCTCAACCCGGACGGCTCGGCCATCGAGGCGTCGACGACCGGGGGAGGCGGCATTCTCGACACGATCGGCGGCTGGCTTGGCGGAGGGACGCCACAGCAGCGCCCGAAGTCGGGGCCCGGCAGCCGCGGCGGCCCGCTGCCGCAGAGCATGGCCGAGAAGGTCATCACCTCGGCCGCCCGTTCGGCCGCGACCTCGATTGGCCGGCAGGTCGGCAATGCCATCCTGCGCGGCATTCTCGGCTCGATGTCCGGCGGCAAGCGCTGAGGGCCTTCGATCACGCGCCGGTCGCGAGGTCGAACAGCAGCTTGAGGTTCAGCACGATGATGACCGCGGCGACGAAGCCCGCGGTCAGGCTGAGCCAGCGCGGTGCGACGAGCGCGCCCATCTTGGTCTTCGAGGCGGTGAACATCACCAGCGGCACCACCGCGAACGGCAATTGCAGGCTGAGCACGACCTGGCTGAGGATAAGCAGCTTCCCGGTCTGCCCCTCGCCATAGATCAGCGTGACCGCGATCGCCGGCACGATGGCGACGAGGCGCGTCACCAGCCGCCGCATCCAGGCCGGCAGGCGGATGCGCAGGAAACCCTCCATCACGATCTGCCCCGCCATGGTCGCGGTCACGGTCGAGTTGAGGCCGCAGCAGAGCAGGGCGATGGCGAAGAGCGAGGGCGCGATCGAGGCACCGAGCAGCGGCTGCAGCAGTTCCTGCGCCTTGCCGAGCTCGGCGACATCGGTGTGTCCCGCCTTGTGGAAGGTCGCGGCTGCCAGGATCAGGATCGAGGCATTGATCAGCAGCGCGAAGCACAGCGCGACGGTCGAATCGATCGTCGCGAACTTCAGGGCCTCGCGCTTCTCCGGCAGCGTCTCGCCATAGGCGCGGGTCTGCACGATGCCGGAATGCAGGTAGAGGTTGTGGGGCATCACGGTCGCGCCGATGATTCCGAGCGCGATGTAGAGCATGTTGGGGTTGGTCACGATTTCCGTGGTTGGCGCAAAGCCCCGGATCACCTCGCCCCAGTTCGGGTCGGCAAGGGCGATCTGGATACCGAAGCAAACGGCGATGACGCCGAGCAGCGTGATGATGAAGGCCTCGATCCAGCGGAATCCACGCGTCTGCAGCCACAGGATGATGAATACGTCGAAGGCGGTGATCAGGACGCCGATCTCGAGCGGGATGCCGAAGAGCAGGTTGAGGCCGATCGCCGTGCCGATCACCTCGGCAAGGTCGGTCGCGCAGATCGCGAGCTCGGCGAGCAGCCAGAGCGGCCAGGACATATAGGGCGGATAGGCGTCGCGGCAGGCCTGGGCGAGGTCGCGGCCGGTGGCGATGGCGAGACGCGCGCAAAGCGACTGCAGGATGATCGCCATCATGTTCGAGACGAGCGCGACGACGAGCAGGGTGTAGCCGAACTGGGCGCCGCCGGCGAGCGAGGTCGCCCAGTTGCCGGGGTCCATATAGCCGACGGCGACGAGATAGCCCGGTCCGAAGAAGGCCAGGAACTTGCGCCAGGACGACGAGTTCGGCGTCACCGCGACGGTTCGGAAGACGTCTGTCAGCGAGGGCTCACCGCGGGATCGAAGCCAGATCGAGGTGGATTCCGGGGCGCCTTGCGACATGATGGGACCTTGCTGCAACTTGTTCGCAATAAGGAGTATCTGCCGCCTGGGGCCCTGTCAATGCAGTTGCGAAGCGTTGTCAATTAGAGCTTGCGGAAGGGCCGGGCGGCAATGCACGATTGTGGGCTGACGCCCGCACGGGGGCTTGCCATGATGCCGTCACCTGAATCGCATCCGATGGTTGTCATGACGAAGCTTCCCGCCATTCTCGCCCGTCTCGACGATGGGCTCGACGCCTCGCTCGCGCGCCTGTCTTCTTGGCTGGAAATTCCCTCGATCGGCACGGACCCAGCCTACAACGCGCAGACGCGCGCCGCCGCCGAATGGCTGAGGGCCGATCTGGAAGCGCTCGGCTTCAAGGCGGAGCTGCGCGAAACCGGCGGCCATCCCGTCGTTCTGGCTCATCGGCCCAAGCCCGGTGCCCCGCATGCGCTGTTCTACGGTCACTACGACGTGCAGCCGGTCGATCCGTTGAATCTTTGGGACACCGATCCGTTCAAGCCCGTGGTCCGCGAGCCTGAACCGGGCCGCAAGGTCATCTCGGCGCGCGGCGCCTGCGACGACAAGGGCCAGGTCATGACCTTCATCGAGGCCATCCGCGCGACGCTTGCGGAAACCGGCGACCTGCCGATCGGCCTGACGATCCTGGTCGAGGGCGAGGAAGAATCCGGCTCGGTCAACCTGCCGGGCTACATCAAGGCCAATGCCGCCGAACTGAAGGCGGACTACGCCCTCGTCTGCGACACCGGCATGTGGGACCGCGAAACGCCACTGATCACCTCGACCCTGCGTGGCATGGTCTATCAAGAGGTGACGCTGACCGCGGCCGATCGCGATCTGCATTCCGGCCTGTTCGGCGGCGCGGCAGCCAACCCGATCCATATGCTGGCGAAGATTCTCGCCGAAATCCACGATGAAGCCGGCCGCATCACCATTCCCGGCTTCTATGACGGCGTGCATGAGCCGACCAACGCCCAGAAGGCGGAGTGGGCCGATCTCGGCCTCACCGAGAAGGAATTCCTCGGTCAGGTCGGTCTGAAGCACTCCATCGGCGAGCGCGGGCGCATGCTGATCGAGCAGATCCAGTCGCGCCCGACCTGCGATGTCAACGGCATCTGGGGCGGCTATACCGGGGAGGGCAGCAAGACCGTCATCCCCGGCAAGGCCTCGGCCAAGGTGTCCTTCCGCCTCGTCGGCGATCAGGACCCGGTCAGGATCGCGGCCGCGTTCCATCAGTTCGTCCGCGACCGCCTGCCCGACGACGTCACGGCCGAGTTCATCGGCCATTCCGGCTCGCCCGCCCTGGCCGTCCCCGTCGATTCGCCGGTGCTGCAGAAGGCGCGCGTCGCGCTCGCCGAGGAGTGGGGCGGGCGCGTCGTCTCGATCGGGAGCGGCGGCTCGATCCCTGTAGGCGGTGACTTCAAGCGCACGCTCGGCATCGACACGCTCTTCGTCGGCTTCGGCCTCGACGACGACCGGGTTCATTCGCCCAATGAAAAATATGATCTCTCCTCCTTCCACAAGGGCCAGCGCTCCTGGGCCCGCATCTTGCAGGCTCTCGGTTCATGAGATCGGTTTGCGTCTTCTGCGGTTCCAATCCGGGCAATGATCCTGTCTTTGCTGCCGGCGCTCGCGCCATGGGGGCGGAAATCGCCCGGCGTGGCCTGACGCTGGTCTATGGTGGCGGTGCGGTCGGGCTGATGGGCGTCGTCGCCAATGCGGCGATGGAGGCGGGCGGCGAGGTCCATGGCGTCATTCCCAAGGCGCTGAAGGACAAGGAGGTCGGCCATGTCGGGCTGACCAGGCTCGAAATCGTCGACACCATGCACACCCGCAAGGCGCGGATGGCGGCCCTGTCGGAAGGCTTCATCGCCATGCCCGGCGGCATCGGCACCTTCGAGGAGCTGTTCGAGATCTGGACTTGGGGGCAGCTCGGTATCCACGCCAAGCCGCTGGGCCTGCTCAATATCGCCGGCTTCTACGATCCGCTGGCGACCTTCCTCGACCAGACCGTCGAAGCGGGATTTCTGAAGCAGAGCCATCGCGCGATGGCGATGACCGATACCGAACCGGCGACGCTGCTCGATCGCATGGAGAATTACGTCCCGGCCGCGACCTATAAATGGATCGAGAAGGAGCAGGCCTGATCTCGCCTCGCGAATGCGCTCAAAGGTTGTAGGAATATTGTCTTGACATCGTGCCGCTGATCGGGTAGAGATCAGGAACGCTCACGAAATGTGCCGAACGAAGCCGCCGCGCTCCCCAGCCGGCGGCTTTTTCGTGCCCGCCATTCGGGAAGGGACACATGGCCGAAGACGATAGCGATACCCCGCCGGCTGTGCTGGCGCAGAAGCCGAAGAAGCCCTCGATCTCCCGCAAGGCGGTGGTGGGCCAGCTCTGGCGGGCCGCCAAGCGCCAGCTCGATACGCATGAGGAGCATCTTGCCGATCTGCCGAAAGGGGCAACCGCGAGCGAGGCCGACGCGAAGGCGCTGGCGACGCTCGCCCGCACGGTCCGCGAACTGGTCGCGATCGAGGAGCCGCAGGCCGTGAAGAGGGACAAGCAGACGGATGAACTCTCTGCCGCTGACGGCCTGCGACATGTCGCACAGCTCCGTCAGGAGCTTGCTCGACGTCTTGAAGCTCTTGCCCGCCGCGAGCTGGGCGAGGCTGATCAAGGGTAATCTCCACACGTTCGAACCGGAGCTCCTGCCCGTCCTGGAGGAATTCTGGCGGATATGGTCGCGTATCGATCAACGGCCTACCGAGCCGCCCAAGCCGATCTGGCTCGTCCTCGGCGGCCGGGGCGCCGGCAAGACGCGCACCGGTGCCGAATGGGTGAAGGGCATGGCGCTGGGCCATCCCCCCTTCGCGGACAAGCCCACCGGGCGGATCGCCCTCGTCGGGGAGACGCAAGGGCAAGTCCGCGACGTCATGATCGAGGGCGTCTCCGGGCTGCTGTCGATCCACACGCGTTGGGAGCGGCCGACCTGGCAGCCCTCGCTGCGCCGCCTGCAATGGCCGAACGGCGCGATCGCGCAGGTGTTTTCGGCCGAGGATCCCGAGGGGCTGCGCGGGCCGCAGTTCGGCGCCGCCTGGTCCGACGAACTGGCGAAATGGCCGAACCTTCAGGAGAGTTGGGACATGCTGCAGTTCGGCCTTCGCCTCGGCGATCATCCCCGTCAGATCGTCACGACGACACCGCGGCCGGTGCCGCTGATAAAGCGCCTCCTGACCGACCTGCACGTCGCCGTGAGCCGCTCGAGGACGCAGGACAACCGTTTTAATCTCGCCGCCGAGTTCGTCCGCACCGTCACGGAAACCTATGGCGGCACGCGACTTGGCCGGCAGGAGCTCGACGGCGAGATCGTCGAGGAGAGCCCCGACGCACTCTGGACGCGGGCGATGATCGAGGCGTCCCGCGAAGCACAGCCTGCTTCGCTGGCCCGGATCGCCGTCGCGGTCGATCCACCGGCTTCCTCCTCGCAGCGGGCCGACCGGTGCGGGCTGGTGGTGGCGGGCATCGATGGCAACGGCATCGGCCATGTGCTGGAAGATGCGACGCTCGCCGGCGCCAGACCGCATGAATGGGCCGAAAAGGCCGTCGCGCTCTATCGCCGGCACGAGGCGGATGCGCTGGTGGTCGAGGTCAACCAGGGTGGCGAAATGGTCGGGAGCATCATCCGTGAGGTCGATGCCGGCGTTCCCGTCGTCTCCGTCAGGGCGACGCGGGGCAAATATCTGAGGGCCGAGCCGGTGGCGGCGCTCTATGCGCAGGGCCGGGTCCGGCATGCCGGCGCCTTTCCCGAGCTGGAGGACGAGATGTGCGCCTTCGGCCCGGGCGGCCTCGAAAGCGGCCGCTCGCCCGACCGGCTCGACGCACTCGTCTGGGCGCTGACCCATCTGATGCTCGCGCCGAAGGGAAGGCCACGGGTGAGGGGGATGTAGCCCCAGTCGTCATTCTGGGGCGCCGGAAGGCGCTGACCCGAGAATTCCACGACGGGAGAATGCTGGTTTCCGAGATGCTCGGGTCAAGCCCGAGCATGACGGCTGGTTACGCCGCCAATTCATTTCACGCTCCAAAAGCGAGATCTCCATGTTCGATTTTCTTCGCAGCCTGCGCGGCTTTGCCGCGCCGGATCAGAAGCGTTCGCGCGTCGGGCCGCTGATCGCCCTCCATGAAGCCGGGCGCGCGGTCTGGACGCCGCGCGACTACGTCGCGCTGTCGCGCGAAGGCTATGAGCGCAACCCGGTGGTGCATCGCTGCTTCCGGCTGATCGCCGAGGCGGCGGCCCAGACCCCGCTCATCGCCAAGGTCGGATCCCGCGAGATGCCGGACCATCCGGCGCTCGCACTGATCGAGCGGCCCAATCCGCGCCAGGGCGGCATCGCCTTCCGCGACATGCTGTTCGGCCACCTGCTCGTCGCCGGCAACGCCTATGTCGAGGCAGTCAGCACCGGGCGGGAACCCCGCGAGCTCTATGCGCTCCGGCCGGACCGGATGCGGGTCGTGCCCGGCCGCGACGGCTGGCCGGAAGCTTACGACTATACGGTCGGCGGCGACACCGTGCGGTTCCGGCAGGACGAGGCCGGATTGCCGCCCATCCTCCATCTGACGCAGTTCCACCCGGTCGACGACCACTATGGCCTCTCGCCCATCGAGGCCGCGGCCATCTCGCTCGATATCCACAACGCCGCCAGCAACTGGCACAAGGCTCTGCTCGACAACGCCGCAAGGCCCTCCGGAGCCCTGGTCTATGACGGGCCGGAAGGCGCGACGCTGACCGAGGCGCAGTTCGAGCGGCTGAAGCAGGAGCTGGAAGAGTCCTTCCAGGGCGCGCGAAATGCCGGCCGGCCGCTGCTTCTCGAGGGCGGTCTCGACTGGAAGCCGCTGTCGCTGACACCGGCGGAGCTGGATTTCGTCGCGGCCAAGGGTGTCGCGGCCCGCGAGATCGCGCTCGCTTTCGGCGTGCCACCGCTGCTGCTCGGCCTGCCCGGCGACAACACGCGCGCCAATTTCGCCGAGGCGAACCGCGCGCTCTGGCGGCAAACGGTGATCCCGCTGGTGAAGCGCACCGCGCAGTCCCTGGCGCAATGGCTTGGGCCCGCCTTCGGGGACGACCTCATGCTGGAGCCCGACCTCGATGCCGTGGAAGCGCTGGCAGACGAGCGGGAGTCGCTCTGGCGGCGCCTGGGCGCCGCAAGCTTCCTCGACGATGACGAGAAACGCGAGGCCGTCGGCTACGGCCGGCGTGCCTCGGGGAAGGAGCAATCATGAACATGCTCGACCAGATCGTCACGGCCTTCGTCGGCCGGGCCGATGTCGGCCATCTCGGCCTGCTGCTCTGGGCCGCCAGCGCCTCAGGCCTCGCCTGGATCGTCCTGCGCGAGCTGACGGCAGCCAATCGCCGCTTCGACGATTTCGTCCGCGAGCTCAACCGTTTCAACGCACGCCATGAGGGGGATCAGTCTTGAGGGGCACCAATGATGCGAGACCGCCGTCGAAACGGACGCCCGCTGGCCGGGCACACCCCGCCAAGGCGCGCCCCGGCGGCGTGACGGCGGACACCTTCAGCAGCTTCGTGCGAAATCTGTCGAAGCTCGAAGGCGGGCGCCCGCAGGCCGGCAAGGGCGGCGAGGGCGGCCGATGAACACGCCGTTCCGCCTGCCGCTCGAATCCAAGCTCCTGCCTCTGCAACCTTCGCGTATCGCGCCCGACGGCAGCTTCGAGGGCTATGCCAGCCTCTTTCGCATCCCCGATCTCGGCAAGGACGTGGTCGAGCCCGGCGCCTTCCGCGACAGCCTGTTCCGTCGCGGACCATCCGGCATCAAGCTGCTCTGGCAGCATGATCCGGCCGAGCCGATCGGACGCTGGCTCAGCCTGATCGAGGACAGCCGGGGCTTGTTCGTACGCGGCAGGATTTCGCTGGCCGTCGCGCGCGCCCGCGAGATCCATGCGCTGATGCGGGAAGGCGCCATCGACGGGCTGTCGATCGGTTTCCGCCCCGAGAAGGCGCGCAACGAGCCCCGGACGGGGCTGCGCCGGCTGGAACGCGTCGATCTCTGGGAGGTCTCGATCGTCACCTTCCCGATGCTTCCTCAGGCCCGCATCAGCGCCGTCAAGACGGCCTTCCGCGCGCCGGCTTTCGCCTGACCTTTCATCCAGAGGAAAACCCATGACCCATCTCGACCACGCCCCCGAGACCAAGGCGTCCGGCGCCGACCTGACGCTCGCCTTCGAGGATCTGCGCTACACGCTCGAAAGCTACCGCGCCGCCAATGACGAGCGCCTTGCGGGAATCGAAGCCCGCCACGGTGCCGATCCACTGACCGAGGAGAAGCTCACCCGGCTGGATTCCGCGCTCGACGACACGATGCGCCGCATCGACCGCCTGACGCTCGACCGCGCCCGTCCGGCTCTCGGCCATGAAAGCGGCCATCAGGGCGGCCATCGCGATCCGCTCGTCGCCGAGCATAAGGCGGCCTTCGCGGCCTATGTCCGCAGCGGCGAGGCGGGTGGCCTGAAACGGCTCGAGTCCAAGGCGCTCTCGGCCGGCTCAGGCCCGGATGGCGGCTATCTCGCGCCGTCCACGGTGGAAGGCGAGATTCTGCGCCGCCTGGCGAATGTCTCGCCGATCCGCTCCCTGGCGACGGTACGGACCATCTCTTCCGGCACCTACAAGAAGGCATTCTCGACCACCGGCCCGGCCTCCGGCTGGGTGGCGGAGACGGCGGCGCGGCCGCAGGCCGGCTCGCCGACGCTCGCGGAACTCTCCTTCCCGGCCATGGAACTCTATGCCATGCCGGCTGCGACGCAGACGCTGCTCGACGATGCGATCGTCAATATCGACCAGTGGATCGCGGAAGAGGTCGAGCACGCCTTCGCAGAGCAGGAGGGCGCCGCCTTCGTCAACGGCGACGGCGTCGACAAGCCCAAGGGCTTCCTCGCTTATCCGACGATCGCCGACGCCAGCTGGAGCTGGGGCAATATCGGCGTGCTCAACTCCGGCGTTGCCGGCGCCTTCCCGGCCTCCAACCCCTCGGATGTGCTGGTCGATCTGGTTTATGCGCTGAAGGCCGGCTACCGCCAGAACGCCTCCTTCGTCATGAACCGCAAGACGCAAGCGGCGATCCGCAAATTCAAGGACACCAGCGGTCAGTATCTCTGGCAGCCCCCGGCCTCGGCCGGCGCGCCGGCGACGCTGCTCGGCTTCCCGGTGGCTGAGGCGGAGGACATGCCCAATATCGCCAACAACGCGGTTTCCATCGCCTTCGGCGACTTCCGGCGCGGCTATCTCGTCGTCGACCGGGCCGGGGTCCGCATCCTGCGCGATCCGTACTCCGCCAAGCCCTATGTGCTGTTCTACACCACCAAGCGCGTCGGTGGCGGCGTCCAGGATTTCGCCGCGATCAAGGGGCTGAAGTTCGCGGTCTGACGCCGGTCAGCGCGAAAACCACCAGCTGAAGGCGGCACGCGGCTGCGACGCTTCGTCCGGCCGCGTCTCGCTTCCGAACGAGAGCAGCCGGGCGCTGCCTTCCGAAATCCAGCTGCTGTGCTCGCTGACGGGGGTGATCGCGGTGAAGCCGCCGCAGATGAGGCGAGCCCGCGTGTTGAGCGGCCCGCTCGACCAGCTGACGATCCCGACCAGATCGCGCGAGCGGGGCGGGCCGCGCAGCACCGGGCCGCCGGAATCGCCCCTGCAGGCGCCGGCACCGGGCGATTCGCCGCGCGCTTCGACATCGACCGCGACCTTGACCGTGTTCTGGGTCGTGTAGTTGCCGGCGTTGAGCAACTGGGTCTCGCGCAGGCGCCGGGCCGTGCGCTTGTTGTTCTCGGCCGAGAGGCCGTAGCCCGCCATGGTCAGGGTCTCGCCTTGCCAGAGGCCGCCGCCCAGGGTGAGCGGTTCGATATCCTGCGGCAGCGGCTGCGCCACACGCAGCAAGGCGAGGTCGGTACCGGGCTGCGTGCGCGGTGTCGTGCCGGGCACGAAACTCGGATGAGGCAGGACGGCGACAACGAGCTGCCGGCGTGCCCGGAAACGGGAATCGAGGCTGACGATGCTGATCGAGCCGCCACCCATCAGGCAATGGGCCGCGGTCAGCACGATTTCCGGGGCGATCACCGCGCCCGAGCAGAGCTCGCCGCGGCTGGTTTCCACTCGCACCGTCCAGGCGCGGGCGCCTTGGGCATCGCGCGAGTCGACGCCGCCCACCACAGCAAGGGCAGGCTGTGCCGTCACGGCGGCGACCAGAGAAAACGCGAAAGCGGACAGCGAGCGCAGGGTCATGATGCGAACCAGTGAATGGCAGATCAATCTAGGAGGTGGTGCGGCGCAGTCCAGCGTTTTCACCGGCCCTTCGACCAGCGCGCCGTTTCTCCCCATTGCGACAGCGTCGCGTCGATCCAGTGCCGCTGCGGCGCCACCAGAACGCCCTGGCTGAGAAGGCCGCAACTGCGGCCCTTCGGACCGGTCGACCAGCTGGTGACGGCGCTGACTCCCCCATCGGCGAAGATGGGCCCGCCGGAATCGCCCTGACAGGCACTGGCGCCGGGCTGCTTGCCGGCACCGGCCGGATCCGCGGCCCAGAGCAGGATGCGGCCGGGGCCATAGGGTTCGACAGCCATCAGCGCGGCGGATCGGTAGGTTCCCGTGCTGCGGGCTTCGCCCTCGCGCGCCACGCCATAGCCCGCGAGCGTCACCGGACTGCCTGCACGTGGCAGCGAGCCATCGACGAGATCGGCAGGCGCGAAACGCGCCGGCAAAGGCTCGGCCAGCCGGATCAGGGCGAGATCGATCGACCGCCGGCGGTTGCGGATCGCGCCGGCGTCGAATTCGGGGTGCAGGCCGACCGATGCGGGCGCGATCAGGACGGGCTCGCCCGCCTCTCGCCAATGGATGCGCAACTCGGTTCCGCCAGCTGCGCAATGCGCCGCGGTCAGGATAGCGCGCGGCGACAGCACGATCCCGCTGCACACGCCGCCGCGTGCGTTGAGCACCATCAATGTCGAGCTGGCGGCCGGCCCGCCCTCGCGCCCGCCGACGACGGCTTCTGCCGACGGGGCTCCAAGCCCGCAGGCGATGGAGCTGAGTCCGGCGGCGACAATCCAATTCGCAATGCGCATCGGGCGCTCCTTTTCCAGGGGACGCTGATAGCGCGCCGCGCCCCGCAAATGAACCTCTCAGACACTTCGAAGGGGACGATCATGACGCCGCTTGCCCTGGCTCCACCAGCGACGGAACCGGTGACGCTCACCGAGGCCCGGCAATTCCTGCGCCTGGACCAGAGCGACGAGGACGAACTGCTCTCCACGCTGCTCACGGCTTCCAGGCTGATGATCGAGGCGGCGGCCGGCCGCTGCCTGATCGAGCAGCGCTGGCGCATCGTGCTGGATCGCTGGCCCGCCAAGGGCGAGATCCGGATGCCGCTATCCCCGATTGCGCGGATCGAAGCGGCCCGTGTCTACGACATGCTTGGCGCAGCGCAGACGGTGGCCGAAGCGGCATTGACGCTCGACCGGAGTGCCGATCCGCCCCTGATCCGCCTGACCGGCGAGGTGCCCGAGATCGGCCGCGATCACGGCGCCATCGAAATCGATGTCGTGGCCGGCTACGGAGCGACCGCCGCCGCCGTTCCCGCTCCGCTGCGCCAGGCGGTGCTGCGATTGGCCGCCCGCTGGTTCGAGGAGCGCGGCGATGTCGCCAGCCGCGATGCGCGGGCGCTGCCGGGCGCAATCGCCGCATTGGTCGCGCCATTCCGCCGCGGAAGGCTTTGAGCCATGGCGAACGCTGCATCTGCCGCGGTTGGTCGGTTGAAGCGCAGGCTCCTTCTGGAGGCGCCGGTCGCGACGCCGGACGGCATCGGCGGCGCGACGCAGGCCTTCGAGACGCTGGCGGCCTTCTGGGCGCAGCTCGAATGGGTCTCCGGCGCGGAGCAATGGCGCCAGGGGCGCCCGGAGCAGAGCGCAACCTATCGCGTGACCCTGCGCTGGCGCGGCGATGTCGATGCCGCAAAGCGGCTGCGCGACGGCGACCGCATCTTCGACATCCGCGCGGTCGCCGATCCGGACGGCTCGCGCCGGCGCCTCGTCTGCCTGGTCGAGGAGGTGAAGCCATGAGCGACGCGATCCTGGCTATGCGCGCGGCGATCCAGACCCGTCTGGCGGCCGATGCCGCGCTGACCGCGTTGATCGGCCCGGGGCGTGTCCATGACGAGGCGCCGCGCGCGGCGCGCGGGCTCTATGTCGTTCATGGCGAGGTCGAGGCGCGTGACTGGTCGACCGGCAGCGATCGCGGTTGCGAACAGGAACTCGCTCTCGTCGTCTGGGCCGCCCAGAGCGGTTCGTCGCGCCAGGCGCTGGAGGCGGCGGGCCTGATCGTCGGGGCGCTCGATGACGCCGAACTCGCCCCCGAGGGGCACGCCCTTGTCAATTTGCGCTGGCTTTCCAGCCGGCTCGCCCGCGAGCCCCGCAATGGGCTCAGCTTTGTGACGATCCGCTTCCGCGCCGTCACCGAAACACTCTGATCGTGAAGGAGAAGCTGCATGGCGGCACAGAAGGGCAAGGATTTGCTGCTCAAGGCAGCAGATGGCGCCGGCGCTTTCGTCACCGTGGCGGGCCTGAGGGCACGCCAGATCGCGTTCAACGCCGAGACCGTCGATGTCACCCATTCGGAATCGGCCGGGCGCTGGCGCGAATTGCTGGCCGGAGCCGGCGTGCGCCGCGCCAGCATCAGCGGTGCCGGCATCTTCAAGGATGAAGCGTCCGACGCTCTGGTGCGTCAGGTGTTCTTCGATGGCGCAATCCGGGACTGGCAGGTCATCGTGCCCGATTTCGGGGCGATCACAGGCCCGTTCCAGCTAACGAGCCTCGAATATCGCGGCGACCATGCCGGCGAGGTCACCTTCGACCTCTCGCTGGAATCGGCCGGGCTGCTGGCCTTCGCGGCACTTTAGGGAGGCGGCAATGGTCAATCGTCATCGCGGTGAGACCGCGCTCATGGTGGCCGGCGAGACGCTGCCGATGCGGCTGACGCTGGGCGCTCTCGCCGAGCTCGAGCAGGCCTTTGCCGTCGACAGCTTGCCGGCTCTCGGCGAGCGCTTCGTCGACGGACGCCTCTCGGCCCGCGACATCATCCGCATCATCGCTGCCGGCCTGCGGGGGGCTGGCAAGGCGATCCGCGACGAGGACGTTGCGGACCTCTCTTTCGACGGCGGGCTGAACGGCGCGATCAAGGCGGCGATCGCGCTGCTCGAAGCGACCTTCGGCGAAGGGCAGGGCGCCCACCCTCCGCAGCCGCCGGAGCTGTGACGGCGCCGGCGGCCTTTCCCTGGGAGGAGGTCATGGCCTTCGGACTCGGGCGACTGGCCTGGTCTCCGGAGCAGTTCTGGGCGGCAACACCGTGCGAGATCGCGGCAGCGCTGAAGGCGCAGCGTGGCGGCGCAGGCGGCACGACGGAGCGCGTCACCTTGGCGGCGCTGATGGCTGCCTATGCAGATGCCTGACGCAGAGTCTTCAAGCATTTTCTCAAGAGGATGACCATGGCCAGCGACGAAAGCGTCGATTCCACCCGTCTGTCCGATCTTCAGTCGATGGACAAGTTGACTCAATCTCTGAGTAAATCCTCGGAAAGCTTTGGTAAATCGATCATCAATGCGTTTTCGCGTGGTATCGTGGAGGGCAAGCGCTTCGAGGATGTGCTGCGCAGTGTCGGCCGTTCGATGACCGACAGCCTGCTGAAGACGGCGCTGAAACCACTGCAGACCGGCCTCTCCAGCCTGCTCGGAACGGGCATCAAAAGCCTCACCGGTCTCTTCAGCGGCCTCAGCTTCGGTTCCATGGGCGGAAGCGTTCCCGTCAAGGCCTTTGCCGAGGGCGGCGTTGTCGCCTCCCCCTCATATTTTCCGACGGGGCGCGGTCTCGGCCTGATGGGCGAGCGCGGTGCCGAGGCGATCATGCCGCTCTCGCGCGGCCCGGACGGGCGCCTTGGCGTGCGGGCCGGGAGTGGAGCATCGCGTCCGCTCAGCGTCGTCGTGCAGGTCTCGACGCCCGATGCAGACAGCTTCCGCCGCTCGGAAGCGCAGGTCTCGGCCGCGATTGCCCGCGCCGTCGCACGCGGCAACCGGGCACTCTGAGGGGCGACGGCATGGCCGATTTTCATGAGGTCCGCTTTCCGCTCGATGTGGCCCGCGGTGCGCGCGGGGGGCCGGAGCGCCAGACCCAGATCATCACGCTCGCCTCCGGTCGCGAGGTCCGCAACAGCCGCTGGGCGCATTCGCGGCGTCGCTACGATGCCGGGCTCGGTGTCCGCAGCTTCGACGCGCTGGCGGCGGTGGTGAGCTTCTTCGAGGAGCGCCGCGGCAGGCTCTACGGCTTCCGCTGGCGCGACCAGCTCGACTGGAAGAGCTGCCCGCCATCGCACGCCCCGGCAGCGATGGACCAGATGATCGGAACCGGCGACGGCGTTACCGCGGTGTTCCAGCTCTGCAAGGCCTATGGTTCGGGCGCATCGGCATACAGCCGCATGATCGCCAAGCCCTGCGACGGCACCGTGCGGATCGCGCTTGATGGAGTCGAGCAGATGGCGGGGGCGTTCGCCTGCGACCTGGCGACCGGGCGCGTCACCTTCCCGCCCGGTGCGATCCCGCCGCCTGCCGCCGCGATCACGGCTGGCTTTGCTTTCGATGTGCCCGTCCGGTTCGACATCGACGCGATCGAGGTCGATCTCTCTGCCTTCGAGGCCGGCGAGATCCCACGCATTCCCGTCGTCGAGATCATCCCCTGAGGCCTGCATCATGCGCGACATCCCTGCCGCTCTCGCCACCCATCTCGAAGGCGGCGCGACCACATTGTGCCGTTGCTGGACCCTGACGCGCCGCGATGGGCTGGTGCTGGCTTTCACCGATCATGACCGCTCTCTGTCCTTCGACGGCGTGACCTTTGCGGCAGTGACCGGTCTGGAAGCGGCCGAAGCGACGTCGGAAATCGGCTTCGCCATCGGCGGTGGCGACGTCGCCGGCGCCTTCGCGGCGACCGGGCTGAACGAAGCCGATCTGGCACGCGGCCTCTATGACGACGCCCGCCTGCGCATCTGGCTGGTCAACTGGTCCGAGCCTGGGCAAAGGCTATTGCTGGAAGAGGGTTTCGTCGGCGAGATCAAGCGCGGCGAACTCGGCTTCACGGCCGAGATCCGCAGCTTCGCGAAGGCCTTCGACGAGGAGCGCGGGCGGCTTTATCTGCGCTCCTGCTCGGCCGATCTGGGCGATGCGCGCTGCGGCGCGGCGCTTGTGTCTGCCGCGTCGCATGTGACCACCAGCGATGGCCGCCTGGGACTGGCCGCGACGGGGCTGTCCTCCTATCTGGACGGGCATTTCACCGGCGGGCGGCTCCTCTTCACCAGCGGCGCGAATGCCGGCTTCGCCACGGAGGTGAAGCGGCACGGCATCGAAGGCGACCGGGCGATCTTCCAGCTCTGGCAATCGCCGGCCGCGACGATCCTGGCCGGCGACGGCTTCAGCGTGACGCCGGGCTGCGACAAGAGCTTCGCCACCTGCCGGGCGAAGTTCGGGAACGGCGCCAATTTCCGCGGCTTCCCGCATATGCCGACCACGGATTTCATCATCGGCGGCGTTCGTCCCGGCGACGGCGCGCTCGACGGCGGGAGCCTGTTCCGGTGAGGCGCGGCGAGATCGTCGAAGCCGCGCGGCTCTGGCTCGGCACGCCCTATCACCATCAGGCCTCGTTGCAGGGCATCGGCTGCGATTGCCTCGGCCTCGTCCGGGGCATCTGGCGCGACCTCCTGGGGGAGGAACCGGAAGCGCCCCCGCCCTATTCGCCCTACTGGGCCGAGAGCTTGCGGCAGGAAACCCTCGCAACAGCGGCGATGCGGCATCTCCAGCCGGTCGCGGGAGGCGGGGAGCGGCCGGGCGATGTGCTGCTCTTTCGCTGGCGTGAGCACCTGCCGGCCAAGCATTGCGCCATCCTGAGCGAACCGGACCGCATCATTCACGCCCATGATGGCGCGGTGGTCGCGGAAGTCGCGTTCACGCCCTGGTGGCGGCGCCATCTCAGCGACGCCTTTTCCTTTCCCGGAGTGACCGACTGATGGCGACGCTTCTTCTCCAGGTCGCGGGCGCGGCGCTCGGCACGGCGCTGGGTGGGCCGGTCGGCGGCGCCATCGGCCAGGCGCTCGGCGGGCTGGCGGGCGCGAGCATCGACCAGGCCTGGCTCGGCGGCTCCGGCGGCAACAAGGTCGTCCAGGGGCCGCGCCTGAAGGAGGTCAACGGCCTCGTCGCCACGGAAGGCGGGGCGATCCCGCGTATGTACGGCCGCGCGCGGCTCGGCGGCCAGCTCATCTGGGCGACACGCTTCGAGGAGGAGGTCACGGTCTCGGTCAGCCGCAGCAAGAGCGGCGGCAAGGGCGGGCGCGCGAAGAAGACCTACGAGACGACCTACAGCTACCACGCCAATCTCGCGATCGGCCTTTGCGAGGGCTCGATCGCCTTCATCAGGCGGATTTGGGTCGATGGCCGCGAACTCGACGTGAGCACCTTCACGATGCGCGTGCATCACGGCCATGAGACGCAGGAACCCGATCCGCTCATCGTCGCGAAGGAAGCGGGTGAGGCACCGGCCTATCGCGGCCTTGCCTATGTCGTGTTCGAGCGCTTTCCGCTGGCTGACTACGGCAATCGCGTGCCGCAGTTCGATTTCGAGGTCGTGCGGGCGGTTGAAGGTTTGGGCGGCATGATCCGCGCCGTCTCGCTGATCCCGGGCGCCGGCGAGTTCGTATACGACGTCAGGCCGGTCAGCCACGAGCCCGAGCCGGGCGTCAGCGAGAGCCTGACGCGTCACCAGCTTTATGGCGGCGCGGATGTCGATACCGCTCTCGGCCATCTCATCGCGCTCTGTCCCAATCTGCGTTCGATTTCGTTGGTCGTGTCCTGGTTCGGCGACGATCTCCGGGCCGGATCCTGCAGCGTCGCGCCACGCGTCGAGATTCCGCACAAGCCGACGGTCGGCGCCGAATGGTCGGTCGCGGGTCTTGCCCGAACGACCGCTCGCGCCGTGAGCCAGATCGACGGCCGGCCGGCCTTCGGCGGCACACCTTCCGACGAGAGCGTCATCGCGCTGATCCGGCGGCTGCGCTTCGACTATGGGCTCGAAGTCGTTCTCTACCCCTTCCTGATGATGGATATCCCGGCCGACAATGCCCTGCCGGACCCATGGACCGGAGATGTGGCGCAGCCGCGCTATCCCTGGCGAGGGCGGATCAGCTGCGACCCGGCGTCCGATCGTCCGGGAAGCCCGGAGGGGACGGCTGCCGTCGCCGCGCAGATTTCCTCTTTCGTCGGCACCGTCGAGCCTGCCGACATGAACCTCTCCGGCGATGTGGTGGGCTGCGCCAAGCCCGACGATTGGTCCTATCGCCGCCTCGTCATGCATTGCGCGATGCTGGCGCAGGCTGCGGGCGGCGTGGAGGGGTTTCTGATCGGATCGGAGATGGTCGGGCTCACGCATCTGCGCGATGGCTCGGGCTATCCGATGGCCGACCACCTCGCCGCGATCGCGCAGGACGTCAAAACCATCCTGCCCTCGGCGACCTTGACGTATGGCGCCGACTGGACGGAATACGGTGCCGATGTTCGCTCTGACGGCCAGGACATCGATTTTCCGCTCGATTCGCTCTGGGCATCGCCCGCGATCGGCGCGATCGGCATCGACTACTATCCGCCGCTCTCGGATTGGCGCGACTCGGGCGACCACGTCGATGCGGTGGTGGCGCGCAGTCCCGCTGATCTGACGTATCTGCGAAATCGGCTGACCTCCGGCGAGGCCCATGACTGGTACTACGCCGATGAAGCGGCCCGCGCCGCGCAGGCCCGCCTGCCCATCACCGATGGATCTTCTGCAAAGCCCTGGCTGTTCCGGCCAAAAGATCTCCACGGCTGGTGGAGCCACCCTCATATCCGGCGTTCTGGCGGGGCGGAGACGACCGCCACGCCCTTCGTGCCGGGTGCGAAGCCGATCTGGCTGACGGAGATCGGCATTCCGGCGGTGGACAAGGGCGCGAACGCGCCCAATGTCTTTCCCGATGCCCGTTCCGCCGAGGGCGGCTTTCCGCCGTTCTCCAGCGGCGCGCGCGACGATCTTGTGCAGGCGCGCGGGCTGGAGGCGATCATCTCCGGCTTCGATCCGGCCCGGGTCGGATTCGATGCCGCGCGCAACCCGGTTCATCCGACAAGCGGCATCAGGATGATCGACCCGGCGCATATCGTCGTCTGGAATTGGGATGCGCGGCCATTCCCGGCCTTCCCGGATCTCGGCGGTATCTGGGCTGATGGCGCCAATTACGAGACCGGGCACTGGCTGAACGGCCGGCTCGAAGGCACGCCGATCGATCGGCTCGTTTCGAAGCTGCTCGCCGATTTCGGCCTGCCGCCGGCCACGGACATAGCCGTCGACGGGTTCGTGGACGGTTATGTGCTCGATCGCCCGCTATCGGCGCGTCAGGCGCTCGAGCCGTTGGCCCAAACCTTCGGCTTCGATGCCGTGATGAGTTCCGGGCGACTTCGCTTCGAAGGACGCGGCGGCCGGGTATCCCGGCTCCTCGTCTCCGACGATTTCGTCCCGAACCGCGACGGCGAACCCTTCACGCTGCGCCGCAGCCAGGAAACCGAGCTGCCGCTGGAACTGCGCCTCGGCTTCAGCGACAGCGAAAGCGATTATCGCAGCGCCGCCGCGCGTTCGCGCCGCCTTGCCGGCGCCGCCCGGCGCGAGGTCGCCGTCGAGATGGCCATCGTGACGCGATCCGCCGAGGGGCAGCGCCTGGCCGATCAGCGCCTGCAGGAGGCCTGGGCGGCGCGCGAGACGCTGGAATGCGAGCTTTCCCCCCGCTGTGTCGATCTGGAGCCGGGTGATGTCGTCTCCCTGCCCGTCGATGGCGACAGGAGGCTGTTCCGTGTCGTGCGCATCGCCGACGGAGCGACTCGCCAGGTCAATGCGCGCGCCGTCGAGCCGGCGATCTACTCGATCGCTGGTGCAAAGGGCGGAGGCCGTCCGCCGCGAGCGCCGCCGGCCTTGCCCGGACGGCCGCTCGCCGTCCCGCTAGCCGTCCCGCTCGTTGCCGCGCAGCCTCCTGCGTTGCTGTCGCTCGCGGCCTTCGCCTCGCCCTGGCCCGGTGCACTGGCGATCTGGGCAGCAAACGAGGCCGGGCTGTTCGATGTCGCCGGATTCGTCGAGGCTCCCTCGATCGTCGGCGAAACTCTGACCGAGCTGCCGCCGGGACCAACCTGGCGGACGGACCGGCGCGCTGTGCTCGAAGTCAGGCTGCGCGGCGGCATCCTTTCATCGGTATCGCCGGAGGCGGCACTGGCCGGCGCGAACGCCCTGGCCTTGATCGGCGAGGACGGCGCGATCGAGATCGTCACCGCGGCGCAGGTCGATCTCGTCGGCCCGCAACGCTTCCGCCTTTCTGGCTTCGTTCGCGGGATCGGGGGATCAGAGGCGGCGGCATCGCGCCATCTGCCGCCCGGCGCCCGCGTCGTCGCGCTCGATGGATCGGCGGCGACGCTGACGACCGATCTCTCCGACATCGGCAGGGAGCTGCGCTATCGGGTCGGCCCTGCACGTCATGACGTCGGTGATTCGACGATGGCGGAGTTCACGACGACGGTTGCGGGGGATGCGTTGCTCCCGATGTCTCCTGTCCGACCGAAAGCGCGGCGATCCGGGGCGGGCATCCAGCTGAGCTGGATCCGGCGCACACGTCTCGACGGCGACTCATGGGAGCTGGTGGAGGTGCCGCTCGGGGAGGACAACGAACGCTATGAGATTCGCGTTCTCGATGGCGACACACTCGTCCATGCCGAAATCGTGAATACGCCGGGGTGGCTCTATTCCACTGCGCAGGAACTCGCCGATTTCGGCTCTAGCCAGGCCGAACTCGCCTTGTCGGTAGCGCAACTCAGCACAACCATGGGGCGAGGGCGCGAATGGCGTGGACGGATCGCCGTGGCATGATCTAGTCTAGGTTGTGGACGGGGTGGTGCATTCATGGCGCATTCACGCGGATGGGATTAGCCCATGTCGATGATGCCGGTCGAACCGATCCTCGCTTTCGCGCTCATGATGTCTCCGCCGATGCCGATCATCCGCGTCGACGACGCGACGCCTATGTCCTGCCTGTCTTCCGACGAAACGCGCGATGCCGTTGCCGAGGGGCGAGTCATGCAGCCGGCCGAAGCCTCGCGCCATGCCCGCCACGCAGCGCCGGGCGAGGTCGTCCGCATCAGGCTCTGCCGCCAGGGCGACGAGTTCGTCTATGTCGTCACCACGTTGAAACGCGACGGACGCGTTGCCCGGGTGACGCTGGAAGGACAATCCGGCAAGATCGCCACCATCCGCTGACCACCTTGCGGACATCTGCACAAACTGGAGCGTACCGACCGTGAGACTGCTCGTCGTCGAGGACGACAAGGACCTCAACCGCCAGATCGTGACCGCGCTGGAGAACGCCGGCTACGCCGTCGACAAGGCTTTCGACGGCGAGGAGGGGCTCTATCTCGGCGAGACCGAGCCCTATGACGCCGTCATCCTCGACCTCGGCCTGCCCAAGGTCGATGGCGTCGCGGTGCTGCAAGGCTGGCGCCGGGCCGGCAAGACCATGCCCGTCCTGATTCTCACGGCGCGGGATCGCTGGAGCGACAAGGTCGGCGGTTTCGATGCCGGTGCCGACGACTATGTCGTCAAGCCCTTCCATGTCGAGGAACTGCTGGCGCGGGTGCGCGCGCTGCTGCGCCGCGCCGCGGGGCACGCGACCTCCGAGCTCGTCTGCGGCCCCGTCCGCCTCGATACACGCGCTAGCCGCGTCGTCGTCGACGGCAATCCGGTGAAGCTGACCTCGCACGAGTATCGGCTGCTGTCCTATCTGATGCATCACCAGGGACGCGTCGTCTCGCGAACCGAGCTGGTGGAGCATCTCTACGACCAGGATTTCGACCGCGATTCCAATACGATCGAGGTCTTCGTCGGCCGCCTGCGCAAGAAGCTGGGCGTGGATATCATCGAGACCGTCCGGGGTCTGGGCTATATCGCCGCCGCTCCGGAAAAGGTCTGATCGCGGGAGATGGTCCTCAAATCCCATCGCTATTCGCTGGGAGCGCGGCTGTTTCTCTCGGCAGCTTTCTGCTGCGTCCTGATCCTGGTCCTTGCAGGCGTTGGCCTCACGACCTTCTATCGCCGCTCGGCCGAGCGCGGCTTCGACGAGCGGCTTTCGGTCTACATCAAGCAACTGGTCGCCGACCTCGCGGCGCCACCGGAAACCGAACGCCAGACGATCGGCGACCTCGGCGAGCCGCGTTTCGATCTGCCGCTCACCGGCTGGTACTGGCAGATCACCCGCCTCGATGGCGAGCGTCCGAACGTCCGCGCCTCGCGCTCGCTGGTGGGCGGCCAGCTCCCGAAGCTGCTCGACCAGTCGATCGCGCCGAACAGCCGCGGACTGCGCGAAAGCTATGTCTCCGGCCCGGACGACCGCCTGCTGCGAATTCTGGAGCGCGAGATCGATGTCGGCGAGGACGGGCGCTTCACCGTTGCCGTCGCCGCGCCGGCCGACGAGATCGAAGGCGATATCCAGGACTTCCGCTTCGCGCTGGCGATGACCTTCCTGCTGCTCGGCATCGCGCTGGTCGCCTCGACGCTCGTGCAAGTGCGCTTCGGCCTGCGGCCGCTGGTGCGGCTGCGCGCTGCCGTCGGTTCGGTGCGGACGGGCGAGAGCCCGCGCATCGCCGGTCAGTATCCACCTGACCTTGCGCCGCTCGCGAGCGAGCTCAACGAGCTGATCGATGCCAATCACGAAATCCTCGACCGCGCCCGCACCCAGGTCGGCAACCTCGCCCACGCCCTGAAGACGCCGCTCAGCGTGATGATGAACGAGGCTGGGACGGATGACGGCCAGCTTCCGCAGACCGTGAGAACCCAGACCGCGATCATGCGCGATCAGGTGCAGTACTACCTCGATCGCGCTCGCGCGGCGGCCTTGTCCGGGGCGCTGGGCGGTGTGACGGAGGTCGTTCCGTCGCTCGACGCGCTGCTGCGAACCTTCATCAAGATCTCCCAGGACAGGGACATCACGGGTTCGCACATGGTCCCGCCGTCGCTGCGTTTTCGCGGCGAGAAGCAGGATTTCGAGGAAATGCTCGGAAACCTGCTCGACAACGCGTTCAAATGGGCGAATTCCACGGTCCAGGTTTCGATCGCGGAAGGCAGGATCGGCGAGGGCGAGAAGATGGCGCTGCTGATCGATGACGACGGCCCGGGCCTGCCGGACCAGGCGATGGCGGAGGTGCTCAAGCGCGGCCGCCGCCTCGACGAGGCGATGCCCGGTTCCGGCCTCGGCCTTTCGATTGTCGTCGACCTCGCCAAGCTCTATGGCGGCGAGCTGACGCTGCAGCGCTCGCCCCTCGGCGGCTTGCGGGTGCGTCTCGTCCTGCCTTCGATCTAGATCAAATCCAACCCGCGTGACCCTTTGTCGCCATGAACATGGCCCGCCGATTGGCTAAGAACGCCGCATGATGATCTGGACGATCTTTGCGGCCATGACCGGAGCGGCGATCTTCGCCCTGCTCTGGCCGCTGAGTCATGGCCGGATACAGGGCTTCGCCGATGTCGCGGATGCCAAGAGCCTCTATCGGGCACAGCTCAAGGAGATCGAGCGCGATCTCGGGCGCAAGCTGATCGCGGAGCCGGAAGCGGAGGCTGCGCGCGCCGAAGCGGCACGACGGCTGCTGCGCGCCGCGAATGACGAGACGGGGCCATCGGGTGAGACCGAGCCGTCGCTGCGTCGCCGCCGCGCGAGCTCTGCCTTGATGCTGTCGGTCGTGCCGCTGCTGGCCCTCCTGGTCTATGGACTCTACGGTTCGCCCGGCTTCCCCGACCAGCCCTTGGCGGTGCGGCTGGAGAACGCCGGGCCGCAGCAGGATTTCGCGGTCGTCCTGGCGCGCATGGAGGCGCATCTTGCGGCCAACCCGACGGATGCGAAGGGCTGGTCGCTGATCGCGCCGATCTATCTGAGGCAGGGGCGATATGACGACGCCGCCAAGGCTTTCGCCGCGACCGTCCGCTATGGAAACCCAGATACGAATCTGCTCGCCGGCCTCGGCGAAGCCCGCATCCTCGAAGCAGGCGGCGTCGTGACCTCCGCTGCGCGCGAAGCGCTGGTGGAAGCGGTCCGCCTCGATCCGCAGAATGCACGGGCGCGCTTCTACCTGGCCGTCGCCAAGGAGCAGGACGGGGACGGCGAGGGCGCGCTTTCGGCTTTGCAGCAACTCCTGGCCGATGCGCCGCCCGAGGCGGAATGGAGCGCTGCCGTTCGCGCCCGTATCGAGCAGATGCAGGCGGATGCCGGCCGCAAGGCGATCGCCGCCTTGCCGGAAGGCGAGCGCCAGCAGGCCATCAGGAGCATGGTCGATGGACTCGCGGAGCGTCTGGCCGCGGGCGGCGGGACGTTGCCGGAATGGAGCCGCCTGATCCGGGCCCGCGTCGTCCTCGGGGATCGACCGGCAGCGCTGCAGGCGGTGAAGACCGCGCGCGAGAGGTTGTCTCAGGATGCTGCTTCGCTTGCCGCCATCGATGCCTTGGCCGATGAATTGGCCTTGAAGGAGGCCACACCATGAGTGTCGCCCAACCAGCTCGCGCGCTTCCCGCCAAGCGCCGCCTGACCCGCAAGCAGCGTCGGCTCGCGCTGATCGCGGCGGCGGGCGCCGTGCTGTTCTTCGCGGCCGGCCTCGTGCTCTTCGCGATGCGCGACACGATCGTCTTCTTTTACGGCCCGACCGAGATCGCCGAGAAGGGCGTTGCTCCCGGTACGCGCATGCGGCTGGGTGGGCTGGTCGAGGCCGGTTCGGTGCAGCGTGGGCCGGGCCAGCGCGTTACTTTCGCTGTCACCGACAGCAAGACTGCGATCAAGGTCGCCTATGACGGGCTGCTGCCCGATCTGTTCCGCGAGGGGCAGGGCGTCGTCACCGAAGGCGTCTTCGAAGGGGCAGGGCGTTTCAAGGCGGATTCGGTGCTGGCGAAGCACGACGAGACCTACATGCCGCGCGAGGTCGCCGACACGCTGAAGAAGCAGGGCCATTGGCAGCCCGGCGGCGCCGGCGCTCCTGCATCTGCTCCGGCCAAGCCATGAGCGGCATGATCGTCGAGATCGGTCATTACGCGCTGGCTCTCGCGCTCGGCGTCTCCGTCATCCAGGCGCTGGTGCCGTTCTGGGGCGTCGTGCGCCAGGACAGGGCGCTGGCGTCGGTCGGAACCAGCGCGGCCCTGATCAGCTTCGCGCTGGTTGCGCTCTCCTTCGCGGCGCTGGTCGCGTCCTATGTCCGCTCGGATTTCTCGGTTGGCAATGTCGTCGCCAACTCCCATTCGGCGCAGCCGCTGATCTACAAGCTCACCTCGGTATGGGGAAACCACGAAGGCTCGATGCTGCTGTGGGTGCTGATCCTGACCCTGTTCGGCGCGCTGGTGGCGCTGTCGCGCAACTCCCTGCCGCCGCGACTGCGGGCCGGGACTCTCGCCGCGCAGGGGCTGGTGGCCGTGGCGTTCCTGGCCTTCACGCTCTTCACCTCGAACCCGTTCCAGCGGCTGGCCCCGGCGCCGGCCGAAGGGCAGGACCTCAACCCGATCCTGCAGGATCTCGGCCTCGCGATCCACCCGCCGCTGCTTTATGTCGGCTATGTCGGTTTCTCGATCACTTATGCCTTCGCCGTCGCAGCCCTGATCGACGGGCGCATCGACGCGATGTGGGCCCGTGCGGTTCGGCCCTGGACGCTGCTGGCCTGGACCTTCCTGACGCTCGGCATCGCGATGGGCTCCTACTGGGCCTATTACGAGCTCGGCTGGGGCGGCTGGTGGTTCTGGGACCCGGTCGAGAACGCCTCCTTCATGCCCTGGCTGGCAGGCACGGCCCTGATCCACTCGACGGTGGTGATGGAGAAGCGCGACGCGCTCAAGGTCTGGACGATCCTGCTGGCGATCCTGACCTTCTCGCTCTCGCTGCTCGGCACCTTCATCGTTCGCTCCGGCGTGCTGACCTCGGTGCACTCCTTCGCCAGCGATCCGGCGCGCGGCCTGTTCATCCTCTTCATCCTGATCTTCTTCGTCGGCGGTTCCCTGGCCCTTTTCGCCTGGCGCGCACCACTGCTGCGGCAGGGCGGGCTGTTCGCGCCGATTTCCCGGGAGAGCGCGCTCGTCGTCAACAACGTCTTCCTGGCTACGGCCTGCGCCACCGTCTTCGTCGGCACGCTCTATCCGCTGGTCCTGGAGATGTTGACCGGCGACAAGATCTCGGTCGGGGCGCCCTTCTACAACGCCACCTTCATACCGGTGATGGTGCCGCTGCTGCTGATCCTGCCGATCGGCCAGTCGCTGGCCTGGAAGCGCGGCGATCTGCTCGGCGCCGCGCAGCGCAATGCCGCCGCCTTCGGATTGGCCGTGCTGACGGCGCTCGCTCTGATTGCCTTCACGCGGGGCGGGCCGGTCCTTGCCCCGCTTGGTATCGGCCTCGGCGTCTTCCTGGTCCTCGGCGCGGCGGTCGACCTCGGCGAGCGCATCGTCGCGCGGGCCAAGGGCTGGAAGGCGATGCTGTCGCGGGCCAAGGGCTTGCCACGCTCCGCCTGGGGCACCGCTCTGGCTCATGCCGGCGTCGGCGTCAGCATCATCGGCATTGCCGCCGCTGCCTGGAGCAGCGAGTCGATCGCGGTCCTCAAGCCGGGAGAACGCCTGACGAGCGGGCGCTACACCATCGTCCTGGAAGGTGTTTCTCCGCGGACGGGGCCGAATTTCCGTGCCGAGGTCGCGCGCTTCCAGCTCTTCTCCGGCAATCGCGAGCTGGCGCCGGTCGAGGCATCGAAGCGCATCTACACCGCCCGCAACATGCCGACGACCGAGGCTGGAATCCGAACCGACGGGCTGAGCCAGGCCTATATCAGCCTCGGCGAGGCGCAGGATGGCGGCGTCGCGGTGCGGCTTTACGACAAGCCGCTGATCCTGCTGATCTGGATCGGCGCGATCATCATGGCCTTCGGCGGTGGGCTTTCGCTGACCGACCGCCGCTTCCGGCTGGCCGCGCCGAAACGCGCCGCGCCGGTCGCTGCGCCCCAGCCAGCGGAGTAGGGCGATGCGGCGGATCGCCCTCGTCATCGGCTTTGCGCTTCTGACGGCAGTCGGCGCTTTTGCCGTGCAGCCCGACGAGGTGCTGCCGAATCCGGCCCTCGAACAGCGGGCGCGCGCCATTTCCGGCGGCTTGCGCTGCCTGGTCTGCCAGAACCAGTCGATCGACGATTCCGATGCCCCGCTGGCGCGCGATCTGCGCCTCCTTGTCCGCGAAAGGCTCGTGAGCGGCGATGACGACAAGGCGGTGGTCGACTTCGTCGTCGCCCGCTACGGCGATTTCGTGCTGCTGCGCCCGCCGGTCAATGCGCGCACAGCCTTGCTCTGGGCGGCGCCTTTCATGATCCTGCTGCTGGCGTTCGGCTTCGTCTGGACGCGTGCGCGCAATCGCCCGGCTTCCGTTGGAGGGCCGCAAGCGCTGTCCCCCGAAGAGCAGGCGAAGCTCGCAGCCCTCATCGATCCCGCCGAGAAACCCTAACGGCTGATCCCGCAGGCCCGGAACAGCTCTTGGGAATAGGAATGCATGCTGGCGCCGGCGATCACGTAGGTTACGTGACCGCGCGGAGCGGGGTGAGGCGAAGCGAAGGTCGCGTAAGTGCGGGCGAAGCAGGCGGCATCGCTACCGGAATAGCCGCGCTCGGCCGCGACCTTCAGCCCGAGCCCATAGACACCGCCGCGTGGGCGCGGAGCACCAGCGGCCCCGAAGCGTTCTGCGCCGCGCCGCATGGCTAAATCCTGCAACCGATCGACACCGCACCGCGAGCGCTGCTCTGCATTGTAGGCGGGCGTCGAAGGCGCGCGCCATCCACGCTGTCCCCGGTCATTCTCGACCACGATGGCATGCTTCGCGAAGACGCGCGCATAGCAATCGGTATTGGCGTAGCCCCGCGTTTGCGCGATCCGCAACCCGACGCCGTAAGCTGAACCCTGCTGCGCGGAAGCCGCGCCACTCAGGCAGGTCGCGACCAGCGCAACGCTCCAGAAAACCCGCCCCAAGATAGTCTGCATGCCAGCCCCCGCCGATCACCCTGTCGAGGGAACTTCCGCGGCCTGGCTTTCGTCAAGGCCAGCGGTGGTCTGTCCACGGCAACCTTACGAAACCGTCATCTTCAGGCCAAAGCCGCGTAAGGCGGCGGGCTTCATGGTCCTCGTCACGAGCAGGGCATCCCTGTCGCTCCACGAGGTTCAATCATGACGACACAGAACGAAACCCGTAAGTCCATCCTGAAGCGCGGCGCCCTTCTCGCCGGCACCGCCGTTCTCGGCATCGGCCTCGCCGCCGGCATCGCCGACAGCGCGCTGATGCAGAACCACAACGCCATCGCTCAGCCGATCCAGCTCTCCGGCGCCCAGGGTTCTCTGCCCTCCTTCGCCGATCTCGTCGAGAAGGTGAAGCCGGCGGTTGTTTCCGTCCGCGTCAAGACGCAGGCAGCGGCCGCCAATGACGAGCAGAATCTGGACGACCTGCCGCCGCAGCTGCGTCGCTTCTTCCGCGAGCCTGGCGAGGGCAAGGCTCCGAGCCGGCCGCAACCGCGTCAGGGCATGGCCCAGGGCTCCGGCTTCTTCGTCAGCCAGGACGGCTATGTCGTGACCAACAACCACGTCGTCGAGAACGCCGTCGAGGTCCAGCTTGTCACCGACTCCGGCAAAACGCTCGACGCCAAGGTCGTCGGCACCGATCCGCGCACCGATCTCGCGCTGCTCAAGGTCAAGGACGCCGGTGATTTCGCCTTTGTGAAGCTGGCGGAAGGCAAGGCCCGGATCGGCGACTGGGTGCTGGCGATCGGCAATCCCTTCGGTCTCGGCGGCACGGTCACGGCCGGCATCGTCTCGGCCCAGGGCCGCGACATCGGCTCCGGCCCGTATGACGACTTCATCCAGATCGATGCGCCGATCAACCGCGGCAATTCGGGTGGCCCGACCTTCAACCAGAACGGCGAAGTCGTCGGCGTCAACACCGCGATCTTCTCGCCTTCCGGCGGCAATGTCGGCATTGCCTTCGCGATCCCCGCCTCGACCGTCAAGCAGGTGGTGGATTCGCTGAAGAAGGACGGCACGGTGGCGCGCGGCTTCATCGGCGTGCAGATCCAGCCCGTCACCGGCGAGATGGCCGATGCCATCGGTCTGAAGGAAGCCAAGGGCGCCCTCGTCGCCGAGGCGCAGGGCGATGGCCCGGCCGCCAAGGCGGGCATCCGCCGCGGCGACACCATCACCGCGGTCAACGGCGAGGCCATCAAGGACGCGCGCGAACTCTCGCGCAAGATCGCGACCTTCGCGCCCGGCGCCAAGACCACGATCACCCTGTTCCGCGAGGGCAAGTCCCGTGACGTGACCTTCGAGGTCGGCCGCCAGCCGGCGGCCTGAAGCAGGCAGGTTGGTCCCTAAGGTTTCCTGTCGCCCCAGCCCAGGGACCAGCCGTCGCGGCGGCAGGCCGGATGCGTATCCTCCGGCCTGCCGTTTTTTCGTTTGATGAGCTAGGCTCCGCCCATGCGACTCCTGATCGTCGAAGATGATGCCGAGGCTGCGGCCTACCTGACCAAGGCCTTTCGCGAGGTCGGCCATGTCGCCGACCATGCGCCGGACGGGCTGCAGGGCTATGCCATGGCCGAGGGCGGCGGCTACGACGTGCTCGTCATCGACCGCATGCTGCCGCGGCTCGACGGCCTCTCGCTGATCCGCTCCCTGCGCGAGCAGAAGGACGAGACGCCCGCGTTGATCCTGTCGGCGCTTGCGCAGGTCGATGACCGCGTGAAGGGGCTACGCGCCGGCGGCGACGACTACCTGCCCAAGCCCTATGCCTTCTCCGAGCTGCTCGCCCGCGTCGAGGTGCTCGCCCGCCGCCGCGGTGCGCCGGCCTCCGAGCCCACCACCTATCGCGTCGGTGAGCTGGTGCTCGACAGGCTCGCCCATCGCGTCACCCGCGAAGGGCAGGAGATCGTCCTGCAGCCGCGCGAGTTCCGCCTGCTCGAATATCTGATGAAGCATGCCGGGCAGGTGGTGACGCGCACCATGCTGCTGGAGAACGTCTGGGACTATCATTTCGACCCCCAGACCAATGTCATCGACGTGCATGTCAGCCGCCTGCGCGCCAAGGTCGACAAGGGCTTCGAGCAGCCGATGATCCACACCATCCGCGGCGCGGGATATATGGTCCGTGACAGCGCCCGCTGACGTTCCTGCGCGCAGGCGCCAGAAATTCCTGCCGACCCTGTTCCGCACGACGGCCTTCAAGCTGACGGCGGCCTTTCTGGTCATCTTCGTCTTCTTCGCCGCCGTCGTGCTCGGCTATGTCTCGTGGAACGCGCAGCGCCTGCTGACGGATCAGATCCGCTCGACCATCGATGCAGAGATCCAGGGGCTGGCCGAGCAGCAGCGGCAGGGCGGCATCCGCCGGCTCGTCAACATCGTCGAGCGTCGCTCGCGCGGGCCGGGTGCCTCGCTCTATCTCGTCACAACACCGGTCGGCGAGCGCATCGCCGGCAATGTCGAGGCGATCCCGCCGGGAACGCTCGACCGCACGGGCGAAAGCGAGATCGAATACGCCCGTTCCAGCGAGAACGTCGACACGCCGAGCCGCGCGCTCGTCCGCGTCTTCATGCTGCCGGCGGGCTTTCGCCTCCTCGTCGGCCGCGATCTCGAGGAGCGCGACCGACTCGGCATCGTCATCCGCCGCGCCGCCGGCTGGTCGCTGGCGCTGGTCTTCATCCTCGGCTGCTTTGCGAGCTGGTTCGTGGCGCGGCGCGTGCTGAAGCGCGTCGACGGCATGAGCGAGACCGCGCATGGCATCATGGAAGGCGACCTGAAGGGGCGCCTTGCCATCACCGGTACGGGCGACGAGCTCGACCGCCTTGCGCTCAACCTGAACGCCATGCTCGACCGAATCGGCGAGCTGATGGCGGGCATGCAGCAGGTCACCGACAACATCGCCCACGACCTCAAGACGCCGCTGACGCGGCTGCGCAATCGCGCCGAGGAGGCGCTGCGGAGCGCCAAGTCGCCGGATGAGCTGCGGGCGGCTCTCGATGGTTCCATCGAAGAGGCGGACAACCTGATCCGCGTCTTCAACGCGCTGCTCATGATCGCGCGGCTCGAAGCCGGGCGGATCAGCGAGAACATGGCCGAGCTCGATCTCTCGGAGATCGTCTCGGGCATGGCCGAGCTCTACGAGCCATTGGCCGAGGAGGCGGGTCTTGCTCTCTCCAGCGAGGTTGTCCCGGGCCTGCGGGTCTTCGGCAACCGCGAGCTGATCGGGCAGGCGCTGGCCAATCTCATCGACAACGCGCTGAAATATGGCGGCCCCGAACAGGGTGGCGACGGCGTCGTGAAAGTCGCCGCGCAGCGCAACGGTACGGAGATCGAGCTTTCCGTGGCCGATCACGGGCCGGGCATCCCGGAAGCCGATCGCGGGCGCGTACTCGATCGTTTCGTCCGGCTCGATGCCAGCCGCAGCAAGCCGGGCTTCGGTCTTGGCCTGTCGCTGGCCGCCGGGGTGGTGCGCCTGCATGGCGGACAACTCAGGCTGGAGGAAAACGCGCCCGGCCTGCGCGTGGTCATCGCTCTGCCGGTGGCCGAGGCCAAGCCTGTGGACATACAGGCCGTTCCGGAGCCTGAAAGCTCGACAGTCGTCTCAAACCCTGCTGGCGTGCCGTCCCTCTGAGGGAAGGTGCGTGATGGCTGAACGGCTCTGTGACAGGCTGGATGCGGCGCCGGTCTTGCCGGCACGCGCCAAGGCCGAGGCGCTGCTCGCGCGCGAGCTGATCGAGCGGCTGCACGACGAAGCGGCCGCCGAGGCACTCAAGGTGCACTTCGCAGGACACCCGCATAGCGCGGTGCTGGTCGCGGGCGTCCTCGCGCATTCTCCGTTCCTCACCCAAGTCATGCGCTTCGATCCGGAGGCCTTGTTCGCCTGCCTGACGCAGTCGCCGGAGGCGCGCCGCGACGAACTGCTGGCCGGGATCGAGGCCTTCGCGGTCGCCGGTTGCGAAACGGGCGACCTGATGCGCGAGCTGCGCCGTTTTCGTCGCGGCATGGCGCTATTGATCGCGCTTGCCGATATCGGTGGCGTCTGGGATGTCGAGACGGTGACGGCCGCGCTCACGGCGACGGCCGACATGGCGACGCGCCTCGCGACCGATCACGTCTTGCGTCAGGCCGCCGATCTCGGCCGGATCAAGCTGGCTGATGCGGCCAATCCCGGAGTTGGTTCCGGTCTCGTCGTGCTGGCGCTGGGCAAGCATGGCGCCGGCGAGCTGAACTATTCCTCGGACATCGACATCGTCGTCTTCTTCGATCCCGAGGCGGCGGAAGCTGCCGGCGTCGGCGAGCCGTCGAGCTTCTTCGTCAAGCTGACGCAGCAGATCGCCCGCATCATCCAGGAGCGGACGCCGGACGGTTACGTCTTCCGCGTCGATCTGCGCCTGCGGCCCGATCCGGCCTCGACCCATGTCGCGGTCTCGCTGCCATCAGCCTATTCCTATTACGAGACCGTCGGGCAGAACTGGGAACGAGCCGCCATGATCAAGGCGCGCCCTATCGCTGGCGATACGGAGCTCGGCCTGCGCTTCCTCAAGGATCTCGCTCCCTTCATCTGGCGCAAATATTTCGACTTCGCGACCATCGCCGACATCCACGCGATGAAGCGCCAGATCCAGACCGTGAAGGGCCACGAGACCATCGCCGTCGCCGGCCATAACGTGAAGCTCGGCCGCGGCGGCATCCGCGAGATCGAGTTCTTCGTGCAGACCCAGCAGCTCGTCTTCGGCGGTCGCCGCCCGGCGCTGCGGGGGCCGCGCACGCTCGACATGCTGAAGGAGCTGACGAGCGAGGGTTGGATCACGCCGCAGGCGCGCGACGAACTCTCCGAATCCTATCGCTGGCTGCGCACGATCGAGCATCGCCTGCAGATGCGCGACGACGAGCAGACGCAGACCCTGCCCAAGCCCGCCGGGGATCTCGATGCCTTCGCCCGCTTCTGCGGCTATGCCAACGCCGCCGCCTTCGGCAAGGCGCTGACCGCCCATGCGAGGCGCGTCGAGGGGCACTACGCCCTGCTGTTCGAGGAGGGGCCGAGCCTGGCTTCCGAGGCGGGAACGTTGAGCTTCACGGGCTCCGAGCCCGATCCCGAGACGCTCGAGACTCTAGGCAAGCTCGGCTTCCGCGATGCGATGACGGCGGCGGAGACAGTGCGTGGTTGGCATTTCGGTCGCCGCGCCGCCGTCACCAGCGCCCGCGCCCGCGAAGTGCTGACGGAGCTGACCCCTGCGCTGCTGGTCGCGCTCGGCCGCACGGCCGATCCCGATGGCGCGCTTGCCCATCTCGACAATGCTTTCGTCCGCATGCCCGCGGCGGTCGAGCTGCTGACGCTGCTGCGCTCGCATGATTCCCTGTTGACGCTCTTCGCCGAGATACTCGGCAGCGCCCCGCGCCTCGCCAAGGTCGCGGCACTGCATCCCCATGTGCTCGACGGGGTCATCGACCCGGCCTTCGGGCAGGCCGTGCTCGACGCCGACGCCCTGGAGCGCCGCATCCGCAATTTCGTCGGGTCGCCGCCGCCGAGCGTCGAGGATGGGCTCGACCGGCTGCGCGATGCCGCCCGTCAGGAGAATTTCCTCGTCGGGGCACGGCTGCTCTCCGGTGTCTACCCGGCCGAAGGGGCAGGCCAGGCCTATTGCGCCGTCGCGGAGGCCTGCCTGCGCGTCGCCTTCGCCGATACGCGCGCCTCTTTCATGGCCGATCACGGCGTCATCGCCGGGGCCGAGACGGTGGTGCTCGGGCTTGGCCGGCTTGGCGCCGGCGAGCTGACGCCCTCATCCGACCTCGACCTGATCCTGCTCTACGATCGGCCGGAGGAAGCTGGCCCGAGCGACGGCGCCAAGAGCCTCGATCCCGTCACCTGGCATGTCCGCTTCACCCAGCGGCTGGTGGCGGCGCTGACGGTGCCGACGCGGCGCGGCACGCTCTATCAGGTCGACATGCGCCTGCGCCCGACCGGCAACAAGAGCCCGGCGGCGACGCAGTTCGCCGGTTTCGAGGCCTATCATGCGGGCGAGGCCGAGATCTGGGAGGAGATGGCGCTGACCCGCGCCCGCGTCGTCGCCGGCGATGCCGGGCTGGCGCGACGGGCCGAGGCTTCCATTCGCGCCATCCTGTCGCGAAAGCGCGAGCCGGCCAAGGTCGCGACGGCCGTGGCCGAGATGCGGGCGCTGATCGCCAAGGAAAAGGGCGAGAAGGACCCGTGGGACCTGAAGCTGGCCGCCGGCGGCCTGACCGATCTCGACTTCCTCGCCCAGTTCCTGCTGCTCGCCCACGCCAGCGCGCACCCCGCGCTGATCGTCAACGATACGGCCTCGGTCTTCGCCGCCGCCCGCGCCGCGGGCCTTCTCTCGGAGGGCGATGCCTCGGTGTTGCTGGAAGCGCATCGGCTGATCGGCGACGTGCAGCTCTGGCAGCGTTTCACCGTCGAGGAAGCCTTCGACCCCAAGGCGGTGCCACCGCGCGTGCTACGGAGGATCGCGACGGCCGTCGGGCGTCCCGATGCGAAGGTCCTGAAGGCGGAGCTGGACGAGGTCCGCTCTGGCGTGAGGGCGATCTTCACCCGCGTCCTCGGGCAGGCACGGGCTGGCTGAGCGCAGACAGCCGTCTTGGACATCCCGCCATCCCGGGGCTCCGCCTGGACGGAGAACCCGGAAGCCGCAACCGATGCCCTTCGCTGGATGCCTTATGGCGAAGCGCCTCGATTCCGGGTTCCGGGCCAGGCCTGAGGCCTGCCCCGGAATGACGTGGATGTGCCGGCAATCCGCCGGGTTCTACGCCGCCTGCGCGGTGACGCGGCCGGCGCCGCCGTCGAGCGGCAGATGGACCATGACGATGGTGCCGGCCCCCATGGCCGAGCGCAGCCTGAGCGAGCCGCCATGCAGTTCGGCGAGCGAGCGAGCGATGGCAAGGCCGAGGCCCGAGCCCTTGTAGCTGCGCACCAGATCGCCCTCGACCTGCTCGAACGGCCGGCCGACGCGGTCGATCTTCTCCTTGGGGATACCGATGCCGGTATCCTCGATGAAGATGTTGAGCGCGCCGGGGACGTGGCGCGTGCGCACCGCGATCCGCCCGCCTTCCGGCGTGAACTTGGCGGCGTTGTCGAGCAGGTTGCCGAGGATCTGGTAGAGCGCGTGCGGGTCGGCCTCGATATGGGTGTCGAACGGGCCTTCGAGGCTGAGGACGAGTTGCTTGCGCTCGATCTCCGGCTGCAGCTTGCGCAGTGCCTGGTCCAGCACCGGGCCGATGACGATCTCGCTCTTCTCGAGCCGCATCTTGCCGGATTCGATGCGCGACATGTCGAGGATGTCGTCGATGATACCGAGCAGGTAGCCGCCGCTGGAGCGGATGTCGCGGACGTAGTCGGTGTACTTGTCGCCGAGCGGGCCGAACATGCCGTTCTCCATGATCTCGGAGAAGCCGATGATCGCGTTGAGCGGCGTGCGCAGCTCATGGCTCATATTGGCGAGGAATTCGGACTTGGCGCGGTTGGCGCTCTCGGCGACGGCCTTCTGCTCCAGATAGCGCTCGGCAAGTTCGGCGAGCTGCTGGGCCTGGGCTTCCAGCTTCTGGCGCGAGGCCTTGAGGTCGGTGACGTGCATCAGGAGCTGGTGCTCGGACTGGGTGAGCCGCTCTTCCTGCTGCTTTAGCTTGGTGATGTCGGTGCCGACGGAGACGGAGCCGCCATCCTTGGTGCGGCGGCCGTTGATCTGGAGCCAGCGGCCGTCCGAGAGGCGCGCCTCGTAGGAGGTGGCGCCGGCGCCGCCGCGCTGGACGCGCATCGGCTCCTCGTCGATCTGCGGCTGGGCCGAGCGTGCCATGATCTCGTCATAGCTCGCGCCGGATTGCAGGGCCTCGGCGGGCAGCTGGTGGAGCTGCTGGTACTTGGCGTTGCAGAGCACGAGGCGGTTGTCGGCATCCCAGAGCACGAAGGCCTCCGAGATCGCCTCGACCGCATCGCGCAGGCGGGCGTCGGCGGTGGCGGTGCGCTCGGCCATGCGGCGCTGCTCGGAGATGTCGACGACGATGCCGACGAGGTGTCGCGAGCGGGTGCGGCGGTCGATCACGAGTTCGGCACGCGCCTTGAGCCAGAGCCACTCGCCCGAGACGGCGCGGACCCGGAATTCCTGGTCGAGATGGCTGGCTTCGCCGCGGCTCACGGCGTCGGCGAGGGCGTAGAGGTCGACATCGTCATGATGGATGAAGCTGCTCACCTCGCCGAAGGACATGTATTCGCCGGCACGGTCGTAGCCGAGCAGGGCATACATCGAGTCCGACCAGTAGATGCGGCCCCGCGCGAGATCCCAGTCCCAGAGGCCGCAATGGCCGCGGTTGAGGGCGGTGTCGATGCGTTCGCGCACGCAGTCGCAATCCTCGTCGGCCGCGCTGGCGCGCTTCGACTGGAGCATGAAGGCGACGGTGATGACGCCGAGGACGAGCCCGGCGGCGCCGAACAGGATGGAGAGACCGGAGCGGCGGATCTGCCAGACCGAGAGCGCGCGCGAGACCGGCTGCATCACCGCGACCTGGCCGAGCGGGGCGGCGAGATTGCGCACGCTGGCGAGGACATCGGCGCCGTTCGGAAGGGTGATGCGCATCACGCCGGCCCGGTCGCCGAAGACCGTGAGCGGCTGGGTCTGGCCGAGGAAATCGGTGAGCGTGCGCTGCGTCTGGCCGATCACCGGCTCGCTGGCGACAACGCGACCGTCGGCGCCGCTGACATGGACAATGCGGCCATGGGCGGCGAGGTGCCGGGCGGTGAGGGCTGCGAGTACGGTCGCCGGCTCCTTGCCGGCCAGCGTCGCATTGTCGAGTTCGCGGGCGACCAGCGCGGAGACCAAGTCCATGTCGCCGGCCGCGTCGACGAGGGCGTCGTCGCGCATGGCGGATGTCTGGATGATCGCGCCCGCCCCGAGGATGACGAGGAAAATCCCGACGAGCACGGGGATGGCAGTCCGAAATGTGGGCTCGAAGCTTTCGAACCGCTGATACAACGGATGCGTCAGCGATCTCGCCACGCCCAGAATCGTATCGGCGCGCACGGATGCGCAATCCGCGTTGGCACGCGACATGCCCGTCCCCCTTCGGAAATCGATTACCGTCAGTAAGATCGGGAGACGTGCCGCATCCCCGCGAATCACTGTCAGTTGAATCCGAGAGCCCTGTTTTGTCTAGCCCTGAGTTGAGTCAGGGGCTCAGAATTCTCCTTTAGGTTGTGGTGTTTATCCGATGAATCCTGTGCGGGTAATGAAACGTTAATGTTTTGGACAGGTCGGCATTAACCATTGGGGAGAGCGGCTCAGGCGAGCGCTCTTTCCGCGATGTCGGCGACGTCCCGAGACAGGTTCGGCATCCGCGCGACGGTGCTCAAGGCCTCCCGCGCGAGCCGCTTGCGGCCGGGCTCCAGCATGCGCCAGCTCTTGAACGAGCCGAGCAGGCGCGAGGCGACCTGCGGGTTCGTCTTGTCGAGCGCGATGACGATGTCGGAGACGAAGCCGTAGCCCTCGCCATCGGCCCGGTTGAACTGGGTGAGGTTGGCCGCGAAGCCGCCGATCAGCGCCCTGACCCGGTTCGGGTTGCCGAGCGAGAAGGCCGGGTGCTGCATCAGCCGCTTCACCCGTTCCAGCGTCTCCGGCTCCGGGATCAGGGCCTGCGCCATCAGCCATTTGTCGAGGACGAGCGGCTCGCGGGCATAGGCTTCCGCGAAGCGGGCAATGAGTGCCTCGCGACGCTCGCCGGGGATCAGCGTCATCGCCGCGAGCGCCGCCAGCCGGTCGGTCAGATTGTCGGCCGTGGCGAACTGCTCCTCGCAAAGGCCGGCGCCCTCGGCAGGGGCGGCGAGCGCCGCCAGCCCGAGCAATTCATTGCGCAGGGCGCGCCGCCCGGCGGAGGCGGCATCTGGCCGGTAGGCGCCGCTTGTCGCCAGCGCCGCGCGCAGGCCCGGGAGATTGCCGAGCAGCGTCTTGCCGATGGCGCCCGAGAGGCTGCGATGGGCGGCGAAGATCGCGTCCGGATCGACATCGCCGCCGATCTCGCGCGCGATGTCGGCCGGGGCGGGCAGGCGCAGCACCTGCGCGGCGAAAGCCGGATCGGTCAGCGCATCGGCCTTCACGAAGCCGTCGAGCGCCCGGCCGAGCTCGGCGGCCGTGGCAGTCAGGGCATTCCGATCCGCGCCGGGCCTGCCGGCGGCGACGAGCGCGCGGGTGGCGACCGTCTGCAGCGCCTGCCAGCGATTGAAGGAATCGCTGTCGGCCAAGAACAGCCGCAGCAATTCGGCATCGGACAGGTCGAGATCGAGCCGCGCCGGTGCCGAGAAACCGCGCATCAGCGAGGGGATCGGCGCTTCCGCCACATCCTCGAAGCTGATCGAGAGGGAGCTGGTGTCGAGCACGATGAGGCCATCGCCGGCATAGGCGTTCGAGTTCGTCTTCAACGACAGGTCGCCATGCGATCCGACGAGGCCGAGCTTGATCGGCAGGACGACGGGCCGCTTCTCGGATTGGCCGGGCGTTGGCGGCGTGCTCTGCGCCAGCTCGAGCGTATAGCGCCTGGCGGCGGCATCGTAGCGGCCTGATGCGACGACGGTCGGCGTGCCGGCCTGCTCATACCAGCGGGCAAAATGGGAGAGATCCCTGCCGGATCTCTCTGCGAAACAGGCGAGAAACTCCTCGATCGTCGCGGCGGTGCCGTCGCAGCGCTCGAAATAGAGGTCCATGCCCTGTCTGAAGGCCTCGTCGCCGATCAGGACCTTCAGCATGCGGATGACCTCCGCGCCCTTCTCGTAGACCGTCGGCGTGTAGAAGTTGTTGATTTCCTTGTAGGCGCGCGGCCGCACCGGATGGGCGAGGGGGCCTGCGTCCTCGGAGAATTGGGTCGAGCGCAGCGTGCGGACATCGGCGATGCGCTTCACCGGGCGCGAGCGCTCATCCGCCGAGAATTCCTGGTCGCGGAAGACGGTGAGCCCTTCCTTCAGGCAGAGCTGGAACCAGTCGCGGCAGGTGATGCGGTTGCCGGTCCAGTTGTGGAAATACTCATGCGCGATGATCGCCTCGATCGAGGCGTAGTCGCCGTCCGTTGCGGTCTGCGGATCGGCCAGGACGTATTTGTTGTTGAAGATGTTGAGGCCCTTGTTCTCCATCGCCCCCATGTTGAAGTCGGACACGGCGACGACGTTGAACACGTCGAGATCATAGTTGCGGCCGAAGACCTGCTCGTCCCAGCGCATGCAGCGTACCAGCGAGTCGAGCGCCCAGCCGGCCCGTTCGGCCTTGCCGGGCTCGACATAGACGGCGAGCTCGACCTTGTTGCCCTCGGCGGTGACATAGTCCTGCCGGACATGGTCGAGCGCGCCGCCGACCAGCGCGAAGAGATAGGCCGGCTTCGGGTGCGGATCGTGCCAGACCGCGAAATGCCGGTCGCTGCCGGGCACTTCCCCGGTCGCGACCAGATTGCCGTTCGAGAGCAGGACAGGCACCTCCGCCTTCTCCGCTTCCAGCCTGACCGTGTAGACGCTCATCACATCGGGCCGGTCGAGGAAATAGCTGATGCGGCGGAAGCCGTCCGCCTCGCATTGCGTGCAGTAGACCCGCGAGGAGCGATAGAGCCCCATCAGCTTGGTATTTGCGGAGGGGTCGATCTCCGTCTCGATAGTGAGCGTGAAGTCGCGTGGCGGCGGAGCCGGGATCGTCAGCGCCTGCGGCGTCGCCGTATAGGCGGATGCGTCGAGCGGCTTCCCGTCGAGGCTGAGCGATGTCAGCTTGAGCTCGTCACCGTCGAGCACCAGCGGCGCGCCAGGCCGGCCCGCCGGATTGGGGCGCAGGGTCAGCAGGGCGCGCACGCGCGTCTTCTGCGGGTGAAGGCTGAAGTCGAGATCGACCGTGTCGATCAGCCAGTCGGAAGGACGGTAATCCTCGAGGCGGATCAGCGGAGCATCTTCGGTACGCATGGAAACCCTGATGGCGAAGGTCAGGGGGCGTTTCTAGAGCATGCCGGCATGGGATGGAAACACGGCCGTCATGCTCGGGCCTGACCCGAGCATCTCCTGACGAAAAAGACTCCAGCGCCTCGTCCGGCCAGAGATACTCTGATCTGCGCTTCGCTCCGCCCGAGAATGACGGCGGGAACGCCTTAAGCCCCGGCCAGAACCGCCGGCTCCGCATGGCTCACCAGCCTGCAGACCTGGGGGCGGGCGATACGCACCGCCCTTTCGATCGCATCGACGGCGGCATGCACGGAGGCGACGTCGAGTGCCGGGTCGACCCGGCAATGGTAGTTGACCACCAGCCCCTTGGCGGTCTGGCGCACGCGGACGCTGTGGATGTCGTGGACCGGCCCGGCGAGCTTCGCCGCTTCGCCCGCAAGGGCCTTGCCGATATCCTCGACCGTCTCCCAGGCGGCGTTGTGGCCGGCCGGCTGGCCGGTCTCCATCGGCTCGATATGGGTTTCGACCTCGGTCTCGCCGCCGAACTCGGCCCGGATCGCATTCTCGAGCCGCGTCGCGACCTCGTGCGCCTCGCCGAGCGGCAGGGTCGCGTCGACTTCCATGTCGAGGCTGACCGAGAGCTTGTCGCCGATGCTGTGCACGGTGACGTGGTGCGCCGGGATCTTCAGCTTGAGCGCGATCAGCAGCACGCGCTCGAGCGCCGTCTCGTCGTCGACCTGCACCGGATCGGCCGTGATCGTGATCTCGGAACCCGGCTCGGCCTTGAGCAATGCGTCGCCGAGCTCGGCCTTGATCGCGGTCACGCGCTCCAGCGGCAGCGTCCGCGAAACGCTGATGCCGATCTCGCCATGGACGCGCCCGCCGGCCGGGCGGACCCTGAGCCAGTTGATGCCGACAACGCCCGGTACGCCGCGGGCGGCCTCGCGCAGCTTCTCGGTGACGCCTTCCGGCGCCGCGTCCATCAGCGTGTCGAGCACGCGCCGGGCGAGGCGATAGGCCGAGAAGGCGGTATAGGCGGCGATGGCGAAGGCGGCGGCGGTATCGGCCCGCTCGAAGCCGTACCAGACGCCGATCAGGCCGGCGAGCACCAGCGCCGAGCCGATGAAATCGGCCGAGAAATGTGTCGCTTCGGCGGATAGCGCCTCGCTGCCGGTCTCCTTCGCCACCTTGGTCAGCGAGCGCCAGCGGATGGCGTCGACCGTCATCGAGAGCAGCATCACGCCGATGACCAGCGGGGTCACCGAGACATGCTCGACGATGCCGTTCCACAGCCGGTTGCCGGCCTCCCACAGGATCGCGCCGGCCAGCGTGAACAGGATCGCGGTCTCGACCAGCGCGGCAAGAGACTCGACCTTGCCGTGGCCGTAATGATGCTCGTCGTCGGCCGGCTTGTCCGAGGCCTGCACGGCGAACCAGGTGAACAATGTCGAGCCGACATCGACCAGCCCCTGCAGGGCGTCGGTCAGCAGGGCGAGCGAGCCGGAGATGATGGCGCCGAGGATCTTCGCTGCCGTCAGCAGGATCGTCGCCATCACCGAGAGGATCGCCGCGCGCTGCTTGATGCGGGCGATCTGGGCGGGCGTGGCGCGCTGAGGCGGCGCCGTCACCGGCCCGTCTTGCGTTGTCGTCATGGCTCGTCCTGCTTGCCGTCTCTTGGAACGCCGATGCTCTTGCCTGATTTAGGAAACGGATCAACCCTGCAGCCGCTCAACGAGGAAACACGATGCGTTATCTCCACACCATGGTACGCGTGACCGATCTGGATCAGGCGCTGGATTTCTACGTCAACAAGTTCGGGATGGTCGAAACCCGCCGGATCGAGAACGAGAAGGGCCGTTTCACCCTGGTCTTCCTCGCGGCTTCCGATGATCTCGACGCGGCCCGCGCCGGCGCTTCGCGCGGCCGCCCCACGCTGGAGCTGACCTATAACTGGGATCCCGAAACCTACACCGGCGGCCGCAATTTCGGCCATCTCGCCTATGAGGTCGACGACATCTACGCGACCTGCGACAAGCTGATGAAGGCGGGCGTCACGATCAACCGCCCGCCGCGCGACGGCAACATGGCCTTCATCCGCTCGCCCGACAACATCTCGATCGAGCTGCTCCAGAAGGGCGATGCCAAGGCCCCGGCCGAGCCGTGGCTGAGCATGCCGAATACCGGCGTCTGGTAAGGCCAAACCGGCATTTGGTCCGCGATAGCCTCCATGATATCATCAGGTGATATCATGGAGGCTGCGATGGGTATTCTTGTCCGCGATCCGAACATTGACCGCATGGTCCGCGAGTTGGCGGAGCGCGACGGCATCAGCCTGCAGGCTGCGATCGGCATGGCCGTGGAGCGCGAGCTGAAGCGCCGCGAGGAGCGGCGCCGGCAGGTCGATGAGGCAACCCGCAAGGCCCAGGAAAGGCTGGCGGCTTACCCGACTGTGGGCGATGGCCTGACCCATAAGGAATTCTTCGACCGCGAGTACGGTGACGCCTGATGTTTCTGGATGCATCCGTCATAGTGGCGAACTTGCTGGAAGAGTCCGAAGCTCCCTTGATCAGGGCATCGCTCGTCGACGAGAGCGAGGTCGTGACGTCGCCTCTCGCAATATTCGAGGCATCGACGCGCCTGGCGGCGGTGAAGCGCTTTGGCATCGACGAAGGGTACAGGGTGGTGCGGGACTTTTTGGAGGATGCGAGGATTCGCGTTCTCTCGATCGATGATACGGTCGGCCAGATCGCTCATACTTGTGCAGCCGCCTACCACCATTCGACACGCCATCCTGCGCGCCTCAACATGGGCGATTGCTTCGCCTATGCCTCCGCCCGCGCAGCAGGCCTGAAGCTCGCCTATAAGGGCGACGACTTCGTTCATACCGATATCGAAGGCCAGCGCTTTGGCTCATGAACCCGCGCGCGCCGGCGTCTTCTGCCTCGGTATCGCGACGCTCGACTATGTCTACAGCGTCGAGACCATGCCGACGCGCGGCGAGAAGTATCGTTCGCGCGGGCTTGCGGTTGTCGGCGGCGGCTGCGCCGGCAATGCCTCGGTCGCGATTGCGCGGCTCGGCGGCGCCTGCTGGCTGGCGACGCGGCTTGCCGACGACCTGACAGGCGATCAGATCGTCGCGGACCTGGACGCCGATGGCGTCGATACCGGTTTCGCGCGCCGTGTCGCGGGGTTGCGCTCGCCCGTCTCGGCGATTCTCGTCGATGCCGAAGGCGAGCGCATGGTCATCTCCTATTCCGACCCGGCCATGCCGGAGGATGTCGAATGGCTGCCGCGAGATCTGCCGGAGGCGGCCGGGGCCGTGCTGGCCGATACGCGCTGGGGCGAGGGGGCGCTGGCTGCGCTGAGGCTCGCCCGTGGTGCCGGTGTGCCGGGAGTCCTCGACGGTGACCGCAAGCCGCCGCATCGGGACCTCGTTGGAACGGCGAGCCACGTCGCCTTCAGCCAGCAGGCCTTGCGCGAGGTCTCGGGCGAGGATGATCCGCGCGCCGGGCTCGCCAAGGTCGCGGCCGGCGTGCCGACCTGGCTGGCGGTGACGCTCGGCAAGGAAGGCGTGCTGTTCATAGAGCGTGGCGAGGTCCGGCACAGCCCGGCCTTCCCGGTCGAGACCGTGGATACGCTCGGCGCCGGCGATGTCTGGCACGGCGCCTTCGCCCTGGCGCTGGCGGAAGGGCAGGGCGAAGAGGCCGCGATCCGCTTCGCCTCCGCGGCGGCAGCGATCAAATGCACCCGCTTCGGCGGCCGGAGCGGTGCGCCCCGCCGCGACGAGGTCGAGCGCTTCCTGGCCACCGGCGGATAGCTCCGGACGAACTGCGGCTCTCCTGGCGGCGCCGTGCCGGCGTCGCGTGCCCGTCACGCGGCTCGGGCATCTGACCGGAGCGCGGTCGCGCGCATCGGACAATCTCAGGAGAGAGCATCATGCTGGCAATCCAGGGTCTGAAATGCATCTATGACACCACCGGCCGGGGCTGGTCGATCGAGCTCGTCCTCAAGGCCGATGGCGAGGAGGCCGTGCGCCGCTTCGACGTCGACGGGCCCGACGATGCGGAAATGCTGATCGAAGCCTTCGAAGATTCCTCCGCCAGCGTCTTCGATCCTGAAACCGGCGAGATCGTTTTCGGTTACGACTATGTGGACCTCGATGCGGACGATGAAGACGAAGACGAGGACACCGCCGAGGACGAATCCGACGAGGATGACGAGGACGAGGATTCTGCGGAAGATGCCGACGAGGACGACGGCAAGGTGAAGGCCTGAACCTTATACCCGGCCGGCCGTCGGCGCTGGCTGCGGGGCACCAGCCCGGAGGAGCGCTTTCCTTCGGGCGATCCCGGTCGATGCCGGGATGAGTGGACATGACCGCGACGCGGCGAAGCGAGCCGCGTGCGATGGAGAAGGGCATGATGCACGCATGACGAGGCAAGACAGCGAGGACTTGGAAGGGCCGGCGGTTTCCGTAATCGAAGCCCCCGGTTTACCCGGCGCCATCGGCAAGAAGCGCGGCGTCTGCGCCATCAGCGGGCAGGAGACGGCGCGCAGGAACCTCGTCGAGATCGGCACGCTGCGCCCCGCGCTCGCCGACCATATCCGCAACGATTTCCCGGATATGCCGGACCACGCGCTGATCAGCCTGAAGGAGCTGGCGCGGTACCGCACGCGCTATGTCGAGGAGATCCTGCGCGAGGAGCACGGCGAATATTCCGATCTCGACCGTGAGGTGGCCGAGAGCATCGCCCGGCAGGAGACCATCGCCGAGAACGTCGAGGATGATTTCGAGGAGCATCGCACGCTCGGCGAACGCTTCTCGGACAATCTCGCGAGCTTCGGCGGCTCATGGGCCTTCCTGATCAGCTTCGGCGTCGTGCTTGTCGTCTGGATGGCGATCAACGCCGCGATCGGGGAGGGCAAGGCCTTCGACCCCTATCCCTTCATCCTGCTCAATCTGGTGCTCTCCTGCATCGCGGCGGTGCAGGCGCCGATCATCATGATGAGCCAGAAGCGGCAGGAGTCGAAGGACCGGCTGCGCTCGCTCAACGACTATCAGGTCAACCTCAAGGCGGAGCTGGAAATCCGCCATCTGCACGAGAAGATGGACCATCTGGTTACCCGCCAATGGCAGCGCCTCGCCGAAATCCAGCAGGTCCAGCTGGAGATGCTGCAGGAGGCGCAGTTGCCCAAGCCCAGGCCGAAGCGGCGCAAGAAGCCGGCCGCCAAGAAGAAGCGGGCGGTGCCGGCCGAGGCACTGCCGGCTCCGTCGCCCGGCAAGCCGAAAACGGAGAGCTAGGGCGCGTTGACTTTCCGTTGAACCACGCCGTCATCCCGGGCTTGATCCGGGATGCATCGAAGGGCGTGGCACTCTACGATGGATCCCGGATCGCCGCTTCGCTGCGTCCGGGATGACGTGCCTTCATGAAACGCCGCGTATTCGGCACGCGCCGCGCCCTTGCAGCCTTACGGGAAGACGGTTGCCCGACACCTTCCCTTGACTCCCCTCTCTCCCGCTAGTCATTTCGTCGGCAAACGAATCCGACCGGGAGGAAGATGATGTCTGCTTTGCGTTTCGCGCCTGCTGGCGCGCTGTTTGCCGGCCTGGCCTTCGCTGCCGCCGCGCAACCCGCCTTCGCCCAGGGACAGGTGACCGTCTATTGCTCGATCCTGGAAGAGCAATGCCGCGAGGGGGCGGCGATGTTCGAGAAGGCGACCGGCATCAAGGTCTCGATGGTCCGCAAGAGCACCGGAGAGGTCTATGCCCAGGTAAAGGCCGAGGCGAGCAATCCGCGTGGCGACGTCTGGTGGGGCGGGCCGGGAGAGCCGCATCTGCAGGCCGCCGATGAGGGGCTGCTCGACGAATACAAGTCGCCGAAGCTGCCGGAGCTGCATGATTGGGCGCAGCGCCATGCCGAGCAGGCGAAGTTCCGCACCAACGGCATCTATCTCGGCGCTCTCGGCATCGGCTACAACACCGAGGTGCTGAAGAAGAAGGGCGTGGCCGCGCCGAAATGCTGGGCTGACTTGCTCGACCCGAAGCTGCGCGACGAGGTGCAGATCGCCGATCCCAGCTCGTCCGGCACGGCCTACGTATTTCTGGCGACGACGGTGCAGCGTCTCGGCGAGGAGAAGGGCTTCGAGTTCCTCAAGAACCTGCATAAGAACATCAGCCAGTACACCAAGTCCGGCATCGCGCCGGTCAAGGCTACCGCGCTCGGCGAGACGGGGATCGGCATCGCCTTCATCCACGACATGCTGACGCAGAAGCTGCAGGGCGCGCCGATCGAGACCGTCGCTCCCTGCGAGGGTACCGGCTACGAAACCGGCTCGGTCTCGATCATCAAGGGCGGCAAGAACCCCGAAGCCGCGCGCAAATTCGTCGATTTCACGCTCTCGCCCGACGCCCAGAACATCAACGCGAAGCTGAAGATCAATTCGATCCCGTCGAACAAGAACGCGCTGCTCTCGCCGGATGCACCGAAATTCGCCGAGATGAAGCTGATCGACTACGACACCCCGCGCTGGGGTTCGCCGGCCGAGCGTTCGCGGCTGCTGAAGACGTTCGATACCGAGGTCAAGGCGCTGCCGCGCTGAGATCGGTCGCGATCCCGAGAGCTTGGTAGCACGGCCGCCGGTTTGTGCTACTAAGCTCCGATCGGGCTCGGGACGCCCTGCGCTCCGGCCCCAGCCATGGGATCACCGCACATGCTTCGCGCCACTTCCGTCGTTCGCAGGGCCGCCGTCCGCGCCGAGCGCGTCGTCGATACGCTCAGCCTCGGGTATCAGGATCGCAACCGCGGCGGCGTTGCCGTGAAGACGGCGGGCGGGCTCGAATTCGCGATCGATCTGGACAAGCCGACTGCGCTGAACGACGGCGATGCGCTGAAGCTCGAGGATGGCCGCCTCGTGCAGGTCAAGGCCGCGCCTGAGAGCCTGCTGGAGATCCGCGCCGAGAACCCGCTGCGGCTGGTGCGCCTCGCCTGGCATCTCGGCGGCAATCACGTCCCGGCGGAAATGACGGCGGACGCGCTCTATATCCCGAATGATCCCGCTTTGGCCGAGCTCGTGCGTGGGCAGGGCTGCTCCATGGCGGCGGTCGAGCGCCCGTTCCAGCCGGAGCAGGAGGTCCATCACCACGCTCATGGCGATGACTGCGGCTGCGGGCACGACCATCATCACCACGGTCATGACCATCACGGCCACGATCACGGCCACGCGCACCACCATCACGACGACGGCCATAAGCACGCCCATGGGCATGAGCCGCATGGGCAAGCGTCGCACGGGCAAGAGTCGCATGGCCACGAGCAGCACCAGCATGCCCATGCCGAGCACGTTCACGGCGACAGCTGCGGCTGCGGTCATGACCATCACGGCCACGGCGATCAAGACCAAGGTCACAGCCACGGCGCCGCACACGGCCACAAGGGCCATTCGCACGATCACTGAGACAGAAGCAGCGCGTCATGCTCGGGCTTGACCCGAGCATCTCAGGACGAGAACGCGCCCTTTCCTGCCAGAGATTCTCGGGTCTTCGCTCCGCTTCGCCCGAGAATGACGGCTCTGAACTCTGTTGATCTCTTGCAAAGGCGGGCCCTCGGGCCCGCCTTTCTCGTCTCAGGCGACGTAGCCCTTCACCTGGGACAGCGCCGTCATCACGCCGCGCAACTCCGCGAGGCCGCGCAGGCGCCCGACAGCCGGGTAACCGGGAAAGCTGCCCTTGCCGACATCGTCGAGCAGCTCGTGGCCGTGGTCGGGCCGCATCGGGATGCGCCAGTGCGGAATGCCCGCGGCCTGGCGGCGCTGCTCTTCGGCCATCAGCGCATCGACCAGCGCCACCATGTCGGTGTCGCCGCCGAGATGCTCGGCCTCCATGAAGGAGCCGTCCGGATCCTTGGCGACGTTGCGCAGATGCGCGAACCAGATCTTGTCGGCAAAGCGGCGCGCGATCGCCGGCACGTCGTTCTTCGGATTGGCGCCGAGCGAGCCCGAGCACAGCGTCAGCCCGTTCGAGGGGGAATCGACCGAACCGAGGATGAAGGCGATGTCCTCCTCGTCCGAGCAGATGCGCGGCAGGCCGAAGAGCGGGCGCGGCGGGTCGTCCGGGTGGATGCACATGCGGATGCCGACTTCCTCGGCCGTCGGGATGATGGCTTCGAGAAAGCGCTTGAGATTGGCCCGCAGCTTCTCGTGGGTCATCCCGGCATAGCGATCGAGGATGCGGGCGAGGCCGGGCAGGTCGTAGCGGTCATAGGCGCCGGGCAATCCTGCCATCACGCTGGTGAGCAGCCGGTCGCGATCCGCCTGCGACGAACGCTCGAACCAGTCCTTGGCCTTGTCCATCACTTCGGCGGAGTGGCCTTCGTCTGCGCCGGGACGCTTCAGCATGAAATGGTCGAGCGCGACGTATTCGTGCAGGTTGAAGCGGAGCGCCGTGCCGCCGCCCGGCAGCTTGTAGGCGAGCTCGGTGCGGGTCCAGTCCAGCACCGGCATGAAATTGTAGCAGATCACCTGCAGGCCGCAGGCGGCGAGGTTACGCATCGACTGGCGGTAGTTCTCGAAGATGGTTTCGAGATCGCCTTCGCCGATCTTGACGCTCTCGTGGATCGGCAGGCTCTCGACCACCCGCCATTCCAGGCCGAGGCTCTTGTCGCCACGGACGATCGCCTGGCGCTTCTCGATCTCCTCGACGCTCCAGACCACGCCATAGGGGATCTGGTGCAGCGAGTTGACGATGCCGCTCGCGCCTGCCTGCCTGGCCTGCGCCAGAGTCACGACGTCGTCCGGCCCGAACCAGCGCCAGCATTGTTCCATGGTCGCGTTTCCTCAGCAGTCTTTTTCTGGGATGATGGATCGGCCCGTCAGTCAAGCCGAACGGGCGGGGCCGAGCCGGCAAAGGCGTCGACATGGCTGCGTGCGATGTTCTCGATCGCGGCGAAGACGGTCCGCAGATGGGCGCGCATCGCCTTCTCGGCCTGCGCCTCGTTGCCGTTCATGACGCTTTCGGCAATGCCGCGGTGCTCGCGCATGATCATGCCCGGCCAGGCCGCGCTTTCGAGCGACAGGCAGCGCACCCGGTCGAGTTGCGCCTTGACGCTCTCGATCAGGCTCCAGACGGCAGGATGTCCGGCGAGCCGCGAGATTTCGGCATGGAATTCATCGTCATGGCGGAAGAAGGAGGTCTGGTCGCCGGCGGCCAGGTCGCGCTCCTGCTGGAGGATATGCCGTTCCAGCGTCGCCCTGCCGGCATCGTCGATGTGCCTTGCGGCAAGGATGACGGTGCGGCATTCCAGCGTTTCGCGCACGAACTGGCTGTCATGGACAGAGGCGATGTCGATCGGCGCGACGAAGGTGCCGACCTGCGGCACGACCGACAGGAAGCCTTCCTCGACCAGCCGCTTGAACGCTTCGCGCACCGGCGTGCGGCTCACTCCGAAGCGAACGGCCATCCGCGCTTCCGACATGGCTTCGCCGGGCCGCAGCGCCGCTCCGAGGATGTCGCCTCGCAGCGCGCGGTAAATCTGTTCTGTGCTCTGCCGTGCTGCCGGGGTGCCCATTGCCAAGCTCTGGTCGACTAGTATACTAGGATACCGAGTAATCCGGCCCGGCGTCAACTTTATACGCCGGGTGGATTAAGGAGCCAGTCCCGGAGGCGGCGACCCGGGACAATAGCCACAACAAAGGCGAAAACCACGTCTGGAGGGACAAACCATGGTTCAGGACAGCATTAACCGGCGTCATTTCATCGGCGGCGTCGCCGGTCTCGGTGTTGCGGCGCATGCGCCGGGCGCCTTCGCGCAACAACTCAAACTACCGGCATCGCCGCTCACGATCAGCATCATCGACGTCGGCGGCGCCCTTGCGCTGGTGCAGACGCCGCTGGAGAACTACGCCAAGGCGAATCCCAAGGCCGTCTCGCGGATGGTCTTCACCAAGGCGCCGGCTCCCGAATTGCCGGCCAAGCTGAAGGCCCAGCAGAACGCCGGCCGTTCCGATATCGATTTCGTCATCGGCGGCCTCGACGTGCTCTCGGCCGGTATCGACCAGAAGCTCTGGGTCGAACTGTTTCCGCGCCATGCAGCCGAGCTGCCGAAGCCCGATGACGTGCTCCTGAAGCCCGCGCTCGCGATGCACAATCTCGGGCAGGGGCAGGCCATGGCGATGGTCTATTACCCCTCCGGTCCGCTGCTCGAATACATGCCGGACAAGGTGAAGAAGGTGCCGACCACGGCCGAGGAACTGCTGGCCTGGTCGAAGGAGAACAAGAACCGCTTCCTCTATGCCCGCCCGGCCAATTCCGGCCCTGGCCGCACCTGGATCATGGGCCTGCCCTACATCCTCGGCGACAAGGATCCGAAGGACCCGGAGAAGGGCTGGGACAAGACCTGGGCCTATCTCAAGGAACTCGGCGAAAACGTCGAATACTACCCCGGCGGCACGGGCGCGACGATGAAGGAGCTCGGCGACGGCACGCGCGACATCATCATCAGCACGACGGGCTGGGACATCAACCCGCGCGTTCTCGGCATCGTGCCGAAGGAAGCCAAGATCCAGGCGCTCAAGGGCTTCCACTGGGTCACCGACGCCCAGTACATGATGATCCCCAAGGGCGTTTCCGAAGAGAAGCTCGGAGTGCTGCTCGATCTCATCCGCCACATGCTGACGCCCGCGCAGCAGGCCTTCACCTATGACGAAGGCTATTTCTATCCGGGTCCGGCGGTGAAGGACGTGCCGCTCTCGATGGCTCCGGCCTCCAGCCAGAAGGCCATCGCGGAGTTCGGCCGCCCGGAATACGAGAAGCTGATCGCCGACAACCCGATGGAGACCCCGCTCGACCCCGACAAGATGGTCGTCGCGTTCCGCATCTGGGACGAGCAGGTCGGCGGCGCCAAGAAGAAGTAAGACTGCCGAGCGGCGGCGGATTTCGGTATCGAACCGAGGTCCGCCGCCCGGCATCCATCGACATCGCTCTCAGCATTTCCGGAAGCCATGACCATCAACGCAGCGAACTTTCGCGAGCTCCGGCTCGATCGTCTGAGCCGTGACTTCGGCACCCACAATGCTCTCAAGGACGTCTCGCTGACGATCGGCAAGGGCGAGTTCATCGCTTTGCTCGGACCCTCGGGCTGCGGCAAGTCGACCACGCTGAACCTGATCGCCGGGCTCCTGCCCGCGACCGGAGGCGGCATCTGGCTCGACGACAAGCGCATCGACCCGCTGCGGCCGGAAGAGCGCGGCTTCGGCATGGTCTTCCAGAACTATGCCCTGTTCCCGCATATGAGCGTGAACAAGAACATCGGCTTCGGCCTCAAGATGCGCGGCGTGCCCAGGGCCGAGATCGACAAGCGCGTGGCCGAGGCCGCGGCGCTGGTGCGCCTGCAGGGCCAGACCGAGAAGCTGCCCGGCCAGCTTTCGGGCGGCCAGCAGCAGCGCGTCGCCATCGCCCGCGCCATCGTCGTCGAGCCTCCGCTGGTGCTGATGGACGAGCCGCTCTCCAACCTCGACGCCAAGCTGCGCCTGGAGATGCGCGCCGAAATCCGCCGCATCCACAACACGCTCGGCGCCACGACGATCTACGTCACGCACGACCAGGAAGAGGCGCTCTCGCTCGCCGACCGCATCGTCGTGCTGCGTGACGGCCAGGTCCGTCAGGTCGGCACGCCGGAGGATCTGTTCTCGCGGCCCGACCATCTCGACGTCGCCGAGTTCATGGGTTTCCGCAACAAGGTGAAGGCCAAGGTCGTCGCAGCCGGCGAGGGCAGGGCGACGCTCGCCGTCGGCGATGCGCAGCTCTCCGGCCGCGCGCGCAATGCGGTCTCCGTCGGCGCCGATGGCCATCTGGCGATCCGGCCCGAGGATCTGCACCCCGTCGCCGCCGGCAGCGCCGGCCTCAAGGCGCAGGTGATCTCGACCGAGTTCCGCGGCCGTGAGTTCGTCGGCTTCGCCCGCATGGCAGACGGTACGGACATCTCCTTCCTTGCCCATGACAAGCTGTCGCCGGGCGAGACCGTCACGCTCGCCGCCGATCCCGACCGCGTCCTCGTCTATGGAGGAGAGGCGTGAGCACGGACATCTCCTCCATTCCGCTGAAGCAGCGGCTGGCGGCGCGCGGTTTCGACGGGCTGACGCTGCTCGTCGTGCCGGCGATCCTGTTCCTGCTGGCGCTGTTCATCTATCCGTTCCTCTACGGGCTCGTGCTCTCCTTCGAGCCGAAGCAGGGCGGCATGTTCGCCAACTATCAGCGCTTCTTCTCCGACCGCTTCCTTTACGGGACGATCGCGACGACGCTCTGGCTCGCTCTGCCGGTGACGATCGCCACGCTGCTGCTGGCGATCCCGATCGCCTTCCGCGTCCGGCTGATGCAGAACCAGCGCCTGCTGACCACGATCCTCGTGATCCCGATCACGCTCGGCACCGTTCTGGTCGCGCAGGGGCTGCTGAACTATCTCGGCCCGCAGGGCTGGTTTAACCGCACGCTGTTGACGCTCGGCATCATCTCGACGCCGGTCAAGCTCCTGCATAACTACTGGGGCGTGATGCTCTCGCTGGTCATCACCGGCTTTCCCTTCACCTTCCTGCTGACGCTGTCCTATCTTTCCGGCATCGATCCGGCGCTGGAGCAGGCGGGCGCGACGCTGGGCGCCGGCCCCTGGGAGCGCTTCAAGCACATCCTGCTGCCGCTGCTGCTGCCCGGACTCGCCATCACGTTCTGCCTGAGCTTCGTCCAGGCCTTCTCGGTCTTTCCCTCGGCGGTGCTGCTCGGCGCGCCTTCGGGGCCGACACGCGTCATATCGATCGCGGCCTATCAGGCAGCCTTCGAGGAATACGATTACTCCATGGCTTCAGCCGTCGCGATGATCATGGGCATGGTGCAGCTTGCCATCGTCGTTCTGGTGCTGGCCGCGCGCGGCCTGCTCTATCGCGGCCCTGCCGGCGGCGGAAAGGGCTGAAACGATGGTCAAGGACACCCGTCTCTCGACGAAGCTCTGGGCGGCGGCCAACTGGACGCTGATCGGCTTCTTCATCGTCAACCTCTTCGCGATGATCGCGACGGTGGTGACGTCTTCCTTCTCGACGCGCTGGCTCGGCACCTGGCTGCCTGCCGGCTGGACGACGCGCTGGTATTCGGCCGCCTGGGCCGAGTTCCAGCTCTCGGACGTGCTCTCCGTCACCTTCCAGATCGTCTTCCTGGTGGTGGCGATCTCGGGGCTGATCGGCGTGCCGGCAGCCTATGCGCTGGCGCGGCGGGACTTTCCGGGCAAGCGGCTGGTGATGCTGCTCTTCCTGCTGCCGCTGCTGGTGCCGCCGATCACCTTCGGCATTCCGCTGGCGACAGTGCTCTACCAGACCGGCTTCGCCGGCCAGATGTCGGGCGTCGTGCTCGCCAACCTCGTGCCGACGGTACCCTTCGTCATCCTGGTGATGATCCCCTTCATCGAGCAGATCGACACCAAGATCGAGTCGGCGGCGCGCGTCTTCGGCGCCAACACCTTCAAGCTGTTCGTGCATGTGCTGCTGCCGCTGCTGATGCCCGGCATCCTCGCCGCGCTGCTGCTGGTGCTGGTGCGCACGCTCGCCATGTTCGAGCTGACCTTCCTGACGGCTGGCCCGACCAGCCAGACGCTGGTCGTCGCGCTCTACTACGCGGTCTTCGCCGCCGGTGTGCGTGCGGTGCAGTCGATCGACGCCATGGCGGTGATCTACATGGTCACGACGTTGATCTGGCTGATCATCGCGCTGCGCTTCGTCAACCCGACGCAGATCGTCGCCCGCGCGAAGAAGTAAGACGGCGGCGCGGCCGGAACAGGCCGCGCCGCTGCCGCATTGATTCCGGACACCGGCTCGGCCGGTGTTCGGGAGGGTGAATGCAACGCGGCACCGTCAGGATCGGCATCTCCGGCTGGGCCTACCCGCCCTGGCGCGGCGAGTTCTATCCGAAAGGCCTGCCGCAGAAGCGCGAACTCGCCTACGCGGCATCGCTCTTCCCCAGCATCGAGATCAACGGCACCTTCTACGGCCTGCAGACGCCGGCCAGCTTCGCGCGTTGGGCAGACGAAACGCCTGATGGCTTCGTCTTCGCGGTGAAGGCGCCGCGCTACATCACCCATGTCCTGCGCCTCGATGACATCGAGACGCCGATGGCCAACTTCATGGCATCGGGCCTGCTGCGCCTCGGCGCCAAGCTCGGCCCGATCCTCTGGCAGTTTCCGCCGAGCCTGCGCTTCGGCGCAGAGCAGATGGAGCGTTTCCTGTCGGCGCTGCCGCAGGATGGCGAGGCCGCCTCTGCCTGTGCCCGCCGCCATAACGACCACATCAAGGCCCGCGGCTGGCTGACGGCAGACGGCATCGGGAGGCTGCGTCATGCCGTGGAGGTTCGCCACGAGAGCTTCCGCGATCCGGCGTTCATCGAGCTTCTGCGCAAGCACCGCGTCGCACTGGTCTGTGCCGATGCGGTCGATTGGCCTCGGCTGACCGATCTGACGGCGGATTTCGCCTATGTCAGGCTGCACGGCTCCGAGGAGCTCTATGCGAGCGGCTATGACGACAAGGCTCTGGATCACTGGTCCGCGCTGATCTCTGCCTGGGCGGACGGGCGCGATGCGGGAGCAGGCGAACGCATCGTCGAACAAGCGCCCGGCATTGAACGGCCCCGCGACGTCTACGTCTATTTCGACAACACGATGAAGCCTCGTGCACCGCGCGACGCATTGGCGCTGATGAAGCGCCTCGGTCTTGGTTCGAGCGAGAACGGCAACCGGGAGGGATGAAAGTCAGGCGAGGTCGATCAGCGCGATTCCGAGTTCCGGCCGCTTGCGGCGGCAGAGTTCGGTGGGCGCTTCCATGATCGTGACTTCGAGCGTCGGCCGCACGATTCCGCTGAGAAAGTGGCCGCCCTTGGTCGAGCCGTCACGCAAACCGAGCACCACATGCAGGTGAAGGCTCGCCTTGTCGTTCTCGTCCCGGGCGATATCGCCGATCAGGCTCAGCACTTCGCGCGTCGCCCCACCTGCGAAGTCTTGGACCGGCATGTCCGTCGTCAGGCCGGGCCTGCGGCTGCTATCGACCTCCGCCTTCTTCACCCACTCGTTCAGCGTCTGCGCCGTGCAGTCGATCTTCCCGAGATCGACATGATCGTGGCCCAGCGTGACGGATGCTCGGCCTCGTGATCCAGCACCACCCGCACTGCCCGGGAACGGACTCGCCGCGCCTATCTCGGGAGCTATGCCGATGCCCGCCGCACAGCTTGAGATCGAAGGATTGTGCGCTGGCTACGGCCCGACGCGGATCATCGAGGATATTGCCTTCACCGTACGGGCCGGCGAGCGGCTCGCGGTGCTCGGTCGCAACGGCATGGGCAAGACGACCCTGCTGGCAACGCTGATGGGGCTCTCCAGCTATCATACGGGGCGAATCCTGATCGATGAGCAGGACATCACCCATCAACGGACCTCGATGCGAGCCAGGCACGGCTTCGGCTATGTTCCGCAGACGCGCGACATCTTTCCCTCTCTGACTGTCGAAGAGAACCTGCGAACCGGCTTGAAGGGCCGCCCACCAAGCGCGACTGAGGAAGCTTATGCCCAGTTTCCGCGCCTCAGGGAGCGGCGGCGCAATCTGGGTCAGCAACTCTCCGGTGGCGAGCAGCAGATGCTGTCCATCGCGCGGACATTGCTCGGCCGACCCTCGATCCTTCTCCTGGACGAGCCGCTGGAAGGGCTTGCTCCCGTGATCTGCGATGAGATCATGGAAAGGTTGGCGACACTGGCGGCGTCGGGCGGCATCACCATTCTTCTGGTCGAGCAGCAGATCGAGCGTGCTCTCGATTTCGCCGACCGCGTTCTCGTCATGGAGCGCGGCCGCGAGAGCTGGTCGGGAGCGCCCTCGGTCCTGAAGTCCGATCGTGTCCTGGTCGATCGCCTGATCGGTATCGGGTTGGACCAGACGTCACGCTGAAGCACATCAAACGCCGTGACTGTTTAGTCCCGGCATTTGAGAGATTGGGTTGAGCGTGAACTTTTCAGGTTCGATTGTCCATCGTTTGCAGATGAATTCGTAGGGCGTGAGGCCTTTCAACGTCTTCATGTGATTCAGCACTGAAGTTTGACCCCTTTCGGCGCCGAAGATTGGGTCAGACCCAAATCAAAGTGCGACGAGACTGCCAACCCGCCGCGGCCGATGGTGGCGGCCAGCCAGTTGATCAAGGCGGCCGTGCGTTCACGGTCGCCTGAGCGGGGTCGTGGTCGAGAAGATGTAGCGCGCGATACGCCACTGGCCGCTGTCGTCGCGGCGCAGGAGGAAAAGCTCCTGATTGGCTTCCGGGCCCGCGAGCTGATCGCCGGCGAGGACCTTCACCGTCCCGTCCGACCGCGTCCTGGCGAAAGCCCAGTCCTGTGAGAGGGGACGGATCTCGTCGATCTGGAACGTGATCTCGAGCTTGATGGCACTGAAGATGTGTCGATAGGCAGCGCGAACCGCCTCGCGGCCTACGACCGGCATAGCGTGCGGGGGCATGAACACGACGTCTTCCGTGTAGAGCTTCATGACGCCGTCGAGATCCGAGACGTTGAGCGCCTGTTCGTAGCTTTTGAGCTGCTTCGTGATGGCAGCTTCGACAGATGCGTCGGCGCCGTGCGCGACTGCCACCGTGCCCAGGGGCAGCAGTGCGGCAAGGGCCAGCGTTGCGGAACGGCGGGTGACGGACGTGGACACGTCGGTGGGCTCGACAGCATGGGGTTTCATGGCGATTTCCTTCAGGTGCGGCTCGTTGAATCCTATCTAGACCAACCGGATATGGAATTGAATGAGCCGAACTGGCAACCAGCCTATCAGATATGATAGGCATGCCGCATGGATCTCAATGCCGCGCGCATGTTCGTCGCCGTCGTCCAGGCCGGCAGCCTCTCGGCCGCAGCCGAACGTCTCGGTATCCCGCTTCCGACCCTGAGCCGCCGAATCCGGGAGCTGGAGCGGCAACTCAAGGTGCAACTGCTGGAGCGCTCGGCGCGGGGCACGAAACTCACCGAGGCCGGGACGAGGCTGTACGAGCATGCCGATCGCGGCATCAAAGCGCTGCTCGAGGCCGAACAGGCCGTCGTCAGCGAGCAAGCCTCTCTGAAGGGGCGACTGCGGCTGTCTTTGCCCCAGTCGTTCGAGCCCTGGTGGGACCTCTTGGCAGCCTTCCAGCGGCGCTATCCCGATATCCAGGTTCACGTCTACTCGACTGAGCGCCGCGTCGACCTGATCGAGGACGGAATCGATGTCGCCCTCCGCGTTGGCGCCATCGTTCACGAGGCGATGGTGGCACGCCACGTTCTGTCCTATCGCCACATCCTCGTGGCCAGCCCGAAACTGCTGGAGCAGGCAGGCGTGCCGGCACAGCCGAAGGCGCTGCAGCGCATCCCCTGCGCGGGCTGGGCATCAGCCGCAGACATGCCCATTCGATGGAACTTGGGCGGACAGGTCGTCGAGCCCAGGGTCGTGCTGTCAGCCAATGACTATCATCACCTGTGCCGGCGCGCGCTCGCCGGCGATGTCGTTACGGAACTGCCGCCCTTCCTCGCATCTGAGTCCATCCGGGAGAAGCGCCTGCTGCCACTGCTGCCGCAGCACCCCTTGCCGGAACAGCAGATCAACCTGATCTATCCGCGTCACCGTCACCCATCCAGCATCGTCCGGGCATATCTGGAATTCTGCCAGAGCTACCTCCCGCAAATCCGTCAGGCCTGCGCGATCACGGTCTCGGCTTGAATGTGGCTGCGTTCCCCGACCGCTCCAATCTGGTCATAAGCACAGTGGCGGAGCACGTCCGCAAGCGGTCAAGAGGGGCCGTCGAAAGCTGCAGCGGGAGGAGGGCGGCCGCATCTGCGAGGGAGGGAAGGGTGCTTCTCTGCTCTCAGAATGGGGCCCGTGAAGCTAGCCTTGTACAGTCGCGTTTTGCCATCCGTCGGGCAGCAGGTTGCCAGGTGGGAATGCGTTCGTAAGCCCGTCATTTCAGAGGCGATTTAAATCGAAGCGTGATTCATCGTGATTCAGAATGCCCGTGGGATACCGAGCGCAAGCGGATTATCCGTCCGATCGGAGCGATTTGACGGGGATTTCCATCGAAGTGCGCGATCAGTCGGCGAGTTCCTGTGTTAGGCGGCGGTCTCGCTCCTCGCCTTTGCCAACGAGCCCAAGCCGCTTCAGAGCGATGCGGGCGAGATCATCGGCTCGACCTTTACCGGCAGACCGTGCACGGCCGCCGCATGAGACAGAATGAGCTTGATCGTCCCGATATCGATGCCGAGAGTTACTGGACCTGCACCTTGCGCCGCGCGGTCGCGACCGAAGCGAATGAGCCGCTCGCGATCGAGCGATGCCATGTTGCACTTTCCGAGCTGCCGCTTCAGCAACTCCAGAGTGGCGGCCTTGGAGCGCAAAGGAGCCTTGCCGACGTCGCACATGTCGTCGATATGAAGATCGATGAGTTCCCCGAGTGTTTTCAGCCGCGCGATGCGCGACTCGTTCGGAGCCTCGCCACGATCAACCTGGCGCTCGGCCTCGATGGCCCAGCGTCGCGCATCATCCCGGCGCAGAAAGGTCTCGCTCACGTAGCGTCCCTTGCGTCGGATCTGGACGGAGAGCTTCGTGAAGGTGGCCATTTTTCGTGCGCTCCGCGTGCACTCAGCCGTCGAAACGTAGCGAAACACGTCGCATCACGGTGTACTTTCGTGTGCACTTGGTACGACCTAACGATCTGATGTTGCAGAAAAAACTATGAGATATCAAGAACATAGATTCTCCGTCGCGCCTATGATGGACTGGACCGACCGCCATTGCCGGGTCATCCATCGCCTGATGTCGCGCCATGCGCTGCTCTATACCGAAATGGTGACGGCGCAGGCGGTGATCCGCGGCGATCGCCAGCGCCTGATCGGCTTCGACGCCGTTGAGCATCCGGTCGCGCTCCAGCTCGGCGGCAACGATCCCAAGCTGCTGGCCGAGGCGGCCAGGATCGGCGCCGATTTCGGCTATGACGAGATCAATCTGAATTGCGGCTGCCCGTCTGACCGCGTCCAGGGCGGGGCGTTCGGCGCCTGCCTGATGCGCGAGCCCGCGCTGGTCGGCGATTGCGTCGCGGCGATGAAGGCGGCCGTCTCCATCCCCGTCACGGTCAAGTGCCGCATCGGCGTCGACGACCAGGACCCGGAAGTCGCGCTCGATGCGCTCTCCGCCTCGGTGCGCGCGGCGGGCGTCGATGCGCTGATCGTCCATGCCCGCAAGGCCTGGTTGCAGGGGCTCTCGCCGAAGGAAAACCGCGAGATTCCGCCGCTCGACTATGAGCGTGCCTATCGCCTGAAGACGGCCAATCCCGACCTGCCGATCAGCCTCAACGGCGGCATCAAGGCTCCGGCCGAGTGGCTGCCGCATCTGGAAAAGCTCGACGGTGTCATGATCGGCCGCGAGGCCTATCAGAACCCGGAAGTCCTCCTGCAGGTCGATCCGCTGCTCTTCGGTGCGGAGGCGCCGGTGCCGGATGCGTTCGCCATGCTCGAGGCTCTGGAACCGTATATCGCCGCCCATCTTGAGCGGGGCGGGCGGCTGCATGCCTTCACCCGCCATCTCGTCGGCCTGTTTCCGGGCCGGCCCGGCGCGCGGCCCTTCCGCCGCCACCTCGCCGAGCGCTGCGTCGGAGCCGACGCGACGCTGGACGACCTCCGTACCGCCGTGACTCATCTCTCCCGCCACGAAACCGCGAACGCGGCCTGACAGAACCTCTCGGTCAGTGAGGCCAAACGTCAGCCGGCGTCGTCCCCATGCGCCGTCTCGTTGATGACCATCGACGGCATCTTGGAGAAATCGACCGCCCGAGGGCCGGTTGGTCCAATGGCGAGCTGAAGGGTTTTGATCACGTGAAGGAGGCGTCGCACCGTCTCCTGCGCCGCCGGAGAGTTCTCGTTCAGGTCGAGTGGCTTGAGGCAATACTCGATGATCTGCCTGGGGCGTTCATGCTGGGTCATTTGATCTCTCCTCGCTCAGGTACATCGGCGCGACAGCGAGCGGGAAGGAGCCCGCCCGCCCCATCGATGTCGGAACTGATGGGTGCGGGGCGGCTCAGCCGCCGTTGTTGTTAAGGCTTCGCCGCGGGCTCGCGCCGCATTTCCGGTTTGCTGAACGGGCCGGCGCCAAGGGTGCCGGCCCGTCATCAGCCTTAGGCCGCTGCGAACTGGTTCATGGTGTTGGCATGGCCGCCCGCTTTCAGGGCGCGGTCGCCTCCGACCATTTCCTTGAAGGTGTCGCCCAGATCCGAACCGACCTCGTGCTGGTGTTTGACAGCCGAGACGCCACGCCGGATTTCTTCGCGCTGCACGGTGTTCACATAGGCCTTCATGCGATCCGATCCGAAGTAACCCGTCGCCAGCTCGTCGACGCTCTTCGCCGTGAGATGGAAGGTCGGCAGCGTGATCAGGTTGTGGAACACGCCAGCCTTCGCCGCGATGTCGACCTGGAAACGAGCAAGGCGCGCATCCGCTTCACGCCCCAGCTCGCTGTCATCCAGAGCCGCTGCCATGAGTGCGTTGCCATCTGGATAGGCGTCGGCGCCGATGCGCCCTTCGGCAAGCCATTCCGCGCGAATCTGCTTGCGGATGCTCAGCGTCCAGTTGAACGAAGGCGAGTTGTTGTAGGCGAGCTTGGCTGACGGGGCCGCCTTGCGGATTTCGGCTACGATCGAAGCGATTTCGTTCACGTTCGGCGTGTCCGTTTCGATCCAGAGCAGATCTGCGCCGCCTTCGTTGATCGAGGCGATGCAATCTTCAATGACGCGGGCCCGCCCCGTCTCTTCGCGGAACTTGAAAAGACCGTTGGCGAGCCGGCTCGGCCGCACGAGCTTGCCGTCCAGCCAGATCGCGACTTCGCCTTCGCCGAGGGGAGAGGCGTTCGTCACCGGCTCCGTCTTGAGCCACTTCGTGTATTCGGCGGCCAGATCGCCCGGCTTCTGGCTGACCGGGATCTTTTGGGTGAGACCTGCGCCAAGGCTATCCGTCCGTGCGACCACAAGGCCGTCGGAGACGCCGAGCTCTTCGAAGGCAAGCCGGCACGCACGCAGCTTCTCGATGAAATCCTCACGCGGAACGGTGACCTTGCCATCCTGGTGACCGCATTGTTTCGCGTCGGAGACCTGGTTCTCGATCTGCAGGCAGCACGCGCCAGCCCGGATGAGTTCCTTCGCGAGCAGATAGGTCGCATGCTCATTGCCGAAGCCGGCATCGATATCGGCGATGATCGGCACGACATGGGTTTCGAAGCCGTCGATCGCGGCGATCGCCGCCGCCTCCGCCTTGGCGTCGCCGGCGGCGCGGGCATCCTTGAGCGCCTTGAAGAGATCGTTGAGCGCAACCTCGTCCGCCTGCCGCAGGGAGACGTAGATTTCCTCGACGAGATCGACCACAGCCGTCTTCTCGTGCATCGACTGATCCGGGAGATGCCCGAACCGGTTGCGCAGCCCAGCGACCATCCAGCCCGACAGATAGACGTAAGCGCCCTTTGACGAGCCGCCGCGCTGGCGCTTCACGGACTTGATCATCTGCTGCGCGTGAAATCCGGACCAGCAGCCGAGCGACTGCGTGAACTTGGAGGAGTCGGCGTCGTACTCCGCCATATCGCGGCGCATGACGGTCGCCATCGCCCGTGCGATATCCAGATGCGTGTCGAAGGTGTTCTGCAGACGCAGCTGAGCGATGTCGTCGATAGCCACGCCCCCGGGCGCAAAGCCCGACGGGAAACGTTCCAACAGGTCAGTTCTAAGTTCCGCGTAGGTGGTCTTCCTGTCGTTGGAAAGAATAGAGCCCTTGATCGCTCTTCCATTCGTAAGCTGTTTAACGATCGAGTTCATGGCAGTCTCTTCCTTGTCCGTAGAACGTTTCGATTAAGCTGAGTTGTCAAAGGTATATCGGTCGCTTTCCGCTGATTTGTGCGGCTCACTCCCGAGTATCCGAATGCGATCGATGCGGGTCGAACCACAATCTTCGGAACGGGATCAATCGGCTGCGAACCCGACGCGGCGCCGGCAGATCATGACAGTCGCCTGAGGGCAGCGGTCCTCGGTGCTCAGGCCTCATACCCATGGGCGGTCTCGTTGATCACGATCGCCCGCATCTTGAAAAAATCGGCGTGTGGAATGCCGATCAACCCGGCGTCCAGCTGAAGCGACTTGATGGCATCGACCAGGCGCCGCACCGCCTCTTGTGCCGCTGGCGACTGCTCATTCAAACCAAGTGGCTTGAGGCAATGCTCGATGATCTCCCGCGGCTTCTGATGTCTGGTCATCCGATGTCTCCTGCAACGCTTGGCCCAAGTATCTGGGTGGGGAAGGAGGGCTTCCGCAGCGCGATGCGATGGCGTTGCCATCTGGCGCTCGATTTACTCATTCCCACTCTCAGGCCATGTTGACAGCGCGGCGATCCGAAGCAAGAATTACTTGTAAATCAACGTGTTAATATGAAAATTGGTGTCAAGTTTTTTGCTATATGAGTCAATGGTGTAAAGGTTCGAAGTGCAGCAAGTGAATGTCCAGATCGGCGGTCGGATCAAGCGGCTCCGGCGACAGCGAAAGGTGAGCCAGGCGGCCTTGGCGGAGGCGCTTGGGATCTCGCCGAGCTATCTCAATCTGATCGAGCACAATCGGCGTCGTGTAACGGTCCCGCTCCTTTTCAAGGCTGCGAGCTATTTCGGCGTGCAGCCGGGAGATCTCGCCGAAAGCGAGGAGCCCAGGCTGACAGGCGACCTGATGGAGCTGTTCGGCGACGATCTTTTCGTCGATTGCGACCTGACGAACCAGGACATCAGCGACCTCGCGACCTCAAACCCCGCGGTCGGCCGGGCGATCATGCGCCTCTACGATCGATATCGGGCATTCGGTGCCGGCGGCAGCCCCGCAAAGGCCCAGATCGAGGCAGGCGATTCCGTGACGACCGATGCGGTCTCGGATTTCCTGCAGGCAAATGCCAACCATTTTCCGATCCTCGAGGTCGCCGCCGAGCGCATTCGCAGAGACATCGACAGTGCGTCGGATTCGTTCGAACACGGGCTGCGGACTTACTTGCACAACGTATTCGGATTGCAGTGGCGCTCGGCGGCTCTCCCGCTCGGGATGGCCCGGAAGGTCGACAACGCACACGGAGAGATATTGACGGCTGATCTGCTGCCCGCCGAGACGGCAGCCTTCACCGTGGCCCAACATCTCGGAAGGCTCGGCGCGGGCAGCGCGATCGAGCAATTGATAGCAGAGGCCTCTCTTCCGGAGGAAGCGGAGGCGGTGGCGCGAAACGCGCTGACGGCTTACTTCGCCGCCGCGCTGATCATGCCTTACGAGTCCTTCCTGCTCGCCTGCAAAGAGACGCGTTACGACATCGAGCGTATCGGCCGCCGCTTTCGCGCGAGCTTCGAACAAGTCTGTCATCGAATGACCACGCTGCAGCGGGCCGGGCGCACAGGCGTGCCGCTTCACCTCGTCCGCACGGATATCGCCGGCAACATTTCCAAGCGCTTCTCCCTGTCGGGCATTCACATCCCGCGCCACTCCGGGGCCTGTCCGCGATGGAATGTGTATGGCGCCTTCCTTCACCCTGATCGGATAAACGTCCAGATCAGCCAGATGCCCGACGGGCAGCGTTTTTTCTGCATCGCAAAGGCGGTGACCAAGGGAGGCTACCGGCATAACGAGCCGAAGCGACACCTCTCGATCGGCTTGGGCTGCCACGTCGCCTACGCGAACGAGCTCGTATACTCGGACGGCGTCGACGTCTCCAACATGGACCTGGCTGTTTCCATCGGTGTCGGTTGCCGCATCTGCCCTCGCGTCGGCTGCGCACAGCGCGCGCATCCAGCCGCTGGCCATCGGATGACATTCGACGAGAGCGAACGGTCGGAGAACTTCTTCGCCAGCACCTAGCCGTGCTTGCAGATTGGTTGCCGGAAGGTTCTGGCGCTTCCGGGCGGATCAGCTTGCGAAGTTGGCCCATTACGGATGGTCGGGGCGTCCGGTTTCGGGGTCGTCCCCTGCCGTTACCGCGATCGGGGCGTGGTCGATGCTTCGTTCCAGAGCAACGGCATCACCCCTGAACGGCTTGCCCGTTCCCGATGGCTGGATCGACGGGGCAGGCGCCGCTCTGACGCGGGCGGTCGAGACTTGGCAAGGATACCGTAACGCAAAGACCTCCTTCGGCCCGGTTTTCCAATGCGATGGACCCTTCATGTGATCGAGCGACGGCCTGGGCGATGGTGAGGCCAAGCCCCGAGCCGCCGGTCTCGCGGCCACGTGATTCCTCCAGCCGCACGAAGGGATGGAAGACGCGCTCCATATCGGCCGGCGGGATCCCTGGCCCTCTGTCCTCGACCAGGACGATGAAACGGCCATCGGCTTCGATGATGCTGATCTTGGCCGAAACGCCATATTTGACCGCATTGCCGATGACGTTCGAGAAGGCGCGCTTCAGCGGCAGGACGCGCCCAAGGATCGGGGCGGCATTCAAGCCCGTCAGCGTGACGCTGTGTCCCTGGTCGAGATGCTCGTCGACGATGGTTTCGATGACCGAGGCGAGATCGATCGGTCGGGCCGCCTCGCTGGAGACGCCGCCGCGCAGATATTCCAGTGTCGAGTCGATCATCGCCTCCATCTCGCCGAGGTCGGCGTCGATGAGGCGGCGTGTCGCATCGTCGTCGAGCAGTTCGGAGCGCAGCCTCAGGCGGGTGATCGGGGTGCGCAGATCGTGCGACACTGCGGCCATCGCCTGCATGCGCTCGGCGACGAGGCGCTGAATGCGTTCGCGCATGGTGTTGAAGGCGCGTGCGGCACGGCGCACCTCGGCAGGCCCATCTTCCGGCAGCGACTGCGGCGCCTGATCGAGGCTGAAACGCTCCGCCGCAAGGGCGAGGTCGCGCAGCGGCCGCGTCGCCCAGCGCAGCAGGAGCAGCGCCACGACGACGATCGCGACGGCGAAGCAGATCATGATCGCCGTCACGCTCCAGTCGGGATGCTGCGAAGCACCGAGCGCGGAAGAGGAGAAGTTGACCCAGCTTCCATCCTCGAGCCGGACAGAAACCAGCATCATGTGCCGATCGGCATCGGCGGCGCCGGCGGCGGGCCCTCCGTCATCCGCCAGTCCGACCCGAAAAGAGGCCGCCGCAAGATCGGGCGCGAGCTGCCTCAACCGTGCTTCCATCGTGCGCGTGCGCTCCGTAGCCGTTGCCCTGCCGAGGACGAGGCTGACTTTGCTCCAATGCACCTCGAGGCTCGCGCTGGACAGGTCATGCGCGACACGGTCGCGCTCCGCACCGTCGGGCAGACTCGCGATCGCACGCTTGATCGAGACGATGCGCTCGGCGAGCCCGCTGTCGCGCCCGGCCGAGGCGAGGCTTTCCACTCCGACGCGGAAGGCCCAGTAGCCGAGCAGATGAAAGGCGAGCAGTGCCGCGAACAGGATCAGGATCGCGCGGCTCGCCACCGTGTCGGGCCAGAACCGCTTGAGCAGTGTGGTCAAGCGGGCGCCCCTCCGCGATGCCCGACCGTGGAAGCGAACATATAGCCCGCGCCGCGAACGGTCTTGATCAATTGGTTGCCATTGGCGTCGGCCTCGAGCTTGCGGCGAAGGCGGCTGATCTGGACGTCGATGGTCCGGTCGAACGGATCATCGCTCGTCCGCGCCTTGGCGAACTGCATCAGCGCCTCGCGCGATAGCACGCGGTTGGCATGCTCGACGAAAGCGACGAGCAGGTCGAATTCCCCGGTCGAGAGATCGACGAGCGTTCCCGCAGGCGATTGCAGCTCGCGGCGGCGCAGATCCATCGTCCAGCCGTCGAAGGTCACCACCCCGCTCGGCTGCGTCAGAACGGAGCCCCGCGCCGCCCGCGCACGGCGCAGCAGCGCCCGGATGCGAGCCAGCAATTCGCGCGGGCTGAACGGCTTGGTGACGTAGTCGTCCGCGCCACCCTCGAGACCGGTGACGCGGTCGCTCTCTTCGTTTCGGGCTGTCAGCATCACGATCGGAATCTGCGAGACCGCACGCACGTCGCGGCACAGTTCGACACCGGAGCGTACGGGCAGCATCAGATCGAGGACGATCAGGTCGATGGCGCTGTGCGCCAACGCCTCCATCATCGCGCGGCCGTCCGGCGCGCCGGTGACCTGATAGCCATAGCGCTGCAGGAAGCGCGCGACGAGCAGCCTGATCTGCGGGTCGTCGTCCACCACCAGGATATGGCCGTGATCGTCGGCGATCGGCGCGACAACTGCCTGGTCGATCGCGTGCTGGGCGTTGCCTGAACTATCCATGCCTTCCGAGCAGGGGCTCTCCTCGTCGATTTGAGCCCACCATAACGCGCCCATGGCCTGGTTGCCGGCACAGATCTGCAACAATTTGTAACGGACGTCCGCGGAACCGCGTTGCTACTCCTGCTCCATCGAAACAGGGGAGCCGAGTCGTGACGTTGGTGAAGGGGCCGTTCCTCGCGGCGATCGGAATGGCGCTCGGCGCGTGCACGATGTCAGAAGTTCCAGATCACCTGGCCAGGCCGGCCGATCCGAGCGTCCCTGTTCCTGCCATCGCGTATCGCAGCGTGACTGCCGGTGCCGCAACGCTGCGCCCGGCCGACCCCAAGGACTGGCGCGAGCTCAACCGTCAGGTCGGGCCGAAGTCATGACACTGCCCAACCACTCATTCGCTTCGCCGTTGCACGCCTTCCCCGAAAGGCCGGGCTTGACTGCTTGCACCGGCCATAATGCCCGCCGCCTGCTGCGCTGGGGCCTGCTTGCCGGCGTTGCTGCGATACTTGGCGGCTGCGCAGGCTTTTCGGCCGATGGCGGGATGGGGCCGATCCAGACCGCGACATACGCCGATATCGGCAAGGATGTGGTCAAGATCGGCGACGACCAGACGGCGCTCACGGCGAAGGCGCGTGTCGAGCAGATCCTGCGCCGCCCGCTGACGGCGGACATTGCCGTGCAGGTCGCGCTGCTCAACAATCGCGGCCTGCAGGCTGCGTTCAACGAGCTCGGCATCGCCGAAGCCCAGATGGTCGCAGCCAGCTTGCCGCCCAATCCGCGACTGGGCATCTCCAAGCAATCGGGCCGTTTCGAGATCGAGATCGAACGGCAGATCGCGGCCAGCCTGCTGGCGCTCGCGACCCTGCCGGCCCGGGCTGAAATCGCGCGCGATCGGTTCCAGGCGGCACAGCTCCGGACGGCCGAAGCGGTTCTCAGGCTCGCTGCCGATACGCGCCGCCAGTATTATCGTGCCGTCGCGGCCAATGCCCAGGTCGGCTTCTACCAGGAGGCCAAGGCATCCACCGACGCAGCGTCCGAGCTGTTCAAGCGGCTCGGCGAATCCGGTGGTGTCAACAAGATCGACCAGGCACGCGAATTCGCCTTCGAGGCGGAGCTCACCGTGCAACTCGCCCAGGCGCGCCAGCAGCAGCGCCAGGAGCGGGAGCGGCTCGTCCGCCAGCTCGGCCTCTGGGGTGACGATCTGAAGTTCAGATTGCCTGACACGCTGCCGCCGCTGCCGCGGCTGCAATCGGTCAAGGCGGTCGAGGCCGAAGCCCTGCGCAAACGTGTCGACCTGCGGGTCGCGCGCGCCGAGCTCGACACGCTGGCAAAATCGCTGGGGCTCACCCAGGCAACACGCTTCGTCAACGATGTCGATCTGCTGGGGCGCCGCACCTACGACCGTGGCCGGAGCATCTCCGAGGACGGTCATGTCGAGCGCGAGACGAGCCGCAGCCGGACGCTGGAACTCGAGATCGACATCCCGATCTACGATTTCGGCCAGTCGAAGGTCGCTCTGGCGGAGCAGACCTACATGCAGGCTGCCAACAAGCTGGCGGAGAAGGCGGTCAACATCCGCTCGGAAGCGCGCGAGGCCTACACCTCCTACCGCGCCAACTACGACATCACGCGTCAGTACCAGGACAACGTCCTGCCGTTGCGTAAGATCATCCAGGACCAGTCGCTGCTGCATTACAGCGGCATGTTGAGCGACGTGACGGATCTCATCGCGGATGCCCGCAACCGAATCCTCTCGAATGTCGCCGCGATCAATGCCCGCCGCGACTTCTGGATCGCCCATACCGACTTCAAGCATGCCCTGATCGGCGGGGGTAGCGGAGGCGGTGGCTCGGCCACTGTCGCGGCGGCTGGCGGCGTCGACGCCGGCGGCGGGCACTGAAGGAGCTTCCCGACATGACATCCCTATCCCGCAGAGGCTTCATCGGTTCATCCGGGCTCGTGCTGGCCGGCGCGGCCGCCGTATCCGGGCGCACCGCCTTCGCCGCCGTGCCGGAGGCGCCGACCATGGCGGAGGCGGCGACGCAGGCGCCGCTGGTGCCGACCACAGGGCCGGACTATCAGCCGGTCGCGACCCTGAACGGCTGGTCGCTGCCCTGGCGGATGAATGGCGACTGGAAGGAATTCCATCTCGTCGCCGAACCTGTGGTGCGAGAGCTCGCTCCCGGCATGAAAGCCTATCTCTGGGGCTATAACGGCCAGTCGCCTGGGCCGACCATCGAGGCGGTCGAGGGCGACAAGGTCCGCATCTACGTCACCAACAAGCTGCCGGAGAACACGGCCGTCCACTGGCACGGACAGCGCCTGCCCAATGGCATGGACGGCGTCGGTGGGCTGACCCAGCCGCATATCCCGCCCGGCAAGACCTTCGTCTACGAGTTCCTGCTCAGGCGCTCGGGCACCTTCATGTACCACCCGCACTCGGACGAGATGGTGCAGATGGCGATGGGCATGATGGGCTTCTTCGTCGTCCATCCCAAGGACCCGGCCTTCCGCCGAGTCGATCGCGACTTCGTCTTCCTGCTCAACGCCTTCGATATCGAGCCCGGTTCCTATGTGCCGCGCGTCGCGGAGATGACCGAGTTCAACATGTGGTGCTGGAACAGCCGCGTGTTCCCGGGCCTCGATCCGTTCGTCGTCGGCAAGAACGACAAGGTCCGCATCCGCTTCGGCAACCTGACCATGACGAACCATCCGATCCATATGCATGGCTACGAGTTCAAGGTCTCCTGCACCGATGGCGGCTGGGTCGACCCGGCCGCGGCCTGGGACGAGGTCTCGATCGACGTCGCAGTCGGCCAGATGCGCGCCTTCGACTTCGTCGCCGACGAGCCGGGCGACTGGGCGATCCACTGCCACAAATCGCACCACACGATGAATGCCATGGGGCATTCGGTGAAGAATTATATCGGCGTGAACAAGAAGGATCTGGCGAAGCGCATCGCCAAGATCGCGCCCGGCTACATGCCGATGGGCTCGAACGGCATGGGCGAAATGGGCGCGATGGAGATGCCCCTTCCCGAAAACACGCTGCCGATGATGAGTGGCTTCGCGCAATTCGGCCCGGTCGAGATGGGCGGCATGTTCTCGGTGGTGAAGGTCCGCGAGGGGCTGGCGAAGAACGACTACAAGGACCCCGGCTGGTTCAGGCACCCGGAGGGAACCGTCGCCTACGAGCTCAAGGGTGCGAAGCTCGGCGAAGCGCAGCGCGCGAGCCCGCCCGACAGCGGCGTCCAGCCTGCCGAATGGCGGGCCAAGGACCCCCGCAAGCCGAGCCTCGGACCCAACGGCAAGCCGCGTGCCGCCAAGAACCCGCATTCCATCCACTGAAGCAGCAGCGAAGCACACTCACTCCTGGAGCGCTCCATGAAGACAGCAACGTTCAAACTGGCTGTGATCGCCGTCTTGATGTCGGCCGGCGCAGCCTTGGCCGGCCCCGGCGCGGGCGGCCACAGCCATGGCGACGAGACGGCCTATGGCAAGCCCGGCGACCCCAAGAAGCCCGCCCGCACCGTGCAGGTCGTGATGAGCGAGAGGGACGGCAAGATGGCCTTCATTCCCGACCGGGTCGAGGTCCGGCGTGGCGAGCAGGTCCGCTTCCAACTCCGCAACAATGGCGAACTCGATCACGAACTGGTCCTGGCGACGCTGGAGGAGAACCTCAAGCACGCCGTCGAGATGCAGAAGAATCCCGACATGGAGCATGACGACCCGAACGCCAAGCGGCTCGCGCCGAAAAAGACCGGGGAGATCGTCTGGGCCTTCACCAAAGCGGGCGAGTTCGACTTCTCCTGCCTGATTCCCGGCCATCGCGAAGCCGGCATGACCGGCAAGATCATCGTCAAGTGAACGAGCTCAGACAAAGGAAAGTCCCCATGCTGAAGACCGCCGCCATCCTGACCTTCCTGGTTACCGCGCTGCCGGCCGCCGCACAGTCGGTCAGCGGCACCGTCACCAAAATCGACGAGGCCCAGGGCAAGCTCACCATCAATCACGGCCCGATCAAGAATCTCGACATGGACGCCATGACCATGGTGTTCCGCGCCGGCGATCTGGGCATGCTGAAAGGGCTGAAGGCCGGAACCAGGATCAAGTTCGACGCCGACCGCGTCAACGGCCAGATCACCGTGACCAAGCTCCAGAAAGCGAAGTGACGGGGCACGAGCCAGGCGGGCGGTCTCGATACGCCCGCCCTTCTCGCGTCGTTCCGATCATCCTGGGTGCGCTTGCAATCGGCTCTGCGGCTCTGGCCTCCGATGGTGATCTGCAAAGGCTCCTGCTCGAAAACGGCTGCATCGAGCCGCGGATCGAAATCGCCATGCAGCAGCGCGATCTCGTGGCCTATCGGGCCAACTGCCTCGGCACCTCGCACAAGACCATCGTCATCGTCTGCAGGGGAGGTCGGTGCAGTCCGAGCCCCCCGATCAACGACCGCGATCGCTAGCAGAAGCCGCTTGACCTTCCCACGATGGGAAGGAGCAGGCTCCTGCAGTAGCCACACCGAAAGGATGATGCAGAGATGTCCTGCTGCCAACAGCATGCCAAACCCGCAGCCGAGATGATCGCGCCGTCCGGCGACGCCGTGACCTTCCAGGTCGAGGACATGACCTGCGGCCACTGCGCCGGCACGATCAAGGGCGCCATCGAGACCAGGCTGCCGGGAACGAGCGTGACCGCCGACCCCGGCTCCAAGCGCGTGAGCGTGCTGGGCTCGAGCGACTACGCCGCGATCAAGGCCGCCGTCTCCGCGGCGGGCTATACGCCCGGCCCTGAACGGGTCGGTTGACCTCAAGCGAGCCGGCCCAAGCGGCCGGCTCGTCAACAAGGCAGAAATGGCGGCAGAACAGGGAAGATCATGGTGATGCAGGAATTTTCGCTCTCCCGTCGCGCGTTGACCCTTGGCCTGGCACAGGCGGCCGCCGGCTTCTTGCTGTGGCGTCCCGCCATCGGTGCCGAGGCCTTGCCGAAGATGATCGTCACACGCGATCCCAATTGCGGCTGCTGCGGCAATTGGGTTGCGCATGTAAAGGCCGCCGGCTTCCCGGTCGAGGTGATCGAGATCGCGGACGTCGCACCGCTCAAGACGAAGCTCGGCGTGCCCGACGCTCTCGCCTCATGCCATACCGCGGAGATCGGCGGCTATGTCGTGGAGGGTCATGTGCCTGCCGAGGCGATCAAGCGCCTGCTGGTCGAGCGCCCCAGGGCGACCGGCCTCGCCGTCGCGGGCATGCCCATCGGCTCGCCCGGTATGGAAGTGCGCGGACAGGCGCCCGATACCTACGAGGTCGTCATCTTCTCGGCCGGCACACAGAGCGTTTTCCGGCGCTACCGGGGGCTCGCGCCGATCTGAACCGAGCGATCAGTCCTCCTTCCCCGCTTGCACGACGGATCTCCAGCGTCTCGACGGAACGCCAAGCGGAAGCGCTCGATTCTTCAAATGAAAGATGCCAGGCCGGGACGGGGCATTGATCCCCCCGTTGAGTTGAATCGGTTTTCGGTCATGCGGACACGGGAGCTCTGGAAGTCTGCTTTCGGGCGGGGCGTCAGCTTCCTTTGAGTTATGGCGGAGAGACCCTGCATCAGCGCGGGCCGTTATATTGAGGAATCTGGGGCTTACTGCCAAAAATGAGGCCCTGCGGATTCCGATCGACTTCGCGCAAGGTGCGGCTAAAGCCCTTAAGTCTGCGCCCGCCGTCTGTCGTCAAATTTTCGATACTCTGCAGCGCGCCGCCGGCGAAGCGGGCAATTTCGGCGGTAATCTCTGCGCTGCGCTTATCGAGGCTATCCGCGAGCGCACGGATGGATTTCGCGGCATCGGCGACGTCGTCGAAGGCGCTCCGCCCGTTCTGGCCAGCGGCGGTGTTGAGAAAGGACTGCGCGCCTTTCAATACGCCGTCCACTTGGTCGGCTGCCCTGTTGAGCTTCTCGCTCACGGATGCGACGTTCTTGAGCGTCTTGCTCACATCGGTAGCGGCACCCTCCAGGGTTGCGGTAAATTTCTCGGACCTTTCGATAACCGAGACGATATTATCTCGGTCAACCGAGCGCATAGTCTCTGTTACGCCTTCGCTAAACGCCCCGAGCTTATCTGGAAGCGGAGCGATGAACTCCGCGACAGCGCCGATGTTTTTCATCAACTTGTCGACGCTCTCCGAATTGTCGCCCAGTGCAGCCGAGAACTGTTCCACGTTTTTGATCGTGTCGCCGACCGGTCCGGCATTTGCCTCGATAGCGCTCTCGATGCCGCCAATCGCCCCGTCGACGCTCTTCGCAATCGAGTTCACCTTCTCAAAGATGTCGTCGGAAGGTTCGGCTATGATGATGGGCAGGGCTTGGCCTGCCTGTACGGTCAATGCAGCGGAGTGCGGATCGCCGCCGCGGAGCTGAACGGCGACGACCCCGGCCAAGCCCTGCCCTTCGAGACGGGCGCTTGTATCGACCCGCAACGGCGCCGATCGATTGACTTTGATCACGGCAGAGATCTGGCGCGGATTATCCGGCTGAATTTCGATCTGCGTCACCTCGCCAACTCGCAGCCCATTGAAGAGCACGCTCGATCCCCGCCCCAAACCGGAAACCTTGCCGTTGAAGATCAGACGAACGTTGACGGTCTCGTTGCCACCGCTGCTGAACCAATAGGCGCCGCCCAACAGCGCAGCCACGAACGCGAGCGTGAACAATCCGATCAGCGCATGACTCGCTCGCGATTGCATAGTCCAAGTGTTTCCCGTTGCTCCAGCGGCAGGCGGGCGGGGCCCGCACGCGGCAAGTCTCGCGAGTCGCTAGCATAAGAGCATCGCCAGTCGACTAGAAGGGCACCAGACCAGTGTCCCTTGATAGAATCCAAAGCGGTCCGCGATCACGCGGAGATAGATGAGCCGGCCATAGAGGGAACAGCCGATCGGCGCTTTGGTTTGCATTGAAGCGCACTGCTTCACAGCGCAATCTGACGGAGACCGAGAATGACGACGGATACAGCGTTCGACGTTCTTCGCGAGCACGGCAATACGGAGTGTACGGCGCAGTTCTGGGTGTCGGAGACACCTGCCCGGCACTTCTCCTCACTGCGAGAGTGTCTGCGGTCCCTTGCGGATGAAAACCGCGATGAGCCTTTGCCGGATGTGCATATCCACGCTGCAACCGGCGATATTGCGATCAACGGCCCCCAGCTTGAGAGCCTGATACGAATTGCCAATCCCGAGGGGAGGGCAGCTTGAGGTGCAAGCCGACCGGAACGGCGCCTGAAAGAGCGGGGAACGGATGTCCGACAAGTCGGTCAACCCGGATAGATCGCACCCAGCACGGCGGTAGGCACGATCAACCGAAAGGCCCGCGCCTCATGCAGTCGAACGGCCAGAGTCGGAACCGGCGCGCCGATGAAAATCGCCACCTTTAACGTCAACGGGATCAATGGCCGGCTCTCCGTGCTGCTGCGCTGGCTGGCCGACGCAGAACCCGATGTTGTCTGCCTTCAGGAACTCAAGGCCCCGCAAGGCAAGTTTCCCGAAGCTGCGATCCGCGATGCCGGATATGGCGCAATCTGGCATGGCCAGAAGAGCTGGAACGGCGTCGCGATCCTTGCCCGTGGGGCAGATCCTATCGAAACGCGCCGGGGCCTGCCTGGCGACGAGGAGGATACGCAGAGCCGATATATTGAAGCTGCTGTGAAGGGGGTCTTGATCGGCTGCCTGTATCTGCCGAACGGCAATCCGGCGCCGGGGCCGAAGTTCGACTACAAGTTGCTCTGGTTCGAACGTCTGACGGTCTACGCGGCCGAGTTGCTGGCGCATAAGATCCCCGTCGCATTGGTCGGCGACTTTAACGTGATGCCGACAGAGCTCGACGTCTACAAGCCGGAGCGCTGGCTCGACGATGCGCTATTCCGGCCAGAGGTACGGCAGGCATTCCACGATCTCGTCGCACAGGGTTGGACCGACGCCCTGCGCAAGATGCACCCCGGCGAGCGCATCTATACGTTCTGGGACTATTTCCGAAACGCGTGGGGCCGGAACGCCGGCCTGCGGCTCGACCATCTGCTGCTTAGCCCCGAACTGGCTGAGCGCCTCGAGGCGGCGGATGTCGATCGTCATGTGCGGGGCTGGGAGAAGGCGAGCGACCACGCGCCGGTTTGGATGAACCTCGTCGAGGGCTGAGGCCATCGGAACCGCTTCATAGGAACCGCTCCTGCCTTCGGTTCGTTGCCAGCAGGACTGGGGGATCAGATGGCGGCGCATTCAGGCTCGAAGACGGTCATCTATGCGGCGCTTGTCGGCAACCTCCTGATCGCCACGACGAAGTTCGTCGCTGCAGCGTGGACCGGCAGCTCGGCCATGTTGTCGGAGGGCGTCCACTCGCTCGTCGATACCGGCAATGGCCTGCTGCTCCTGCACGGTCTCAAACGCGCCGCCAGGCCGCCGGATCTGACCCATCCTTTCGGTCATGGGCGTGAGCTCTATTTCTGGAGCTTCATCGTCGCGCTGCTGGTCTTCGCGGTCGGCGCGGGCGTCTCCTTCTACGAGGGCGTCGCTCATATTATCGCGCCTCAGCACGCGACGAATCTGACGGTGAACTATGTCGTTCTGGGACTGTCCGCACTGTTCGAGGGCTATTCCTGGCGCGTCGCCCTGAAGGAGTTCCGCACGGCCAAGGGATCGCTGAGCTATTTCGCGGCGGTCAGGCAGAGCAAGGACCCCAGCGTCTTCACTGTGCTGTTCGAGGATACAGCGGCACTGCTCGGATTGTTCATCGCGTTCCTTGGAATTTCGGCTGCGGCCTATTTCGACCGGCCGGAACTCGATGGCGTCGCCTCGATCCTGATCGGGTTCGTCCTCGCCATGACCGCAATCTTCCTGGCTCGCGAAAGCAAGGCGCTGCTGATGGGCGAAGCGGCACTGCCGCATGTCCAGAAGGAGATCATGGCCGCAGTCAGCGGCGATCCGGATGTCGAGCGCGTCAACGGCATGACCACCGTTCACCTCGGCCCGGCTCAGATCGTCGTGGCGCTCAGCCTGGAATTCAAGGACGACAGGTCGACTGCCGATATCGAGGATTGTGTCGAGCGTATCGAGGCGAGGCTCAAGCAACGGCGCTCGGATATCGCATCCGTGTTCATCAAGCCGCAGACCTCCGCGACCTGGCGCGAGAGGCGCGCGCAACTTGCCGATTGAGATGGCCCCCCGGTCCACGGGACGCGTGCGATTTCACGCTGCCACCTGGCAAGACTAACCCGTTGCCAGGACTGAACGACGATGCGAACGAGCGCTTATGCGAGCCATGCCCGAGAAGCCTACGGTTGAGGCTCCGTCGTCACCGGCAATAAACTCCTCGCCCTCTCATCGTGCACATGGAAACGCGGCGCTCTTCGAGAGGTAGAGGGCGATAGGTGCGCATGCTCTCGGGCGTGACAACTACCGTACTTGCTTCGTTAGGCGCGCCATAACTTGCGCACCCGGCAAGCAAAGCACAGAACGCGGTTACAAAAAGCGTCTTCATGCGCAGAACCCCTCAGCTCTAACGAGCTCCGTTGGAAAACCTGATCATCCGCTCCATGAACTCCGCCGCGGGCAACTTGCTCCGATATCGTTGCCGACCATTTGCACCCCGCGCCCGGTGAAGACGGTTAGGCCGGCTATGGCGGTCCGGGGCAGGGGGCGCCGCAGATGTCCCCATGGCCAATAGAGCGACAGGCGCGCACGAACTACAAGCTTTCATCCTCACTGCCCGAGATCCGCTCGATGACTCGGATCCAAGAGCGCGGCCGCGCGCGACTGAAACTGCGTCTGCCTGGCTGGCGGGTTCGCTTTGAAGTCGCCGCTAGCCAGTCATTCCTGGACGTTTGCGAGGCCTATGAACTGGCATGGATGGCGCTCGAATATTGGGCGAAATCCGATCGGCCGATGAGCATCGCCGTGGTCGCGGATTATCGGGAACTGGTCGCCCATCTGGAACTTGACGCCCAACGCTGCGCAACGGGTGACGTTGGTGCGCCATAGCGCCCGCTGGGCAACTGGTAGCTCTACTCGCCACCCAAGTCAGGCACTCCGATCATAAGCATAAGGCCCGGCCTCCATTCGGAATGCCGGGCCTGTGACCGTCATCGCGCTCGGCGAACGGCCGTTACAAAATGTCCTGGTCTACCGGCCGATCGGGCGCTGCCGGTACATCCGCGGCTCGCCTCCTGATCGGCGGTAGAAGAAGGGAGCCGACACGTGTCGGTGGATGCCGGCTGCCTTCGATGATCATCTTGGCAGAGAACCATCGCTGCCGTCGCCTGGTAACAAGCAGCGGTAGCGCTGCCACAACGGGGTAAGCCGCAGGCGAGTTCCGCCGGCGCAAACGCTCACGCAACAGGGGATCGTCGATATCGCTCGATCGCCCGCAGCGTCAGATCGTCCTCAGCGACACCCCGCGCGCAGGCAACCACGGTGCTCAATGATCTGCGCGGATATCTCGGCGACAGAATTCTACGACGTTTGAGGGAGCAGCCGGGACTTGCAGTTGTGTCAAATTGACTAAAGCGAATTCAATGACCCTGCGCAGACGTTCGTCTTCAATTGTGCGCCCGGTTAAGCAGAAAAAGGCACTCAGAAGATGGACGCCGCACTCATCGTAGTTCGATTTGGAACGATCTTGATCTTGTTTGACCGGCATGGTGGCCCCGCACAGTACACAAATGTCCAAAAACGGTTCGGCACAGGCACAGTAGGCAACAAGAGCGCAAGGTCGGGGCCAGCGCGTCGTTCGAATGGAGGGCGCGTTAGTGCTGAGCTCCTCGACATATTCAAGGGTGGCTATTTTTGCGGTTCCTCGCCGAGGCGCTTCCGGATCGCGGGAATCTGTTTGATCGACGAGAAGACGGCCGACGCCCGCAATCGCTTCGCTGACCCGCGGCACGATCTGCTGAAAGGGGCGCCGACAATGATCGCAAAACGCGAATAGGCCTTCGCTTCTTGCCGATCCCGCCGCGCAAGCCATGCACTCTGTAAGGCGAATACGCGAGGCTGGAAAATGACCAAGGATCAGATCGTCTACGAAGATTTTTCGAAGATCGACATTCGGATCGGCCGCATCGTGCAGGTTCTACCGTTCGAACGCGCCCGAAGCCCTTCCTACAAGGTCGAGGTCGATTTCGCGGATATCGGCAGAAAGTGGTCGAGCGCCCAGATCACCAGTTATGCCGCCGAGGAGCTCATGGGCTGTCTGGTGTCCTGCGTCGTCAATATGCCGCCCCGGAACATCGCAGGCTTCCAGTCGGAAATCCTGATCCTTGGCGCGCGGGACGCTGCCGGCGACGTGAAACTGCTGTCGCCGACCCATGAGGTCGGGCTTGGCGAGCAGGTCTTCTGATCCGCTTGTCCGGGCGAGGGTGGGTCTGAGAGCATTCGGAGCGAAACTATGGAAACTGCGGATTTCATCGTCATTGGCGGAGGCATCGCCGGTGCTTCGGTCGGCTACGAGCTGAGCCTCCACGGTAAAGTTGTCGTGCTGGAGATGGAGGCTTCCGCCGGCTACCACTCGACGGGCCGGTCGGCGGCCGTGATGTCCGAGAACTACGGCCCGGCCCTATGGAGCAGGCTCGTGACGGCGTCGCGGGCCTTTCTGGAGACGCCTCCTGATGGCTTCGCCGACGTACCGCTCGTCACGCCCCGTGGCGCGCTCTTCCTCGCGCGGGACGGAGAGCAGGCGCAGCTTCAGGCCCAGGCGGAGGAAATGCTCCGCCGTGGCGCGACGATCGAAATGACCACGGCCCAGGAGGCCCTCAGGTTCTGCCCTGTCGTCCGAGACAGCGAATTCGCATCGGCGCTTTACGAGCCGGACTGCAAGGACATCGATACGAACGCTCTCCTCACGGGCTACCTGAGAGCGCTCCGAAAGAACGGCGGGACATTCATCCCCGACGCCCGGGTTCAGTCCCTCCAGCACTCGCAAGGGACATGGCGGGCCTCCAGCCCTCGGGGCAATTTCGAGGCTCCGGTGGTGGTCAATGCCGCCGGCGGGTGGGTTCAGGAGATCGCCGAACTCGCTGGTCTCTCGTTCCGGAATGTCGTACCATTCCGCAGAACCGCCGTCGTGTTCGACCCGCCGGCTGGAAGCGTGATCCAAGGCTGGCCGATGACCTTCGACGTCGCCGAGACGTTCTATTTCAAGCCTGAAGCGGGCCGGATCATGGTGTCGCCCGTCGATATGGCTCCTTCTGCTCCCTGCGACGCACAGGCCGACGAATTGGAAGTCGCTGTTGCGATCGACCGAATCCACCGCTGCACGACGATGGAGGTCAGGACGGTCAGCCACAAATGGGGCGGGCTGCGCACATTCGCACCGGATCATGAACCCGTCATCGGACGAGACCCGGAGCAGCCCAGTTTCATTTGGCTGGCCGGGCAAGGCGGCAATGGCGTGATGGCAGGCGCGGCTGCCGCGCGCCTCGCCGCGAGCTTCGCGCTGGACGCCGCCATCCCGGCCGACCTCGTCGGCCTCGGGATTACCGCCGAGAACGTCTCGCCGGGGCGTGCCTGCGTGGTCGATCCCGACGCCGCAGCCCCGGTCGTCGGCAAGCTGGAAGATTTCGCCTGACGAGAACTCGCCTCGTTTCACCAAGTCATGGAGCGTGCCCGCGAGCGCGGCCTTCTGGTGATCAAGTGCGGTGGGCCTCAGTCGAAGTTCGGTATCACTTTTCCTGGATTCATCAGACCCTTCGGATCCAAAGCTTGCTTGACGAGGCGCATAATGTCGACCTTCGACGCGGCTCCGAACCGGGCTAGCAGATCGAGCTTCACTCGTCCGATTCCATATTCGGCGCTGAAGGTCCCGCCCATGTCGAAGGCGAGCTCGTAGATCTTCGGCGAAACCTCCTCCTCGAACCGAGCCTTGAATTCGGGCGCGGAAACTCCCTTCGGTGCGACGACGTTGAAATGGACGTTACCGTCACCAACATGGCCGTAGACGGATAGGATCGCCCCGGGGCGGTCCTCGTTCGCGATTTTTGAAGCCGCTTGAACGAATGCCGCGAGACGGGACGTACGAACGGCGACATCGTGTTTGACCGAGCCTCCGTGATGGACTTCGGCTTCCGGGATATTCTCCCGCAATTGCCAGAAGTCCGCGGCCTGCTGTCCGCTCGTGGCGATGGTTCCGTCGGTGACGAGGCCGCTTTCCATCAATGCCGCGAGCAGTTGGGTGCTCGCCTCCTCGAGGTTGAGCACCGACGACGAGGTCGAAGCCTCCATGAGGACGTAGTGATCGGCCGGTTCAGCGAGGGGTCGACGAAAGTCCGGCCGGGACGCCAGCAGAAGCTGCAGCGACGTCTCCGAGATATATTCGAAGGAGGTGATCGCTTCGCCTGTTTCGCGCTGGGCGGCATCGAGAATCCCGCTCAGATCCTCGATATGCCTGATCGCAAGGAACGCGGTTATCGTCTGCTGAGGCTTCCTGGTCAGTTTAAGCGAAGCGCCCGTGATGATGCCGAGCGTGCCCTCCGCGCCGATGAAGAGCTGCTTCACGTCGTAACCCGAGTTGTTCTTTCGCAGCGGGCTGAGCTCGCTGTAGAGCGCGCCATCGGGGAGCACGACTTCAAGCCCGAGAACCAAGTCCCGGGCCATGCCGTAGCGAAGGACCGAAACGCCGCCCGCGTTCGTCGACAAGTTGCCGCCGATCCGGCAGGACTGCTGCGAGCCGAGCGAGAGAGGCAGCAATAAATCCGCATCGTCGGCCGCCCGCTGAAGCTCGCTGAGGACGATCCCTGCATCCGCCGTCACCGAAAGGTTGCCCGGGTCGAGCTCGCGCACGCGGTTCATGCGTTCGAGGCTGACGATGAGTTCGTCCCCGCTGCGACTTGGAGTGGCCGCGGTGCAGTAGCTCGTGTTGCCGCCTTGGGGGACGAGTGGAACATGCGCTTCAGCACAGGCGCGGACGATCGCCTGGACTTCCGCGGTGTCCCGGGGCCTCAGCAATGCTCGGGCACTGCCCGTATAAAGCCGCCGGAAGTCGGTCGTGTAGGTGGCAACGATGTCCTGGTCGCAAGTAACGATGTCCTGCGGCAGCTTGGAGAGCACCCGAGCGATGGCATCCATGGTGTCAGAAATCTTCCTGAGGTTGCATTTGGAACCGGGCTAGGACCTGCCAGGCAACACCGGTTGTCGGGAGGCGTGCGTCCCGGGCCGTCCGTGATCTTCGAGACCGCATGACGGAATTGATCGATGGCGGACCAGCGTGCCTGTCAGCCGAGAATGTACTTCACCGGCACGTGACCCTTATCGACGATCGTCTTGATCACGATGTAGCTGAAGTACTTCTCCATGCCGATATTGCGCTCCAATATGCCCTCCATGAGCTCCTGGTATCTCGCGACGTTCTTGGTCACGAACTTCAGTAGATAGTCGTACCCACCGCTCACCAGGTGACACTCTTGGAGTGCCTCGTACCGCTTGATCTCGACCTCGAATTTGATGAAGTCCTCGCGGCGGTGATCGTTGAGCGTCACTTCGGTGAAGACGGTAATGTGGTCGATAAGCTTCGCCAGTTGGAGGCGGGCATTGTAACTCACGACGTAGCCGGCTTCCTCCAGCCGTCGCAGCCGGGCAAGGCAGGGGCTTGGGGACAGCCCCACCGCGTCCGCCAGGTCGACATTCGTCAACCTGGCGTTCTGCTGGAGCTGCGCGAGAATATTGATGTCGATGCGATCAAGTCTCGGTGCGCCCGCCATTGCCGCGCTATTCCCTCATGTTCAGCCGCGAAGCGCTTCCTGATGCGCCTTCGCGAGATCGGCCATGCTGTTGAAGCGGAAATCGTATTTCGGCATGTCGCCGGGATGCATCGTCGCGCCGAACCCGTCCTGGGCGTAGCGGCGGTAGATCCAACAGGACGCCAGACCATGTCTGTTTGCCGGTCCGTGGTCGTGGAACATGCTCTCGGCGGTGTGCAGGATCTCGTGCTTCTGGATACCGAGTGTCTCCAGCTTATTGAGCATGTACTCGAAGTTGCGATCGGACGGCTTGTAGGAGCCGATATCCTCAGCCGTGTAGATCGCATCGAATTCGACCTGGAGCTTATCGTTGCTCGCGGCGAAGCTCTCATCGTCCACGTTCGACAGGATCACGAGCTTGTAATGGCGCTTGAGGTACTGGAGGGCTCCCGCGGAGTCGGTGAATGCGGGCCAATTCTTGACCGACTGCCCATACGCAACGCACTCGCCCCATGTCACGGCGAGGCCCCACTCCTCGGCCAGTCGCTTGTAAACGATCGGCAGGAGGTCGCGATAATTCTTCGCCGGCGTCTGCAACTGCTGCGACGACTCGTGGCGAGCGTGCGCTTCCAGCACCTGATCGCGTGTGAGCGGAGTCGCGAGCCGGCTGGTGAGCGGCTTAAGCCCCTCGAACATGCCCGTTTCCCAATCGATCAGTGTTCCGTAGCAGTCGAAAGTAAGAGCTTTGAAGTCCGTCAGTTTCATCGGTCTTGTCCTGTCTTCGAGGGAGCGAAACGATGGTCGGCGCCTATGGGCAACGACATGGCGATCGATGAGGTGCCAGCGGGCCCGGTCGGCATCTCCCGCGCGCCTCATTGTGCCGCGCCTCGCGCCGCAATTGCGGGAAAACCCACAGCAACAATCCGCAGCTCTTGCCGAATGCGGCCGGTGAAACAGCGGCATCTGCCGCTCCCGTCGACACGTCAAGAAAGGCCTGGATGTCGTCGTGCGCGATCATCGAAACCTCACCATCGGCAGGTTCTCGCCACAGAACGGCTGGGAGATCTCGTCGGCTGTGACGTCGCGCAGGATCAGCATCAGCCCGAGGCCGACATCGTCCTTCACCCGCATCCGGCGGGGAGGGGAGAACGCATCGCCGACGCCGTTGATCAGGACAGGATCCGGATGGCCTTCGGGCCTGACGAGGCCCTTCAAGCGGAGGAGACGGCTTCCGAAGAAACCGCTCAGGTTTTCGATCCATTCGGAGATCGAGCTCCAGGATGCATTCGGATTCCATTCCGCGAAGGCTACCGTGATGCGCGAGGCCGAGGCTGCAATCGCCGAGAAGCGAGCTCCCCCGGGAACGGATGGGTCGCCGTGCGTCGAGAATGCCGAAAGGGCCCGCTCGCGAGGCTGATCCGTCAGGACCTGCGCCGCCAACGGATTGAAGCTTTGAGCTTCGGCAGCGCAGCAAGCCCACTCCTGCGGGAAAAGTCGATCGAGCTTGGTCATCACGATCGTCTGCGCGGCCGCAAGCTGTGATGCGTAGTGCGGAAGGAAGCTGTCGCCGACGAATGGTGCCGACGCGTCGAAGGTTGCGACGATGCGGACATCGAACCCGACCTGCCGGATCGCGCGCAGCGAGCGAACGATCGGGGCGGGTTCGGCGAGGCCGCTCGTTTCCAGAATGATGCGCCGCGGAGGTCCCAGGCGCCGTTCCGCCCGCGCCAGCAGCAAGGCATCGATCCCTTCCTGCAAATCATTGCCGAGGGAACAGCAGACGCAGCCACCGTCGAGCGTGGCGAGCGCAAGGTTTCGATGGTCGGCACCGATGACCGCCCCATCGATGTTGACCACGCCCGCATCGTTGACGAGAACGCCTGTGTCGGAGGTGTCGGCGAAGGAGAGATAATCCGAGAGCAGCGTCGTCTTGCCGGATCCCAAAGGGCCCGTCAGCACGATGAACTCCGGTCGGTCCGTCATTGGGACAGGGCGATCCATCACGCCCCCAGCCTGGCTGCCGAAACCATCGCCTCGACATCCGCAAGGAGCTCGGCTGGATCATACAGCAGCCCCCCCTTGATCACGGTCTCAAGGCTCCGGTCCCAATCGACCGACTTCGTCGCGTCGTTCAGGCGCATCGTGCCGGTGCCGTAGAGCAGCTTGAAATCATTCAGCGGATTGGCTCGGTGGATGAGGATATCGGCCCGCTTTCCGATTTCGAGCGTGCCGGTATCCTGCTCGATGCCCAGCAACTCGGCGCCACAGGTGGTGGCGGAACGCAGAACCTCGAGCGGGGTGAACCCGGCCTCCTGCAGAAGCTCCAGCTCCCGGACATAGCCGAAGCCGTAGGTCTGGAACATGAAGCCGGAATCGCTGCCGACGGCGATGCGGCCGCCGAGGTTCTTGTAGTCGTTGACGAAGCGCATCCAGAGGCGGAACGTTTCCCGCCATTCGATCTCGTTCGTCGTCGACCAGCGATACCAATAGGCGCCGTGCCCGCCGCGCTGGGGCTGGAAATAGGCCCATAGAGTCGGATCGGTGAAACGCTCGTGCCAATCGGCCCGCCGCGTGCGCATCAGGTCGCGGTTGGCGTCGTAGACGTTGAAAGTCGGCACGAAGCTGTGGCGCGCCTCTAGAAAACGGCCAAGGACCGTTTCCCACTTCGGCGAGCCCGGGCGAGCCGCCTGCATGAAAGTCTGGCCTGCCGCCGAGAAACGCAGATACTCGTCGCCGTAATCATAGTCCGGCGGAAAGGCCTGCAGCGTCTGGTTCTCGAGCAGCGTCTCAGGGATACCGTAGGAATGCTCGGTACTGCTGAGACCCCAGCCTGCCGTTTGTAGCGGGTTCATCCGGCCGACCGCGAGCTGGGAGTGGTGACAGCAGCTTCGCAGGTCGCGCCGGGTGCACTCTTCGAGCGCCGCCTTCATCAGTGCCGGCGGCGCACCGAAGAACTTCACGCCATCGGCACCGGCCGTCTTCACGTCACCGACCCAGGCGGCCGCCTGTTCCGGTGTATGCAGGCTCTTGACGTAGTCGGTCGTCGCCGGGAACGGCGCATAGGCCATGATCCGGGGGGCATCGATACGACGCTCCTCCGCGGCAGCCTTCTGCTGCAGCGTCCAGGACAGCCCGTTGAAGCAGCCGGTCTCGCGCACGGTGGTGATCCCGTGGCCGAGCCAGAGCTTATAGATGTAGTCGGCCGACGGCTGCGGTCCGTTCCTGGCATGGAACGGAGCGCCGATATGGGCGTGGCAGTCGACGAAACCCGGCGTGAGGAACTTTCCGGAGCAGTCGATCTCCAGGACATCCTCGGGGCGAACAGCCTCGGGCAGCTTCGCCTTGCCCGTCTTGGCCAGGGCCAGGATCCGGCCGTCCTCTACGATCAGATCCGCCGGCCCCCAGGGCGGAGCACCGGTTCCATCGATGATGCGGGCGCCCGTCAGCTTGAGATAACGACGGGGTTCACGGCCCCGTGTCCTTTCGGTCGCCGCCGCCAACCCAGGCAGCCCTGCAGCGGCGAACATGGCGGCAAATTCGTCTCCGGGAGCACCGGCGTTGGAGGTGCTTGTCATGATGGCGCTCTCACTTCGACGGGACAGGCACAATCGCCACGGAAGCCGCAGTATCGGCGTCGAATGATCCGGCACGCTCGTTTCGGAGGCCGAAAACGCCCTGTGGCCGTAGCTGCATGATCACGATCAACGCGACCGCGATGGCGAACTCCCTGAGCGACGCGATTTGCACCGCACTCAGCCCCGGGATGAACTCGGCCGCAAAACGCGAGGACTCCAGGATCGTCATGACCGCGAGGGAGCCGAAAACGGCGCCAACCAACCTGCTGTAGCCGCCTGCCGTCACCGCGAGGAAGATATAGATGGTGAGCTGGACGACGAAATTGTCGGGCGAGATGTAGCTTGTGAAGTGGGCATAGAGGCCCCCGGCCAGACCGAAAAGAGCCGCGCCGATGCCGAAGGCCTGGCATTTCAGGCGCAGCACGTTCTTGCCTGCAACGGCGGCGACCTTCTCATCGTCGCGAACGGCGCGAAGGGCTCGGCCGAAGGGGCTGCTGAGGGCGCGGGATAGGACCCAGACGACCAGCGCGACAAGGATCCAAGCCAGGGCAAAATAGAACCAGGGATACAGTTCGCCAAGGGCATCCTTGAACGGCGCCCGGATACCCGAGATGCCGTCGCTGCCGCCCGTGAGCCAACGCTCGTTGAGCTCGACAAGACGGAGGCCTTCACCGAAGCCGAGCGTCACGATGGCGAGATAGTCGCCCCGAAGCGTTCGAGTCAGCAGGCAGAACCCCACGCCGATCGCAGCCGCCAGTGCAGCTCCCGCAACCCACCCAAGGCCGATCGGGGCCCCGAACTTCGTCAGCAGCGTCGAGCAATAGGCGCCAAGGCCAAAGAAGCCGACCAGCCCGAGGTTGACCATGCCTGCTTGGCCCCAGCTCACGACGAGTCCGAGTGAGAGCAGGGCATAGATCGCCGCGATGGTCCCGATGAACAGAAGATAGGAGGTCATTTTCGAACCCCTGCCGCTCCGGCGAAGAGGCCGGTCGGCTTCACCAGAAGGATGAAGAGGATGGCAAGAAAGGCCGTGAGGGACTGATAGACCGGCGGCATGGCGATCATCGCGACTTCACCCGCCACACCGATGATCAGGGCGCCCAGAACGGCCCCGTAGAGGCTGGTCAATCCGCCGAGGACGCTCGCCGCGAAGATGATCAGGATCAGCCGCGAGCCGGTCGATGGGTCGACGCTCGTATCGATCGCCAGCAGGGAGCCGCCGATGCCGGCGAGCCCCATGCCGATGAACGTCGCGAGGTTCGACAGATTGCGCGGCTCGATGCCCTTCAACCTGGCGAGGTCGGTATTGTCGGCGACGGCCCGCATCGCCTTGCCCCATCGGGTGAGCGAGAAGAATGCAGCGAGCGCGACGGCGATGACGAGTGCGGTCACCAGATTGCGAAGCTGCTGAGGGCCGACGCTCAACCCCCAGACCTGGAGGTTGCGCTCGATCGGGAGATCGAAGCTGTTCAGATCGCTCCCGAAGAGGAAGCGAAGCGCATTCTCGATCGCAAGGTTGAGCGCGATCGAGACGACCGCCAGCATCAGCGCGGTGTGGGCCCCGGATTGGCGCCGGATGGGAGCGAGCGCGAGACGATCGGTTGCGATACCCAGCATGCCCGGGACGACGAATGCGAAAAGCAGCATCACGACAGGTGACCAACCCAGATGGGCTCCCGCGAACCAGGCGGCGTACGCGCCAACGGTCATCTGCGCGGCGACGCTGAAGTTGACGAACCCCTGCACTGAGAAGATCAACGTCAGGCCGAGCGCCGGCAGCGCGATGAGCGCTCCCAGCACCAGGCCGTTCAGCATATACTGTGCGAATTCGGTGAACATGGCTCGCTGCCCGAATTCGCTCAGGCAACCTTCAGAAGGGTCATCTTCCCCTTCTGAACCTGCTCATACCGGAAGAAGACGCCTTCGACGTCGCCGTTCGCCGCGAACTCGAGGGGGCCGCTCGGGCCGTCGTAGTTGATCGGCTTCTTGTCGGCGATGAACTTGAGCCCCTGCGCGACGTCGCTGACCTTTTGGCCCTTCGCGTCCTGCGAGATCGCCCTGACGGCGTCGCGTACAGCCGTGCCGCTCGGCGACGTGACGGCAGCCTGAGCAAGCGCCAGGGCCGTCAGCACGACATGGTCGTAGACCTGGCACGAATAGCTATCGATGGCCGACCGTCCCATCTTGCCGATGAGCATCCTGTAGGCAGTTGAATCTTCGGACGCCGACGGTACGAGGGAGGCTGTGCCTTCCGACACCTCGTGAGGAACGCCATCGGCCAGAACCTGGTTTACCCCGAAGGAGTACCCGATCTTCTTGCCGCCGAAGCCGGCGCGATAGAGGTCCTTGAGGACGACGGAGGTATCGGGCACGTAGCCGCCCAGCACGATGATATCGGGGTTCGTCCGCAGCGCCTGATCGACTTCGGTGCGATAGCTGGCTCGCTTGTCCTCGTAGATCAGGCCCTGTCCGGAGCCGCCAGCGTCCTTGAACAGCTTCGAGATGATGTCGATGTAGGACTGCGCAAAGGGCGTCTGCGGTCCGAGGAAGAACATCTTTTTCGCGCCGAGTTCCAGCGCGTACTGACCCACCCGGGTGCCTTGCAGCGTCACGGTGGGAGAGGTGCGGAAGATGTAGCCGTTGTGCGGCGTCTTGGTGATGCTGTCGGCACCCGAGGACGTGAAGAGCACCGTCTTGCTGTCGTAGCACAGAGGCGCGATCGCCGAGGTTACGGCCGAAGCGTATGAGCCGCCGATCGAGACGACCTTGTCGACGTCGATCAGCTTGCGCGCCGCGCGAACGGCGGCCTCCGGGTTGCTCTGGTCATCCTCGATCAGAACCTCGATGGGACGGCCCGCTACGCCTCCGGCTGCATTGACATCGCTCACAGCGATCTTCGCCGCGGCGCTCATCGTCGCGCCGAACTGACTGGTCGCCCCGGTCAGGGGAATGACGATACCGATCCTGATCGGCTGCGTGCCCTGGGCCAGCAACGCCCTCGGCCAAAGGGCCGCGAGAGAGCCGGCGCCCACGGCGCCGGCCAGGAAATCACGACGGTCAAACTTGCTCATGACGATCCCCTCGTTCCGTTTTTTGCTTTGCGCCCTGGCCGTGTTCGCGGCGGCCAAGGAACAGGTGACGCACCTCGTCGTCGGCGAGCAGCGACGAAGCGGTTTCCTCGCGGGCCTTGCGCCCAGCGACCAGGGCAAGGCCCTTGGTTCCGTATTCGAGTGCGAGGAGAGCGTTCTGCTCGACCATCAGAACCGCGATGCCCGACTTCGCCAGGCTGCGGACAAGTTCGAAGACTTCGTCGGCGGCCGCTGGCGAAAGCCCGGCGGTAGGCTCGTCGAGGAGCAGGACGCTCGGGCTGGTCATGAGCGCGACGCCCATGGCGAGCACCTGACGTTGGCCGCCCGAAAGGTTCCCGGCCTTGTCGCGGAGCTTGGTCTTCAGGAGCGGGAAGCGCGATAGCTGCTCGTCGATGCGGTCCTTCAACCCCTTGCGAAGAAGATACCCGCCCATCTCCAGGTTTTCGCGGATCGTCAGGCTTGCGAAGACATTTCTCTCCTGGGGAACGAAGCTCATGCCGCTCCTGCAAGCTGCTTGAGCGTTCCCGGGTTGGAGGGCTTTTCCTTGCAGGCTGATCTCGCCCGACGTCGGCTTCAGCAGACCGGCGACAAGTTTCAGGAAGGTCGACTTGCCGGCTCCGTTGGGGCCGATGATGACGGTCAGGTCGCCAGCCCGGACATCCAGGTCGATGCCCTTTACGATTTCCTCGGCGTTTGGGTAGCCGCCGCGGATGCTTCGGACAGTAAGATCGGTCATTGGCGCCGGATCCCCAGATAGCTCTCCTGAACGTCACGGTTCCCAGAGATTTCGGAGAAGCTGCCTCGCGTCAGGAAGCGTCCTCCCGCCATGACGATGACTTCGTCGCAAAGCCGCTCGATCAGCTCCATTTCGTGCTCGATCAACACGATCGAGATGCCGCTTTTTCGGATCTCGACGAGACGGTCGGCGATGTCCTGGACGAGCGTCGGATTCACTCCCGCCATGGGTTCGTCGAGCAGGATCATCTTCGGCTTCGCGAGAAGAACGCGGCCGATCTCCAGCAGCTTCTTCTGGCCGCCTGACAGGCGCGTCACGAGATTGTCGACGACATGTGCGAGCTTGAGACGTCGCGCCATGTCGAGCGCCTCCTCGCGGAGCGCCTCCTCCTGCCTGCGCGTTTCGAGGCTGCCCAGGAAAGCGTTCAGGAGGCCTTCCCCCTGCTGGCGCGGGCCGTAGAGCATGAGATGCTCGAACACGGTCATGTTCTCGCACCCGCGCGCCAGCTGAAACGAGCGGACCAATCCTGCTCGCGAAATCGCCTGAGGCGCTGCCCGGGAGATGTCGCGCCCGCAGAATCTGATGGTTCCGGTCGCTCCAGGCGTCAGGCCCGAGATGCAATTGAACAGGGTTGTCTTGCCGGCGCCGTTGGGGCCGATCAGGCCGGTCGTGATGCCCGGCCGGATCGCGAAGGAGGCGCCATCAAGCGCACGGATGCCTCCGAAATGGATGGAGAGATCAGCGATCTCCAACTGGGCGTGTGTCATGGCTGTCCAATGTCGCGGTTCCCCGAGGGCTTCGACGAAACTCGCCGACCCTTCATCTGCTCGACGCCGCATGGCGACCTCGGCTCTTATCGCTGGACGCTATGATACCTAAACACTTAATGCTATAGGTGTTGAACACTTAAGTGTTCGGGCGGCATTTCAGCCGGAATAGCGCATGGAATTGGCTGCGATGGACGTGGATTATCGGGAGGCCTTCGAGAATGCGCCGGTGGGCTTGGCCGTCGGCAAGAGGCGGGTCATCGTGGCCTGCAACCACGAGTTCGCCCGAATATTCCGCGGCGCAATCGCCGAGATGGTCGGTGAGACGTTTGAGCGGCTTTATCCCACGCAGTCTGATTACGAAGAGACGGGCGCTCGCGTCGGCGAGCGCTTGGCCAACGAGCGCAGCTACACGGATGATCGAGTCATGCGCCGGCTCGACGGCGACTTGTTTTGGGTTCGGGTCAGCGGCTTCACCTACACGCCGGAACCGGCGCACGCGCACACGCTGTGGGTCTTTTCGGAACTGGACAGAAATCAGCAATCGGGTGGGTCGTTGAGGTCGACCCTGACTCCACGGGAGCGAGATGTCGCTACCCTCCTCATCGATGGAAAGACCGGAAAAGAGGTGGCGAAGGCGCTGGATATCAGTCCGCGCACAGTGGACATCTACCGGACCCGCCTGCTCAGGAAATACAACGCCAAGAACACCCAGGCGCTTGTCGAGCTACTGCTGCGCGGGTGACCATCAGTCGCTCTAGATCGGAAACGATGACGCCGGCTTTGGGCCGGGGCGCCATCGAATGAGTTCCGGAATAGCGGCAGTGTCCGGCCCCCTGAAAGTGGCATGCGCTACCACTAACGGCAGGTCAGGGGAGTTCGAATACCGCAGCGCCATACGCTTTTCATGGATTTCTCTCCTCTATCTGACGTCAGATAGAGTTGTTGCCAGAGCGCTGCGATCGCCTTGCGCTGGTCAGCGCCTTCTGAAAGGTCGCCTGCCATGCGGCGCTGAAGGCGAAGGTGGGCACCGAGAGACAATAGACGGCGCGTTTTGCAGGGGAGTAGCCTGCACAGGCAGCGAGTTTCGCCGGTGGGCCGCGCAGATTGCGGTGATTGCAATCGAGTGTGACGTCAGAAATGGGACAGATCGCGATCAGGCGTCGGTGGTGGATCGTTCTGACAGGTGCGCTCGGCTACCTGCTGCTGGCCTATCTGATACTACCCCTCCTGTGGCGGCACCATGAACATGAACCCGGCCTCGCCGCCTTTCCCATGGTGACACGTACCTCAAGCGGTATCCCAGGCGACGCGCTTAATGTTGGGTTCGTCGGCAGCAAAGATGACGCCCTGCGCGCCATGCACGCGGCAGGCTGGTATCCGGCCGACCCGATTACATTGCGGACGAGCATCGAGATCGTCGGCAGCGTGATGCTCGACCGGCCCTATCATGACGCGCCTGTCAGCTCGCTGTACTACGATGGAAGAAAAGAACAGCTCGCGTTCGAAAAGCCCGAGGGCACGAGCGCTGACCGCCGACACCACGTGCGGTTCTGGATGGTCCTTGAGAAGGGGAACGGTGGGCGGCCAGTCTGGCTCGGCTCGGTTACCTTCGACCGGGGCGTAGGCTTCAGCCATGACACCGGTCAGGTGACGCACCACATTGCACCTAACATCGATGCCGAGCGTGACATGCTGATGCGTGACCTCGGCAAGGCCGGCATGGTCCAGGACTTCTTCAAGATTTCCGGAGCAGGCCCGACCCTGTTCGGTCGGAATGGCGAAGGCGATCTCTATTATACCGATGGGGAGATCTCTATCGCCACTTTGGTGGCCGATGGCATCAGGCGTGTCGAGCCGCCCGTGACCATTCCGGCGCCTCCGCTCATCACGCTAAAGGATCAAATCTGGCACGGCGTCGGCGCTGCATTCGCAGACTGATCGCGGCCTTCAGGTTAGAGGAACTGCCCGAACCCCGGCGTGTCTTAACTGTCATTGGCACTGGCCCGGATTGCTTCTGAGCCGATACATGGAAGCATGGAAACCCGCTTTACGCTCCTTGGGTCCTTTTCGTTCCGGCAGGACATCAAGAAGAGCTGCTTCGTTGCGACCGCCGCTCCCGTCGTAGATGAAGCAGCCGCCAGGGACTTTGTTGCTGCGCAGTCCGATCGGACGGCCAATCACAATTGCTGGGCGTGGCGTTGCGGTCCGAGCTACCGCTTCAACGATGACGGCGAGCCGAGCGGCACCGCGGGAAAGCCGATCCTAGCGGCAATCGACGGGCAAGCGCTCGATGGCGTCGCCGTTGTCGTGACGCGCTGGTTTGGCGGCGTCCTGCTGGGCAGCGGCGGACTGGTCCGGGCTTACGGCGGCACGGCCGCCTTGTGCTTGCGCGGCGCCGAGAAGACGGTGCTGATCGAGGCTGCCTCGGCGATGATCACCTGTGCATTCGGCGATCTGGCGCGCGTTCAGGCGCGGCTCGGTGATCGGCCGGGGGTGCAGGTGCTTGATCAGGCCTTCACGAACACCGGCGCAGTGCTGTCGGTGTCCGTTCCAAAGGCGGAGGCCGATCTGGTCTCCCAGCTGGTGAGGGACGTCACCAGCGGACGCGCCGTGATCCGATGGAACGAATAGCGGCGCGATTTCCGGCCAATTCCGACCGCCTTGATATGTCAGATGATCAGAACGCGACCTTGTCGGCGCCCTTGAGCTGCAGCACCTCGCGCGCATCGTCCGGCGTCGCCACCTCGAGGCCGAGACCCTCGATGATCATCCGCGCCGCCTTGACCTGGTCGGCATTCGACTTGGCGAACTGTCCCGGTCCGAGCCAGAGCGAATCCTCCAGCCCGACGCGCAGATTGCCGCCCATCGAGACCGCCATGGCGGCGATCGGGAGCTGGTGGCGTCCGGCGCCCAGCACCGACCACTGATACTGGTCGCCAAAGAGCCGGTCGGCCGTGCGCTTCATGTGGATGACGTCTTCCGGATGCGGGCCGATGCCGCCGAGGATGCCGAAAACCGACTGGACGAAGAACGGCGGCTTCACCAGCCCGCGATCGACGAAATGGGCCAGCGTGTAGAGATGGCCGATGTCGTAGCATTCGATCTCGAAGCGGGTGTTGTTCTCGGCGCAGGTGGTCAGGATGTTCTCGATGTCCTGGAAGGTGTTCTTGAAGATGCGGTCCTTCGAGCCTTCGAGATAGGGCCGCTCCCAGTCATGCGTGAAGTCCTTGAACCGGGCCAGCATCGGATAGAGGCCGAAATTCATCGAGCCCATATTGAGCGAGGCGACCTCCGGCTTGAAATGAGCGCAGGGGCCGAGCCGCTCCTCGACGCTCATGGTCGGCGCGCCGCCGGTGGTGATGTTGATGACGCAGTTCGAGCGCTGCTTGATCACCTTCAGGAAGGGTTCGAAGGCCTCGGGCGACTGGTCGGGCTGGCCGGTCTTGGGGTTGCGGGCATGGACATGGACCAGCGCCGCGCCGGCCTCGGCCGCGCCGACCGCCGCGTCGATGATCTCGTCGGCCGTCACCGGCAGATAGGGCGACATCGAGGGCGTGTGGATCGCGCCGGTGACCGCGCAGGTGATGATGACTTTGCGGTTCTTCGCCATGGCGTGGTGTCCCTTCAGGCTGTATCTCGAACGGAAATCGGGCGGCTTCAGGCGGGCTTGCGTGGCGAACCGCGCTTATGCGCCTGCAATGCCGCCAGGCGCGTGTCGCGCCAGTCGCTCAGCCGCTTGACGCGATCGGCCGATTGCGTGCCCGGCCACTCGCTCATCACGGTGGCGACCGTCTCCGGACCGAAGGGATCCCCGCCGGCGCTGTCGGCCACCATGCGGGTCAGCGAGGCGCCGTAGCGGGCGCAGTAGTCGGGAATGCCGCCGGGCGCATTGAGCTCGATCGTCTCGAACGGCCCCATGAAGGACCAGCGCAGCCCGAGCCCGTCGCGGATCGTCTTGTCGACATCCTCGGCGCTGGCCACGCCCTCGCCGACGAGCCGGAAGGCCTCGGCCAGCAGCACGGCTTGCAGGCGGTTCAGCACGAAGCCGGGCTTCTCCTTGCGCAGCATGATGGCGACCTGTCCGGCTTGCTCATAGATCGCCTTGGCCCGCTCGACAACGGCCGGGTCGGTCCAGGGCGCGGGCGCCAGCTCGACGATCGGCACCAGATGCGGCGGATTGACCGGATGCGCGACGAGGCAGCGGGCGCGGCCTTTCAGGCTCTCACTGAAGACGGAGGCCATGATGAAGGAGGTCGAGGACGCCAGAATGGTCGAGGCCGGCGCCAGCGTATCCATCTCCGCAAACAGCTTCTGCTTGGCCTCGATGGTCTCCGGTCCGTTCTCCTGGACGAGGTCGGCACCCGTCAGGACGTCCGCTAGGTCGGAGGCGACCCGGATGCGGGCGAGTGAGCCTTTGGGGTCATCGACGAGGCCGTGCCCGGCGAGTTCTTCGAGATTGGTCCCGATATGGGCGCGCGCCGCTTCGGCCGCTCCCGGCGCGACGTCATGCAGCGCGACGGCGAAGCCATGGCTGGCGAAGACGGTGGCCCAGGCACGGCCGATGAGCCCGGAGCCGACGATGGCGATGTTGGTCATGCGAGGCGATCCCGATTCGGAAGTACGGAAACCACCGCGTCATTCCGGGGCACGCCGCAGGCGTGAGCCTGGAACCCATAACCGCTGGTGGTTGTTGGCAAGGCGCGCCGATGGCCGCGATTCATTCGGAGCCGGCAGCGCTTATGGGTTCCGGGCTCTTCGCTGCGCGAAGCCCCGGAATGACGGTGGAACGGAACCGACGTCACAGCCACAACACCTGCCGCCTGAGCGCCAGATCCTGGCTCAGCGCGCGCGAGGGGCCGGTATGGACGACGCTGCCGCGCTCCAGCACGACGGTGCGGTCCGACAGCGCCAGCGCCAGGTCGAGATGGTGGTCGACGATGACGATGCCGATCTCCTGCCTGAGCTTGTCGAAGGCCTCGAACAACTCCTCGACGACGGCCGGCGCCAGCCCCTCGAAGGGCTCGTCCAGCAGCAGCACGCGGGTGTCGCCCGACAGCGCCCGTGCCACCGCCACCATCTGCTGTTCGCCGCCCGAGAGGTAGTCGGCCGGCGAATGCCAGCGCTGCTTGATGCGTGGGAAGAAGGCGAAGATCTTCTCGTCCTCCCAGCGCGAGCCGTTGCCGGTCATCCGCTTGAGCCGGCCGAGCTCCATGTTGTCCTTGACGCTCATCCCGGCGAAGAGACCGCGCCCCTGCGGCACATAGGCGATGCCGGCGCGGGCGATCGTGGCAGGCGGCTGGCCGGCCAAATTTCTGCCTGCCAACATGTCCTGGCCTGCCAGCGTGATCGTGCCGGCTGCCGGCGGGGCGATTCCGGTGATCGTCTTGAGCAGGGTCGATTTGCCCGCGCCGTTGCGGCCGAGCAGTGCGACGATCTCGTTCTCGTGCACGTCGAGAGAGACCTGCCGCAGGATATGGCTCTTGCCGTAGAAGGTATCGACCTTGTCGAGGCCGAGCAGCACGCCGTGGCGCGCGGCGCTCTGGCGTGGCTTCTCCGCCAGCGCATGGGCGCCCGAGCCGATATAGACCTCCTGCACGCGCGGCGACGAGCGCGCATCCTCGACCGTGCCGTCGACCAGAACCGAGCCCTCGTTCATCACCGTGACATGGTCGGCGATGGCGAAGACGCGGTCGATGTCGTGCTCGACCAGCAGCACGGGCAAGTCGGTCGAGATCGACTTGATCAGATTGCCGACGCGCTCGCGCTCGGCCGCCGCCAGACCGGCGAGCGGCTCGTCGAGCAGCAGCACGCGCGGCTTTGTCGCGAGCGCCAGAGACATGTCGAGCAGGCGCTGGCCGCCATAGCTCAGCGAGCCGGCTTCCGCTGTCTCGATCCCGCGCAAGCCCATCGTGTCGATGACCGTCGTCGTCTGCGTGTTGACCTCGTCGAGCGAACCGGCGGGCCGCCAGAATCCGAAGCGCTCGCTGGCGCGCGCCTGGACAGCCAAGCGGACATTCTCCTCCACCGAAAGCGTCGGGAACAGGTTGGTGATCTGGAAGGCGCGCCCGATACCCGCCTGGGTAATGGCTTCGGGGGAAAGCCCGCCGATCTGGCGGTCGCGCAGGCGGACCTCGCCCCGGTCGGGCGCGAACATCCCCGAGATCAGGTTGAAGGCGGTAGTCTTGCCGGCACCATTGGGGCCGATCAGCGCATGCAGCCGCCGGTCGGCCATGGTGAGATCGACGCCCTCGACAGCCTTGATGCCGCCGAAGCTCTTGGCGAGCCCGGTCGCGGTCAGGATCGGCCCGTCTCCGGCATCGTTGGGTTTCATGAAGGCGGGCAGCGTCACGCTGCCGGCCTTGCGCTCGGACATCGCCGCATCGCCCGCAACCTGCTTGCGGAAGGGCCGCAGCATCCGCTCTCCGACGCCGACGAGGCCGGTTGGGGAAAACACGATGAAGGCGACGAAAAGCAGGCCGAACCAGAACAGCCAGTTCGGCGTGATGCTGGAGAGATAGTCGCGGAAGATCACGAAGAAGAGCGCGCCGAGCGCCGGCCCCAGGAAGGAACGCATGCCGCCGATCACGACCATCGCCAGCAATTCGCCGGAGAACGCGACAGAGATCGGTTCGGCCGAGGTCATGCGGTTGTTGAAGAGCAGCAGCGTGCCGGCGAGCCCCGTCAGCGCTGCCGAGAGCGTGAAGGCGATCAGCTTGTAGCGATCGGTCGCGTAGCCGAGGAAACGCGCCCGCTGCTCGTTCTCGCGGATCGCGACCAGCACCGTGCCGACCGGCGAACGATGGAAGCGCCACAGCCCGTAGACGACGGCCATGCCGATGACGGCGACGAGGATGTAGAAGTTCGACGCCTGCTCGAAATCGATGCCGAGGAAGAGCGGGCGCCTGATGCCGCCGAGCCCGTCCTCGCCGCCGGTCACCGCCGTCCAGCGGAACGCGACCGAATAGGTCATGGCGGCGAGCGCCAGCGTCAGCAGCGAGAAATAGACGCCCTTGCGACGCAGGATCAGCGCGCCGAAGGCGAAGGCGATGAGCCCGACGAAGACTACGCCGAGCAGGATCGGCAGGGCGAACTGGCCGGGCAGCCAATGGCGCTGGATCAAGCCGGCTGCATAGGCGGCAAGCCCGAACCAGGCGCCATGGCCAAAGGAGACAAGTCCCGTCGTGCCGACCAGGATGTTCAGCGCCATGCAGGCGATGGCGAAGACGACGATCTCGGTGGCAGAGGTCGTGCCGAGCCCGACGCCATGCATCAGGAAGGGCAGGCCGACGAGGCCGGCTGCGGCGATGAGGAGGGGCGCATGATCGCGCTGGGCGGGTGTCATCGCGTCCTCACTCGAAGCGCTGGATGCGTTCGCCGAACAGGCCGCGCGGCCTGAACAGCAGGACGAGGAGCATCATCAGATAGATCACGGCGGTCGACCATTGCGTGTAGCCGAGCCCGATGGTGATGCCCTTGACCACGCCGACCATCAGGGCGGCCACGACCACGCCCCAGAACGAGCCGAGCCCGCCGATGACGACGACGACGAAGGCCGGGGTGATGATCTCCTGGCCCATGGCGGGATGGATCGAATAGATCGGCGCGAGCAGCACGCCGGCGAGTCCCGCCAGCCCGATGCCGATGCCGGCAACCGCGACCATATAGGGCTGGAGCGAGATACCGAGGGCGCCGACCATGTCGGGGTTCTGCACGCCCGCCCGCACGACCCGGCCGAAGGCGGTGCGCTGGAGCAGGAACCAGAGGCCGAGCACGCATCCGGCCGCGATCAACAGCAGCATCGCCCGATAGCGCGAATAGATGAAGTCGCCGATGAAGATCTGGCCGCGCAGGGCCGGCGGGATCGAGAAGGAGAGCGGCGGCGCGCCGAAGATCATCCGCAGCGACTGCTCGGCGACCATGGCGAGGCCGAAGGTCAGGAGCAGCGAGAGGATCGGATCGGATCGATAGAAGCGCTGAAAGAGCCCGCGCTCGACGACGATGCCGATCAGCGCGACCAGTACTGGCGAGGCGACCATCGCGCCGCCGAAGCCGATATGGGGCGCGAGCACGATCGTGAGATAGGCGCCGATCGCATAGAACGCGCCGTGCGCCAGGTTGACGATGCCGCCCAGCGAAAAGATCAGCGACAGGCCGAGCGCGATCAGGAGGTAATAGACCCCGTCGAGCAGCCCGTTCAGCACCTGCTGGATGAAGAGGGTGAGCAAGGGTGAGCCTTTGCGTGTTCTTTGGTCTGACGCCGCGCCGTCATCCCGGGCGACCGTAGGGAGACCCGGGATCCATGCCGGAACCGTTCAGGCATGGATCCCGGATCGGTGCCGCTTCGCGGCTTGTCCGGGATGACGGCGCGGGTTTGATGAGGCGAACCGGCCTTAGCTCATCTTGCAGACGGCCTCGTCGCCGCTGGTGGCGATGACCTCCATGTTCTCGTCGGGGCCGGGCACGGGCGGCGACGAGGTGAACAGGTCCCATTGGTTCTTTACCTGCGCGGCGGGCAGGGCGGTGATCGTGTACATCTCGCTGATGAGCTGGTGGTCGGAGGCGCGGAAATAGCCCTGGCGCGGCTTCATCACGTCGAACTTCGCGCCCTTTTCCCAATGCTCGAGGATCTTGGGCGTATCCGTGCTCTTCAGCTCGTTCATCGACTGCGCCATGATCTTCACGGCGATGTAGTCGCCCCAGGCCTGGTTCTCCGGCGGCTTGCCGTATTTCTTCGTGAAGGCGGCGACGAACGCCTTTGTCGAGGGCGTGTCGATGAGGTGGTGCCAGACCGAGGGCCAGGTCCCGCCGAAATTGTCCTTGCCGGCGGCCCAGGCAAGCGCGGTATCGAAGCCGAAGCCCGCGACCGGGAAGGTCAGGCCGAACTCGGAATACTGCTTCAGGAAGTTGGTGATCTGGTTGCCGGCGAGGTTCGAGATCACGAGATCGGGCTTGGCGGCGCGGATTTCGAGCAGCAGCGCCGAGAAGTCGGTCGCGTCGGTCGGCACCAGCTTGTCGGCGGCGAACTGGCCGCCATTGCTTTCCATGAAGCGCTTGGCGACCCTGAGCAGGTCATGGCCGAAGGCGTAGTCGGCGGTCAGCGAGAACCACTTCTTGCCCTTTACCAGCCCCTGCGCCATCAGCGAGCGGCCGCAGCTCTTCACATACATCGAGTTCTGGTGCTCGACATGGAACATGTAGCGGTTGCAGCTTTCGCCGCGCAGCGCGTCCGAATTGGCGCCCGTATTCACGAAGAGCGTCTTGGTGCGCCCGGCCACCTGCGCGATCGTCAGCGCCGAGGCTGAAGAGATCTCGCCGATGATGCAGGCGACCTTGTCGCGCTCGATCATGCGCTCGGCCTTGGTCGAGGCGGTCTGCGGATTGACCGAGTCCTCCTTCAGCGCCTCGAGCTTGCGGCCGTTGACCCCGCCAGCCGCGTTGATCTCCTCGACCGCGAGGTCGACGGCCATCACCCCATATTCGCCGAGCGGGCCGAGAAAGCCGGTGCGCGGGGTCAGGTGGCCGAAGCGGATCGCATCCGGCGTCTGTGCCAGGATGATCGACGGGCTGGCGATCAGCCCGGTCGCCGCACCGGCGCCGAGCCCGGCCAGCGCCTGCCGGCGCGAGAGACGGGTCGTCTTCAACAGGTCTGACATTGGCGTTCCTCCCAGAACGAGCGCCGCGCCATTTTGGCGCCGGCTGATTTTGATCAGCGGTCTGATGCCGCTTGTCGTGATCTGTGATCACAGTTAGGTTGGCAGACATGATGGCCCGTGTCCAGTCCTTGCCGGTCGCCGCAGAGCGGACTGTTTCCTCGACGGAGCAGGACGGCTCCGCGCTCGATGAGATCGGCGCGCTGCAGCGCGAGACGCTTGGCGAGCGCGTCACCGGCGAGCTGCGTGCGTTGCTGGTGGCGGGGCGGCTCGCCCCGGGCGAGAAGCTTTCTTTGCGCCGTGTCGCCGAGGCGCTCGGCGTTTCGATGATGCCGGTGCGCGAGGCCGTCAGCCGGCTTGCGGCGGACCGTGCGCTCGAAGTGCTGCCGGGCAGGGCGGTGCGCGTTCCCGTGCTCTCGCTCGCGCAGTTCCGCGAGCTGACGCGGCTGCGCCTTGTCGTCGAAGGTTTTGCCGCCGAAGAAGCAGCGCGCAAGGCGACGGCCGACGATGTCGCGCGGATCGAGGCCTTCGATGCCGCCTTCCGCAAGGCCGCGAGCGCCGATCCGCCCGACAGCGCCGGCGCCGTTTCGGCCAATCGCGACCTGCATTTCGCGCTCTACGAGGCGGCCGGGATGCCTAGCCTGATCGAGATGATCGAGCGGCTCTGGCTCAAGGCGGGGCCGATCCTCAACATCGACATGCGCGACGAGCCGCGCCGCCTCAAGGGTGGAAGCGCCATGCAGGCGCATACGCGAATGCTGGAGGCGTTGCGAAGGCAGGACGCCGCCGCCGCGCGCGCCGCGCTGGAAGACGACATTACGGCCGCCGCGGCGCATATCGAGGAAACGGGCCAGCTCAGCGCCTGAGATCAATCTGGACGGGAGACGCAAGGATGGATTTGCAGATCAAGGGCTTGCGCGTGCTAGTGACGGCCGGCGCCAATGGCATCGGCCGCGCGACGGCGCGTGCCTTCGCGGCGGAGGGGGCGAAGGTCCATATCTGCGATGTCGACCATGCGGCACTCGCGGAGATGGCGAAGAGCGACCCCGGGATGACGCAGTCGGTCTGCGATGTCTCCGATCGCGGCGCGGTCAACCGGCTCATGGAAGAGACGCTGGCTGCTCTGGGCGGGCTCGATTGCCTCGTCAACAATGCCGGCATCGCCGGACCGACCGGCCGCGTCGACGAGATCGATCCCGCCGATTGGGATTCCTGCGTCGCCATCGATCTGACCGGGCAGTTCAACTGCACAAGGCTCGCGGTCCAGCACCTGAAGCAGTCGAGCAACGCCTCGATCGTCAATCTCTCCAGCCAGGCCGGCAAGCACGGCTTTCCGCTGCGCTCGCCCTATGCTGCGGCGAAGTGGGGCGTCATCGGCTTCACCAAGGCGCTGTCGGCGGAGCTCGGCGAGTTCGGCATACGCGCCAATGCGATCTGCCCCGGCCTCGTCGAGGGGCCGCGCATCCAGAGCGTCATCGCCAACAAGGCGCGCAGTTTCAACGTCTCGCATGAGGAGATGACGCAGCGGCTCTTCGCCGGCGTCTCGATCAAGCAGTTCGTCGATCCGGCCGACATCGCCAAGCAGATCGTCTTCCTGGCGTCGCCCTTCGCAAAAACGATCTCGGGCCAGGAAATCTCGGTCTGCGGCGACACCAGGATGCTGGCCTAGCTAGATCAGGCCGACAATCGCGGCAGCACTATGCCGCGATTTTCATCGGACGGAGCCCAGCCGATACCCCCGGATTTGGCTCTCGGGATGTGCCGTTTTGGCCCATCCCGGACATCCGGAACGTCGGCTTCCCGGCGGTCAAATTGATGATTGGCATTGCGACCGAAGGTGGCCCAAGACGAACGACATGGACGCCTGCGTCTGATGGAGCGCGGGCTTTCCATGTAGCCCAGCCCGGCTATCGGGAGAGCGGCCGTTGTTGACGTCGCCCAGATGTCGAAACGCGATCAGAAGCTCTCCAGAGGCTTGTCCAGATCGAGCCCCGTCTGTTCAAAGCCGCGCTTGAAGTCGGCGATGTGGCGATGCATCCAGGCTGCCGCTTCGTCGGCGTCCCGCTCTTTCAGCGCCTTAAGCAGGGCGTGATGCGCGTCGAGGATGCGCTTCTGCGTCTTGAGGCGCGGCAGGATCGCCTTGCCGGCCGGCATGAAAAGCTGGCTGATCGGCTCGCGGGCAAGCCCGAGCGCCCGGTTGCGGGCCGCATGGGCGATGAGATCGTGGAACTCGATGTCGAGCCTGACGACCTCGACATGGTCGCTTATCGCCTTTTCCATTTCGGCAATGTTCTGCTGGAGCTGAGCCAGTTCCGCCGCCGTGATCCGCTCGGCTGCATAGCGCGCCACCACCGGCTCGATGGCGATCGACGCCTCCCACAACTCGCGGAAAGTGACCTCGTGCAGCCGCAGCAGCCGGCTGGTGCGCGCGGCGGTGGCGTTGAGATGGGGCAGGGTTACCTGCAGACGCTTGCCCGATTTGCGCTGGACGAGGCCACTCTCTTCCAGCATCCGGATACCTTCGCGCACCGTCGAGCGGTTGACGCCGAACTGCTCCGCGAGATGAGTCTCGGTCGGTAGCAGCACGCCAGGCTTGAGTTCGCCGCGAACGATCTGCTGTTCGATCGCGTCATAGACAAGCCGGTAGACGGGAGCAGTCTCGAGCTTCTTGAAGGTCTGTTTCGTCACGGCGTTACCATCACTGGGCGGGCTTCAGTGAGATCAATGGGCAGAGGTCCGGCATCGTTGCCGCATTCTTGCCATAGCATGTCCTGCGCGGCCGGGTAGACACCCCCGGGAAGCGTCGGGTTGAAACGACATTTTCCCCGGCGAAGCGAGCGTATGGCGCTCATGTTGGCCGGGTCTGCTTGAGCGCTTCGTGTGGCATCACGGCGATGGTGGCGCTCGCCTCGACGAAGACCGTGCCCTTTGGATCGACAAGACCGCCGTCCAACTCGACGAGTACGCCGTACAGGGACGGCTTCGGCACGATGCTGCGGACCGTCCAGCGTGCGATGAGCGCGGCGTCCGCCGGTACGGCCTTTCGCAGCCGGAAGGAGCAGCCGAGCCCGAGGGAGGCGTTCTCCGGGAAGATGTGGATGGCGAGGCTGCCGAGGAGGAGGCCCGTCGTCTGCGTCCCGCTGGCGATCAACCCGCCGAAACGGGTGGCAGCGGCGAAATCGGCGTCATGATGGAGGGGGTTGGTGTCGTTGGTCAGCGTCGCGAAGGCGCGCACCGATTCCGGCGTGAAGCCGATCGGCGCTTCGAGCACCTGCCCGACTGCAAAAGGGGGCTGCCATTCCTGTGGCCCGGTTGCTGGCGCAGTGCTTCGTCCCATGTCCGCTGTCGTCATGGCCTCTCACCGCTGCCTGCGAGCGTCGCAGGGCTTGCTTTCAAGTTATGTCGGGTTATTGACTTGTCCAACAGAAAAACGAGCGGGTCAATGGATGCCTCCGGCGTCGCCAGCCGAGCTGTCCTGTCCCCGCAGAGCCCTGCCAGCCGAGGAAGCGCCTTCTCATGCCCGCACGCCCGCTTCATGCCCTGCTCGATCTCAGTGGCCGTGTCGCTATCGTCACCGGCGGCTCACGCGGGCTCGGCCTGCAGATCGCGGAGGCGCTGGGCGAGTTTGGCGCCCGCATCGTGCTCGTCGCCCGCAAGGCGGCAGAGCTCGAAGCGGCGGAGCAGAACCTGAAGGCACAGGGCATCGACGCCGCGGGCTTCGCCGCCGACCTCTCGCGTCCGGAAGCGATCGAAGCGCTCTGCGACTGGGTCGGCGCGCGCTATCCGCAGGTCGACATCCTCGTCAACAATGCCGGTACCTCTTGGGGGGCAGCGACGCAGGACCACCCGCTCGACGGCTGGAACAAGGTCATGGCGATCAACCTCACCGGCATCTTCCTGCTGACGCGGGCGGTCGCCAAGCGCTGGATGCTGCCGGCACGGCGCGGACGTATCCTGAATATCGCTTCGATCGAAGGCTTGCGCGGGCATCACCCGGACCTCGTTGGCACGATCGGCTACAATACCGCCAAGGGTGGGCTGGTGAACTTCACGCGGGCGCTGGCGGCAGAATGGGGACCGCACGGCATCACCGTGAATGCGCTGGCGCCCGGCTATTTTCACTCGAAGCTGACGGCAGCGATGCTGGATCAACACGAGGCGCAACTAGTCGCGCATACGCCGCGCGGCGAACTCGGCGGATCGCAGGATCTGAAGGGTGCGGCGCTGCTCCTCGCCTCGGATGCGAGCGCCCATATCAGCGGGCAGATTCTCGCCGTCGACGGCGGCTATACGGCGATTTGAGCCGCGCCGCCGGCCCGCCGCCAGATGCTGCTGACCTTGCGAGGAAACGCGGCAGGCTCTAGGCTCGGGTGGCGAAGGCTGCGGCCTGTGTGAGGCAAAGCTCTGCGACCCGACCGCGCGTCAGCGCTAGTGGTGAGGCGGCATTTCCGTCGAGCGCGCGCTTGTAGACGCCCTGCAGGATGGCCGCGAGCCTGTAGAAGGCGAAGGCGAGGAAGTAGTTGCGGGTGGCGACGGCATCGATCCCGGATTCGCGGGAATAGATGTCGAGAAACTCGGTCTCGTCGGGTATCCCGAGCGCCCCGAGATCCTGATCGGCGAGGCCGTTCAGCACTGATTGCGGCAGGTGGTACCAGATGCAGCAATAGGCCAGATCGGCCAGGGGCTCACCTACCGTGCACAGCTCCCAATCCAACACGGCCGCGACCTCGCTGCCCTGGAAGATCAGGTTCTCGATGCGGTAGTCACCGTGGACGATGCCGATGTTCTCGGTTGCGGGCTTGTGCTCGAGCAGCCATTGCCCCACGGCCTCGATCCGCGGATCGTCCTGCGTCGCAGCCGCGAGATAGGCGCCGCGCCAGACGCCGATCTGCCGACCGATGAAGTCGCCACGCGGCTTGACGCCCGCTGCTTCCAGAACGGAAGGCTTGATGCGATGCAGCCGCGCCATCGTCCCTGCCATCGCCTCATAGATCGCGCGCCGCTGAGCCGGCGCATCATTGGGAAGGGCCGGGTCGGAGTGAACGGCGCCGGGGATATAGTCCATCACGAAAAAGCTCGTGCCGATGATCCCCCGATCTTCGCCGGCGAAGAGCGGGTGCGGCACGGTGAAGCCCGCGCCGTCCAGCACCTGGATGATATTATGCTCGCGCACCACGTCATGGGCGCGGGGCAGCAGATGGCCGTAGGGCTGCTTGCGCAGCACGAAGCGGCGCTCCCCAGCGGCCAGAAGATAGGTCGGGTTCGATTGCCCCGCCTCGAACTGACGCTCGATCCCGATGGTTTCGGTCGGGCGGATTACGCCCGCTTCTCGCAATACCTCTTCGAGCCGGGGCAGTGAGGCAGTGAAGGAGGCGCGCTCCTCCGTCGCGAGCATCGGGCTGTCGGCCATGGCGCTCACGAGACCTTGTCCGAGAACTGGTAGCCGGCGGGGCGCTCGTCCTTCCAGCGGCGGGCCTTGTTCTCGAAGAACGGCAACTCGTCGCGCGGCACCTCGCGCACCTTCATCTGGACGTTTGTCCGTTCTTTGATGGCGGTCTGGACGCGCAGCAGAACGGCCTCGCGCTCGGCCTCGTCGCGGGCGGCGTGTTCGGGCTTGAGCCCGACCTTGACCATGACCTCGGTGCGGCCCTTCTCGTCGACGTAGACGCTGCCGACATATTCTGCGACTTCGTGATGGGCGAACACGGCGAGATCGACGGCCGATGGCCAGACATTGTTGCCGCGGATCTTCATCATGTCGTCATAGCGGCCGATCGTGCCGCTCTCGATGCAGGTCCAGGCGCGCCCGTTATGCGCCGATACCTGCGGCAAGAGCCGGACGCGGTCGCGCGTGCGGAAGCGGACGACCGCCGAGCCTTCGATGTCGAGATTGGTCAGGACGATTTCGCCGAACTCCCCTTCCTTCACCGGCTCGTCCGTATCCGGGTCGAGCACCTCGACGATAACGTGCCAGTCGAAGCACTGCATCGGCGCGCGACCGCCATCGGCCGAAACCACGCCCTGCTCGCTCGTCGAGCAGATGAAGCCGGCACCCTGCGTGCTGCCATAGCCTTCGTGCAGCGTCGCGCCCCAGACCTCCTGGATGGTCTGCGCCCATTCGACCGGATAGCCCTCGGCTGCGATGAACAGGCTTTTCATCGTCGGAAAGCGCTCGCGCGGATCGATGCCGCGCCGGCGCAGGGCCTCCGTCAGCGTGTGCAGGTAGTTCGTCGAGGCATAGATGAAGTGAATCTCGCCGAAGCGGCACATCAGGTCGATCTTGGCGTCGGTGCTCATGGTTCCGCCGACCGTCAGCGGCAGGGCGCCGGCGGCACGAAAGCCTTCCGTCGGCCCCCAACCACCGGTCGTGAGCCCGCCGGACGGCACGCAGTTCAGGCCGATATCGCCCTGCCGCAGCCCGGCGATGTGCCAGGGAAGCTGGTGGAAATAGCCCTGCATGACGAGATCGCGTTGCGAGCGGCCATAGACTTCCTGCCCCTGTCCCGAGGTCCCGCCGGTCATGCAGACCAGCGCGACGTCCTCGCGCGGGATGCCAAGACGCTGGCCGAAGGGCTGGTGCTCGTTCTGGTCGGCGAGGCAATCGGCCTTGGTGATTGTTGGAATGCGCCTGAGATCTGCCAGCGAACGGATATCGTCGAGACGAACCCCAGCCCTGTTCCAGCGCTCCCGGTAGAAGCCGCTCGTGGCATGAAGCCGCTCGATCTGGCGCCTCAGCTTGGCGAGCTGGAGCGCCTGCATCTCGTCGCAGCTGAGCGCGCCCATCTGGGCGATGATGGCGGAGGAAGCGTGCATCGCCGTCGTCCTGTGGCGTTTCCAGTTCCGCGGTGGGGCAGGGCGCGCGGTTGGCCCGCGTCTCTCCCCCTCCCCGCCGTCTATTTTCTGTAGACTTCAGGCCGGCTCGAACAGCGGCAGCACCACTTCTTCGGTGACCTGCCTGAACGCGACCTTGAGCGGCATGTCCGCCACCACATCCTCGGGCGCACAGCCGACGATATTGGAGGGCATCCGCACGCCCTCGGCGAGCTCGACCAGCGCGACGACATAAGGGACATCGTCGATATAGACCGGCTTCGGCACGGGATGGCGCACGACGATCCAGCTGAAGACCTTGCCGGCTCCCGAGGCCTGCTTCCATGATAGGTGCCCGGAGCCGCAATGCGCGCAGATATTGCTCGGCGGGAACTGGTGCCGGCTGCAATCGTCGCAATGCTGGATCATCAGGCGCTGCTCGCGGCAGCCGGCCCAGAACGGCGCGGAATCGGGATCGGGAACCGGGATCGGTTTGGCGTATGCTTCTAGCGACGACATCGCCCTACCTCCTCAGGATCATCGCGCTGCCGCAGGTCATCGCTCCGGCGGTGGTGAGCGCGATCTCCGCATCGGGAACCTGACGCGGACCGGACTGGCCGCGCAATTGCTCCACCGCCTCGATCACATGGTTGAACCCATGGATGTAGCCCTCGGAGAGCAGACCGCCATGGGTGTTGACCGGCAGCTTGCCGTCGCGGCGGATATGGCCGTCGGCGATATAGCTGCCGGCCTCGCCCAGCCCGCAGAAGCCGAGCCCTTCGAGCTGCATCAGGATGCTGTAGGTGAAGCAGTCATAGATCTCGGCGACATCGACATCATTCGGCGTCACGCCGGCGCTGCGCCAGAGATCGTCGGCGATGTAGTGGCTGTAATTCTTCGAATGATCCGGCCAGCGGATGCAGTCGAACAGGTCGTCGCCCTGCTGCGGCCCACCGCCATAGGCGCCGCCCATGATGTAGACGGGCTTCTGCTTCATGTCTTTCGCCCGCTCTGCCGAGGTCACGACCACGGCGCAGGCGCCGTCCGTCTCCAGGCAGATGTCGAACATGCGGAAGGGGTCGACGATCGGGCGCGAGGCGAGATAGTCGTCCATGGTCATCGGCTTGCGCTGCATCGCGCGGGGATTGAGAACCGCGTTCTCTCGCAGCGTGACCGCGACATTGCCGAGCTGTTCCGGCGTCAGCCCATATTCGATCTGATAGCGACGGCACCACATCGCCATGGCCTGCGGATAGGTGATCCAGCCGAAGGGCGCGGTGTATTGCGTCGGACCCAGCGCCCGGAATTCGCGACCGCCGCCGAGCCGGAAGCCGGAGCGGCCGTTCATCGCGCGGTAGCAGACGACGGTATCGGCCAGCCCGGCCTCGATCGCGGCCACGGCGGAGAGCACGATCAGGTTGGCGGCGTTGCCACCCGCCAGGAAGTCGACCGCATAGCCGGCATTGGGGATGTCGAGCCCGGTCGCAACGGCGATCGCTGGTGCGGAATCGTTGAAGTTGTAGCTGACGATGCCGTCGATATCGGCGGGTTTCAGGCCGGCATCGGCAATGGCGTTGGCCGAAGCCTCGATGGCGAGCGCGCGGACCGTCCGGCCGGAATTGGCCGAGTAGTCCGTCGTGCCTATGCCGACGATCGCGTACTTGTCCTTTAGCGCATAAGCGGATCTGCGAGCGGTTCCCATCTCTTGCCTTCGCCTGAAAGGGCCTGGAAGCGCCCAGCGCCTCGCCGCCTGTCAACGGCCCGCGTGAGGAGCCAAGACGACATCTTTGCCCGACAACCGGACAATTGACAACCCTGTTCCGCGATCCTTCCGGAACCTCAATGCTGCAGCTTAAGGCGAGTCGTAATCCCATAATATATTGAAATATCGCGATTAATATCTGCTATTACCTCCTCAGCTTCCGATGGCTTGCATCATTCATTTTTGTCGTGTTGTCCGACAAAGCAACATCGGCTAGGGATAAGTCCGCGCCATAGCAGCGAAGGGGAGGATGATGGACTTCGAACATTCACCGAAGGTCAGGGACCTGCTCGCCCGACTTGGTGCCTTTATGGCCGAGCACGTCTACCCGAACGAGCGGGTCTATTCCGAGCAGGTCGCAGGCAGTGCCGATCGCTGGGTGTCGCCGCCCATCATGGAAGAGATGAAGGCGAAAGCTCGCGCAGCCGGGCTGTGGAACCTGTTCCTCCCCGATCATGATGGCGGCGCGGGCCTGAGCAATCTCGAATATGCGCCGCTCTGCGAGGTCATGGGCCGTTCTCCCATCGCCGCCGAGGTCTTCAACTGCTCCGCGCCCGACACCGGCAACATGGAAGTGCTCGCGCGCTACGGCACATCCGAGCAGAAGAAGCGCTGGCTTGAGCCGCTGCTGGCGGGCGAGATCCGTTCCGGCTTTGCGATGACGGAGCCGCAGGTCGCCTCCTCCGACGCGCGCAACATCGCCTCGCGCATCGTTCGCGACGGCGACGACTACGTCATCAACGGCCACAAATGGTGGACCTCCGGTGCCGGCGACCGGCGCTGCAAGATTCTGATCTTCATGGGCCTGAGCGACCCCGAAGCCGAGCCCTTCCGGCGCCAGTCGATGATCCTGGTTCCAACGGACGCGCCCGGCGTCGAGGCCGTCCGACCGCTGACGGTCTTCGGCTACGATCATGCGCCGCACGGCCATTTCGAGATGCGATTCACCGATGTGCGCGTGCCGGCCACCAACATGCTGCTCGGCGAGGGACGCGGTTTCGAGATCGCGCAGGGGCGGCTCGGCCCCGGCCGCATCCATCACTGCATGCGTGCGATCGGGCTAGCCGAGCGGGCATTGGAATCGATGGTCGCACGCGCTCGCAGCCGCGTCGCCTTCGGCAAGCCGATCGCCGAGCAGGGCATGCTGCGCGAGGCCATCGCCGAAAGCCGCATGGAGATCGAGCAGGCGCGGCTGCTGACGCTGAAGGCCGCTCATATGATGGACACCGTCGGCAACAAGGCGGCCCGCGCCGAGATCGCGATGATCAAGGTTGTCGCGCCTCGCATGGCGCAGGCGGTGCTCGACCGGGCGATCCAGATCCATGGCGGCGGCGGCGTCAGCAGCGATTTTGGCCTAGCGGAAGGCTGGGCGCTGGCGCGCACGTTGCGTCTCGCGGACGGTCCCGACGAGGTTCATATGGACCAGATCGCCCGTCTCGAACTGGCCAAGCCGGCCGAGCTCTGGAGCTGGTGAAGGCGCCGACATGACGTTCCCATCCCTTGTCCGTACCGCACTGGACGGCACCGTCGGGGTGCTGACCATCGCCAATCCCCCGGTTAACAGCCTCTCCGCCGCCGTCCGGCGTGACCTAACGGTCGCGCTGTCGCGCGCAGTCATCAACGGCGTCAGCGGCGTCGTCCTCCTCGGCGATGGCGGGCACTTCTCCGCCGGCGCCGACATCCAGGAGTTCGACAACGGGCTCGATCCGACGGCGCCCGATCCGAATGATCTTCACGCAGCGATCGAGGCCTCGCCGGTGCCGGTGGTCGTGGCCATTCGCGGCACGGCGCTCGGCGGAGGACTCGAACTCGCTCTCGCCTGCCATGGCCGCGTCGCCAGCCCGGAGGCCCGGATCGGCCTGCCCGAGGTGAAGCTCGGGCTGCTGCCGGGCGGTGGGGGAACGCAACGCTTGCCTCGCGTTGCGAAAGCGGCCGTCGCGGCCGGAATGATCGCCAGTGGACGCATCCTCGGCGCGGCGGAAGCACAAGCAGCCGGGATCGTTGATCGCATCGGGGACGACCCGGTGGCAGAGGCGATGATCCTGATCGAGGAACTCGGTTCGGCCCCTCCGACCGCCATCTCAAGCCGGGCTCTGCCGCCCGATCTCGCCGAGGCCATCGAGGTCGCGCGCGCGGGCATCTCGGCCAAAAGCCCCCATGCGGAAGCTGCGCGCACCGCGCTCGACGCCGTGGCACAGGCCCTGCTCCGCTCCTTCCCGGAAGCGCTCGCCGCGGAGCGCCGGCTCTTCCTGGGCTTGATAGAATCGACAACCTCGCGCGCATTGCGCCACCTCTTCTTCGCGGAGCGCGCCGCCGCCGGAACGCCCGGCATCGGCAAGGGTACGCGGACGCGCCCGGTCGAGGCTGTCGGCGTCATCGGGGCCGGCACGATGGGCGCCGGCATCGCCATGGTCTTCGCCAATGCGGGTCTGCCGGTCACGCTGATCGAGCGTGATGCGGCGGGGCTGGAGCGCGGCCTCATGCGTATCCGGGACGTCTATGGCCGCGCCGTCGCCAAGGGTGATCTCACGGCTGAAGCCGCGCAAGGACGGTTGCAGCAGATCACCGGGAAGACGGAGATCGCGGCGCTGTCCAAGGCCGATCTCGTCATCGAGGCCGCTTTCGAGGAGATGCAGGTCAAGCTCGCGATCTTCGGAGAGCTCGACAAGGTTGCAAAGCGCGGCGCGATTCTCGCCACCAACACCTCGGCGCTCGACGTCGATGTCATCGCCGCCGCGACCTCGCGTCCGGCCGATGTCGTCGGGCTGCATTTCTTCAGCCCGGCCCATGTCATGCGGCTGCTCGAGATCGTGTGCGCCAGGGAAACCGCGCCGGACGTGCTGGCGACGGTGATCCGGCTCGCCCGCAAGACCGCCAAGACGCCCGTGGTGGTCGGCGTCTGCGACGGCTTTCTCGCCAACCGCCTGCTCTATCCCTATCTGCGCCAGGCCGATCTGATGCTGGAGGAGGGAGCGCTGCCGGAGCAGATCGATGGCGCTCTCAATGCGTTCGGCCTGGCCATGGGCCCCTGTGCCATGCTCGACATGGCCGGTCAGGATGTGGCCTGGCAGGTCCGCCAGCGCCAGCTCAAGGACTGGAGCCCGGCAAGGCGCTACTCCCGCCTGGCCGACCTTCTGGTAGAGCAAGGGCGACTCGGCTCGAAGACCGGAGCGGGCTGGTATCGCTATTCAGGCCGACAGAAGGAGGCCGATCCGGCCATCGAAGCGATGATCCTTCAGGAATCCGACCGGCTCGGCGTCACCCGACGCGCCATCTCCGAAGAGGAGATCGTCAAGCGGGCGCTCTACGCCATCGTCAATGAAGGCGCCTTCGCGCTGGCCGACGGCACGGTGCAGCGCGCCTCCGACATCGATGTTGCCTATACGCAGGGCATGGGCTTCCCGGCTGCGCGAGGCGGCCCGATGTTCTGGGCCGATACGGTGGGGCTCGCGGCGATCTACGCGGATATCCTCTCGTTTGGAGCCGGCGGCGATGCGAACTGGCGCCCGGCGCCACTGCTGAAGGAACTGGCCGAGAGCGGCCGGAGCTTCGCCGATCATGATCGCGAGCGGCGTGCGGAGGCGGCATGAGCTTTCTCGACGAACGCGACCTGTCCTTCTGGCTCTACGATTGGCTGGATGCCGAGCAACTGACAGGCGGGCCGCGCTTCGCTGAGCATTCGCGCGAGACCTTCGACGCTGTGCTCGACCTCAGCGCGAAGCTGGCCGCCTCACATTTCGCGACCCACTACAAGAAATCCGATCGCGTCGAGCCAGCTCTCGATGGCGAGACGGTGCATGTCCTGCCCGAGATCGGGCAGGCGCTGAAAGCGGCCGCGGACATGGGCCTTTTCGCTGCTGATTTCGACAGCGAGGTCGGCGGGCTGCAACTGCCAAAGCTCGTCCAAACCGCCTCGATGGCACATTTCATGGCGGCGAACATCGCGACATCGGCCTATGTCATGCTGACTCAGGCGAATGCCCGGCTGATCTGCAATTTCGGCACGGAGGCCCAGATCGAGGCCTTCGCACTGCCTCAGATCGAGGGCCGCTGGTTCGGCACGATGTGCCTCTCCGAGCCGCAGGCGGGCTCCTCGCTTGCCGACATCACCGCCCGCGCCGCCCCCGATGGCGAGGACGGGCTCGGCTCGCGCTATCGTCTGGCCGGCACCAAGATGTGGATATCGGGCGGTGACCAGGACATCTCGGAGAATATCGTACATCTCGTGCTGGCCAAGATCCCGGATGCATCCGGTGTGCTTCTGCCCGGAGTCGGCGGCATCTCACTCTTCATCGTCCCGAAGCTGCTGCCGGACGGCATCCGCAACGACATTGCCGTCGCCGGGCTGAACCACAAGATGGGTTATCGCGGCACCAGCAACTGCCTGCTCAATTTTGGCGAGGGCACGCGCCACCGTCCCGGCGGCGCTGCCGGCGCGATCGGCTACCGCGTCGGCGAGGGCGGCAGCGGGCTCGCCCAGATGTTCCAGATGATGAACGAGGCCCGTATCTCGGTCGGCCTCGGCGCGGCGGCGCTGGCAGCGCGCGGTTACCGCCAGTCCCTCAGCTACGCACGCGAACGGCCGCAGGGCCGGCCGCTCGGCGCCAAGGACCCTGCTGCGAAGCAACGGCCGATCATCGAGCACCCCGATGTGAAGCGCATGCTCCTCGCCCAGAAGGCTTATGCCGAGGGAGCGCTGGCGCTGATCCTCTATTGCGCGCGGCTGATCGACCGCGAGGAAACAGCCGAGAACCCGGAAAACAAGGCCCATGCCGAGGCCCTGCTCGGCCTGCTGACGCCCGTTGCGAAAAGCTGGCCGTCTGAATTCGGCCTCGCCGCCAATGATCTCGCGATCCAGATCCATGGCGGCTACGGCTACACGCGCGATTTCGACGTCGAGCAACTCTATCGCGACAACCGCCTCAACCCGATCCATGAGGGCACGCACGGCATCCAGGCGATCGACCTGCTCGGCCGCAAGATCCTGCGGGATCGCGGCCAGGCACTCGCCTTGCTGGGCGAGGAGATCGACGCCACGATCGCGCGCGCCCGGCGGATGCCGCAACTGGCCGATCTCGCCGGTTTACTCGACGAAAGCTGGCATGCGGTCGGCGAGACCGTCGAGGCATTGTCGGCGCTCGGGGATCCGGCCGGCGCACTGCTCAACGCATCGAATTTTCTGACCGGTTTCGGCCATGTCGTCGTCGGCTGGCTCTGGCTCGACCAGGCTTGCGCGCTGCTCGCGAAAGGCGGCGAGCCGGACGCCTTCGCCCGCGGCAAGCTGCGGGCCTGCCGCTACCACTACGAGGCCGAATTGCCGAAGGCGCGCCAGAATCTCGCCTTCGTAGCGAGCCTCAACACTACCGCCGGGCTGACGCGGCTGGACGAGTTCTGAGGCACCGGCCCAACGGCCACGTGGACCGCTCACATGCAAAAAGGCCGGGGCGTGAGCCCCGGCCTTCGCTTTCGCAGGTGAGAACTTATTTGGCCTTGCAGACCACCTCAGGAGCCACGTCGGCCGCCGCAACCGTCGTCTTCACGACCGGACGCAGCTCGCCATTGACCGCTTCGACGACGCCGAAATAGTTCGGCTTCAGCAGCTGGCGGTCCTCGGCGCGCAGCACGAGCTTGCCCATGATCGTGTCGTAGGTCTTCCCCGGCAGCGCCTTGACGATGTCGTCCGTCTTGACGCTCTTGGCGTCCTTCACCGCCTGGAAGAGCACCTGGTAGCCGAGATAGGCCTCACCCTCGAAATTGGTCGGCGGCACCTTGTACTTGTCGGTCCAGGCCTTCACGAAGGCCTTGTTCTCCGGCGTATCGAGTGTCGAGGAATAATTGATGATGCCGAAGACGCCCTTGGCGGAATCGCCCAACGTCTTGACCGTGCCGTCGGTAGTGAAGCTGACGCCGGCGACGGTGATCGCGTCCGTCAGGCCGAATTGCTTTGACTGCTGAGCGAAGTTGACGGCATCGCGCCCGGCGAGCACGACCCAGACGCCTTCGGCGCCGGCCTTCTTGATCTGCTCGATATAGGGGGCGAAGTCGTTGGTGTTGGCCGGCGGGAAGAGCTCCGCGACCATGTTGCCGCCGGTTTCCTTGACAGCCTTCGAGAACAGATCGGCCGAGCCGCGGCCCCAGGCGATGTCGATCGCGACCACCGCCCATTTCTTCTCCTTGCGCTCCTTGAGCCATGGCTTCACCGTCGCGGCATCCATTGCCGACTGGGTGTTGACTCGGAAGACGCGCGGCGCGCAGTTCGCGCCGGTCAATTCATCGGCCTTGTTGACGACGGAGATGTAGAGCGAGCCCCAGCGCTGCATCAGCGGCGCGATCGCGAGGCCTTCGCCGGAGGCGATCATGCCGGTGATGACCGGATAGCCTTCCATGACGAGCTTCTCGACCTGCCGGCGGGCGACGTCGGGCTTGGCCTCCGTGTCGTAGGACTTGAACTCGACCTTGTGGCCGTCGACACCGCCAGCCGCGTTCGCCTCGTCGATGGCGAAGCGACTGGCACGCATCACCTCCTCGCCAAGCGAGGCATAGGTGCCGGACATGTCGGTCGCGACGCCGATCTTTAGTGGATCGGCGGCGAGCGCCGCGCCGGAGACCGAGAGCATGGCGCCGAACGCGACGCCGGTCATCATTACTGCCTTGAACATCTCTTCGTTCCTCCCTGAGATTGGCCTTTTACGGCATGGTTTGCCCGCTTCTGCGGCGGGCTGATCAGATGGCGATGTGCTTGTGGAAGTCCTCCGCCTCGATCTCGGCGAGTGAACCGGAGGCGGCGACGGCTCCCTTCGACAGGACGTAGAAGCGTTCGGCGACACGTCGGATCAGCCCAACGCTTTGCTCGATCAACAGGATGCCCATGCCCTGGTCGCCGAGCCTGACGAGCAAGTCGGCGAGTTCATCGACAATGACGGGCGCCAGCCCCTCGCTCGGCTCATCGAGGATGAGCAGGTCCGGATTGGCCATCAGCGCTCGGCCGATGGCGAGCATCTGCTGCTGCCCGCCGGAGAGCGCGAGGCCGGGGCTGGCCTTGCGCTCCTCCAGGATGGGGAAGAGTGCCTTGACGCTCTCCAGCGTCCAGGGGCCGCGCCGGCGCGTCGCGGTGCCGAGCAGGAGGTTTTCCTCGACCGTCAGGTTGCCGATGATACCGCGTCCCTGCAAAACGACCGAGATACCGTTCTTGGCCGCGGTGTAGCGGCGCAGATCGCGCACCTCTTCGCCGCGAATCTCGACGTGGCCGCGTTCGATCCGGGTGACGCCGCAGAGCGTGTTGACCACCGTGGTCTTGCCGACGCCGTTGCGCCCGACCAGCGCGACGCGCTCGCCCGCGCCAATCTCGAAGCTGACGCCGTTGAGGATGCGGGCCTGTCCGTAGAGCGCGTGGACGTCATGGAAGGAAAGCAGTGTCATCACGCCTCCGTCCCGAGATAGGCGGTGACGACGCGTTGGTCGGCCCTGATTTCCCCGACATTGCCTTCAGCTAGCGTCTCGCCGAGATGCAGCACGGTGATGCCGTCGCAGATCGAGAACACGACCTGCATATCGTGTTCGACCAGCAGAACCGTGACGTTCCAGCGGTTGGCGAGGTCGCGCAGGATCGTCGCGAGCCCATGCGATTCCTCGACCGTCAGCCCGGCTGCCGGTTCGTCGAGCAGCAGCACGCTCGGGCGGCCCACGAGGGCGAGCGCAAGATCAAGCCGCCGCTGGTCGCCATAGCTGATCTCGGCCGCCGGCATCCGCGCCAGGGCGGTGAGGTTGAGCTCTTCCATCACCTCCTCGACGCCGGCCTCGGCGACGGCCCAGGACGCGATGCGCAATTGCTGCTCGACGCTCAGCATCGGGAAGATGTTGGTGCGCTGGAACGAGCGCGCGAGCCCGAGCCTGCGTCGCTCCTGTGGTTTCAGCCGCGAGACATCTTTTCCGTCGAGTAGAACCCGGCCGGGCTGGCCGCGGACTCGGCCGGATAGCACGTCGATCAGGGTCGACTTGCCAGCGCCGTTAGGGCCGATCAGCCCCCGGATTTCGCCGCGCCGCACCGTGATGTCGACGCCCTTCAGCGCCCGGAAACCGCCATAGCGACGTTCGAGACCGATGCCCTGGATCGCGATCGCCTCGCTCATGGCTGTCTCCGCATCCTGAGCCAGCCAGCTTTCAGCAGGCCAACGATACCCTGCGGCATGACGAGCGTGACGACAACGAGCACGCTTCCGACGATCGCCGGCCAGTATTCGGCGAAACGCCCGGCGAAATCCTTGAGGATGAAGAAGCAGACGGCGCCGATCGCGGGGCCGAGGATGAACTGCGCGCCGCCGACCACGGCCATGATCAGGGCAGAGCCCGACAGGCTCCAGTGGAACATCTGCGGGGCGATGTAGCCGTTATAGGTCGCCTGCAGCAGGCCAGCGATGGCAGCGAGTAACGCCGAGATCGCGTAGACGATCGCGGGCGGGATTGTGGTGTCGTGGCCGATGAAGCGGGCGCGCTCGGCATTGTCGCGCACCGCGGCCGCGATCTGGCCCATCCGGCTGTTGGCGAAAAGGGCCAGACCGAGCAGGGCCAGCACCAGAATGGTCCAGGCGACGACGACCATCACCGACGGATCCTGCAACAAGCTGGAATCGAACCCGAAAATGCGCGGCGGAAGGTTGAACGACATACCGTCGTCACCCTTGGCCAATTCCCTCCAACGGAAGGCGATTTCGTAGAAGGCTTGCCCTACCGCGAGCGTCAGCATGGCATGCGCAACGCCGGCGATGCGGGCGAAGACGAGGCCGAGGAGGAAGGCGACGAGCGTCGGCAAGGCGAGCGCGGTCAGGAAGGCAAGTTCTGCGGCCATAAGCCCGCGGGCGACCAGCACCCCGAAGGCATAGCCGCCGAGCCCGAAGAATGCGGCCTGACCAAAACTGACGCGGCCGTTTTGCAGCACGAGGAAGCCAACGCTGGTCGCGAGAAGCGCGTCGAAGATCGCCTGCGTCGCTAGCGAAAGCGTAAGCTGGTATGGGACCAGCCACGGCGTGGCCGCGCCGAGCCCAAGCGCCACCGCGGCGATGGCGAGCAGGCGGCCCGTCCGCGGCATGTCCCGCCTCGGGGCAGCGATGCCATTATGGGCGAAGGCGCTCATGTCCGCGACCCCGCGAAGCCAGTCGGCCGCCAGATCAGGATGCCGATCATCAGCAGGAAGGGCAGCATGGTCGCAGCCCAGGGCAGGTAGATCGCGCCGAGATTATGGATCTGGCCGATCAGCAGCGCCGCGAAGAAGGCACCTGCGAAGCTGCCGAGGCCGCCGATCACCACGACGATGAAGGAATCGATCAGGATGTAGTTGCCCATAGTCGGCGAGAGCGTCAGCAGCGGCCCGGCAACGACGCCGGAGAGCCCTGCGAGCGCCGTGCCGAGACCGACCACCACCAGGCTCAGCCGGTCAACGTCGATGCCCTGGATCGAAGTGACGTGCGGATTGGTGCTGGCGGCGCGGACATAGAGGCCCATCCGCGTGAAACGCAGCCAGGCCGCGAGCCCGCTCGCAACGAGCAGGCTCACCGCGATGATGAAGAGCCGGTAGATCGGGAAAGGCGAACCCGCGATCGTGACCGTGCCGTCGAGTAGCTTCGGAACAGGATAGCTCAAATAAGCCTTGCCCCAGGTCACCGTGACCACGGTCTCTAGGATTAGCAGCAGGCCGAAGGTGATCAGCACCGTGACGATATGGTCGTGCTTGCGCAGGCTGCGGAAGACCAGCCCGTCGAGCAGGCAGCCTACCGCCGCCATCGCCACCACCGAGACCAGCAGCCCGAGCCACCAGTGACCGGCCGCGGCCAGCGTGAAGCCGATATAGGAGCCGAGCATGAACAGCGCTCCATGCGCGAAGTTCACCACCTCGCGCAGGCCGAAGATCAGCACGAGCCCGACGGCCAGCAGATAGAGCAGGCCGCCATAGACGATGCCGTTGAGAAGCTGGATCGTCATGCGCTAGCCCGCCGTATAGCCGCCATCGACATAGATGGTCTGGCCGGTGATGTAGGAGGCGGCGCGGGACGCGAGGAAGACGATCAGCCCCGTCACGTCCTCGACCTCGCCGAGACGTCCGATGGCCGAGCGCTGCAGCACCTTGTCGTAGAGTTGTGGCTGGGTGCGGATCAGCTCGCGGTTGAGATCGGTGACGATGACGGTCGCGCCGATGGTGTTGACGGTGACGCCGTGCTTGCCGAGTTCGAAAGCCATCGCCGCACCGAAATTCGCCAGCCCGGCCTTGGCGGCGCAATAGGCGGTGCGGTTCGCCATGCCCCGGCCCGACAGGATCGAGCCCATGTTGAGGATGCGGCCGTAACCGCGCTCGCTCATCACCGGCGCGAAAGCGCGCGAGCAGAGAAAGGCGCCGGTCAGGCTGACGTCGACGACGCTCTGCCAATCGGCCAGCGTGGTCTCGGCAAGTTGTTTCGGCGAGGTGACACCGGCATTGTTGAACAGAATATCGGCGCGCCCGAAGGTGGCAAGCACGGCATCGCGCGCCGCTGCGACCGAGCTTTCGTCGGTGACGTCAGCCTCTACGATGAGCGCGCGGCGCCCCGCCGCCTCGACCGCCTGTGCCGTGCGCTCGAGCTTCTCCCGGTTGCGGCCCAACACGGCGACATCGGCGCCAGCAGCCGCTAGCGCCTCGGCGGCGGCGGAGCCGATGCCGCCGCTGCCGCCGGTCACCACCGCGGCGAGGCCGTTGAGACGGAATGGATCGGAATGCGTCGCCATGGCGGCCTCACATCGCCATCTGGCCGCCGTCGACCGGCATCGCGATGCCGGTGATGACGCGCGCCTCGTCCGAGGCGAGGAACAGGGCGGCAGCAGCGATATCCTCCGGCTCCGGCATCCGGGCGAGCGGGATGGTGGCGCGGAAGCGCTTCATCGCCTCGTCGCGGTCGCCGGCCATGCCAGGCAGGAAGGCCGAGAGCATCGGCGTCTCTGTCACCGTTGGGCAGATCGCGTTGACGCGGATGTTCTGCGGCGCGAGCTCGAGCGCGAGACTGCGCACCAGCCCGACGATGCCGTGCTTGGCCACGGTATAGAGGCTGAAATTGGGCTTGGCCTTCAACCCTTGTAGCGAGGAGGTGAACAGCAGCGCGGCCCCGGCGGGATTGCCGGCTGCGCTCTGGCGCAGGGCCGGCAAGGCGGCGCGTGTCATCTTGAGGACGCCCAGCAGGTTGACGCTCAGCACGCGCTCCAGCGTCGCGTCATCGATCGCCTCGAAGGCGCCGGTGAACGGCCCACCGGCATTGTTGTGCAGGATGTCGAGCGCGCCGAACCGCTCCAGTGCGAAGGCGACGGCCCGCGCACAATCCTCGCTGCTGGTGTGATCGCAGTGGCAATAGGCGGCATTTGCGCCGATCTCGCCGACGACGGCCTCGCCGGCCGCGTCGGCGATGTCGGTGACGAGCACTTTGGCGCCCTCAACCGCGAAGCGCCGCGCCACCGCCCTGCCGAGCCCGGACCCGGCGCCGGTGACGAGGGCAAACCTGCCTTGAAGCCGCCCGGTCACGAACGGGCCTCCGCCAGCAGGATGGAGGGCTGCGCGGCGACGACAACCATGGCAGCGATCCGCCCGCGCAACTGGGCGGCCTGGCCCGTCAGAAGTGGATCCTGCGTGGCGCAGAGCCGCTCGGCATCGGCGAGCATCCGCGTCAGGATCGCATAGGCGTCCTCGTTGCACGATTCACGGCGACGCTCATCGCCCATCGGCTGCTTCCTTCCCGTTCGGCGGCCTCTTCTGTCACGGCTTGCCGTGCGCGGGCCTTGTTAATGGTCTTGGTGCGCCTTGCGGCGCAGGTGGGCGCGGTGCCGTCAGCTCTGGTAGACCGGCTTGCGTTTTTCCTTGAAGGCGAGCAGGCCCTCCGTCGCATCCGGCTCGGTGGTCGCGTAGTTCAGGACAAAGTCCATTTCATAGCGCAATCCTTCCTCCAGATCGGAGGTCAGGGTCCTGTTGGCTAGGTGCTTGGCCGAAGCCAGCCCGACCCGGCTCTTCTCCGCCAGTTGTCCGACGAGCCGGTCCAGAGCGGATTCGAGCTCGGCATGCGGCACGACCTCGTTGACGAGGCCGATCTCGAACGCCTGCTCGGCCGTCAGGAGCTGTCCGGTCAACATCAGATGCTTCGCCCGCAGCAGGCCGATCGCGCGCGGCAGGCGTTGCGAGCCGCCGGCGCCGGGCAACTGCCCGAAATTGAGATGGCCGTCGCCGATCCGCGCCGTGTCCGCCGCGAGGACGAGATCGCAGGCGAGCAGTAATTCGAGCCCGCCGGCAACGCAGACGCCGTTGATCAGGGCAACATAGATCTTCCTGGAGTTCTCGATGCCCGCGAGCATCGCGTAGAAATCCTCAAGGAAGCCGGAGAACTCTGCAGGTTGGCGATAAAGCCTGAGATAGCCGTCGAGATCGCCGCCGGCCGAGAAGCTGCGACCGCTGCCGATGATGCTGACGATGAAGACATCGTCCATCGCCTCGATCGCCTCGACGGCCTGCTTGAGCTCCCGCACAGTGGCCCAGTCCAGCGGATTGAGCTTGTCCGGCCGTTGGAGCGAAAGGCGCGCATGTCCGCCGACCTTGTCCAGTCCGACATTTGCCATTTCTGTCGTGAGCATCCCACCCTGCGGCAGCATCGTTTTTATTGAACCCATTGTCCGCTTGTCCGACAACGGGACGTTAGCATCACTGCCTGCTCCGTCAAGAGAGGAGTGATGCCGCGTTGCGCTTTTTGGCGTGCCGGAGTGCGAAAGCCCGCAAGGCCTCGTCAAACCCGCTCGAAGATCGCCGCAATGCCTTGCCCGCCTCCGATGCACATGGTCACCAGGGCGTAGCGACCGCCGACGCGCCGGAGTTCGTGAACCGCCTTCACGACGTTGATCGCCCCGGTCGCGCCGACCGGGTGGCCGAGAGAGATTCCGCTGCCGTTCGGATTGACGGTGGCCGGATCGAAATCGAGCTCGCGGGAGACGGCGCAGGCCTGCGCCGCAAAGGCCTCGTTCGATTCGATGACCGAGAGATCGCCGACCTTGAGCCCCGCTTTCGCCAGCGCCTGGCGCGTCGCGGGGACCGGGCCGATGCCCATATACTCCGGCTCCACGCCGGCATGGCCGTAGGCGACGAGCCGCGCCAGCGGCTTCGCGCCAGTCCTGCGGACGGCATCGCCGCTGGCGAGCACGACCGCCGCTGCACCATCGTTGATGCCGGAAGCGTTGCCGGCCGTGACCGAGCCCCCCTCTTTCTTGAAAACCGTACGCAGCCCCGAGAGATCGGCCTTCTTCACCTCGTGGCGAACATGCTCGTCCTCGGCGAAGACCGCCGGCCCAGAGCGCGTCTTGATCTCGATACCTGTGATCTGGTCCTTGAAGCGGCCTTCGCGGATTGCGCGGGACGCCCGCCGGTGGCTCTCGACGGCCAGCGCGTCCTGCGTCTGCCGATCGATGCCGTAGCGCGCGGCGACGTTTTCCGCTGTCACGCCCATCAGCATCCGGCCAAAAGGATCGCGTAGCGCACCGTCCAGCATGTCGACGACCACCGTATCGCCCATCTTCACGCCCCAGCGCATGGCAGGGGAGAGGAAGGGCGCGCGGCTCATGCTCTCGGAGCCACCGCCCAGTGCGGCCTCGGCGTCGCCGAGCAGAATTGCCTGCGCCGCCGTGATCACGGCCTGGAGCCCGGAGCCGCACAGGCGATTGACCGTCATCGCTGGCGTCTCGACGGGGACACCACCATTCACCGCCGCGACGCGCGCGATGTAGGCGTCACGCGGCTCGGTCTGGATGACCTGGCCCCAGGAGACATGGCCAATTTCGGAGGGTTCCACGCTGCTCTCGGCAACGGCACTCCTGACCAAAGTGCTCCCCAGCTCTCCGGGCGCAACATCCTTCAGTGACCCACCGAAAGTGCCAATCGCGCTTCGGCGCGCCGCAACAACAAAGACATCCGTCATCGAGAGATCCCAATCCCGCTCAGCAAGGTCATTGAGCTCACGATAATGTCGGCTTGTCCGACAATCAACATGCATCAGTCTGCCGGCTCGTCGATGGCGCGCCGATCTATCCGCGTGCACCGGCGCTATCGCGCTCATGGTGGCGAAGCCAATCCCCGCCTGCGGCATTGATACGTTTCAGTCGCTGGCCATGCCGATGCGAGCCAAGCACCGAGGTGGCTGCCATCCAACTGCGCGGGCCGCTCGATTCGTCCCGAGACTGCCGTGCACGTCCGCTTCGGGGCGGTGGCTCGGAGTCCGCAAATGGCGCTCAGCACTCTGAGTGAAACGAATCGGCTAGGTCCGGCAGCTCCCCAAATGCTGACATTTCGAGCCGACATGCCTACCGACGTGAACTCCCGCTTGCTTGCCACGAAAATCGCCGACTTCTGCCGGAAGCGACTGACCCAATTCCTTCACGCCGACACAGAACGACTGCAAGCCTATCTCGTCGATCTCATCTCACGCCGCGAATACCCACCGACCCGGGGCCGTGGCATCGACTGGCGGCTCATTGCGTATGATTGCGGCATCGACCATTTGCGCCTGGCCGCGATAAAGGAGGAAGTTCGCCCTGCTTTGGATGCGATCGTGCGGGCGTTCGACGCTGCGGCGGCCAGAGAGGCCCGGCCGCGCTTCGCCCTCCAGGCCGTTGTCGCCGTCAGCGAAGCGAGCCCGCCGGAACCACGCTCCTCCGCCGTCCGTCGCGTACGCTCTCAGCCCGACCTGTTCGCGCCGAACGATCACGGCGAGGCAGTGGATCGACTTCGACCAAGCCGGAAGCGGGGCGTAAAGCCGAAAGTCGTCGTCGATTTCCCCCAGCCACTTGATGATCGCTGGGAGGATCCGGCCAGCTTTCGTGAGGCGTTGATGCTGCACATGCAGCGCCATGGTGAAGCGTACTGGCACCTTCATCGCGCCATCGTCGATGCCGGGGAAAGCTTCGACATCAAGACCATCCGAAGCTGGGTTCAGGGAACGCGATCACCCACCAGCACCGACAGCATGGCGATCCTGCAACGCATCGAACGTCGCTATCGACTGCCGGAGGGATACTTTCGGGCGAAGTTGCCTCACCAGGGTCGGGCGGCCAGAGGGCACGAACTGGAAGATATCAGCCCGTCCGAGCGCCGACGCCTGGCCTGGCATCTCCCGGATAACTTCAATTCCCTGCCGCACGCGGAGCGGGAGAAGATCGTCGAGTGGGTCCGGCGCGTCATCATCAGCGGCGCGACGGACTATCGGCGGTTCCAGGCCGCGGCGGCCAAGCAGCGTTATGCGATCCGTTTTCCCGGCGTCGCATATGGCCGCCCCGAACCCATCCATGAACCCGGCCACAGCACTCCCCGGGACCAGGAGTTGCCGTTGACCGATCCGGATCTGCTGTCGGGCGTCGTCGACGCACCGCCCGATCTCACTATGGAAATGGCGGGCCTCGTGCGTTTCAAGACATCGACGCTGACGGCCCTCGGTCTCCAGCGCAACGGCGTCTGGGGTGAGGAAACGACGTCGCAGAAGATCGAGCATCTTGGCCTGATGCTCGGGGCGCTGGCGGCGTCGCCGAAGGGCGTCGTGCGTGGCTACGGCGTCCCGCTCGAACATCTCACGCTCGGCCTCCTCGTCTTCCCGGGCATCTGGGACTGGTACGTCCAATGGCGGGAACGGCGGCGTGGCTTCTATACCGCCTGGGAGGTGGACATGCTGCGCATCGCGCTTGCCATGACGCGCCAGGAGACCGGCTGGCTCCGGCAGCATCGTCATCTCGTTCAGCGGGTCCGCCCCATTCCGGGCCTCGTCTCGACCGACGAGATCGAGTGCGCGCGATCTGATTGGGACGGCGCTTGCGACGCCTTCTACAAGCACGCGACCGGACGCGCGAAGGAGATCCAACGCGTGGCGCGGGTCCACCGCGATCCGTTCGAGCCGATCATGCCGGTTCTCGAGGCGCCCAGCCCGGTCGGTGAGTATCGCAAGATCACCGAGGAGATACTGAAGCGGACACCCGATCCGAACCGCTATCCGCGCGGCGCCGCGGAGGCCGTGCGGGCCTTCCTGTTACTGCGCCTCGGCCTGCACCTCGGATTGCGGCAAAAGAACCTCCGGCAGCTCATGGTCTGCCCGCGAGGGCAATTTCCCCGGTCGGAACGTCAGCTCGAGGACGCGAAGCGCGGGGAATTGCGCTGGAGCGACAGGGATGGTGGCTGGGAAGTCCTCATCCCGGCCGTCGCATTCAAGAATGCGAACTCATCGTATTTCGGCAGCAAGCCATTCCGGCTGGTCCTGCCGAATCTCGGCCGCCTCTACGAGCATATCGAGACGTATATCTCCCGGCATCGGAAGGCCCTTCTTTCCGGCGCGGATGACCCAGGAACGTTCTTCGTGAAGACGGTGAAGCAGACGAGCACCGACCCCGCTTATGACCAGACCACCTTCTACGAAGCCTGGAGATTGACGATCCAACGCTACGGCATCTTCAACCCCTTCACCGGGCGGGGCGCAATCCGGGGCTTGCTCCCTCATGGTCCGCATAACGTTCGGGACGTGCTTGCGACGCATATCCTCAAGCAGACAGGCTCATACGAGCAGGCCAGCTACGCCATCCAGGACACTCCAGAGATGGTCCAGAACCATTACGGGCGCTTCCTTCCGCAGGACAAGGCGGCCTTGGCGGCGAAGATCCTGAACCAGGTTTGGGAAGCGGCTTAGAGCCGGGCCGCTCGTCGACTTCGACCGAGCGAACTTGGCGGCTTCCGTCAAAGCCCATGGCGGAAGCCGCCGCCTTCGACCATTCGGGGACTGGCCGGAATGGCTGACGCCCCTATGATACCGCGATGGCCTTCGGCGTCTTCATCCACCGTCCCGATTCGATCTACGACGACAGCCCGGCAGAACGCTATCAGTTCCCGCGACCGTATCTCGGCCGTGTGCAGGCCTGCATCGGCGACTGGATCATCTATTACGAACCCCGGAAGCTGAAGGGCACTCGCGGCTACTACGCGATCGCGCGGGTTCAAGAGGTCATCCCGGACCCTGCCGCCTCCGGCATGTACATCGCCATCATCGAGCCGGGCAGCTATCTCGACTTCGCCCGGCCAGTGCCGTTCACCGATGCCGCTGGCGCGCTGGTGGAAAGAGGTGTCCTGAACGAGGATGGACGCATCTCAGGCCGGGCGCAGGCCGCCGTTCGACCGATTTCGCCGACCGACTTCGATCGCATCCTCGCTCTCGGTCTGGATGAGCACAATGCCTTGCTGCCGAGGTTGGACCAGCCCGACGCCGGGACAGGCTTCGCCGAGACTCAGACGCCGTTCGTGTTTGAACAGGAGCGCGAGCGGCTGGGCATCATCACCAATCGGATCGTCCGGGATCGCGTGTTCCGGCGCGTGGTCCTCCGTGCGTACGATGAGCGGTGCGCCATCACCGGACTCAAGCTGATCAACGGCGGCGGTCGTGCCGAAGTCGACGCCGCGCATATTCGGCCCGTCGAGGCGAACGGCCCGGACATCGTCAACAACGGCATCGCGCTTTCCGGAACCGCCCACTGGATGTTCGATCGCGGCCTGATCACCCTTTCCGACGACCTCGACATCGTCATCTCCCGCCAGGCCAACGACCCGGACGGAATCCGCAGCTTCGTGAACAGGACCGGGCGGGCATTTGCGCCGCCCAATCCGCACGAGCGCCCCCACCCGCGCTTCCTGCAATGGCATCGGGAAAATTGCTTCAAGCAATAGTGCGGAGCGTGCGGTCCGCTTTCGGTCAAGGTGTCAATGTCGGCTCCTGGCGCCTCCGGGAAGTCAGGCGTCTAGATCGTTAGAAGGCTGGCTAGAATCCGAATCTGACCTTCGCCCCACACCGGCTGATCACCTAGACGGCGCCATTTGTGGATCTTCGAATATTCGCGAGGTAGCATTTAGTCATGTGCTGACCGGCTTTGCTAACCCGCACCGATGAATTCGTTTCAGGCCGGGCAAAGACGGCGCCTCCGCCTGCCAACGCCAGGTCTAGAGACCGAAGCGCGGTCAATCTCGCTTTGGACTTTCTATCGGGCAAACACGCGTTGGGGCATGGCCTCGGCCACCCGGATCGCACGCTGCAGGTGATCCCTGACATGCTGTTCCGCCAAAGCAGCATCGCCGGCCAGGATCGCGCGGGCGATCTCGCGGTGCTCGGCGAGGGAAGCGGCGATGTTTTCGACCGTCAGCGTGCCCGTCAGTTGGTACATGAGCGCGGGTAGCCGCAACTGCTTGGTCAGCCTGAGCAGCTGCTCGTTCCCGCTAGCTGCGACCACGGCATCGTGGAACCGGTGGTTTTCTTCGATGTAGTCAGGCCCTGCGGCGCGGGCGCGTTCATCCCAGATCGGCTCTATATCCTGCTCGAAACGCGACCTGGTCGCGGGATGTGCCATGGCCTCAGAGGCCAGCCTCGCTGCGAGCATCTCAAGTCCAAGTCGGATCTGAAAGAGCTCCTTCATCTCCTTGAGGGTGAGGCGGCGTACCATCGCTCCGCGGTGCGGAACGATCTCAAGAAGGCCTTCTGCCGACAAGCGCCGAAATGCCTCGCGTAGCGGGCCCCGGCTGACGCGAAGCTCCTGAGTCAGGTCTGCCTCGATGAGCCGTTGCCCCGGAGCGTAGCGGCCCTGAAGGACGCCGCTCCGCAGGTGCTCGAGGATGTATTCGACAGTGCCCCCGCGCTCCGGGCCGTCGAGGACCTCGGGGCCTGATGAAACGTCGGGCAGGTGATCCTCGAGTGTCGCCATGGTGATGGACCTACCAGCCTCCAACACGGTTGACAACATTTCGACCTGCAATATTGTCCTACAAACTTAGAAGACAAAATACACCGAACACGGCGAAGAGGAAACGCCCAAGTCCAGCCCAGACGCCAGTGCTCGGCTCTGCCGAGCCGACTCTCTTCGCGCGCCCGGCATCAGGAGAGGTGACATGTTGATTGGCAAGGCAGGTCCAGCGGTTACCAGCATCTGCATGTCGGAACCGCATCGCATCGAGATCCGCGGCAAGGATTTCACCAGCGAGATCATGGGCCATTACGGCTTCACCGATTTCTTCTTCTTCCTCGTCACGGGCCAGAAGCCGTCCGATCAGCAGCGCTATTTCCTCGACCTGCTGCTCGTCGCCATAGCGGAGCATGGTCTCACGCCGACCGCTCAGGCGGCGCGGATGACGCTGGCCGCGGCGCCGGACAGCCTGCAGGGCGCGGTCGCGGCTGGCATCCTCGGCTGCGGCACGGTCGTTCTGGGCACGGCGGAGCTCTGCGCCAAGGTCCTGGCCGAGGCGGCGGCGCGGGTCGATGCCGGCGAGGACCCCGACGCCGTCGTCAACGACATCGCTTCGAGCACGCGGCGCGCCGGCGGCAAGATGCCGGGCTTCGGCCATCCGATCCATCACCCTGTCGATCCGCGCACCGAGCGTATCTTCGACCTGGTCGAGGAGCGCGGCATCGCCGGCCGCCATCTCGACCTGTTGAAGCGGATGCGCGGCGCGGTCGCCACCGCCTGGGGACGCCCGATGCCGCTCAACGTCTCCGGCCCGATCGCGGCCGTGCTGATGGACCTCGATTTCCCGCACAGCATGATCAAGGCCGTGCCGATCCTGGCCCGCACCGCGGGCATCCTCGGGCATCTGGCCGAGGAACAGCGGCGCCCGATCGGCTTCCTCCTCGCACACCATGCCGAGGAAGCCGTCACCTACGACCCCGCGAACTGAGCTGAGGACCGGGCAGATGCTGCAGGAACCCGATATCGAAACCTTGCCCTGGCCCGAGCAGCGCGCGAAGGACGACACGCTCTATCGCGAGCAGCTCCGCTATCTCTACGGCCGCTCGCGCTTCTTCCGCGAGAAGCTGCAGGCGAGCGGCTTCGCCTCGCCCGAGGCCATGGGCGGCCTCGACGAGATCGGCGCCCTGCCGCTGACGGAGAAGGACGAGCTGCGCCAGAGCCGCAGCGAGGCGGACCCGATCGGAACGCATCTCGCGGCCCCGCTCGAAGACGTGGTTCGCATCTTCTCGACGAGCGGCACGACCGGCCTGCCCAGCTACATCCCGCTGACCGCGGGCGACCTCGACAACTGGATCCGGACCTCGGCGCGCAGCTATGGCGCCAGCGGGCTCGGCAAGGGCGAGCGCATCGTCTCAACCTACAATGCCGGCCCCTTCGTCGCCGGGGCGGCACTCGACGCCTTCCCGCGGCTTGGGCTCTGCCATATCCCCGTCGGCACCGGGAATACGGAGCGACTGCTCGCCGCGGTGAAGCTGCTGAAGCCGCAGATCCTGGCCTGCACGCCTTCTTATGCGCTGCATCTCGCAGAGATCGGCGAGGCGCGCGGCCTCGATCTGCGCAACAGCAGCATCAAACGCATCATGGTAGCGGGCGAGCCAGGCGGTGGTGAGCCGGCTATGCGCGAGAAGCTCGAGGAGGCTTGGAACGCCAAGGTCACCGAGGCGATGGGCATCGGCGACATCTCAGTCTCGCTCTGGGGCGAGTGCGAGGAGCAGCACGGGATGCACTTCTCCGGTCGCGGCTTCGTTCATTTCGAGCTCATCGACCCCGATACCGGCAAGCAGGTCCCCGTCGAGGACGGCGCGAAGGGCGAGCTGGTCTACACCCATCTAAAGCACCGTGGTGCGCCGCTCCTGCGCTTCCGTAGCCGCGACCATGTCGTGGTCTGGACGAGCCCCTGCAGTTGCGGGCGCACGGCGCCGCGGGTGCGCTGCATCGGTCGTACCGATGACATGCTGATCGTGCGCGGCGTCAACGTCTTCCCTTCGGCGATCCGCGAGATCGTCAACCGTTTCGCGCCGGCCGTGACCGGGGTGGTCTCGGTCCGGCCCACGGCGAAGGGGGTGAAGCAGGCCCCGCCGCTGAAGGTCGTGGTGGAGCTTGCCGAGGCGGGCGCGACCCCGGATGGCCTGCGCGAGCGGATCGAAGCCGACATCCGCGCGACGCTGGTGGTAACCACGGCGATCCATCTCGTGCCGCCGGGCACGCTGCCGCGCAGCGAATACAAGTCCAGGCTGCTCGACTTCTCCGAGGCATCGGCGGAGGCGCTCGATGACTAAGACCCGACGGCTCGCAGGTCCGGCGCCATGACGGCCTCGATCATACAGGCCGTGCTCCTGTCGTTGAGCATCGCCGGCCTCTATGCCGCGGTGGCGGCGGGGCTGACGCTGACGGTCGGCGTGACGCGGATCATCAACTTCGCCCATGGCGAATTCGTCATGCTCGGCGCATTCCTGACCTATGGGCTCTATACCCGTTTCGGGGTCTCGCCCTGGCTCGGCATGCTCGCTTCCGGCGTGGCGCTCGGGGCTTTCTCGATCCTGGTCTACCGGCTGTTCCTGGCGCGGGTGCTGAAGCAGGACGAGCACAACCAGCTCCTGGCCACGCTCGGCCTGTCGATCCTGCTGCTCAATATCGCGATCATCCTCTGGTCGCCCGATCCGCGCGTGATGCAGGCGCCGGCGCTGCTGCCGAGCCTGCAGTTCGCCGGAGTGACCGTGCCCGGCAACAACATCGTCGTCGCGCTGGTCGGGCTTCTGCTCTTCCTCGTGATGCTCGGCATCAAGAACCACACCCGCTACGGCACGCAGATGCGATTCGCGAGCGACGATCCCGTGCTCGCCATGCATGCAGGCATCAATGTCGACCGCATCTTCGAGCTGTCCTTCGTGATCGGCGGCGCGGCCGCGGGCCTGTCGGGCGGGCTGGTCGCGCTCGTGCTCTATGTCCAGCCGTCGGTCGGCGTCGACCTCGTCATCCGTGCCTTCGCGATCATCGCGCTCGGCGGTCTCGGCAACATTCCCGGCGCGCTCGTCGGCGCCGCGATCCTGGCGCTGGTCGAGGGGCTGATCGGCACCTTCGTTCCCGGCGGCGGCAGCTGGGGCTTCGGCGTCGCCTTCCTGATCCTGCTGCTCGTCCTGCTGGTGCGGCCGAGCGGGCTCTTCGGTCGGCAGGTGCAGGCATGAGCGGCCTCCTTCCCCGTCTCGGCCTCTATGTCGCGATCGCCGCGCCGCTGCTGCTGATCGCGGCCACGGACCGTCCCTTCCTGATCCAAGTCGCGATCGGGACGGCGATCTCGGCCATCCTGGCCCTGGCCTGGGACATCCTCTCGCGGACGGGACAGGTCTCGCTCGGGCATGCTGCGTTCTTCGGCATCGGCGGCTACGGCTCTGCCCTGCTGACGCCCCTGTTCGGCATGGTGCTCGGCTGGATCGCTGGCATCCTGGTCTGCGGGCTGGTGGCCGTGCTGCTCGGTTCGGTGACGCTGCGGCTGCGCCGGCTCTACTTCACCATCGCGACCCTGTCCTTCAGCCTGTCGATCCATGTCGTCATCCTCGTCACGCCGGGCATCACCGGCGGCTCGACCGGGATCATGCCGCCGGTCATCGCGGGCGGTTCGCCGCCGCTGCAGCTCGCCTTCATCACGGGCTGCCTCGTTGCGGCGGCCATCGTCAGCGATGTCTTCCTCGGCCGCCGCTTCCGCCCGGCTTTCTTCATGATCCGCAACAATCCCGATCTCGCTGCGGCGTCCGGCGTGCCGGTGACGCGGCTGAAGGTGCTCGCCTTCGCCGTCTCGGGCATGGTCGCGGGGCTAGCAGGCGCCTGCTATTGCGGGCTCTACGGCTATGTGATCCCCGAGGACGTCTTCACGACGAACTGGAACGTACTGCCGCTGGCGGTGACGATCCTCGGCGGCATGGACACGACGCTGGGCCCGGTAGTGGGCGCGGTCGTGCTGCGCCTGCTCGAGGAGGTCGCGCGCCATTTCGTCGGCGGCGTCGGCTATCAGGTCGTCTACGGCGCCGTGATCATCCTGTTCATCGTCGGCATGCCGGAGGGGCTCGTCGGCTTCCTCCGCAACCGCCTGCGCCGCCGCCGGCCGCAGCCTGGAGAGCCCCAGGCCAAACCGAGGCTCGCATCGTGACCGCGCTCCGCATCGAGGGCTGCACCGTCGCTTTCGGTGGCCTGAAGGCCATCGACGACGTGACGCTCGCCATCCCGGCCGGAGCGATCACGGCGCTGATCGGGCCGAACGGATCGGGCAAGAGCACCTTCGTCAACATGGTCTCGGGCCAGATTCCGCCGCGCAGCGGGCGCGTCGCGCTCGGGGGCGAATCCATCACCGGCCTGCGGCCCGACCGGATCGTCCATCGCGGCCTGGCGCGGACCTACCAGGTTCCGCGCGTGCCGAAGGAATTGACGATCGAGGAGGTGATCGCGGTTCCGCTGCTCTATGTGAGTTCGCCTCGGCCGCTGCCGGGCGGAGCGAGCGATGTCTCCGAGCTCGCCCGCTATTGCGGGCTGCGGCCGGCGGTGACGACGCGCTGCGGCCAGCTCTCCGTCTCGGATCTGCGGCGGCTCGAGATTGCGCGGGCGCTGGCCTGTCGCCCCTCGGTGCTGCTGCTCGACGAGGCGATGGCCGGGCTCAGCCTGGAGGACACCGACCAGGTCATCGGCCTCGTCCGGGAGATCCACGCATCCGGTGTCACGGTGGTGGTGATCGAGCATGTAATGCGGATCATCGCCCGCCTGTGCGGCCACGCCATCGTGCTGAATCAGGGCCGGCTGCTCGCCGAGGGAGCGCCGGAGACGGTGCTGCGTGACGAGAGCGTGCGGGAGGCCTATCTCGGCAAGGGGTTCTCGCTGTGAACAGGTTCGAAGCCACGATCGAGCGGGCGGCTTACGGCGAGCTCACGGTGGTGCCGAAGCTCTCGCTTCATGTTTCCGGCGGCGAGCTGCTGGTGCTGCTGGGGCCCAATGGTGCCGGCAAGACGACATCGCTGCGCGCGCTGGCCGGAACCGTCGATACGCTGCGCCGCAATCTGCGGCTCGATGGGCAGGACCTGTCGGGGCAGTCGCCCTGGCAGCTCGCCCGTTCCCGCATCGCCTTCGTTCCGGACGGAGCCCGCTGCTTCGCCAATGCCACCGTCGAGGAGAACCTGCGGGGTGCCTTCGAGGCGCTGTCGCCTCGCAGTGCCCATGCCGAAAGGCAACGGCTATGCGAGGTGGTGTTCGAGTTGTTTCCGGTGCTGCGCCAGCGCAGCGGCCAGCTTGCCGGCTCGATGAGCGGGGGCCAGCGACAGATGCTGGCTATCGGCCGCGCGCTGATGATCGAGCCACGGGTGCTGATGCTCGACGAGCCCTCCGCCGGACTGGCGCCGAAGCTGGTCGAGGAGCTGTTCGAGGCACTGGGACGGATCAAGGCGGCGAGCCGCTGCGCTATCGTGATGGCCGAACAGAACTTCGCCGCGGCAATAAGTGTCGCCGATACCTGCCTCGTGCTCGATGAGGGGCATGTCGCGCTGACGGGCACCATGCAGGAGGTCGCCGGCAACGAGAAACTCAGGATCGCCTACCTCGGATTGTGAACCGGGGAATCCAGGCCAATGCCTGCCGTCACGAGCAGGCCATTCAGGGAGGGATAAGAGGATGTGGAGCAGGCTTAGACATCTTGCGGCCGGGGCCGTGCTCGCCGGGGCGGCGCTCGCCACGACGGCGGCGTCCGCACAGCAGCCGATCAAGATCGGCGTGCCACTGCCGCTGACCGGCGCGCTGGCCGGCGGTGGAACGCAGATCCTCTGGGGCATCCAGTACGCCACGAATGAGATCAACGAGGCCGGCGGCCTGTTCGGGCGCAAGATCGAGCTCGTCGTCGAGGACACGAAGGGCGAGGCCAATACGTCGGCCACCATCGCCGCGAAGCTCGCGACGCAGGACAAGGTCGATGCTTTCGTGGGCGGCTTCGGCAGCACATCGGACTTCGCGCTGCTCAACGCGCTGCAGCGCTACGAGCCGATCTTCGTCCATCCGGGCTCCTCCTCGGTTCGCCTGGAGGAGGGCTTCGGCAAGTACGACTGGTACTATCACGTCTATATCTGGGACTATCACCGCCAGAAGGCGGCGGTGAACTTCTTCAAGAGCATCCCCGGCGTGAAGACCCTGGCCATCGCCTATGAGGACAAGCTCTACGGCACCGACGGTGCAAAGTTCACGCAGCAATACGCCAAGGAGGCCGGGCTCGACGTCGTGATGAACGAGCCGTTCCGGGCGGGCACGCCGGATTTCTCGCCGATCCTGAACCGCGCCAAGGGGCTCAACCCCGATGTGCTCTTCCTGATCGGCTATTCCGGTGACAACATCCAGATCGCGCGCCAGGCCGCGCAGCTCGGCGTCAAGCCCAAGCTCCTTGTCACGCAGGGCGCGGGTGAGAAGCGCTCCGATCTCGGCACGGCCGGCGACAACGTCGTTGTCATCGATCTTTGGTCGGCCAAGCAGACCACTCCCGGCCTGGCGGAATGGGTGAAGAAGGCCGAGGCCAAGCGCGGCGGGGAGGTCGTGTCGAGCGCGGTCCAGGGCTATGTCGCGATGCAGACGCTGCGCGACGCGGCCAAGGCGGCAGGCTCCTGGGACCGGGCGAAAATCCTGGCCAATCTCGGCTCGATGACCTTCGACACGCCCTACGGCAAGGTCGCCTATACCGCCTCCGAGATGGGCGGCAAGCATCAGCTCATTACCGACAAGAGCATGATAGCCGTGCAGTACAAGCCGGATGGCGGGCAGGAGGTCGTCTGGCCGGCCGAGAAGGCCGCCGCCAAGATCACCTACCCGGCCCCGTAAGCGCTCGCGAGCGCGATCGCCCCGGCCGCTGCGCGGCGGCCGGGGCCTTCCTTCCGACGTAAGGATCCTCGATGCCCCAGACATTGTCCGAACGCCTGCGCCAGCCCGGCCTGATCGTCGCGCCCGGCGTCTACGACCTCGTCTCGGCGAAGCTCGCCGACCGGGCCGGCTTCGAGGCGCTGTACATGACGGGCTTTGGCGTCGTCGCCTCCCATCTCGGCTATCCGGATGCGGGGCTTGCGACCTATTCCGACATGGTCGGGCGCGTGCGGCAGATCGCCGAGGGCACGGCGACGCCTCTCATCGCCGATGGCGATACCGGCTATGGCGGCCTGCTCAATGTCGACCACACCGTGCGCGGCTATGAGGCGAGCGGCGCCCAGGCGATCCAGCTCGAGGATCAGGAATTCCCGAAGAAATGCGGCCATACGCCGATGCGGCGGGTCATCCCGCTGGAAGACGCGGCCCGGAAGATCAAGGTCGCCGCGCAGGCGCGGTCATCCGCCGCCTTCAAGATCATCGCCCGCACCGATGCCCGCACGGCCCATGGCCTCGATGAGGCGCTGCGCCGTGGCGAGGCCTTCCTGAAGGCCGGCGCCGACATCCTCTTCATCGAATCGCCCGAGAGCAACGAGGAGATGGAACGCATCGGCCGCACCTTCGATGTGCCGCTGCTGGCCAATATGGTGGAGGGCGGGCGCACCCCGATCCTCGGCCGTGCCGAGCTGGAAGGGCTCGGATACAAGATCGCGATCTATCCGGTCGCCGGGCTGCTCGCCGCGGCGAGCGCTCTGCAATCGGTCTACACCCAGATCAAGGCGACGGGCTCGACGCAAGGCTGGGCAGGGGAGCTCTACCCCTTCGGCGAGTTCACCCGGATAATCGGCTTCGAGCGGGTCTGGGAATTCGAGCGCGCTCATGCCGAGGAGGAAGTCTGAAGGCTGGACTTTCGATGCGAAGGCTCGGCCGATCGCACTCGTGCCGACCGATGTCGCGGCTGGCATGCCGATCTAAGCAGTCAGAGGCCACGTTGCGCCAGATCTCGATCGTCCGACCGTGCGCCGCGAATGGTTCACGGGATCGATTTTGGCCGCGACATATCACGCGGCAAGGTCCGCTTCCGGGCATTATCTCAACGTCCGGACCTGGCGCAACTCAGCCAAATGGTGATGGTGAGAGTGTTGCGGCGTGTGGGGTAGTGGACTTTATGGAATCTCCGTCAGCAGCCCGTGCTGCCCGGAGGTGCGCAGGAAATGCAGCAGGTCCGACAGTCCTTCGCCGAGCAGCGTCACATGCGAGCGCATCATCTGCGCCGCCTGCACACCATCGCCCCGCACGATCGCCTCCATCACGCGCTCGTGCTCGGGGATGGACGAGTGCATCCGTCCGGGCTGGTAGGTGATGGTGCGGCGATAGGGTGAGATCTTGAGCGTCAGCCGCCGCAACTCGTCCTGCAGAATGCGGTTATGGCTCGCGGCGGCGATCAGCTCGTGGAAATCGAGATTGGCCGCATAGAAGGCCTCCGCATCCTCCGCCCCCGCAGCCTCGGCGCAGGCCTGGTGCGCCGCCTGGAGCCGCGTCCGCTGTTCCGGCTGGATGCGACGGGCGGCCTGGGAGGAGGCGAAGGCTTCCAGTTCGGCCACGACTCCGAACGCGTCGAGGAGGTCGGCGAGCGACATCTGCGAGACCTGCAGCCCCTGGCGCCCGCGCGACACCACGAGGCCGCTGGCGGCCAGACGCTGCAGTGCCTCGCGCACCGGCGTGCGCGACATGCCGAACTGCTCGGCGAGCTGGCGCTCGTCCAGCTTGTCGCCCGGTCGCCGGATCCCCTTGAGGATCTCTTCCTCAAGCCGGGTGACCACTCCGGCCGAAAGCGACTCAGGCTCTTCCGGCGTCATCGATCCGTTCACTCGCGCCATCACGCTCAGCGCCTCACCGGCTGTCTGCCGAATAAAATCTGTTCGCGACCACCTCCGCGAGTGCCACAAGCCCATAGAGGAGCAGGCCGCAGATGCAAAGCACCACGATGGCGGCCATCGACACCTCCGTATCGGCGCGCGCCGTCGCGAAGATGATGAGATAGCCCAGGCCCGCCTGTGCCGTAATGAACTCGCCGATGATCACGCCGATGATGGCCAGCGTGATCGCGATCTTCATGCCGCTGAAGATATGGGGCAGGGCCATCGGGAACCGCACGCTGGTGAAGACCTGCCATTCCGTGGCGGTCAGCGAGCGGCACAGCCTCAGGATGCCCCGGTCGACGCTCAGGAAGCCGGCGGTCGTCGCGATGACCACGGGGAAGAAGGCGATGAAAACCGAGAACGCGATGCGCGACTGCGAGCCGACCCCGAGCCAGATGATGAAGAGCGGCGCGAGCGCGATCTTCGGGATGAGCTGGAAGAAGATCAGGTTCGGATAGAGCGCCTCGCGCGCCATATCCGAATAGGTGATGAGGATGGCGAGCGAGATGCCGAGCAGGAGCGCGAGCAGGAAGCCGGCCGCGGATTCCAGCGTCGTCGGCACCGCATGCATCAGCAGGATATCGTAGCGCGCAACGATGTATTTCGCGATCGAGACCGGGGACGGCAGGATGACCGAGGGGACCTCCCAGATCGTGACGTAAAGCTGCCAGGCCGCCAGCACGACGAAGGCCAGGCCAAGCGGCAGAACGATGCTGCTCAGGCCGGCGGCGCCCTGAAACCGGCTGGCTCCGGAAGCCGGAAGGGCGGCACCGGTCTCGGTACCGATGGTGGCCTTTGCCATGCTGGACCTCACTCGATGATGCTGACGGCGGAGGTCGCCTTGCCGTGGTCCGGCTTGACGGAGACCTCGCCATGGCCGTGCGCGGCCTCGATGGTCAGGCGCAATGTCCGGCAGACCTGCGCGAATTCCTGGGTTTCCTCGATCTCGAACCGACGCGGCCGCGGGAAGGGCATCTTCATGTCGAGGATGATCGTCGACGGTCGTCCGCCCATCACCACCACCCGGTCGGAGAGGAAGGCGGCCTCGCGGATCGAATGGGTCACGAAGATCACGGTCTTGCGGTAAGTCTCGAGAATCTCCGACAGCGCGACATTCATCTGGTCGCGGGTGATGGCGTCGAGCGCGCTGAACGGCTCGTCCATCAGCAGGATCTCGGGATCGTGGATCAGCGCCCGGCAAATCGCGACGCGCTGGCGCATGCCGCCCGAGAGTTCGCCTGGTTTCTTGTGCTCGAATCCGGCAAGGCCGACCATCTTGAGCAGGCTGTGAGCCCGGTCGGTGTATTTCTCGATCGGCAGGCGCAGGATTCGGATCGGGAAGAGCACATTCTCCAGTGTGCTCTTCCATGGCAGCAGGGTCGCGTCCTGGAAGATGATGCCGATGTCGCGGCGCGGCGCCGCGACTGGCTCGCCGGCAAGCATGATGGAGCCTGCCGTCGGCCGCTCCAGCCCGGCGATCATCATCAGGAGCGTCGACTTTCCGCAGCCGGACGGGCCGAGCAGAGACACGAATTCGCCCCTCGCCACGTCGACGGATGCGGAGGCGACCGCATGGATCGGCGACTGTCGCGTGAAATAGGTCTTCTGGACATCCGTGACCGATACGAGAGGTGTCTCGGCCACGGTAAGCTCCGCCTTGGGTGCCAAACTCAGCATCAGTGGTCGCCTCGTTCGCTGCGCCGGTCAGGAGCCGACATATCTACGGAACGGCGCGGCGCTCTTCTCCGCGATCGCCAGTTCTGCGGGTGAAAGCTTGATCTTGCCGACGAAGTCGTTGGTGAACAGCGTGCCGACATCCGGCTTCACGGAGCCTTCGCCCGCCGCATATTTCATCACGAGTTCGGCCATCGTGGCGATCTTGGCCGGGTCGGCCCAGCCGAAACCGTTCTGCTTCACCTCGGGCACGAGATTGGTGAGGTTCGTCAGCCCGAGCCCGATGCGGGCATATTCCTTGCCGGTCGAGGAGATCGCGACCTCGCTATTGGCCTTGAGGAAGATGTCCACGGCTTCGTCGAAATTGGTCATCGTGAACTGGATGGCCTCCATCGCGCCTTGGACGAAGGCTTCGCAAAGCGCGCGGTCCTGCTGGAGGCGGGCCGGCTGGGTCGTCAGGGATTGGCCGTAGAACTCGATGCCGACCGCCGAGAAAAGCATGAAGCGGACATCGGTGCCGAGCGGCGCCAGCGACGGGACGGTGCTGGTAGCGAAGGCGGAGACCGCATCGACCTGCTTCTCGACCAGCGTGCGCTCGCGCACCTTGCCGTCGACCTGCAGGATCTGGAGCTTCTCGAGATCGATGCCGGCCTTCTCGGCATAGAGCGGCAGGAACGGATATTCGCCCGAGGTCACGCTCGCGCCCAGTTTCCTGCCCTCGAGATCCTTCGGCGCGCGGATCGGCGAGCCGGACAGGACGCCGATCCCCATCAGCGCGTCATAGTTGATCTGGCCTATGCAGGTAATCGGCAGCTTCTTCGCCGCCTGCACGATCACCGTCGGCGTGGCCGCCATGCCGAAATCGAAGGTGCCGGCGCTGACCGCCTGCGCCGCCGCTCCCGAACCCGAACCGCGCGCCACCGAGACGTCGAGGCCATGGCGCTTCCAGAAGCCCTTGTCGCGCGCGACATAGGCGAAAAGGTTCGGCCCCTCCGGGATCCAGGAGGTCGTGAAGGAAACCTTCTTCAGGCCCTGCGAGAGCGCAGGGATGGCGAACGAGCCCGTTGCCGCCGCTGCTGCTGCGGCACCGAAGCCCCTGAGGGCGCTGCGACGTGAAACAAGCATCCAAGTCTCCCCTTCGATCCATCGCGAGCCAGCCGTCCGGTGGCGCTGGCACAACAATCACCGTGATCCACCCGGGACGCAAGCGTCATTATGCAGAAAATTCAATCTTGCATACGTTTTTGCCATAGAGGCGTAATTTTAGGCTGTTCGGCATACGAGTTTTGTGCAACGACTCGTCAAAATGAACCAAGTCAGCCAGTTCATTATACCAGAATGGCACCACGGTACGGAGATGTCATGAAATCCTTCGAGGTTCGTAATGCCCATTTCGACCGGCTCGTGAACACGACCGGCCTGCGCTGGATGGGGCAGAACACCAATCACGCGACGCCGCATTCCGCCGTGCTGGCGGCGATGGAGAAGTGCATCCGCGACGAGGAGTTCCACATCTACGCGCCGCCGGCGGGGCTCGAGGAGCTGCGCCATGGCATCGTCGCCGATCTCGGCCTGGAGGGGCAGGCCGCCCTGGTCTCCGACGGCGCGGTCGCCTCGCTGTACCATGTCTGCCACAGCCTGCTCGGGCCGGGCGATGAGTTCATCACCACCGACCCGACCTGGAACTGGCCTATGGCCTTCGCGCGGGCCGTCGGTGCGAAGGTCACGCAGATCCCGATCTATGGCGAGGAATACGGCTATCGCCTCGCGCCGGAGCGGCTGAAGGCGGCGATCACGCCGAAGACCAAGGTCATCTACATCGTCGATCCGAACAATCCGCTCGGCTCGGCCTGCACGGCGGCCGAGATCGACGGCATTGTGGCGGCCGCGCGCGAAGCCGGAGCCTACCTGATCCACGACTGCACCTATCGCCATTTCGCCCATGAGCACACACTGGCGGCGACGCGCTATCCCGAGCGGACGCTGACCATCTACAGCTTCTCGAAATGGCTCGGCTTGGCCGGCATGCGCGTCGGCGCCGTCGTCGCCCATCCAGACATCATCGAGAAGCTCTCGGCGGCTCCCCCGAACAATCTCGGCTCGAACATCCTGTCCCAGCGCGCTGCACTGGCCGGCCTCAGCATCAAGGCCGAGTGGTTTCCGGGGGTCCTGTCGCAGCAGCGCGCCAACCAGAAGCTGATCAAGGACGCAGCCGAGAGGATTCCGGGCCTGTCCATGCCGGTCTTCCCGTCAAACGGCAATTTCGTCGTGCTCGAATGCGAGCGGGCCGGCGTGAAGCCGGAGGCGCTCGTCGCGGCTTATCAGAAGCACGACATCATGATCCGCCAGGGCGCCTACCACACGCCCAATTTCGGCGATCGGTTCGTCAAGATCAGCACCACCGTCCCGACCGCCTGGGTCGAGGAGTTCGTCGATCTGCTGCCGACCATGGTCGACCAGGTCCGTGGCCAAAACGAAGACGTGAAACTGTTCTGAGCCGGCCTGCCCGTCGCAGCGCTCATAGAAGGAGAAATCGAAGATGGATCTTGAGTTGAAGGGCAAGACGGTCCTGATCACCGGCGCATCCCAGGGCATCGGCGAGGGGCTGGCGCGCTCATTCGCCGAGGAGGGCTGCAACCTCCATGTCGTGGCGCGCTCCGGCGACAGGCTGGAGGAGTTGAAGCGCGAGCTGGAAGCCGCCCATGGCGTCACGGTGACGGCGCACGCGCTCGATCTGACCAAGGAGGGCGCGGTGGAGCGCGTGGTCGATTCCGTCGGCGATATCGACATTCTCGTCAACAATGCCGGCGTCGTCCCCAGCGGCACATTGTGGGACGTCGACGAGGCGAAATGGCGTGCCGGCTGGGAGCTCAAGGTCTTCGGCTATATCAACCTCACGCGTGCGCTCTATCCGCGCATGAAGGCACGCGGCGGCGGCGTCATCATCAACAATATCGGCAATGGCGGCGAGGTTTTCGATCCCGCCTATGTCGCGGGCACGACCGGCAATGCCAGCCTCATGGCCTTCACCCGCGCCATCGGCGGCCACTCGCTCGACGACAATATCCGGGTGGTGGGCGTCAATCCGGGCCCGGTCGATACGGATCGCATCTACAACATGCTGAAGAAGCGCGCCGCCGACTGGCTCGGCGATGCCGGCCGCTACGAGGAGCTGCAACAGCGCTATCCGCTGAAGCGCCCGGCCCATGTCCACGAGGTCACCGACCTGATCGTGTTCCTCGCCTCCTACCGCTCCGGCTATACGTCCGGCGCGATCTTCACCGTCGATGGCGGCATCGCCTCGCGCCGGTCCGTGATCTGAGGGGCGCGCGACATGGCTTTTGCTACGGCCAGCGACGGCGTGAGGCTCTTTTACGAGGAGGCCGGCACCGGCACGCCGATGATCTTCGTGCACGAGTTCGGCGGCAGCCACTGGAGCTGGGAGCCGCAGCTCAATTTCTTCGCGCGGCGGCACCGTTGCATCACCTTCGCGGCGCGTGGTTACCGGCCCTCCGACGTGCCGGAGAGCGTGGAAAGCTATTCGCAGGCGCGGGCGGCTGACGACATCGTGGACGTGCTGAGCGCGGCCGGCATCGAGAAGGCCCATGTCGTCGGGCTCTCCATGGGCGGCTTCGCCTCGCTGCATGCAGCGCTGCGCCATCCCGGCCGCGTGGTGTCGGTCGTCGCCGCCGGGGCGGGCTATGGCGCCGAGAAGGCCCATGAGGATTACTTCAGGGGCATCTCCGAGCAGGTCGCCCGGAATTTCGAGCAGCGTGGAGCCAGGGACTTCGCGCCGACCTATGCCGAGGGGGCGTCGCGCGTCCAGTTCCAGGACAAGGACCCGCGCGGATGGGCGCTCTTCGCCGAGCGGCTCGGCCAGCACGATTCGCTGGGCGCGGCGAACACCATGCGCGGCGTGCAGATGCGCCGGCCCTCGCTCTACGACCTCGAGGCCGAGTTCCGCGCCATGCAGACGCCGCTGCTGGTCATGACCGGCGACGAGGATGACCATTGCATCCAGCCGGGGCTCTATCTGAAGCGGGTCGTGCCGCGCTGCGGCCTCGCCGTCTTCCCGAAATCCGGCCATACGCTGAATCTCGAAGAGCCCGAACTCTTCAACCGCCTGCTCGCCGAGTTCATCGCGCAGGTCGAGGCCGGACGCTGGGGACCGCGCGATCCACGCGCCAATCCGGCGCAGATCATGCGGACCGACTGAGCATGACGACGAGCCAACGTCTGTCCGATTTCGTCGATGGCGAGCGTCTCTGGGCCCGCCACATGGCGCTGGCCGCCTTTGGCGCCCGCGCCGACGGCGGCGTCGATCGTCCAACCCTGTCGCCGCAGGAAGCACAGGCGCGCGCGCAATTGATCGCCTGGGGCCGCGCGATCGGCCTGGAGGCCTTTACCGACAAGGCCGCGAATCTGTTCCTGCGCCTGGAGGGGCGCGATCCTTCGCTCGCGCCCGTCGTGGCGGGGTCGCATATCGATTCGCAGCCGACCGGCGGCAGGTTCGATGGCGTTTTCGGCGTGCTCGCCGCACTTGAAACGGCAAGCGCGATCGTGGCGTGTGGCGAGCGACCGCTCCGCCCGGTCGAGATCGTGGCCTGGACCAATGAGGAAGGCTCGCGCTTCGCACCGGGCATGACGGGCTCCGAGCTCTACACCGGAGCCAAGGCGCTCGAGGCGGTGCTACCCATCTGCGACGCAGACGGCATCAGCATCGGCGAGGCGGTGGCGTCCATCCTCGCGGCCGATGACAACGTGCCGCTGCGGGCGTTCGGCCTGCCGATCGCCGCCTATGTCGAGCCGCATATCGAACAGGCGTCCGTGCTCGAACGGGCGGGCATCCCGGTCGGCATCGTGACAGGCATTCAGGGCACGCGGCGCTACAGGGTTCGCGTCCTGGGCGAGGCGGCTCATGCCGGAACCGCCTTGCGCAAGGACCGGCGCGACGCGCTGATGGCTGCCGTCCGTATGATCCGCGCCATGGACGAAGCCGCCATGGAGCCGGCTGACACCTTGCTGACGGTGGGCATGTTGCAGGTGACGCCGAACGCTCCGTCCGTCGTGCCGGCGGGAGCCTTCTTTTCCATCGACCTCCGTCACCCCGACAATGCCGTGGTCGACCGAGTCGATGCCGCGATCCGCCGCATCGCCGAGGAGTTGAGGGGGGATTGCAGCGTCGAGCTGCAACAGATTCAGCATTCACCCTCGTTGAACTTCGCCCCCGCGATTCGAAGCGCAATTGCCGAAGCGGCCGCGGCGCGCGGTATTCCCGCCATGGATGTCTATTCGGCGGCCGGCCATGATGCGCGGCAGTTGCACTATGTCTGTCCGGCCGGGATGATCTTCGTGCCGTGCCGGGGCGGGATATCGCACAATCCCGACGAATGGGCCGAGCCGGAGCATCTGACCGCGGGTGCACAGGTCCTTGCGGACGTCGTTTGGCTCCTCGCCAGCCGAAGTACGATTTAGCCAGTGCGTAAAAATATGGACCGTGTGGATTGGCGCCAGCGAACCATGGCCAATTCGGTGTTCCGGCGGTGCAACGGCAATGTCTGCAAGGGGGCGGCTCCGGGCGTGGCGCAACTGCGCTGTGTGGGGCCGCTTTCGGGCAACGAGGCAGAGCCCGCTATTGGCGCGCGGCGGGCCCCGCACCACTCAAATGAGCATTGGAAGCGGCTGATCGGCGCCTGCGCATTTGATAGTATTGTCTTGGATGCGGCACCCCACGAAGGGGATTTGCCATGGATACCCAAGCGCAAGACCAACTGCAGCATCAGGCTTGGAACTTCGGACGCATCATCGGCCCGAAGCCACCTCTGAAGCCAAGGCACATCTGGGCTATTCGAACCCGGCTACAACATGACGGGCGTGTTCGCGATCTCGCCATGTTTAACCTCGCGATCGACAGCAAGCTACGCGGATGCGATCTCGTTCGCCTTCGCGTCGGCGACGTCATCCTTGGCGGCACGGTTCGGCTCCGAACCGCCATCGTTCAACAGAAGACCGGGCGGCCCGTACCATTCGAACTAACGGACTCAACACGCGACGCGCTTACCACCTGGCTGAGAAAGAGAGCTTCTCGTGAAGACGATTGGCTTTTCCCGAGCCGTAGTCGGCACGGTGATCACGTGACGACGCGTCAGTATGGCCGCCTTCTGGACAACTGGGTGGCTCTGATCGGATTGGACCCAGCGTTATACGGAACGCACAGTCTCCGCTGAACGAAGGTCGCGCTGATCTATAAACGCACTGGCAATCTGCGCGCTTGCCAGCTTCTTCTGGGCCACACGAAGCTGGAGAGCACCGTACGATATCTCGGTATCGAGGTTGACGATGCGCTTCTCCTTTCGGAGCAAACGGACCTGTGACGTCAGGCACGGCGGGCACCCGCCGTGCCTTCTTTACCGGACGGCCAACGGCGCAATTGGGTCGATAGCGGACTCTACGCTAAGAACACCACGGGCTCAGTCCTTGGAGTTATGGGTCAATGCGGGGGACTTAGCTTTCCACCGCGCGAGAAACTCTCCCACCTTCCATAGAAGGTAAGTTCCTGTGAGAATCCAACCGAGATACGCAAAAATGCCAATAATCACGGCATCATTCTTGAGTTGAGTTGATGTCTTACTCGCGCCTTGAAATCTAGAATAATGGTAAATCTCATATGATGCGTATGCAATCATGGCCACAATGGCCAGATTGTAGCATTTATTGCGAACAAATATTCCCGTGAACAAAGCAAGGGCCATCAATCCGAGCCCGAGCAGCTTTTCAGAATTCCACGGCTCGTCGTAGAACAGAAATACAAGCACGGAGCCAGAAAGAGCCAGACTTAGGGCGTAAATTACCGATCCAAAAGTCATGGGCTTGCTGATCCCTGGCAGATTACCGGGCCTACCTGGAGAGTACGAAGGTTAGCCCGCTGTGCCTAGTCGTGAGGCGGCATGTAGTTAGTGACTCGCGACCAACCTTGATCGGCGTTCAAGGGTCGAATGCCCGCTATGGGTCGGAAGCGGACGGAATGACGCTTGGAAGAGTAAGAAGGCGCCTTTAAACTATCTGGCGCACGATGAGGTATCTTAATCGGAGAGTAACTTGATATGGCGCTAATCTACATCATTGATATGCTTTTTATATTTATATCCACATACTTGCTGGTTTTTGTGTTTATAGAAATCAAGCCTTGGATCGGCGTTGTGGCGGTATTCTTTGCCGCATGCGCCCTGCATTTTGCTTTGTACTATATGATAAAGCCAAAATAAACTTTCGCAACGCTGCATATTGCGGCGGTTGTTACGCGGGGATGGAATTTCGGCAAAGGGTCGCCAACAGACCACGGAGATGCGCCTGTGAATGTCTGGTCCGGGGCGGTAGCCCAGAGTCCGCTCCTGGCGCGAGGCTGCCTCGAGGCAAACTGAGAAATGGGTCTCAGGTCATCGGCGTTCTCAGCGTCCGCCTATAGGTCCCGTCATACCCGGATGGTTTGTCTCCCAGACGCGGATCGCGTCCTTGAGTGCCATCAACTCTCGGTAACTGCTTCCATCCTGTACCGAGAACGCCTTGATGCGGTGGATCGCGAGGGCGTAGTCTTCATCTGTCTCGATCGTGAAGGCAGGAGGGTCCGACCTGCAGGATACCGGCCCGTGTTTAATCGTCGTCTTCATGGCGACCTCCGGACGACGGGGCATCTGGTCAATTGTACCCCAGATGAGCGAGTTCGCGATTGCGTCAAATCAACCCGCCCGCTGTTCCGGGAAAACCAAAACCCGGCCAGACCTATTCTATGACTGCGGGAAAGCAGGGAGCAGGTCGGACAATGTACAAGCTCATTCTCATACCCACGGACGGATCGGATTTTGCCCAGAAGGGCGTGAACCATGGCCTGAACCTGGCTAAGAGCGTGGGCGCCAAGGTCACTATAGTCACCGTATCCGAGCCGTTTCCGATCTATGCCGGTGCCGCGGCCAGCGCCGGATGGACAACGCCGCCGATGGAGACGGGGGAGTATGAGGTGAGCCAAAGGCAAGCCGCGGAGAATACATTGGCTGATGCCAGAGCTGCTGCAGATCGTCCCGGCGTCGACGCCGAGACCGTTCACATTCCACAGGCTCTCCCGGCCGAGGCAATCGTAGAAATTGCCAATAACCGCCACTGCAGCCTCATTGTCATGGCTTCGCACGGCGGACGCGGGCTCCGTCGCTTTCTGCTGGGCAGCCAGACCTCCGAGGTACTTTCCCGCAGTTCGGTACCCGTTCTGGTGGTGACGTAGTGTAGATGCCGAGGCGTCTTCGTCCCGCCCTTCCTGTGCGATCGTCACCAGTACATTCTTTGAGCCATCGATTAGGATCGCCTCCCAAAGCCTCCCCGCGTCCTGCGCTCTGGGGCGCCGCGTTCGTTGCGTTGGATCAAACTATCGCAGCGAAAATACTCTGAGATGCGAGCCGAACGCGCCTGAGGCGGGACTTAACTCGTGATGAAGCGATCTCACGTCCGACGGAGTGTTTTCGGCATCTTGAGCGCAGCTGATAACCTCCATCTCCTGGCATCCTGCTAGCGCTCGCCTCGCCGCAATCGAACACTGGCTCGTCGCCGCGAACCAGACATTCACAGGCGCGCACCGCCGTTGTCGGCTGGCGGACCAACTCGCACTTTGGCTCTAAGTAATTCGCCACCGCCGACGAAAAGGACTTAGCCTTCCGGAAGTTAGGTTAGCCCCACCCCGCGCATCACGTCGAACGCGCGATGTTGTGGGCGCTAACTCGCTCTTGACCCGCACGGCCGGCGCGCTCGCCAAGTCCTGGCGCTCACAAAGGGAAGTGGATTGACCGCCTCAATCATACGATGATACGATATTTGTATGAGCCGTCCTTCCAGCCTCCATGATGTCCTTGTCGACCGCATCGGTCGGATGGTCGTCACCGGCACTTTCGGAAGTTTGGGCGCCCTGCCTCGGGAGGATGAGCTGGCGAAGACCTTCTCCGTCAGCCGAACGGTGATCCGGGAGGTGACCAAGACGTTGAGGGCGCTCGGGCTGGTCACGACGGGGCCGCGGGTAGGATCCCGGGTCCAGCCGATCGCAACCTGGCGGCTGCTGGATCCGCAGGTGATGGCGTGGATCACCGACGCCGATATGGCGAACGGCTTCGAGCGCGATCTTCTGGAAATCCGCAGCATGGTGGAACCCGCGGCCGCCGCCTTCGCCGCCGAGCGCGGTGCCGACCCGCAGATTGAAGCGGTCATGGCCGCCCTCGGGGCGATGACGAATTCGCCGGACATATCCAGTCACGAGGCTGCGGACCTTCGCTTCCATGAGGCAATCCTCGAGGCTTCGGGAAACCTCCTGCTCGTTCAGCTCAAGCCGATCCTGCATGCGGTGCTGAAAGCGTCGTTCCGCCTTTCAATGCACGATCACGCACGAGGTCGCGCATCGGTGGCGGCTCACAAGCGCGTGGCCGACGCTATTGCCGCTCGCTCCCCGGACGAGGCCCGCCAGGCCATGGCCGAGCTGCTCGCGATGGCCCGCGCGCATATCGAACACGGCGCCGACCGGCGTCTTGATGAAAGCCCCATAAAAAGAAAATCCGAGGAAATGCCGCATGATAGCCATCGCCGAAAGGTGGATCTTACGCGCGCTTGAAGCCGTTCTCGTCGCCCTGCTTGCCGGAATGGTGGTGATGGTCTTCGGCAATGTTGTGCTGCGCTATGCCTTCAACTCCGGCATCAACGCGTCGGAGGAGTTGTCGCGTTATTTCTTCGTCTGGCTGACCTTCATCGGGGCCGTCGTGGTGATGCGCGAGAACGGGCATCTTGGCGTCGACACTTTCGTCGGTACCCTCGGTGACGCTGGCCGCCGCATCTGCATGATCCTGAGCGACCTAATCGTCTTCGCCTGTTGTCTGATGCTGCTCGAAGGCACCTGGAAACAGCAGGAGATCAACGCCAGCTCCGTCGCACCGGTCACCGGCATCAGCATGGCCTATGTCTACAACGTGCTCTACTTCGCCGGCATCGGGATCGGCCTGATCACGCTCGCCCGGCTCTACCGTGCGTTGACCGGCAGACTCGGCCCGCATGAACTCGCGGAATTCGTTGGCGACTACAGCGCCAGCCCCTCGCATGACCTGAAGGGGCACCTGGAATGACCGTCACGATCTTCCTGGTCTCGCTCTGCGGAGCGATGGCGCTCGGCATGCCGATCGCCTTTGCGTTGATCGTCTGCGCGGTCTGCCTGATGCTGTGGCTTGGTGTCTATGACACCCAGATCATCGCACAGAACATGATCATCGGAGCGGATTCCTTCCAGCTTCTTGCGATCCCTTTCTTCCTGCTCGCCGGCGAGCTGATGAATGCCGGCGGCTTGTCGAAGCGCATCGTCAATTTCGCGCTGTCACTGGTTGGACACCTTCATGGCGGTCTCGGCTATGTCGCGATCTTCGCCGCGATCATCATGGCCTCGCTGTCGGGGTCGGCTGCCGCCGACACCGCTGCGCTCGCCTCGATCCTGCTGCCGATGATGCGCAGCGCCGGCTACGATGTAGGCCGCTCCGCTGGCCTGATTGCGTCGGGCGGCATCATCGCGCCGATCATCCCGCCCTCGATCGGTTTCATCGTCTTCGGCGTCGCGGCCAACCTCTCGATCACCCGGCTGTTTCTCGCCGGCGTCTTCCCGGGACTGCTGATCGGGCTGTCGCTGGTCATCGCCTGGTGGATTGTCTGCCGCAAAGACAAGGTCACGGTGCTGCCCCGTAGGACGGGCGCCGAAAGGCTCAAGGCAACCTGGGACGGATCGCTCGCCTTGCTGATGCCGGTCGCGATACTCGGCGGCATCCGCTTTGGGATCGTCACGCCAACGGAAGCTGCCGTCGTTGCGACGGTCTATGCGCTGATCGTCGGCATGTTCGTCTATCGCGAACTAAAGGTCCGAGACCTCTACAAGGTCACGCTGCTTGCCGCCAAGACAACGAGCGCCGTGATGCTGCTCGTAGCCGCAGCCGTCGTATCGGCCTGGCTGATCACGCAGGCCAACATCCCTGCCGAGCTCTCAGTTCTGCTCCAGCCCTTCATGGACAACAAGACGGTGCTGATGATCATCATCATGCTCCTGGTCATGGCTGTCGGGACGGCGCTCGATTTCACACCGACGGTCCTGATCCTGACGCCCGTGCTGATGCCGATCGTTAAGCAGGCGGGGATCGACCCGATCTATTTCGGCGTGCTCTTCATCATCAACAACGCCATCGGCCTGATCACGCCGCCGGTCGGCATCGTGCTCAACGTCGTCTGCGGCGTTGCCCGGGTACCGATGAGCGCCGTGATCCGGGGCGTCTGGCCGTTCTTCATCGCGCAATCCATCGCGATGTTCCTGCTCGTGCTGTTTCCGCAGCTCGTGATGGTGCCGCTCGCCTGGCTGAGCGGGCGCTGACTTTCGACAAGAAACCGAAGAACATAGGGAGAAGACCATGACCATGACTGCCCGTATCCTTTCGCTCCTTGCCGGCGTCGCCCTTGCGGCGCTCGCCGGCTCCGCCCAGGCGCAGATCAAGGAGCGCAACATCCGCGTCTCCAACGGCATCAACGAGGACCACCCGGTCGGCAACGGCGTCGCCAAGATGAGGGGCTGCATGGCCGAGAAGTCCGGCGGGAAGCTCAAGCTGCAGGCCTTCTGGGGCGGTGCGCTCGGCGGCGACCTGCAGGCGGCGCAGGCCCTTCGCGCCGGCACGCAGGAGATGGTGATCACCTCGACCTCGCCGTTGGTCGGCATCATGCCGGAACTCGGCGTCTTCGACCTGCCCTTCCTGTTCACCAACGAGAAGGAGGCCGACGCCATCCTCGACGGGGCGTTCGGGAAATACATCGCCGACAAGCTGCCGGGCTTTGGCGTCGTCAACCTGTCCTACTGGGAGAACGGCTTCCGCAACCTGACCAATTCGAAGCGCGCCGTCTCGAAGGCCGAGGAGCTGACCGGGCTTAAGGTCCGCGTCATGCAGAACAACATCTTCCTCGACAGCTTCAAGAGCATGGGCGCAAATGCCACGCCGATGGCCTTCGGCGAGGTCTTTGCCGCCCTCGAAACCCATGCGATTGACGGCCAGGAAAATCCGCTGGTCACGATCGACACCTCGAAGCTCTACGAGGTGCAGAAGTACCTCACGCTAACCCGCCACGCCTACACGCCGTTCCTGATGCTGTATTCGAAGAAGCTCTGGGACCAGCTCTCGGCCGAGGAGCAGACCATCCTGACCGATTGCTCGATCGTCGGCCGCGACGAAGAGCGCCGCGTCGCGCGTGATTTGAACGACAAATCGCTGGCCAATCTGAAGTCCAAGGGGATGCAGGTCTCTGAGGTGACGCCCGACGAGCTGACGAAGATGCGCGAGGCGACCGCCGCCGTGTACCAGCGCCATCAGGCGACCATCGGCAAGGATACGATCGATCGCATCCAGGCCGATCTCGCCAAGATCCGCGGCAATTGAACACGACGAAGTGAGCCCGGCGCTCCCCGGCGGGCGATCATGCAAGCCGGGAGCGCCGAGAACCATCGTTCCTCATCGACCGGGCGGCGACCGCCTCGCGACGGGCCGCACTGCCAACTAACGGCATTCGAGAGTTCCATGAAAATCACCGACATCACCACTCTCGTCGTCAACGCCGAGATGCGGAACTGGATCTTCGTCAAGGTCGTCACCAACCAGCCCGGGCTTTATGGCTGGGGCGAGGCGACGCTGGAATGGAAGACCCGCGGCGTCGTGGGGACGATCGAGGACCTGAAACCGCTAATCATAGGTCGTGACCCGCGCGACATCGAACAGATCGTCCGGATTCTCCAGAAACAAAGCTTCTGGCGCCTCGGTGTCATCGGCATGTCCGCGATCAGCGGCATCGAGCAGGCGCTGTGGGACATCTGTGGCAAGGCGCTCGGCGAGCCGGTCTGGCGACTGCTGGGCGGCAAGGTCCGCGACGAGCTTCCGGTTTACACCCACCTTGGCCTGGGCGACATGCGCGCGGTCTACGAGACCTTCGATCCGACGGCGCTGGCCGAAAGCGCGCTCGCCCTGGTCGAGCAGGGATACAACGCGCTCAAGGTCGTGTTCATTCCCTATACGCACTACACCGCCACCACAAAGGGGCTTCGCCATGTCGACAGCCTCATGCGGTCGCTGCGCGAGGCCGTCGGCGACGACGTCGAACTCATGGTGGATTTCCATGGCCGGTGCGCCTCGGCCGCGGCGGCCATGCGCTATCTCGAGGTGCTGGCTCCCTACCGACCGCTCTTCGTCGAGGAGCCGATCCCGCCGGGTGAGATCGCCTCGTTGAAGACCATCACGACGAATTCGCCCTGCACAATTGCCACGGGCGAGCGGCTGGTTCACCTGGACGATTTTGAGAACCTCTTCTCAAGTCGCGCTACACACATCGCCCAGCCCGACCTCTGCCATGTTGGAGGACTGTCGCAAGGGCGCAAGATCGCCTCGATGGCAGAGGCCGCAGGCATCGGCCTTGCGCCTCACAACCCGCTCGGTCCGATTGCCGGTGCGGTGGCGCTGCATTTCGGCTTCGCGACGCCCAACATCATCATCCAGGAGGAAATGGTCGGGGCCGTGCCCTGGTACGATGAGGTGGTCTCCCTTCCGATGCGGCGCGTGAAGAGTGCGTGGCAGCTATCGGAAGCGCCAGGGCTTGGCATCGAGGTCAACGAGAAGGTCGCTGCCTTGCACCCGTTCAAGCAGGAAATTCTCCACACTCAGCATGCGGTCACCGCCGACGGCACGGTCGTCGACTGGTGACGCGCCTAGGCACTGGAGCTCGATCGATGCCGTTGCCAGCGTGTCCTCTAGGTTCGGAATGGCCGGATTACACCCGGTGATGTGTTTGTTTTTAAATTCACTTTTATTGAAAGACCTGATCGCGCTTTCGGCCCAAGGATGGAGCATCGCCAGCAGGATAAGCGCTAGCTCAACCACGAGAAGCGCGGCCGACACCGGCCGCGTGAGAAAAACGCTCGCATCGCCATTTGTGATCAGCAGCGCGCGGCGGAGGTTTTCCTCCATCATCGGCCCAAGGATGAATGCGAGGAGCAGCGGTACGGGATCGCAGCCGCAGCGCGCCTCGCGCGCGCCCAGGAGCAGGCCGGCATCGATTATGCCCCTTTCATGACCGTGCCCTACAGCATTTCCGCCGCCCATCTGCTGGCGCGCCAGGGCGACTTGATCCTGATCGACAGCCTGCTGACCCAGGCTCAGCGCTTCGAGGGGCTGGTGAGGCTGGATGTGACGCCGGAATTGCCGATCACTATATGCCTGATGACGGTGCGAAGCCGGCCTTTGAGCCGCCTGGCAGCATGCTTCGTCGAGATCCTGTTGGGCAGCGAGTAATCCGCTTAGATGGTCGCCATTACGGTAGCCAGCGGCGAGGGCGCTCGGCGCCAGTTGCAGACGTTGGCTCATCGCCTGGAACCGGACGTTCGGCACGCTCCCAGTATCTGCGCAGCCGTAGCACTAGTGACGGCATAATTCGAGATCGCTCTGCTCGTGCGAGGCGTTCGCGACCGGCCGCAGCCGAACCGCTCGGTAAAAGCCTGATAAGCTTGGGCAGACGTAGTAAATGCACTTCGCTCTTGGCAATCGGGGCGGACCGCGTCCAGACGATCGCCCGCCCCAATTGTTTAGCCGATTCTCAGGCCGCGCTTGATCGCGGCGTAGAGATAGGCGGCTTCCTCCCGCGCTTCGGGCGAGACCGTGACGGCGCGCAGGAAGCTGTGCTCAAGGTTCTTGGCCACACGGACCTCGGCCTGTGCCCCGTCTGCGTTCATTCGCTCGCCGTAAAGCAGGCCTTCGTCGTAAAGAGGGTCGAGTTCGGCGACATGGATGAAGGCCGGCGGCAGATCGGCGTAGTTGGTCGCCTGCAGCGGCACGGCATAGGGGTCCTTGGTGTCCAGCTTATCCGATAGATAGGCCTTCAGATAGAACTCGAGATCGTTCTTGTTGAACTGCGGATCGTGGTTGATCCGAACATAGCTATCGGTCTCCAGATCCGTGTTCATTGGGCCGGGATACAGCAGGACCTGCATCGCTAGCTTCGGGCCTTGACGGTCACGGGACATCATCGAGATGGCCGCGGTCAGGCCGCCTCCGGCGCTGTCGCCGGCGATCGCGAGGCGATCGAGGTCGATCTTGTAGCGGTCGGCGTATTTTTCGAGCCATTGCAGCGTGAAGAAGCCGTCATCGACCGCAGCCGGATAGGGGTTCTCCGGCGCCCGGCGATAATGTACGGCGACGATCTGGGCGCCGGTGCCGGCCGCCAGGTTCGCAACCACCGTATCGTGGGTGTAGAGGCTGCCGGACATGTAGCCGCCGCCATGGAAGTAGACGATCGTCGGCTGCTTCTCGTCCGATTTCTGGCTGTAGATCCGGACCGGGATCTCGCGCCCCGGCGCGGCGATGAACCAGTTCGTGACGGTGAGGCTCGCGGGATACGGCTCCTTGAAGATGTCCGCATAGGCTTCGAACTGCGCGCGGCGCTCATTGGGGTCGCGCGGGCGGGCCTTCGACCCACCGCGAACGTCGCTCACCCGCTTCTTGTATTCAGTCATCGCGTGTTCAAGCATTCTTCCGTTCCTCTTTCTTGGTGATCGTGGCGCGACACCGGCCACGTGGAAGGCGTGTGATCCGCGGCGGGCGCCGCTGGGCATGTCTGGGATCTAGTCGGCAGCGTCTCTCGGCGAGCTCAGGTCGCGCAGCCCGTCGCCCAGCAGGTTGATGCCGAGCACCAGGACCACGAGCGCGACACCAGGAATCGTGATCACCCAGGGCGTGAAGAAGACGTAGTTTCGCCCTTCGGCGATCATCAGCCCCCAGGACGGCAGCGGCGGCTGGACACCGAGGCCGAGGAAGGAAAGAGCGGCCTCGAGCAGGATCGCATGAGCGATCTCGAGCGTGAATACGACCAGGATCGGACCCAGAATGTTCGGCAGCACATGCCGCAGCATGATTCTGCTGTCGGAGCCGCCATATGAGCGCGCCGCGATGATGTACTCGCTGTCGCGCAGCTGCATGACCGTGGCCCGCGCCACCACGGCGAAGCGATCCCATAGCAGAAAGCCGAGAACGGCGACCACGACGGTGAGCGAGCTCCCGATCAGCCCGACAACCGCGAGCGCGACCAAAACGATCGGCATGGCGAGCCGCACGGTGATGAAGAAGGAGATCACCAGGTCGAAGCGGCCACCATAGAAGCCGGCCAACATGCCCAGCAGGATACCGATCGAGCCCGAGATCAAGACGGTGCCGAAGCCGATCAGGAGCGAGATCCGGCTGCCGTAGATCAGGCGGCTCAGATAGTCGCGGCCGAGTTGGTCGGTCCCCAGGATATGGGTCCAGCTGCCTTCCGCCGCCCAGACCGGCGGCTTTAGCCGCATCGGCAGATCTTGGAGATAAGGGTCATACGGGGCCAGGAGCGGCGCCGCGACCGCGCAGAGAACGGCGATGAGGACGATCGCCCCGCCAACACTCGCGCCGCTGTTGCGCAGCCAACGTCTGGCGCGCGAGCGCAGTGCCGGTGCGCCCGGAGGCCCGGAGAGAGACAGATCGGTCATTGCAGGCGCACCCGGGGATCGATGGCGGCGTTCAGCAGATCAGCCGCCAGCGTGAGGACGACGAAGATCATCGAAAACATCAGCACGATCGATTGGACGACGGGGAAATCTGCCCGCTGGATCGATTCCCAGCTGAGATAGCCGACGCCATGCAGCGCGAAGACTGTCTCGACGACCGTCGAGCCCCCGAGCAGGAAGCCGAACTGCACGGCGGTGAGCGCCACGACCGGCATCAGCGCATTGCGCACGGCGTGGGTTGTGACGATGGCCCTGAGGCTCAGCCCCTTGGCACGCGCGGTCCGGATGTAGTCTGCATGCAGGACCTCGATCATCCCCGCCCGCGTCAGGCGCATGATCGCCGGCATCGCATAATAGGCGAGCACGATGATCGGCAGGATGAAGCCCTGCCACTCCTCGCTGCCCGATAAGGGCAGCCACTGCCAGTGCAGGCCGAAGATGTAGATCAGCATCAGCGCGAGCCAGAAGCTCGGTACCGCCTGGCCGACCACGGCCGTCGTCAGACAGAGCCGGTCCAGCCAGCTGTTTCGATTCAGTGCTGCGCAGATGCCGAGCGGGATCGCGAGTAGCAAGGCCAGCCCGATCGCCAGCGTCGCGACGGTGAAGGTGACCGGGACGCGTTCGAGGATTAGCGCCAAGACCGGCTGCTTGAAGTAATACGACTCCCCCAGATCGCCGCGGACGATTTTCCCGAGCCAGTCGAGATATTGCAGCGCAAGCGGCCGATCCAGACCGTAGCTGATGCGGATTTGCTCGACCTGCTCGGAACTGGCACCCTCACCGGCCAGCGCCTGGGCAAGATCGGCCGAGAGGCGCAGCACGGTGAAAGACACGACCGAGACGGTGAAGGCGACCAGGACAGCAACGAGGATTCGTTTCAGCGCGAAACTTGCCAATGCGAACCTCCCTTAGAATTGGGGCCGATCGAAAGGTTCATGAAGGTCACTTCCAGGCAGCGCGGTAGAAGCGGTTGATCTCATCCGGAGACGGCGTGAAATCGAGCTCCTTCGAGAAAGCATAATTGTTCGTTATCTCGACGAGCGGCAGCCAGTAGACCTGATCCAGGATACGGTCCTGCGCCTCCTTGTAGAACTTCGTCCGCTCCTCGACCGATTGAGTACCGTCAGCCTTGCGGATCGCTTCGGTCACGACCGGGTCCCGCGAAAGGTCTTGCGGCGCCTCGGCGAAATAGGTCCCGAACGCGATCGAGGCGTCGCTGATGCCCCAGAAGCCGGTCGAGGCGTGGAAGAGCGGCATCTCGCGCTTGACCCATTTGTCGCGGAAGGCGGCCCAGACGTTGAAGTTCATGTTGGCGCGGATGCCGACGCGCTGGAGATCGCCGATCACCGCCTCGGTGATGAAGCGGTCCGAGGTGGAGCCGATCGAGGTCTCGAAACCGTCCGGCACCCCCGCCTTGGCCAGAAGCTCCTTGGCCTTGGCCGGATCATAGGCGTAATCGACCCCTGGCGCGGGGCAGGCAAGCTGATTGGTCGCGCAGACCGTCTTGAGCGTGGCCGCTCCACCGCGGATGAGATTTTTGGCGATCGCGTCGCGATTGACCGCATGGGCGAGGGCGCGACGGACCTCGGGACGCGCGAGCGGCGACTGCGGGTCAAGCGCATTAAAGGTCAGGAAGGCGACCCGCAGGGTCGGCGAGCGCTCGACCCGGATTGTGGGGATGCTTTCCAGTTGGTCGGCCTGGTCCGGCGTCAGCCTCCACAGGAATTCGGCGCGCTTCGTCATGAGCTCGCCCATCATCAGGTTGAGGTCTTTCTGGGTCCGGACAACGACCCGCTTGATGCGCGCCTTGGGCTTCGTCCCGCCTGAGAAGTAGGCGTCGTTCCGCTCCATCACGTATTCTCGCCCGGGAGAGAACGAGGTGATCTTATAGGGACCGGTGCCGATCGGGTTCTTGCCCATCCCGGCCGTGCCGACCTTCTTATAGTATTCATCCGGATAGATCGGCACGCCCAGCGAGAGATATTCCAGCGCCGCCGGGAACGGGCGCTTTAGCTTGATGCGCACGGTGTATTGATCGACCTTCTCGACGGCGTCGATCCAGCTGATCATCTGCACCAGCAGGATCTTGTTCGCCGGGTCCTTGACGTAGTCGATTGTGTAGACGACGTCGTCGGCATCGAAATCCTCGCCGTTGTGGAATTTGACGCCTTTCCGCAGCTCGAAGATGAGGCTTGTCGGGCTCTCCCACTTCCAGCTCGTGGCTAGATTGCCGACATACTCCCCGGTCTTGGGGTCGCGATCGACAAGCCCGTCCCAGACGTTGTTCATCAGGGTGAGGCCGGAATGGTCCGTGAAGTAATAGACATCCAGCGTGGTCTGCTCGCGGTCCCATGACACGGTGAGCGTGTCGTTCGCCTTTCCGGCAAACGCAGGGGTTGCGGCAGCAAGGCCGAGCAACAGAGCAGCAACGCGTGAAGCGGTCATCGCAGTCCCCTTGGTATCGTTGAAAATGATCGGATTTTCCGGTCGCGCAGCGGCAGTCGTTTCGCCTGGCCACCTGCGCCGATCACAAGTTCGAAGGCGGCCTGCCGCGGGCACCATCCGGCGCATCGAGTGGCGCGTTGACCAGACACTGACGCCGGGGACCGCGACGCGTTTCCCTCGACGCATTTCTGAACCTGCAACATTCATACCTCCCGACTGGTCATTCCCGGAGTTCCATGAGCATTGCTTCATTATATTGAATTACGTGTCAAGAATGAAACGCGAGCCGGGAGCTGAATTTCGGAGAATAAACCCTTATACCATTGAATTAATTGAATAATTTCATATCAGAGAAATTCGCGCGCGACCCAATTGCGCAAAACAATGAATTTCACTATGGTCCATTTTCACTTAAATGGACCCACTTGCATGCCGAAGCCTTTTGAAGACGCTACCGACCCGGCGCCCTCCGACGATGACGCCGTCCAGATCGGGCAGCGGCTGCGAGCGCTGCGCAACGAAAGGAACCTGACAATCCTCGAGCTGGCGGCCAAGGCAGGGCTCTCCGCCGGGATCATCAGCCAGATCGAACGCGGCAATTCGAACCCTTCGATCAGCACGCTGCAGAAGCTGCGGGGCGCGCTCGGGGTCAATCTTTGGGCCTTCCTCGAACGGGAGGCGACATCCGAAGGCGAGCCGGCCTTCGTCCGCCGCCGGGAGGACCGCCCACGCTTTGTCGTGGGTCCCGGTCTTCTGACCAAGGAGCTGCTGTCTCCTAAGGATAACAACCAGCTCCGCTTCATGATCCTCACCTTACCGCCGGGCGCGACCAGCGACGATGTCCTGACCGGGCCGGGCGACAAGGCCGGCTACGTACTCTCGGGGCGGGTAGAGCTGACCGTCGGCAACGCCGCAGCAGAGATCCGCGAGGGCGACAGCTTCCAGTTCGAAAGCAGCATCCCGCATCACCTAGTCAATCGCAGCGGCGAAGAGGCCAAGCTGGTCTGGATCATCCGCATCAGAGAATCGCACCTCTAAAGCGATAAGCAGCAGCTCGCTCCCCTTCTCCCCCCCCACACACAACGAGTAGAGGCACAATGATTACCCGTCATGAAGTCACCGGCCGCTTGAGCAAGGTTCTGGTTGCGAACGGATTCGCCTTCCTCTCCGGGCTGACCGCCAAGGACCGCAGCGGCGGCGTGCGCGAGCAGACGGCCGATATCCTGGCTCAGATCGATTCCTATCTCGCGATGGCCGGTACCGATCGCACCCGTCTCGTGACCGCAAATATCTGGCTGAAGGATGTCGGCACGTTCAACGAAATGAACGCCGTCTGGGAAACCTGGGTCGACCCCGAGCAGCCGCCGGCGCGCGCGACGGTCGAGTCCCGTCTCGCCGCCGACGACATCCTGGTCGAGGTACAGGTCCAGGCCCTCGTCTAACGGGCGCAGCAGGCGCCTCGCCGTCCACGTCTTTCTCCATGAAATCGGTCGCGACATGTCACGAGATTTGACTGCTCCCAGCATGCTCCCAGGTGATCCGTCCTGGTGGTTCACCGATGCTCTCAAGGCCGAGGGCGGCGCTCCGCCGTCATCATCGCTCAAGGGTGAAATTACGGTGGACGTTGCCATCGTCGGCGGCGGTTTCACGGGGTTGTGGACGGCACTGGCATTGCGCGAGCGCGCCCCCGGACTGAGCGTCGCACTCATCGAGGCGTCGCTCTGCGGCTCGGGCGCGAGCGGCAAGAACGGGGGGAAGGCCCATGGCTACTGGGCTTCGCTTGGCGGAATGGAAGCTTCTCTCGGCGCAGACGCCGCGCTCGCGGTCGCCCGCGCCGGCACCAGGGCACAGGATGCAATTCGCCGCTTCGCGACCGCGCCGGGGCGCGATGTCTGGTGGCGCGAGGCCGGCAATGTCCGGGTCTCCGCTTCACCGGCGCAGGATGTCAAGGTCGCGGCCACCCTAGCGACGGCCCGGCGCTTGGGCGTCCCCGACACGGCCCGTGAGCTCTCGCCGCAGGAGGTCGCGGCCTACTGCAAATCCCCGGCCTTTCGAGGCGGCATCTATTTGCCCGAGGGCGCCAATGTGCACCCGGCCCGGCTCGTCCGAGCCTTGCGCCAAGCGGCGATCGAGGCCGGCGTCACGATCTATGAGAACACGCCTTTGACAGGGCTCGACACCGGCTCGCCCAATCGGATTCGCACGACCGGAGGACAGATCGTCGCGCGCGAGGTCGTGCTCGCGACTAATACCGGTCTCGCCAGCCGCCGCGAGATCAAGCCGTACGTCAGCGTCTTCTCGAGCTATGCGCTGATGACGGAGCCGGTTCCGGACAAGCTGCAGGAGATCGGCTGGACGGACGAGGAAGGCCTCGCCGATATGCGGATGTTCGTGCACTATTTCCGCAAGACCATCGATGGACGGGTCTTGATGGGCTCAGGCTCCGGCCCGATCAGCTATAACGGGAGTGCGGTCGACCCCAGCTTGACGCAGGATGTGGCATCGGCCGCCCGCGCTGAGCGCGGCTTGCGGAGGCTGCTCCCAGGCCTCGGCGATGTCGCGGTGGCGAAGATTTGGGGCGGAGGCATTGATGTCTCCTCCGATCGGCTGCCGTTCTTCCGGACGCTGCCTGGCACGCGCGTTCATTACGGCTGCGGCTATTCCGGCCACGGCGTCAATCCGACCTATATCGGCGGCCAGTCGCTCGCATCCCTGGTGCTCGGCGAACAGGACGAATGGGCGAACCTTCCCTTCTGCCAACGCGAGCTCTCTGCCTTGCCGCCGGAGCCTTTCCGCGTTGTCGGCGGCCGCTTCGTGCGCTGGGGCATCATCGGCTGCGAAGAAGCGGAGGAGCGCGGCGAGGCACCCTCCGCAGTCATGCGGGCGGCTGCGGCAATCCCCAAGCTGTTTGGCCTAAGGATCGGAACGCGCTGACCGCCAGCGCTATTGCGGCTTGGCAGACATTCTTCAAGTCTGCGTTAGATCATGCAGGAAACGCAAGGTTTCCGGGGTAGCCTGAAAAATGAGAGGGCCCTAATGCGGACTCTCAAAGCGTCGGCTATAGCCACAAACGCCGATCGCCCGTCCGGACGAGATGCGCCATAAGCGGTATTTGGGTCTCTGCCGGAAAGTAGACTTCCACTGAGCAGCAGGTCAGGGCCGGAATCGACCTTTTTTCGATCTATCGAGCGTCTGTTTTCTGGCGACTTCGTGCGGACTGTTGGACGTCCATCAGTCCCACCATAAAGGCCCTCATCGAACCTCTACGCGACGGCTTTAGCACTCGTCAGCCAGCGCATAAGCGGTTGACCATCGAACTCGATGTTGTAATATGTAACGCCTTACATCTTACTTGACCCGCCCCAGTGCCCATTGGATGTCTGCCAGAGCGACACGTCTCGGCCTTCGGCGACGAGATTGAGCATTTCCTTTGCGAGGAGACGTCACCATGCAGATCAGGTTCTCGAAGCCATATTGCCGTATTGTGGGCATGGCCCTCCTTGGTGGGCTGACCTTGGCGAGCCAGATCAGCCCTTCTCATGCTCAGAATTCGCTCGAGCGTATCAAAAGCCAGAAATCGGCCCGGATCGGCCTTTCGAACTTCGCGCCGACATCATTCGTTGGCCCTAGCGGCGACGTGACGGGCTCTTCGCCCGAGCTGGCCAAGGCTTTTTTCAGAAGCCTTGGTGTCGACAAGGTCGAGGGCGTCGTGGGCGAGTTCGGATCCCTGATCGGCGGTTTGCAGGCCCAGCGCTTCGACATGATTGCGGTGGCGATGCAGATCCAGCCGCGGCGCTGCGAGCAGATCGCCTTCGGCGACCCTGAAATGCAGTTGCTTCAAGGCTTCGTCGTCAAGAAGGGCAATCCGCTCGCGCTGAAGAGCTTCAAGGACGTCGCCAACAACAAGAGCGCCCGGCTGGGCATGCTGACCGGCGCCGGGCAAATCCGCTTCGCCGACATCGCCGGCGTGAGCAAGGACCAGCAGGTCCTGTTCCCCGATTTCGACAAGTTGATCGCCGGCCTGCAAGCTGAGCGCATCGAAGCTGCAACCGGGGCGAGCGTCGCGCTCAGATATGTTCTAGCAAAGACCAACAGCCCCGAAATCGAATTCGCCGAACTGTCCCAGCAGCCGCTCGATGAAAAGGGGCAATCGGTGACGGCCTATGCAGGCATGGGCTTCCGCCAGGGCGACAGCGAGCTCCTGGAGGCGTGGAATGCATGGCTGCGCAAGGCCCGCGAGTCCGGAGAGGCGGTCCGTATCGTCGCGCCGTTCGGCCTGAGCGCGAACGACATTCCACCCGCAAGCATTACTGCCCCGTCGCTTTGCCAGAACTGATAGGCCGGGCCTGCTGTCTCCCCACGCGATAGCAAATGACGACGAGAGACGATGATGCCGGCCCAGGTGGCCTGCATCCTCCTCCCGTAGGGTGTTCAATGAAGCCTTCCTACGTTGCCAATGAGGGCCTCTCCGGCATCAGTCTTCGACAGCAGGCCATCCGAATTCTTCGGGCGGAGATTCTGATCGGCGCGCTCGCGCCCGGACGGCTTTACTCGATCGGCGAGGTTGCCGAGCAGCTCAAGGTCTCCCCGACGCCCGTGCGGGAAGCGCTCCTTCATCTCGCTGGCGAGCGCCTGATCGTGATGGTGCGGAACCGAGGCTTTTCGGTTCGCGAGATCGACGAGCACGATCTCGACGAACTGGTCGAGTGCCGCCTCTATCTTGAAGTGCCGGCCATCATGTGCCTCGCGCAACGATCCAGACTCGATGGGCGCACGCTCCTGTTCGATCTCGCCGCGCAGACCGAACGGGCGGCTGCCGAGGGCAACCTGGTCGCGTTCCTGGCTGCCGACCGGCAGTTCCATGTCGGTCTGCTCTCGGAGACCGGGAATTCACGTCTGGTCGAGATGGTCACGACGTTGAGGGACCAGACCAGGTTGCTCGGATTGACCCGGCTGCGTGGCTCGGACGAGCTGCTCTCTTCCGCCCAGGAGCATCGCACCCTGATTGATCTGATCGAGGCCGGCAACGTCGCGGACGCCCAGGATTTGATGGGGAGGCATCTCCGACACGCTCGAGGGATCTGGGCAGGGGCCGACCGTCGATAGATTCCACGCGAGGCGCTTTCGTGCATTGACACGTGGTATGTAGCCGGTAACATATTACTCCTTAGAAGGCCGACGCCGGCCTCGCGTCGCAAAACGAGGAGAACAACGTGTCTCAGCAGGACAGACTGAAAGTCGCAGAGGCGGCCAAGGCGATGCGAGCGGAAGCTGCTTCCATGCTGGCCGACATGACGGCAATCCCGGCCGATGCGACGACCGGGGAGGGCTATGCCGAAACCGTAAAATATCTGACGGAACATCTCTCCGCTTTTACGCCTACAGAACAGATCGAGGTCCCACAAAACTATCTCGATGATCACTGGGGGAATGACCTGTCGCTTTCGCGCCAATATCTCCCCGTGTTCAAGGCGGTTCCCCGCGTGATCGTCACGGCGCTGCTTCGCGGAAACAGCGATGAGATCGGGATTCACCTGAACAACAACTACGACCTCTATTGGGGCGCGAGAAAGGAGCGGGCGGGGTCGATCGCTCAGATCCTGGCACTCAAAGCACTCGCCAAAAGCGGCGTGAAGCTGAACAAGTCGGTTTTTCTGTCGGCAACGCCCGATGCCTATATCGGCGGCGAAACGGGTGCCGGCTATCTGGCGATGAAGGGCATCGGCCGCAGCAAAGCCGTGTTGGCGGCCAGCCTGGGAGGCCCGGACATCGTGACCGCCGGCTACAAGGGCCATTTCTGGGCGAAGATCACGGCCTTCGGCAAGGCGACACATGGCTCGCGGCCGACGGAAGGCGTCAACGCCATCGAAGGCATGATGGCCGTTCAGGAGAAGATCCGGACGCTTGCCAAGCAGTTTTCGGCGATCAAGACGCCAATCGACATCATTCCCGCCCATGCCAATACACCGACGATTGCGATGTGCCGGATCGCCGCCAATCTGGACGCAACCTTCATACCCGACGAATGCGCCCTGTTCGTCGACCGCCGGATGAACCCGGAGGAAAGGCTCGAAGATGCGATGGCGGTTCTCAAGGCTGTCGTTGCGGAGGCTTCACGCGAGACCGGGATCAGGATGGAAGTCGCCTTTCCGCATTCGGTTTCAAGCTCCTACACGCCGCCGGAAGACCCTCTGCACAAGGCATTGAGCGCCAATCTGAAGAACGTCATCAAGCGCGAGCCGCGCTCGATCGTCTGGTCCCATTATCTCGGGCTCCACTACTTCACGGCTGGTTGGGGAAGTGCCGCAGTCGCTTATACGCCCGGCTTGGTCGACCACGGCAAGGTCGTCATCGAGGAGGGCGATCCGACCGTCTCCGATGGCGAGCTGATGGCCGCCATCGAGGTGATCGCGTTGACGATCTACGACTACGTCACGCCCGACGCGGCATCGGCCTGACATCGTCGCATTTGAATCAGGAGGCCCATCTATGCCAGCTCGCCAGCAGGTCGCACTCGTCACGGGGGCCGGGTCCGGCATCGGCCGCGCCACGGCCGTCGCCTTCCTCAAGAACGGGTATCACGTCGTGCTGGCGGGTCGCAGGCTCGATGCCCTGAAAGAATCCGCTGAGCAGAGCGGCCCGATGCGGAAAAACGCACTATGCGTCTCCTGCGACGTCACCACCCCGGCGGCGGTACAAGACCTGTTCCTCCAATGCCAGCAGCATTTTGGGCGCCTCGACGTGCTCTTCAACAATGCCGGCGTGACGCGCGGCGGCTCGATCGAGGACATTGCCTATGACGATTGGATCACGACGGTGTCGACCAATCTGACTGGCCCGTTCCTCTGCACTCAGGCAGCGTTCAGGCTGATGAAGAGCCAGGACCCGCCTGGCGGCCGGATCATTAACAACGGCTCCCTGTCCGCGCATGTCCCGCGCCCGGCCTCGGCTCCCTATAGTGCGACGAAACACGCGATCACGGGCTTGACGAAGATCACCTCGTTGGATGGGCGCAAATACAATATCGCCTGTGGGCAAATCGATGTCGGCAACGCTCTAACGGAGATCGCTCGCGACATGATCGAGCGCTCCAAGGCGTCTGGAACCTATTCCGAGGCGGAGCCGGTCATGGACGTCGAGCATGTCGCTCGATCGGTGCTCCATATGGCCAGTCTGCCGCTCGACGCAAACGTCCTGTCGATGACCGTCATGGCGACGAAAATGCCGTTCGTCGGCCGGGGGTAGTGCTCAGTTCCTCGTTTCAGCGCTCTTAAAAAAGCCGGCGGTCATTCCTCCGCATTCCATCGTGCCCTGGTGGCTTCGATGTGGTTGGTGATGATCTCCTTGAGCGATGTCTCGTCTCTCGCCAAAGCAGCGTCGACGAGCTCGATATGCTGCTTGGCAGCAATGACGATCTCTTCGCTTCCCAACCTCGCGCGTAGCCCTCTCAGCCGCGCCCGGTCACGATAATTCACGATCAGTTCGGTCAAGCGCGGCATGCCGAGAGGGACAAGGAACGCCTGATGGAAGCGGCGGTCGCCTTCGACATATTTGATGAGATCGATCGATTGTGCGTCCTCGACCGTTTGCTCGGCAATGCTCCTCGCATGACGTGCGTGCTGCTCATCCATCTTCATGCCCGCCTCCACCGTTGCCGGTACCTCCAGCAGGACGCGGATTTTATGGAGTTCATCGAGTTCCTCAGGCGAGGTCGCAGGAACCGAGAAGCCTCTGTTCTTATGAATGACGAGCAGGTCCTTGCTCGCCAGGTCGAGAACCGCTTCACGAATGGGTGTCGGGGACACATCCAGTCCAGATGCCAGTTGGGCGACCGAGTAGATTTCTTCCGGGACCAGTTCGCCCGACATGATCTGTGTCAACAGGAGTTGCCGCACGCGCTCGCGCAGGCTGATCGTTTGCGCGATCGAAAATTGGCTCACACGCAGCTCGGACATTTGGCTTCGGAGCCCCTCGGTGATGGCGTGCTTCTTGTAGATGTACGACAGATTCCGGTCGAGAAAAATGTTGACGGCTACAGGTAATATGTTACACCTTAGTTACTCCGAGCTTGGAGTTCGAGGCTCTCTTGCTCTTCCTTTCAGAGGCTTAGGTATCATGCGCGAAGCGATCACCCTGCCGGGGCACCCTGCCAAATATTATTCCGACATCGTCAAGGCGAAGGGCACCCTGGTGTTTCTCGCCGGACAGGTCGGCTGGGACGAGCACGGCACATGGGCGCCCGATTTCGCGAGCCAGCTCGAGCTTGCTCTCGAAAACATGAAGGTCGCTCTTCACGCGGCTGGAGCAACGATCGGCGATGTCGTGAAGGTCAACGCCTATCTCGTTGATGTTCGCTACGGCGATGTCTTCAACGAAGTTTACGCGCGCTACTTCAAAACGGACCGGCCAGTTCGAACCCGTGTTCAGGCTGCGATGCTTGCGCGTGATTGTCTGGTCGAAATCGATGTCATCGCGGTGATCGACGACGCTTGATCGTGATCCAACACGGGAGCAACGGCAATGAGGCGGAACAAATCGGGTAATCCGTCGAGGCGTCTCGTTATCAGGGGCGCGCTTGCGAGCTGGGCGGTGTTGGCGTCGTCGACCGCCTGGTCACAGGCGCAGGACAACAGCCTCGAAAGGATCAAGTCGCAGGGCAAGATCCGGATCGGCTTCGCCAACATCAACCCCTACGGCTTCGTGATGCCCGATGGCCGCGTTACCGGTCAGGCTCCGGAGCTCGTGCGGGCCTTCTTCGCCGATATGGGCGTAGCCGCCATCGAACCCGTGGTGACGGATTTCGGATCACTGATCGGCGGCCTGGTTGCCAAGCGCTTCGATATCGTCGCCACAGGCATGCTGATCCAGCCCGAGCGTTGCAAGATCGTGTCTTTCGGCAACCCCGAATATCAGATCAATCGCGCCTTCGCCGTCAAGAAGGGCAATCCCAAGGGCGTGAACAGTTTCGTGGGGATCGCCAAGCACCTCGACGCCAAAATCGGTTTGCTGACGGGAGCTGGCGAAATTCGCTTCTCCGAGCTCGCGGGCATTCCCCAGGAACGCCGTCTCCTGTTTCCGGATCTGTCCGCAGCCATTGCCGGCCTCCAAGCCGGCCGGGTCGACGCTGTCGTGGCGTCCACCGTAACGATCCGGGGCGCGCTGACCCGCGCCAACGACGCTCGCCTCGACTTCGTGACACTGAGTGAGCAGCCGCGGGACGAAACCGGTGCCGAATCCGTCGGGTACGGCGGCATGGCCTTTCGCAAGGAGGACGTCTCGCTTCGCGAGGCATGGAACGCCTGGCTGGCTACGGGCCTGAAAAGCGGCCGCGTGACGAAGATTATCGAACCATTCGGCTTCGGCCCGGAAACACTGCCGAAAGAAGGCACCACGGCCGAGCAGGCATGCGCAGAGCGCAAATAACGGTCGCAAGAACCAGGAGACAGCCCATGAGATCGATTTCGCTGAAATCCAGCGTCGCAAATTTGCTGAAGAGTGCGGTGATCGCTACTGCGGCCACGACATTCGCGACCTTCGCCCAGGCCGACAGTCTTGCGACGATCAAGGGACAGGGTTACGCCCGGGTAGGTTTCTCGAACTTCACGCCGTGGGGCTATGTCGACGAAACCGGTGAGCTCGCCGGTGTCGAGCCGACGCTCGTCCGAGCCTTCCTGAAGTCGATTGGCGTCGACAAGATGGACGGCGTTCTGACGCAGTACGTCTCCATCATCCCTGCTCTCGATGCGAAGCGTCTCGACCTCATCGGCGCGGGGATGCAAATCCGGCCCGCCCGTTGCCAGCAGATCGCCTTTGGCGATCCTGAATGGGTCAGCACGCAGGCCTTCGTAACCAAGGCCGGCAATCCGTCCAAACTGACGAGCCTGGATGACGTGAAGGGCAATGCCGCCATCCGTCTTGCCGTCGTCACCGGTGGCGCCGAGCGGGAGTACGCCAGGATCAACGGTATTCCTGATGCTCAGGTCGTCATCTTCCCCGATCTGACCACGGCGGCGTCTGGCATCAAGGCGGGCCGGGTCGACGTCATGATGCAGACCTCGATCACCATCCGCGGCTTGCTGGCGGGCAACAAGCATCCTGAGCTTGGCTATGTTGCGATGTCGAAGCCGCCGGTGGACAAGGATGGCAACCCGGTTATCGGATACGGTGCACTCGGCTTTCGGAAATCGCATCCAGAACTTCTCGCGGCCTGGAACGCCTGGCTGAAGACAGCCAAGCAATCGGGTGAGATCGTAAGGCTTCTGGAGCCGTTCGGATTCACGGCGGCCGACATTGCGCCCGCGGACATCAGCACTGCCGATCTCTGCGCAGCTAAAAACTAGCACCCTCTTGCCCGGGAGCGAGCGTGAACCTCCTCTTTGAAATCGGTCCGACGCTGCTTCGTGGCGCATACACCACCGTGTTGCTCACGCTTGTCTCCGGCGCTGGTGCGCTCCTGGTGGGTTTCACCGTCGGGCTGGCACGCCTGTCCCAGGTGAAATGGATTTCGATTCCCCTGGCCGCTTATATCGAGGTGTTCCGCAACACATCCTCGCTCGTCCAGATCTTCTATTTCTTCTTCGTCTTCCCGCTGATCGGAATTCGGCTGGAAGCGTTCACTACGGGTTGTCTCGTGCTCGCCTTGAATTTCGGGGCATATATTTCTGAAGTCGTGCGCTCTGCCATTCTGTCGGTCGATCGCGGACAGCATGACGCGACCACCGCGCTCAACATGACCACGGGCCTGAGCTATCGGCGGATCATCATTCCACAGGCGATACCGGTCATGCTGCCCGCCTTTGGCAATTATGCGCTCGAATTGTTGAAGGCGACGTCTCTCGTGTCGCTGATCACGATCACGGAGCTGACATTCTCTGGCGCGCAACTTGTTCAGTATTACGGCCATCCGACGCTTATATATATGTCGATCTTCGTTATCTATCTGATCTTGGCTCTCCCTCTCATTGCGTTGAACAAATCTCTCGAGAAGCGTTCTGGCGGGCAATGGAAGCCGAAAGTGCCGACGACATGACCTTCAGCGCACAAATCATGCTGGATCTGCTTCCGGCGCTCCTCAAAGGCACGCTCGTCACGCTCTATGCGACGGCGGCCGGCATGGCGGTTGCTCTCACGTTGGGATTGCTGATCGCGGTTGCACGGCGCGGTGGAAACAAGGCGCTGGTGCTGGTGATCGATAGCTTCGTTACAGTCGTCCGCAGCACTCCTCTCCTGATCCAATTGTATCTGCTGTTCTACGTCCTGCCACTTTACGGGCCTTCGTTCAGTCCGCTGTTTACCGGAATTTTGGGTCTCGGCCTGCATTACAGCAGCTATATTTCGGAGGTCTTTAGGGCGGGCATCGATGCGGTTCCCCGCGGGCAATGGGAGGCATGTGTCGCGCTCCAATTCTCGCGCCTCAAGACATGGACCAGGATCGTGCTGCCCCAGGCATTCCGTATCGTCCTGCCTCAGATCGGAAACTACCTCATCTCAATGTACAAGCACGCAGCCCTCTTAGCGACGATCACAGTTGTTGAGCTCCTCGGCGCGGCGTTGAATTTCGCTGGAGAAACGTTCCGTTACTTCGAAGCTTTCACACTCGTCGGCATCATATACTTTGTCATTGGCTTCGGGTTCTCCCGCCTGGTTCGCTATCTCGAACTGAAGACCGCATACGGTCGAGCTTGAAAGTGGAGGCTACCGGCATGTCTTCTTTCCCTCATCGAGTGCGTTAAAAATGGACCATCAGAGCACAAGCGACACCGGGGCTCCTCTGGCGGCCGAATTCGTCAACGTGTCGAAATCGTTCGGGGCGTTCACGATCATCGACAATCTGAATCTTCAGATCAGGCCGTCCGAGCGGGTGTCGTTGATTGGTCCGAGCGGATCTGGGAAAACTACGATCCTGCGTCTGCTGATGACCTTGGAACGTCCCAATGAGGGCGAGATCAGGGTGTTCGGCGATGTCTTGTGTCTTGGCGACACGCCCGCCTCGAAAGCGCGATCGGATCGAGAGTTCCGGGCGATCCGCGGCAAGATCGGGATGGTGTTTCAACAGTTCAATCTGTTCCCTCACATGACCGCGCTCGAAAACGTCATGGAGGCTCCGATTCATGTTCTCAAGATGGGCAGGCCAGAGGCGCGGGATCTTGCCGAGGGCCTTTTGCAACGGGTTGGCCTCGCTGAAAAAGGGACGTCCTATCCCTCGCAACTATCGGGTGGTCAGCAGCAGCGCGTGGCGATCGCGCGCGCTCTGGCGATGAAGCCGCAGATCATGCTGTTCGACGAGATCACCTCGGCGCTCGATCCAGAAGTGATCGGCGAAGTTCTCGAAGTCGTCCACAACCTCGCTCTCGAGACCAAGATGGCGATGCTGGTGGTGACCCATGAAATGGGGTTCGCGCGCGATATCGCCGATCGCGTGATCTTCATGGAGCGTGGGAAAATAGTCGAGGACGGGACCCCGGAAGCGATCTTCAAGGACCCGCAAAACGAAAGAACCAAGGCGTTCCTGAACGCCATCAAACGATAAGCCTCGGAAAAATTCAGTCTGACGGGCCCGATCGTTCGATCGATCGGGCGATGGCACAGCTTTGCCATGATGGAAGGGAGATCAGGGTGTCCTCACCTACGATTGTTGCAGCGGCCCAGACGGCGTCGGCGCTCGATTATCCGGTCCTGATAGATGCTTTGGCAGCGGGCTTCGCGGCAGGATGTCAGGCGCCGCTGCGGCACCATCATGCCATCCACCGCACCGGGAAGCCGCAGGCCACGCTGCTTCTGATGCCGGCATGGAGCAACGATGGCGAGGAGGACAGCATCCTCGGCGTCAAGATCGTCACCGTATTTCCCGGAAATTCCGCCAAAGGCCTGCCAGGTCTTGCCTCAACCTATATCTTGTACGACGGCGAGACGGGGCAACAGCTGGCCTTGATCGATGGCAACACCGTTACGGCCCGCCGAACCGTGGCGACGGCTGCGCTCGGCGCCAGATTCTTATCGCGCGAGGGTGCGCGGAAGCTTCTGCTGCTCGGCTCCGGCCGGGTCGCTAGCCTCGTCCCTGAGGCCATTCGCGCCGTTCGACCGATCGATACGGTTGCGGTCTGGGACATCGACCCCAATAGCGCACAGCGCCTAGCCTCCAGCCTTGCCTCCAACGGCTTTGCCGCGACCGTAGTCGATAATCTCGAGAGCGCGGCCGGCGAAGCCGACATCATCTCGGCGGCGACTTTGTCGACCTCTCCCCTGATCAAGGGTGACTGGGTGCGGCCTGGAACCCATGTCGATCTGATCGGTAGCTTTACGCCGGCGATGCGCGAGGTCGATGATCGCCTGATGGCGGCTGCACAGATCTATGTCGACACGAGCGACGCGCTGCATGAATCCGGCGACCTCATTCAGCCGATCGAAGCGGGGGTGATCGCCGAGGACCAGGTTCGGGGAACGCTGGCCGAGCTGTGCCGCGGTGCCGCGGTCGGACGCCAATCGGCCGAGCACGTGACGGTCTTCAAAGCCGTCGGATCGTCTCTGGCCGATCTCGTCGCGGCTCGGCTGGTCTATCGCGCCCTGTATGCGCCGGACCACTGAACGCTTTCACGCGCAGCGTCCTGATCCGCCCAGTCACAGTCGCCTGCCGAGGCGCCGGCGCAAATTCCGAGGTTCCGAGGGTTCCATGCAAAGCAACCGTGTCGTCCATGTCGTCAGCTGCCACGCCGAGGGAGAGGTCGGGGATGTCATCGTGGGCGGCGTCCTGCCGCCGCCCGGCGAAACGATTTGGGAGCAAGCACAGTTCATCGCCCGCGATCAGAGTTTGCGAAACTTCGTGCTCAATGAGCCGCGAGGTGGCGTCTTCCGGCACGTCAACCTGCTGGTTCCGCCCAAGGATCCCAGGGCTCATACCGGCTGGATCATCATGGAGCCCGGCGATACGCCGCCCATGTCGGGCTCGAACTCGATCTGCGTTTCCACAGTCCTGCTCAACACCGGCATCGTGCCGATGCAGGAACCCATGACACGGCTGCTCCTAGAGCCCCCGGGAGGCCTGATCGAGGTCGAGGCCGAATGCCGCAACGGCAAGGCCGAGCGCATCCGTGTCCGCAATCATCCATCCTTCGTGGACAGGCTCGATGCGACAATCGAGGTTGCGGGCATCGGCACGCTGTCTGTGGACATCGCATGGGGCGGCGACAGCTTCGTGATCGTTGATGCCGGGTCACTGGGTTTGGCCATTCGTCCGGATCAGGCCCGCGATATCGCCGAGATAGGCGTCCGCGTCACCAACGCCGCCAACGAGCAATTGGGCTTCTCGCATCCGACAAATGGCTGGGACCACATCTCATTCTGCCAGATGATCGAGCCGGTGTCGCGGAAGGACGGCGCGATGCGCGGCATGAGCGCCGTCGCGATCCAGCCGGGCAAGATCGACCGGTCGCCCTGCGGTACCGGCTGTTCGGCTAGGATGGCGGTTCTCCATGCTCGCGGCGATCTGGCCGTCGGCGAGCGGTTCATTGGCTTGTCCATCGTGGATACGGAGTTCGACTGCCTGCTAGAGTCAGAGGTCGATCTGGCTGGCAGGCAGGCCATCGTTCCGGTCATTTCCGGCCGTGCCTGGATCACCGGCATCCATCAGCACATGCTGGATCCATCCGATCCATTTCCGTCCGGGTACCGGCTGTCGGACACTTGGCCGATGCCAAAGGTGCCAAAGTAAAGGCCTGAGTGCGGCTAGGCTCACGCAAATCTCGATCAGTAATCCGCCACCCGAGAAACATTTTTGTACAGGAGACTGAAAATGCGCGAATCGATTACCCTGCCAGGGCATCCCGAAAAATGGCCCTGCTTCTCTGATGTGGTCAAAGCGAAGGGGACATTCGTCTTCCTCGCCGGCCAGGTCGGCTGGGATGAGCATGGCGTTTGGGCCGAAGGTTTCGAAAAGCAGGCCGAGCTTGCTCTCCAAAACATGGAGAGAGCGCTCAAGGCCGCCGGCGCCACGATCGACGATGTCGTCAAGGTTGTCGTCTTCGTGGCAGACGCTCGAAATGGCGACGCAGATTATCGCACTGGGAACAATTTCAACGAGATCTACTCCCGGTTCTTCAAGCGCAATTTCCCGGTTCGGACGCGCGTGCAGACGGGCATGCTCGCACGAGACTGTCTCGTGGAGATCGACGTCATTGCCGTCATCGGCGATGATTGATCTGGGCCATCTGTAGTTGGCGAACGCTGCGAAGGAGCTCAGGAGTCGCGGCATTGCAACCCAACGGTAGTCCCGGCGCCATCGAGATCGATTTTCCCGGTGGTGCGGTCCGCGACATGTCGGACCTGAACAAGGTCTTTGCCGAGATGGCCGCGTCGGCCGCACCCGCCTACCAAGCCACCAGGTTTGACTGCCTAGGCATTGAGGCCAGCAATGATGGCTCAATGTGCCGGACCGCAAGGGTAGCGCTCGAACCACGAAAGCTCTCGGGACATGGCCACGTCGCTTCGAGCTAGGGCCAACCTCGGCCCTCCATGGGAGCGATCAGCCCGGCTGCCTGAAACCGGACGTCTTCGGAGCCTGAAAAGGGCCAACTCCGGAAGCTCCGCGTTTGGGAATTCGCGCGCCCATCGCCTCGTCCGCCCGCGAAGTCCGATGGACGGCCTGCGGGGAGGGGGGAGCCGCTGTGCTAAGTTAGCCGACCGGCACAGAGCCACTCGTTTTCCGGCAGGTTCTTAGCTGAACTGGCGCGCTTGCACACGTCGAGCTGAATGCTCTGGTCGACAGAACCCTGCTGCGGGAAACTGAGCGACGCCGGCAAAGCCGGCGTCGCATGTCAGATTGCGGAACTCGACCGACAATCGCGGCAACACTATGCCTCTCTCTTCAATTAGAGTTTCGGGAGCGACTTCACCAACGCGGCGTGGATTCACAGGAGTTGCACATTTGACAGATGCCGGCGCGTACCAGTGGATTGCGGTCGCCTTCTTGCACTGCGGCAAACTTCGCCTTTCCCTACATCGCCCGCGATACGCCTGAAGCCTAGGGGCTTGACGGGCCCCGGAGCTTGGGCCTAAACTTAACTCAATGGTTAAGTTTCAAGAGACGCAGCTCGATCGGACATTTTCCGCGCTGGCGGACCCGACGCGGAGGGCCTTGCTGGCGCGGCTGGAGCGGGAGGACGGACTGTCCGTCAGCGAACTGGCCAAGCCGTTTCCGGTCTCGCTGCCGGCGATCATGAAGCATCTCGACGTGCTCTCGGATGCCGGACTGGTCACGCGGACGAAGGCGGGGCGCACGGTGTCCTGCCGTTTGAATGCGGAGCCGATGGAGGAGGCGATGGGCTGGCTGGCGCACTATCAGCGGTTCTGGACCGAGCGGCTCGATGCGCTGGAGGCGCTGCTGGAAGCGCGGCGCAAAAGCGAAGGCTGAGGAGAGGAACGGGCCGATGCATCAACAGGTGACACCGAGCCTCACGATGAAGCGGCGCCTCAATGCGTCGCCTGCCGAGGTCTACAGGGCATGGACTGATCCGGAGCTGCTCGTCCGCTGGTTCGGGCCCGAGAACGTCGTGGCCCAGGAGGCCGAGATCGATCCGCGCGTCGATGGCGTCTATCGCGTCGTGATGCGGGAAGACAATGGCGAGCGCCATGAGGTGTCGGGGCGCTATCTGGAGGTGGTCGAGAACGAGCGCCTCGTCTTCAGCTGGTCCTGGGTGACGACGCCGGAGCGCGTCTCGCGCGTCACCGTCACATTGAAGCCCGATGGCGAGGGCACGATCCTGACCCTGCTGCACGAGAAGCTGTTCGACGACGCGGCCGTGCGCGGCCACACCCATGGCTGGACCGGAACCATGGTCAAGCTCGAGGCCTACTTCGCCTGAGGCGGAGCGTAGCGCTGCCCTGTTCGGGCACGCATTTGAACGGCCGCCGGCACGGCGCCGGCGGAAGCACAGGAGCGGAGACGATGGAACACAGGATCGTATCCCGTGCGGAGTGGCTTGCCGCCCGCAAGGCGCATCTCGCCCATGAGAAGGAGTTCACCCGCCGGCGCGATGCGCTCTCGGCCGAGCGGCGCGAACTGCCCTGGGTCAGGGTCGACAAGGACTATGCCTTCGAGGGGCCGAAGGGTCGGCTGTCGCTGGCCGATCTGTTCAACGGCAACAGCCAGCTGATCGTCTATCACTTCATGTTCGGGCCGGGCGCCAAGGAAGGCTGCGAAGGCTGCTCCTTCCTCGCCGATCATTTCGACGGTGCCAACCTGCACCTGAAGCATCACGACGTCAGCCTGGTCGTGGTCTCGCGGGCGTCTTATGGCGAGTTCCAGCCGTTCCGGCGCCGCATGGGCTGGGAGTTCCCCTGGGTTTCCTCGGCCGGCAGCGACTTCAACCACGACTTCCACGTCTCGCCGAGCCCGGCCGAGAAGGCGGCCGGGAGCTATGAATACAATTACGAGATGCATGAGGGCGAAGGCGGCGAGATGCCGGGCTTCAGCATCTTCCACCGCAACGAGGCGGGCGAGATCTTCCACACCTACTCGACCTATGCGCGCGGCGGCGACCTGCTGATCGGCGCCTACAACTTCCTCGACATGACGCCCAAGGGCCGCAACGAGGAGACGATCATGAACTGGATGCGTCATCACGACCGCTACGACGAGAAGCCCGACGGTGCCGCGAGCGTCCTGCCCCTGGCTGCCGTGGGCTCCTGCTGCGGCTGAATACCGGGCTTCGCGCGTGCGCGCGAAGCGTTCCGGGTCGATATCAACGTTTGAAGCGCGGCTGCACTGACGGCTGCGCGTGAGGGAGAACGAAATGGCTTATGTCGATGGTTTCGTCGTGGCTGTGCCGGCCGCGAACAAGGACATCTACCGCAAGCACGCGGCCGATGCGGCGCCGCTCTTCAAGGAATTCGGCGTCAGGCGCCACGTCGAGGCCTGGGGCGACGACGTCCCGGACGGCAAGGTCACGGACTTCAAGGGGGCGGTGAAGGCGACGCCCGACGAGGTCGTGGTCTTCTCCTGGTTCGAGTATCCCGACCGGGAGACGCGCGACGCCGCCAACGAAAAGATCATGAGCGACCCACGCATGAAGGAGATGATGGGCCAGGACATGCCCTTCGACGGCAAGCGCATGATCTATGGCGGCTTCGCCTCGCTGCTGGACGAAGGGGAGGGCGGCGCGATGGGCTATCTCGACGGCGTCCTCGTCGCCGTGCCCAATGACCGCATGGACGATTATCGCAGCTTCGCCGTCAAGCACGCTGCGCTGTTCAAGGAGCATGGCGCCCGCCGCGTCGTCGATGCCTGGGGCGATGACGTACCGGACGGCAAGGTCACCGATTTCAAGGGCGCTGTGAAGGCGCAGGCCGGCGAGACGGTGGTCTTCAGCTGGGTCGAGTGGCCGTCCAAGGCGGTGCGCGCCGCCGCCTGGGGCAAGATGATGGAAGACCCGCGCATGGGGGCGCTCAAGATGCCCTTCGACGGCAAGCGCGTCGTCTATGGCGGCTTCGCGCCGCTGCTGGACGTGTGATGCGCAATACGACTCCGTCATTCCGGGCTTGAACCGGAGTGACGGAGTCGGGCTGGTCCGGCGTGCTCAGCCCGGCCCGGCGCCCTGCGTCGCCAGGTAGAGCGCAAAGATCGACTGGCTCGCCGCCATGAACAGGCGGTTCCGCTTCGGCCCGCCGAAGCAGATGTTGCCGCAGACCTCCGGCAGCCGGATGCGGCCGATCACCTTGCCGGCCGGGTTGAACACGGTCACGCCGTTGTAGCCGACATTCCGGCCGGCATTGCTCGACGCCCAGAGATTGCCCTCGACATCGCAGCGCAGGCCGTCCGGCCCGCAATTGATGCCGTCGATCATGCAGTCCGAGAAGACCTTCCCGTTAGACAGCTTGTTGTCGGCACCGACATCGAAGACATGGATGTCGCCCTTGCCGCCGGGGCCGGTGTCGCCCGGTCCCTTGCCGGTCGAGGCGACATAGAGCTTCTTGAAATCGGGCGAGAAGCACAGCCCGTTCGGGTCCGGAACCTGTTCTTCGCGGATGACGAGGTCGAGCCGCCCGCTCGGGTCGATCCGGTAGACATTCGTCGGCAGTTCGCGCTTGGCGAGGCCGATGCCGGGCGGTTGGCCGAGGCGGGGATTGATCTTGCCATTGGCATTGCTCGGGCCGCCGGCTGCGTCCGGCGCCCCTTCATAGAGCTGCCCGCCATAGGGCGGGTCGGTGAACCAGTAGCTGCCGTCCGTATGGGCGACGATGTCGTTGGGCGAATTGAGCTTCTTGCCTTCGAAGGCGTCAGCCAGCACCGTCGCCGAGCCGTCGAGCTCGTAGCGCACGACGCGCCGGTTCAGATGCTCGCAGGAGAGCTGCCGGCCCTGGAAGTCGAAGCTGTTGCCGTTGCTGTAGCCCGAGGGCATCCGGAATACGCTGACATTGCCGTCGTCATCGAGCCAGCGCATCTGCCGGTTGCGCGGGATGTCGCTCCAGACCAGATAGCGCCCCTGCGCATTCCAGGCCGGGCCCTCGAGCCAGAGCCCGCCGGTCCAGAGCCGCTGGATCGCGGCGTTGGGTTGGGCGAGGCCGTTGAAGGAGGGATCGACCGCGATGACGTCCGGGTCCCAGAAATAGGTCGTCGGCGCGCCGCGGCGGCTGAAATCGCGCGGCGGCGTGGTGATGGTGGTGGGCGGGCTTGCCCGGTCGGTGGGGGATTGCGCGAAGACGGGCGCGGAAGCGGCGGCGAAGGCGCTTGCGCCTGCGGCCTGGATCAGCCTGCGGCGAGAGAGCCGCTGCGTGGATGAGACGGGATTTGAATTATCATGCGTCGAACGGTGGCCCTCTGACATCGTGTCCTCCTGATTTTATGGTTGAAACGATTTAAATTTGCAGAAAGGTCGAAGTTCTCGGTCGCTCGGTTCTCCTTTTCGAAGGGCAAGCAAGGTCAGCAGGATCGCTTGGCCGGGTCGAGCCCTGCTTCGCGCAGAACTATCCTGCGCAAGGCGCAAGGCGTAAAGGTGACGCATCGCCCGACGCGGCTCGATTTCTCGCGGCCGCCATGCAGGGGCGGCATCTTGCCCGCGCCCGCCAAATGACCGAGAGATCGGGCAGCCCCACCGGATACTCCCCCATGTTTGCAGGCATTCCCCTCGGCGATCTCGCCTTCCTCGCCGTGTCGCTGGTGCTTGCCGGCGCGGCCACCGGCCTGCTCGCCGGCGTCTTCGGCGTCGGCGGCGGCGCGGTTATCGTCCCCGTGCTGTACGAGGTCTTCCGTGTCATCGGCGTCGCCGATGAGGTGCGCATGCCGCTCGCGGTCGGCACCTCGCTGGCCGTCATCATCCCTACCTCGATCCGCTCGTTCAATGCGCATCGCGCCAAGGGGCTCGTCGATCTCTCCATTCTCAAGGTCTGGGCCGTGCCGGTCGTGCTCGGCGTCATCGTCGGCAGCTGGATCGCCCGCTATGCGCCTGCCGACCTGTTCAAGATCATCTTCGTCGTCGTCGCGCTGATTTCTGCGATCCGCCTGCTCTTCGCGGCCGACCGCTGGAAATTCGGCGAGGAGATGCCCGGCAAGCCGCTGATGGTCGCTTATGGCGGCGTCATCGGCGTGCTTTCGGCGCTGATGGGTATCGGCGGGGGGCAGCTTTCCAGCCTGTTCATGACCTTCTATGGCCGCCCGATCCATCAGGCGGTCGCGACCTCCTCGGGGCTGGGCGTGCTGATCTCGATCCCCGGCGCGCTCGGCTTCATCTATGCCGGCTGGCCGAAGATGGACATCCTTCCGCCGCTCTCGCTCGGCTATGTCTCGCTGATCGGCATGATCCTGTTCATCCCGACCTCGATCTGGACGGCGCCGATCGGCGCACGCATGGCGCACCGGCTCTCGAAACGGCGCCTCGAAGTCGCCTTCGGCGTGTTCCTGCTGTTCGTCGCCAGCCGGTTCATCTGGTCGCTGCTGCACTGAGCGGGTGCCGGACGATGAGCGAAACGGTCATCCGCCTGCTTCAGCTCGCAGACCACCCGGCGCTGGCCGCGCTGATGGCCGAGATGCAGGGCCATTACGCGGTGCCATGCCCGCCGCCCGATGAGATCAGGGCCGGCCTCGCGGCCCTGCCGGCAGGTGTCGATATCCTGGTCGCGGCGAAAGGGCAGCCGATCCTCGGCTTCGCCTCGGCCTGCAATCTCTATCCGGGACCGGGGCTGAAATCCGGCTTCTTCCTGAAGGAGATCTACGTTGCCGACGCCGCTCGTGGCGCGGGCCTCGGCCGCGCGCTGATGAGGGCATTGGCCGAGCTCGCCATCGAGCGCGGCCATAAGCGCATCGACTGGACTGCGGATGCGGACGATGCACCGTTGCTGCGCTTCTATGAAGGCCTCGGCGCGGTCGCACAGACGAAGAAGGTCTTCTATCGACTCACAGGCGAGGCGCTGGCAGCGGCGGCGAAGACATAGGCCGTCATTCTCTGCCTCCTTTCCTTCTCCCCTTGCGGGAGAAGGTGGCAGCGCGTCAGCGCTGACGGATGAGGGGTCTCGCGAGATGTCCGGCGAGGGCGGCGCGACCCCTCACCCCAACCCTCTCCCGCAAGGGGAGAGGGGGCAGCTTGCGCTTCCGGCGCTCGCCAGGTCTCGCCGTGGCATTTTTGGTCAAGCCCGAGCATGACGTAGGGCCCCTATGGCTTCTCCCGCAGCCGCTCCGGCAGCTCGGCCATGATTTTCAGCCGCTCGGCCTCGCTCAATCGGCCCCATTGCGCGATCTCGGCCAGCGTCCGCCCGCAGCCCTCGCAGAGCTTGCTCGCCGGGTCGATGACGCAGACCTTGATGCAGGGCGTCGAGGCGGTGGTCACCGTCCTGCCCATCCCAGGGCGAGCGCCAGACCGAGATAGATCGCGATCTCGGCGAGTTGCTGGGCCGCGCCGAGGATGTCGCCCGTCTGGCCGCCGATCAGCCGCCGCGCCAGCCGCGAAAGAACAGCCGCCACGCCATGCGCCAGCGCGAAGCCGAGAAGCAGCCCGGTGACCGGAAGATGCGCCGCCAGCGTGATCCCGCTCGCCAGCAGCAGGCTCAAGGCCAGCGCGATCCGCGCCGTCAGGTCTGTCGGCTGACCGACCGAAGCCGAAGCGCCGCCGCTGCGTGCCGCGGGCTGCGTCGCGAGCAGGAAAAGGCCCTCGGCGCGCGACCAGGGCGCGGCGACAAGCACCGCTGCCGACGCAGCCCAGGCGCCGGAGCGGTCGAGGATCATCGCGAGCAGGCTCGCCCGCAACAGCAGCGACAGGCCCAGCGCCAGCGCGCCATAGGAGCCGACGCGACTGTCCTTCATGATCTCCAGCCGGCGCTCCGGCGTATGGCCGCCGAACAGCCCGTCTGCGGTGTCGGCCAGCCCGTCCTCATGGAAGGCGCCGGTGGTCAGCGCCAGCGCCGTCAGCGCCAGCCCCGCGACGACCATTCCGCTCAGGCCCGCAAGCCCAGCTGCAAGCGCGACGAGCGCCGCCGGGAGGGCGATGACCAGCGCGGCGAAGGGCAGGGCACGCGGCACGGTCCGGAAATCGGGAATGGCGTGGCTGTCGGCCTCGCCCGGCAACTGCGGCACGGGCAGGCGCGAATAGAAGCGCAGGCAGATCGCGGTCGCGATCGGCCAGCCCGGCCAGCTTGGCGGGGGCGTCTCCGTCGTCGTGTCGACCTCCGCCATGCCTGCTGCGCCGCTCCGCTCGATTGTCTTCACACGCTCGAGCCTATAGCAGCAGCGCAGACCGCGCCGCCACGCCTAGCGTGTGGTGCCAAGCCCTTTGCCCGACGGAACAGCCATGGCCGCCTCCGGATTGCCCTTCGACGATATCCGCGAACTCATCGCCGCGATGCCCGGCCCCGACATGGCGGCCGCGAATGCCGTGCGCGCCCGCGACGCCAACCTCACCAAGCCGGCCGGCAGCCTCGGCCGCATGGAGGAAATCGCCGAATGGCTCGCTGCCTGGCAGGGCAAGGCGAAGCCTACGGTCGACCGGCCGCTGGTCTGCGTCTTCGCCGGCAATCACGGCGTGGTGGCGCAGGGCGTGTCCGCCTATCCGCAATCCGTGACGCGCCAGATGCTGGAGAACTTCGCGGCCGGCGGCGCCGCGATCAACCAGATCTGCGCGGCCTATGATCTCGGCTTCAAGGTCTTCGACCTCGCCCTCGACCTGCCGACCGGCGACTTCACCCAGACCGATGCGCTGGACGAGCGCGCCTGCGTCGCCACCATGGCCTTCGGGATGGAAGCGCTCGTCGGCGGCACCGACCTGCTTTGCCTCGGCGAGATGGGCATCGGCAACACGACCTCGGCGGCGGCGATCTATGCGGCGCTCTATGGCGGCGACGCGGCGCATTGGTGCGGCCGCGGCACCGGCGTCGACGATGAGGGGCTGAAGCGCAAGGTCGCTGCGGTGGAAGCCGGGCTGGCGCTGCATCGTGCACATCTCAAGGATCCGCTTGAAGTGCTGCGCCGTCTCGGCGGGCGCGAGGTCGCGGCGATCTGCGGCGCCATCATCGCCGCGCGCTCGCAGCGCATCCCGGTGATCCTCGACGGCTATGTCGTCACGGCTGCTGCTGCGATCCTGCATGCGATCGAACCCTCGACCATCGACCATTGCATCGCCGGCCATCTCTCGGTCGAAGGCGCCCATGCCGACGTGCTCGCACGCCTCGGCAAGGTGCCACTGCTGGCGCTCGACATGCGCCTTGGCGAAGGCACGGGTGCAGCGCTCGCCGCCGGCATCGTCAAGGCCGCCGCGGCCGTCCATTCCGGCATGGCGACGTTCGAGCAGGCGCAGGTGGCGCGGAAGGGGTAGTTCGGCTTTCGGCGGAACCACCGCCGTCATTCCGGGGCATTGCGCAGCAATGAGCCTGAAACCCAGAACCGATGAGTGTTCTCGAAAGGGCGACCGTCCGGTTCGCCCATCAATCATCCGCATCGGCTCTGGGTTCCGGGCTCGCGCCTTTGGCGCGCCCCGGAATGACGGCAGCGGTTCCTGCGAACGCTATCCCTCGTAATCCGTCTTCAACCCCGCCCGCTCGGCATGACGCTCCTGCGCCAGTTCGATCAGGCGCGTCAGCAGCGCCGGGTAGGGCAGGCCGGAGGCCTCCATCATCTTCGGATACATGCTGATCGCGGTGAAGCCCGGCAGCGTATTGATCTCGTTGAAGTAGAAGGCGCCGCTCTGCCGGTCGAGGAAGAAATCGACCCGCGCCAGCCCGCTGCATTCCAGCGCGACGAAGGCGTCGTTCGCCAGCTTGCGCACGCGCTCCATCTGCGCGGCATCGAGCCTCGCCGGCAGGTCGACGGTGGCGCCGTCCTGGTCGATGTACTTGGCCTCGTAGGAGTAGAACTCGTGTTGCGGGCCGGGGTTGAGCTCGCTCGCGACGCTGGCGACGGGCGGATTGCCGTCGAGCACCGCGATCTCGATTTCGCGGGCGTCGATGCCCTGCTCGACCAGCACCTTGAGATCGTACTGGAACGCATCGGCGAGTGCGGCGTCGAGGTCCTCCCAGCGCTTCACCTTATGGACGCCGACGCTGGAGCCCATGTTGCAGGGCTTGACGAAGACGGGCAGTGCCAGCGCCTCGCGCGCTGCCTTTGCCGCGCCTTCCGGGTCGCGTCGGTAATCGCGCCGCGACAGGGCGAGATAGGGCGCGACCGGCAATCCGGCGAGCGCGGCGAGGCGCTTGGCGATGTCCTTGTGCATACCGACGGCGGAAGCGAGCACGCCCGATCCGACATAGGCCGCACCCGCAAGCTCGAGCAGGCCCTGCATCGCGCCGTCCTCGCAGAGCGGGCCGTGGATCACGGGAAACACCACGTCCACCGGCGGAATGGGCGGCGCGGCGCTGTCGGAGGGAAGGATCGCGGTGAGATCGCCCTGCGGCTCCAGCCGGATCGCGGGCGAGTCGGCCGGAATCGGCAGGCTCTCGGTATTCGCGGCCTCGATGCGGCGCAGATCGTGGCACTGCCAGCGGCCCTGCTTGTCGATGCTGATCGGAACGGGCTCGAACCGCTCGCGGTCGAGATAGCGCAGGACGGAGGCCGCCGATTTCAGCGAGACCTCGTGCTCGCCCGATTTTCCGCCGTAGAGCACGGCGACGCGCGTTTTCCGGTTCATGGTCCGATAGTCCGAGGAGAGAGGGCAGGCGCCGCCGGGTGGGGAGGCAAAGATGTTTCTCAACTGTGGGGCGAGATTCGGGCGATGGGCTTCACGCCGCCCGCGACTTCGGCTCCGGCAGGGCCGCAAGCGTATCCATCACGCGCTCGGCGGGCAGGGTGATCGTCACCTCCGTGCCGGCACGCGGCCGCGACTTCAGGCTGAAGCCGCCGCCATGCAGGTCGATCAGGCCCTTGACGATCGGCAGGCCTAGCCCCGAACCCTGCTCGGCCGTCTTGATGGCGAGAGAGCCGCGCCCGAAGCTCTGCATCACGATCGGGATTTCGTTCTCGGGGATGCCGGGGCCGGTATCGGCGACCGAGACATATTGCCCGCCTGTCGCCGTCCAGCCGACCTTGATCGTGATCTCGCCACCCTGCGGCGTGAACTTGATCGCGTTGGACAGCACGTTGAGTACGACCTGCCGGATGGCGCGCTCGTCGGCCCAGACCCGTGGCAGCTCGGGCTCGGCGAGCGCCCGGATGCTCTGGCCCTTCGCCTTGGCGCGCATCGCGAGCATGTGCTGGCAGTCGTCGACGATGCCGGCGAGCGACAGCGCCTCCTCGTTCAGCTCGTACTTGCCGGCCTCGATGCGCGACAGATCGAGGATCTCGTTGATGAGGTTGAGGAGATGCTGGCCCGAGCCGTGGATGTCGCCCGAATATTCCTTGTAGGCGGCGTTGGCGTGCACGCCGAAGATCTCGTTCTTCATCACCTCGGAGAAGCCGAGGATGGCATTGAGCGGCGTGCGCAGCTCGTGGCTCATCGTCGCGAGAAAGCGGGACTTCGCGAGATTGGCCTCTTCCGCCTTGCGCCGGGCCTCGTCGGAATTCGCGTTGGCGGTTTCGAGTTCGGCAATCAGCGCGTCCTTCTCGGCCCGGAAACCGATCGAATCCACCGAGCTTGCGTAGAGCCGGTTGGCGAGAAAGATGAAGAAGAGCTGCGCCGAGGCCGCCATGAGCGCCATGGTGACGCTGTCGATGTCGCGGCGTTCCCAGAAGAACGCCATGATGCCGGCGATGATCGGCGTCAGCCCGGCATAAACAGCCATCGGGATCGTGGCGGAGAGCATGACGGTGAGCGCGCTGACGATCAGCAGCGCCGTGGTCACGAAGACCTTCGCGCCAGCCGCCTCGACCGGCGCGAACAGCAGCAGGAGCAGCGCCCAGGACAGGCCGTGCAGGCCTTCCGCTAAGGTGAAGAGCCGGCGCCAGCGCTTCAGTCGGACCGTATCGGCGGGCTTGCCCAGATAGCGGCGCGACAGGGCGACGACGATGAGCGTGCTCAGCAGCACCGCGCTGCTCCACAGCGCGACACGCGACGTCGGCAGCCAGAGGCAGGCGGCAGCGGCGATGCCGGTGACCAGCACCAATGTGCCGACGGAGCCCGAAAGGCGGTACTGCGCGAAGACCCGCAGCAGTTCTGAATCGAAAGCCCGTTCGAGCCCGGTCGAGGAGGTCAGCCGCTCGCGCACGGATTTGACCTCGCGCGAAACGACCTTGCGGCGCGCCATTGCGGAAGGGTCGGGTCCGCGCCCGCGCTGCACCTGTTCGGCCGTCACTTCCGCCATGGTCGGGAGCGTGTATCCTCGTTCCGCCGTGCGGCATGCACGGACGGCTCGCCATCATGGACACCAAATCGTTAAGCTCTTCCTGATGGCTCCCTTCGGATTCGGCTCTTCCCGCTACGGACCTTTCGGCTGGCGCCGCGTCGGCCGCATGGCTGATTTCGTCGTGGCGCTCGGGCTTTTGGGCTTTCTCGCGCTCGCCGGCGCGATCCTGCAATACCGCCTCGGCGCGGCCCGGACACTCGTCGGGCCAGCGCAGGCGATCGACGGCGATTCATTGCGGCTGCTGGGCGAAGAATTGAGGCTGGAAGGGATCGACGCCCCGGAATATCGCCAGAGCTGCGCCGGGCCCGGCGGCCGCCAGGTCGCCTGCGGCCGTGAAGCACGCCGTGCCCTGCAGGGGATGCTCGCGAGCGGCCTGGTGTCCTGCGAGATCGGCAAGGCCGACCGCTACGGTCGCGGATTGGCCCGGTGCCGACTGGGCGAAACCGACATCAACGCCAGGTTGGTCCGCGACGGCCATGCGGTGTCCTATGGCGCCTATCGCTCCGAGGAGGATGAAGCGCGGGCGGCCGGGCGCGGGCTCTGGGCGCTGCAGTTCGAACGGCCCGAAGCCTGGCGGCGGTCCCATCCGCGTTGAGACCGCAAGGAGCCTGCCGATTGCGGCATCACCTCGCCATGTTCGCGTCACGAAACGCCAGCATGTGGTTGACCTTCCGGCGCGGGCCGTGATCCGGTGCGGCCGGAGACGGAGAGTATCTGATGAAGCTCTATGATGGCGGGCGGGCGCCGAATCCGCGACGGGTTCGCATCTTCTTCGCGGAGAAGGGCGTGTCGCTGCCGGAGCTGGTGCCGATCGACATGGCCAAGAAGGAACACAGGTCCGAAGCCTTCACGAAGATCAACCCGGCGCAGCGCCTCCCGGTGCTCGAACTCGACGACGGGACGGCCCTGGCCGAGACGATCGCCATCTGCCGCTATATCGAGGCCCTTCACCCACAGCCGCCGCTCTTCGGCCGGGATGCCAAGGAGCAGGGCACCATCGAGATGTGGAACCGGCGCGTCGAGCTTGGCCTGTTCGCCAGCGTGGCCGCCGTCTTCCGCCACAGCCATCCCTCGATGGCTGAGCTGGAAGAGCAGGTTCCCGAATGGGCCGAGGCCAATCGCGAGCAGGTCGACGATCATCTCTGGCTGCTGGAGCTTCAGCTCGCGAGCAGCGGCTTCATCTGCGGCGAGGCGCTGACCGTGGCGGACATCACCGCCGGCATCGCCATCGACTTCATGAAGCCGTCGCGCATTCCATTGCCGGAGGATTTCGTCAACATCCGCCGCTGGCACGGCCAGCTCTCGACGCGCCCGAGCTGGAAGGCGTGATGCGCCGGCGTTTTCTCGCCCTGCTTGCCCTGTTGACGTCGACGGTCGCGCTGCAAGCTGCCGAGCGGCTGAGCGGAGAGGCGATCGAGCGGGCCTTTCGCGGCAACACGGTGTCTGGTCGCTATACCAATGGCGGCTTCTTCACCGAGTACCATGACCCCGACGGGCGGGCGCTCGGCCATAACGGCTGGCAGCCCAATACCGACGCTTGCTGGATCACCAAGCCTGACCGCATCTGCTACTATTACGGCCCGCAGAGCGACCGGACGGTGCATTGCTTCTCCGTCGAGATGAGCGGCGAGCTCTATGTGCTGCGCAACACCGGCAACGGCATGGTCAATGCGCTGGCCAAGGTCGAGCTCGGCAATCCGCGCAATCACGGCGACAACGGCACGTCCTGGTATTGCGACGGGCTGATCTCGCGCGCGCCCGCGCCGCCCATGAGCCGCAAGCTGGCGCAACGCTGATGAGCCGAGGCGCGCCCGTCATCGCTCTGGCCCTCGGCCTCGTCGTCGCGACCGGTGTGGGTGCCGCCGAGCGACTTAACGGCGAGCAGATCCGGCGTGTCTTCGAAGGCAACACCGTGACCGGCCTCTATTCCGGCAGCAACCTGCCGTTCAGCGAGTATCACCACCCCGATGGCCGGGCGAGCGGCCACAATCGCGGCGTGCCCAACAAGGATGCCTGCTGGACCACGACACAGGATGCCGTCTGCTATTATTACGGCCCGCATGAGACGCGCCGTACCTACTGCTTCACCATCGAGACCAGCGGCGATCTCTATGTCATCCGCAGCCGGCCCAGCGGGCGCATCAATGGCTTCGCCCGCATCGAGAAGGGCGATCCGCATGATTATGCGCAGAAGCAGCCAGAATGGGCCTGCGACGGCCTGATCTCGCAAGCGCCCGGGCGTTCCAGGCTGGCAAGGCGATGAGCGAGGCGGAAGCGCTCGATACCGTGCTGGCGGAATTGCGCGCCTGCCGGATCTGCCGCGACACGCCGCTCTATCTGCCGCCGCTGCCGCATCAGCCGCGACCGGTCATCCAGGCCTCCGCCACGGCGCGGCTCTGCATCGCCGGCCAGGCGCCCGGCACGCGGGTCCATGCCAGCGGCCGCCCGTTCACCGATCCCTCGGGCGTGCGCCTGCGCCGCTGGCTCGGCATCGACGAGACGATCTTCTACGATGCGGCGAAGGTCGCGGTCGTGCCGATGGGCCATTGCTTTCCCGGCCTGGATTCCAAGGGCGGCGACAAGCCACCGCGGCGCGAATGCGCGCCGACCTGGCGCGAGCGCGTCTTCGCGGCGTTGCCGCGAATCGAGCTCGTGCTCGCGATCGGGCGCTACGCCCAGAACTGGCATCTCGGTGCCAAGGAGGCCGCCAACCTCTCGGCGACGGTCGCGAACTGGCGGGAGATCCTGGAGCGCCCGACCCATCCGCGCGTGCTGCCGCTGCCGCACCCGTCCTGGCGCAACAACGCCTGGCTCAAGCGCAATCCCTGGTTCGAGGCGGAGCTGGTTCCGGTGCTTCAGGCCGAGGTCGCCCGGCTGTTTGCGACGCCGAGCGATACTCAGTAGCGGAACGGGCCGGAATCCAGCCCGCGATCGACCCCGCCGCGAACACTGAGTACCGAGCGGACCGGGCCGAATGCGCTTTCGCCGCGGCTTTCGAGATAGACCATGCCATCGGCGCGGCTGCCATAACCGCTGCGCGAGCTCTTGCCGAATTCTGCACGCACCGCGCCGCCGGCCCGGACGCAGAAGGACGAGCCTTCGAGCCGGACGAAGCCCGCCCCGTACTCGGGGCAGGGCCGGGCGCCACGACCAGCAGCGGGAGCCGGCTTGCTGAAGGATTCGCGGGGGGCGGCGCGTCCGGGCAGGGGCTCGCCGATCGATTGCGCTGCAGCCGCCGTCGCGAGGCAGGTCAGGAGCAAAGCGAGAATTGAGCGAGGCATGGCGGTATCCGAGCGATCAGGCTTGGTGGCCCTGAAACGAGGCGCGGTTATGACGATCGACGTCATCGTAACACGGCTGCCGGATGGTGCTCATGAAAAACCCCGGCTCGCGCCGGGGTAAGTTCCCCTCGCGCTGCGGCCCCGTTGGATCGGGATCGGTTCGAAAGCGCGAGCGGATTGGAAACGCGATAATTTCGAGAATCCAGAAAAGCAGATTTGGAGACGTAAGCAAGAGGTTTTTGCATGTCGAGCATGCAATTTTGTCATGGGTTATCGTGGCGCTGCCCGGCTGCGTCATGCTGTGTGTCAGAACGGGTAGGCTCCGCGTCACAAAAAAGGGCCCGGCGAAGCCGGGCCCTGAAACGTTGATCCAATCGCTCGGGGAGCTCAGCGCGCCCGCGTACGAACCTGGAAGACGTCGAAGCTGAGTTCCGCGACCTGCCACCAGAGATACTGGTCCGAGCGGAAGGCGGCCATGGTCTCGATCGCCTTCTTGAAGTCCGGGTTCTTGGCCGAGATTTCGCCATAGAGCTCGTTGGAGGCCTTCAGGCAGGCTTCCATCACGTCCTGCGGGAAGGGGCGCAGCTGCGTGCCGGCCGCGACGAGGCGCTTCAGCGCCGGCGGGTTCACTACGTCGTACTTCGCCGCCATCTGGGTGTTGGCATAGGTGCAGGCAGCTGTCAGAGCGGCCTGGTAAGCCTTGGGCAGCGCGTTCCACTTCTCCAGGTTGACGAAGGCATGGACCGTCGGCCCGCCTTCCCAGAAGCCCGGGTAATAGTAGTACGGCGCGACCTTGGCGAAGCCGAGCTTCTCGTCGTCATAGGGGCCGACCCACTCGGCGCCGTCGATCGTGCCCTTTTCGAGCGCCGGATAGATGTCGCCGCCGCCGAGCTGCTGCGGCACGAGGCCGAGCTTCTGCAGCACAGAGCCGGCGATGCCGCCGATGCGCATCTTCAGGCCCTGGATGTCGGCGACCGACTTGATCTCCTTGCGGAACCAGCCGCCCATCTGGGCGCCGGTGTTGCCGCAGGGCAGACCGTAAATGTTGAACTTCTTGTAGAACTCGTTGAACAGCTCGTTGCCGCCGTTTTGGAACAGCCAGGCGTTTTGCTGGCGGGCGTTGAGCCCGAACGGGACCGAGGCGGCGACCGCGAAGGTCGGGTCCTTGCCGACATAGTAATACGAAACGGTATGGCACATCTCGACGGTGTTGTTGCTGACCGCGTCAGCAGCCTGCAGCGCCGGCACGATTTCACCCGCCGCGAAGACCTGGATCTGGAACTTGCCGTCGGTCAGCTCGGAGACCATCTTGGCCATGATTTCGGCGCCGGCATAGATCGTATCGAGCGACTTCGGGAAGCTGGAAGCCAGACGCCACTTCACCTCCGGATTGGACTGCGCGACAGCCGGCATGGCCACGGCAGCGGTGGCGGCGGCGCCAGCCGCTGCGGTCTGGATAAACTGACGACGCTTCATCTAGCGATTCTCCTCGGACGTTTGGCGGGTGCGAGCGTTTCGAACCAGTTCTGTCGCTCGACGTTCAGAATCGCCTTGTACCGAATGGATTTTCGAAGTGCGAGGGATTTTATCGCCGATTCTTGCGACTTTCGGCTAGTTCCGGCACATGCCTTGGCTGGCTCCTGCGGCGGTGCTTAAAGCGGCGATGATCGAGACCGAAAACCTGAATTTGCGTCGCCCCGTGACGGAGGATCTCGATGCGATCCACGCCATGCGCCGCGATCCCGCCGTCATACGCCACCTCGGCGGCAAGCCCCTCAATCGCGAGGAGGCATGGCACCGGCTGACCCGCCTCACGGGTCATTGGGCGCTCCGGGGCTACGGCATGTTCATCGTGGTCGCGAAGGCGAGCGGACGCGTCATCGGCGAGGTCGGCCTGTTCGACGGTTACAGGGGCTTGTCTCCGGATTTCGACAATGCGCCGGAGACGGGATGGATCTTGGCGGCTGAGGCCCATGGCAAAGGCTATGCGATCGAGGCTGCCATTGCCGCCCATCGCTGGTTTGCGCAGACGCATGGCGAGCAGCGCAGCGTCTGCATCATAGCGCCCGACAACCTCGCATCCCTACGCGTCGCGCAGAAGCTCGGCTACAAGAGCTTCGGACAGGTCGATTATCAGGGCGGGCCTGTGACGATGCTCGAACGCATTCCGTTTTGACAGCTCGCCGCCGAGGAGATCAGGCATGGATCAGGACAAGCTCACCAAGCTGCGGCAGCGCTATGCCGGCGCCGGCGGCGGCGACATCCACGATCCGCGCTTCGCCAGGGTGGCTGCAGGCCAATTCACCGGCGACAAGCGCAAATGGCCGTTTGCGGACGTCGCGACCTTCCTCGGCACACCTTACCGGCCGGAGGCGCTGACCAAGCCCGATCTCGGTGGGCTGGATGTCGCGATCATCGGTGTGCCGATGGATCTGGGCGTCACCAACAGGGCGGGTGCGCGCCTCGGCCCCCGCGCCGTCCGCGCCATCGAGCGCATGGGCCCGATGGACCATGTGCTCGGCACCGCGCCCCTCACCATGGTCAAGGCCGCCGATATCGGCGATGTGCCGTTCCGCTCGCGCTTCTCGCTCGAAAACTGCCATGAGGACATCGAGGCGACGTTCCGCACGATCGTCGAAGCCGGCGTCTCGCCGCTCGCCGTCGGTGGCGACCATTCGATCACCTATTCGATCCTGAAGGCCGTCGGCGCGAAGCGGCCGGTCGGCATGGTGCATATCGATGCCCATTGCGACACGTCCGGCCCGTATGAAGGCTCGAAGTTCCATCACGGCGGGCCGTTCCGCCAGGCGGTGCTCGACGGTGTGCTCGACCCCGAGCGCGTCATCCAGATCGGCATCCGCGGCGGCGCCGAATATCTCTGGGAGTTCTCCTTCGAGTCCGGCATGACCGTGATCCACGCCAACGAGGTGGACGAGCTCGGCCTCGATGCCGTGATCGCCAAGGCCCTGGCGGTGATCGGGGAGGGGCCGACTTACGTGTCCTTCGACGTCGACTCGCTCGATCCCGGATTCGCGCCCGGCACCGGGACCCCGGAGGTCGGCGGCTTGACGCCGCGCGAGGCGCTGGCGATTTTGCGCGCGCTCAAGGGGCGCGACATCGTTGCAGCGGATGTCGTAGAGGTTGCGCCGCAATACGATGCCACGAGCAACACCGCTCAATGCGCGGCGCAAGTGCTGTTCACGGAACTCTGCCTTCTGGCGGAGGCCCGCGCCGCAGGAAAAGGAAGACCATGACGAGGTTTGGTTCGATTGCACGGTTCGCCGCTCTCGGCGCGCTCTGCATCTTGGGGACGGTCGCGCGTGCCGAAGTGCCGGCAAACGGCCCGGGCTACATGGACGCCGCATTCGCCTCGGTCGACACGCTGATCAAGGCCTCCCAGGGCAAGCCGACCCTCCCACGCCTGGCGGATCCGGTCGAAGGCAAGGTGATCGAGGATGTCTGGAACGAGGCGGCCATTCTCGGCAAGGCGCCCTATGCCGAGGCCGACATTCCGGCCTTGCTCGCCATCGTCCAGAAGCAGACCCTGATCCTGAAGGCCTACACGCTGTTCTCGCCGGACCGGAAGGCGCCCGATACGGCCAGGAATACGGTCGAGTTTCAGGACGAGCTGACGCGCACGCATGTCTTCCTGCTGAAGGCCGTTGCCGCATCCCTGGAGGCGATCAACAGCTTTGGCGCGCATCTCAAGGTCGAGGAGAAGACGGAGGCTCGCTTCCAGGGAATTCGCCAGATGCGCCTGGGATTGCAGGAAATCGTGGCTGGGGCGGCGCTGGCCCTGCGCATTCCGGCGCTGCGCCCGGCGAACCAGCTTCTGATCGCACGCAGTCTCGCCGAGAACGCGGCCGCTCTCGCCGCGGGCACCGCGCCTCCCGACCGGCAGGCGCTGATCGCGGCCTTGCAGGCGGCCCAGCCCGCCTTGAAGCCGGATGCGAAGAAGGCGATCTCGGAGTTCATCCAGACCGTCTCGGCTGCATCCTGCGACGGTCTCTGCCGGCTCAACTGAGGCAGCCGCGCTAGCGGCGTGCCGCCAGCCAGATCACATGGCGCGCGCCGCCGCCGGTCCGGCGGGCGCGCGCCGTCACCTCCTCGGTGGCGAAGCCGGCGTTGCGCAGGCGACGGGTGAAGCCATGGTCCGGCCCTGAAGACCAGACCGCGAGGATGCCGCCCGGCCGCAGTGCCGCCTTGGCGGCAGCCAGTCCCTCCGCCGCGTACAGGCTGTCATTGCCCGCGATGGTCAGCCCCTCCGGGCCGTTGTCGACATCGAGAAGGATGGCGTCGTAACCGCCCTTGCCCGTAGCGATGACGCTTGCCACGTCGGCGACGGTCAATTGCACGCGGGGGTCGTCGAGACAGCCTGCGAAGACAGCGGTCATCGGCCCGCGCGCCCATGCCACGACTGCCGGTATGAGTTCGGCGACCTCGACATGTGCATCCGGCGGCAGGTTGGCGAGCGCGGCCCGCAGGGTGAAGCCCATTCCCAATCCACCGATCAGGATGCTCGGTTGGGCGCGCTGAACCAGCCGCTCGCAGACCAGCTTTGCAAGGGCCTCTTCCGAGCCGCTGAGGCGGCTGTTCATCAGCTCGTTGCTGCCCAGCATGATCGAGAATTCGCTGCCGCGCTGCTTGAGCCTGAGGTCGCCGCTGCCATCCGGCAGCGCTGCGGTATCGAGTACGGTCCAGGGAATCACGTCGTTGTCGCCTGTGTCGGAAGCGGCCTTATAGCCGGATCCGGCGGATCCGTCCGGCTGGCGTATCGATATGCGCATGATGCATGAAATATCGCCATTTACGCTCTTGTATCGGCGTCAGTGGAATGGCTATTTCATGTTGCGGCGCAGCATGCCGACAATCTCTTGAAAGCGACTTATGACCCTCGCCGCGCATGATCGCAGCCTGAACGCGGACACGTCCGCCGTCAGTTCGACGCCGGTCGGGCTGGTGCTGTTTGCGCTGGCCATGGGCGGATTTGCGATAGGGACCACCGAATTCGCGGCGATGAGCCTGCTGCCCTATTTCTCGGCCGGGCTGGGAATCGACGAGCCCACCGGGGGACACGTCATCAGCATCTACGCGCTCGGCGTGGTCGTCGGGGCGCCGCTCATCGCCGTGCTCGCTGCGCGGTTGCCGCGCCGCACACTCCTGATCGGCCTTATGGGCGTCTTCGCGATCGGAAACGGCCTGAGCGCGCTGGCGCCGAACTACCACTGGATGCTCGCCTTCCGCTTTCTCAGCGGCTTGCCGCATGGCGCCTATTTCGGCGTCGCGGCACTGGTGGCCGCCTCGCTCTCGGCACCGAACCGGCGCGCGCAATCGGTGGCGCGGGTCATGCTGGGCCTGACGATCGCGACGATCCTCGGCGTTCCCGCCGCGAGCTGGATGGGGCAAGTGCTGGGCTGGCGCTCGGGCTTCGCCATCGTCGCGGTTCTCGCCCTTCTGACGGCGCTGCTGATCGGGCTCTTCGCACCGCGCGACAGGGTTCAGCCCGGTGCGAGCCCCTTGCGCGAGCTTGGCGCGCTGAAGCGCCGGCAGGTCTGGCTGACGCTCGCCACCGGTGCGATCGGCTTCGGCGGGCTCTTCGCGGTCTACGCCTATCTGGCTTCGACATTGGTGGCTGTCACCGGCGTTTCGCCCGCGCTCGTGCCCGTCGTGCTCGCCGTCTTCGGATTGGGGCTGACGCTCGGCACGCTCTTCGCCGGCTGGGCGGCCGACCGGGCGCTGGTTCCCGCCACGGCCGGCATGCTGCTCTGGAGCGCGTTCTGGCTCGCCGCCTTCCCCTTCGCCGCCGGCAATATCTGGGCGGTCTCGCTGGTCGTCTTCATGATCGGCGCCGGTGGTGGCCTTGGCGCCATGCTGCAGACCCGCCTGATGGACGTGGCCGACGATGCGCAGACGCTCGCCGCCGCGCTCAACCACAGCGCCTTCAACACCGCCAATGCGCTCGGCCCCTGGCTCGGCGGCATGGCGATCGCCGCCGGCTACGGCTGGACCTCGACCGGCTGGGTCGGCGCGGCGCTGGCGCTCGGCGGCCTCGCGATCTGGATCGTGGCGGTTATCGACGCCCGCCGCTGAGCGGGCAGGGCGCTGCTCTCGCACGGTCGACCCCAGCGCTTGATGGCTTCTCCTTTGGCAGGATCGCGCCCGCTGCCGGCCCTTTGAGCGGGGTAGGCTGCGAAAAGCTGCGCGAGCCCCTCTTGCGGGTGGCGCGAAACTGCGCCCAATCTGTCGCGACGGAGCCGAACCGGGACGAATGCAAGTCCGGCGGCTCCGAAACTGCGGGAGGTCCCATGAAAAGTTTCGTTCGGTTCGTCGCGGCTGCGGCGTTGACGCTGGCTGGTGCGACAGGCGCTCTCGCCCAGGCCAAGGAGTGGAAGGAGATTCGGATCGGCACGGAAGGCGCCTATCCGCCCTACAACAACCTGAACGCCAAGAAGGAGCTGGAAGGCTTCGAGATCGACTACGGCAACCTGCTCTGCGAGAAGATGAAGGTGAAATGCACCTGGGTGGTGCAGGACTGGGACGGCATCATCCCGGCGCTGCAGGCCAACAAGTACGACGTCATCTTCGCCGGCATGAACGCGACCGATGAGCGCAAGAAGCAGGTCGACTTCACGTCGGTCTACAGCAAGACCCCGATCTGGGTGATCGGGCCCAAGAGCACCAAGTCGGACGACATTTCGCCTGCCGCTCTCAAGGGCAAGTCGATCGGCGCGCAGGGCTCGACGATCCACGCGAACTATGTCGAGAAATTCTACAAGGATTCGACCGCGCGCCTCTATCCCACCCAGGAAGAGGCCAATCTCGATCTGCTCAACGGTCGCCTCGACTATATCGTCGCCGACGCGCTCGCCCTCGCCGACTTCCTCAAGGGGAAGGGCAAGGACTGCTGCAAGAAGATCGCCGAGGTGAAGCGCGACGACGCCATCCACGGCGCCGGTGTCGCCGGTGCGGTCCGCAAGTCGGACACGGCCCTGAAGGACATGATCAGCAAGGCCATCGCCGAGACGATGGCCGACGGCTCGCACAAGAAGCTCGAGGACAAGTGGTTCAAGTACGAGTGACCTGACGCCTGCTGACGCTCACCCGCCGGCCATTTCAGGCCGGCGGGTTTCAGTTCCTCGCGCGCCGGCCATCCCATGTTCGATAAACTTGCTCTGCTCGGCTTCGGTCCCGGCGGCTGGGGCTGGGCCCTGCTGCAAGGCGCTGCCAACACCATCTCGGTCGCGCTCGCGACCCTGCCGTTCGGCCTGGCGCTCGGCCTCGTCATCGCGCTGTGCAAGCGCTCCGACCACGTGATTCTGCGGGGGCTGGCGACGATCTACGCCACCGTGTTCCGCGGCGTGCCGGAGCTTCTGACGCTCTACATCATCTATTTCGGCATCCAGGTCCTGGTGCAGCGCGTCTGGACCGGTTTCTCGATACCGCCCTTCGTCGCCGGCATGGTCGCGCTCGGCCTGGTGCTCGCGGCCTTCTCCAGCGAGGTCTGGGTTGGCGCGCTGAATTCGATCCAGAAGGGCCAGCGCGAGGCTGCCTCGGCGCTGGGGCTGTCGAAGGCGCAGGCCTTCCGGCTCGTCGTCTTCCCGCAACTGATCCGCGTGGCGCTGCCGGGGCTCGGCAACAACTGGATGGTGCTGCTGAAGGAAACCTCGCTGATATCGGTCATCACGCTGCAGGACATCATGTTCATCGCGACGCGGGCCAATGTCGTGACCAAGGAGCCGTTCCTGTTCTTCGGCACGGCGATGCTGCTCTATTTCTTCTTCTCGCTGGTTTCCGCCTGGGGCATCGACAGGCTGGAACAACGCACCCAACGCGGCCAGGCCGCTTTCGGCGGAGCGACGCGATGAACTGGTGCGAATATCCCGGTTCCTGGGTCGGCAGCGAGGTTCTGCAGAACTATGGTTGCCGGATGGCGAGCGGCCTCTGGGTCACTTTCGAGCTCGTGGCGGTGTCGGTCGCCATCGGCTTCGTGCTCGCGCTCGGCCTCGCCATTACCAGGCTCTATGGTCCGCGCTGGGCGCGGATGGCGGTCAGCGGCTACACCACCTTCCTGCGCGGCACGCCGCTGCTCTGCCAGCTTTTCCTGGTGTATTATGGCCTCGGCCAGTTCCGCGAGTTCTGGCAGGATGTCGGCCTGTGGTGGTTCTTCCGCGAGCCGTTCTATTGCGCGGCCTTCACCTTCACCATCAACACCGCCGCCTACCAGGCAGAGATCCTGCGCGGCGCCATCCAGGCGATCCCGCGCGGGCAGTTCGAGGGTGCGCTCTCGCTTGGCCTGCATCGCTGGGCGACGCTGCGCCGCGTCGTGCTGCCCCAGGCGATGATCTTGGCGTTGCGCCCGCTCGGCAACGAGCTGATCGTGATGATCAAGTCCAGCGCGATCGTCTCGCTGGTGACGCTGTTCGACTTGATGGGCGCGACGCGGCTCGCCTTCGCCCGCTCCTTCGACCTGTCGATCTATCTCTATGCGGCGCTGATCTATCTGGTTTTGGTCGAGATCATCCGCCGCGTCTGGGATCGTCTCGAACTCAGGTTGAGCCGCCACCTGGCCCTGCGCTGATCCGGTCGGTAGCCCGATATCAGCCCGGCAGGGTCAGGACGACGGCGCCGCGCGGGGTCGCGACGACGGTGTGCTCGTACTGCACGGTGGGCGCGCAAGGCTCGCTGTAGAGCGTCCAGCGATCATCGTCCCCCTGTTCCGCCCAGTCCGCTCCCAGCGACAGGAACGGCTCGACGGTGAAGACGAGCCCATTCGTCATCGTCCGGCGTTCGCGCCGGTCGGGCCAGGTCGCGATCTCCGTCGGCTCCTCATGGAGCGAGCGACCGACGCCGTGGCTCGCGAGATTGCGCACGAGCGTATAGCCGTTCTTGTCGGCGAAGCGTCCCACAGCCTGGCCGATGCCGGCCAGCGGCTTGCCTGCGCCGACCTGCGCGATACCGGCCCAGAGCGCGCGCCGGCCGTCGCGGCACAGCCGCTCCAGCTTCGGCTTGACCGGCGGCACGGCGAAGGAAGCGCCGGTGTCGGAGAAAAAGCCGTCCTTCTCCGCGGAGACGTCGATATTGACGAGGTCCCCCGCGAGGATGCGCCGCTCGCCGGGGATGCCGTGCGCGATCTCCTCGTTGACGCTGATGCAGGTCGCGCCGGGGAAGTCATAGGCGAGTTCCGGGGCCGGGCGCGCGCCGTGGCGTTCGAGGAAATCGCGCCCGATCGCATCGAGCTCCGCGGTGGTCATGCCGGGCTCGAGCGCCTTGCCCATGGCAGCCAGGGTGCGCGCCACGATCCGGCCGATCTCGCCGAGCGCGCGCAATTCATCGTCGTTGGATATGGTCATGGACCTGAGCTAAGCCGCCGGCGTCCCGGCTGCAACGGGAAAACCGCATGGGCGGCTCACGCTCTTCCGGCTTCCCAGCCCGCCGGCCCCGCGCTAAAGCGCCAAGGTCTTCGTAACGCGGGAGCTGTTCATGGCCAAAGTCGCATTCCTCGGTCTCGGCGTGATGGGATATCCCATGGCCGGCCATCTCAAGGCCAAGGGCCATGACGTCACCGTCTACAACCGCAACCCGACGAAGGCTCAGGCCTGGGTCGCCCAGCATGGCGGGCTTTCGGCGGCAACGCCGGCCGACGCTGCCAAGGGGCAGGAGTTCGTCTTCGCCTGCGTCGGCAACGACGACGATCTGCGCTCGGTCACGATCGGCGAGAACGGCGCCTTCGCCGGCATGGAGAAAGGCTCGGTCTTCGTCGATCACACCACCGCCTCCGCCAATGTCGCGCGCGAGCTCTACGAGGCGGCGCGGCAGGGCGGTTTCGGCTTCGTCGATGCGCCCGTTTCCGGCGGGCAGGCCGGCGCCGAGAACGGCGTGCTGACCGTAATGTGCGGCGGTGAGCCCGAGACCTATGCCCGCGCCGAGCCCGTCATCGTCAGCTTCGCCCGGATGTGCCGGCTGATGGGGCCTGCCGGCTCCGGCCAGCTCACCAAGATGGTCAACCAGATCTGCATCGCCGGCCTGGTTCAGGGCCTGTCGGAAGGCGTGCATTTCGCCAAGCGCGCCGGGCTCGACGTCGAGGCCATGCTGGAGGTGATCTCCAAGGGGGCTGCCGGCTCCTGGCAGATGGAGAACCGCGGCAAGACGATGAACCAGAACAAGTTCGATTTCGGCTTCGCCGTCGACTGGATGCGCAAGGACCTCGGCATCGTCCTCGACGAGGCCCGGACCAACGGCGCGCAGCTGCCGGTGACCGCGCTGGTCGACCAGTTCTATGCCGAGGTCCAGAAGATGGGCGGCAAGCGCTGGGACACCTCCAGCCTGATCGCCCGCCTCGAGGGCTGAGGCTCGGGCGTCGGATGCACACGACGCTCCGACAAATGATGGACGGCCCGGCTCAGATCGCCGGGCCACGTCCTTTGCGGGCTAAGCCGACCGCGACGAGGCCGAGCGCGATCAGCAGCCAGACCAGCACGTTCATGGATTGCGGCCACAGGGTCACCAGCCAGCTGATCAGCACGGTCAGCCCGGCGCTGATCCCGAGCTGGATCGCGCCCAGCAGTCCCGCGGCGGAGCCGGCAAGTTCGGGACGTGCGGAGAGCGCGTCGGCTGTGGCACCGGGTATCGTCAGGCCATTGCCGATGGCGTTCACGGCCAGCGGCAGGAACAGGGTCAGCGGCGACCACCAGGGTGAGAACGACAGGGCAAGCGCCGCGCCCGTTCCGATGAACGAGATCACGAGGCCGAGCCGCACCATCTTCGGCGTGCCGACCCGCACTGCCAGCCGCGACATGGCGAAGTTGCCGAGCATGTAGCCGAGCGCATTGAGGATGAAGTAGCTGCCATAGGCGTCGGAGCCGTGCCCCATCGTCTCGACGACGATGAACGGCGTCGCGGCGATGAAGACGAAGAAGGCCGACACAGCGCTGGTTCCGGCCGCGACGTTCAGCAGGAAACCCCGGTTGCGCACGAGCTCCGGAAAGGCACGAAACACCCCGAGCAGGGAGCTCTGCGCGCCGATATGGGGCGCCGTCTCCGGCAGTCGCAGGACGGTGAGCGCGAGCACGCAGGTGCCGAACAGGGTCATGAACCAGAAGATGGTGCGCCAGCCGAGCGCGGTCTCGATCTGGCCGCCGAGCCAGGGCGCGAGCATCGGCGCCACCACCATCACCATCGTCACGCTGGCGATCTGGCTCGCGGCCTCGTCGCGATTGGCGCTGTCGCGGATGATCGCCCGCGACAGCGCGAAGACGGCGCCCGAGCCTGCACCTTCCAGTATGCGCGCCGTCAGCAGGATTTCGGTCGAAGGCGCCAACGCTCCCAGCACCGAGCCCAGCACGAACAAGGCGACCCCGGCATTGACGCAGGGGCGGCGGCCGAAGCGGTCCGACAAGGGCCCGATGACGAGCTGCGTCAGGGCGACCGAGACCAGGAACAGCGTCAGCGTGAGCTGGATCGTGGCGTAGTTCGATGCGAAGTGGCGGGTCAAGGCCGGCGTCGCCGGAGCCAGCAGGTTGAGCGCGATCGGCTGGAGCGCGGAGATCGCGACCAGGATCGCCAGCGTCGGCTTGGCCGATCCAGCCGTCACGCCGTCGGCTTTCGGGTCAGTTTGAGGTTCGAATCGGGCCGCACGCGCTGCCGGTGCATCGTATAGAGTCCGCTGCCGACGATCAGCCCGATGCCGAGGAAGGCAAAGAGATCGGGCACGTCGCCCCAGACGAGATAGCCGAGCAGCGTGGCGAAGACGATGACGGCATAGCGATACTGCGAGATCACGGCGACATCGGTGCGGCGGAAGGCACTGATGATGAAGAAGGTCCCGACCGTGACCAGGACGGCCGCCAGCGCCACATAGACGCTCTCGATCCGCCAGACCGGCAGCCATTGCTCGGTCAAGCCGTAGCCGAACGCGACGAGGCCGACGACGACCGTCGTGGTCAGCGAGATGACAGTCGAGGGAACGTCGTCGCCGATGCTGCGGGTCGTCAGGTCGCGGCAGGCGACGAGGAAGGTGCTGAGCAGGGCAACGAGGGCGGCCGCGTTGAAGGAGGCCGCACCCGGCCGCACGATGAACAGCACGCCGATGAAGCCGACGGTGAGTGCCAGCGCCCGTCGCCAGCCGACGCGCTCGATCCGCAGCACGACCGCGAGAGCGACGATGAGCAGGGGGGAGGCCATGTTGATCGCCGTCATGTTGGCGAGCGGCAACAGGCCGAGCGACCAGCCGAAGGTCAACGCGCTCAAGGCTTCGAGCAGGCCGCGCAGCAACACGCGTGGCCGGAAGGCCGTGGCGAGGCGGTCGCTCTCGCGTGCTGCGAAGACGAGCGCGAAGCCGACGACGACCGCGAAGACGGTCCTCAGCGCGATCGCCTGTCCGGCCGGATAGGTCTCGCGTGCCAGCTTCATCAGCGTGTCGTTGACGACGAAGAGCGACATGGCCGCGAGCATGAAGACGACGCCGCGGCGATTTTCGGCTGCGCTGGCCAAGAGGTATCCTGCGGGAAAGGCTTAGGCCGCGAAGCGGGAAAGCGAGAACGGTGTCAGATCGAAGGGCGACTGGCCGGCGGTCGAAAGATCGGCCAGGATTTCGCCGATCGCGCTGGCGAATTTGAAGCCGTGGCCCGAGCAGGCCGAGGCGAAGACGGCCTGCGGCACGCCCGGCACGGTGTCGATGATGAAGCCTTCGTCGGGCGAAACGCTGTAGACGCAGCCCTTCACCGTCAGAGGCTCGCCGGCCGCATCGGGAATATAGCGCGCGAGGCACTCGCGGATGCGCTGGACCTGGCTCTCGCTCGGCGTCCGGTCCGGTTCGCGCGGGTCCATGGGCTCGCGCCCGAAATGCGGCCCGCCGAGCTTGAAGCCCGGATGCTCGTAGAGTGGGAAACCGTAGAAATTGCCTTCCTCGACGCTGAGGATGAAGACGGGGAAGGCACCCTCGCGGAAGAGTTCGGGCCGCCGCGTGGTGAACCAGCCGATCGCCTGCTTCACGGTGCTGACCCGTTCCGACAGGGCCGGCACCGCGTCGGCGATCCAGCCACCCGAGGTGATGACCAGGCGGCCGGCCGAGTAGGTGCCGCGTTCGGTGCGGACGACGACACCGCCCTGCGCCGTCGGCGTCCAATCCAGCAGCGGTTCGTTGGTACGGATGTCGGCCCCGCGCGATTGCGCCAGCCCGACATGAGCGTAGATCGCCTTTTCCGAGGCGACGAAACCGCCATCCGGCTGCCACAGGCCGACATGCCCGGCCGGGAGCTGGAAGCCGGGGAAGCGGCGCATCACCTCGGCTCCCTCCAGAACCTCATGCGTCAACCCGTGGTCGAGACAGGATTGCAGGGAGGATTCGACCGGTCCGCCGCCTTTTGGCGCGAGGTCGAGCGAGCCGGTGACATGGAGCAGCTTCATGCCGGCCTGTTCGCCGGTTTCCGCCCAGAGCTCATGCGCACGCCGCACGATCGGGACGTAGTGCGAGCCTTCGAAATAGGCGAGGCGGATGATCCGCGTCAGGCCGTGCGAGGAGCCCATCGCATGGCCGAGCTCGAAGCGCTCGAGGCCGAGAACCTTGAGCCCGCGCTTGGCGAGGTGCCAGCAGGCGGCCGACCCCATGGCGCCGACGCCGGCGACGATGACGTCATAGCTGTGCTGGCTCATGGCTCGTGCCCGTGCGACGTGGAAACCCCAGCCATACAGGCCGCGCAAGAGGTGGTCCAATGCTTCTGCGGCACAGGCGCCGTGCAGGTGCGGAGGAAGCTTTTGTTAACGGACGCCGCCCATAACCGCAGGCAGGGCTGACCTTAGGTGAGACTGGGCTTGGGATGAAGGGCAGGATTCGACGCTGGCTGGGCGCCCGAACTCCCATGGGTAGCGAAGCCCCGACCGAACCGGCGCCGATCGAGGTCGCAGAAGCCCCCATCGTGGCGATCGCTTCCAACGACCTGTCCGTCCGCGATGCTGTTGATGATATCGAGCGCGACATTCTGTTCGCGATGAATCGGCTCACGAAGGAACTGGGCGAGGTCGAGAAGCTCTCAGCCGATTCCGAAAGCGGCTCCCGCACCATTCTGGAAAGTGCCGGCAGCATGCGCATGGCCGTCGGCGCGGCGAGCGAGAACGCCTCCGTCCTGGCTGCGGCGACGCAGCAGGTTTCCCAGTCGGCCGAGCAGGTCGACAGCGCCATGGCAAGCGTCCGCGACCGGCTCGATGCTGCTGTGGAGCATGCGGGGCAGGCCACCTTGATGTTGGACGGCCTCAGCGAGGCGACAGGCGAAATCCGCGGCATCGTCGATTCCATTGCGGAGATCGCCCGCCAGACGAACCTGCTTGCGCTCAACGCCGCGATCGAGGCGGCCCGCGCCGGAGAGGCGGGCCGTGGCTTCGGCGTCGTCGCCTACGAGGTCAAGTCGCTCTCGGTCGAGGTGAGCGAAGCCGTCGAGCATATCCGCAGCCGGGTCGACCGGCTCACGCATGCGGCCCAGAGTTCGACGGGCATCGTCAACGAGGCGCTGCAGATCGTGCGGGACGTCAACCCGCTTATGACGACGATCAGCCAGGCTTCGCAGGAGCAGGCGGCGTCGACGGCGGAATTGTCCCGCAATGCCCGCGAAGCCGCGCTCTTCGTCGAGGGCGTTGCGCGCCGCGCGGATGAAATCGATCGCATCGCTCATGCCACGGTCGCCGAGAGCGAGCGCGCGCGCCGGGCCTCGGAGAAGGGCAGCCGGCTCGTCGGCCGCATGTTGCGCCGCTTCAAGCCCGTCCTGCGGCACTCCGCCTTCGCCGACCGGCGGCGCTTCGACCGTTTCCCGACCGCGCGGCGCGCGCAGCTGAGGATCGGCGGCATCGACCTGTCGAGCCGCATCGTCGATGTCGGTCGCGGCGGAGCGCTTCTGGCCGATGCGCAGGCCATCCGGTTCGGCGGCGGCGACGGCACGATCACCATCGACGGCCTGCCGCCGCTCCCCTGCCGGATGACGGGTCACAGCGAGCGCGGGTTGCATCTCGCCTTCGATGCGGATGCTGCCGCCGGCAGCGGCGCATTGGCGCTGATGATCGAGGATATCGAGCGCTCCTATCGCCCCTTCATCGAGCGCGCCCAGGATTTCGCGAACGAAATCGCCGCAGCCATGGAAACGGCCATCGAGAAAGGTCTGATAGCCGAGGAGGATCTGTTCGAGGCGAGCTATACGCCGGTTCCCGAGAGCGAGCCGCTGCAATATCTGAGCCCGAGCCTGCAGGCTCTGGAGGCCGTGCTGCCGCCATTGCTCAGGAAGACGCTCGCGAGCGATCCACGTCTGGTCTTCGCCGTGCCGAGCGATCGCAACGGCTACATGCCGGTGCATCATGCCGAGACGTCGCAGCCCCAGCGCAGCCATGATCCGGACTGGAACGCGGCCCATGCCTGCAACCGCCGTATTCTCGACAGCCGCTCCGGGATCAGCGCGAGCCGCTCGGTCCGCCCGTTCCTGGTCCAGCTCTGCCATCACGACCTCGGAGACGGCCGGATCGAGGCCTTGAGCGAGATCAATGCGCCGTTGCGGGTGCGCGGCCGCCACTGGGGCGGCGTGCGGATGGCCTACAGGCTCTGACGATCGCGGTTCGCACCGGCCGCAACGACGGCAGCGGCGCTACAGCCTGTCCCAGTTCACCGTGATGCTCAGCTTCTGGAACGCCTGCTTCCACAGCGATGCGGCTTGTTCGAGCCGGGCTTGGTCGTAGACGCCCTGGACCTGATGGATGCTCAGCGCCCAGCTCTTGGCGCCCGAATCCTGCCAGACCTTGTCGAGCAGGCGCCGCAGGCGCTCCGGATCGCGCGCGCCGGCCGCGTTGCCGAAGACGGTGAACTGGCCCGAATTCTGGAGCATGTCCGAGACGAGGACGAGCGAGCGATCGCCGTTCGCCACGCGGTTCTCGCGCCGGGAGACGACGTCGCCGATGGCTTCCACGATCGGCGACTGGTTGCCCTTCGCCGGCTGGGTCAGGACGGTGAGAGCATCGTCGAGCGGGCGGCCGAACTTCTCGACCCATTTCACATATTCGCGGCGCGGGTTGCCGATCAGCTCGCTCGCCGTCTTGCCCGGGTTGCACAGCGAGATCAGCGAGGGGAAGCCAGGCTCGAACACGTCGTTGAAAACGTAGATCGACAGCATCCGCTCGGCCGGCAATTCGTCGCCGATCTGCTTGACCAGCTTCTTCAGCCGCCCGGCCTGCACCTCGCTCCAGGGATCGCTCTTGTCGACCAGGATGAGCGTATGCCCGACCGGCCCGCTCTTCGGGCACAGCGTCTCCTGGTCGCGCGGCGGGCCGCGCAGCAGGGAAGGGGCCGCGAAGAACCCGACGAGCGCAACGCCGGCGAGCACGGAAGCGACGATGGCCAGGTTCTCGGTCTTCATCTGTCGCTCTCTAGCGCGGCATTGCGGCGAAATCCTCGGCCGCCTGCTTCTGCGCCGCCTCGTCGCTCTCGAAGGCCTCGCGGCCGGCCTTCGCCGCGCGCAGCTTGACCTGCTCGATCTCGCCGGCGAGGTCGACCCCGCGCAGCAGGATCAGCCTGTCCTTCAGCTTGGCTTCGATCAGGGCGGGCATGCTCGCGAGCTGCTGCTCGAAATCCTCGATCTGGCGGCGGGCCGCAACATATTCCGGCAGTTCCCCCGGCTGGTCGATCTCGGCCAGGTTGAGCGACTGCGAGAAATAGGCGGGCGGCAGATCGGTGCGGACCCGCAGATTGGCCTCGCGATATTGCATCATCGCGGCGTCCTTGGCCGCGCGCAATTGCCCGAGGCGGGACATAAACAGGTCTCGCGCCTTCTCCGCCGCGGCCTTCACGCCCTGCAGCTTGCCGAGCTCGTCGCGGCAATCCTCGCGGAAACCGTCGATCTGGGTGCGGATCGCCTCCAGCTCCGGCAGCAGCTCGACATCGAGCCGGCGCCGCTCCTCCTCGACCGCGCCCCAGCGCTGGCGCCAGCGCTTGTAGGCGGCCGCATGGCCCGGATAGGTGCCGAAGGCCGTATAGCCCTTCGTCGCCGAGACGAAGGCGACGAGGCAGCCGATAATGACCAGAGCGACCGATTTGATGTCGTAGATCGCGAAGGGGTTCTCCAGCATGCGCGGCATGACCTGGAAGGAACGCGTATCCGGGCTCGCGATCAGCATCTCGCGGTAATGCCCGACCGCGAGATTGAACAACACGATCAGCGCGATCATGCCGGCATAGGCGGGCAGGGCCCAGAACAGGTGCGAGCTCTTCACATGCTGGCAGTATCGCGCCGGCCCGACCCCCATGAAGAAGCCGAGCGCGATGTTGAGCGCCGAGATGATGACGGCCGTGGCCGCGCCGCCGACCAGGCCGAAATCGCTCGCCTCGGCGAAGAAATTGCCGTTGAGCAGGCTCTCGATCACCAGCGGCACGACCAGAAAGAACAGGATGAACTGCCACTTGTCGAGTTTGGGGTCGGCGCGCCGCTTGTTCTCGTAGTTGAAGAACGCGTATTCGCGCTTGGCCCTGAGCGCGTCGTAGACGCGCTGCTCCAGCTCGCTGCCGTGCTTATTCAGCATCGCGCGCATCGTGGCCTCGACGCCGCGCACGCGACCTTCGAAACGTTGCTGCGTGAACAGCTCGCGGCGGCTCGCGACCTCGGCCTGGATGGCGTTGAGGCTCGCCGCAGCGTCCTGCCGCAGCGTCGCGTAATGCTCGCGTGCCCGGGCGATCAGAGTCTGTTCGGTCTGGGACAGCATCGTCGCATCGGCCGGCGGCAGATTGTCCACCGCATCGCTCGCGCCGTTATGGCCGGCCTTGACGGATTCCGCCAGGTGATGCGCGGTCACCGCAGGGCTGGTGCCACGCAGCGAGCCAACGCCGCCATTCTCATTCGCCATGGGCGGCTCGCGTCAGGAAAAGCCGGGCTTCGACCACATCGACCCAGAAGTCGCGGAAGCCGGGATAGGAAGGCCGCAGATAGGCCCGTTCGAACCAGAGCGTCAGCGCGATCAAGGCGGCGCTGCCCAGGATCGGCAGGACAGTGGCGGCAGAGAGGGAAGCCGCATCGAGCTCCGCCAGCCGCCAGCCGAGGCCAGCCAGCACGATGGTGCTCGCAATGACGAGTAGTGCGCGAACGCGGTGGCGGCCGGTGTCGTAGGCGAGTTGCAGCGCGGCGGTCATCATCGTGACGGCGAGGGCCGCGCAGAGCTCGAGCACGACGAGCCCGGCGATCACCGCTGCCATGCCGGCTCCGATCCCGGTCGGCGAGGCGGGGGCGAGCACCGTGAACACCCCGCGCGCGGAAGACCAGGCCAGGTAAAGGCAGAAGAGCAGCGCGGCAGCGATGAGAATGGCGAGAAGCGGGAGGGAACGCCGCAACCGCGCCGCCATGATGGCGAGCCGCGCCGCGTGGGTCTGCCTCACGGCGTCATCGATTGCGCTTGCGGCCGCTCTCACGCGGCCTGCGATCGCTTTGAACATGACCCGCAGCAACTCCACCCGTCCAACGACGGTGACCGCATTCTCCGGGCCGGTCAAGCGAGCGGCGGCCTCCGTCCAGGCCGATCAGCCGCCGGTGACGCTCATATGCCGGCCGACGGCCGGGCGCGCATGGCGCCGGTCGATGATGAAGTCGTGGCCCTTGGGCTTGCGGGCAATGGCCTCGTCCATGGCGCGATAGAGCAGCGCATCGTCCTGCGAGCTGCGCACGGCGGCACGCAGATCGGCCGCATCCTCCTGGCCGAGGCACATGTAGAGCGTGCCGGTGCAGGTCAGGCGCACGCGGTTGCAGCTCTCGCAGAAATTATGGGTGAGCGGCGTGATGAAGCCGACGAGCCCCCCGGTCTCCTTGACGCGGACATAGCGCGCCGGCCCGCCGGTGCGATAGGGATCGTCGACGAGCGTGTACTTGTCCATCAGCCGTCCGCGCACCACCGAGAGCGGCAGGTACTGATCGATGCGCCCGGCCTCGATCTCGCCCATCGGCATGACTTCGATCAGCGTGAGGTCCATGCCGAGGCCGTGCGACCACAGCATCAGCTCCTCGATCTCGTCGTCGTTGACGCCCTTCAGCGCGACCGCGTTGATCTTGACCCGCATGCCGGCCTTGCGCGCGGCGTCGATGCCAGCGAGCACGACATTCAGGTCGCCCCGGCGGGTGATCTCGCGGAACTTGTCGGCATCGAGCGTGTCGAGCGAGACGTTGATGCGACGGACGCCGTAGCCGGCCAGTTCGTCGGCATAGCGATGCAGCAGCGAGCCGTTGGTGGTCAGCGTCAGCTCATCGAGCGCGCCGGAGGTGAGGTGGCGCGAGAGCGAGCGGAACAGGCTCATGATGTCGCGGCGCACCAGCGGTTCGCCGCCGGTGAGTCGCAGCTTGCGCGTGCCGCGCGTCACGAAGGCGGTGGCGATCCGGTCGAGCTCTTCAAGCGTCAGCAGTTCCTTGCGCGGCAGGAACTGCATGTTCTCCGCCATGCAATAGACGCAGCGGAAATCGCAGCGATCCGTCACCGAGATGCGCAGATAGGAAATCGTCCGGCCGAACGGATCGACCAGCGGCGACCGGGTCAGCGGTTTCATGTCGTCGAGCAGCACGTCTGCCTCAACTCCAAACGCACCGCACAGGATGCGAACAGGTTTTCACATTGCTATAGCGAGACATTGGCATCGATGCGGCCAAGGTCAAGCGCATGGCTGCTACCCGCTGCGAAGGGCTTACACGATCATGTCATCCTGGCCGACCGAAATCCGCCTGTCGAAGGATCGCCGGACCCTGCATGTCGCCTTCGAGGACGGCGCGAGCTTCGCGTTGCCGGCCGAGCTGCTGCGCGTCGAAAGCCCCTCCGCCGAGGTCCAGGGCCACCACCCCAGCCAGAAGACGATCGTTCCCGGCAAGGCGGCCGTCGAGATCCTGCGGATCGAGCCTGTCGGCCACTATGCCGTCAGGCTCGGCTTCGACGACATGCACGAGACCGGCATCTACGCCTGGGACTATCTGCGCGAGCTTGGCGAGCAGGCCGGCGAGAAGATGCGCGCCTACGAAGCTGCGCTGGCCGAAAAGGGATTGTCGCGGGAGCGGCGCGGCTAGGCGCAGCTTGGGCCCTGGCACGGTCGCGGCCTTCTGAAGGCTATGATCGGGAGGCTCTTCGGAGCGCCAGCCCGACACCGGTCAGGGTAAGGGCCATGGCGACGAGCTCACGGACGCCCAGGGAATCGCCCAGCAGCAGGGCGGCTGCGAGCGTCCCGATGATCGGCACGAGCAGCATGCCGGTTGCGGCAGCGGAGGCGGGCAGCCGTCTGAGGGCGCCGAACCAGGTCAGGTAGCACAGGGCCATCGGGCCCACCGCCATATAGACCAGGCCGGCGAGGCCCGGCGCCGAGAGTGCTAGGACGCGCGGCTGTTCCAGCAGCAGGCCGAGGATCACCATCGGCAGGCAGCCCAGTGCCACCTGCCAGGCGGCCAGTACCGTGGGAGGCATCGGTATGGGCTTGCGAGCCGTGACCGTGCCGAGGGCGAACAGCATGGCCGCGGCGAGCGCGAACAGGATACCCGGCCATTTGCCGCCGGCGAGGTCGGGACCGCCCATCAGCACGGCGATACCAGCAATGCCCAGGGCGAGCGCCAGCAGGCTCTGCCGGTTCGGCCTCTCGCCGAGCAGGGGCCATGCGATCAGCACCGCCCATATCGGCATGGAATAGGCGATCAGGGCGCCTTCCGAGACTTTCAGCCAGTTCAGCGACAGGGCGGTGAAGCCCATCCAGGCGAAGACGTTGATGCCGGCCGACGCGGCAAGCCGCAGGCGGGCGTCGCGTGGGACTGCAAAACGTTCGCTGCGCAGCCAGGCGAGGGCGGCCAGCCCGATCGCACCCAGCAGCCCGGCGGTGCCGCGCGCGAACAGGGGCGGCCAGTCCTGAAGGACGAATTTGAGCACAGCCCAGTTCAGCCCCCAGCCCATGGCCGTGATCATAAGAAGGATCTGGCCGGACCGCTGATGGGCGGTTTCGACCGATGCCGCTGCCTCGCAGCCCATAGCCACGGGCCGGCTCAGCGGTGCGCTGCCGTCAGCGCGTGGTCGAGATCGTCGTAGAGGTCGCCGACATCCTCGATGCCGGTCGAGAGGCGTAGCAGGTCGGTCGGGCAGGGCGAGCCCGCGCCCTCGATCGAGGCGCGATGCTCGATCAGGCTCTCGACGCCGCCGAGCGAGGTCGCGCGCTTGTACAGCTCGACCTGCGCCGCCGTGGCGATCGCCGCCGCCTCGCCGCCGGTGACCTGCACCGAGAGCATGTAGCCGAAGCCGTGCTCCATCTGCCGCGCCGCGATGTCGTGGCCGGGATGCTGCGGCAGGCCGGGATAGAGCACGCGCGCCACCATCGGATGCGCGGAGAGCCGCTGCGCCAGCTCCAGCGCCGAGGCCGCCTGCCGCTCCTGCCGCAGATGCAGCGTGCGCATCCCGCGCATCAGCAGATAGGCCTCGAACGGGCCGAGGATGCCGCCCTGGCCCTTGCGCACCGTCTTGATCCGGCTCCAGAACTCGTCGTCCTCGCGGGCGCAGAGCGCCCCGGCGACGACGTCGGAATGGCCGTTCAGCACCTTCGTCGCCGCATGCATCACGATGTCGGCGCCGAGCGTCAGCGGGCGGGTGTGGACCGGCGAGGCGCAGGTCGAATCGACCGCGAGCCTGGCGCCGGCCTGGTGCGCGATCTCGGCCGCGCCAGCGATGTCGGTGATGGTCCAGAGCGGGTTCGACGGCGTCTCGACCCAGATGAGCTTGGTCACGCCGGGCTTCACCGCGGCCTTCAGCGCGGCGAGATCGTCGGTCTCGACGAACTCGACGCTCAGGCCCCAGCGCGTCGCTTCAGTCAGGAGCCAGGCCCGCAGCGCCCAGTACATCACCTTGGAGGCGACGACATGGTCGCCGGGCGAGAGCGCCTGGAACACCGCCGTCGCCGCCGCCATGCCCGAGCCGAACAGCAGCGCCCCGGCCCTGGCCTCCTCCAGCATGGCGAGCACGGCCTGCGCCTCATGCACCGTCTCGTTGTCCGGCCGGCCATAGATGAAGCCGGAGGAGTAGCCATTGTCCGGGTCACGCAGATAGGTCGTCGCGACATGGATCGGCGGCACCACCCCCTTCGTCACAGGATCGACCTTGCCCAGAGCCTGCGCGGCAAGGGAGCGCTTCGTCCAAGTCTTCAGTCCCATGACGCATTTCCGACGCCCTCTCCGGGGCCGGCCGATCCGGTCCTCGCTGACTGGGCTGTCCGTCATCCTGCTCGGAAACGCATGGTCATTTTCGCGGGATTTAGTTAGATGGTGACGAATTTCGCCGTTCTGAATGGGCTCCATGGCAAAAACAGTCGAACTCGATCGGTTCGATCATGCTCTTCTCAGGGAGATGCAGATCGACAATCAGACTCCGGCGCGCGTTCTGGCGGAGCGGGTCGGCCTGTCACAGAGTGCGGTGCTTCGGCGCTTGCGCCGTCTGCGTGCCGAACAGGTCATCATGGCCGATGTCTCGATCGTCAGCCCGGAAACCCTCGGCGTGCCCGTCACGGTGCATGTGCTCGTCTCGATCGAGCGGGGATCGCGAACCTATGGCGAGTTTTCCCGCAAGCTGCAGGCGCGCCCGGAAGTCCGGCAGGCCTCCTATGTGACGGGAGGCGCGGATTTCGTCGTGCACCTGCAGGTCGAGAGCATGGCAGCCTATGCGGCCTTTGCCCGCGAGGTCTTCCACGACGACCCCAACGTCTCCGAATACCACACCTACGTCGCCATGCGCGAAGTCGTCGGCCCGGCATCGAAGCGATAGAACGACACCCTTCGATACAACCACGCCGTCATTCCGGGGCGGGCCGTAGGCCCGAGCCCGGAACCCATGAACACGACAGCCCGTCAAAAGGCCGCCGATCTGACAAATCTTCTCGTCTGACCTCGTGTTCATGGGTTCCGGGCTCTTCGCTGACGCGAAGCCCCGGAATGACCCCGCGGTTCCGTCAAAACCCAGCAAGCCCCAGGCCGATAAAAGGCCTCTGCGTCATCCTCGGGCGACCGCAGGGAGACCCGGGGATCTCAAGCAGGGCAGGGCGCGGGAGCCTCCTTCGACCAGAGATGCTCGGGTCAAGCCCGAGCATGACGCGGAAGATGGCGTCGGGGAGATTCCCATCGCGAGCGCAGTGGGGATACCGGCCACGAAAAAGGGCCGGCGTTTCCGCCGGCCCTTCTTATTTCAGTTCCTTGCGTCCGCTCAGCGGGCGACGACGACGCGGGTGCCGACCTTGGCGCGCTCGTAGAGGTCGATCACGTCCTCGTTCAGCATGCGGATGCAGCCGGAGGAGACGGCCTGGCCGATCGTCTCCGGCTCGTTCGAGCCGTGGATGCGGTAGAGGGTCGAGCCGAGATACATGGCGCGGGCGCCGAGCGGGTTGTCCGGGCCGCCGGTCATGTGGCGCGGCAAATCGGGGCGGCGCTTCAGCATCTGCGACGGCGGTGTCCAGCTCGGCCACTCGGCCTTGCGGGTAATGGTCTGGCTGCCGGCCCAGTCGAAGCCGGGGCGGCCGACGCCAACGCCGTAGCGCACGGCCTTGCCGTCGGGCATCACGAAATAGAGGCGTCGCTCGGCGGAATTGATCACGATCGTGCCCGGCCGCTGGTTCGTCTGATAGCTGACGATCTCGCGCGGAATGGCGGTGGCCTGCGCCTTGGCGGGGTCGACGTACTGGACCAGCGGCTGGCGGGTCAACGGATCGATTTCGGCCCGGGCGGCGGAGCCGAGGGCGAGCAGGCCAAGGCCGGCGAGCATGGCCAGACGGATGGAGCGGATCATCGAGAACCTCGGACGGTCGGGACGGCGTTGGACATGAAGTTGACATGGAAAAGTCAACGTCTCCTCAATGTCCTGTCAGCTTCGCCGGCCCCCGGCAATCGGACTCCAATCACAACGCTGAGAGCTTTCGAGCTTTGCCGTTCTGCGTTGCGCGCAAGCAACATGCGGCCGGCATCTCAGCTCCGCAGAACCACGCAGGCGCCGCGATCGGCCTGGATGCGCCGGCAGAGCGCGCTGGCCTCGGCGCGTGTCGCGGCCGGCAGCCGCACCCGGTAGAAGGCGCGTGTGCCCCGGCTGCGCAGCCGCGTGCCGATCACCATCGGCTGGAGCTCGCCGATGATCGCCCGGTGGCGCGCGCCGGCGCGTTGGAAGCTGGCGAGCGCGCGCGCCTTCGAGAAGTTGCCGGCGAGCTGCACGCCCCAGGGCGCGAAGGGCGCCTCCGCGATCATGGGCAGGGCCGGGCGCGATTGCCGGATGGCGATCAGCGTCGGCGCGCATGCGGTCTGTGGATCACGCGTCGCCGGTCGAGGCGGCGGAGAGCGCCCGTCGCCGTTGGCGACATTGCGCGCCTCCTCCGCCCAATCCTCGACCGAGGCGCCGGTGATCAGCAGGACATAGTTCTCCGTCTCCATCGGGAGAAAGCGGGATTGCCCGGCGGCGCGGGCGGCGAGCCAGCCGGCGAGGCGGTTCGGACCCCCATTATACGCGGCGGCCGCGAGCCCCCAATTGCCGAAGCGATCCCGCAGATCGGCCAGGAAATGCGCCGCCTTGGGCACGGCCTGCTCGGGGTCGAACGGATCGACAAGGCCGCGCTCGCGCGCCGTGCCGGGCATGAACTGCGCCACGCCCTGCGCACCGGCCGGGCTGGTGACATGTGGGCGGAAACTCGATTCCTGGAAGATCAGGCGGGTCAGGAAGGCTGGAGGTACCGAATGCGTCCGCGCGGCGTCATCGATCAGCCGGCAGAGCGCATCCTGGATGCCAGAGGATGGCGGCAAGGGCTCCTCGGCAGCCTGGCCCGAGCCGGGCAGCAGACTGAACGCGAGCAACATCGCGGCGAGCCGTTTCGCAGGACTGGCCAGGCGGCGGAGGGCGCCGGAGATCATGCGGTTTCTCTCGCATGTTCGCGCCCCGGCTGCCAGCGGGGGGCGGCTTTCGGTTGTGGCCGGGGCGCCGCCTGTGCGAAGAGGGCGCCGCGCCGGCGCGTCGGTCGGTGCTGCGGGAATTGGGAGTGCACGGCCGCAATGGCGAAGGCCTGGGTCATCTGGTCGCGATGGTTCCTGGTAGCGGCCGCAGGCTGCGCCGGCCTGCTGTTCGCGTTCATCGCCGTGCTCGATCCCTTCGGCTTACGGGTTGTCGCAGGGCAGGCGGCGCGGCCGATCATGGATATCAACCAGCGCTTCATGTACCCGCAGCTCGTGCGCTCCGGCCGCTTCGACGCGGCGGTGCTCGGCACCTCGACGATGCGGCTCCTCGATCCGCAGACGCTGTCGCGCGGGCTCGACGCTCGTTTCGTCAATCTCGCGATGAATGCCGCGACGCCCTGGGAGCAGCTCCAGATGGCCGGGCTGTTCCGGGATCAGGTCCGGGCGCCCAAGCGAATCATCTGGGGCTTCGATACGACCTGGTGCGAACCCGACGCCACCGATCCGGCAAAGCGCCTGACGCCGCGGCCCGTGCCGGCCTGGCTCTCGCGCGACGTGCGCTGGACCGATTGGCCCAAGCTCCTCAACCTTACAAATATCGAGATCGCCGGCCGGCTGATGGCCTATCGTCTCGGCTGGTCGCGGGAGCGCATCCGGGGCGATGGCTACGAGGTCTTCACGCCGCCGGAGGCGAGCTACGATCTCGCCCGGGCGCGGAGCCACATCTATGCCGGCAGCGGCGGCAAGCCGGTCGACCTGGAACCCCTCGCGGTTCCGGCGGCAGTCCCGGAGACGGAGCGTGCCGGCTGGCGCTTCCCGGCGCTGGCCTGGCTGGAGGGGGCGATCGCCGCCTTCCCGAAGGAAACACAGGTGATGCTCGTCCTGCCGCCGGCCCATCTGATGGCCTATCCGCGCGAGGGCTCCGCGGGCGGGCAGCGCTATGCCGCCTGCAAGGCCGGGATCGCCGCCTTGGCCCACCGCCATGGCGCGACCGTCGTCGACTACGCCCACGCGTCACCCATCACGGCGGAGGATGCGAACTACTGGGACCCGCTGCATTTCCGTCTGCCGATCGCTGTACGGTTCGGCGACGAACTAGTGGCAATCGCGAAGGGAAATCCGCCGCTCGTGGATCGCGCGGCGCGCGTCTTGCGCTGACGATGTCGGGAAAATGGTGGGCGATACAGGGATCGAACCTGTGACCCCTCCCGTGTGAAGGGAGTGCTCTACCGCTGAGCTAATCGCCCGGACCGGCCCTCTCCTAGTCGGCGCATCTCATGCCGTCAAGGACGTGCGGGCACCAGATTGAGCGCGCGATCCACAGCTTCGGGCAGCTCGCCGAAATGCTGGATGATGAAATCAGGCTCCAGCGTCTCGATCGGCACGTCGGTATAGCCGAAGGGCACGCAGATCGAAGGAATGCCGGCCGCGCGTGCCGTGGCGATGTCCGTGCGCGAATCGCCGATCATCACGGCGCGCGCCGGATCGGCCTTTGCCGCCTCGATGGTCAGGGTGAGGTGGCGCGGATCCGGCTTGAAGAAGGGGAAGCTGTCGCGCCCGGCGACGGAGGCGAAGCGCTCGCTGATGCCGAAATGGTCGAGGATCAGGCGGGTGTGCAGGATCGGCTTGTTGGTGCAGACCGCAAGCGCATAGCCTTCACCGGCAAGCGCATCGAGGGCGCCGAGCACGCCGTCGAAGAGATGGCTCTGCGATGCGACATCCTCGGCGTAGATCAGCAGGAAATCCTCGAACAGCCGTTCCAGCGTATCGGCCGTGAGCGGCCGTCCCGACACCTTGAAGCCGCGTTCGATCAGCGCGCGTGCGCCGGCGCCGACGAGTTCGCGCGCGCGCTCCAGCGGCAGTGCCGTCAGACCCTCACGCACCAGGATGACGTTCAGCACCCGCATGATGTCGGGCGCGGTCTCTGCGAGCGTTCCGTCGAGATCGAACACGACGATCGGGGGCAGGCTCATGACATGACCTTCAGGGCAGGGCGGCGGATGGCTCGCTTATCAGATGGCTGGCTTAAAGGAGTTCGCGGGCCTGCTGGCAAGCACTTCTCGACCACCTCCCCAAATTCGCCGCGCATGATGGTATCGTTCGCGCGATTCGTCGCACCCTCGGCGGCAGGGAAAGTGTCATGTCGAAGATCATCGCAACACCGGCCGGCGTGGCGCGGCTGGCGCTCGGAGCCGGGCTCTCTCTGCTGTGCGCGGGCTCTGCCCTGGCAGGGCCGTTCGAGTTCGCCCCGGCGCCGCAGAACGACCTCAACCGCGTCTACCGCATCGACAAGGCGACCGGCGAGGTCGGCGCCTGTCAGTTCCAGCTCAAGGAGGGCGGCGTCGGCGTCACCGTCTGCTTCCCGGCGGGAGAGGGCGCCGGCCCGCAGGCGCCGAGCGACTATGGGCTGATGCCGTCCCGGCACGAGCGCGAAGGCGGCATCTTCCGCGTCAATATCCGCACCGGCGAGATGAGCATCTGCTACGTCTTCGACGACAAGACGGTGTGCACGCCGCAGACGAAATGAGGTTTTGCGCCGCTGGGATGCTGGACATGGGGCATCCGGCGCGGCAGGAGAGCGGCGCTATCCGCTGCGGATGGCGGCCGGTTTCCGCAATTCGACCCAGGCAGTGCCATGAACGCCGATGATCTGAAGAAGCAGGCTGCCGCCCGCGCCCTTGAACTCGTGCGGCCCGGCATGCGGCTGGGCCTCGGTACGGGCTCCACGGCGAAGCACTTCGTCGACCTGCTCGGTGTGAAGGTCGCTTCCGGTTTCGATATCCTCTGCGTCGCCACCTCCGAGGTTACGCAGGCGCAGGCCGTATCGCTCGGCATTCCGATGTCGACGCTCGACGAGACGCCCGCGCTCGATCTGACGGTCGACGGTGCCGACGAACTCGATCCGCAGCTTCGCCTGATCAAGGGCGGCGGGGCGGCGCTGCTGCGCGAGAAGATCGTCGCCGCGGCCTCCGCGCGCATGATCGTGATCGCCGATGACGGCAAGCTGGTGCAGACGCTCGGCCGCTACCCGCTGCCGATCGAGGTCGTGCCCTTCGGCCTGGAGGCGACGCGCCGCGCGGTGGCGGAGGCCATTGCCGCGTCTGGAGCTGCCGGCGCGCTTTCGCTGCGCCAGCGGGCGGACGGCACGACGCTCGTCACCGATGGCGGGCATTTCATCCTCGACGCCCATCTCGGCGCCATAGAGCGGCCGGAATTATTGGCTCAGGCTCTCAACGCGGTGCCGGGCGTGATGGAGCACGGCCTGTTCATCGGGCTTGCCACCGGCGCGATCCTGGCCGGGGCGGACGGGTTGAAGATCCTCGGTCGGATCGACTGATTCCATTCCTGCGCGATCCACGCTAAGGAACGCGCGAACAACGGTCGGCTCGGCACGGGCCGGTGGCGCTGCCGGGCTCATCGCCCGGTCCGTCCAAGATGAAGGGGTTTTGACCGCATGATCCGCCATACTCTCGCCAGCCTGGCCCTCGGCCTCGTGCTTCTCGGTGCCGCGCCGGCTTCTGCCCAGGCGCCGACATTGACGCCGAGCCACCTCCAGCTCGCCCGCGAGGTCATGGATCTGACCGGCGTCACGCAGAACGTGAACAACATCTATCTGGAGTTCCAGGACAGCGCGAAGCAGCTGGTCTCGACCCGGCCCGAAGCCACGAAGGACATGGAAGCCGTCATCAACGAGCTGAAGCCGGAGGCGGACAAGCGCACCGACGAGATGCTCAGGACCTCTGCCGCCGTATTTGCCAGCAAGATGACGGAAGCCGATCTCAAGGAGATCACGGCTTTCTTCAAGTCGCCGGTCGGGCAGCGCTACACCAGCCTGCGGACCGAGGCGATGAAGGATATCATTCCGCTGCTTCAGCCCTGGAGCGTGCAGACCAGCAACTATCTCTTCGACCGGTTCTCGCAGGAGATGCGCAAGCGCGGCCATACGCTCTGACGCTGCCTGCGATCCAAGACCGGATCATCTCATGGACGCCTCCCTTTCCGTCGGAAGGGGAGGCGTTTTCTTTTTCGCGGCTCAGTTGACCGGGCCGGCGCCGCCTATGTCTTCCATCAGCGGGTCGCCCGGATGCGTGCCGGTCCTGCGGTTGACCATGACGGTCACGACCCACAGCAGCACGCCGATGCCGAGCAGCACGCCGGCGATCGTGTATTGCACCGAGGCCCGCCCGGTCCACGGCCCGGCCAGGAAGGCGCAGGAGATCGCGCCGACGATCGGCAGGAAGGTTGGCGTCCGGAAATGGTCATGGTCGACCGTGTCCTTGCGCAGGACGAGCACGGCGACGTTGACCACGGTGAAGACGCAGAGCAGCAGCAGCGCCGTCGTGCCGCCCAGCGCCGGCACTTCGCCGACGAAGGTGATCAGCGCGAAGGCCAGCAGGCTGGTGAAGCCGATCGCGACATAGGGCGTCCGCCGGGTCTCATGGACCTTGCCCAGAATGGGCGGCAGCACGTGCTCGCGGCTCATGCCGTAGACCAGCCGGCTCGCCATCAGCATGTTGATCAGCGCGCTGTTGGCGACCGCGAACATGGTAATGAAGCCGAAGATCCAGAGCGGGAAGTTCGGCGCGCCGGCCTGCACCACCTTGAGCAGCGGCGTCTCGCCCTCGCCGAGTTGCTCCGGCGGGACGAGCGTGATCGCCGAGATCGAGACCAGCACATAGATCACGCCGGTGATCGCGAGGCCGGCGAGCAGGATGCGCGGGAAGATGCGACTCGGATCCTTGGTCTCCTCGGCCATGTTGACCGAGTCCTCGAAGCCGACCATGGCGAAGAAGGCGAGCGTCGTGGCCGCGATGACCGGCCAGAACATGCCGCCATCGGCGGTGGTCTTGAACTGCATCACGCGCGAGACGTCGCCCTGGCCGGCGGCGATAGCCATCAGGCCGATGGTGATGATGATCAGCAGGCCGGTCAGCTCGACGCAGGTCAGCACCACATTGGCCTTCACGCTCTCGCCGACGCCGCGCAGGTTGACCACGGCGACGATCGCCATGAAGCCGAGCCCGATCAGCGTGATGCCGATGCCGCCGGAGAGCCCGAGGCCCAGGGCGTTCGACATGTTCGCGGCGAAGGCGCGCGAGGCCGTCGAGGCGGAGGTGATGCCCGAGCACATCACCGCGAAAGCGACGATGAAGGTGACGAAATGGATGCCGAAGGCCTTGTGCGTGTAGAGCGCGGCGCCGGCGGCCTTGGGATATTTCGTGACGAGTTCGAGATAGCTGAAGGCTGTCACCATCGCCACGGCGAAGGCCACGAGGAACGGCAGCCAGACGACGCCGCCGACCTGGTTCGCCACCTGCCCGGTCAGGGCATAGATGCCCGTGCCGAGGATGTCGCCGACGATAAAGAGAAGCAGGAGCCAAGGGCCCATGACGCGGTGCAGGCTGGGCTCCGCGGTGGCGGGCTGGCCCTTCTCGGCCTGCGCGCCAAGCGAGATGTCGCTCATCGATAGTCTCCCTCTGCCGCGGCATCGAGCGCGATGCCGGCCTTGGGACAACACAGTTCCGCCGTATTTGTTCACGCGCAGGTGGCGAGACGGAGGGGCTGGCCGCTGGCGTTTGTCGTAAGCCCGGCCTATCTGCGTGCTCTCGCTGCTGCTGCGCCGGAGCCCGGATCATGACCCGCGATCTCGTCCTCGTGACCGGAGGCTCCGGCTTCCTCGCCGGTCACTGCATCCTGGCGCTGCTCCAGGCCGGTTATGACGTCCGGGCCACGCTGCGCTCGCCGGCACGGGAGAGCGGGCTGAGGGACGCCTTGAGGCTGGCCGGGATCGATGCGGGCGAACGACTGCAGATCGCGATTGCCGATTTGATGCTGGACGAGGGCTGGGACGAGGCGGCTTCGGGTTGCTCCCATGTGCTGCACGTCGCCTCGCCGCTGGCTGCCGCCGTTCCCAAGGATGAGGACCAGCTGATCCGCCCGGCGCGCGAAGGCACCCTGCGCGTCCTGCGCGCCGCGCATCGGGCCGGTGTGAAGCGCGTGGTTCTGACCTCGTCCTTCGCGGCCATCGGCTACGGACGCGCGCTGAAGCGCCCTTATGACGAGCGCGACTGGACCGACCCGTTGGCGCCCGGCCTGGCGGCCTATCCGAAATCGAAGGCGCTGGCAGAGCGGGCGGCCTGGGATTTCGTCGATGGGGAAGGGCAGGGGCTCGAGCTTGCCGTGGTCAATCCTGTCGGCATCTTCGGCCCTTTGCTGGGACCGGATCTCTCGGCCTCGATCCTGCTGGTCAAGACCATGCTGGAAGGGAAGCTCTGGGCCGTTCCCCGCCTGATGTTCGGCGTCGTCGACGTGCGCGACGTTGCCGATCTGCATCTGCGCGCGATGACCGATCCGGCCGCGGCCGGTGAGCGCTTCCTCGCCACTGCCGGCGACTTCATGACGATGCAGGCCATTGCCCAGGCGCTGAAGGACGGCCTCGGCGAGCTTGCTGCCGGTGTTTCCACGCGCGTGCTGCCGGACTGGCTGGTGCGCTTCGCCGCACGCTTCAGCGCGACCGCGCGTCAGGCTGCTACCCCCGAGCTCGGCCGCGTCAAGACCGCGACCAGCGCCAAGGCTCAGGCCATGCTGGGCTGGCAGCCACGCCCGGCTGCGGAGGCTCTCGTCGCGACCGGCGAGAGCCTGCTCCGGCTCGGCCTCGTCAGTCCTCCGCGGCCTTGAACCGGTTCAGCCCCTGCATCGCGAAGGGCGCGACCAGGGCAAGCAAGGCGATGCCGAGCAGCGTCGCCGAGATCGGGTTTTCCAGCAGGATCATCGGGTCGCCGAGGCTGATCTGCAAGGCGCGGCGCAATTGTTGCTCCGCCATCGGCCCGAGGATGAGCCCGACCACCATCGGCGCGACCGGATAGTCGTAGCGGCGCATCAGATAGCCGAGGAAGCCGAAGGCGAAGAGCATGGCGAGCTCGACCGGCGAGCCGTTGACCGCGAGCGTGCCCATCGTCGCGAAGACGAGGATGCCGGCATAGAGCCAGGGCTGCGGGATCGCCAGCAGACGGACCCAGAGACCGATCAGCGGCAGGTTCAGGATCACCAGCATGACGTTGGCGATGAACAGCGAGGCGATCAGGCCCCAGACTAGGTCCGGCTTCTCGGCGAAGAGCAGCGGCCCGGGGTTCAGCCCGTATTGCTGGAAGCCGGCGAGCATGATCGCCGCCGTCGCCGAGGTCGGCAGGCCGAGCGTCAGCAGCGGCACCAGCGTGCCGGCGGCCGACGCGTTGTTGGCGGCCTCCGGCCCGGCGACGCCCTCGATCGCGCCCTTGCCGAATTCGTCGGGGTACTTGCAGAGCTTCTTCTCGGTCGAATAGCTGAGGAAGGTCGGCACCTCGGCGCCGCCGGCCGGCAGCGCGCCGATCGGGAAGCCGAAGGCGGTGCCGCGCAGCCAGGGCGCCCAGGAGCGCTTCCAGTCCTCCTTGGTCATCCACAGCGAGCCCTTGATCGGAATGATCTCCTCGGGATCGCGGAAGCGCTTGGAGGCGACATAGAAGGCCTCGCCCACGGCGAAGAGGCCGACGGCAAGTGTCGTGACCTCGACGCCGTTGAGCAGTTCCGGCACGCCGAATGTCAGCCGCGCCTGGCCGGTCAGCTTGTCGATGCCGACGAGCCCCAGCGTGATGCCGAGGAACAGGCTGGTGAGGCCGCGCAAGGGCGAGTCGCCAAAGGTCGCCGAAACCGTGACGAAGGCGACGATCATCAGCGCGAAATAGTCCCAAGGGCCGAACTTCACCGCGATCTCGACCAGCCACGGCGCCAGGAAGGCGAGGCCGATCGTCGCGATCAGGCCTGCGACGAAGGAGCCGATCGCCGAGGTCGCGAGAGCAGGTCCGCCGCGCCCGGCCTTGGCCATCTTCGAGCCTTCGAGCGCGGTGGCGAGCGAGGCGCTTTCGCCGGGTGCGTTGAGCAGGATCGCGGTGGTCGAGCCGCCATACATGCCGCCGTAGTAGATGCCGGCGAACATGATCAGGGAGCCCGCCGGATCGAGCTTGAAGGTGACCGGCAGCAACAGCGCGACCGTGAGCGCCGGGCCGATGCCCGGCAGCACGCCGACGGCGGTGCCGAGGAAGACGCCGATCAGGCAGAAGACCAGCTTGGAGGGCTCGAGGGCGACGGTGAAGCCGTGGAGCAGCGAGAGCAGAGTATCCATGGGGTTCAGCTCCGCCTCAGAGGAAAAGACGCTCGAGCGGGCCCGACGGCAGGATCAGCGTCAGGAGCTTGGCGAAGACGAGAAAGATCGCGAGGCCCAGCACGAGGCCGATCGCGGCGTCGACGAGCAGGGCCTGCCGGCCCATGCCGCGCGCGGTGCAGGCGAACACGACCGCGATGGCGATGCTGAAGCCGCCGCCGAGCCCGATGCAGGCGATCAGGAAGACGAGCCCGCCCGCGATCCACAAGAGCGCATTGCGATCGGCCTCTTCCGGTTCCGGCAGCCCCTCGCGGAAGGCGACGAAGAAATGCGCCAGGCCGAGGATGACGAGCCCGCTCGCCACCACATAGGGCATGGCTGTCGGGCCGACGCCATAGGTCGAGGTGATGGTTTGCTGGGAGGCGTCGTAGCCGACCAGCGCGGCGACGATCAGGAGCAGAACGCCCACGATCAGGGCCGGCTTGTTGGCACCTTGCGTGCGAGTCTCGTTCGTCATGGCGTTCCCGCGGGTGGTGGCCGGCGCCTTCGCAGCGCTTCTGGCGGTGAGAAAAGGGGCCGGTTTCCCGGCCCCTGCTGATTTTGGCTTTTTCGGCGGCTTACTTCACCAGGCCGACTTCGGTCATCACCTTGCCGACACGCTCGATCTCGGCCTTCTGGAAGGCGGCGAATTCCGCGCCGCCGAGGAAGGCGTCGTCCCAGCCGCGTGCCTTGAGGATCTCGCCCCATTCCTTCGTCTTGACGAGCTTGGCGACGGTCTCCTGCAGAGCCTTCTCCTGATCGGCCGAGAGGCCGGGAGGAGCGACGACCGAGCGCCAGTTCAGCAGCTCGAGATCGATGCCCTGCTCCTTCAGCGTCGGGGCGTCCGGCGCATTCTCCAGGCGCTTGCCGGCGGAGACGGCGAGCACGCGCAGCTTGCCGGCCTTAATCTGGCCCTCGAACTCGCCATAGCCGGAGACGCCGGCCGTGACGCGCCCGCCGAGCATGGCTGCGAGAGCCTCGCCGCCACCCGAGAACGGGATGTAGTTGATCTTCTTGGCATCGGCGCCGACCGCCTGCGCGAACAGCGCCGCCAGGATGTGGTCGGTGCCGCCGGCCGAGCCGCCGGCCCAGGTCACCTTGGCCGGATCGGCCTTCAGGCGCTCGGCCAGATCCTTGGCGGTCTTGAGCGGGGATTCGGTCGGGACGACGATGACCTCGGCCTCGGCGGTGAGGCGCGCGATCGGCGTCACCTGCGTCAGGTTGACCGGCGATTTGTTGAGCAGGATCGCGCCGACCATGACGAAGCCGTTGACCATCAGCTGGTGGCCATCGCCCTTCGCGCCGATGAGCTGGGCGAGGCCGATGGTGCCGCCGGCGCCGGTCACGTTGTTGACCTGCACGCTCTTGACGAGGCCGGAAGCGGTCAGTGCCTGCTGCATCGAGCGCGCCGTGCCGTCCCAGCCGCCGCCGGGCGCGGCGGGAGCCATGATCTTGAGCTCGCTGACTTGGGCGAAGGCCGCCGCCGAGAGAGCCGCGAGCGCCACCGCCGTCAGGGCCGTGCGCTTCAGGATGGTTGTGAGCATGGATTCCTCCGCTTGCGGCTTTGCCGCGGGTTTCTTGAGGCGGCTTCGCCTGTGGCACCTTGCCGCGCCGGTCGTCAATTGCGCCTGATTGCATAATCGGAAGTCAAGAATTTTCGACGGCAGGCAGCTTCCGTCGCATCTTCTATACCTTTCGTTCTACGACCCGCACGTGCCTGCTGATCGAAGCCTCTGGCCGGAAACTCTGCGATCGCGTAATCGCAGGGCCATGAGTTCCTCGATTATCCCCGGTGCTTCCGTGCCGGCTCCCTCGGTCCTTTCGCAGCGTCTTGCCCGCGCCGGCTACGCCCTGTTGGTCGCGCTGCCGCTGGCGATGTGGCTCGCCAATCGCTCGTCGCCGCTGGTCCTGGGATTGGCCGCCCTCTGTTTCCTGTGCTCCGCCCTGGCTGATCGGGGAGTGGCTGACCTCCTGCGGCGCCTGCGCGATGTGCTGCGGACGCCGGTGGGGCTGGCGCTCGGCGCGTTCATGGTGTGGTCGCTCGTGACGATCCTGTGGAGCCACCGGCAGGCCACAAGCCTCGCGATGTGGGGCGAACTGGCGATCCCGCTGGCGAGCGGCCTTGTGATTGCCGCGAGCGGGCGCTTCCGGCCCGGCCGGTTGGAGAGCCGCGCCCTTGCCGTCGCTATCGCCGCCGCAGCGATCTTCATGATCGCGGAACTTGCGACCGGGCTCTCGCTCCGCATCGCGCTCGATATCGGCAGGCAGGTCACCTATATCTTCAACCGTCCGGTGCTGACCTGCCTCGTCCTGCTGCCCGTTGCCGCAGCCGGTCTGCTTCTCGGCAGGGGCAGGGCGGTCTTCGACTGGCTGCTTTGCGCGGTCATGGTCCTCGTCGTGGCGAGCATTTCCTTCGACTCGGAGAGCGGCGCCGCCGGGCTCGGTTTCCTTCTGCTGGCCCTGGCCTGGATCGCGGCCCGGCTCCTGCCGCGTCTGACCCTTGCCGCAGTCGCTCTCGGCTTCGTCGCGACGATGGCGGTCGCCCCCGTGCTCGGTCGGCTCGGCGACGAGGCTCTTCCGGCCTCGCTGCACGAGCGGCTCGCCAATTCCCATTCGCGAGACCGTGTCGATATCTGGCTGAGCTTTGGCGAGGCGATCAGGGCGCGGCCGCTGCTGGGCTCGGGCTTCGGCACCTCGCCGACGCTGGATCGCCACCCCGTGGCGCTTGAAGTTTCGCCGCCGCGCCGCCAATTGCTCGCAGTCGGGCATCCGCATAGCGCGCCGGTCCAGGCCTGGGTCGAGACGGGCGTCGTCGGTGCGATCCTGCTGACCCTTGCCGGCCTCGCTTTCCTGTGGCGCCTCAGGCATCTCGCCGCACGCGACCTCGCGCCGCGCCTGGCGCTGGTCGCCTCGGCCTTCGGGGTGGCGACGGTGGCGCACGGCGCCTGGCAAGGCTGGTGGGTTGCCGCGCTCGCGCTGGCGGCCGTCTGGCTGACCTATGGCTTGCCCTCCGAAGGCAGCGACGGCTGAGAGGATATCATGGCTGATTTCGACGTCGATCTCTTCGTCATCGGTGCCGGTTCCGGCGGCACGCGGGCAGCACGCATCGCATCGGGCCACGGCGCCCGGGTGATGATCGCGGAGGAGGATCGGATCGGCGGCACCTGCGTGATCCGCGGCTGCGTGCCCAAGAAGCTTTTCGTCTATGCCAGCCGCTTCGCCGAGGATTTCGAGGATGCGGCGGGTTTCGGCTGGACGCTGGGCACCAGGCCGTCCTTCGACTGGCCGACCCTGCGCGATGCAGTGGCCAACGAGGTCACGCGGCTTTCCGGCCTCTATCGAAAGGGCTTGGAAGGGGCGAAGGTCGAGATTCGCGAGGAGCGCGCTGTCGTCGAGGGGCCGCACAGCGTGCGGCTGGCCAAGAGCGGCCAGATCATCCGCGCCCGCCACATCCTCGTCGCGACCGGAGGCTGGCCTTCCTTCGATCCGCCGATCCCCGGCGGCGAACTCGGCATCTCCTCGAACGAGGTCTTCCACCTGCCGGTCTTGCCCAAGCGGATGCTCGTGGTCGGCGGCGGCTATATCGCGCTCGAATTCGCCAGCCTCTTTGCCCGGCTCGGCGTTGCGGTCACGCTGCTCCATCGCGGCGACAACATCCTGCGCGGCTTCGACGAGGACATCCGCACGCGGCTGCGCGATGCGCTCGCCCATGCCGGCATCACCTTCCGCCTCGGCTGCACGATCGAGCGCATCGAGGCACTGGCGGACGGAACGCGCCGCGCCCATTGCGCCAGCGGTACGCCGATCGACGCCGACGTCGTCCTGGTCGCGACCGGACGCCGGCCTAACACGAAGGGCCTTGGCCTGGAGCAGGCAGGGGTCGAGCTCGGCCCGCTCGGCGAGATCGTCGTCGACGCGGCCTCCGCCAGCAGTGTGCCGTCGATCCACGCGGTCGGTGACGTCACCAACCGCGTCAACCTGACGCCCGTCGCCATCCGCGAGGGTCATTCCTTCGCCGACAGCATCTTTGGCAGCAAACGCTGGATAGTCGACCACGCCACCATCGCCTCGGCGGTCTTCACCACGCCGGAGGTCGGGACGGTCGGTTTGTCGGAAGGACAGGCTATGGCCGCCGGGCACGACGTCAGGATCTTCGAGTCCGGCTTCCGTCCGATGAAGGCGACGATCTCCGGCCGGCAGGAGCGCATCTATATGAAGCTCGTCGTCGATGTGAAGACCGACCGGGTGCTCGGCGTTCACATCCTCGGTCACGACGCCGGAGAGATCGTCCAAGCTGTCGCCATCGCCGTGACGATGGGCGCGACCAAGGCGGATTTCGACCGCACCGTCGCCCTGCATCCGAGCGCGGCCGAGGAACTCGTGACGATGCGCACGCCGCGCGCCGGCTAGCGCGGGGCAGGGCGCTGCCGGTTTCGGCAGCGTTGAATCAATCTGCGAGGCTGCTCTTCCGCAACATCAACGACTGATGGCATCTCGCTGAATTGAATCGACTTTTCGATATCCGATAGAGTCGGATCGCGCCCGTTTCGCGCGCTGACCGGACTGTGGCTATTCCGGCGCCATGGGTGTATAGCCGCGCGTTCGCGCCACGAAGAGGTAACCACGCGCGATTTCAATGAGCAGGAGCACGTAGTCCCATGTCCGAGCGGTGGACGCCAGAGAGCTGGAGGGCCATGCCCGCCCAGCAGATTCCGGAATATCCGGACCAGGCAGCCTTGAAGGCGGTTGAGCAGCAGCTCGCCGGCTTTCCGCCGCTCGTTTTTGCAGGCGAGGCGCGCAAGCTCAAACGGGCGTTGGGCAAGGTCGCGGCCGGTGAGGCCTTCCTCCTGCAGGGCGGCGACTGCGCCGAGAGCTTCGCCGAGCATTCGGCCGACAATATCCGCGATTTCTTCCGGCTCTTTCTCCAGATGGCCGTGGTGCTGACCTTTGCCGGTGGCTCGCCGGTGGTGAAGGTCGGGCGCATCGCGGGCCAGTTCGCGAAGCCGCGGTCCGCGCCGAACGAGAAGATCGGCGACGTCGAGCTTCCCAGCTACAAGGGCGACATCGTCAACGACATCGCCTTCACGGCCGATGCGCGCATCCCCGATCCGCGCCGCCAGCTCGAGGCCTACAGGCAGTCGGCGGCGACGCTGAACCTGATCCGCGCCTTCGCGACGGGCGGCTATGCCAATCTCGACAACGCGCATCGCTGGATGCTCGGCTTCGTCAAGGACAGCCCGTCCTCGCATCGCTACCAGGAAGTGGCCGAGCGCATCACCGAGGCGCTCGACTTCATGCGCGCCATCGGCATCGATCCGGAAACCCATCCGGAGATGCGCACGACCGACTTCTACACCAGCCACGAGGCGCTGCTGCTCGGTTACGAGCAGGCGATGACGCGCACGGATTCGACCACCGGCGAGTGGTACGACACCTCCGGCCACATGGTCTGGATCGGCGACCGTACGCGCCAGCTCGACCACGCCCATGTCGAGTTCTTCCGCGGCATCAAGAACCCGATCGGCCTGAAATGCGGTCCTTCGACCACGGTCGACGGCCTGCTCAAGCTGATCGAGGTGCTCGATCCGCAGAACCAGCCGGGCCGCCTGACGCTGATCGCCCGCTTCGGTGCCGACAAGGTGTTCGACAACCTGCCGGCCCTGGTGCGCGCCACCAAGCGGGAAGGGCGCAATGTCGTCTGGTCCTGCGATCCGATGCACGGCAACACGGTCAAGGCCGCGAGTGGCTACAAGACGCGTCCCTTCGACCTGATCATGACCGAGGTGAAGAACTTCTTCGCCGTCCATCAGGCCGAAGGCACCCATGCCGGCGGCCTGCATCTGGAGATGACCGGCAAGAACGTCACCGAATGCACCGGCGGCGCGCGCGGCATGACCGATGCGGATCTCAACGACCGCTATCACACGGTCTGCGATCCCCGCCTCAATGCCGAGCAGGCGCTTGAGCTGGCCTTCCTGGTGGCCGAGCTGGTCAAACGCGAGCGTTCCGGCCGCGCCCGGCCGGAGGTCGAGGCCGCCGAGTGAACTGAAGCCAGGCTGAAACGAAAAAGGGCCGGTGCGGATCGCACCGGCCCTTTTTCGTTGGAGAAACAAGTCAGAATTTGATGGCGGCTGCGACGCGGGCGGTGTTGACGTTCACGGTCACGCCTTCGACGTCATTGAAGCTGGTGAAGAGATATTCGCCGCGTACGATCAGGTTTTCTGTGAGTGCGGCTTCGAGGCCGCCGCCGACAGACCAGCCATACCCCCAGACGTCTTTCTTTGCGCCCCCGATTACGCGGGGCCAGCCAAAATAGCTCGTCGTGTAGTTGGAAGCCGGTGTGCGCCAGTCGGAAGCGACGGCGATGTTGGTGTCGAAGCGTCCGGCTGCCGCGCCGATCGTGAAGTACGGCATCAATCGCCCGTAGGCATAGCCGAAGCGGAGGCGAGCGTTGAAATAATCGTTCAGCCGGGCGTTTTGTACAGAGGCGATATAAACATCGCCCGAAGATAGTCGACGACCCTCGAGCGTGGACGCCGTCGTTTCCTGATCGACTCGGGAATATTCGGCCTCGAAACCGAGGATGACATCGCCAAATGCATAGTTATAACCCGCGAACACACCATAGGTCGGTCCGCGATCGTTCCGTGCCGGCGTCAATACCAGCTGGCCGGGGTCCATCTCGCCGAGCACGACTGTGCCGTTGAAGTTGCCGTTGGCGATGTCGAGGACGCCTTTGTCCGTACGGAAGCGAGTCTCGCTCAGCCCGCCGAATCCGCCGAAGTAAAAGCCCGACCAGTTGATGCCGAGATCGGGCGCTGGCGGGGCATCCTCGATCTGAGAGCCGCGCAGCACCGGATAATCAGCCGCAAGGGCAGGGGCTGTGAGAACACCTGTCGCGAGGGCAGCGGCCGCGCATGCAGGCGCGATGGAACGGATACGCATCCTGATCTCCCCGAGCAGCGGTCCGGTTCCATCCGTTTCACCCTGCTCGGCGATGATTCATGCCTTGGTAACCCTAATACCGGGTTAACGGTGCGGAAGCCGGGCAAACGACGCGATTGTCGCCTGCCTGCAAACGCGCCATAAGCCGCCTCATGACATCGCTCGTCGCCACATCGCCCCTGGTTCGCTTCGCGCCGTCGCCCACCGGCTATCTCCATATCGGCAACGCCCGGCCGGCGCTGTTCAACTGGCTGTTCGCCCGCCGGCATGGCGGGCGTTTCCTGCTGCGTTACGACGACACCGACGTCGCCCGTTCGAAGCCGGAATATGCCGATGCCATCGCCGAGGATCTCGGCTGGCTCGGCATCGTGCCCGATCTCGTCATCAGGCAGTCGGAGCGCCTCCCGATCTACGAGGCGGCAGCAGAGCGTTTGCGCCAAGCCGGTCGTCTCTATGCCTGCTACGAGAGCGCCGACGAATTGGACCGCCGCCGCAAGCGCCAGCTCGCCCGCGGCCTGCCGCCGATCTACGACCGCGCTGCGCTGAAGCTCACTGCCGAGCAGAAGGCGGCCTTCGAAGCCGAGGGGCGCAAGCCGCACTGGCGCTTCCTGCTGGAGGCGCGTGAGGTTACCTGGGACGATCTCGTGCGCGGCGCCGCTCATGTCGATTGCGCCTCGCTCTCGGACCCGGTGCTGGTGCGCGAGGACGGCAGCTACCTCTATCACCTGCCGTCTGTCGTCGACGACATCGAGACGGGTGTCACGCACATCGTCCGCGGTGAGGACCATGTGACCAACACGGCGATGCACATCCAGATGTTCGAAGCGCTCGGTGCTGGGCTGCCGACCATGGCACACGTCAACCTATTGACGACCGCGAGCGGCGAGGGGCTGTCCAAGCGCCTTGGTCACCTTTCCCTGCGCGGCCTGCGCGACGGCGGTGTCGAGGCCCTGGCCGTCGCGGCGCTGGCTACGATGGTCGGTACCTCCGACGCGGTGCGCCCGGTGTCGAGCCTCGACGAACTCGCGGGCCTCGTCGAGCTCTCCCATGTCTCGCGCGCGCCGGCTAAGTTCGACGAGAACGAGCTGGCGGTGCTGAGCGCCCGCACGCTCCACCAGCTTCCATTCGCCGCCGTGGCGGGGCGGTTGGCGGCGCTCGGTATCGACGGCGAGGCCTTCTGGCTGGCGGTGCGGGGCAATCTTGCGAAGCTCGATGAAGCCGGCCAGTGGTGGCAGGTCGTCCAGGGACCGGCGACGCCCGTGATCGCGGATCAGCCCTTCGCGGCCACGGCGGCCGGCTTGCTGCCGCAGGAGCCCTTCGATGCCACGACTTGGAAGAGCTGGACGCAGGCCGTAGCCGCCGCGACCGGCGCCAAGGGCAAGGCGCTGTTCATGCCGCTGCGGCAGGCCCTCACAGGGCTGGACCACGGCCCGGAGCTGGCCGCGCTGCTGCCGCTGATCGGGCGCGAGAAGGCGCTGCAGCGGCTCGCCGGCGAGAGCGCCTGAGGACCCTCCGACCCTCATTCTCGGGCGCCGCGCAGCGGCGACCCGAGAATCTCATGCAGGAGAGGCACTGGTTTCCGAGATGCTCGGGTCAAGCCCGAGCATGACGTTCCCGCATTCCCTCACTCGTGGCGGTGCATCGCGGAGCTGTGCTTGGTGTCGCGCATGGTCGAATAGACCAGGAACGACAGGAAGATGACGCCCGCGAGGTAGTAGTAGAACCACTCCTCATGGCCCTGCTGCTTGAAGAACAGCGCGATGGCCGGCGCCGTGCCGCCGAAGATCGAGACCGTCACCGCATAGGGCACGGCGACGCCGGTGGCGCGGATCGCGGTCGGGAACAGCTCGGCTTTCACCACCGCGTTGATCGAGGTGTAACCGGCGGTGAAGATCCAGGCGCCGCAGATCAGCAGGAAAGCCATCCACGCCGATTTCGTGCCGGCGAGCGTGGTCAGGATCGGCACGGTGAGGAGCGTGCCGGCGAGGCCGAAGAACATCAGCATCGGCTTGCGGCCGATCCTGTCGGAGATCAGGCCGTAGATCGGCTGCAGGATCGCCGCGAAGATCAGCGAGCCGGCGATGACATAGGTCGTCACGATGTCGGAGAGCCCGACAGTTTGTCTGACGAAGGTCTGCATATAGGTCGTGAAGGTGTAGAAGGCGGCCGTTCCACCGGCGGTGAGGCCGACCACGATAGCGACCTCGCGCGGATATTTCATCAGGCCCTTGAGCGAGCTCTCGCGCTTCATCGTGCCCTTGGCCGCCTCGAAGGCTTCGGTCTCCTGCATATGCCGCCGCATGAACATCGCGGTCACGGCGAGCAACGCGCCGATGACGAAGGGGATGCGCCAACCCCAGGCGACGAGCTGCTCATGCGTCAGGAAGACGTTCTGGAGCAGCAGCAGCACGAGGATGGCGGTGAGCTGTCCGCCGATCAGCGTGACGTACTGGAAGCTCGAATAGAATCCGCGATGCTCCGGGTCCGCGATCTCGGTGAGGTAGGTGGCGCTCGCCCCATACTCGCCGCCGAGGCTGAGGCCCTCGATGATGCGCGCCAGGGCCAGCAGGACCGGGGCGGCGAAGCCGATCGTCGCATAGGTCGGCGTGAAGGCGATGATCAGCGAGCCAAAGCACATCATCAGGACCGACACCATCAGCGACAGCCGCCGCCCGTAACGATCAGCCAGATGCCCGAACAGCCAGCCGCCGATCGGCCGCACGATGAAGCCGGCGGCGAACAGCGTCGCGGCGTTCAGCTGCTGCACGACCGGATCGTGCGAGGGGAAGAAATGCGGCGCGAAATACAGCGCGAAGGCGGTGTAGGCGTAGAAATCGTACCATTCGACGAGGTTGCCGACGGAGCCGATGAAGATCGCCTTGAGGCGTCTTTTCGCATCGTCGATCTCGATCGGATGGGGATGTGGCGTGGTGGTCGTATCGGACATGGCGGCCTTCTGCAGCTGGGGAGCGTCAGAGGCGAGCGCGCGACCCGAAAGGCCGTGGAGGCGGTCTGGCGGCCTCCCGAAGGGCGGCTTGGGAGCCCTTTTATGCGTCCGTTTTCGGCATGCGTCCAGCGGCCGGCACGCCGTCGCGATGCGTCCGCAATTGCGTTTGGCGCATGGAACTTTGTCGGTTCAGGGCCGAACGAGCTGCGGGCTGAGGTTCGGTGCGAGGTTGGGCGCGACGATGCGCACCGAGCGCCGCTCGCCGGTGACGCTGCGGGATTCGCTCTTCAATCCGTCCTTCTTGTCGAGCACCTTTTCGTCGACGATGCTCGGGCCGACGCCGGCGGACTCGGTGCCCGCCGTCGGCGAATTCTCGGAGGGCATCGGCTTGTCCTCGGCGGCATCCGGCGTGGCGCCCGGTTGCGCCGCCGGTGCCGGCTGGGTGCCGGCCCGCCGCTTCGCATCGGCTTTCGGGTCGAGCTTCGGACGGGAGAGCTCGGCGGCGCGCTGCTCGCTGAGGATCACGTCGCCCTTGCGCTTGTCGAGCAGGTACTCGGCGTTCTTGAGAGCGGCCGACCAGCTTTCGCCCTGGCCCCGGCAGGTGCAGGCGGCATCGAAGCTACGCGTGTATTTTCCGGCATTCGCCAGCGAGGAATAGGGTTGCCCGGTCGAGCGCGAGGCCGCGTTCTGGATATCGCCGCCGGTGCTCATGCCGAAAGCCGTCGTCTCGACGCCGGGGCAGAGCGCCTGGCACATCTCGTCGGCATTGCCGGTGTTGTTGGTCAGCGGGAAGAAAAAGCCGTCGCAGGTCCGGACGCAAACCGTCTGCGGGCCGCCGAGGCGCGGCTTCTCGGGCTCGACAGGCTGCTCCGGGTCGAGCTCCGGCAGGGTCGAATCGATTTCGCCGCGGCGCGGCTCGATCCCGAAGATCGTGTCGAAGAAGCCGCGCGGCTGGGCCCGGCAGTTGTTGTTGATCGCGGCGGCGAGCTGGGCGCGCCGCTGTTCGACGCCGCCGCCCTGGGCCTGGCGCTGCAGCGCCGTATACTGTGACTGCAACTGGCCGAGCTGAGCGCGAATCCCCCCGCATTGCGGCGGGCCCGAATCGAAAATGCCGAACGCGCGCTCGCAGCCCATGGCGCGATACTGGCCGGTGAGCTGCGAAAGCTGGGCGCCCACGCGCTGGGCCGCCTGTGCGGCGCGCGGATCGCCGCCGCTGCGGCCCTGCAGGCTTTCGAGTTCCGAGCGCCAGGCGTCGCAGGACGGCGATTGCGCCGCGGCAGGCCCGCTCAGAGCCGCCAGCGCCAGCAGCGCCATACCGAAACGTCTGGAAAGTCGCAGAATCATCGCAGGTCGGGTCACGCCATCCATTGTCGAAAGCCGGCAAGCCGACTCTGTCCAAGAACACCCGCCAAACACGACGGAACTATGGAGCGGCCTGCGTCGGGGCGCCGCGGACTTGGCTCCTGTTGGAGGCTTCGCATGCCATATTCGGGCCGTGGCAGCAATCCGGGGACGGGCGCGGCGGCGCGGTGGTGGAAAACTCCCGCTTTCGCTAGAAGGGCAGCCTGAACGGCGCTGCCGGCGCCCGTCCTCGTGTTCCGCCAATGAGGCAAGCCCGCCCATGTCCGACTATCTGCCTCTTCACGAAGCCGTCATCCCCGAGCTGCCGAACTACTATCGCGGCAAGGTCCGCGAGAACTACGATCTCCCGGGCGAGCGTCGCATCCTGATCTCGACCGATCGGCTCTCCGCCTTCGACCGTGCGATCGCCTCGATTCCCCTGAAGGGCCAGGTCCTGACCCAGACGGCGCGCTACTGGTTCGAGCAGACCGCCGATATCTGCCCCAACCATGTGCTGGAATATCCGGATCCGAATGTCGTGGTCGGCAGGCGCCTCGAGATCCTGCCCGTCGAGATCGTGGTCCGCGGCTATCTGGCCGGCACGACCGGCACCTCGATCCTGACGCTCTACAAGCAGGGCCAGCGCGAGATGTACGGCATCACCCTGCCGGACGGCCTGCGCGACAATCAGGAATTGCCGCAGCCGATCATCACGCCGACGAGCAAGGCCTTCGACGGCGGGCATGACGAGCCGCTGTCGCAGCGCCAGATCGTCGAGGGCGGGCTGCTGACGCAGGAGCAGTGGGACACGGTTTCAGGCTACGCGCTCGCGCTCTTCGCGCGCGGCCAGAAGCTCGCCCGCGAGCGTGGCCTGATCCTCGCCGACACCAAATACGAGTTCGGCACGGATGCCGAGGGGCGCATCATCCTGGCCGACGAGATCCATACGCCGGATTCGAGCCGCTATTGGTTCGCCGAAAGCTTCCCGGCCCGCTTCGCTGCCGGCGAGAAGCCCGAATCCTTCGACAAGGATTTCGTCCGCAACTGGGTCGTGGCCCGCTGTGACCCCTACAAGGAAGAGCTGCCGCCGATCCCGCAGGAGCTGATCGACCAGACCTCGGCGGTTTATGTCCGCGCCTACGAGACGATCACGGGGACGGCTTTCGCTTATCCCCCGAAGGGCGAAGACCCGTTGCCGCGGATCAGGAAGAATCTCGCCCGGTATTTTTGAGGGCGCGGCGGGAATGCGCGCCGTTCTCGGGCTTGACCCGAGAATCTCAGCCGAGAGCGGCGAGGAGCCTCGGCGTCACGAGATGCTCGGGTCAAGCCCGAGCATGACGGCGCCCACGTGGTTCATCGCAGCCGCTACGCCCCGTCCTCGTCACGATAGTTGCCGGCGAGGTGGCGGCCGCGCTCTGTCAGCGTCGAGAGCACGCGCTCGAACACCTTGAGCTCGTCGGGCGCGATGCCCTCGAGCCAGCGCGCCTCGAAGCCGAGCGCCAGCGGCACGATCTGGTTGTAGATGCGTCGGCCGGCGGCAGTCAGCGTCGCGAAGGATTCGCGCCGGTCCTGCCGGTTCTCCGCACGCGAGACGAGGCCGCGTTTCTCCAGCTCGGTGACCGCGCGCGAGACCTTGGTCTTATGCATCTGGGCGAGCTCGCCGATGTCGCGCGAGGTCAGCTTGCCGAACTCGCCGAGCTGCGCCACCACCCGCCATTCCGGGATGCCGATGCCGAAATGCTCGCCATAGATGCGCCCGAGCGCGCGGCCGCCCAGCGTGCCCACGACGTTGAGGCGATAGGGCAGGAAGCGCTCCAGATGGAGCGCCTGGTTTTCCGGCTCGGATGCTGGCGGTTTCGTTGTCATGGCGGTGAGCAGGCGCGCCTCAGCGCGCCTTCAGCCTGTTCATGAACGAGTCGTAGGACAGCTCCGCGACTTGCCACCAGAGCAGGTTCTCGCCACGGAAGGCGACCATCGAATCGTAGCCCTTCTTGAAGTCCGGGCTCTTGGCGCTGGTTTCGGCGTAATACTCCTCGGCCGCCTTGAGCGCCGCTTCCATGACCGGCAGCGGGAAGCCGCGCAGCTGCGCGCCCTGCGAGACCAGCCGGCGCAGGCCGCCGGGGTTCACGAAGTCGTACTTCGCCAGCATCCAGTTGTTGGCCGCTTCGCAGGCGTTCTGGACGATGGCCTGGTAGTGCTTCGGCAGCTTGGCCCAGGCATCCTTGCCGATGATCAGGTGCAGCATCGCGCCGCCCTCCCACCAGCCGGGGTAGTAGTAATATTTCGCGACGCGGATGAAGCCGAGCTTCTCGTCGTCATAGGGGCCGACGAACTCGGCCGCGTCGATCGTGCCGCGCTCCAGCGCCGGATAGACGTCGCCGGGCGCGATCTGCGTCGGCACCACGCCGAGCTTGGCGAGAACCGCGCCGCCCATGCCGCCGATGCGGAACTTCAGCCCCTTGAGGTCGTCGAGACCAGTGAGTTCCTTGCGGAAGAAGCCGCCCATCTGGCAGCCGGAATTGCCGCAGGGGATCGAATAGGCATTGAAGCGGTCGAGCACGCCGTTCACGATCTGCTCGCCGCCGCCGAAATACCACCAGCTATGCTGCTGGCGGGCATTGAGGCCGAAGGGGATGCCGGTGCCGAGCCCGAGCGTCGGGTCCTTGCCGATGTAGAAATAGGTGGGGGAATGCGCGCATTCGACCGTGCCGGAGGAGACGGCATCGAGCGCCTGCAGGCCGGGCACGATCTCGCCGGGTGCGAAGACCTGGATGTCGAACTTGCCGTCGGTCGCCTCGGATACGTATTTCGAGAACTGCTGCGCGGTGCCGAAGATCGTGTCGAGCGACTTCGGGAAGCTCGAGGTCAACCGCCATTTCACCTCGGGCTGGGACTGCGCGATCGCCGGCATCGCGACCGAAGTCGCCGCGGCGGCGAGCGCCCCCGTTTTCAAAAAGCTGCGACGTTCCATATGGTCTCCTCCCGAAGGCTTGTTGCGTCCTTATTGGCGCGTCCGCGAAGGAATGAAAAGAGATGAAGCTTGCCTCGCTCTCGCATGGCCGTGATGGCCGCCTCGTCGTCGTCTCGCGGGACCTGACGCGGGCGACCGACGCCTTTCCCGTCGTCGCGACCTTGCAGGCGGCACTGGACGACTGGGGGCGCCATGCTCCGCGTCTGGCAGACCTTGCCGAGAGTCTGGAGCACGGCTCGGTGCCGTCCTTCCGCTTTCATGAGCACCATTGCGCGGCGCCGCTGCCGCGCGCCTATCAGTGGCTCGACGGCTCGGCCTATGTGAACCACGTCGATCTCGTCCGGAAGGCGCGCGGCGCGGCCATGCCGGAGAGCTTCTGGACCGACCCATTGATGTACCAGGGTGGCAGCGACGTCACGCTCGGCCCGCGCCAGCCGGTGCTGGCACGCAGCGAGGAGGACGGCATCGATTTCGAGGCCGAGATCGCGGTCGTGACCGGTGATGTGCCGATGGGTGCGAGCCGCGCCGAGGCGCTCGGGCACATCCGGCTCATCATGCTCGCAAACGATGTGAGCCTGCGGAATCGGATTCCCGGCGAATTGGCGAAAGGCTTTGGATTCGTTCAGTCAAAGCCGTCCTCGGCCTTCTCGCCGGTCGCGGTCACGCCGGACGAACTCGGCTCCTCCTGGCAGGACGGCAAGCTCGGCCTGCCGCTGCTGGCGCAGGTCAACGGCACGCTCTTCGGCAAGCCCGATGCCGGTGTCGACATGACCTTCGATTTCGGCACGCTCGTCGCCCACGCCGCCGCGACGCGGCGCCTCTCGGCCGGGACGATCATCGGCTCCGGCACGGTTTCGAATCGCGATTCCGATGGCGGCCCCGGCCGGCCAGCGGCGGAGGGCGGGCTGGGCTATGCCTGCATCGCCGAGCAGCGCATGGTCGAGACGATTCACCAGGGCGAGCCGAAGACGCCGTTCCTGCGCTTCGGCGACACGGTCCGCATCGAGATGAAGGATGCCGCCGGGCATTCGATCTTCGGCGCGATCGAACAGGAGATCCTGCCTCATGTCTAAGCCGCGCGATGTCTGAGAGCGCGGGCCGCCATGGGCCGTTGAGCGCCCATTTCCGCAAGATGGCGCATAACAACGCCTGGGCGAACTGGCGGCTGCTCTCGGCCTGCATGCGGCTCGGCGACGAGGCGTTCACGGCGACGCGCACGAGCTTCTTCCCCTCGCTGCATGAGACGCTGAACCACAACCTGATGGTCGATCTCTATTACATCGACGCGCTCGAACGCGGCGGGCTTGGCCGGCAGGTGTTCGAGCGCTTCCGACCCTTCGACTTGAGCGGGCTGTTCCAGGCGCAGACCGTGGCCGACCGCCGCCTGATCGCCGTCTGCGACGGGTTCACGGACGCCACTTTCAGCTCCACCGTCGCCACCGACCGCGGCGAGCATGGCGCGATCGAGGAGCGGATCGACGACCTGCTGGCGCATCTCTTCCAGCATCAGATCCACCATCGTGGCCAGGCCCATGCGATGCTGGCCGGCACCGAAGTCCCTCCGCCGCAGCTCGACGAGTATTTCCTGCTGTTCGACTCGCAGCAGACGCGCGTCGAGCTGCGCCGCCTCGACCTGCTTCCACCGGAAGAGTTGCTCTGAGCCGGGAAGGCGGGCTTGCCGTGCTTGGCGGCGGCCCGCGCGCCGGATAACCTGATCCGGAAGCGCCGATGTCTGCCGCGAGAGCCGAGATGCCATGACCGAGACCGTGCCGTTCTTTTCGACCACCATACCGCTCGCCTTCTTCATCTGGGGCCCGGTGCTGGTGGTGGTGCTGTTCTGGGCGGTCGGCTTCTGGTCGAACCGGCAGGGCGTGCCGCGCATGCTGGAGAGCGACTGGGATGGCTACAACGTCGCCGATGTCGAGAAGCTGTTCTCGCTCTATGGCGAGAAAATTCGCGCCCGCTACCGCAACCGCGTGCTGCCGGCCGATGTCGCCTGCGCCTTCACCTATGCGATCGTCGGCGCGCTGCTGATCGTCGGGCTCGGCATGCGCGGGCAGCCCTGGTGGGTGGCGGCGCTCTGCGGCGGGGGCTGGCTGCTCGGTGGGCTCTGCGATGTCGCCGAGAACTTCGCTGTGGCGCGCCTGCTCGACCGTTACCCCCAGGTCGATGGCGGCAATGTCGCCTTCGCCAGCGCGATGACGCGGCTGAAGCTCGTCCTCTTCGCGCTCGGCGTCGTCGGCGCGCTCGTCGCGGCCTATCTCGTCTTCAAGCCTCTGGCGAGCTGAGCTTCAACCAATCGCCAAGCGTGAGCTTGAGACGGGCGGCAGGCACCGCCGGTTCGCCGATGAGGATATCGGGGTCGGACGGCTCGGCTTCGAAGCCGAGCCGCTCCGCCAGACGCAGCGAGGCGCTGTTGAGCGGATGGGTCGTGATGGCGATCGCCGGGAAACCGAGCGTGCCGAACGCATGGTGCAGCAGGCATATCGCTGCTTCCCCGGCATAGCCCTTGCCCCAGTGGCGCACTTCGAAGCGATAGCTGAGCTGGACATCGTCCACGGGCTCGCCATCCGGAATGAGGCCGACATAGCCGGTGAACTCGGCCGGGTCCGCCCTGGCGAAGACCGACCAGTAGCCGAGCCCCTGCGCGACATGGCTGAAGCTGCGTGCCGCCACCGCGTCTCGCCCCATCGCCGGATCGCCGATAGCCGCGATATGGCGCATCACCTGCGGATCGGCGTTCATGCGGGCGATAGTATCGATGTCGTCGAGCCGGCGCGGGCGCAGCAGCAGTCTCTCGCTTTCCAGTTCTGGCAGCACGAAGCGATCCTTCTCGATGAGGCGACAGCGCACACCCTCAGAACTCTGGTGCAGCAGAACTCTGGTGCAGTGCCTGCGGGCTTCCCATATCCTGCCGGGCGCCGAGCTGGAACGCGCCGGGAGAATGGGAATGCTGCTTCGTCGTTGGGTCCTGGCCGTGCTGGCCCTCACCCTATCAGGAATGATGCTGTCGCCGGCCACGGCGCAGGAGGATCTGATCTTCCGCAAGTCGACGGTCTGGAAGATGCTGACCCCGAACGACAAGCTCGCCGTCTACGGCGTCGACGATCCGATCATCGATGGCGTCGCCTGCCACTACACCGTGCCCGAGAAGGGCGGCGTTTCCGGCATGTTCGGCGTGGCCGAGGAAGTTTCCGAGGTCTCGCTCGCCTGCCGCCAGGTCGGCCCGATCAAGTTCAAGGAGAAGGCGGAGCAGGGCGATGTCGTCTTCCGCGAGCGCCGCTCGCTGGTCTGGAAGAAGATGCAGATCGTGCGCGGCTGCGACGCCAAGCGCAACGTGCTGGTCTATCTGGTCTATACCGACAAGCTGATCGACGGCTCGCCGCAGAACTCGACCTCGACCGTGCCGATCATGCCCTGGGGCGCATCCGGCGAACCGCCGAAATGCTCGGAGTGGATCAAGTGAGCGGAAGGGCGATCAATCGCTGCAGGTGATGCTGAGCGGCTGCTCGGCCACCTGCGTCGGGCTCGGCCGCGCGACCGTGCCCGTGAAATCCTCGCGGTCGGCGACGCCGAAGGCGACCGCCTTGCCGAAGCCCTGGGATTCGCACCAGGCGGTGGCGACGATCTTGCCGCATTCCGCCTTGGTGGAGATGCAGTCGGCGACGCCGTAGCCGTCGCTGGCCGGGATCAGGAAGGTGCGCGGCTCGTTGGCGGCGGCCACCGAGCGGCTGGACGGCATCACCGAGAGCGAGATGCCGGCGGCAACGATCCCCAGCAGTCCGACGAAGGCCACGGCGCGGCGCATGAATTGAGTTTCCTGGTGACGACCGGCGGAGAACCCGCGAATCGGGATGATGGTTCCGGCCGGTTAAATTTGAATGAAGCGCGGCAACCTTGGTGCAATGCTGCATTGCAGCAATCGGCCGCCCTCTTGACGGAAAGCTTGCGGAAAGGCAATCAGTTCTTCCCATGACGCGAGCCGCCATCAACAGCCCTTGCATTATTTGCCGCTAGCTTTCGCTGGCCGGCTGCTCACGTCCTCGTCCTGAAAACGAACCGACAAAAGCGCCCCGGCCAGCGGCCAGGTCGTTTTTTGCTTTTCGCCGTTTCGTTCGTTTTCAGGATTTAGCCCCGATGTCGCCGACCCTGAGGCTCTACAACACGCTGACGCGGACGAAGCAGGACTTCGCGCCGATCGATCCGTCGAATGTGCGGATGTATGTCTGCGGCCCGACGGTCTACGACTACGCCCATATCGGCAATGCCCGCCCGGTCATCGTCTTCGACGTGCTCTACCGGCTGCTGCGGCACATCTATGGGCCGGATCACGTCACCTATGCCCGCAACCTCACGGACGTCGACGACAAGATCAATGCGCGCGCCGCCCGCGATTTCCCCGGCCTGCCGCTGAACGAGGCGATCGCGAAGGTCACCGAGACCACGACGGCGCAGTTCCACGCCGATGTGGATGGGCTCGGCAACCTGCGCCCAACGAGCGAGCCACGGGCGACCGAGCATATCGAGGAGATGAAGGCGATCATCGAGCGCCTGATCGCGCGCGGCGTCGCCTATGTCGCCGAAGAGCATGTGCTGTTCCATGTGCCCGCGGTCTCCCATCTGACGAAGGCGCCGAAATACGGCACGCTCGCCCGCCGCTCGCTCGACGAGATGCTGGCCGGCGCGCGGGTGGACGTCGCGCCCTACAAGCGCGACTCGATGGATTTTGTGCTGTGGAAGCCGAGCCGTGATGGCATCGACCCCGGCTGGCCGTCCCCGGCCGGCATCGCCACGCCCGGCCGCCCCGGCTGGCATATCGAGTGCTCGGCCATGTCGATGGCGAAGCTGCTGACGCCCTTCGGCGGCGGGCTTGCTTGCGACGACCCGGCCAAGAACGTCTTCGACATCCATGGTGGCGGCATCGATCTCGTCTTCCCGCACCACGAGAACGAGATCGCCCAGTCCTGCTGCGCCTTCGGCGGCGGGGAGGGCTCAGCCCGCATGGCCAATATCTGGATGCATAACGGCTTCCTGCAGGTCGAAGGCGAGAAGATGTCGAAGTCCCTCGGCAACTTCGTCACCATCAACGAACTGCTGGCGACCGAGACCTTCGGCGGCCGGGCATGGCCGGGCGAAGTGCTGCGCCTCGCGATGTTGAAGACGCATTACCGCCAGCCGATCGATTGGACGGTGAGGGCGTTGGAGGAGGCGGAGCGGACCTTGCAGGACTGGGCCGAGATGGCACAGGACACCGAGGCGTCCAAGCCCTCTGAGGAACTGCTCGATGCACTGGCCGATGATCTCAACACGGCCCGTGTTCTCGCTGAGCTCCATGCGCTACGTAAGGCTGACGACCTGCCGGCGTTGCTGGCTGGACTTGATCTGCTCGGCATCCGATTGCCGGAGGTGGCGGCTGTCAGCACTGCCGTCGCATCGGAGGTCGAGGGGCTGATCGCCGCTCGCCTCGAAGCCCGCCGCGCGAAGAACTTCGCCGAATCCGATCGCATCCGCGACGAACTTGCCGTCATGGGCATCGCGCTGAAGGACGGTAAGGAAGCCACAACTGGCGAGCCGACGACCACCTGGGAGGTGAAGCGATGAGCCCGAAGATCCGCCCTGCCGGCTCGCTTTCCTTCGCCATCAAGCTGGTCATGCTGGCGATGGTCGTGCCGCGCGTCGTTCGCTTCAAGCTCCGGCGCGAGCGATGACGGGCGCTCGCGTCCAGCTCTTCGACACGACGCTGCGCGACGGCGCCCAGACCACCGGCGTCGATTTCTCGCTCGACGACAAGCGCGCCGTCGCCGCCCTGCTCGATCGGCTTGGCGTCGATTATGTCGAGGGCGGCTATCCCGGCGCCAACCCGCTCGATACCGCCTTCTTCGAGCACAAGCCGACGAAGCAGGCGAAGTTCGCCGCCTTCGGCATGACCAAGCGGGCAGGGCGCTCGGCGGCGAACGACCCCGGCATCGCGGCGCTGCTGGAGGCGAAGGCCGACGCCATCGTCTTCGTCGCCAAGAGTTGGGACTACCACGTCCATGTCGCGCTCGAGATCTCGCTGGAGGAGAACCTCGCCGGCATCCGCGAGAGCGTGGAGGCGGCGAAGGCGGCCGGCCGCGAGGTGATGCTCGACTGCGAGCATTTCTTCGATGGCTACAAGGCCAATCCCGATTATGCGCTCGCCTGCGCCCGCACGGCCTATGAGGCCGGCGCCCGCTGGGTCGTGCTCTGCGACACCAATGGCGGCACGCTGCCGGACGAGGTCGGCGCCATCGTCCGCGAGGTGACGAACACCGTGCCGGGCGACAATCTCGGTATCCACGCGCATGATGATTGCGGCTGCGCCGTCGCCAATTCGCTGGCGGCCATCGAGGCCGGCGCACGCCAGATCCAGGGCACGCTCAACGGCTTGGGAGAGCGCTGCGGCAACGCCAATCTCGTCACGCTGATCGGCGCGCTGAAGCTGAAGGAGCGCTATCGCGACCGTTTTGAACTCGGCGTCAGCGATGCGCAGCTCGCCGACCTCGCCCATGTCTCGCGCGCCCTCGACGAGATGCTGAACCGGGCGCCGAATCGCCACGCGCCCTTCGTTGGCGCCTCGGCCTTCGCCACCAAGGCTGGCATCCACGCCTCGGCGGTGCTGAAGGACCCGCGCACCTACGAGCATGTCGCCCCCGAGGCGACCGGCAACACCCGGAAGGTCCTGGTTTCCGATCAGGGCGGCAAGTCGAACCTCGTCGCCGAACTCGAGCGCATCGGCGTCACGCTCGGCCGCGACGACCCGCGACTGAACCGGGTGCTGCAGGAGGTCAAGGACAAGGAGGCACAAGGCTACGCCTTCGAGGGAGCCGATGCCTCGTTCTTCCTGCTGGTGAAGCGCATCCTCGGCGAGGTGCCGGATTATTTCGCGGTCGAGCGCTTCGCGGTAAATGTCGAGCGCCGCTACAATGCGCTGGGCGAGCTCGTCACCTTTTCCGAGGCGATCGTGAAGGTGAAGGTCGGTGACGACGTGCTGATCTCGGCCGCCGAAGGCGATGCCGGCCCGGTCAATGCGCTCGACATCGCCCTGCGCAAGGATCTCGGCCGCTACCAGTCGCTGATCGGGGGCCTGCGCCTCGTCGACTACAAGGTCCGTATCTTCCAGGGTGGTACCGATGCAGTCACCCGCGTGCTGATTGAATCTGGCGACGAGACGGGCGAGCGCTGGACCACGGTCGGCGTCAGCGCCAACATCATCGACGCCTCGTTTCAGGCGCTGGTCGACTCGATCACCTATAAGCTGGTGAAGGCCGGCGCCACGGCGTGAGGCGCCGAAACGTCATGCCCGGGCTTGCCCCGGGCATCTCTTGCGGAAGAAGGCTCCTACCTCTTCGTCCCGTCACTCTCGGGTCTGCGCTTCGCTCCGCCCGAGAATGACGCGCTCGTCGCCTCACTCCGTCAGGCGGATGACGCGGTCCCGGCACAGATCCATGTCGGCGTCGCTGGCAGCCTCGTCGTCGAATTTCCCCTGCACCGTATAGGCACAGCCCTGCGGCTTGTTGAGCTTGAGCGCGACGCTCTTGCCGGGCGCCAGCGGCTTGGCGAGCTTGGCGACGAGACGGGGTTGCTCGCCGGCGGTGGCGATCTCGAAACTCGTCAGCGGCACGGTGCGCTGATTGGTGATGGTGACCTGCGCATGCGGCTTGCCGGCCTGCGCGGCGGCGGGCAGCGTGGCCAGAACGAGAGCGGCGGCGGCGCCGAGCCCCATGGCGATAAGATGCTGATCTCTCATGGTTGTTTCTGTCCCCGGTCGTGAGCGTCCTTGCGCTCTGAGCCGGATCAGACACCGGGCTTTCGGCGAGAGCAAGGCGGCTTTCGGGCAAGGGCGCGCAGATGGCACCGCGTTCCCCCATGCATTGGCGTCCGATTGCGCCTATATGAGCGCACCAACTGGAATCGTTTGAAAATGTCCCTGCCGTCAGCGCCGCCTCCGGCGCCGAGCTTCTCCCGTTCCGCGATCCTCCAACCGGGTTCCGGCTTCTTCGCCACCTTCCGCGCGCTCTGGCCCTATCTCTGGCCGGCGGAACGCGCCGATCTGCGCGGTCGCGTCGTTGCCGCCTTCGCCCTGATGGTGGCGGGCCGCCTGGTGCTGATGGGGGTGCCGTTCAGCTTCAAATGGGTAACCGACGCCCTGGCCGGCACCTATTCGAATCTGGAGAGCTGGCTGCCCTGGCTGGTCGGCGCGCCGCTGGCGCTGACGGTCCTCTACGGCCTCGCCCGCGTCGGCTCGGCCGCCTTCGTGCAACTGCGCGACGCCATCTTTGCGCCCGTGTTCATGCATGCGGTGCGGACGCTCGCGCTGCAGACCTTCGGCCATCTCCACCATCTCTCGCTGCGCTTCCACTTGGAGCGCAAGACCGGCGGCCTGACCCGCGTGCTGGAGCGCGGCCGCAACGGCATCGAGGAGATGGTGCGCCTCGGCCTCAACCAGCTCGTGCCGGTGATCATCGAGGTCGTGCTGATCATCGCCGTGCTGCTTTATCTATTCGACTGGCGCTACGTCGTCGTTCTGGTCACGATGGTCACGGCCTACATGACCTACACCATCAAGGCGACCGAATGGCGCATCGCCATCCGCTCGGCGATGAACGAGTCGGACACGGACGCGAACGCCAAGGCGATCGACTCGCTGCTCAACTACGAGACCGTGAAGTATTTCGGCGCGGAAGCCCGCGAGACCGCGCGCTACGATCAGTCGATGGCGCGCTACGAGCGCAACTCGATCAAGTCCTACACCTCGCTTGCCTGGCTGAATTTCGGCCAGGCCGCGATCTTCGCCGTGGGGCTGACGCTCTCGATGGTGATGGCGGTGCGCGGCTTCCAGGCCGGCACGAACACGGTCGGCGATCTCATCCTGATCAACTCGATGCTGATTCAGCTCTACCTGCCGCTGAATTTCATGGGCACCGTCTATCGCGAGATCAAGCAGGCGACGCTCGACATCGCCCAGATGTTCTCGCTGATCGGCCGCGACCCCGAGATCCAGGACAAGCCCGGCGCGTTGCCCCTGGATGTACGGGCCGGAGAGGTCGCGTTCGAGGATGTCCACTTCGCCTATGTACCGGAGCGGCCGATCCTGCGCGGCGTCTCGTTCAAGGTCCTGCCGGGGCAGACGGTCGCCATCGTCGGCCCGTCCGGCGCCGGCAAGTCGACGATCTCGCGGCTGCTGTTCCGGTTCTACGAGCCTCAGGAGGGCCGCATCCTGATTGACGGCCAGCCGATCGTGGATATTCAGCAGGTCAGCCTGCGCGCCGCCATCGGCATGGTCCCGCAGGATACGGTGCTGTTCAACGACACCATCGAATACAACATCCTCTACGGTCGCCCCGAGGCGACGATGGAAGAGGTCGCGGAAGCTGCGCGGCTCGCCCAGATCGACCGCTTCATCCGTCTGTTGCCGGAAGGCTACGCCACCTCGGTCGGCGAGCGCGGCCTGAAGCTTTCGGGCGGCGAGAAGCAGCGCGTCGCCATCGCCCGCACCATCCTGAAGGGCCCGCCGGTCCTCGTCCTCGACGAGGCGACCTCGGCGCTGGATTCCTTCACCGAGAAGGAGATCCAGGACGCGCTCGACCGCGTCAGCGAAGGCCGCACCACGCTCGTCATCGCGCACCGGCTCTCCACGGTGGTCAATGCCGACGAGATCATCGTGCTCGACAAGGGCATCATCGTCGAGCGCGGCAACCATCGCGACCTGCTCGCGGCGGACGGCGTCTATGCGGCCATGTGGAACCGCCAGCGTGAGGTCGACGAGGCCAAGGCCACGCTCCAGCGTGCCAACGAGGCCGAGGGCGAAAGCGTCAGGGTGAGCCTGACGTCCTGAGCATCACAGCGGCTGCGTTCGAAAGCGGCGCGGCGGCCTCCCGGCTAGTTTAAAACCTCTCGCAACTTCATCGCCTTTCCTGCATGCTCCGCCGGCAGACCAAGCCATCGGGGGAAGGCGACTGTGTTCGATCCGACGACATTTGTAGGTTTTCATACCTGGCTCAGCCTGATCGCCATCGTCGCCGGATTCCCGGTCGCGGCCGGGCTGTTGCAGGGGCATACGCGGCCGGGCTGGACCGGCGTGTTCCTGTCCACCGCCTTCGCGACCAGCGCGACCGGTTTCGGCTTTCCGTTCAACGGCATCCTGCCGTCCCACATCGTCGGCGCGATCTCGCTCGTGCTCGTCGCGATCGCCGGCTTCGCGCTGTATGGGCGCAGGCTGGAAGGGCCCTGGCGCCGGACCTACGCGATCACGGCGATGCTGACCTTCTACCTGCTGGTCTTCGTGCTGGTGGCGCAGATGTTCGCCAAGATTCCTGCGCTGCGGGCGCTGGCGCCGACCCAGTCCGAGCCGCCCTTCGCCATCGCCGAGAGCTTCGTGCTGTTCGTGTTCGGCTTCGTCACCTGGAAGGCGGCCGTGCGGTTTGTCCAGATGCCGAGGCTCGCCTAGCGCGAACCACGGCTGTCCGGCAGTTCAGTACCCGCCGATGATCGGCAGCACCTCGCCGGTGATGTAGCTGGAGCACTGGCGCGAGGCGAGGAAGACATAGGCCGGAGCGATCTCCTCCGGCTGGGCCGGCCGCTTCATCGGGACCTTGGCGCCGAACTGGGCGACGTCCTCGGCCGTCTTGTCCGAGGGGTTGAGCGGGCTCCATACCGGCCCGGGCGCCACCGCATTGACCCTGATGCCACGCGCTACCAGATGCGCCGCAAGCGAACGCGTGAAGGCATGGATGCCGCCCTTTGTCGTGGCGTAGTCGATCAGGTCCTTGCTGCCGTCGAGCCCGGTGACGGAACCCGTGTTCACGATCGCGCCGCCATGCGGCAGGTGCTCCACCGCGGCCTTGGCCATGTGGAAGTAGCCATAGAGATTGGTCTTCAGCGTCGTGTCGAAATGCTCTTCCGTGAGATCTTCGAAATTGGCGGCATGAACCTGGAAAGCCGCGTTGTTGACGAGGATGTCGAGCTTGCCCAATCGCTTGACCACCTCCTTGGTCGCCTTTCGGCAGAAGGCGGGATCACGTACGTCGCCCTTGATCGCGATCGCCTTGCGCCCCTCTGAAACGATAGCTTCGACCGTCGCGGCGGCATCCAGCGTCTCGTCGAGATGCAGGATCGCGACATCCGCACCCTCGCGCGCGAACAGCACGGCGACAGCGCGCCCGATACCCGAGTCGCCACCGGTGATGAGCGCGACCTGGCCTTCGAGCTTGCCCGAGCCCTTGTAGAACGGGGCGTCGTACATCGGCGCCGGGTCGAGCTGCGCTTCGCTGCCCGGCTTGGCCTGATGCTGTTTCCTGAACGGCGGAACGGGATAGGCGCGGGCGCCGGCCTGCATCGCCTCGGTCTTTTGCTTCGGCCGCGCGCGTTCGGCCTGCGCGACCTGCTTCTGGATTCGCCGCTGTTGCTGGACGGCTGCTGCAACCCGTTTGGTCGTCCCGGTTTTGGCCGTTGCCTTCGCCATGGCTCGCTCCTGTCTGGATGGCTTTCCCTGGCTGGTGAACGGGTGCGGGCTGGGACGGTTCCGGCTTTTGCGCCTTTTGAACGGTGCATCTGTCGCGATGTCGCAGTTTCCGGGCTTTCCCTGAGGGCCGGAACGCCCTAAATCAGCGCAACGCCGCGGCCGGCACCGCCGCTGCGGCAATGCCATTGATGTGCGCCCGGCGCGCCGACAGCCTAACGGAAACCCGCCTCATGTCCCTCGTCGATTCCGTCCGCAAGGTGATCGTGCCCATCCACAAGGAGGGCTATGTCTTCATCGCCATCGGGCTGGTCGCGACCATCGTGCTCGCCAATCTCTGGTCGCCCTTCGGCTGGATCGGCGCGATCATAACGGTCTGGATCTGCTATTTCTTCCGCGACCCCGTCCGGGTCACGCCCCAGCGCGAAGGTCTCGTGATCTCCCCGGCCGATGGCCGGATCAGCCAGATCGCCTCGGCCCTGCCGCCGCCGGAGCTCGAATTGCCGGCCGAGCCGATGACCCGCGTCTCGATCTTCATGAATGTCTTCGACTGCCATGTGAACCGCGCGCCGGTTCCGGGCCGTATCGCCAAGATCGCCTATACGCCGGGCCTGTTCCTCAATGCCGAGCTCGACAAGGCGAGTGACGACAACGAGCGCAACGCGCTGGCGATCGAGACCTCCTCAGGCATCGTCGGCGTCGTGCAGATCGCCGGCCTGATCGCTCGCCGCATCGTCCCGTTCGTCAAGCAGGGCGACACGCTTGCGACCGGCGAGCGCTTCGGCCTCATCCGCTTCGGCTCGCGCGTCGACGTCTATCTGCCGGCGCATGTCGTGCCGCTGGTCGGCGAAGGCCAGACCGCGATCGCAGGTGAGACGGTGCTGGCCGACATGAGCGGCAACGAGCCGGTCGCGCGCAGCTTCCGCGATATCTGAGAGGCAGGGTGGGGACGGCGTGCCCCATCGCTTTGCCCCGCGCTAGCGCCCGCTCGCGAAACCGCGTATTTCGGCTCGCATGAGCGATCTGTTTCCCCCCTTCGAACCCGAGCGCGTCGAGTCCAGGCGCGCCCGCTTCAAGCCGATCCCGTTCCGGCTGCTGGCGCCGAATGTCGTCACGCTGCTGGCGCTCTGCCTCGGGCTCACGGCGATGCGCCTCGTGGTCGAAGGCAAGCTCGAGACCGCGACGATCTGCATCCTGATCGCTGCGGCCCTGGACGGCGTCGACGGCCGTCTGGCGCGCATGCTCAAGGGCACCTCGCGCTTCGGCGCCGAGCTCGATTCGCTCTCCGATTTCGTCAATTTCGGCGTCGCCACCGGCTATGTGCTGTGGATCTTCGTCCTGCACGATCTGAAGTCGTTCGGCTGGATCATCGTGCTGACGCTCGCCTGCGCCATGGCGCTCAGGCTCGCGCGCTTCAACGTCATGATCGACGACCCGGACCGGCCGGACTGGCAGAAGAACTTCTTCGTCGGGATGCCGGCGCCCGCGGGTGCGATCACGGCGATGCTGCCGGTCTATCTGCAGGCGATCGGCGTGCCGGTTCAGGACTATGGCGCGCCCTTCGTCGGCATCTACATCCTGTTCATCGCCTTCCTGACGATCTCGCGCATCCCCTGCTATGCCGGCAAGACGCTGGGCACCCGGGTCCCGCGCGACCGGGTCCTGCCGATCTTCGTGGCCGTGGTGATCGTGGCGGGGCTGCTCTTCGCCTATCCCTTCGAGGTGCTGTCCCTCGTGGTCGTGGCCTATCTCGCACTCATCCCGTTGAGCGTTGCGCGCTATCGCAAGCTCGAGCGCGAGCACAGCCTGCCGGCGCCGGCTGCCGGGGCCGCCGAGCCTGCACCGCAAGATACGGTCTGAAGCGCTTCCGTCGAGAAGTCGCCGCGCCCGATTGGGCTAGCGGCGGCTGCCGCTGAGCCTGGCGGCATTGGCGCGGGTACGTCGTGCGAAGGGTTCGAGCGTGCTGTCTGCAGCCCGGACCGCTGCCGCAGCCATGTCGAACTGACCGGGCGGGTTGAGGGCAAGCCCCCACCAGAAGGCCGTGGCGGCCTGCGTTGCGGCGAGGCTGCTCTCGACCATGGCCGAGAGCTTCTCCATGACGGCGTTCGTCGCCTCGTGCTGGCCGCGGCTGTCGCCGAAGGCGCCCTTCAGCAGGATCGGCATCCGCATGGCGATGGTGATACCGGCTTCCGCCTGCATGGCCATCACACGCGCGGCAAGCACCTGTGCATCCGCTCCAGCCGCGACGGCGGAGCGCGATGGCTTGCGCGAACTCGGCATGGGCGAACTCCGGAAACACAGTCATGAACGGCTTGACGCCGAGGGGGATGGAGTCTGCCGCCCGCAGGCGGGCTTGGCAACCCGTGGTATACCAGTTCTCCCGCCCAGCTTTTATACACCACGCGCAGAACCAGCGATTGCAGAAGCGGCTGACATGCATCTTACGCGTTTCGGTTGCCGATTTATCGCGCCGTCGAAATGTTCTAAGGCTGATGCCGCGCCGGTCGTCTCGGCGTCTGAAATGCGTCGGGAAGCCTTTTGAGCCTGTTCTCCTCTCCCAAACATCCCGGCTGGCGGCCGATGCTGGTGCTCGCCTCGGCTTCGCCGCGCCGTCTCGCCTTGCTCGAGCAAGCGGGACTGAAGCCGGATGCGCTGCTGCCGGCCGATCTCGACGAGACGCCGCACAAGGGCGAGCGGCCTCGCGATCTCGCCCGCCGCCTGGCCCGCGAGAAGGCGGAAGCTGCGCGCGAGGGCGCCAAGGCGCGGGCCGATCTCGAGGGTTGCTACATCGTCGCCGCCGATACGGTGGTCGCCGTCGGCCGGCGCATCCTGCCCAAGGCCGAGATCGTCGACGAAGCTGCCGCCTGCCTGCGCCTGCTCTCGGGCCGGGCGCACCGCGTCTACACCGGCGTGGCGCTGGTGACGCCGTCGGGCGCGATCCGGGATCGGATCGTCGAGACGCGGCTGCGTTTCAAGCGCCTCTCCACCGAGGATATCGAGAACTACCTCGCTTCGGGCGAGTGGCGCGGCAAGGCCGGCGGCTACGCCGTCCAGGGCATCGCCGGCTCCTTCGTGATCAAGCTGGTGGGCTCCTACACCGGCGTCGTCGGCCTGCCGCTCTACGAGACGGTCAATCTGCTCGGCGGCGAGGGCTTCCCGATCCGCTTCGGCTGGATGAACGCAGCCTGATCGCAGGGCAGGGGTTGCCTGTTCGCGATCGACGCCCGATCCTCACGGGGCAAAGCGCCGGGCTGACAAGGCGCGCGACGGAGGATGACACGCAATGACCGGACGTCTGAGAGGCAAGGTCGCGATCGTGGCCGGGGCGGGGTCGATCGGCCCGGGCTGGGGCAATGGCAAGGCGACCGCCACGATCTTCGCCCGCGAGGGCGCGAAGGTGATCTGCGCCGACATCAACCGCGACGCCGCCGAGGAAACCGCCGCCATCATCCAGAATGAAGGCGGGCAGGCTTTTGCCGTCCAGGCCGACGTCACCAGAGCCGATCAGGTGGCCGATCTCGTCGGCCGCGCGCTCGGCCGCTACGGCCGCATCGACATCCTCGACAACAATGTCGGCATCGCCGAGGTCGGTAGCGTCGTCGATCTGCCGGAGGAGGTCTGGGACCGGGTCTTCAAGGTCAACCTCACCGGCGCCTTCCTGGCCATGAAGCACGTCATCCCGGTGATGCAGCGCCAGTTCGAGGAGACGGGCGAGGGCGGCTCGATCATCAACATCTCGTCGATCGCCTCGATCCGCCACACCGGCGTGCCCTATGCCAGCTATTCGGCGACCAAGGCGGCGCTGAACCAGCTGACCCGCACGACCGCGGCGCAATTCGCGCCGCAGATGGTCCGCGTGAACGCGATTCTGCCTGGGCTGATGAAGACCCCGATGGTCGAGCATTCGGCCGGCCTCGCGCAGGCCTATGGCGACGGGGATGTCGAGGCGATGTGGGCGGCGCGCGCGGCGCAGGTGCCGATGGGGCACATGGGCGAGGCCTGGGACGTGGCCAACGCCGCCCTCTTCCTTGCCAGCGACGAAGCGCGCTATGTCACCGGCATCGAGCTCATCGTCGATGGAGGCATCACGCTCAAATATGACTGAAACCGACACGCCTGTGCCGGCTGCGAAGCCTTGTCCGATCTGCGGCAAGCCCGCGCTCGCCCTTTATCGGCCGTTCTGCTCGAAGCGCTGCGCCGACATCGACCTCGGCCGCTGGCTGAAGGGCAGCTATGTGATTCCGGGCGAGCCGGTCGAGGAAGCCGAGGAAACGCCGGCGCCACGCGATAGCGACGACTGAGCGACGGGTGCGATCCCTTGCTGCAAGCCAGACTTCGATTTGCTAGGCTGCGGGAATGACTGATTTTCCTGACATCATTCGTTCGCCCCTGTCGCAGAGCTTCACCGACGATGGCGTGACCGTTCAGGTCGAGATCTACAGGATCGGTGGCACCGATGGCTGGACGCTCGAGCTCGTCGACGAAGACGGCGGCTCGACGGTCTGGCAGGACAGTTTCGCCACGGATGCCGAGGCTTTCGCGGAGTTCACGGACGGCGTCGAGCAGCTCGGCCTGGCGAAGCTGATCGACCCCGATGACGACGACCTCGCGACGGTGCACTGAGCGGCCTCGGGCATGGCCTACACCGATGAGCTCGACGCCGTCGTCGCCCATGAGCAGCGGCTTCGCCGGCAGATCGCGACCCGTATCGCCGAAGAGGCCGGCGCTTCCTCCGAAGGCGGCCCGTCCGAAGAGGCCCTCGCTGCGGCAGGCGCCGCGATCGAGGCCTGGCGCACCGAGGGCGAGGAGCAGCAGGACCTGGCCGCCTTCAGGCCGCTGGGGCCGCTTCAGCAACTGCTGGTGGAGCATCAAGGAATCGTCGAGCGGATCGACGACATGCTCGACAGGCGCTTGGGCTAGGGTTCTGGCGCGACAGACGCCGGACCAGGCCGACGATAGGCCCGCACGGCTTCCGCGGCGATCAGTGGATGACGGGTCGCGGGATCTTTGGATCTCGCCCTGGCGAGCGGCTTTTTCCGAACGGATCGACGCGGCGCCCGTCGCTTTCGGGCAGGCTCGGCCGAGCCGGGTCAGGGTAAGAATTCGACATCGAAACCCTGGTTGCCGCAGTATCCATCCTGTGCTGGTGTCCTCCCACGAACAAGAAATGCAGGGAGGCCCACATGCTGCCGAGCAGTCGTGTCCTCGCAATCTGGACGAGGACGGCAATCGTCGCCGCCATCTTTGCGGCCGTCGTGCTGCCGATGGCCCTGGTGCGATAGTCCACGAGCCTGACGCCGATTTAATCCAGCCGTAACCGCCGAGCGTCCCGGCGCCCTCTAGGAGCGTAATCGCTCGTCTTTGGAATGCGCCAGCCAACATGGCGCTCGAAGGTGAGACTGGCGCCAGCGCCGGCGGAGAGGGGGCACGTCTCTGGGAGAAGGCGTTGCTCCCTCTCCGACAGACCGTTCGGAATACGGGCCGCATCAGCCAAAGAGAGACGGCGATCTAGACGCTTAGGAAAAGAAATGGTGCCCAGGGGCGGAATCGAACCACCGACACTGCGATTTTCAGTCGCATGCTCTACCAACTGAGCTACCTGGGCGCCCCGGGAGCGCGAAGCGCCGTCCGTGTTGGTTGGGGCGATATAGAGGCTGTCGTCAGGGCTGTCCAGTCACTTCAGCCGGCTTTCTACAGTCCGTGTTCGGACGGAGCGGAAACCGGTCGGATTGTGCTGGAAGGACGGGACAGCGGCACGCTCAAACCGGGAGCCAGCTCTCTTCCCGCCATTCGGCATGGTCGATCACCGCCGCCAGGCCATCGACCGCTGCCAGTGCGTCGCGCCGGGCTTGTTCCGATTCGATGATCGCAGCCTGAGCGTACAGGAGTTTGGCGAAGGCGATGACACGATTCACGACCGAGAACGATGCGTCCTGCAGAGCCTGCGTTTCGCGCAAGACCGCATTCAGATGCGCCACATGGCTCTCGGCGCTTTCCTGCAAGGCCTTCGCGGTGAGAACCCCCGCCTTGAGCAAATCCGCGCGCAGGGTCTCGACGTCGCGCGCCAGCAGCTCCTTCACCCGCTCAGCCATGGTGCCCCCCGTTGAGGAGATCGTTATGTCGGCCAGATCGAAAATAGCACCGAAGACAGCGGGGATCAGCGCGAAGCCTGACGTTTGGTTAGCCAGTTCTCTACGAGAGATATCGAGATTGCCTGAAACGCCTCGTGAGACCGGAAGCCGTTCCGGCACGCCGCCCATCAATCCTCGGAATCCTGCGCTATCGGCGTCTCTGCTGGCCGGAAATACTTGCCGTTGATGAGGCGAACGAGCGTTCGGATCAGGGCAGCCACGACGATGACCAGCGGGAGCGCCATGACGGCGTTTCCCTCCAGTGCCAGCCAGATCGCCAGACCGCAGCTCACGGCGATTCCGATGATGAGCAGGAACTTCATCATGGCGAACAATGACCCTGCTTCGAACTGCGGGCAAGGCCACGCGAAAGCAGCCAGATTTCGGTTTCCACACCACAAGCCCCAGGCGCGTAAAACTGCGCCGCAGGGCGCTTGCACCCTGCCAAAGAACCGGTTGACGCCATCGCCAGCGCGGGAAAGGATGGCGTGTGCTTGCCGTCGCAGCTCCCGCGTGTCGGGGCGCTCACCGATGCGGTCTCCAGCGAAGGCGCTTCCTTGCCGGAGCGCTCTCGGTCTTGGCGACATGTCTGGCGGCCACCGACCTCCTCGCCGGTAATCTCACCGCGTGGCCTGCACAGGTCCCGCCGCCGCTTGCGCTCGACCAGCTCGACGGTCCGCTGCGCGATCTCGCCGATTTTCGGAGCCGCCCGGTCATCGTCCATTTCTTCGCGACATGGTGCGCGCCCTGCATCGAGGAGATGGCCTCGCTCGATGCGCTGGCGGCACGCGCCGATGGATCGTTGACGATCCTCGCCGTCAATGTCGGCGAGGTCGACGCGCGTGTGCGCAACTTCTTCCGCGACCGCCCCGTGCGCTTCCCGATCCTGCTTGACCGCGACCGGGCGGTGATGAAGCGCTGGCAAGTGGAAGGGTTGCCGACGAGCTTCGTGCTCGATCGTGAGCAGCGGCCCGCACTGATGACCGCTGAACCGCTCGACTGGACCAGCCCGAAGGTGCTGGCAGCGCTGGGGGCCTTGGCGCTGCGAAGCCAAACGCAATGACCACCAACGACAACAGGGGAGGGAGCCCATGATGATCAGCCGACGCGACATGCTCAGGACCGGTGCCGCCGCGGGGACGGCGCTTCTGCTGCCGCGCGAGGGCTTCGCGCAGGCGGTCCCCTTCGCCCCCAAGCACGGCAAATGGCGCGATTTCGAGGTGGTGACGCGGCTCGATCTCGCAGGGCAGGGGAAGACGCAGGCCTGGATTCCGCTGCCTTCCGTCGCCGAGGCCGAATGGATCAAGCCCGGTCGCAACGATTGGCAGAGCAATGCAGGTTCTGCGGAGGTTGTGCGCGATCCGAAGTACGGCGCTCCGATGCTGCATGTCGTCTTCAAGGAAGGTGAGGCAGCTCCCTCCGTCGAGGTCAGGAGCCGCTTCTCGCTGCGTGATCGCGCGGAGGACTTCGCCGCGGGCCAGAAGGCCGTGCTGAGCCCGGCGGATCGCAAGCTCTATCTGGGGGCGACCGAGCTGATGCCGACCGACGGCATCGTCAAGGAAACTGCCGACAAGGCGAGCGCTGGCAAGGCGAGCGATGTTGAGAAGGCGCGCGCGATCTACCAATGGGTCGTCGAGAACACGTTCCGCGACGCGAAGACGCGCGGTTGCGGCACGGGCGATGTCGCCTCGATGCTGCGCACCGGCAATCTCGGCGGCAAATGCGCCGATCTGAACGCGCTCTATGTCGCGCTGGTGCGCGCAGCCGGCATTCCGGCGCGGGACATCTACGGCATTCGCGTCGCGCCCTCGCAGTTCGGCTACAAGAGCCTGGGCGCCGGCTCGGAGGTCATCACCAAGGCGCGGCATTGCCGCGCCGAGGTCTGGCTCGAAGGCCTTGGCTGGGTCGCTACCGATCCGGCCGATGTCCGCAAGGTCGTGCTTGAGGAGCCGCCCGGCAACAACGCGATCGACAATCCGAAGGTGGTGGCGGCGCGCGGCGTCCTGTTCGGCGCCTGGGAGGGCAACTGGCTCGGCTACAACATGGCGCATGACCTCGAACTGCCGGGCTCGAAGCACAAGGTCGGCTTCCTGATGTATCCGCAGGCGGAGGTAGCGGGCGCCCTGCTCGATTGCCTTGATCCCGACACCTTCAAATACACGATCAAGGCGGCCGAGATCACCGCCTGAAACGCCTCGGCCGGACACGCGCCGTGTCCGGCCGGCTTTGCCCCGGAGACCGATGATGAGTGAAATGATCGAGCGCGAGGCGCCAGAACGGACGGCCGCTCCGAGGCTGACCAGCCTGGCGCATGGCGGCGGCTGCGGCTGCAAGCTGGCGCCTTCCGTGCTGCAGCAGCTTCTGGCCGAGCATCCGGCCGCAGGGCCTTACAAGCAACTGCTCGTCGGCACCGAGACCGGCGACGACGCCGCTGTCTGGCAGGTCGACGACGAGACCTGCGTCGTCGCGACAACCGACTTCTTCATGCCGATGGTCGACGATCCCCATGATTTCGGCCGCATCGCCGCGACCAATGCGATTTCGGACGTCTACGCCATGGGCGGCAAGCCGATCATGGCGCTGGCGATCCTCGGCATGCCGCTCGACAAGCTTCCGATCGAGACGACCCGCGAAATCCTGAAGGGCGGCGCCTTGATCTGCGCCGAGGCCGGCATCCCGGTCGCCGGCGGCCATTCGATCGATGCGCCCGAGCCGATCTACGGCCTCGCCGTGATCGGCTTGGTGAAGCCGCGGAATTTGCGCCGCAACAGCGGAGCCAAGCCCGGCGATGCGCTGATCCTGACCAAGGCGCTCGGCGTCGGCATCTATTCGGCTGCGTTCAAGAAGGAGCAGCTTTCTCCGGCCGCCTATGACGAGATGCTGGCATCGGTGACGCTGCTCAACCGCATCGGTGCCGAACTCGCGAAGGACGACGACGTCCACGCCATCACCGACGTCACCGGTTTCGGCATCCTCGGCCATGGGCTGGAGATGGCGCGCGGCTCGGGCGCGACGCTGAAGCTGAATCTCGCCGATCTGCCGTTCCTGTCGCAGGCCGAGCGATTGGCGCAGGAAGGGCGGGTTACCGGAGCCTCCCACCGCAACTGGGCGAGCTATGGCGAGGGCGTCGCGCTGCCGGCCGAGCTGCCCGACTGGCAACGCCATCTGCTGACCGATCCACAGACCTCGGGCGGGCTGCTGGTCTCCTGCAAGGCGGAGCGGGCGTCGGATCTGCTGGCGCAGGTCAAGAGCGCCGGCTATCCGGCGGCGGGGATCATCGGTTCGGTCGAGGCAGGACCGGGTCGGGTGGTGGTGGTCTGAAAAGCCCCGCCGTCACTCTCGGGCGCCGCTCCCCGGCGACCTGAGAAGCTCTCGTCGGAAGAGGAGCAGGAGCCTCCGTGTCATGAGAGGCTCGGGGCAAGCCCGAGCATGACGCAATTCTCCATGACGGCGGGAACTGCTCAAGCCTCCTGAACCTCCAGGTTCCGCCCCCAGACATCGAAGAAAGCGCCCTTGTTGAGGACCAGCCGGTCCTCGCGCAAGGCGCCCTCGAGCTCGCGCAGCCGGGCGCGGGCGATCTCGTCGGGCACCAGTCCGCCATTGTCGTCGCGCGTCGGGAAGAACGCAGCGCCATCCCAGTTCACGCCCGCGCCCCGCAGCATCATGACGATATCGCCCCAGTCGATCTCGTCGCCGACGATGTGGACGAAGGTCGAGCGCAGCGGTTCGACCCTGGGATCGGCGATCTTCACCAGCACGATCAGCGCGGTGAAAGGCCCCTTGCGAAAGAGCTTCCCGAGCCAGCGGTCGAAGTCGGTCCCGAGCCCTCTAGAAGTCGACACGCGGCGTCTCTGGCATGTAGCGATCGAACAGGGCGTAGAAATCGCTGCCGGTTTCGGTGCGGTACCACTCCTCGAAGCTGCGCAGCGCGTGTTCTGCGTCATCAGCGCGTAGGGCATCCCCATCGGCCATCCCGGCCCGCAAGGCTTCGAGGAAGGGCACAAGCCGGTCCAGCACGCGCTCCTGTGGAGGGCCGATCTCCTCCCAGCCGAGCGATTGCGCCACGATGAAGCGAGCGCGCGCTACCGCTTTTTCGGGGTCTTCGGCATCCGCGATGGCTGCGACCGCGCTGCGGACCAGATTGAGCCGCCGGAAGGCACCGCTGCGGTCATGCGCCAGCGCGGCGATCCGCGTCGCAGCTTCCTTGCGATAGCCGTCCTCGGTGTGCCGCGCCGCTTCCGCGGCACGCTCGAAGCGCGCGATCAGGTCGAGGGCAGGGGCGTCCGCGTCCGTCATTCTGCCTCAGTGAACTGGCGGAAGAGAATGGGAGTCGAACCCACCAGAGACCGTCTGACGGCCCCTCCCGGATTTGAAGTCCGGACGCCCCACCGGGGACGCTTCTCCTCCATCGGGCATCGCCGGCTGCGGCCCGAACAGGTCGAGCCTTTGCCGGTTGATGCGCCTGAGATCGCCGCGACGGATGGTGAGGCCGTGGCGATCGAAGAATTCGAGAATCTGGATAGCGACCTTTCGGCCGTTGTCGAGCTTGTCGCGGAATTGCGCCGCATTGAAGCCGGCGGGATGGTCGCCGGCAAGCCCGGTCGCGATTCCGATCATCTCGGCGAGCGTCGCGCGCAGGAAGAAATGGTCGAGCGCGACTTCGTGGACATCCCCGCGCCGCCCGGCGAGCCGGAACAGCCGGCGGATATCCTCTTCATGGCGGCCCAGCGTCTGGCCGATATCGCGCACACGCGGCGGCCGGAAACGCTCCTCTCCGTCGATCAGCGGTGCGATCCGGGCCCAGAGCACCTCGTCCTCCGGCGAAAGCCGAACCTCGTGGCCGGGCCGGCGCATCCATGAGCCGGCGGCAACGACCGCGCCGTCCTCTGCCAGCCGCGCCAGAACGGTTCGGAAGAGAGGCGCCGGCAGACGCGGAGCGACGGCGAGGCGCAGGCGCTCCAGCCCCATGCCCGGCAGGTCGGGATGCTCGCCATGCCAGGCGTCCAGCCGGTCGACGGTGGCTTGCGCCAGCGCCTGCCAATGCTCCGGCAGCATCGCCAATGCGCCGGTCCTGACGAGGCCGAGGCGCGTGGTCAGCTCATGCACGGCCTCCGCGCCGAGCGCACGGTCGCGCACGAAGCCGTCGAAATCGGCATGATGAGGCGGCACCCGCAGCAGCGCGTTCAGCGCGTCGGTAGGATCGGCAAGGCAGAGCGCGGCCAATTGCGCAACCCGTTCGGGCGCGCGGCGCCGGCGCTCCGGCGCACGCAGATCGAGGAAGCGCCCACCCCCGATCGTGCGCTGGGCGCTGGTGTCGCGCAGCACGAAGCGATCGAGTGCTGCCGCGGCCAGAGGATCGTCAAGGACGAGCTGGGCGAGTGCGGTCGTACCGGGTGCGATCTCGTCGCCGAGAAGCACGAGGCGCGCGCCCACCTCCGTCGCGGCATGATGCAGGCGGACAGGCTGCCACATCGTCAGCGGCTTCGTCTCCGACGCCAGGACAGTCACCTCGGCGTCTATCCGCATCGCCGGCATATGCAGAGGCGGCGCCACGACCATGTCGCCATGCCGGATGGCATCCTTGGTGATACCCGGTCCCGCGAGGTTCAGCGCGCAGCGATCGCCGGCCTGGCCGCGTTCGGCAGGGCGGTTCTGGGCATGGATCGAGCGTATCCGGGCGGGAATTCCGGTCGGCGAGATGATGACGCCGTCGCCGGACGCGACGTTGCCGGAGAGCACCGTGCCGGTCACGACCGTGCCGGTGCCTTGCAAGGTGAAGCAGCGGTCGACGGCGAGGCGGAAGGCGCCGTCGTTGCGCCGGGCCTGGGTTTCGCGCGCATTGGCAGCAAGGAGTGCGGACAGTTCCGGCAAGCCCGCCCCGTTCACCGTCGAGACGGGCAGGATTGGCGCCCCGGCAAAGGGCGTATCGGCCAGCAGGCCAGCGATCTCCGTCTCGACCTCGGCCAGCCTCTCCGCATCGGCCAGATCCGCCTTGGTCAGCGCCACCACGGCCTGTCCGATGCCGAGCAGCCGGGCGATGGCGACATGCTCGCGCGTCTGCGGCATCACCCCATCATCGGCCGCGACGACGAGGAGCAGGAGGTCGATGCCGGAGGCTCCCGCCAGCATCGTATGCACGAACTTCTCATGGCCGGGCACGTCGATGAACCCAATGACGGACCCGTCGGCTTGCGGCCAATAGGCGAAGCCCAGCGCGATGCTGATGCCGCGTGCCTTCTCTTCCTTCAGTCGGTCGGTATCGACGCCGGTCAGCCGCCTGACCAGCGAGGTCTTGCCATGGTCGATATGGCCGGCCGTGCCGATGATCATTGCTCAGGCCTCCGCCGGGGAGGCGGCGCGCGCAGCCTTGATGAAGGGCGCCGCGAGCAGGCTGCCCTTGCCCTCGGCCGAGAGCAGCAGGGCGAGCGCGCGTTCCGCATCCTGCGCCACGCCCTGGCCGAGCAGAGTGGCGGCGCCGAGCATTGCCTCGGAATCCGGATCGCCCGCCGCCATGCCGCGCTGCCACCAATGCGCGGCGAGGCCTGGATCGCGCTCCACGCCGAGCGCATCGTGATGCATCATGCCGAGCCGGGTCATGCTGGTGGCGATGCCAGCTTCGGCCGCCGCCTTGGCCCAGCGCAGCGCTTCGTCGCGATCGGCTATCTGGCCGCCTTCCAGCAACATCCAGGACAGCATGTCCTGCGCCGGCGCGTCGCCCTGCTCGGCGGCGAGGCGATAGAGCCGCAGGGCCTCGTCATCGCTCTGCGCGACGCCCTCGCCCTTGAAATGGAGGGCCGCCAGGTTGCGCTGCCCGACCGGGTCGCCGCCCTCGGCCGCAAGCGTCAGCCAGCGCACGGCCAGTGCCGGATCGCGCTCGATGCCGAGCCCCTCGGCGAAGCAGGCTCCGATATTGTTCTGCGCGCGCCCGACGCCGGCATGCGCGAGCGGCCCCCAGATCGCGAGCGCGGCCCGATGGTCGCCGCGCCCGACCGCCTCGGTGGCACGCGCCATCGCGGCAGCGACGTTGTCACCGCCGGCCGGCGCCTTCCCGAGCAGTCGGTCAAGCCAGCCCATCGCCACCCTCGAGCTTGAGGGCACTGATCTGCGCGCCAAACAGCGCCTCGTCCTCCAGGCAGCGGAGGTCGAAGACGAGGGCGCCCTGCGCGATCCGGCCGATGACCGGCACCGGCACGGCCCGAAAGCCGGCCGCCAGTTTCTCGACGGCGGAGCCGGCAGCCTTGCCGGCCGGGCGGATCGCGAGCCCGGCGCTGGGCAAAGTCTCCAGCGGCAGCGCGCCGGAGCCGATCTGGCTGGCGCAATCGATGATGTCGACAACCCAGCCTGGGCCAAGCGCACCCGCGACTTGCGGCTGCAGCTGTTCCGCCAAAGCACGCAGATCCGCAGCTGTTCGCGTGAACAGTCTCAGCGTCGGCAGCCGCTCCGCCAGCCTGTCGGGATCGCGATAGAGCCTGAGCGTCGCCTCCAGCGCAGCGAGCCGGAGCTTGTCGAGGCGCAGCGCCCGCTTCAGCGGGTTCTTCGCCAGCCTGGCGATGAGGTCCTTGCGGCCGGCGACGATGCCGGCCTGCGGCCCGCCGAGCAGCTTGTCGCCCGAGAAGGTCACGAGATCGGCGCCGCCCTTCAGCGCATCCTGCACGGTCTTCTCGCGGCGCAGGCCCCAGCGGGACAGGTCGATCAGCGTGCCGGAACCGAGATCGTCGACGAAGGGCAGGCCATGCTGGCGCGCGAGCTTGGCGAGTTCGGCCGGCTCGACCTCGGCCGTGAAGCCCTGCACCACATAGTTGGAGGTGTGGACCTTCATCAGCAGCCCGGTCTGCGGGCCGATGGCCTCGGCATAGTCCCTGGGATGTGTGCGGTTGGTCGTGCCGACCTCGCGCAGCACGGCCCCCGCGCGGGCCATGATATCGGGCATGCGGAAGGCGCCGCCGATCTCGATCAGCTCGCCGCGCGAGACGATGGCCTCGCGCTCGCGGGCGAGCGTGTTCAGCACCAGCAGCACGGCCGAGGCGTTGTTGTTGACGAGGATCGCGTCCTCCGCGCCGGTCAGTTCCTGGATGAGACCGCGCACATGCGCGTCGCGCTCGCCGCGCTGTCCGGCCTCGATCTCGTATTCGAGGTTGGTTGGCGCGCGCATCGCGGCGACGACAGCCTCGATCGCCTCCTCCGCCAGCAGCGCGCGGCCGAGATTGGTGTGCAGCACCGTGCCGGTCAGGTTGATGACCGGGCGTTGCGAGGGCCGACCGCGCTCTTCCAGAAAGTCCAGCGCCATGCGGCCGATCTGCTCGACAGATCCCCCAATCGGCTGGCCACCGGCACGCAGCCGGTCCAGCACCTGCCGCACGGCATCGGTTGCGGACATCCGCCCATGGCTTGCGATGGCGAGCTCGCCACCAGCGCTGCGCAGCACGGTATCGACCGATGGCGGACGGAAGCGTTCGGGTTTGTTCATCAGGCTCCCTCCGGGAGACGCTTGATTACTCTGCTCGTGTTGCGATGAAACACGACCGTCATCCCGGGCTTGCCTCGGGATCCATCGAAGGGCTGCGGAGCCCGACGATGGATCCCGGATCTCCGCTTTGCTCCGTCCGGGATGACGGCAGTGGTTCCACGGCAGACCAACAAATCAGTATCCCAGCAGGAACGGGTTCACCCCTGCGCGTCGCCAGCCGGCCTCGGTCACCAACAGGTCGAGGCCGAGGCTCGCGACATCGTCCGCGACCGGTTCCAGCTCCATATCCTTGCGCTGCTCGAGGATCTTCACATAGGTCCGGCACTCGTCGCAGGTTTCCGCCTTGATCGTGTCGGCAATGCCCTCGATCGCTTGATAGGCGATGCCCTTTGTCGATCCGCATGAGACGCATTTCACCCGGACATGGTTCCATTGCGTGGCACAGAGCGAGCACTGGACATAGCGCACGCCCTCGATATTGGCGTCGCCGACCACCGTGCTGGTGACGGGCGGTCCGCCGCAGCACGGGCAGACCCCGTCCGCGACCGGCTGCGGCAGCAGCGGATTGAGCTGCGCCGCGCGCCGGGCGGCAACGACCTGAAGAGCTGCGGCGGCGAAGATATGCTCGGCCACCGTCTCGACCGGCACGGCGTCCGCCAGCACCGCGGCGAACATCGCCTGACGCTCTTCACCGGTCGCATTACGGGCACGTTCGAGCGCGGCGCGGGCCAGGTCCGGCATCGCCACATCGGCAAGCAGCGCGGTAAGTCGTGCCAAGCTCTCCGAGGCGGCCGGTTCGTCGGCGAGCCCCTCGCGCGGCAGGATCGGCATGGCGTGGCCGGCGCGCTGGCGCATCTCGGTCAGGGGCGGCAGGGCAGGGGACGGGAGTTCATGCACCACCCTGTCCTGCATCTTCGACAGTTCGGCGAGGAAGGCGAGGTAGGCTTCGAGCTGGTGCCCTGGCGCCAGCGCCGCGAAGCGCATGGCTCTCAGGCCGAACAGGGTTTCGGGCTTCGGCAATCTGACGAAGGGAGGCTTGTCGCGCTCGGCGATGCCGACATTTTCGAGGGCATCGAAGCCCGGAACATTGCTCATCCTGGTCCTCTCGAACCGCACGGGTCACGGGAGGCGGAGCGGCCTGAGCCGCGCCGCAACGGGTCTTATTCGGCCGCGCCGGGGCTGTGGCGGCGCGGCGGCACCTGTCGCTCGTCGATCACGCCTTCGCGCGCTTCCTTGCGCAGCCAGAGCCTGTGGTGGCGGAAGGCCCAGCCGCCCGTCACCTTGCCTTCGGTCATCGCGTTCATGGTGCCGCGCACATAGAAGCCGGCATAGATATGGACGATGACGACCAGCAGCATCGCGATCGCCGCCAGCGCATGCAGAATATGGCCGAAGCGCTGCTGCTCGATGGTGAAGGTCGCGCCGAAATATTCGTACCAGATCATGATACCCGTCCCGAACAGGACGAGGATCAGGAGCGTCATCAGCCAGAAGACGATCTTCTGTGCGCCGTTGTACTTGCCGATTTCCGGCAGGTTCTCCTCATGGCCGGACATCACGTCGCCGATATGGCGCATCCACTGCGTGTCGACCTTCGTCCAGAAATTGTATCTGACCATCTGGACGAAGAGGATGGCGAAGCTGGCGAGCAGCACGACGCCGATCCAGGGATGCAGCGCCCGCGTGTTGGAGCCGCCGCCGAAGAAGCTCGACAGGAAGAACAGCGAAGGATGGAACAGCGCGGCACCGCTGATCGCGAGCAGGATCAGCGAGATCGCGGTGACCCAGTGGTTGACGCGCACGCGGCCGGGATAGCGATCGACTGTCGTGCGCTCCTCTTCACGCCTCACGACCACGGGCAGCCTCCTCGTCGATCAGATGCTCGGCCTCTCGATCCTCCGCGCGGCTGACATCGTTGCGTCGTGCCACGATGCCATGGACGAAGGCGAAGGTGGCGGCAAAGCCGATGGCTGCCATGCCGGCATATTTGGTCAGCCCCTTCCAGAGCTCGACGACCTGGCTGATCCGCGGGTTCTGCGGCAGGTTGGCGTAGAGCTGCGGCTTGTCGGCATGGTGCAGCACATACATCACATGCGTGCCGCCGACGCCCGGCGGGTCGTAGATGCCGGCATTCTTGAAGCCGCGGGACTTCAGATCCGTCAATCGCGTCTGCGCATAATCCAGCATCGCCTGCTTGGTGCCGAAGACGATGGCGCCGGTGGGGCAGGCCTTGGCACAGGCCGGCGCCTGGCCGACCGAGACCCGGTCCGAGCAGAGCGTGCACTTGTAGGCCTTGTGGTCGGTCTGGCTGATGCGCGGGATGTTGAACGGGCAGCCCTTCACGCAGTAGCCGCAGCCGATGCAGTTCTCCGAGACGAAGTCGACGATGCCGTTGTTGTACTGCACGATCGCGCCGGGAGAGGGGCAGGCCTTGAGGCAGCCGGGGTCGGCGCAGTGCATGCAGCCGTCCTTGCGGATCAGCCATTCGAGATTGCCGCTCTCCGGGTTCTCCCATTCGGTGAACCGCATCAGCGTCCAGGTGTTCGGCGTCAGGTCATGCGGATTGTCATAGACGCCGCGGTTGTAGCCGACCTCCTCGCGCAGATTGTTCCACTCGAGGCAGGCCGCCTGGCACGCCTTGCAGCCGATGCATTTCGAGACGTCGATGAGCTTCGCCACCTCGAAATCATGGCGGACATCCGGCGGCCTGAACGTGGTCGCCGAGATGCGGGCGAAGTCCTGACTTTGCAATCCTGCCATCGGACCCTCCCTAGCTCACGGCCGGCCCGTTGGACGGCTCGACATTCACCAGGAACGCCTTGAATTCGGGCGTCTCGATGTTGGCGTCGCCGACGAACGGGGTGAGGCTGTTGGGGCCGAAGCCCTTCCTGGCCGCACCGGTGAAGCCCCAATGGAGCGGGATGCCGACGACATGCACGGTCTTGCCGTCGCAGATCAGCGGCTTGATGCGTTTGGTCACCACGGCCTTGGCATAGACCTCGCCGCGCGCCGAGGAGACCTTCACCCAGCCGCCGACCTTGATGTTCTTCTCCGCTGCCAGCTGTTCGCTGATTTCGACGAAGAATTCAGGCTGCAGCACCGCATTGACCCAGACATGCTTGGTCCAGAAGTGGAAGTGCTCGGTCAGCCGGTAGGAGGTCGCCGCATAGGGGAACTTGTCCGAGGTCCCGAGCGCGGCGAGGTCGTCCTTGAAGATGCGCGCGGCGGGATTACCGCGGATCTTCGGGGCGAGCACGTTGGCGATCGGGCTTTCGAACGGCTCGTAATGGGCCGGGAAGGGGCCGTCCTTCATCATGCCGCGCGAGAACAGGCGGGCCGTTCCCTCCGGGTTCATGATGAACGGGCCGACATCCCGCGGCTTGGCGGTCGGCGCGATGTCCGGCACGTCGTAGCCGGTCCAGGCCGTGCCGTTCCATTCGATCAGCTTGCGCGTGGGATCCCAGGCCTTGCCGTCGATATCGGCCGAGGCGCGGTTGTAGAGGATGCGCCGGTTGGCCGGCCACGCGAAAGCCCAGTTCGAATAGGCGCCGGTATTGCCGGGGTCGCTGGTGTCGCGCCGGGCCATCATGTTGCCCCGCTCGGTCCAGCTGCCGGAATAGATCCAGCAGCCACAGGCCGTCGAGCCGTCGTCGCGCAGCTGGCCGAAGGTGTCGAGCAGCTTGCCCTTCTCCAGCACCACCTTGGTCGGATCGACCGGGTCGGTGACGGTCGAGACGACGTAGCCGTTCATCTCCTTGGCCATCTCGTCCGGCTGCGGGTCCTGCGGATCGCGATAGGGCCAGTGCAGGTTGAGGATCGGGTCGGGGAAGGCCCCGCCCTCCTTCTGGTAGAGCGCGCGCAGGCGCATATGGATCTGCGCCATGATCCAGGTGTCGGGCTTGGCTTCGCCCGGAGGTTCCTGTCCCGGCCAGTGCCATTGCAGCCAGCGGCCGGAATTGACCAGCGAGCCCTCGTCCTCGGCGAAGCAGGTCGTCGGCAGCTCGAAGACCTCGGTCTGGATCGACTCCGGCTTGACGTCGTTATGGACGCCCTCATCCTTCCAGAACCGCGATGTCTCCGTCTGCAGCGGGTCCATCACCACCAGGAACTTCAGCTTCGACAGCGAAGCCGTGATCTTGCCCCGGTTGGGGAAGGACAGCAGCGGGTTGAAGCCCTGGCAGAAATAGCCGTTCACCTTGCCCTGGTTCATCAGCTCGAAGGTGCGCAGCACGTCGTAGCCGGGCACGTCGAGCTTGGGCAGCCACTGATAGGCGAACTCGTTTTCCGGCGTCGCCGCCGGGCCCCACATCGACTTCAGGAAGCTCACCATGAACTTCTTGTAGTTCTGCCAGTAGCTCATCTGGTTGGGCCTGAGCGGCTTGAAGCCTCGCGTCGACATGTAGGTCGAAAAATCGACCTCCTTGTCGGTCCCCAGCGTGAGGTAGCCCGGGACGAGATTCGACATCAGGCCGATATCGGTCAGTCCCTGGATGTTGGAGTGCCCGCGCAGGGCGTTCATGCCGCCGCCGCGCACGCCGATATTGCCGAGCAGGAGCTGCAGCATCGCCATCGAGCGGATGTTCTGCGAGCCCTTGGAGTGCTGCGTCCAGCCGAGCGCGTACATCGACGTCATCGTCTTGTCGCGCGCCGAGCACTCCGCGATCATCTTGCAGATCGCCAGGAACTTGTCCTTCGGCGTGCCGCAGATGCGCTCCACCATCTCCGGCGTATACACCGCGATGTGCTTCTTCAGCAGCTGGTACACCGAGCGCGGGTGCTGCAGCGTCTCGTCGATCTGGACATAGCCGTCCGGCCCGAGCTCGTATTCCCAGCTCGAGCGATCGTAGTCGCGCTTGGCCTCGTCATAGCCGGTGAACAGCCCGTCCTGATAACCGAAGCCCTCCTTCACGATATAGGGCGCGTTGGTGAAGGCGCGCACGTAGTCATGCTGGATCTTGTCGTTGTCGATGCAGTACTTCATCGCCCCGAGCAGGAAGGCGATGTCAGTGCCTTGCCGGATCGGCGCGTAGAAATCCGCGACCGAGGCCGAGCGCGTGAAGCGCGGGTCGACGACGATCAGCTTGGCGCCACGCTGGGCTTTCGCCTCAGTGACCCATTTGAACCCGCACGGATGCGCCTCGGCGGCATTGCCGCCCATGATGATGACGAGGTCGGTGTTCTTGATGTCCGTCCAGGAGTTCGTCATTGCACCGCGACCGAATGTTGGGGCCAGACTGGCCACCGTCGGTCCGTGTCAAACGCGCGCCTGGTTGTCGAACGCCAGGACCCCAAGACTTCGCACGACCTTGTAGGTCAGGAACGCCGTTTCGTTGGTTGTCGCCGACGCCGCCAGGAAACCGGTGGACAGCCAGCGGTTGACGGTCACGCCGTCCTGGTTGGTGGCGATGAAGTTCTTGTCGCGGTCGTCTTTCATCAGCCGCGCGATGCGGTCGAGCGCCTCGCCCCAGCTGACCTGCCGGAATTGGCGCTCGCCGGGGCCGCGATATTGCGGGAACTTGGTGCGCGTCTCGGAATGGACGAAATCGAGGAGGGCGGAACCCTTCGGGCAGAGCGTGCCGCGATTGGTGGGGTGGTCCGGGTCGCCTTCGATATGGATGACCGCCGGGTGGGCGTTCTTGGACTTGTCGCCCAGGCTGTACATGATCACGCCGCAGGCGACGGAGCAGTACGGACAGGTGTTTCGTGTTTCCGTGGTGCGCGCCAGCTTGAAGGGCCGCACGGCCTGGGCGAGTGCCTCCTCGGCACCACCAAACCCGAGCGCGGCGACGGCAGAGCCGCCCAGACCCGCACCTGCGGCTTTCAGAAACTGGCGGCGCGAGAGCTCATGCAGCATCTCAACCTCCCAGGCGAACAAGAACGCCTTGTTCCTGTTTAGAATAGTGAAACCCTGCCGGAAGGCCGTCAAGCTGCCGCTTCATTGGGCAAAGTGTCGCGGCGCTAGACTTTGGGCGTACGCCTTCGCCGTCGGAACAGCGCGGCTGGCGGTGCGTTTCCCGTCGAGTCCTCCGTGCGAGGCGGTCGTCGCCCGATGAGGAGGCCATCATGCTGAAATATCTCGCGATTCTTGGAAGCGCTGCGATAGCTGTCGCTCCGCCAGCATGGGCTCAAGCACCCTCGGTCTCCTTCACGGAGATCAAGGACTTCAAGATCTTGGCCGGTAAGGCCGAGATCGGCACGCTGCATGACGTGATCGTGACCTCGGATGGCCGATTGGCGCAGATCATCGTCGGCCGGGGCGGGGTTCTCGGGCTGGGGCAGAAGCTGAACGTGGTCGATTTGGGCGAGGTGCCGCCGCCGCGCGACGGAGCTATCCAGCTCGGCGACAGGGAAGCTGTTCTGGAGAAGCTGCGCGAATACCATCCCGAGGCGCCGCGGCCGGCACCGATGCCCGGCGCGCCGCCAGTCTCAGGCGCGAATCAGCAGGCGGGGCAAACCGCGAGCAGCCTGATTCCGGTTTCACCGAGCACACCGCCTGCTTCCGGCAGGCCCGAGCAGCCACGCCCGGATCAGCAGCCGGCGACCCGCCCGTCGCTGGATACTGCGCAGGAAGCGGAGCAAAGCCGTGCCGCCGGCAAGACATCCGATGCTGCCGAAAAGGCGGAGACGGGTTCGGGTTCGACCGGCATGGCGCCGCAGCAGGGAACGGGTTCGGGAGCGACACCATCCAGGGCCGACCCTGCCGTGGCCGCGGCCCCGTCTCCCGCTCCAGGCGCCGGACCGTCGCTCAATCAAGAATACGGACGTGACATGACGCCGGCAGCCCAGACAAACCAGGCCGCAGCCGGCGGCGCCTCCGACCGGAGCGAGGCTGCTGCGGACCCGTCGGCGGGATCGGCATCCGGCGGTCAGCACTGGCGCATCGGCAAGATTGTCGGAGCGAAAGTGCGCGGGCAACGCGACGGCGTGCGGGTGAAGGATGTGCGCTTCGATGGCCGCAACGTCGGCATGGTCGTGCTGGCTGATGGTGGGTCGACGCGAGAGGTGCCCTTCGCGGCGCTGATCCTCGGCGGAACGGCGGAAGAGCCGCTGGTCGCGCTCCGCCCGCTGCCGTGAGTGCACGGCGACCCGAGTATTAGACGCCGGGGCTTTCGATCACGAGCGGCGGATCATGGGGCACGTTGACCTCCTGCGTCGGCGCGCCGCTCCACAATGACCTCAGCTGCGCCACGACATATTGACCGAAGTGCTCATAGGGAATCCGGATCGACGTCAGCCAGGGCGCGATCCAGCGATTGATCGCATTCCCGTCGATCCCGATCAGCGCGCAGCGCTCGGGAATGGCGACGCTACTTTCGGCTGCCAGTCGATAGGCGCCATAGGCGATCATGTCGCTGACGCACAGCGCGCTGTCCGGCCAGCCGCCTTCATCCACCATGTTCTTTGCGGCGGCGTAGCCGATCTCGATATGCGACAGCCCGGGCGCGCTCGCCCGGCGAATCCTGTCGGCGGCAAAGCCGCGCGCGAGGAGCCTGTCGATGAAGCCGGCTGCCCGCTCTGCGGTGCTGGACGCATTCTCTGCGGCCATCAGCACGGCCGTGCTCTCGATGCCGCGCGCGAGCAGATAGTCGGCTGCATCCGCGCCGGCGGCGCGGTTGTCGATGCCGACATAAGCCCCGCCGCCCAGCGGGTTTCGGCGTGCGACGAAGACCATCGGGTCGCCGCGCTTCAACGCATCGGAGAGGCCCGGGCTGCGCACCGCACTGACCATGACGTAGCCCGCGACGAACTGGTCGCGCATCGCCCGCAGGTAGTCATCCTGCAGATCGGCGCGATCATGCGTGTCGCAGAGGATCATGACGAAGCCGGCATCGCGCAGCGCGGCCTCCGTCGAGACCGCGATCGCGGCCATGGCGGGGTTGTCGAGATTGGGCGCGAGCATAGCCACGACGCGGCTGGCCCGGCGCTTGAGTGCACGCCCGACCGGGTTGGGTCGATAGCCCAGCCGCGCGATCGCTTCCTCGACGCGAACGATGGTGTCGGCCGAGGCCCGCCCGCTCTTGCCGTTGACGATACGGGAAACCGTCGCGACCGAGACGCCGGTGTCGCGCGCGACGGTGGCGAGCGAAATCCCGCCTTGCCCCGGTCTTGCCTGCTGCGGTCTTGCGGCCTTCGCCGTCATTATCCTCCCCAGTCCATACGCGCGGTGGTTTTCACTGGCAGGTGGCATCGGCCAATGAGCGCAGCAATGGCGTGCGCTTCGCCCGTTGACAAGCAAGGCAAACGTTTGCCTTAGTGGTTGTCAAGACGCTCGTTGAGGCGTCGCGATCATTCAGGGATGGAACGCAGATGCAGAGGAAGCACTGGATTTCCGCGCTCGCGCTGACGGTCGGCCTCGTCGCCGGCAGCGGGGCCTTCGCCCAGACCACGGTGCGCATCGCCTGGTATTCCGACGGCAACGAGGGCGAGGTCGTCTCCGATCTGCTGAAGCGCTTCGAGGCTGAGAACAAGGACATCAAGGTCGTGCTCGACCAGGTGCCCTACAAGGCGATCACCGAGAACCTTCCGGTCCAGCTCGCCTCGGGGCAGGGGCCCGACATCGCCCGCGTCGTCGATCTCGGCGGCATCGCCCGCTACGCGCTCGACATGCGCCCCTATCTGAAGGACGCCTCCTACTGGGAGAAGAATTTCGGGCCGTTCCTGCCCTGGATGCGCCCCGAGGGCGATTCCAGCGCGATCACCGGCTTCATGACGCAGCTCACAGTCACCGGCCCCTTCGTCAACAAGACGCTGTTCGAGCAGGCGGGCATCGCGATGCCCGGCGCCAAGGCGACCTGGGAGGACTGGGGCAAGGCGGTGAAGGATGTCGCCGCCAAGGTGCAGGCGCCGTTCCCGCTGGCGATGGACCGCTCGGGCCACCGCTTCTTCTCGGTCGCGGTTTCGGAAGGCGCCAAGGTCTTCGACGACAAGGGCGAGCCGGCCGTGATCGACGACGGCTTCAAGCGCGCCGCCAAGCTGGTCTATGACTGGCACAATAACGGCGTGATGAAGAAGGAGCTCTGGGGCTCGGTTTCCGGCACGGCCTATCGCGGCGCCAACGACGAGTTCAAGAACGCCCAGGTGGTGATGTACCACTCAGGCTCCTGGCAGATCGCCCAGTTCGACAAGACGGTCGGCGATGCCTTCGACTGGGTCGCGGTTCCCTCGCCCTGCGGCGCGGCGAACTGCTCGGGCATGCCGGGCGGCGCCGGCCTCGTCGCGATCAAGACGACGAAGAGTCCGGAAGCGGTCGCCAAGGTGATGGATTATCTGGCGAGCGAGCCGGTGCTGAGCGAGTTCTACGCCCGCTCGCTCTTCGTTCCCGGCCATCTCGGCATCGCCGCCAAGGGCCTCGACTACAAGGATGCCAAGCCGCAGGCCAAGGCCGCGCTGAAGGTCTTCTCGGATCAGGTCGCGCAGCTTTCGCCGGTCGCCTACAAGCTGCAGGGCTACGTCAACAACCGCGTCATCTTCAACGCGGTGATCAGCCGTCTCGGCCAGGCGATCTCGGGTGAAGGCAGCCTCGACGACGCCTTCAAGCGGATCGAATCCGACATCGCCCAGCAGATCGCCGAGCGCAAGAAGTAAGACGGATGGCCTCCGCCGATCCGAACCCGCGCCAGGGTGGCGCGGGCGCCGCTGGCATCTTTGCCGCGCCGCTCGCGCTGCTGATGCGCTTCGTCGACTGGCCGATGCGCGCGCTCCAGCGCGCGATCGGCGAGCGGCGGATGGCCTATGTCTTCCTCCTGCCGAACCTCGCCTTCTTCTCGCTCTTCGTCTTCCTGCCGCTCGTCATCAACTTCATCTTCTCGGTGACGGGCGGGGCGGGGCTCTTCCCCTCCGAGCGCCCTTTCGTCGGGGCGCAGCAATACGCCTATCTCTTCGACTGCGGCTCCTTCCTCGACCCCAGCTCCTGCCGCGAGGACCATTTCTGGCGCGGCGTCTACAACACCGCCCGCTTCACCGCCTTCCAGGTCACGGCGATGGTGCTGTTCTCGCTGCTGACGGCGGTGGTGCTGAACATGAAGATCAGGGCGCGCGGCTTCTTCCGGGCGGTCTACTTCTTTCCCGTTCTGCTCTCGCCGGTGGTGGTCGCGCTGACCTGGAAATGGATTCTGCAGCGCGACGGACTGCTCAACGCCGGCATCACCTCGCTCGGCGGCGAGCGCATCCTCTTCCTGGTCGATCCGAGCTGGGCGATGTTCTGGATCGTCTTCGTCTCGATCTGGGCCCATATGGGCTTCTACACGCTGATCCTGCTTGCCGGCCTGCAGGCAATCCCGGCCGATCTCTACGAAGCCGCAGAGATGGATGCGACGCCGCGCTGGCGCATGTTCTGGCGCATCACCTTGCCGCTGCTCTGGCCCAACATGATCGTCGTCATCGTGCTGGCGCTGATCCGCGGCGTGCAGACCTTCGACGAGGTCTTCGTGCTGACGGGCGGCGGGCCGGGCACCGCGACGCTGATGGTGGTGCACTACATCTACGAGACGGCCTTCGCCAATCAGGTCCAGAATTTCGGCCTGGCGGCGGCGGCCTCCGTCGTGCTCGGCGTCGTGCTCTTCGCGCTGACGCTGGCCCAGCTCGCGGCAAGCCGCCGCAAGGGGGCCGCATGAGTCTTGTGACCCGCTTGGCCACCGCCCGCCGCAAGCCGGGCCGCTGGCATTGGACCGATATCGCGGCCTATGCCTACCTCGCTTTCGGCGTCGTGCTGATGTTCGGCCCCGTGCTCTGGCTCGGCATGTCCTCGTTCAAGACGCAGGCCGGCCTCCTCGAATTCCCGCCCTCGCTGCTGCCGATGTCGCAGAAGGAGGTCGTGGTGCCCGGCCAGACTCAGAGGCTGCCGCTCTTCGAGGTCGAGATGCCCGATGGCAGCAAGCGCGTGCTGGCGCAGGTGCGCCGCATCGGCATTCAGGCGCAGATGGTCGACCCGGCCAATCCGGGCGAGACGATCCGCGTGCCGATCGACAAGCGCACTCCGGTGCGCGAATTCAAGCTCGCCACGGAGAACTACACCGAGCCGCTGGAGCGCTTCGCCTTCACGCGCTTCCTGTGGAACTCGGTCTTCGTCACGGTCGTCGCGACGATCATCACGCTGATCATCAACTCGATGGCGGCCTATGCGCTCTCGATCTACGAATTCCGTGGCAAGACGGCGGTGATGCTGATGGTGGTGGGCACGCTGATGATCCCGATCACGATCATCCTCGTGCCGGTCTATCTCGTCATCACAAAGCTCGGCCTCGTCAATTCGCTCTGGGCCGTGATCCTGCCCGGCGCGGCGACGCCGACCGGCGTCTTCCTGCTGCGCCAGTACATGCTCACCCTGCCGCGCGACCTGATCGAGGCGGCGCGCATGGACAAGGCTTCGGAGTGGCAGATCTACTGGCGCATCGTCATGCCGCTCGCCATGCCGGCTCTGGCCGTGCTCGCGATCTTCTCGATCATGTGGCGCTGGAACGAGTTTCTCTGGCCGCTCGCGGTGCTGACCAAGACCGAGGCCTACACGCTGCAGATCGGCCTCAACGCCTTCCAGGGCGAGTTGCAGACGCAGTGGCACTACCTGCTGGCGATGACCGTGGTGACGCTGCTGCCGGTCGCGCTCGTCTTCGTCTTCCTGCAGCGCTTCATCACCACCGGCATCGCCAATACGGGAATGAAATAATGGCGGGACTGAGCCTCTCCGGCGTCCGCAAGGCGTATGGCGCGACGACGGTGCTGCACAGCATCGACCTCGACGTCGCCGACGGCGAGTTCGTCGTCTTCGTAGGCCCCTCCGGCTGCGGAAAATCGACGCTGCTGCGCTCGATCGCGGGGCTGGAGGAGATTACCGGCGGCACGATCGCGATCGACGGCGCCGACGTCACCGGTCTGCCGGCGTCCGAGCGCGGCCTTGCGATGGTGTTCCAGTCCTATGCGCTCTATCCGCATATGAGCGTCTACGCGAACATGGCCTTCGCGCTGGAGAATATGGGCTTCAAGCGCGACGAGATCGACAAGCGGGTCAGGCGCGCTGCCGCGATGCTGCGCCTCACCGACTATCTCGAGCGCAAGCCCAGGGCGCTTTCCGGCGGCCAGCGCCAGCGCGTCGCCATCGGCCGCGCCATCGTGCGCGATCCGAAGATCTTCCTCTTCGACGAGCCGCTCTCAAATCTCGACGCGGAACTCCGCGTCGCCACCCGCAAGGAACTCGCCGGCCTCCACGCCGAGATCGGCGGCACGATGATCTACGTCACTCACGACCAGGTCGAGGCGATGACGCTCGCCAATCGCATCGTCGTGCTCCATGGCGGCAGGATCGAGCAGGTCGGCACGCCGCTCGAACTCTACAACCGGCCCGACAATCTCTTCGTCGCCGGCTTCATCGGCTCGCCGCGCATGAACCTGCTGCCGGGCCGCGTGACCGCGGCCGGCAGGGTCGCGCTCGGCGAGGACGGCCAAGGGAATGGATATGAGATCGCCTGCGCGACCGGCGGCCTTACCGCCGGCGCAGCCGTGACGGCCGGCATCAGGCCCGAGCATCTCGCGCTGGCGCCGGAAGGGCAGGGCCTGCCGCTCGCCATCGAGCTCGTCGAGCGGCTTGGCGGCGAGAGCTATCTCTATGGCTTGGCTGCCGGCCTGCCCCAGATCACGCTCAAGCTCGACGGCCAGAGCGAGCACGAGCGCGGCCATACGGTCCCGCTCGCCTTCCCTCAGCAGAAGCTGCACCTGTTCGACGAGGCGGGAAAAGCGGTCAGGGTTTGAAGATTTGCTCCGTCATTCCGGGGCAGGCCGAAGGCCTGAGCCCGGAACCCAGAACCGATCCCTCTCGGGAGAGGATCGGACCGATCGACAGTTGCGGCGCCGATGTCGGTTCTGGGTTCCGGGCTCTTCGCTATGCGAAGCCCCGGAATGACGGCGCGGGTGAGATCAAGGTATTCGGAGACCATTCCATGAAAGCCCTCACGCAAGGCCGCTATCTCGGCCGCGATGGCGAAGCCGCCCTGTTCGATGTCGGGCTCGGCCACACGCTCGCCGTCCGCATCCTCGAAGGCGATATCGGCCGTGTCACCCTGAAGCCGCAGGACGGCTACCGGCTCGACCGTGGCTGGTCGATCGCGCCCGGCGGGCTGGAGCCGGCCTATGAGGGCCGTCCGCGCGACGATCTCTCCGGTTTCACTTGCCCGAGCGCCAAGGTCAGCACCGGCGAGGGCTGGGTGGTTCTCTCGGCCGGCGGGCTGACGGCCGAGGTCACGCTTGCGCCCTTCGGCATCGCCTGGCGTCGTGACGGCGAGGACAAGCCTTTCCTGCAGGACCGGACGACGCAGGCCTATCTGGTTTCGCCGCGCACCGGCGCGCTCGCACATTTCATGGCGCGCGATTATGCGGAGCGACATTACGGCCTCGGTGACAAGGCCGGCCCGCTCGATCGCACCGGTCGCCGTTTCGCCATTGATGCGGTCGATCCCTGCGGCTTCGACGCGGAGCTGTCGGACCCGCTCTACAAGATGCTGCCTTTCTTCATCGTCGACGGGCCGGTCGGCGCGCACGGCATCTTCTACGACAACCTCTCGACCGGCAGCGTCGATCTCGGCTGCACGCTCGACAATTACCACGGCCTGTTCCGCTCCTGGAAAGGCGACGATGGCGACCTCGACTATTACGTGATGGCCGGCCCGACCGTGCCGGACGTGGTCAGGCGCTTCTCCTGGCTGACCGGCGGGCAGGCCTTCGCGCCGCTCTGGTCCTTCGGCTTCGGTGTGACTTCGATGGCGATCGCCGACGCACCCGACGCCGATGCCCGCATCAGCGACTTCATCGGCAAGCTGGAGGCGCATCGCATCCCCTGCGACAGCTTCCACTTCGGTTCGGGCTATACCCAGATCGGCCATCGCCGCTACGCCTTCAACTGGAACCGGCAGAAGTTCCCTGATCCGAAGGCGACGATGCAGCGCCTGAACGATGTCGGCATCTTCACCGTCGCCAATCTCAAGCCCTGCCTGCTCGACGACCACCCCCGCCTGCAGGAGGCTTTGGACGACGGCTTCCTCGTGAAGGACGGCAAGACCGGTGAGCCGGCCGTCGCACAGTTCTGGGACGGGCTGGGCTTCCACCTCGACTACACCAGCCCCAAGGGCCGGGCCTGGTGGCGGAACGGCATCGAGACGGCGCTGCTCGATTACGGCTTCACCACGGTCTGGAACGACAACAACGAATACGAGATCTGGGACGAGGACGCCGTCTGCGACGGCGACGGCCGCCCCTTCCGGCAGGCGCTGGCGCGCCCGGCGCAGCCGCTATTGATGACCAAGCTCTCCTACGAGGCGCAGGCCGAGCGCCAGCCCGGCAAGCGGCAATATGCGATCACGCGTGGCGGCTGCGCCGGCATCTCGCGCTACGCCCAGACCTGGTCGGGCGACAACGAGACCGCCTGGAAGACGCTGCGCTACAATCTAACTCAGGGGCTCAACATGAGCCTGTCGGGCCTATTCAGCATCGGCCACGATGTCGGCGGCTTCCACGGCCCGACGCCCGGCCCCGAGCTCTTCGTGCGCTTCAACGAGTTCTGCTCCTTATGGCCGCGCATGGTCATGAACTCCTGGAACGATGACGGCGTCGTCAACCTGCCCTGGATGTACCCGGAGATGGTGCCGCAGGTGCGCGAGGCCATCTCGCTGCGCTATCGGCTGATGCCCTATCTCTACACGCTGATGTGGCGGGCGAGCCGCGATGGCACGCCGGCGATCCGCCCGCTGCTCTGGGACTTCCCGCAGGATGCGACGGCCGTGAAGACCGACGATGCCTTCATGCTCGGCCCGGATGTGCTGGTCGCGCCGGTGCTGGAGGAAGGCGCCCGCGAGCGCAGCGTCTACCTGCCGGTCCATGATGGCGGCTGGTACGACTGGCATACCGGCAAGCATTTCGCGGGCGGCGCGGTCGTGACGGTCGCGGCCCCGCTCGGCCGCCTGCCGGTCTTCGCCCGGGCCGGGGCCCTGATCCCGCTCGGCAATCCCGAGGGCATCGACGATCTCCGCGAGATCCTCGTCTGCGGTGTCGTCGAGGGCGCCAGCGGCGAACTCTACGAGGATGACGGCGAGACCAGTGACTGGCGTGGGGCCGGCGGGGCCGTGCTCCGCTTCAGCGTGCGCGATGGCGAGATCGAGACCCATCAGCAGGGCGAGACCGAGCCCCGGTTCGACCGCATCGCGATCCGGCATATCGCGACTGACGGGACCAAGCCCGGCGCCTGAGCCAGTTGGGGTGTAGGGTCGGTTGGCTTGCGCCGGCCGGCCTCAATCGCTGCGGCGCGCAGCGCGCGCCACAGCGGCCGCGACCCGCTCATGCCCATCAGCCAAAATCGCCGTGGCCAGCCGGACATGCTCGGTCGGCCGCAGCGAGCATTTGCTGCCCGGCAGGACGGCGATGCCATGGGCAGCCAGAGTCACCAGCGCGTATTGCTCGGATTCGACGGGGATCCAGATGCAGAGCCCATCGGTCTCCGGCATGGCGACGCCATGCTCCGCCAGGCCGGCCAGCAATGTCCGCCGACGCTCGGCATAGATCGCGCGGGCTTTGGCGACGTGTTGCGCCGTCGCCGCATCCTCGATCAGCCAGGCGGTCGCGGCCTGCAGCAGCCGGCTCGTCCAGCCCGACGAGAAGCTGCGATAGGACTGGATCTGCCGGATGATGTTGGTTGGCGCCGACAGCACGGCGATCCTGAGATCGGGCCCGAGCGACTTCGAGAACGAGCGGATATGGACGACCCGCTCCGGCATGGTCGTTCCCAAGCTGATCGGCGGGTGAACCGAAACATCGCCGACGCCATCATCCTCGATCACCAGGGTTTCGCTGCCGGCCAGCACTGCAGCCAGTTCCTGCAGGCGCCCGCCGCTGACATGCCGGCCGGTCACGGAATGCGTGCGCGGCTGGAAGATGAAGGCGGCAGGACGCCGCGCCAGCGCCGCCGCCAGCTGATCGGGCAGGGGGCCTTCCGCATCGCAGCCGATCGGCAGGATTTCCGCGCCGAGATCCTCGATGATGTCGAGGAGCCGCATCGCGGTGGGGTCTTCGATCGCCACGCAAGCCCCCGACAGCACGGTCGCATGGAGAACCGAGTAGACCGCGTTGTAGCCGCCATTGGTGGCGAGGAAGGCGTCGGGGGCATAGGGCCATTGCGGCAGGACCGCGCCCCGCAGCGCGGGCAGGATCGGCGTGCGCTCGTAGCTGTTCAGGTTCTCGGCCCCGGCCGCATGCGACAGCGCCTCGCGCAGCGGCGGCAGCAGGCCGGCATCGGGAATGGCAAATGAGAGGTCGAGCACATCAGGCGCGAAATGCGCGACGCTGCCCATGCGGGAAGGGCGCGGAGTGGCACTGTCGCCGCTGACCCAGGCGCCGCCGCGGCCGCGGCCCGAGACGATCTTCTGCCGCTTCAGCTCGCTCCAGGCCTCGGAGATCGTGCCGGGACTCACGCCGAGCCGGAAGGCAAGGTCACGCACGGTCGGCAGCCGGAGGCCCACGGGGAGGGCGCCCGAGCGGATCAGGCCGCTGACCTCCAGCGCGAGCCCGCGTGCTGTGCGTTGCGTCAGGCGGCTTGCCAGCCAGGTTGCGTCGGTTTCGCTGGTCATCAGATTCAGAAAAGAATGTTCAGGAACGTAATATCGATTGATCAGGTAAAGTGAACATTTAATCTCGCCATATTCAAGGCTTGGAACGAGGTGTGTGTTGAAACCTGTTATCCGGCTGGCCCTGCGCGACTGGGACTTCATCACGCCGCTGCTGCTCGGCGATCTCGTCCCCGAAAAATTCGAACTGAAGATCGAGCGGCTGGCAGCCCTGCCGGACGATTTCGCCAGCGATCCGCGCTTCGACGCCTCGGAAATCTCGTTCAGCCGCTACACCACGGGCAAGGCACGCGGCGAGACCGGCGTCTTCGGCATTCCGAACTTCATCATGCGCGGTTTCCGGCATCGCTGCGTGGTCACCACGGCGGCGAGCCCGCTGAAGCGTTTCGAGGATCTGCGCGGCAGGCGCATCGGCATCGCCGGCTGGCAGGATTCCGGCAACACCTGGACGCGGGCCGCCTTGGCCGAATCCGGCGTCGGCATCGAGGACGCCTTCTGGGCGGTCAGCCGCCTTGGCGCGGACCATCCGATCACCGACCGTGTCGGGCGCTATGCGCGGCCCGGCCGGATCGAGGCGCTGCCGGGCCAGCCGCCGCTGCTCGACCTGCTCACGGCGGGCGAGATCGACGCCGTCCTGATGCCGTTCATGCCCAAGGGTTTCTTCTCGCCCGGTTCGCCGTTCCGCGCCCTGCTGCCTGATATCCGCGCGGCCGAGAAGGGGTATTTCGACAAGGTCGGTTACGTGCCGGGCATGCACATCATCGGGCTCAAGCCCGAGGTCGCGGCGCGCGATCCCTGGCTGCCGCAGGCGCTCAGCGATCTGCTCGACGAGAGCCAGCGTGTCTGGTTGGAGAAGCGCCGCCGTTACGCCGACACCACGCCCTGGCTGATCGATGAACTGGTGCGCAGCGGACATGATCTCCCGGCGGATTGGAACGCTAGCGGTCTCGGCCCGAACCGGGTGATGATTGCCGCGTTTCTCGATCAGCTGCGGATCCAGGAGCTCGCGGAGACCGATCTGACGCCAGAGACGCTGTTCCCGGCCGCCGGCGAGCTGGCCGAGCCGGAGCGCGTCGCCTGAGCGGCGCCATCTGATCAAAGACATAACGACGAGGGGAATGTCGCCATGAAGACGATCGTGAAATTGGCCGGTGCCGTTGCGCTCTCCGTAGCGCTCATGCAGGGGGCGGCCCAGGCGCAAGACCAATCCATTCAGATCCCGAAGCAGAAGGTGGATGAGACCCTGCGTGCCAAGCTGCCGGAAGCCATCCGCAGCGCCGGCAAGATGACCTCGGTCAACAACGGCTCCTTCCCGCCCTACGAGATCGTGACGGACACCAACAAGATGATCGGCGCCAGCGCCGATCTGGCCGAGGCGCTGGGTGAGCTCTTCGGCGTCAAGATCGAGCATGCGACGGTCAACGGCCTCGCCTCGTCGCTGAGCGGCATCGCGGCCGGGCGCTTCCAGTTCGCCATGGGGCCGATCGGCGATTTCAAGACGCGCCAGGAGGCGAACGACTTCGTCGACTACGTCCGCGAATTCGTGATCTTCGCGGTGCAGAAGGGCAATCCGAAGGGTATCACCAGCCTTGAGGACAGCTGCGGCAAGAAGATCGCGGTGATGTCCGCCGGTTCGGCCGAGAAGGTCATCAAGGCACAGGCCGAGAAATGCGCGGCCGAGGGCAAGCCGGCGCTCGAGGTGATGTCCTTCACCGACCAGCCGACCTCGATCCTGTCCGTGCGCTCGCGCCGGTCCGACGCGTTCTTCTCGTCGCAGGCGCCGCTCAGCTATTTCGTCCAGCAGGCGAAGGGCGATCTCGAACTCGCCGCGATCGGCAAGGCGAACGGCTTCCAGGACCTGTTCCAGGGCGCCGTGGTGCCCAAGGGCTCGCCGCTCGGCGCCGCCCTGCTCGACGGCATCAAGGCGCTGAAGGCGAACGGCACCTATGCCGCGATCTTCAAGAAATGGGGGCTCGAGAACAACATGATCGACGAGCCTGGCATCAACCGGTCGACGAACTGAGCGGCGGCCGAACGATGAGCACCGCAGCTGACATGGCGGGCGATCGGCAGGCGACGTTGCGCGACGTCGCCACCGCCCACCGCCCGGTCGAATGGGGGCGCTGGCTGATCTGGGCGTTCGTGCTCGCCGTCGCGGCCAACTTCGCCTGGATCGTCGCCTGGAACCCGAACTTCGGCTGGCCGGTCGTGGCGCAGTGGTTCACCGCCGAGTCGATCCTGCGCGGGCTCTACGTCACGCTCGGGCTGACGGTCGTCGCGATGGTGATCGGCGTCGCCATAGGTTTGCTGCTCGCGGTCGCCCGGCTCTCGGACGACCGGCTGCTGAGCGGCCTCGCCGGCCTCTACATCTGGTTCTTCCGCGGCACGCCGCTGCTGGTGCAGCTCATCTTCTGGTACAATCTCTCGACGCTCTTTCCCGAAATCTCGATCTCCATCCCCTTCGGCCCGACGCTGGTCAGCTGGCACACCAACGACCTGATCACGCCGATGACGGCGGCCATCGCCGGCCTCTCGCTGAACGAGGCGGCCTATATGGCCGAGATCATCCGGGGCGGGCTGCTTTCGGTCGACAAGGGGCAGGTCGAGGCGACCGACGCCTTCGGCATGACGCGCTCGCGGGCACTGCGCCGGGTCATCATTCCCCAGGCGATGCGCTCGATCGTGCCGCCAACCGGCAACCAGCTCATCAGCATGATCAAGGCGACCTCGCTGGTCAGCGTCATCGCCATGGCCGACCTGCTTTACTCGGTGCAGGCGGTCTACAACCGCACCTTCGAGGTCATCCCGATGCTGATGGTCGCGGTGATCTGGTATCTCGCCATCACCTCGGTCCTGAACGTCGGGCAAGGCTTTATCGAGCGCTACTACGCCCGCGGCGAGCGCGGCTCGACCCAGGCGGCGCCCGTCGTCATCGCGGAGCCCACCCCATGATCCGCAACGCAACCGACGCCGGAGCCGTGCCGCTGGTCAGCGCCCGCAACGTCCACAAATCCTTCGGCTCCAACGAGGTGCTGAAGGGCATCGATCTCGATGTCGCGTCCGGGGAGGTCGTCGTGATCCTCGGGCCTTCAGGCTCGGGCAAGTCGACCTTCCTGCGCTGCATCAACCATCTCGAAGCGATCGATCGCGGCTCGATCATGGTCGCAGGCGAGCAGATCGGCTACCGGCTCGCCGGCGAGCGGCTGATCAAGCTGTCGAACCGGGCGATCGCGGCGCAGCGCCGCCAGATCGGCATGGTCTTCCAGCAGTTCAACCTCTATCCGCACATGACGGCGCTGGAGAACATCGTCGAGGCGCCGGTCGGCGTGCACGGGCACGGCCGCAAGGCCGCGACCGACTACGCGATGGAACTGCTGGGCCGCATCGGGCTGACCGAGAAGGCCAATGCCTATCCGCGCCAGCTCTCCGGCGGCCAGCAGCAGCGCGTCGCCATCGCTCGTGCGCTCGCCATCCGCCCGAGGCTGATGCTGTTCGACGAGCCTACTTCGGCGCTCGATCCCGAGCTGGTCGGCGAGGTGCTGGCGACGATGCGCGATCTGGCCGTGCAGGGGCTGACGATGATCGTCGTCACCCATGAGATCGGCTTCGCACGGGAGGCGGCCGATCGCGTCGTGTTCATGGATGGCGGGCTCGTGGTGGAGCAGGGGCGCCCGGAAGAGGTGCTGGCCAATCCACAGCATCCGCGGACCCGCCTCTTCCTCAGCCGCTTCATTCGCGAAGCGGCCTGAACTTCGATCGGACGGCCCCGCCAGCTTCCAAAGGCCTGACGGGCCGACCGCGCGCCGCCTTCACATGCCTCCAAGATGGCGCGGCAGCCATAGCGCGAGGTCCGGCCAGGCGAGCAGCATGGCGATCAGCACGAAGGGCGCGACCAGGAAGGGCAGCACCCCGCGATACATCGCGCCCAGGCTGATCTCGGGCGCCTGGGTACGGATGACGAAGAGGTTCATGCCGACCGGCGGATGGATCAGCCCGATCTCGACGACGATCACCAGGAGCACGCCGAACCAGATCGGATCGTAGCCCGTCGACAGCACGAGCGGCAGCAGCACCGGCACCGTCACCAGCACCATGCCGATCCCTTCGAGGAAGCAGCCGAGGAAGACGTAGAAGGCGACGAGCAGCAGCATCACCGCAAGCGGCGGCAGGCCGACCGCATCGATGCTCCTGACCACGGACTGGGCCATGCCGGTCTGCACGACGAAATAGGAGAAGATCGTCGATCCCAGCACGATCAGGACGAGATTGGCGGTGATCCGCGTCGTCTCGGTGAAGGCGGTGGCGACGTCTCCGCGCTTGAAGCCGCCGCGCAGGAGCCCCAGCAGGAGGGCGCCGAAGGCGCCGACCGCGGCCGCCTCGGTCGGGCTGAACCAGCCGAGATAGATGCCGCCGAAAGTGACTGCGAAAAGCAGCGCGACATCCCAGATCGACAGCACCAGGCGGAAGGTCTGGGCCCGGCTCTCCGCCGGCAGCTTCGGCGCCGCTTCGGGTCGCAGCCAGACCCAGAGCGCCACGGTCGCGAGGTAGAGGGCGGTGAGCAGAAGACCCGGGATCAGCGCTGCCGCAAACAGCTTGATGATCGAGAGCTGGGCGATGATGCCGTAGATCATCAGGATCAGCGAAGGCGGGATCAGGATGCCGAGCGTGCCGCCGGCGGCGACCACACCCGCCGCCAGCGCCGGCGAATATCCGGCCTTCAGCATCTGCGGAATCGAGATCCGGCTCATCGTCGCCGCCGTCGCCAGCGACGAGCCGCAGACGGCGCCGAAGGCCGCCGAGGCGCCGACCGCCGCCATGGCGAGCGAGCCGCGGATGCCGGCGAAGATGCCGTTGCTCGCGCGGAACAGATCGCCGGATAGGCCGGCCATCGTCGCGAGCGCCCCCATCAGCGTGAACAACGGCAGCACCGAGAGCGAATAAGCGGAAGATAATTCGAGCGGCACCGCGCCGAAGACGAGCCTGGCCTTGGCGAAGCCGTCGATGGCGGCATAGCCGACGAAGCCGACGAGGCCGAGCGCCACGGCGACCGGAATGCGGGCCAGGATCATGCCGACGAGCGTCGCCATGCCGAGGAGGCCAATGGTGGTCGTGCTCATGGCGTGGCCTCCTCCTGGCGATGCAGTGCGGCCGCTTTCGGCTTGTTCTCGCCCCGCGGAAACATCCTGACCTGCGTGATGACGCGGCCCAGGACGACGATCATGGAAACGATGAGGGCGACTTCGATCGTCAACAGGAGCGTCCAGATCGGCACCGGAAGATCGGGCTTCTGGTCGCCGAAGCGATAGGCGTCCATGAGCGGCTGCAGGAGCGTGGCGGCCAGCAGCCCGAGGAAGGCAAGCGTCGCGATCTCGCCGATCAGGATCAGCATCGCGAGCCCACGCGGCCCCGCCGCCGCGTCGAAGATGTCGACCTTGATCTGCTCGTCCCGGCGGAAGCAATCCGGCAGCGCGAGGAAGGCGACGAGAACCAGCGTGACCTCGACGAGATCGAGCGTGCCGTGGATCGGATGGTTGAAGGCGAGCCGCCCGCCGATGTCGAGCATCGTCCAGAGCAGCATCACGGCCAGCGCGATCGCTCCGCAAGCTGTCAGAAGACGCGCCGGATCGAAGCGATGTCCTGCGCCGCCGCCGGTCATTGCGCCCTGCCCACGGCTGCCCGCAGCCGCTCGTAGAAGTCGCGCGCCTTGGGGTTCTTCGCCTCGGCCTTGGGCAGGAAGGCGGCGGCGATGGGCTTGGTCTTCTCCTCGAAGGCGGCCCGTTCGGCGGGTGTCAGATCGACGATCTCGACATTGGCGGCGCGCAGATACTTCTCGCCGTCATCCTCGGCCGCGTCGTAGAGCGCGCCGATCTTGCGCGCGGCCTCGGGTCCCGTGGTCTCGTCGATGATCTTGCGCAGGTCTTCCGGGAGGGATTTGTAGCGCTCGGCATTCATGACCAGCGCGAAGGTGCCGGCGGACGCCTTTACCGGCGTCACCGATTTCATGCTCTCGGCCATCTGGAAGGACTTTGCCGCCTCGTAGTTGAACAGCATGCCGGTGATGGTGCCCTTGGCCAGTGCGTCTGAAAGCTCTGCCGGCGTGACGGCCGCCGGGCTGCCGCCCCAGGCCTCGATCATCGCGGACGCGATCGGCCCGTTGTGCCTGATGCGCAGGCCGCGCATCGCGGCAGGGTCGCGCACCGCGCCGCGGTTGAAGAACAGGCTCACCGTCGGCGTCGCGATGAAATAGAGCAGCTTCGTGCCTTCATGCTCGGCGGCGAGATCGGCGGCCATCCCGGTCACGATCGCGGAGGCTTCGGCAGTGCTGATCGCCTTGGAGGCGGCGCCTTCACCGCGATTGAAGATGTAGGGGATCTGGGTCAGCTCCGTCAGCGGGAAGCGCCCCGGCAGCGCGCCGTGCAGGAAGAAGGCGATATCGGCGACGCCGGTGCGGGCGAGATCGTATTGCCGCGGCATCGGCCCCATCTGCGCGGCGGGGAAGATCGTCAGCTTGAGCCGCCCGCCCGAGCGCTTGGCAAGATCGTCGCCCCACTCTTCGAGCTTCTTGTGAAGCTGGTGGTTGGGAGGCAGGTAATGCGAGACCTTGAGCTCGATGGTCTGCGCGAGCGCACCTGCCGCTGAGAGAGACAGGCCGAACAGGGCGCCCACCAAGGCGCCCGCCATTCCTCGTATCATCGTTTCCTCCCCGATTGTTTTGTCGTTGGTCTTCTATGCGGCCGTGGCAGATACCGGTGCGACCGCTCCCTTTTCGATGGCCCCGGTGACGCGTGCGAGCAGTTCCGCCGCATCTGCCGGCAGGGCGTCGCCGCGCCAGGCGACGTGCTGGTCCGGCCGGATCAGCGCGAACCGCGCAGCGTAACGCGCAGGCAAGCGCCGGTCCCCCGGAGCGAGAACCGTCAGCGGTATTCCGAGGCGCTCGGCCACTGCTGCGAAGCCTGCCGCCTGCTGCGTCTCGCCCGCCGTGACGAGCAGCGTGAAGCCGGAGCCGAAATGGTCGTAGAGCGACGAGCCGTCGTTCAGCCACAGATGCGGCGCGAGGCAGCCGGGATGGGCCGAGGGCACATAGAGCATGAAATGCTCCGGCGGCGGCTCGCTGCCATCCGGCACGATGACCGGCGAATCCGCGTAACGCGAGCCCAGCACGATGCCGAGCGTCCTGAATTCGCGCAGCTTGGTCGCCTCGATGATCTCGCCGACCTCGCGGCGCGTCGCCTCGCCGAGCGGCCCGGGATCTTCCAGCCCCGGCCGGACGAGCTGATTGCCGAGCACGCCGTAATTGATCACCGCTTCCGCGATGGTGCGCTCATGCACCTGGCGCCGCTCCGCCTCGTAGCTCGCCAGCAGTTCCGGCCCGCCCCAGCCCTGGAGCGCGGCGGCGAGCTTCCACCCGAGATCGACCGCATCGCCGATGCCCATATTCATGCCGAAGCCGCCGAAGGGCGGGTGGAGATGGCAGGCGTCGCCAGCAAGGAAGACGCGCCCCTGCTCGTAATGATCGGCAACCAGCTTGTGTGCGACCCAGGGGTCCTTGCCGACGATCTCGATCTCGAGGTCGTGCAGGCCGGTGCCCTGGCGGATCAGGGCGACGGGGTCGACGCTCGCGGGATCGATGTCGTTGGCGAGCTTGGTGACCATGAAGAACCACAGCCCCTGCCCATCCATCGGCCCGAGCAGCGAGGGCAGCTCCTCGTTGATCATCCAGTACATGATCGCCTCGCCATGCGCATGGCGGCTGGCGAGGTCGGGCGCGCGGAAGATGATGTTGTAGTTGCGCGAATAAGCCCTGTCGCCGGTCATCGTCGCGCCGATGGCGTCACGCACCAGGCTGCGCGCGCCGTCGGCGCCGATGAGGTAGGCGCTCCTGACCTGCTCGACCTTGCCCGTCGAAAGGTCCTTGAGTTCGCTGGTGACGCCGCCGCCATCCTGCTTGAAGGAGGCGAGTTCGGTGCTGAAGCTGATGCTCACGCCCGGCAGCGAGGCCGCATGTTCGCGCAGCACCTCCTCCAGCACATATTGCGGCACCCACTGGGCGGATTCCGAATAGAGGTCGTTGCGCGCCGGGCTGCCGTTCAGCGCGTTCTCGAAGCGCGCGAGCCTGGGCCCGGTCATCCGCGTGGCGAAGACGACGTTGGAGGGATAGTCGCGCGGGATCGGCGAGACCTCGCGCAGCCTGTCGGCGATGCCCCAGCGGCGCAGATGCTCGCGCGTGCGGACATTCGTCGTCTTTGCGCGCGGCGCGTAGCCGACCCGGTCGTTGCGCTCGACCACGAGGCAGCGCACGCCGCGGCTGCCGAGTTCGATGGCGGCGGCTAGCCCCACCGGGCCGGCGCCGGCGATCAGCACGTCGATCTCGTTGCCGCTATCCTTCACCGCATGTCCCCTTCCGTCCTGCTCAACGATGCCCGCCCGGTCACGCGGCGGTCTGTGCGGCTGCTTCCTGAGCAATGGGATTGATCAGCAGGCCGATGCCCTCGACCTCGACTTCGCAGACATCGCCGGGCTTCATGAAGAGCGGCGGCTTGCGCGCGCCGCCGACACCGGCCGGCGTGCCGGTGACGATGACATCGCCCGGTTCCAGGGTGATCGCCTCGCTGATGATCGCGATCAGGCTCGCGACATCGAACACCATGGTGTCGGTCGAGGCGCTTTGGACGGTCTGGCCGTTGAGGCGGGTCTCGAGCTTCAGCCCCTTCGCGCCCGGAGGCAGTTCGTCCGCAGTGACCAGCGCCGGGCCGAAGGCGCCGGTGCCGTCGAAATTCTTGCCGACCGTCCATTGCGGCGACTTGAACTGGTACTCGCGCACCGAGCCCTCGTTGAACACGGCGTAGCCGGCGACGAGATCGAGTGCGGCGGCCTTCGGCACATGCTTACCGTGCCGGCCGATCACCGCCGCGATCTCGCCCTCATAGTCGAGCTGGTCCGAGAGATTGGGCCGGATCATCGGCGCCCGATGACCGATCAGCGTCGTCGAGAAGCGGCCGAAGAGCGTCGGATAGTCCGGCTGCTTGAAACCGCTCTCCGCCGAATGATCGGCATAGTTCAGGCCGACGCAGATGATCTTGCCGGGACGCGGCAATACCGGCAGGAAGGTCGCCCGCTCCGGGTCAACCACTGCAGAGGCCGGGGCCTTGTCGAGCGCGGCGGCGACGGCCCCCCGTGCCGCAGGCCCGCCCTCGATGAAGGCGAGCATGCTTTCCGGCAGGCCGGTGCCGACCGCCGAGAGATCGACGAGATCCTGGCCGCGATAGGCCGCCAGCCGGGCCTTGCCGTTGCGGGAGATGGTGGCGAGACGCATTGAAGGCACTCCTTCGGATTGAGCTCAGGTGCCAGCTATCCAGCCGGCTCCGATCGATGTCAGGCTTGGCCGAACAGCACGGACAGGCGCCGCTCCGCGAAGCGCCATTCCCCATCCGGCTCCTTGCGGTAGCGGTCGGCGTATTCGCAGATCAGGAAGGGCGTGGCCGAGCCCGGCCCGGCGCCGTCATGGCGATAGAGCGTCAGCACGACGAAGCCTCGCGCGGTGTCGAGCGAAACGGGCTCGATCAGGATGTTGCTCTGGACGTGCCGCGAGCGCCTCTCGCGCATGGCCGCGCGCTCCGCACCCCAGGCGGCGATGGCCGAGCGCCCGACCTTGTCGGGGCCGACGCCATAGAGCGTGGCATCCGTGGTGAAGAGCTCGCCTATGCAATCCGACTCGCCATGGTCGATCAGCCAGGCATGGCGCTGGATCAGATCCTCGATCGCCGCGCGATCCTCAGGGTTCAGTCGGGCTGTCATCGCTGACCAACCTCCGCCCGGCCGTCAGATCGGCAGGCCGAGATCGGGCGGCGCGCCAGCCGGTTCGTAGTCCCCCTTGCGCATGCCCGTATGCAGCGCTTCGAAGCCGGCCCCGCCTTTATGAGCCTGGTAGACGCGCTCGGGGTCGAAGAAGGTCCCGATCGGGTTTTCCCTGAAATCCGGCGACGTCCGCATCCATTCGCTGGATTGCGCCCAGTCGCCATAGCTGTCGCATTGCAGCTCGACGAAATTGCCCTCGGGATCGCGATAGTAGATCGAGATCGTCATGCCGTGGTCGAGGCAGAAGGCCGGCAGGATGCCCTCGTCCCGCAGCCGGGCATAGGACGACATCAGGTCGGCGAAGCTCTCATATTCGAACGCGCTGTGGTGCATGCCGTTGTGGCTGCGCTTGTCGGGATCGTCGCCGAGACCGGGCGCTGACAGGAAGGCGACGCGGTGATTGGCAGCGTCATTCGTGGTCCAGGCATTGTTCGCGTCCTGGAAATTCGGCGTGGAGCCGACCACCCGGCCGTACCAGGCGACCATCTCCGCGAGGCGGCTGGTCTTGAACGTGACGTGATGGAAGGCGGGCTTGATGATGTCCATGCGTTCCTCCTGCGGCGCCATTCTTCCCGGGAGGGCGCGGCGCCTGCGTTTTCGGTGGAACAGAGCTAGCGGACGAGCATATACCTGAATAGATGACAAGAATGCCGGAGCGATAGCATTTTGATATCGCTCCGGTGCGCTGGGCGCGAGGCCGGATCATGAAGCTTCATCACTTCGAGGAAGTCGTCGCGATCGCCGAGCGTGGCAGTGTCAGGGCGGCCTCCCGCCATTTGCGGATCGCGCAGCCCGCGCTGACGCGCAGCCTCGCCATGCTCGAGCGTGAATTGGGGGCGCCATTGTTTGAGCGGCGCGCCCGCGGCGTCGTCTGCACGCCCTTCGGCCAGGCCTTCATCGCCCGTGCTCGCTCGATCCTGTCGGAGATTCGCCGCACGCGCGAGGAGATGGAGCAGCTGCGCGGAGCCGGCACGGGCACCGTGACGGTCGGCCTTTCGATCGCTGCGCATCTCGCGCTGCTGCCGTCGAGCCTGCGGCCCTTCCGGGCGCGCTACCCGAACATCAAGCTGCATATCATCGAGGGCTTCTATCCCACCCTCGAAACGCGACTGCGGGACGGCTCGGTCGATTTCTACATCGGCCCGGAGGGCGGGGCGCAGGCCGTGCCTGAACTCAGCCTCGAAGTGCTCTTCCAGAACCGCCGCGTCGTGCTCTGCCGGGCAGGGCATCCGCTTGCGCGCGCGACATCGTTGCGCGAACTCGTCGGACAGGACTGGGTCACGACGTCGATCACGGCGGACGACAGCGCCGAGATCAACGCGTTCTTTGCCGGCCACGAGCTGCCGGCGCCGCATCTGGCCGTGCGTAGCCAGTCCGCGCTGACCTTGCTGACATGCCTCGCCAATAGCGACCTGCTCGCGATGGTGCCGAGCCAGTGGCAGGATTTCGAAATGACGGGGCAAGCCCTGACCACGATCAAGATCGTGGAGGAGCTGACCGCGCCAGCGCTCGTCGTCGTGCGCCGGGCCGATCTGCCGCTGACGCCGGCGGCACTCTATCTTCTCGATCTGATGCGGCGGGCGAAGTCGCGGCTCGCAACGCCCGGCAGCCGCCCTCCGCCGGAACCCCAACTGCAGAACGCCGTGACGGCCGGCGGTAAGGCGACGCCGGCCGGTCGTTCTGAAGCCGGATCCGATCAGGTTGAATCAATCTGATCGAATTCGGCTGTAACTCAATGATACACCTTGTTTTTCGACTTAGCGCTTGAGAGCAGGACAGGCGCTTTCGCTCAGCGGCCGGAACGCCTGGTCGCCCGGAATCGTCGCGAGGACATCGTAGAGATCCCACTCGCTTTTCGACTCCGAGGGCTGCTTGGCGCGGAAGACGTAGAAGTCATGGACCATGCGGCCGTCCGCGCGCAGCTTCGCGTTGCGCACGACGTCGTCCTCGATCGGCAGCTCGCGCATCTTGGCGATCACGGTCTTCGCCTCGTCGGACTTCGCGGCGGCGACAGCCTTCAGATAGTGCCGGACCGACGAATAGATGCCGGCCTGGATCGCCGACGGCACGGCGCCATGCGCGGCCTTGAAGCGCTCGGAGAAGGCGCGGGTGCGCTCGTCGAGGTTCCAATAGAAGCCTTCGGTCAGCACGGTGCCCTGCGCCGAGGCGAGGCCGACGCTCTTGACGTCCATCGCGGTGAGAAAGAAGGCGACGAGCTTCTGCTTGTCCTGCCCGATGCCGAAATCGCGCGCGGTCTTGATGCCGGCGACCGTGTCGCCCCCTGCGTTGGCGAGCGCGATGAAGTCCGCGCCCGAGCCCTGCGCGGTCAGCAACTGCGACGAGAGATCCACCGCGGGAAAGGCATGCCGGATCGACCCGACATAGGTGCCGCCCTTGGCCGTCACCAGAGTCTTCGCGTCGGCCTCGAGCTGGTGGCCGAGCGCATAATCGGCCGTGACGAGGAACCATTTGGTGCCGGGCTTGGTCAGGTAGTTCGCGACACCGGCGACCTGGACGTAGGTGTCCCACATCCACTGCACGATATGGTCGGGCTGGCAGGCATCGCCGGTGAGGCGCGCCGTGCCGCCGGGGAACAGGCCGACCCGGTTCTTGTCCTTGAGCAGCGGCGGAATCGCGAGCTGCAGCGAGGCGTTCGACATGTCGGCGAGGACGTCGACACCCTGCCGGTCGATCCATTCGCGTGCGATGGTCGAACCGATATCGGGCTTGTTCTGATGGTCGGCCGAGACAACCTCGATCTTCATGCCGGCGCATTCGGCCTTCATGCAGTCATCGACGGCCATCTGCGTCGCGACGATGGAGCCCTTGCCGGTGATGTCCGAGTAGACGCCCGACATGTCGGTGAGCACGCCGATCTTGACGGAGCCTCCCGAAATCTCGGCGCGGGCCGCGACGGCGAGGCACAGCGCGGATACGCCGGCCAATGCTGCGATGAAGCGTTTCATGGTCCCTCCCAGGTCCTTTTTTGATTGCAATGCGGTGCGTGATGTCGCGGCGACTACCAATGCGCCATGGGCAGCCCGGCGACGGGTGAGCGGAAATATGGAATGCGCGAGGCCCGCAGGCTGCCGACATAGGCCGTGGCGAGATCGGGGCCGCCGAAGGTGATGCTGGCGAACCAGGGTGCGATCGTGCCTCCGCAGGCGAGCATCAGCTCGGAGGTGACTTCGTCGCGGGCAAAGGCGGCCATCAGCGCCTTGCCGGCGTCGCTGCCGCGGTCGTCGTCGAGCAGGATGCGCAGATCGCCATCGGGCGTGATCGCGAAGACCCGGTCGACCATCACATGGGTGCCCCAGAGATTGCCGTGGGCATCGAAGGCGATGCCGTCGATGAAGGCGCCGTGATTGCCGGGACCGAATATCTCGCGGTCGGTCAGCCTGCCATCGGGCTGGACGCGCAGCCGCGTCACCCGGCAGGCGCAGGTCTCGGCGACATAGAGCCATTCCTCGCGGGCATCGAGCCTGATCTCGTTGGTGAAGGCGAAGCCGTCGGCGACGATCCGCAGGCGTCCGCCATCATAAAGGGCGACATAGCCGTCGCGGATCGTCGGGCTCATCGCCCGCATCCAGTTCTGTGTCCGCGTCGAGATCGTCATCCAGATGCGGTCGCGGCTGTCGCGCAGCACGAAATTTACCTTGCCGATGGGCTGCCCGTCGATGGTGTCGACCAGCACGCGAGTCTCGCCGCCGCGCGTCATCAATTCCAGACGGTCGGTGCCGAAATTGGAGATGAGGATGTCGCCATTGCCCGCGAAGGCGAGGCCGTTCGGCAGCGTACCGGAAACGAAGCGCGCTTCCTCGTCAGCCGCGTCGGTGAAGCGGCGGCTGGCCGTCTGGGTAATCAGGCGCTGCGTGCCGTCGGGCCGGATATGCACGACGCCACCGCGCGCATCGGCGCTCCATAGCGAGCCGTCGCGCTCCGCGAGGATGCATTCTGGCCGTTGCAGGCCTTCGCCGACATAGCGGATCACCGCAGGATCGACCGTGAAGCCATCGAGCGGATTGGGGCTGCGCGACATCGGTGGCCTCAGAAATTCACTCGGTCGCCGCCCTTGAGGCCGAGCGTGGCGCGGGCCTCCTCCGGGGTGGCGATCTCGTAGCCGAGTTCTTCGACGATGCGGCGGATCTTGGCGACCTGCTCGGCATTGGAGGTGGCGAGCTTGCCCCTGCCGATGAACAGGCTGTCCTCCAGGCCGACGCGGACATTGCCGCCCATCATCGCGGCCTGCGTGCAGAACGCCATCTGATGACGGCCAGCCGCAAGAACAGACCAGTGATAGTCCTTGCCGAACAGCTTGTCGGCAGTGCGCTTCATGAACATCAGATTCTCAGGGTCGGCACCGATGCCGCCCAAAATGCCGAAGATCAACTGCAGGAAGACCGGGGGCTTGAACCAGCCGCGATCGAGGCAATGCGCGAGATTGTAGAGGTGGCCGACATCGTAGCACTCGTGCTCGAACTTGGTGCCGTGCCCCTCGCCGAGCAATTTGTAGATGCGCTCGATATCGCCGAAGGTGTTGCGGAAGATGAAGTCCTTGGTGCCGGCGAGATAGGGCTGTTCCCAGGGGTGTTTCCAGTCGCTGTACTTCTCCGCCAGCGGGTGCAGCGCGAAATTCATCGAGCCCATGTTGAGCGAGCACATCTCGGGCGCGGCCTTGAGCGGCGCCGCGAGGCGCTCATCCACCGTCATGGTCAGGCCGCCGCCGGTGGTGATGTTCACCACCGCGTCCGTCGCCTGCTTGATGCGCGGCAGAAACTCCATGAACACGGCGGGGTCCGGCGTCGGGCGGCCGTCCTTGGGGTCGCGGGCGTGCAGATGCAGGATGGCCGCGCCGGCTTCGGCGGCGGCGATGGCCTGTTCCGCGATCTGGTCGGGCGTGATCGGCAGATGCTCGGACATGGTCGGCGTATGGATGCCGCCGGTGACGGCGCAGGTGATGATGACCTTGCTCATGGGCGTCTCCCTTGCTTTTCGTTTCAGGCGGGCAGGATGGCGACGGCGCGTGTCCAGCCGGCGGACCCGTTGCGGACCTTCACCGGCAGGCAACTGACCATGAAGCCGGTTGCCGGCAGCGCTTCGAGATTATGCAGCTTCTCGATCTGGCAGTAGCCGGCCTCGCGCCCGGCCTTGTGGCCCTCCCAGATCAGCGAGGCGTCGCCTGTCTCGGCGAAACGCCGGGCGGTATGGCTGAACGGGGCATCCCAGCTCCAGCCATCGGTGCCGACGACCTTGATCCCTTGGCGGACGAGATGCAGCGTGGCCTCTCGGCCGAAGCCGCAGCCGGAGTCGATATAATCGGCCTGTCCGTAGCGGCTTCCGGCGCGGGTGTTGACCACCACGATTTCGAGCGGGCTGAGGCGATGGCCGATCCGCTCCAGCTCGGCGTCGATCTCGGCGGGGGTGACGACGTGACCATCCGGAAGATGGCGGAAATCGAGCTTCACGCCCGGCTGCAGGAACCACTCCAGCGGGCATTCGTCGATCTTCAGGGCAGGGGCGCCGCCATCCTGCGTCGGGTGATAATGCCAGGGCGCGTCGACATGGGTGCCGTTATGCGTCGAGATCGTCGCAAGCTCGACGGCCCAGCCCATTCCGTCCGGCAGTTGCTCGGGCTTCAGGCCGGGAAAAGCCGCAGCGATGTCTTTCGCGGTGCCCTCATGGGTGCGGTAGTCGATCCTGACCTTCTGGAAAGGCGGATCGGCGGGGACATCGTTTTCGAGCGGGATCGAGAGATCGACGAGGCGCCCGGTCGGCATCATGCTGGTTTCCTTCCCGTCCCGATGTGCTCTTCTCGGCATAATTTGGACGAACGTCCGACCAATAGCGTAAGATGCGCTTTCTGGTAAGAGGAAATCGCGCAGCGCGGCGGCGTTGCGAAGGAAAGGGATTCGATGTCAGGGGCGTCGACGCGCGAGCGCATTCTCGACGCTGCAGAGCGGACATTCGCGGAACGTGGCGGCGCCGATGGCGCTTCTATGCGGGATCTCGCGGCCGCGGCTGACGTCCGGCTCTCGCAGCTCAGCTATTATTTCGGCTCGAAAGAGGCGCTGTATCGGGCCGTCTTCGCCCGCCGGGCCGATGCGCTGGCCCTGGCACGCGGCACGGCGCTCGGCGTGGCGATGGCCGTGCCCGCGCCCGATATTCGTGCGGTGGTCGAAGCCTTCATCGGCCCTTCGGTGCGCCAGCGTTTCGCGGAAGGCGTTCAAGGGGCGGCGTTCGCGCAGCTGACGGCCCGCGAGGCGGTCGATCCGCGCGAGGCCGCGCGCGGCGTATTGGCCGAGCATTTCGACCCCACGGCCAGCGATTTCCTGGCGGCATTTGCGCGGCTCTACCCGGGTTCATCCCCCGCTTGCCGCGTCGATGCCTATCTTTTCATGGTTGGAGCGCTGGTCATGACGATGGCCTCCGGCGACCGTGCCGCGCGGCTCGACCAGGAGCGCCGGGATGCCCCCCCAGGCGAGAACACCGAGCTATTGCTCGAACATCTCATCACATTCTGCGCTGCCGGAATTGTCGGGTTGCTGGCGAGAAGGAACGGCGGATCGACCGGGGCCTGATTGCCTTCGGCGACCCGGCGAAACCGATTATGATCGTCAAAGATGGATTGCCCATTGCACGACTGCAGAACGCAGGCTTCAATCTCTCTCCAAGCAGAAATTCGAAGGTATTTTCTATCCGAGCAGTGCCATAACGCCGCTCGGCCGCGTCTGTCATGCGGCCGAACGGAGCTTGATATGATCGACCGCAGAACTCTGCTGGCTCTGGCGGCCGGTACCGTGGCCGGGATCGGTCAGGGCTTCGCTCAAAGCACGACGCTGCGCATCGGCTATGTGCCGGTCATCGGAGCGAGCGCCCTGTTCGTCGTCGCAGGAGACGGATCGGCACGAGATGCCGGCCTCGACCTCAAGCTCAGCAAGTTCGACTCCGGCCCGAACGCCATCCAGGCCTTCGCCTCCGGGACGATCGACATCCTGGTCATCGGCGTCGCTCCGGTGGCCGTCGCCCGCGCCCGCGGACTCGACACCGCGATCATCACTGCCGCTGCCGTCGGCGGTGCCGCCTTCATGGCGGGTCCCACCCTGGCCAAGGCCTTCGCCGAAAATGGCAACGACCCGGCCAAGGCCTTTGCCGCCTTCAAGGCTGCGACGGGCCGCAAGGCCAAGTTGGGCACACTGCCGCCCGGCGGCGTGCCGACGGTCGCCCTTCACCATTGGCTCTGGAAAGTCGGCAAGGTCGAGCGATCCGACGTCGAGATCGCCAATATGGGCATCGAGGTGGTGCAACAGGCCATGCTGACGGGCGCCATCGATGGCGGCACGCTGCTCGAGCCTTCGGTCACGCTTGTTTCCGAGCGGGACCCGCGCATCAAGCGCATCGTCAATTCGCCGGACATGTTCCCGAACATTCCAGGTGTCGTCGTCGCGGCATCGGGCGACCTCCTCAAGAACCGGCCCGATCTGGCCGAGCGTTTCGTCGGCCTCTTCCATCGAGCGACCGAGCAGATTCGCAGCGAGCCGGCCAAGGCGGCGCCGCTCGTGCTCGCCGTTCTCGGCGGCGGCCTGGTCGAGGAGGGCACGATCGCGCGAGCCCTGACCTCGCCGGCAGTGAGCTTCGTCAACGACCCCGGCAGGATTCGCGGGGCAACCGAGGAGCTGCTCGCCTATCAGGTGGAACTCGGCGACTTCCCCCAGGCCCCGGCGCTCGACGGCCTGTTCGATCAGGCTCTCTACGAACGCGGCGTGCGGACCGCAGCGCGCTGAGCGGCGTGCCTCAAAACGGGCTGGATAGGGTCGCGCTGCGCAACGCTATCGATCAGCTACCAGCGTCACAGGCGCAACGCTGAGCGCCCGGATAGCTGGCCTCCGTTTTCCGCCTCAAGCGGATTGGGCAGGGCCGAGCAGGGCGAGCCTGCGGCGCACGCCTTCGTCGTCGAGCAGATTCCCGGCATCGCCATCCAGCCGGTGGCGCCAATTGGGCTTCTCGATCGTCGTGCCGGGGACGTTGGGCTGCACGCGCAGGCCGAGCGCATCCTCTATCGGCACGATCTTCAGCGTGCAGGGTGTCGCGGCGATATAACGGATCGCCGCGTCCACCACCGGAGCGGTGTCATCGGGAGCAGGGCGCTCGCCCTCGGCCAGTCCGGCATCCTGAAAGGCACCCCAAAGCACACCGCGCTCCCATGCACGGGCATTTTCCGGTTCGGCGCCATCGGCCGGATCGATATCCGAGCCTGCCCACCAACCTGCAGTCGGCACGAGATCATGCGTGCTCGTCAAAGCGACCGCCTGCGGATCCCAGTCCCAGGGCCGGACATAGCCATGCTCGGTGCGCTCGAAGCGCAATACGCGCAGGCCGGCGACGCCCTGCTCGCGCAGATAGTCGCGGAAGCCGTAGGGCAGGGTGCCCAGATCCTCCCCGATGACGATGGCACGGTGCCGCCAGGATTCGAGCGCGATCAGCCGGAACAGCGTTTCCGAGGGAAAGCTGACATAGGCGCCGTCGAGTGCGCCCGCACCCTCGGGGATGAGCCAGAGGCGGCTCATGCCCATGACGTGGTCGATGCGGATGCCGCCGACATGGCGCAGGCTCGCGCGCAGGGTTTCGATGAAAGGCGCGTAGCCGCTTGCCGCGAGGCCGCGCGGGGAGAAGGTGGTCAAGGCCCAGTTCTGGCCGTCGGCGGCGTAGTAGTCGGGCGGCGCGCCGATGCTGAGCCCGTGCAGGATCTCGTCCTGACGGCTCCAGGCATGGCTGCCGGACCCGTCCATGCCGATGGCCAGATCGGCGATGAGGCCGACCGTCATGCCGGCATCCCGGCACGCGCGCTGGGCTCCCGCGTAGGAGCAGCTCGTGAGCCATTGCAGGAAGATCTGGTAGTTCACATCGCTCGCATGGGCCCCGGCGAACGCACCGACCTCGGCACCGTCGGGGTCGCGATAGCCCGGGAGCCAATCGCGCCAGCTCCGCAATGTCGGGTCGCGCGCCAGCTCAGCTGCGTGCAGCACCTCGAAGATCGCGTGAGAGCGCAGCAAGGGGGAGGCCTCGTCGGCAAAGCGCTGAAAGGCCACGCCGGCCTCGCTGCCGCTGTCAGCGCCGAGCAACCCATCGAACAGCCCCCGCAGGAAGCGCTGTTTCAGTGGGGTCGCGGCAAGCCAGTCGATCTGGCCGAGGCCGGAGAGCCGCTCCATCTCCTCCGCGAGTCCTTGGCGCGCGATGACATCGCGGATCAGGCCGTCCGGCAGCGCCGCGACGGGATCGGCATGAAGAGGGTTGTAGAAGAGCCGTGTCGAAGGGGAGTAAGGGCTGAACTGGGCGGGCAGGGCGCCGTAGAGCGCGTGGACGGGGCTGATCGCCAAGGTGTCGGCGCCCTGGGCGGCGGCGGCGCGCCCGAGCGCGGCAACCCCGGCGAAATTGCCGATGCCGCCGTCATTGTCGCTGCGCAGGGAATAGATCTGGGCGGCCAGCCCCCAGCCGGCGCGCCCGCCCGACAGATCCGGGAAGGTGATGCAGCGCGCCGGGGCGACCGCAACTGTGATGGTCCCGCTGTCGAGCTGGATGCTGTGGTAGCCCGGCTCGTCGAAGGCGGGCAGGGACAGGCGATCTCCCGATCTGTCGGCCGTGACGGTGCGGCGCGTTCCGTCCTCCCGAACCGTCTCGACAGTCATGCCGGCTTCGCCTGCCACCGGCAGGTCGACCGGTCGGCCGACACGGGCGGTCACGAAATTCGCCGAACCCGAGAGCGGGTTGGCTTCGATGGCAGCGAGCGAGTTGCGCAGGGCCTCGTCGCCAGCCGTGGGCAGACCAAGCGCCAGCAGGATGGCGCGCAGGCTGTCCGGCGAGACCTGGCGCAGCGTGCCGGTCTGGTCGGTCCATTCGGGCGCGATGCCGGCGCGCATGGCGAGCTGGCGCAGGATGTCGTCGGTCATCGCTCGCTCCGAAGCTCAGATCTTGCGCGCCGGGCCGGCATGTTCCAGCACGACCAGAGACAGCGGCGGCAGGGTCAATGACAATGATTGCGTCTGCCCATGCGCGGCCACGGGCTCAGCCACAACCTGCCCGCCATTGCCCAGGTCCGAGCCGCCATAGGCGGCCGCGTCGCTGTTGAGCCGTTCCGCCCAAAGGCCTGAAGCGGGGACGCCGACGCGATAATCGTGGCGCGGGACCGGCGTCATGTTCGCGACGACGAGCAGGGGCGGCCGATCGTCCCCGGCAGATCGCGCGAAGGCGAAGATGGCGTTGACGTTGTCGTCCGCGATGACCCAGTCGAAGCCATCGGGGCTGTGGTCCAGGCGATAGAGCGCCGGGGTCGCGCGATAGAGCGCATTGAGATCGCGCATCAGCTGCATCGCGCCGCGACGCCGGACGTCGTCATCGGAGGGCCAGGGGAAGGGCGCATCGACGTTCCACTCGTCTTCCTGGCCGAACTCGCACCCCATGAAGAGCAGCTTCTTGCCCGGATGCGTCCACATCAGCGCGAGGCACAGGCGCAAATTCGCGAAGCGCTGCCAATCGTCGCCGGGCATGCGGCCGAGCAGCGATCCTTTGCCGTGGACGACCTCGTCATGGGAGATCGGCAGCACGAAGTTCTCGGAGAAGGCGTAGATTAGCCCGAAGGTGACGTCGTCGCCGTGAAAGCCGCGATGGATCGGATCACGCGCGAAATAGCGCAGGGTGTCGTGCATCCAGCCCATGTTCCATTTGAAGTGGAACCCGAGCCCGCCATGGTGGACGGGAGAGGTCACGCCGGGCCATGCCGTCGATTCCTCGGCGATGGTGATGGCGCCGCGGCTGCGGGCGCCCACCAGCGTGTTGAGCTCCTGGAAGAACGAGATCGCCTCGAAATTCTCGCGTCCGCCGAGATGGTTGGGCACCCATTCGCCGGGCAGGCGGCTGTAGTCGCGATAGAGCATGGACGCGACGGCATCGACGCGCAGGCCATCGAGATGGAAGGTCTCCAGCCACCACAGCGCCGAGGCGATCAGGAAGCCGCGCACCTCGCGCCGGCCGACATTGTAGATCAGCGTGTTCCAGTCGCGGTGGAAGCCCTGTCGCGGGTCCTCGTGCTCATAGAGCGCGGTGCCGTCGAAACGGGCAATGCCGTGATCGTCCGATGGAAAATGCGCCGGCACCCAATCGAGGATCACCCCGATGCCGGCGGCGTGGCAGCGATCGACGAAGCGGGCGAAATCCTCCGGAGAGCCGAGCCGGGCGGTCGGCGCGAACAGCCCGAGCGGCTGGTAGCCCCAGGAGCCTCCGAACGGGTGCTCCGTGATCGGCAGCAATTCGACATGGGTGAAGCCCATATACTGCAGATAGGGGATCAGCCTGTCCGTCGCCTCCTCCCAGCTGCCGAGCTGGCCCCATTCCGTCCGCAGCCATGAGCCGACATGGACCTCATAGGCCGCAAGCGGCTCGTTCATCGGAGTGGCGTTTTCGCGATGCTTCAGCCATCCGGCGTCTGTCCAGGTGAATGCGGGAGCCGTTGCGACGATCGAGCCGGTGCGCGGCGGAAGCTCGTGCCGCCGGCCGAGCGGATCGGCCTTCCAGGGCAATTGTTCGCCATGGGAGCCGGTGATCGCATATTTGTAGACAGCGCCGGGGCCGATGCCGGGGATGAACAGTTCCCAGATGCCGGGGCCGAGGCGGCGGCGCATCGCATGACGGCGGGCATCCCAGCCGTTGAAGTCGCCGACGACCGAGACATGAGAGGCGTTCGGCGCCCAGACGGCGAAGAGGACGCCGTCGACGCCGTCGAAGCTGCGCGGATTGGCGCCGAGCCGGGTCGACAGATCGAAATGCCGTCCCTCGGCGAAGAGGTAGATGTCCTCCTCCGAGAGCAGCAGGCCGAAGGCGTAGGGATCGGCGGCCTCGACGATGCCGTCCGGCCAGGAAATCCGGAGCCGATAGGGCTCGTCAGCCGGCGCGATGGCCTGGAATATGCTGTTGCCCAGGCCGATCATGGCAACGGATTTGCGATCGTCGCCCTCTCCGGTGACGAGCTCAACATAGTTGGTGCCCGGCAGGAAGGCCCGCACGAAATGGCCACCCTCGAAGGCGTGTCGGCCGAGCACGGCGAAGGGGTCGGGATGCCGCGCCTGCTCGAGGAGATCGACCTCATGCAAGGACAAGCTGGGCAGGGGAGGCAAAGTCTGGCGCATCAGTCGCCCTTGTCGCGGCGCGAGAGGGACTCCACCGCAGCCGGGGAATCATTCATGATGCAACGCAGCAGAGATGCTTTGCGTTCCGGCTTCAAGATGCCGCATATTTCGTCAGATCCTGCCCGGAACCGGGCGCTGTGGCTGCGGTTGTTCAACCGGATTTTAGCCTTGAGGCAAGGAGATTGTCGATGAGCCGGGAGCAGATCGTCCGCGATACCGCCTATGCGATCTGGGAGGCGGAGGGCAAGCCGGAGGGGCGCGATACCGAGCATTGGCGTCAGGCCGAGCAGCGCGTCGCCGCGAGCGTCGACAAAGCCCCCAAAGCGAAAGCGCCTGTGAAGGGCAAGGTCACGCCTGACGCCGATGGCAAGCCGAAGGCGCAGGCGCCCCTCAAGGCCGCTGCGACGAAAGCCGCGCCCGGCAAAGCCGCATCGACGAAGAAAGCCTGAGGTCGCCGGCTCGACCGGTCGAACTCTCCGGGCCGCCAACAGCCGCTCTCTATGGAGCGGCTTTTTTTGCGTCCAGAAGCCGCGTGCCACGCTGTTCAAGCAGCCAGGGCCCGAGCGTAGACATCGGCATAGCGGAAGGTCGGGCGGCGCCAGTCGAAGCGCTTGGCCATCGCGTGCTCGCGCATCTGCCGGAAGTCGCGCTTCGAGCGATAGGCTTCGAGGGCGCGCGTGACGGCGCCGGTAAGCCCCGCCCCGGTCAGCGACGAGAACAGGAAGCCCGAAAGACCGTCCTCGATCGTATCGACGAGCCCGCCGGTACGATAGGCGATCGGCAGGGCGCCGGAGCGCTGCGCGTACATCTGGCTCAGACCGCAGGGTTCGAAGCGCGAGGGCATCAGCAGGAAATCGCTCGCCGCGAAGAGGCGGCGGGCCTCGCCATCGTCGAAGCCGATGCGAGCGGCGACCGAGCGGGGGTACTGCCGCGCCAGCTTCTCGACCGCCTCCTCGATGCGCGGCTCGCCACGTCCGGTGACGACGAGCTGGCCGCCTTGCCTGACGATAGTCTCCGCCGCTTCCAGCGACAGGTCGATGCCCTTCTGATGGACGAGGCGCGAGACGATGGAGAACAGCGGGCCGCGCGAGTCGGGCAGTTCGAAGACCTTGCGGATTTCGGCGGCATTGCGCCGCTTCCACTGCCGGATGATCTGCTCGCTGGTCTTGCCGCCTTCGATCAGCGCGTTCCAGCTATCGTCGATGCCGTTGACGATGCCGGTGAGGCGGCCCTCGTCCATGCGCGTCTTCAGGAGCCCTTCGAGGCCGCAGCCATGTTCCGGCGTGGTGATTTCCTGGGCGTAGGTTTCGCTGACCGTGGTGACGTGGGAGCCGTAGAAGATGCCGCTCTTCAAGAACGAGATCTTGCCGTGGAATTCGGCGCCGTTGACGTGGAAGGCGAGGTCGGGGATGCCGAGCGCAGCCATGCGCTGCGGCTGGTAGAGGCCCTGATAGGCGAGGTTGTGGATCGTCAGGATCGACGGGGTAGCCAATCCCTTCCAGCGCAGATACCCGGCCGCGAGCGCGGACGGCCAGTCGTTGACGTGGATGATGTCCGGCTTCCAGTTCGGATCGGCTTCACCGGCGGCGATTTCCGCGGCCGCGAGCGACAGCCGGCCGAAACGGACGTCGTTGTCGCCGAAATCCCCGCCGCCGAAAGGCCCGTAGGGCGATCCTTCGCGATCATAGAGTTCATCGCAGAGCACGGCATAGATCGTGAGGCCGTCCGGGGTGGCGAAGCGCCCGAGCGACCAGGGCGGCAGGCTCGCCGTGCGTGGCATCGTCCGCACGATGTCCATGGCCGGCCTGGCGGCCCGCACCTGGCGGAACCCGGGGATCAGAACGCGGACGTCGCAAAATGCGCGCAGTTGACGCGGCAGCGCCGTGGAGACCTCGCCGAGCCCGCCGGCCTTGATGAAATCCCCCATTTCGGAGGTGACGAAGAGGAGTTTGGTCGCAGCCGCTATGGGCGAAGGCGCTTCGGCGGGTTCATGCCTGACGGCCGGGGCATAGGTGAGGGCGTGGCCTGACGTGGACGAGACGGTCTCGGTCTCAGCCTGCTTCAGCACATCGGCCATCGTCACGTCCTCGGCACGTCGCCCATCGAGAAACCCAGCGGAGTCATCATAGTTCCATGTTGCGTTGCAAAATCATTATGCAAGATCGGGACCGTTCCGCCGGAACCGCGCGGCATGCGCGACGTTGCAGCCTTCACGACCAGCATGACGGGCGGAGATGACAGGGTCGTGGCGCGATGCCGTTGCCCGTTCCCGCCTCAAAGGATGAGGCGAGAGCGGCATGGCGCGGACTTCCATCGATCCGAGCGAGATCAAGCCTGGGCATATCAGCGAACTCGGGGCGACCCCCGACGGGGAGGGCACCAACTTCGCGCTGTTCTCGGCCCATGCCGAACGGGTCGAGCTCTGCCTTTTCGACGAGAGCGGCAAGACCGAGACGGCACGCATCACCTTGCCGGAATACACCGACGAGGTCTTTCACGGTAACTTGCCCGGCGTCGGCCCGGGTCAGCGCTATGGCTATCGCGTCCATGGCCGCTTCGCGCCAGAGGAGGGGCACCGGTTCAACCCCAACAAGCTGCTGCTCGATCCCTATGCCAGGGAGTTCTCGGGCGCCCTCGACTGGAACGATGCGCATTACGGCTACGAGATCGGGGCTGGAAAGGACCGGGACCTCAGCTTCAGCGAGTTGGACAGCGCCCCGTTCACGCCGAAATGCGTGGTCGTGGACTGGAAGGCCGATGCGAAGCGCCCCGCAGCGCCGGCGGTCGAATGGGACCGGACGATCTTCTACGAGGCGCATGTACGCGGCTTCACCCAGCTGCACCCGGCGGTGCCGGAGGACAAGCGCGGCACCTTCGACGGCCTCGGCGAGAAGGCGGTGATCGACTATATCAAGGCACTCGGCGTCACCACGGTCGAGCTTCTGCCGGTGCATGCCTATCTCGACGACCATCACCTCGTCGCCAAGGGCCTGTCGAACTATTGGGGCTACAATAGCATCGGCTTCTTCGCGCCGATGGCGCGCTATCTCGGCCGGGCCGGCCTGTCCTCATTCCGCGACATGGTCCGCAAGTTCCACGATGCCGGGCTCGAGGTCGTGCTGGACGTGGTCTACAACCACACCGCAGAAGGCAACGAACTCGGACCGACGCTCTCTTTCAAGGGCATCGACAACTTTTCCTACTATCGGACGATGCCGAAGGAGCCGCGCTTCTACATCAACGACACCGGCACCGGGAACACGGTCAACACATCCCATCCGCGTGTACTGCAGATGGTGATGGATTCGCTGCGCTACTGGGTCGAGGTCATGGAAGTCGACGGTTTCCGCTTCGATCTCGGCACGATCCTCGGCCGCGAGCCGCATGGCTTCGACCCGCGCGGCGGCTTCTTCGACGCGATCGGGCAGGACCCGGTGCTGCGCAAGGTCAAGCTGGTCGGCGAGCCCTGGGATATCGGCCCCGGCGGCTATCAGGTCGGCAGCTTCCCGCCCGGCTGGGCCGAATGGAACGACAAGTACCGCGATACCGTGCGGGCTTATTGGAAGGGCGAGGAAGGCATCATCCGCGACTTGGCCGCGCGGATCACCGGCTCCGGCGACATCTACGACCAGCGCGGCCGCAGGCCCTGGGCCGGGGTCAACTTCCTGACCGCGCATGACGGCTTCACGCTCAACGATCTCGTTTCCTACAACGACAAGCACAACGAGGCGAACGGCGAGGACAACAAGGACGGCCACGGCCACAATCTGTCCTTCAACTATGGCACCGAAGGGCCGACAGAAGACGAGGGCATCATTGCCGTGCGCGAGCGGCAAAAGCGCAATCTGCTGGCGACGCTGCTCCTCTCCCACGGCACGCCGATGCTGCTCTCCGGCGACGAGCACGGCCATTCCAACCGCGGCAACAACAACGTCTACGCTCAGGACAATGATACGGCCTGGATGCGCTGGGACGAGATCACCGCTCGCGACGAGGCGCTTGCCAACTTCGTGAAGCGCGTGATCGCGCTGCGGACGGAGCATCCGATCTTCCGCCGGGCATCCTTCCGCGACGGTTGCGTGCTGCGCTGGGTCAATCCGGCCGGCGGCGACCAGCAGGAGGAGCACTGGGATGACCCGGGCGTGCTCGCGATCGGTCTGCTGATGCATAGGCCCGATGTCGAGGCCAGTGGCGACGAGGCGCTGATCCTGTTCAACGCCTTCGACGGCGAGGTCGTGTTCAAGATCCCGGCGCGGGTGAAGCCGGGCTCCTGGGCAGTGGTGCTGGATACAGAGACCGGCCCGAACTCGGACGAAGGCCGCAAGAGGGTGAAGGCCGATCAGGAGATCACGCTGTCGCCCCGCTCGCTGATCGTCCTGATGTGACGAGGCTCGGCGTTCGCTAGAGCTCAGGAGTGTTGACGGAACCACGGCGTCATTCCGGGGCTTCGCGTCAGCGAAGAGTCCGGAATCCATGAACACGGGGTCAAACGAGAAGACCCGTCGGATCGGCGCGCTTTTGGATGGGCCGTCGTGTTCATGGGTTCCGGGCTCGGGCCTGCGGCCCGCCCCGGAATGACGGCGTGGTTCCGTGCAAAATCAATGTGCTCTAGGCCGTGCGGCGCCAGAGGCTGACGCTGCGGGGCGGCAATTCGCCGGCTGCACCCTCGTTCGATGCGAGCAGCCTGGTCCAAGCTCCCGTAGAGAACGACAACGGCATGGCTTCACGTCCACGGTTGATGGCGATCAGGAGGCTCTCCTCTGCGTCGTTGAGCTGGAGGCAGAAGGCATCCAGCTTCGACCATTCGCCGTCGGCCACGCGCTGGCCGTCCGGCTTCAGCCAGAGCCCGTCGGGCGGATCGCCATTGCCGGTGAGGAAGCTGTGCTGTCCGAGAACGGGATGGGCACGGCGCAGGCGCATCAGTTCCGCGACGAAGTCGATCAGGGCCCCGTCGACTGACGCCCAATCGAGCCAGGTGATGTCGTTGTCCTGGGCATAGGCATTGTTGTTGCCGCGTTGGGTCCGTCCGAATTCATCGCCGGCCGTCAGCATCGGGACGCCACGCGATAGGAAAAGCGTCGCCAGCAGGGCGCGGGCGTCGCGTCGCCGCGTCGCCTCGATTGCGGGATCGCCGCTTGGACCTTCGACGCCGTCGTTCCAGCTGTGGCTGTCATTGTCGCCGTCCCGATTGCCTTCGCCGTTCGCCTCGTTGTGCTTGGCGGCGTAGCTGACGAGATCGGCGAGGGTGAAGCCGTCATGGGCCGTGACGAAGTTGACGCTCGCCTGCGGGCCGCGATGGCGGGCGGCGAAGAGGTCGGAGGAGCCGGCAAGCCGCGTCGCCAACGCGCCGGCCATGCCGCTGTCGCCACGCCAGAAGCGGCGGACATCGTCGCGATAGCGGCCGTTCCATTCGGCGAAGGGGGCGGGGAATTCGCCCAGGCGATAGCCGCCAGGCCCGATGTCCCAGGGCTCGGCGATCAGGATCGACTGCGAGAGGTCCGGATCCTGGAGGAGGGCGGAGAAGAAGGGCGCGTCCGGCGAGAAACCTGTGGCGGTGCGCCCGAGCACGGTGCCGAGGTCGAAGCGGAAGCCGGAGACGCCGAGGCGGCGCCAATGGCGCAACGCGTCCATCGCCAGGCGCACGACCGGCGCGCTATCGAGCGCGATGGTGTGGCCGCAGCCGGTGTCGTTGATCAGCCGGCCGGGATCGTCCTCGGCATGGCGATAATACACCGCGTTATCGAGGCCGCGCAGCGAGATGGTGGCGCCGTGTTCGTCGCTTTCGGCCGTGTGGTTGAAGACGACGTCCAGGATCACGCCGATGCCGGCGCGGTCATAGGTCGCGCACAGCGCTGCGAGATCGGCCGCCCCGTTCGGAGCCAATCGCGGATCGAGCGCGAAGAAGTTGACGGGGTTGTAGCCCCAGGCATTGCGCAGCCCGAGAGGCGGCAGGTGCCGCTCATCCATCCAGGCGGCAACGGGCATCAACTCGACATGGCTGACACCGAGCTTCTTGAGATGCGCGATCAGTGCCGGCTCGGTCAGCGCCGCCAGCGTGCCGCGTAGCGCTTCCGGCGCAGCCGGCTGGTGCATGCTGAACGCCCTGACGGACAGCTCATAGATGAAACCCGGCGATCGCGGAGCGACGACCTGTGCAGCATCGTCGGCGGTGACGATGCCCAGGGGTACGAGCCCGGCCGAATCCACGCCACGCTGCACGAGGCGCGGGTCCCATCGGAACGGGCGATCGACCGATTTCGCATAAGGGTCGACGAGCAGCTTCGATGCATCGAAGCGATGGCCCTGCTCGGGCTGGCAGGGACCCTCGACCCGCAAGCCATAGCGCAATCCCGGCCGCGCGCCCGGCACGAAGCCATGATGGATGTCGCCGCTGCGGACTGGCAGGGGCTGCCGCGCGACCTCCGTTTCGCCGCCCTCGTCGAACAGGCATAGATGCACGCGCTCGCCGTGCCGGGAGAAGACGGCGAAAGCCACGCCATCCCGCGTCGGCGTCGCCCCCAGCTCCGCCGGGCAGGCGCTGCGGACGACGGACCAGCGGGTCATCGGAGCACGAGACGTTGCGTGCGGCGTGTAGACTCGAACGGGCGATGTCCGGCCAAGATCTCAGCCCTTGGGAGCGTAGCCGGCCGGCACGTTCCAGATCCGATCGGCATATTCGCGGATGGCGCGGTCGGCGCTGAACCAGGCGCAATGGGCGGTGTTGGTCACGGCCATACGCCACCATTGCGCGGGATCGCCCCAGAGCGCATCGACCCGCCTCTGTGCCTGGCGGTAGCTCTCGAAGTCGTTCAGCACCATGAACCAGTCATTGGCGCGCAGGCCCTCGACGAGGCCGAGATAGCGGTCGCGATCGCGCGGCGAATAGGCGCCGCTGGCGACGGCATCCAGCACCCCTTCGAGGTGCGGTGCCTCCCGGATGACATCGGCTGTCGGGCGCGGGTTGCGCTTGGCCGCTTCGACCTGTTCCGCCGTCATGCCGAAGATGACGATGTTGTCTTCGCCGACGCGCTCGCCGATCTCGATATTGGCGCCGTCGAGCGTGCCGATGGTGACGGCGCCGTTCAGCGCGAACTTCATGTTGCCGGTGCCGGAGGCCTCCATGCCGGCGGTGGAGATCTGCTCCGAGAGGTCGGCGGCCGGAATGATCATCTCGGCCAGGCTGACATTGTAGTTCGGCAGGAAGACGACCTTGAGTCGGTCGCGCGTGGTGATGTCGTTGTTCACCACGGCGGCGACGTCGTTGATCAGGTTGATGATCGACTTGGCGGTGGCGTAGTTCGACGCCGCCTTGCCGGCGAAGATCTTCACGCGCGGCGCCCAGTCTCGATAGGGCTCGGAGCGGATCGCATCGTAAAGCGCGATCGTCTCGAGGATGTTGAGCAACTGGCGCTTGTATTCGTGGATGCGCTTGATCTGGACGTCGAATAGCGCATCGGGATCGACCGTGACCCCGCAATCCTGGCGGATGATCTTGGCCAGCTTCAGCTTGTTCTCGCGGCGAATGGCGATGAGGCGCTCATGGACGGCCTTGTCGCCCGCATGGGCGCCGAACCGGCGGATGAGGCCGATATCGTCGGTGACCGCTTCTCCGCACGTCTCTTCAAGCAGCTTCGTCAATCCGGGGTTGGCGCCGAACAGCCAGCGGCGCGGCGTGATCCCGTTGGTGACGTTGGTGATGCGATCCGGAAAGACGCCGTTGAGCGGCGCGAAGACCGTCTCCTTCATCAGGCTGGAATGCAGCGCCGAGACGCCGTTCACCTTGTGCGAGCCGACGAAGGCGAGATGGGCCATGCGCACGCGGCGGCCGTGATGCTCGTCGATCAGCGAAAGCGCGGCGAGGTCGGCCTCGGGCGCGTCGCGGCGCACGCTGTCGAGGAAGCGGGCGTTGATACCGAAGATGATCTGCATGTGGCGCGGCAGCAGCCGCTCCATCAGCGCCACCGGCCAGGTCTCCAGGGCCTCCGGCAGGAGCGTGTGGTTGGTGTAGGAGATCGTGGCGTTGGTGACTGCCCAGGCCTGCTCCCATTCCATCTTGTGCTGGTCGATCAGCAGCCGCATCAGCTCCGCCACGGCGAGCGCAGGGTGCGTGTCGTTGAGCTGGATCGACGCCTTCTCGGCGAGATCGTCCAGCTTGCCGAACTGTCGATAATGCCGCCGGACGAGGTCCTGCAACGATGCGGAGGTGAAGAAGAACTCCTGCCGCAACCGCAATTCCTGGCCGACCGGCGTGGAATCGTTTGGATAGAGCACCTTCGAGATGGCCTCGGCGCGGTTCCGCTCCGCCACAGCGCCGATCAGGTCGCCCTGGTTGAAGGCGTCGAGCGAAAGCGGGTGCATCGCGCGGGCGCGCCACAGCCGCAGCGTGGTGGCGTCCCGGCCGCGCCAGCCGACGATCGGCGTGTCGTAGGCGACGGCGAAGACCGTTTCTTCCGGAGCCCAGAAGACCTCGCCGGGCTTGGCAGTGCCGGTGACCGAGCCGCCGAAGCCGATCTTGTAGGCGCTCTCGCGCCGTTCGAACTCCCACGGATTGCGGAAGGAGAGCCAGTCTTCCGGCACTTCGACTTGCTTGCCGCCGTCGATGCGCTGCTTGAACAGGCCGTGATCGTACCGGATGCCGTAGCCGAGCGCGGCGACGCCGGTCGATGCCATCGCCTCCATGTAGCAGGCGGCGAGCCGGCCGAGGCCGCCATTGCCCAGGGCGGCATCGGGCTCGATGGTTTCGATGTCGTTGAGGTCGACGCCCAACTCGTGCATGGCCTGCGCCATCGCGCCGGTCAGCCCGAGATTGTTCAGCGTGTCGGCGAGCGATCGGCCGATCAGGAACTCCAGCGAGAGGTAGTAGACCCGCTTGCGCCCGGTGGCGTAGCTCTCCTTCGTCGAATTCTGCCAGACGTCGACGACATGGTCGCGTGCGGCGAGGATACCCGCCGTCAGCCAGTCATGCGGTTGAGCGACAGCCGGGTTTTTCCCGAGCGAATAGGTGAGCTTGCGCACCACCTCTGCCTTGATGCGCTCGACCTGTTCGTCGGGCTCATAGTGCACGGAGGACTGGGAGGAGGTCGCGCTCAAGGACAAAGCTCGTTGCTGCCAAAGGAGATGCCACGATCTCCTAATGCTGCGGCCACATCAAGGTCGCGTTGCCTCAAGGGTAGACTCAGACCCTGACGCAGCCGGTCAAAAGCGCGCCAGTGATCATTTTTCGAGACTTTCCTTCACACAGGAAATCCGGCCGGAAGCCGCTTCGCTCCCGGCAGCGAATGGAACGGCGATGCACGTTCGCCAAGCGAATGGGACACGCCATCGATGCAGCGTGACCGCCGCAGCCATGACATCGAGGGCTACAGGAAGCCCGCCCGGTGGCGGGGGGCTTCCCGGCATATGCGCCATGAAACTTCGCGTGGCCATCGAGCCGCACCTGCCTGATCCGCAGCTTCTGCCGAGCAAATGCAACCGGCGTGTTCGCGACGGAGCCATTACCGCTGCGTCGACGAACCGAGATCAGGGTCCTACGAGTTGCCCGCCGTCGACGACGATGGTCTGGGCGGTGACCCAGCTGGCCTTGTTGGAAGCGAGGAAGAGCACGACCTCGGCGACTTCCTCGGGCTTGCCCATCCGGCCGAAGGGGATGCTGGCCAACGTCGCTTGATAGAGTTCGGGGTTCGACGTCTTCCGATCCTCCCACGAGCCGCCCGGGAACTCGATCGAACCGGGCGCGACACCATTCACCCGGATACCCTTGCGCGACAGCATCTTCGCCTGGCTCGCGGTGTAATGCATCACCGCCGCCTTGATGGCGCCGTAGGGCGCCGCACGCGATGAGGCACGCAAGGCCGAGATCGACGAGATGTTCACGATCGACGAGCCCGGCTTCATATGGGGGATCGCCGCATGGCTACCGCGGACAATAGCCATCATGTCGACGTTGAGCGAGGCGGCCCAGCCCTCCTCATCGTCCGAATGGCCGAAGCCGGAGGCGTTGTTGACGAGGACGTCCAGCCCGCCAAGAGCCTTCACCGCCTCGGGCACATAGGCCTCGATCGCGCTTGCGTCGGCGAGATCGACGCTGGCCCCGTGAGCCGTGACGCCGAGCGCCGCGATTTCCCTGCGCGTTGCCTCGAGCGGTCCGGCGCCCCGCGCACAGATCGAGACGGACGCGCCGCCGGCCGCGAACCTCAGCGCGATGGAGCGCCCGATGCCGCGGCTGCCGCCCATCACGATCACTCGTTTGCCGGTGAATTCCTTGACCATGCGGGCACTCCTCCTGATCGCCTGACGGCACCTTTGGCGGTGCCGAAGGACTCGGTTTGAAGGCCCTTCAACATGGCGCGCGGAGTCGTGTAAAGGCGGATGGGCAGTTTTCAGCTCTGGCTCATCTGACGCTGGGCCGGAGCAACCGGAATTGTGACGCTCACCTGCTGGAGAGCCCGCCCTCCGGACGCCACTCGATGTTCGGAAATGGTGCGATCCGGTGCCGCTTCGGAATAATCTCACCGGGATCGGCAAGCACGACATGTGCAACGCAATTCCCTGGCGGTGAATTCAATATGACCAGTTTCCGACAGATGAGAAGCTATTCGGTAATGGCACTGCCGCGCCGAAGGTTCGGTTCAGATTCTCTATCGCCCCTTACGGGCCGGAGAGCCTCAATTTCAGTCTCATCTTGACGATTTGGGCCATCGACCGGCGGAACAACGTTCGGCATCCCCGCGAATGCGGATCTTCGCGGCGTTGATCCAGCCCTCCGAAACCAATTCGGACTCCAAAACAATATCGACAGCGTCGGAATTGAACGCTACCTCAGCGATGGGCGACAAGCGGGGCGGGGATATGCGGGGAGCGTTGGTCAGATTGGCGGGCACGCTGATCCTGTTCTTTGCCCGCTTCCTGACTGCTGTCCGTGGGCGGTGGGAAGGCGTGGCGCCGGCCGCCGAGCAGCAGATCTATTACGCCAATCATGCGAGCCATGGCGACTTCGTCCTGATCTGGACCGTTTTGCCGCGTCGGATGCGATTTGCGACCAGGCCAGTCGCGGGCAGCGATTACTGGCTGAAAAGCCGCATGAGGCGCTTCATCGGTTGTGATGTCTTCAACGCGGTTTTGATCGATCGCGATCGCGCCAGCCGGACACGTGATCCGATCGTCCAGATGACAGAAGCGCTGGATGCCGGCTCGTCCCTGATCGTCTTCCCCGAAGGCACGCGAAATATGACGCAGGCTCCGCTCCTGCCGTTCAAAAGTGGCCTGTTCCATCTTGCGAAGGCGCGTCCGAACGTCGCCCTCGTGCCGACCTGGATCGACAACCTCAACCGGGTCATGCCGAAGGGCGAGTTCGTGCCCATCCCGCTGATCTGCACCGTCACTTTCGGCGCGCCGCTCCGGCTTGCCGAAGCGGAGACCAAGCAGGATTTCCTGGCCAGGTCGGAGGCGGCCCTGCTCGCCCTGTCACCGAAGTCGAACATGTCATGACCATGCCGCATCCCGATCTGGTCGCTGTGCTGGCCGGCCTGCTCGTCGTCCTGATCGCGGCTTCCGTCGTCGGCTACGCGCTGCAGCGCAGGCTGTCGCCCGACGGGTCGCATGCTGTGGTGGAGAACCTGAACGACCGCATCCGGGCCTGGTGGGTCATGGTTGTGCTGATGGGGCTGGCGCTGATCGGCGGCAAGACCGGCGTAACGCTGCTCTTCGCGTTCTGCTCCTTCGCAGCCCTGCGTGAGTTCATTACGCTGACCGATACGCGCCGGGCGGACCACTGGGCGCTGGCGGCGGCCTTCTTCATCGTGCTGCCGGTGCAGTACTACCTGATCTGGATCGAGTGGTACGGGCTCTACTCGATCTTCATCCCCGTCTACGCCTTCCTGCTCATGCCGATCATCGCCGCCTTGCGCGGCGACACCGACCATTTCCTCATGCGCATCGCCGAAGTGCAGTGGGCACTGATGATCTGCGTCTTCAGCACCTCGCATGTGCCGGCGCTGTTGAGCCTCGACATCGCCGGCTACCAGGGACGCAACGTCCTGCTGATCGCCTTCCTCGTCATCGTCGTGCAGATCAGCGACGTCCTGCAATATGTCTGGGGCAAGCTGCTCGGCCGCACCAAGATCGCGCCGAAGCTCTCGCCCTCGAAGACGGTCGAGGGTTTCGTCGGCGGCGCGCTCAGCGCCACCGCCGTCGGTGCCGGCCTGTCCTGGATGACGCCGTTCACGCCGCTCCAGGCCGCCTTCCTCTCGCTGGTCATCGTCCTCCTGGGCTTCTTCGGCGGGCTCGTCATGTCGGCGATCAAGCGCGATCGCGGCGTCAAGGATTGGGGCCATCTGATCGCTGGCCATGGCGGCTTCATCGACCGGCTCGATTCCGTTGTTTTCTCCGCTCCGATCTTCTTCCATCTGGTCCGCTACGGATGGTCGGCCGTATGACCTGGCCGCTCGCACGCCTGATGCGCAGCAGCGTCGTCCATGTCGCCTTCGCTTTCGTCGCGATGGGCAGCTGGGCGGCCTTCGCCAACCGCGCCCATCCAATGCCGGCGCCGCTCCATGCGGGCCTGTTGCAGGGCGCGATCTCGGCTTCGATCACGCTGGTCCTGAAGCGCTGCATCGAATATCTCGCCAGCCGCTTCTCCGGCGTGGCCGCATTGCTGGGGCCGCCGGTGATCGCCGGCCTCGTCTCGGCGAGCCTGCTGACGATCCTCCACACGATCGGCGGCACGCCCGAGATCCTCCGCACCATCGCCGTGCCGCTCACCGTCGCGACGAGCTACGCCGCGCTCTACAATTATTCGCTCTGGCGCATCCGGAAGGCCTGAACCATGGCGAAGGACGAGAATCGACGCCCGCTCGCCAGCCGCGATTCCGGCTGGGCGCGCGCCATCGCCCGCAGGCTGAGCGCTGCTGCAGTGACGCCGAACCAGATCTCGATGGCAAGCATGGTGATGGCCGCCTTCGCCGGCGTGGCGTTTTGGCAGGCGGGTACGGCCGGGGCAGGCACCCGCGTGGCCCTTCTTCTGGCGGCTGCGCTGTTCTGCCAGTTCAGGCTGCTCTGCAATCTCTTCGACGGAATGGTGGCGATCGAAGGGGGTAAGCAGGCGCCCGATGGGCCGTTCTGGAACGAGTTCCCCGATCGCGTTGCCGATATCCTGATCCTTGTCGGCGCCGGTTACGGGGTTGGCATTCCAGCCTTGGGTTGGGCGGCTGCCGGTTTTGCAGTCCTGACCGCTTACACGCGTGAACTCGGTCGCGCCTGCGGGCTGCCGGCCGATTTCTCCGGCCCGATGGCCAAGCAGCACCGTATGGCGGTGATCACCATGGCGGCCCTCCTGTCACTGTTGGAGCCGCTTTGGCGCGGCCACAACGAGGTGCTGATTATCGCTCTCTGGATCATCGCCGCAGGGGCCGCTTTAACCGCTCTCAGGCGAGCAATGAATGCCGCACGGGGGTTGCGCGCGCGCTGAGCTGCCGCGCGCTCGGCGCGGTAAAGGCGGAATATGCACGCCCCTCGAGCTGACGTCCGCTGTCATTTATCAAGCGGGAAGATCGGCCGGCGGGCGCGGCGATAGGGCAGCTTGGTCAGGTCCGGCGTGCAGAGCGCGCCACTGTCGCAGACGATCACCTTGCCGGCGATCGGCTCGAAGGCGGCCCGGAAATGCTGCATCGACTTCAGCCCGACGATGCGCTTCGCTGCTGGATCGATACCGAAGGCGCGGAACTGCTGCAGGTCGTTCATCTGCGCGCGGATCGTGGTGACGAGGATTTCAATGTCGCCGACGCGCAGCACGGCGCAGGGCCCCCAGCTCGCGTGCAGCCCGCCCATCATCGGCCCGTCCCCGACATAGTCACCGTCGCTCAGGCTGACGAGCGTGCCGGTGACGGAAAGCGGCCCGCCGCCGATCTCGGGATCGACCTTGCCGCCGAGCCTGACGGACACTGCCGTGCCTGGCTGTGCCCGGTGCAGTTCGGCAGCAGTCTCCGGATCGACGATCGGGCCGAAGCAGGCATCCTTGAGATCGGCCGCGATCATGCCTTCGAGCAGCCCTGTCGCATCGCCATAGCCCCCGCCGCCGGGATTGTCGGCATAGTCCGCGATGATCAGCGGGCCGGATGTCGCGACATAGGCGGCCGCCTCCGCGACGGCGTCGTCCACCGAGAGGAAGGGCGTCACCATCTCGAAGCGGCACTGCCACATGTCATCGACCAGCGCCTCGGCGAAGCCGCGATGCCGGTCGAGATCGCCCTGGCAGGTCACGAGGACGGTGGGGCCGACCTCTTCGATATCGGCATTGCCGAAGCCGCCATTGACGCTGACGGCGAAGACATCCGTCTGCTTCTCGTAGGCCTTTGCCTTGGCGATGCGCTCGACCATCGGGCCGATATCGGTGCGCCCGCCATTGACCTCCTCCAACATCGGCCGTTCGGCACGCAAGGTCACCGGCCTGATCTCGCCCGCCATCGTGCGCTGCATGATGTCGGCGGCCAGCCGCCCGGTCTCGCGGACGTCGACATGCGGATAGGTCTTGTAGGAGACGACGATATCAGCCAGCTCGGTCATCTTCCGGGTGACGTTTGCGTGGGGATCGAGCGTGATGCCGATCGGCACGTCGGGGCCGAGAACAGCGCGCAGCCGCTCCAGCAATTCGCCTTCGCCATCCTCGCAGAACTCCGTCACCATCGCGCCGTGCAGGCCGAGCAGCACGCCGTCGATCGTCCAGGCATGGGCTTTGGCCGCATTGACGATCACGTCGGCGATGCGATCGAAGGCATCGCGCGTCACCGGGCCCGAGGGCTGGGCGGCGGCGCTGATCGCATGGATTACCCGCCAGCCGGCCGGGCGGCCGATGTCGAGGAATCCGGCGATCGGGGTATTCGCCTCCCCACGCTCCGTGATCGCCTCGTCGCCAAGCCGGATGCCGCGATCCGTGAAGGCGGCATAATCGGCCGGGCAGCGGCTGAAGGTGTTGCTCTCATGCGAGAACTCGGCGGTCAGCACGGTGAAGGTCATGGCGTTCCCTGCGGTCTCTCTTTTTTCTGTCCGATGGTGGTCGTCAGCCGTCGCGCAGCGGCCGGCGGATATCGAGCGCCTCGATCAGCGCGTCGCCGAACAGGTTGATGGCGATGACGGTGGTGGCGATCACGAGGCCGGGGAAGATGATGATCCAGGGCGCGATGAAGATCTGCGCCGTACCGGAACTCATCATCGCCCCCCAGCTCGGGACCGGCGGCTGCGCGCCGAGCCCGAAGAAGCCGAGCGTCGCCTCGAGTACGATGGCATCGCCCGTCGCGAGCATCCCGGCGACGATGACAGGCGTCATCGCGTTGGGCAGAAGATGGGCGAACAGCACGCGCCCAGGCCCCGCGCCAGCCGTCACCGCCGCATCGACGAAGAGTTCGCCCCGGAGCGCCATCACCTGCGCCCGCGTCAGCCGGGTGAATTGCGCGAGATAGGCAATGGCGATGGCGATCGCGGTGGAATGCAGCCCCGGCCCGAGGATCGCGATCAGGATCAGTGCCAGCAGGATTTCCGGGAAGGACCAGGTCAGGTCGACGATGACGGTGACGACCCGGTCGAAGACGCCGCCGAAATAACCGGCTGCGGCGCCGAGCGTCGCGCCTGCGATCACCGAGAGTGCGATGGAGAGCACACTGACGCTGAGCGAGGTGCGCGCGCCCTGGATGATCCGCGAGAGCAGATCGCGCCCGAACTCATCCGTGCCGAGCCAATGCGCTGCCGAGGGTGGCGTGTTGGCGATGGAGAGTTTCTGCGCGGCATAGTCATAGGGCGCGATCCAGGGCGCGAAGATCGCGCAGAGCACGAGCGCGAGCAGGAAGAGCGCGCAGATGGCGCCGCGCGGCGAACGGGCCAGGCGGCCTGCAAGGGACGGACGGCTCATCTTGCACCCATCATCTTGCACCCATGGCTTCGCGCAGGCGCGGATCGAGTGCCGCCTGGGCCAGGTCGCCGAGCAGCGTGCCGAGCATCACCGCTATGGCGAGCATCAGCAGGCAGCCCTGCACCAGCGGATAATCGCGCTGCCCGAGCGCCGTGATCAGCAGGGAGCCCAGGCCCGGCCGGGCGAAAACGTATTCCACGGTGACGGCGCCGCCGAGAATCCAGCCGATCCGCAGGCCGAGAATGGTCATCACCGGCAGCATCGCCTGCTGGAGCACATGGCGGAGCTGGATGCGCCAGAACGGTACGCCCTTGGCCTGAAGCACGCGCACGAAGTCGCGGCCGGCGATCTCGATCATCGCTGCGCGGGTCACGCGGGCGATCAGCGCGGTGCCGCCGATGCCGATGGTCAGCGCCGGCAGGACCAGCGCATCCCAGCTGCGCGCGCCCGAGACCGGAAACCACTCGAACTGCACGGCGAACATCAGGATCATCAAGAGCGCCAGCCAGAAGCTCGGCAGCGTCGAGCCGAGCAGGATGAAGCCCATCACGGTCCGGTCGAACAGGCTGTCGCGGAAGGAGGCGGCGAGCACGCCGGTCACGATCCCGACCGTCGTCGAGAAGAGGAGAGCCGCGCCGCCGAGCGCGAGGCTGTGCGGCATGTTCTCCGCGATCAGCCGCGCGACGGGCTGGCGCATCACGATGGCGTCGCCAAGATCGCCGGTGACGATCTTGGCGAGCCAGCGCCCGTACTGGACGAGGAGCGGCTGGTCGAGGCCGTAGCGGGCGATCATCTGCGCTCGCTGCTCGGGCGACGAGCCGACCTGGATCAGATGCTCCAGCGGGTCGCCCGGCACGAGATGGATGATCATGAAGATCACCAGCGAGACGGCGAGGAACACCGGCACCAGCATGGCGAACCGGCGGATCGCAAAGCGCAGCAAGGATCTCTCCCGTGTGCGGCCATGGCCTAGAGCATCGGACCGAAAAGTGGGATCCACTTTTCGGAAGAATCCGATGCGGCAACAGAAAGATAGATCGCCGTTGTCGCGTCCTATCGGACGCGCAGCGATCTAGGCTCAGTTCGCCGGAGCGATGTCGAGCATCGTCGGCCCGTAGAGCCCGGTCCCGCGGATCTTCTCCGGCATCACGATGCGCTTGCCATAGGCGAGGCTCTGCGCCGGCTGGTAGATCGGTGCGAACGGGTACTGCGACAGCACGTACTCATGATACCTGGTGAAGTTCGCGACGCGCTCGTCCCAGGTCTTCGACTTGTTCATGGCGATGTCGTTCAGCCGCTCCGCTTCCGGGTCGTTGAACATCGAGACGTTGGGATAGCCTGCCCGCTTCGCAGCGAAGAACCAGTCGACGATGTCGGCATTGGTCCACTGATAGGAGCGGATCGCGAGCTGGTGCTCGGTCTTCTTGCGATACTGGGCATTGATCGACCCGGCGTCGACGATGCTGATATCAGCCTGCATGCCGACGGCCTTGAGCTGCGCCTGGACGATCTCGACGAGGCGCTTGAACTCGGTGCCGTTCTGGGTCCAGAGCTTCACCTCGAGGCGCTTGCCGTCCTTGACGCGGATACCGTCGGGGCCTGCCTTCCAGCCGGCTTCATCGAACAGCTTCTTCGAGCGCTCCGGATCGTAGGAAATCCTGGCCTTCGGATCGACCTGCGACTCCCTGAGCGAGGAAATCAGGAAGGTGTCCGCAGCCGCGCCGTTGCCGCCGTAAAGGCTGTTCAGGATTTCCTTCTGGTTGACGGCGAAAGCGGTCCCCTCGCGCACCTTGATGTCGGTGAACGGCTCTACGCTGGTGTTGATCGGCATGTAGACCAGCTCGTTGCCGGGAATGGTCACGAGCTTCACTGCCTTGTCGGCCTGGATGCGCGGCAGGAAGTCGGTCGGGACGTTGACCAGCATGTCGGCGCCGCCCGTCTTCAGCTCGAGATAGGCCGTCGATTCCTCCCCGATCTCGCGGAAGGTCAGCTTCTTGAACTTGGCGGGCCCCTTGTTGGCCGACAGGTCGGAAGCCCAGGCGTAGTCGTCGTTGCGGATCAGAACGGTCTGCTGGCCGACGGTGAACTGCTGCATCTTGTAGGGGCCGGTGCCGATCGCCTCCGTCACGCCGAACTTGTCGCCGAGCGCCTCGAAGGCCTTCGGCTCGGGAACGCACATGAACGATGTGGCGAGGTTGAACAGCAGGTTTGGATCCGGGTGCTTCATGTGGAAGCGCACGGTCAGGTCGTCGACGACCTCGACGCGCTCGATCGCCTCGACGGTGAAGGCGTTCTCGGTGCCCTTGAACTGGGGCACCCACCACTCGATCGTCTTGGCGTTGAACGGCTCGCCGTTATGGAATTTCACGCCGGGCTTCAGCTTGAAGGTCCACTGCATGCCGTCGGGGCTCGATTCCCATGAGGATGCGAGCTGGCCATGGAAGCTCTGGTCGGCGTCCTGCACGACGAGACGGTCGAAGATCAGCGTCGTCGCCGTGTTGAGCTTGGTCGCCTTGGTCGGGTTGTAGGTCGGCGCGCCGACGAGACGCGCGGTCATCACGAACGTCGCCTCCTGTGCCGACGCCACGGTTGCGGCGAGGGTAGCGAGACCCAGCGCCAGCAGGCTCCCTTTCATCATCGTCTTCATCCCGTTTCCCCTTTTGTTTCGAGATGCTGCGAAGGCGTGGATGGCAGCGACCGTCAGCCGAGCGGGCCGGAGTTGTCGCCGACATGGCCGGTGAAGCGGCCGTAGAGTTCCGCCATGCGGTTCAGCCGTTGCTCGACCTGCGGGCCGAGCTCGACGAAGACGGCGTTGATCATGAGGTTGCTCAGGCTCGCCATATGGGCGGTCGAATCCCAGAACAGGTTGAACTCGGTCGAGACGACCAGCATCTCGTCGACCAGTTCGCGCCCCCAGTCGCAAAAGGAATCGGTGACGAGGGTGGTCGCGATGCCTGCGGCCTTCGCTTCCTGCGCCAGTAGCTTGGCCATGCGCGAGTAGCGCCGCGCCTCGAAGATGACGAGGCAGCGACCAGCCTCGCCGGAGAGCAGCAACTCCGAGAAATTGCCGGCGGCGAGGTCGACCAGATGCACGCCGTCGCGCAGGTATTGGAGCTGATTGGCGAGATACTGCGCGAGCCCGCGCTCGGTCTGAAAGCCGGTGACGTAGACCGACGGCGAGGTCGCCAGCCGGCGCGCCACGCGCTTCCATTCCTCGCTCTGGGCGAGTTCGTAGAGCCTGACGAGGCCGGCGATCTCGAGCTGCAGGCTGCGCGCGAGCTGGTCGTCGCCTGCGAGGCTGCGCTGCTGGAAATCCCGCAGCCGGTCGCTGATCAGCCAGGGCCTGTCGCCGATCTCCTCGGCGAGGCTCGACTTGAGGTCCTTCAGGCTCTTGTAGCCGAGCGTCCGGCAGAAGCGCCCGACCGTCGGCTCGCTGAGCGAGACCTTCTCCGCCAGGCTGGCCGCGGTCTCGAAGGGCAGGCTCGGCATCTGCGCCAGCATGTAGCTCGCCAGCGCCTTGTCGGCCCTGGAGCCGTTGGCGAGGCAAGCCTGCAATCTCTGGCGGAGAGTCTGCGACATCGAAAATCCCTGCGATGCCTCATCAAGAAATTTTTCTTTCAGAGTGTCAAAGGATTTTTATTTTCTTGCAAATCGCTTCGGTTTGAGGCTCGTCTTCGGCTATGCCCCTTGTCGGGCGAGGTGGGGACGGGTCTGCCCGGCGCGATGACGACTGCAACACGACAGGCCCAAACACGGCAGGCGGACGTGATCGTGCTCGGGGCCGGCATCATCGGCGTCAGCGTCGCCCTGCATCTGCAGGAACGCGGCCGCACCGTCCTGCTGGTCGATCGCGGCGAGCCGGGAGCGGAAACCAGCCATGGCAATGCCGGGCTGATCGAGCGTTCCTCCGTCGTTCCCTACGCTTTCCCCCGAGATCTCGCGACGCTCGCCGCCTTCGCCTCGAACCGATCCATCGCCGTGCGCTACCGGCCGGCGACTGTGCTGCGGATGGCGCCCTGGCTGGCGCGCTACTGGTGGAATTCGGCACCGGACCGGCTCGACAGGTTGGGCCGCGCCATCCTGCCGCTGATCGAGCGCAGTATCTCGGAACACCGGCACTGGACGAAAGCCGCCGGCACCGAAGCGCTGATGCGGGGGGAGGGGTGGATCGAGCTCTACCGCAACCCTCGCGCCCTTGAGCAGGCGGTCCGTACTGCGACTGAGCTGCAGCGCTACGGGCTCACCTATGATGTGCTCGAGCTGGGCGCGTTACGCAGCCGCGAGCCTGCTTTGCTGTCCGGCGCCGTGGCCGGTGCGTTGCATTGGCGCGACCCCGTCACCGTCAGCGATCCAGGCGCGGTGACGCGCGCCTATGCCGAGCTTTTCTGCGCGCGTGGCGGCGCGCTGACGAAGGCTGACGCTTTCGCCTTGCGTCACGAAGGCACGGAATGGCGCCTGCCGACCGATGCCGGAAACTGGCAGGCACCGGAACTCGTCGTCGCGCTGGGGCCTTGGTCGGGCGATTTCTGCGAGCGTTTCGGGTATCGCTTCCCGATCGGCTTCAAGCGCGGCTATCACATGCATTACGAGGCCGTGGACGAGGCGACGCCGCAGCATCCGCTTTGCGACGCGCAGGCCGGTTTCGTGTTGAGCCAGATGCGGCGCGGCATTCGCCTGACCACCGGCATCGAGCTCGCCGGCCGCGACGAGCCGTCGGATTCCTGGCAGCTCGACAGGGCGGAGCAGATCGCGCGGCGGATCATGCCGCTCGGCCGGCGCCTCGACGCCGAGCCCTGGCGCGGCGCGCGCCCCTGCCTGCCCGACATGCTGCCGGTCATCGGTCGCGCTCCCCGGCATCGCAACCTGTGGTTTGCGTTCGGCCATGCCCATCACGGCTTCACGCTGGGGCCGGCCACCGGGCGGCTTCTGGCGGAAGCGATGACAGGCTTGCCAACATTCTGTGACCTCGAGCCCTTCGCGGCCGATCGCTTCTAGGTGCGTATCGACTTCCGAGGAACAGGTGGCGCTCGCTTGCGCTGCTTCGGCTAACGGAGACAAGGCAAAGTTCGCCGGTCCAGAATGTAGGGCCCGCGCCTCGCCGTCGATCTGAACAGCAGCTCGATCCGTGGCCTGTGGCTGATCGACCACGATCACACCGACCTCGAACTTGCAGACGTCGGTCGTGTCCGCATCGGGCTGTGCGTGGTTTAGCCAGGAAGACCGTGCTCGGAATGACCAGCGCTGCAAATGCCAATCATTGCGGCCTCCCGAATGTACGCCGGTTTCAATCGATGCGTCGTTGTCACGCCAGGGTTTCCGCCGGGCACGCAAAGGTTTGCGCAAACGCCCAGGCAGAAATGGAAGCGGCGGCGGCACAACCTTGAGCAAGCGCTCGCGCTAAGCCTCTCATTATGAACGGTTATTCATGGAACACGCAATCCGGCCAGCCGTTTTGCTAAGCGGCGGGGGAGCCATCAAAGGGAGAAGTACCATGATCAAGAATCTTGTTGTGGTCGCCGCGCTGGCCATCGTTCCGGCGACCGCGTTCTCGCAGTCTAATTCTGGCGCGGCCGGTGGAGCCGCAAGCGGCGCGGCCACAGGTGCGGTCGGCGGCGCGATCGTCGGCGGACCGGCCGGGGCGGCCGTGGGTGCGGTCGGCGGTGCTGCTGCGGGCGCGATTGTCGGCGGAATCGCGGCCGACCAGCGCACCGAGTTCCGCACTTATGTGAGGGAACAGAAGATGCCGTCGGTGGCTTACCGCGAGAAGGTGGTCGTCGGCGCAACCTTGCCCGACACGGTCACCTATCGTGAGGTTCCGACCCGCTATGGCAAGACCGAATATCGCTACACGGTGATCAACGACCAGACCGTCCTGGTCGAGCCAAAGACACGCAAGATCGTTCAGATCATCGAATGATCAACGGGAGCCCACTCGTGACCGGGTGGGCTCCTTCGATCGGGTTCACCCTGATCAACCAAGGAGACAACGCCATGTTACGGCCAATCCTGATCGCCGCTGCTGTCGCGGCCACCGCCGCCTTCAGCGCTCCTGCCCAGGCGCAGGTCCAGTTCGAGTTCGGAATCGACCGGCCGGGATATGACGGCCCGCGCTATCACGAGCCCCGTGGCTACCGCTTTGCTGGGGAGCGGCGTGGCTTCCAGGGGCCCGCTGTGCTCGATGACGACGATGACGATTGCCGTATCGTCATAAAGCGTCGGGTCAATCGCTATGGCGAGGTTGTCGAGCGCCGTATGCGCATCTGCGACTGACGTCTGGCGCCGTGCAGCGGGTGTGTTGATTTCCAGAGCCCGCTGCTTGGCATGTGATTATCGCGATGCTTCTTTGAGGAGGAACCGATGCGAAAGTTAATCTTCGTTGCAGCAGCCATGCTGAGCTTCGGCTCGCCATCGACGTCCCAAGCCGCCCCTGTGGCAGGTCTGACGAGCCTGGAGGCGCCTGGCCATATCCAACAGATAAAGAATGGTGGCCACGGGTACAAAGGCCACAAGGGTTGGCACGGTTCGCGCCATTGGCACCATGGACATGGCTACGGTCGCTATTATGGGGGGCCGCCTCCGCATGCTCGCGCCTATGGCAGGCGAGCTCGCGACTTCGGCTATTATCGCTATTGGTAAGCCTGAGAGCGCCGGCCGCGATAGAACGCATTTCGCCCAGTTGCGCACCTGAAACCGACAGCAGCAAACCAAGACGCTGAAACGGTTTCGGGTGCTTGGGGTGGGTGGTCTTCTCTGGCTGGGGCAGCGCTGTGTTGGCTACGACACCTATCGTCTCGCAGGTTGCTTATACCTGATGCCGATCTTCGTTGAATTCGAGAACTTCGTTGCCGTACTGGCGGGGGGCCGCATGAAGTTCGCAAAATACCCTTTTGCCATTGCCGTTCTATCAGCTGCGGCCGGCGTCATCGGATGCCTGATCGTCGCCAACCTTATGCCTGAGCGGAGGGACCTGCAGCAGCCGCTGCCTCACCATCTCGCATCTTCCGACGATCAGTTCAGGACCTCGATGGGAGCACTTTTCGGCTCCAACGCCATCCCCGGCAACAAGGTCGAGACGCTCGTCAATGGGAACGAGATTTTCCCTTCCATGCTTCGTGCCATTCGCGGCGCCAAGAACACGATCACGTTCGAGACCTACATCTACTGGCGAGGCGATATCGCGGACCAATTCGCCGATGTGCTGTCTCAGAAGGCCCGCGATGGAGTGAGCGTGAAGGTTCTTCTCGACTGGGTTGGCAGCATCCCGATGGAGGAGAGGCTCATAGAGCGAATGCAGACGGCCGGCGTGGAGGTGGTCAAATTTCGTCCCGTCAAATGGAGCACGCTGGACCGGATCAACAACCGGACACACCGGAAGCTCCTCATCGTCGACGGCCGGATCGGGTTCACCGGCGGCGTCGGTATCGGTGACGAATGGAATGGCGATGCCAGGACTGCGGCCGAGTGGCGCGACAATCACTATCGGCTCGAAGGACCCGCGGTTTCGGAATTGCAGGCCGCGTTCGCCGAACACTGGATCGAGGCAACAGGCGAGTTATTGATGGGAGACCGGTTCTTCCCGTCCATCAAACCCGATGGACAGCTGGATGCCCAAGTCGTCGTCAGCTCGACTCATCAACGCAACGTCATGCATCTCATGCTGATGACGGCGCTTGCCGCGGCTCAAAAGAGCATCCGGATCGGCACCCCTTATTTCGTTCCTGACGCGATCACGCGACAGCAATTGCTGGAGGCGAGAAAGCGCGGCGTGGACATCGAAATCATCGTGCCGGGCGAGAGGACCGATGCGCGCCTTGTCCAGAAAGCATCGCGGCATTTTTGGGGAGAATTGCTCGAGGCCGGCATCAAGATCCATGAATTCGAGCCAACGATGTATCACTGCAAGCTCGTGATCGTCGACGACGTCTGGACCTCGGTAGGCTCCACCAACATCGACGAGCGCGCCCTTCGCCTGAACGACGAGGCGAACATCAATTTCTACGATCGGGAGTTCGCACGCCATCAGATCGCGATGTTCTTGTCCGATCTGAAGCGCTCGACACCCTACACGATAACCAAATGGCGACAGAGACCCATGAGCGAGAGATTCTCCGACTGGCTGGCAGGCCTTCTGCGCACACAGATTTAGGCGGCGGCAAGGGTGGATCATAGCAGGTGCCCGCTCATCGCGCTGGCCAACCCACCGGCACTTGAAGGGGCGAGGGGTTCTCGATTGATACCCGGTTTGGGCTATTGCCGCAGGCGAGACATCATGCGGTCAATGTTCTTGCTTATCTTCGGTTACATCGACGCGAATATCCAACGGGGTCGGCGTGTCTTCGGCGACGGCCAAGAACTGCTGCACTGCGCCCGACACCAGTGCAGCTCGGTCGCTCGTGCCCGACTTCCAAAGGCCGATGATGATGTGAGCCAAACGTTCCCGCTGAGCGGAAACCATGAGCGGATCCGAGATGGAATCGCTGCCAATCGCGCTCCACGCCTCTTCGAAACCTGCTTCCAACACGGCGAATTCTTCAGGCTCGACAAGGGAACGAAGTGGCATGGGTCTCGTTTGCTGCTCGATGAGGAAAGGGGTCTCTCATTGGAATGATTTTAAGTTAGCTCGCGACTAGCGATGTGTCGCCATGAATTTTAGCCGCCTCGACGTCCGGCTCTGGGGAGAGTGCTCGCGAATGTCGTGGCGTGTGTGACCCGCCCGTCCGGCGGCCTGTCATGCAGCTCGTAACGCTTGCTGCGCTGATCGCCCAGCGTCGAACTGTTTCGCCTCTATCACACACCTTGGCTCGACGGGTCGGGCTATCGAATCAATATCAATTGACGACGCAGGACCATCGACTTTCTGTCGAGCAGCCCCTGATGTTCCAAAGCCGGCCGTTGCGCGCTTTGTGAGACAGTTTTGTTAGAACCGTCGCGACTCGGGAAGTAAATACGCGATTTCAGGATGTTAGAGAGGGAGTGGCGGAGACGGAGGGATTCGAACCCTCGATACCCTTGTGGGGTATGCTCATTTAGCAAACGAGTGCCTTCAGCCTCTCGGCCACGTCTCCGGCGAGAGGCTCTATGCCCGATTGCAGCGCCCTTTGACAAGCCTTGCCGACAACTTCCTTCGGGTTCGCTGTGCATGTTGGCAGCAGAGGGCGCAGAGCACTCCTTCGCACGGGAGCGCTAGGTGGGCGGCGCCCCTCCAGGCGGCGCTCGTTGCAACGGCGTCTTGCGTCGGTTTGCCTTGCCCCGGGGTGATCCGCTTATTAGATTGCGTCTGTCCGTTGGGGTGCCGAAAGGCTGAGAGGTGCGCGTCGCGCCAACCCATCGCACCTGATCCGGGTAATGCCGGCGAAGGGAACGGTCTTCGGCTCGCAGACAAAGCTGCTCGCGCCTTTGGCCGCTGCCTTCCCGGGAGCAGGGAAAAGCATGGCGGCTGCATCCAGCCCTTATCGGAACATGAACGTCGCGGTGGTCGGCGCCGGTGTCGTTGGCCTTGCCTGCGCCACCGAACTGGTCGCGCGCGGGGCGCAGGTCACCATCCATGAGCGCGGCCCGCGCATCGGTGCCGCAGCCTGCTCATGGTATGCCGGCGGCATGCTCGCCCCTTGGTGCGAGGGCGAAAGCGCCGAGGAGCCGGTGATCCGGCTGGGCCATGAGGCAGCGGGCTGGTGGGAGCGGCACGCGGACGGGGTGGTTCGCCGGGGCACGCTCGTCGTCGCGCCGAGCCGTGATCGCTCGGAGCTGCGCCGCTTCGGCCAGCGCACCAGCCATTTCGAGGAGATCGATGGCGAGGCGATCGCTGGGCTGGAGCCCGATCTCGCCGGGCGCTTTTCGCGCGGGCTGTTCTTCGCTGACGAGGCGCATCTCGATCCGCGCAAGGCGATCGCGGCCTTGGCCGAACGCCTCCTTGCAAAGGGCGTGGCGGTGCATTTCGACAGCGCGGTCGAACCGGCCGATCTCGATGCCGAGATCGTCCTCGACTGTCGGGGGCTTTCGGCGCGCGACGTCCTGCCTGATCTGCGCGGCGTCAAGGGCGAGATGCTGTTGCTGAAGAGCGACGAGGTCCGCTTGTCGCGCCCCGTAAGGCTGCTGCATCCGCGCATCCCGCTCTACATCGTTCCGCGGGCCGGCGGCATCTTCATGGTCGGCGCGACGATGATCGAGAGCGGCGAGCGCAGCCGCATCTCGGCCCGCTCGATGCTGGAGCTGCTCGGCGCGGCCTATGCGCTGCATCCCGCCTTCGGTGAGGCGGAGGTCGTCGAGATCGGGACCGATGCGCGCCCGGCCTTCCCCGACAACCTGCCGCGGCTGACGCGCCGCGGCCGGGTGATCCATGTCAACGGGCTCTACCGTCACGGCTTCCTGCTCAGCCCCGCCATGGCGCGGATGGCGGCGGATGCCGTGATGAACCCGCAATCACGACCGGAGATGCTGCATGACCTTGCTGCTTAACGGCGCGCCGCAGGAGATCGCCGCGAAGACGCTGGCCGAGGCGCTGGCCGAGCTCGGCTATGCCGGCCGCATCGTCGCGACGGCGGTGAACGGCGATTTCGTGCCGGCTCGCAAGCGCGCTGAAGTGATCTTGAACGACGGCGACCGCATCGAGGTCGTCGCCCCGATGCAGGGAGGCTGAGATGGCATCCTTCTATGGCTTCGAGCCGCAAAACCCGCTTTTCCTCGGCACGGCGCAATATCCGTCGCCCGCCATCCTCGCCGAGGCGGTGAAGCGCTCCGGCGTCGAGGTCGTCACCGTTTCGCTGCGCCGGGAATCGTCCGGTGGCGCGGCGGGGCAGGCGTTCTGGGCGCTCATCCGCGAGCTCGGCGTCAAGGTGCTGCCGAACACAGCGGGCTGCCACACGGTGAAAGAGGCGGTGACCACGGCGCAGATGGCCCGCGAGGTCTTCGGCACCGACTGGATCAAGCTCGAGGTCATCGGCGAGGACGACACGCTTCAGCCGGATGTGATCGCGCTGGTCGAAGCCGCCCGCATCCTCGCCGATGACGGCTTCAAGGTCTTCCCCTACACGACAGAGGACATCGTCATCGGCGGGCGCCTGCTCGACGCCGGCTGCGAGGTGCTGATGCCCTGGGGCGCGCCGATCGGATCGGGCAGGGGGCTCAACAACCCGTACGGGCTGCGGACCATGCGCCAGCATTTCCCGGATATTCCACTCGTCGTCGACGCCGGCATCGGCCTGCCCTCCCATGCCGCGCAGGCGATGGAGCTGGGCTATGACGGCATCCTGCTCAACACGGCCGTCGCCAGGGCAGGGGACCCGGCCGCGATGGCGGAGGCCTTCGCGCTCGCCATCCGCGCAGGCCGGCTCGCTTTCGAGGCGCAGCCGATCGAGGCGCGCGACATGGCAGCTCCCTCCACGCCCGTCATGGGCAAGGCCTTCCTGGCATGAAAGACCTGTCTCGCATGAAGCTCGATCCGTTCTATCCCATCTTCGACAGCGCCGACTGGCTGGAGCGGATGCTGCCGCTCGGCGTGAAGCTGGTGCAATTGCGCGTCAAGGATCGGCCCGAAATCGAGGTTGCCCGCGAGATCGCTCGCGCCAAGCGGCTCTGCGCGGCAGCTGGCTGCGTGCTCGTCGTCAACGACTACTGGAAGCTCGCCATCGCGGAGGGCTGCGATTTCCTCCATCTCGGTCAGGAGGATCTCGACACCGCCGATCTCGGCGCGATCCGCAAGGCTGGCCTCAAGCTCGGCGTCAGCAGCCATGACGAGGCCGAGCTGGAGCGCGCGCTGGCGACGGAGCCGGATTATGTCGCGCTCGGCCCGGTCTATCCGACAATCCTCAAGCAGATGCGCTTCGGCCCGCAAGGGCTGGAGCGGCTTGGCGAGTGGAAGCGCCGCATCGGCGACCTGCCGCTGGTCGGCATCGGCGGCATTTCGCTGGAACGCGCGCCGGGCGTTTTCGACGCCGGCGCCGACATCGTGGCAGCCGTGACCGACATCACGCTGAACGCCGATCCCGAGGAGCGGTTGAAATCCTGGGTGGCGGCGACGCGGAAGCACGCGGTCTGAAGAGGCGCGCCGTTGCGCCTCCGGATATGGCACGGAACCACTCGGTCATCCCGGACAAGCTGCGAAGCAGCGCAGATCCGGGATCCATCGTAGAGCGCGGAGCCCTACGATGGATCCCGGCGCTCCGCTTTGCTGCAGCCGGGATGACGACGTAATTCCTAAGTCTCAGCTCTCCGCTTCCGTCGACATCGTGTGCCCGTCGACATGGCCGAGGCTGCGCTCGGGGTCGAGCCGGTCGCGCACGCGCTGCTTCAGCACCTTGGAATCCGGGAATCCGCCATCGGTCTTGCGGTCCCAGATCAGCTCGCCGTCATAGGTGATCTGGAAGATGCCGCCCGTGCGCGGGATCAGCGCGACCTCGCCGAGATCCTGCCCGAAGGTGGAGAGCAACTCCTGCCCCAGCCAGGCCGAGCGCAGCATCCAGTTGCACATCGAGCAATAGGTGATGGCGATGCGGGGGGCGGGCTTGGTCTGGGTCATGATCGGTCACCGAAGCGGGAGGTCGTTTCCGACATCCCGCTTCCGGCCCCTTGATGCAAGCCCGAAAGCGGCATGGCGGATCAGCATGAAGCCGCGGACAAGTCTTTGTTTCGAATAAATAAAATCAGAAAGATCAAGCCTCTTCGATATAACGGCGGCGCAGATGCGCCTTGAACACGGAGGCGTCGAGCGGCCGGCCCGTCGCTTCGGTGAGCAGATCGTCGGTCGGGAGCAGAGAGCCCTTGCCGTGGATGTTGGCGCGCAGCCAGCCGACCAGCGGGCTGAAATCGCCCTTGCCGATGCCGGGCAGGATGCCTGGCTCGGCCCGGCAGGCGGCGTCGAAGATCTGCGCCGCCGTCATCGCGCCGAGCGTATAGGTCGGGAAATAGCCCCAGCCGCCGGAGGGCCAGTGGATATCCTGCAGGCAACCGACCCGGTCGTCGGGCACGGTGACGCCGAGCAGGGATTTCATCCCGGCGTTCCAGGCGGCAGGCAGTTCGGCGAGCGGCATCTCGTTGGCGATCAGCGCCTTCTCCAGCCGGTAGCGCAGGATGACATGGGCCGGATAGGTCACCTCGTCGGCATCGACGCGGATGAAGCCGGGCTCGACGCGCGTATAACGGTGCCACATCGCCTCGGTCTCCCAGGCGGGGCCGGCGCCACCGAAGCTCTCGCGCATCAGCGGCGCGGCGAAGGCGAGGAACTGGCGCGAGCGACAGGCCTGCATCTCCATCAGCAGCGACTGGCTTTCATGGATACTCATGCCGCGCGCGGCGCCGACCGGCTGGTTCATATGGCCCTGTGGCCGGCCCTGCTCGTAGAGCGCATGGCCGGTCTCGTGCAGCACGCCCATCAGCGCCTTGGTGAAGTCGGCCTCGTCGTAGCGCGTGGTGATGCGCACATCGTTGTCGGCACCGCCGCAGAAGGGATGGGTCGAGATGTCGAGCCGCCCGCGCTCGAAATCGTAGCCTAGCGCTGCCATCAGGCGCAGGCCGAGCGCGCGCTGTGTCTCGGTCGCGAACGGACCTTCGAGCGCCGGCAGTGCCGGCCGGCGCGCCTGCACCGCCATCGCTTCCTGTGTGAAGCCGGGCAGGAAGGCGGCGAGATCGTCGAAGAGCCCGTCGATCTTTGCCGAGCTGCCGCCTGGCTCATAATCGTTGAGCAACGCGTCGTAGGGCGAGACGCCGAGCTTCTCGCCCTTGGCCTTGCCGATCTGGCGCTGGAGGTTCAGCACCTCGGCGAGATAGGGCAGCAACCCCGCGAAATCGGAATCGACCCGCGCTTGCCGCCAGCGCATCTCGCAGGCCGAGACCGCCTTGCTCGATGCCTCGACGAGATCGGCGGGCAGCGCGGTGTCGACCGTCCAGACGCGCCGGATCTCGCGCAGGTTGGCCTTCTCCCAGGCGCCGAGACCGCCGTCGTTTTCGGCCTCCGCGAGCCAGCCGCCGATGCGGGCGTCTGTCGCCAGGCCGTGGCGCATCACATGCAGCAGCGCCATGCTTTCGGCCCGCGTCTCGGCGGCGCCTTTCGGCATCATCGTGTCATTGTCCCATTGCAGGATGCCGACGGCGTTGGAGAGCGCGGCGATGCGGCCGAAATGGGCGGCGAGGTCGGAATAGGCGGTCATGTCTCGGCGTTTCTCGCGATTCTACGGGGCTTGATATCGCACGCGGTCACCCCGGGCGACCGGAGGGAGACCCGGGGTCCATGCCGGAGTGCTTCCGAAGAAGCTTTAGGCATGGATCCCGGATCTGCGTTTCGCTCCGTCCGGGATGACCGGGAGCAGCAAGACGAACTCAGGCGAACAGCTTGGAATACTGTCGCGGCTGAGAGCGCAGATACTGGTTCGGCGCCTTGACGCTGGCGCCGAGCTCTGCCGCCGCATGCCAGGGCCAGCGCGGATTGTAGAGGATGCCGCGCGCCAGCCCGATGAGATCGGCTTCGCCGGTGCCGACGATCGCCTCGGCCTGCTCCGGGTCGGTGATCAGGCCGACGGCGATCGTGGTGATTCCCGTTGCCTGCTTCACGGCCCGCGCGAGCGGAACCTGGTAGCTCGGGCCGAGCGGGATCTTCTGGGCCGCCGAGAGCCCGCCGCTGGAGACATGGATGAAGTCGGCGCCGCGCGCCTTGGCTGCCTCGGAGAAGGTGATGCTATCCTCGATATTCCAGCCGCCTTCGACCCAGTCGGTGCCGGAGATGCGGAAGCCGACCGGGAAACCCGCCGGCACCACCGCGCGCACCGCGTCCAGGACTTCCAGCGGGAAGCGCATGCGGTTCTCGAGCGAGCCGCCATATTCGTCCTCGCGCCTGTTCGAGAGCGGCGAGAGGAACTGGTGCATCAGATAGCCGTGCGCGCCGTGCAGTTCGATGGCTGCCAGACCGAGCCGGACGCTCCGTCGTGCCGAATCCGCGAAGGCCTCGCAGAGCCGCGCGATGTCGTCCTTGGTGAGCGCACGCGGCGGCCGCGGATAGGTCTCGAAGCCGATCGTTGAAGGTGCATGTACCGTCCAACCGCCCTCGTCGAGGCCGAGCTGGCCGCCGCCGTTCCAGGGCTGCGCGACGGAGGCCTTGCGCCCCGCATGCGCCAATTGGATCGCGATCGGCATGTCCGACCAGGCGCGGGCGGATTGCAGCGCCTTGCCCAAGGCCGCCTCCGTCTCGTCCGACCACAGGCCGAGATCGAAGGGGCTGATGCGTCCGTCCGGCTCGACGGCCGTGGCCTCGATGACGAGGAGCGCGGCGCCTGACAGTGCGAGGTGGCCGAGATGGATGGTGTGCCAGTCCGTGGCGCAGCCATCCTGCGCCGAATACTGGCACATCGGCGCGATGATGATGCGGTTGGCGAGCGTGAGGCCGCCAAGCTGATAGGGGCTGAAGAGCTGACTCATGTCGGGAGAACTTCTCGAAGAGGGCGCGTTTTCGGGCGCAGTCTAGAAGCGCTTGCCCGTGCGAAGCCAGAGGCGCGCGCGCAAAAGCGATGCGCGCTCAGGGCGGCGCTCCTCACGATTCCGCGCTTCTTATTGTGCAACCGCGAAATCGCCGTAATCTGACATACTATAAGCAGGCTTACGTTCTTGGAGATCGGTGTATGAAGCGACCCTTGCGGCGGGAATTCATGTTCCAGCTCGTCGAAACCTCCCGTCTGCTGCGGACCTATGTCGATCAGCGTGCCCGCCAGCACGGCACGACACGGGCGCAATGGGGCGTGATGGCTCGTTTGCGACGGCAGGAGGGGCTGAATCAGGCGGCTCTCGCCGAGCAGATGGATTTGCAGCCGATTTCACTCGCGCGCCTGCTCGATCGCCTGCAGGGGCAGAACCTGATCGAGCGCCGCGAGGACCCCGCCGACCGGCGTGCCTATCGGCTCTACCTTACCCCGGAAGGCCGCGCGCTGGTCGACGATCTCGATCAGGTGCGCACCGCGATCGCGCAGGAGGTGCTGGGCAGCGTCGAGGAGAGTTCGATTCTTGCGGCGCTGGAGGCGTTGGCCGCCATCCGCGAGCAGACCCGCCCCCAGCGGGAAGACAAGCTGCAGGTGCCGGCTGTCGCCGGCCAGACCGCCTGAACGAGTGGAGAGAACATGAAGCGTTCAGGATTTATCGTCGGTCTGGTTCTGGTCGCGGCTGTTGCCGCGGGCGTCTGGTATGTGCGTTCACGCGCGCCCGAAGGCGCGCAGACGGCCCGCAATCGCGGTGACGGCGCGGCTGTCGCGATCGTCTCCGCCGCTGCCGTCCAGGCTGACTTCCCGGTGCGCAAGCGCGCGATCGGCTTCGTCGAGACGCCGGCGAGCGTCGTGGTGCGCTCGCGCATCGACAGCCAGATCATGGCCCAGCACGTCACCGACGGGCAGTTCGTCAAGGCCGGCGACCTGCTCTTCACCCTCGACGACCGCGACATCAAGGCTCAGATCGCCAAGGACGAGGCGATGCTCGCGCGCGACGAGGCGACCCATACCCGCAACGTCGCCGATCTCGAGCGCTACAAGCAGCTCTTCATCCGCAATGCCGGCACGCAGGCGCAGGTCGATCAGGCGACCGCGGACGAGCGCAGCTCCGCGGCCAGCATCCAGGGCGACCATGCCACGCTCGATGCCGACCGGCTCAAGCTCGGCTATACGCGGATCACGGCACCGATCGAGGGCCGCATCGGCGCGGTCCAGGTCACGCCGGGCAACCTGGTCAGCGCCAATGCCAGCAACAGCAGCGGCGCCACCGGCCTGCTGACGATCACGCAGATGAAGCCGCTGCGCGTCTCCTTCGCCATGCCGGAGAATGAGCTGCCGACCCTGCACGGTGCGCTGGCCGCCGCCAAGCCCGTGCCGGTGACGGCCCGCGTGCCGAATTCGGGCCGCCCGCCGGTGGAGGGCAGGCTCAATTTCGTCGATTCGACGGTCGACATCACCTCTGGAACCATCACCGCCAAGGCCGCCTTCACCAATGACGACCTCACGCTCTGGCCCGGCCAGTATGTCGACGTCGAGATCATTCCGGAAACGCTGACCGGCGTCACCGTGATCCCCACCGTCGCGGTCCAGACCGGGCAGCAGGGGCCCTACGCCTTTGTCATCAAGCCGGATTCGACCGTCGACCTGCGCCAGATCAAGGTCGCGCTCAGCGACGGCGACAAGACGGCGTTGACCGAGGGCATCGCGCCGGGCGAGCGGGTCGTCACCGACGGACAGATGCGCCTGAAGCAGGGCACGCGGGTGCGGGAGCGTGCCGCGACGAGCGAGAAGCCGCCGCAAAGCACGCCGGTGGCGGAAGGCGCACGCTCATGAACATCTCGGCCTTCTGCATCAAGCACCCCGTCGCCACCATCCTGATGTCGGTCTCGCTGGTGCTGGCGGGGCTCTTCGCCTGGCGCTTCCTGCCGGTGGCCGCCTTGCCGCGTGCCGAGTTCCCGGTCGTCAACGTCTCCGCCCAATTGCCCGGCGCCTCGCCGGACACCATGGCGACCTCTGTCGCGACGCCGCTGGTCAAGCAGTTCGGCACCATCGCCGGCATCGACTCGATCTCGACCACGAACTCGCAGGGTTCGACCTCGATCGCGATCCAGTTCGTGCTGAACCGCGACATCGACGCCGCGGCCGCCGACGTGCAGGCCGCGATCACTCGCACCCAGCGGCAATTGCCGATCGAGATGACGACGCCGCCGAGCTACCGCAAGGTGAACCCGGCCGATGCGCCGATCATCCTGATGGCGCTGAAGAGCGATGTGGTGCCGCTCTCGCAGCTCGACGCCTTCGCCCAGCAGGTGATCTCGCCGGCGCTCTCCACGGTCGACGGCGTCGCCCAGGTCCTGATCTGGGGCAGCCAGAAATACGCGGTGCGCATCCAGATCGATCCGACCGCGCTGGCCGCGCGCGGCATCGGCCTCGATGAATTGCAGCTCGCGATCACCGCGACCAATGCCAATACGCCGGTCGGCACGATCCAGAACACGGCCCAGCAACTCACCATCCAGGCGCAGACCCAGCTCGCCAACGCCGCCCAGTTCTCCAACGTCATCATCGCGACGCGCGCGGGCAAGCCGGTCAGGCTCGGCGATGTCGCCAAGGTGATCGACTCCGTCGAGAATACCCAGACGCGCAGCACCTATGACGGCGTGCCGGCGATCGTGCTGGCGGTGCAGCGTCAACCCGACGCCAACACCGTGGAAGTCGTCGACCGCGTCAAGGCGATGATCCCGGCTTTCGAGGAGCAACTGCCGGCCGCTGCCTCGCTTTCGCTGCTCAACGACCGCTCGACCTCGATCCGCCAGGCCGTGGACGATGTGCAGCTCACCCTGCTGCTCACCATCGCCCTGGTGATCATGGTGATCTTCGCCTTCCTGCGCCGCGTCGCCGCAACCTTCATCCCGGCGGTGGCAGTTCCGATCTCCATCATCGCGACGCTGGCGGCGATGTATCTCCTCGATTTCTCGATCGACAACATCTCGCTCCTCGGCCTCACGCTATCGGTCGGCCTCGTCGTCGACGACGCCATCGTCATGCTGGAGAACATCGTCCGGCATATGGAGGAGGACGGGCTCTCGGCCTATGAGGCATCGCTGAAGGGCGCGAGCGAGATCGGCTTCACCATCATCTCGATCTCGCTCTCCCTGGTCGCGGTCTTCATTCCCGTGCTGCTCATGGGCGGCGTCATCGGCCGCATCTTCAACGAGTTCGCCGTGGTGGTGACGGTGTCGATCCTCGCCTCCGCCTTCGTCTCGCTGACGCTGACGCCGATGCTGTGCTCGCGCCTGCTCTCGGGCTACTCCGAGCATCATCAGGAGAACGCGCTCGGCCGCTGGCTCGAGAAAGGCTTCGACGCGATCCTCGCGGGCTATGATCGCGGGCTGAAGTTCTGCCTGCGCTTCCAGCCGCTGATGCTGCTGGCCTTCTTCTTGACCATGGCCGGCACGGTCTGGCTGCTGCAGACCGCACCGAAGGGCTTCTTCCCGCAGGAGGATATCGGCCAGCTCCAGGTCTCGACCGAAGCCCGGCAGGACATCTCCTTCGATGCGATGCTGAAGCTGCAGGCCGAGGTCGCCGACATCTTCCGCAAGTCGCCCTATGTCGCGCATGTGGCTTCGTCGGTGGGCGGCAATGGCGGCGGCGGAAGCGCGCTGAACTCCGGGCGCCTCTTCGTCGAGCTGAAGCCGCTGGACGAGCGTCCCAAGCTCGCGCAGGTTCTCACCTCGCTCCGTCGTGACCTCGCCCAGGTCGCGGGCATCAACACCTACATGGTGCCGGTGCAGAACCTGAACATCGGTGCGCGCTCCTCGAAGAGCCAGTATCAGCTCGTCGTGCAGGGGCTCGACCAGGCGCTGATGAACGACTGGTCCCTGCGGTTGGCTGACGCCATGAGCCGTGACCGGGAGGTTTTCGCCGACGTCACCACCGATCTGCAGAACAATGCTTTGCAGGCCACGCTCACGGTCGACCGCGACAAGGCCAATGCGCTGGGCATCGGTGCCGACATCCTGCGCTCGACGCTCTATTCGGGCTTCGGCGTCCGGCAGGTCTCGACGATCTATACGACTGGCGACAACTACAACGTCGTCGTGGAGTTCAATCCGAACGAACACTGGACGCCGGAGCGGCTGAACGCGATTCGCGTTCGCACCAAGAACGGCAATCTGGTGCCGTTCGGCGCCTTCGCCCGGATCGAGCGCACGGCAGGCCAGCTCACGGTCAACCAGCTCGGCCAGCTCCCGGCGGTGACGATCTCCTACAACCTGCCGCCCGGCGTCGCGCTCGGCGACAGCGTCAACCGCATCAATGCGCTCAAGGAGCAGATCGGCCTGCCGAAGTCGCTTTCGACCACGCTCGCCGGCACCGCCAAGACCTTCCAGGATTCGCTGGCGAACCAGGGGCTGCTGATCGCGGGCGCGATCCTGACGATCTACATCGTGCTCGGCATCCTCTACGAGAGCTTCATCCACCCGCTGACGATCCTGACCGGCCTGCCATCCGCCGCGATCGGCGCGCTCGGGGCGCTCAGGCTCTTCGACATGGATCTCTCGGTGATCGCCATCATCGGCCTGCTCATGCTGATCGGCATCGTCAAGAAGAACGCGATCATGATGATCGACGTCGCCCTCGTGCTCCTGCGGGAGGGCAAGAGTGCGCAGGAGGCGATCCATCAGGCCTGCGTGATGCGCTTCCGGCCGATCCTGATGACGACGCTGGCGGCGTTGATGGGCACGCTGCCGATAGCGCTCGGCGCCGGCGCCAGCGCGGAGCTGCGCCAGCCGCTGGGCATCGCGGTGGTCGGCGGCCTGATGATCTCGCAGGTGCTGACGCTGTTCATCACGCCCGTCCTGTTCCTCTACATGGACAGGCTGTCGAACGGGCTCCTCCGGCTCGGTGGCTGGCTGCGGGGCAGCAAGCAGGATCCGGCGCAGATCACCCATCCGGCTGAGTGAAAAACCGGCTCATGCCCTGGGCGTGAGCCAGCCGACATAGCGCACGAGCAGACCGAAGATCGGCAGCGTCAACTTCACGTCGAAATGGAAGCGGCCCTGCGTATCCACACTCTCGGTCGCCTCCGATCGCGGCAGCAGGAAGCGGGGCAGGGGTAGACCCAGCATCCGAGCGGCGGCGACGGGGAGCCTGAGTTCGCCGTTCCCGGCCGTGACATCGAGGCGGAAGCTCACGGGGCCAAAGCGCTCACGCAAACAGCCGCCCCGGTCGAGGTCGAGGTCGAGACGGGACGAGAAGCGACAGCCGCCGAAATTGCGGGTCCAGATCTCCGCCGCGCCGCCTTCCATGGCGGTGCGCTCGACACTGACAGTCACCGGCACGTCGTCTGTGGCTTCGGGCAAGCCGATGATGCGCCGCAGCAGCCAGGCGACCGGACTCTTGCCGTTCTCCACCCGGGCGCGACCTCGCCAGACGGGATAGCCCTCGGCGCCGTGGAAGGCCTGCAAAGGCCCAGGCAGTGCAGAGAAGGTGGCGGTGTCCAATGCCCGCTGCAGCAGCGCGGGGCCATGCGCTTTGCTTTCGATGTGCGTCGTGATCGCATAGGGAGCCAGTTCGGCCTCGATCTCCCTGAGCGTCAGTGCTCCGGCCGCCGGGCGAGCCCCCGCTTCGAGCGCCCCCCGCATGAGCGCGCGCAACGCCGCAGCCGCAGCTAGCGTCGGGACCTGAGGCCCGTCGCCCTGTTCGGCCAGCAATGACCAGCGCGCCTGGCGCAGAATGCCGTCGTCATCGAGCCCGGTCACCGTGACCAGCATGCCGCCACGATTGGATGTCGTGGCCTGCGTCAGCCTGCGCGCAGCCAGGAGGGCAGGGATCAACCCGTCGAGGGATCTGATGAGTCCTGTCCGACGCAACCACGCCAGCGCCATCAGCCCCCATTGCTCGATATGCGACTCAAGGCCGGCATGAAATCCGATCCGCGAGGCGACGCCGAGTCGTGGGCCGAGCCATTGCACATCGACCGTCTCGACCGCCGCCACACGCTGCCGCCGCAGCCGGGGCATGGCGATAACCCGGCTGTCGAGCCAGCCTGTCGTCTCCTGCAACTCGCCTTCGCGCCAGACCGGAACCGGTCGCCCTGCGTAGCTCAGGATCGCCGCAATGACCGCCTCGCCGACTTCGCTGCGCCCGCCCGGTGTGATCGCGATGTCGATCGCATCGATCCGCTTCCAGCCGCCTGTGATCGCCGCGACTGCGGCGGTGGACAGGGCCGGAGTCGAACTTGCTCCGGCAAGCGCCACCAGCCCGCGCGAGCGCGCGATTTCGTCGAGCACCGGGCCATAGCCGAGGATGTAGTCTCGCGCATCGGCGAGGTCGACGACATGGGCGCCGGCTTCGAGCGCGGCACGCGGCACGTCGTAGCTGGCGCCCTGGAACGGCCCTGAGGCGTCGATGACCAGCCACGGCGCGATCTCGGTGAGGCGATCGGCAAGGCCGTTTCGATGATCGAGCCCGATCCCGGAGACCGTCGTCCCCGGCGCGGCGCGGATGGCCCGCGCCGCGGCCTGAGCCTTGTCGGCGTCGCGCGAGGTCACGATGAGATCAAGCCCTTCCGTCCGGGCGAGATGATGTGCGAGCCGACGGCCGAAAACGCCGGTCCCACCGATCAGGAGCACGCGCCGCCGGCCCATCATGTCTCCGGCAGGGTGAACCGATGGCGCTGGGCCGGATCGGGCATCTCGCAGGCGGTCTTTTGCCCGAAGAGGCGGTAGCGGTTGCGCGCGACACGGTCGTAGAGCCAGTCCCGCAAGGGTTTCGGCAAGAGGCGCCCCGCCAATAGCAGCCGCGCCGGCCCATCGAGATGGTCGAGCAGCGCCAGCACCCCAGCGGATTTCGCGAGCGCCCGGCCGTTTTCGATGAAGAGGAAGCTTTCAGGCGTATCGGGGTCGATGCCGTGCGCCAGTGCCAGCGCTCGCCCCTCGCGCGACTGGATCGCAACGAAGCGGATCGCATGGTCGCGCTCATGCTTCAGCGTGTAACGCACCCCGCCGGAACAAAGCACGCAGACGCCGTCATAGAGCCAGATCGGCGCGGCGCTCATATGTGCTGATCCCGGTAGCGGCCGCTCTGGTAGATCAAGCTCCTAGAGGTCGGACGAGGGTGCTCTGTGAATTCCGGGTTGAGTCCGGAAGACGTGCAGTTCGCTGCGGCCTCAGGCGGCGTCGAGGCCGTAGAGCGAGTGCAGCGTGCGCACCGCGAGTTCGGTATAGGCCGCGTCGATCAGGACCGAGAACTTGATCTCGGAGGTGGTGATGGCGCGGATGTTGATGCCCTTCTCGGCGAGCGCCCGGAAGGCGCGGGCCGCGACGCCCGCATGCGAGCGCATGCCGACGCCGATCGCCGAGATCTTCACCACGTCGGTGGCGCCCTGGATCTCCTGATAGGCAATCACGTCGTGCTTGCTCTCGAGCAGTGTCTTGGCGCGCTCGTAATCGGCCGTCGGCACGGTGAAGGTGATGTCGGTCGTCGCCTGGTCGTCCGAGACGACCTGGATGATCATGTCGACATTGATGTTGGCATCGGCGAGCGGGCCGAAGATCGCGGCGGCGACGCCGGGCTTGTCGGCCACGCGCCGAAGCGTGATCTGGGCTTCGTCCCGGGAGAAGGCGATGCCGGTGACGATCTGCTGTTCCACGATGTCGTCCTCGTCGCAGATGAGGGTGCCAGGATTGGGGTTTTCGGGGTCGTCGAAGGAGGAGCGCACATAGGTCGGCACGCGATGCAGCATCGCGATTTCGACCGAGCGCACCTGCAGTACCTTGGAGCCGAGCGAGGCCATTTCGAGCATTTCCTCGAAGGAGACCCTGTCCATGCGCTTGGCCTTGGGGACGATGCGCGGATCGGTGGTGTAGACGCCGTCGACATCGGTGTAGATGTCGCAGCGATCGGCCTTGAGGCCGGCGGCGAGCGCCACCGCGCTGGTGTCCGAGCCGCCGCGGCCGAGCGTGACGATACGGTGCGTGCGCGGATTGACGCCCTGGAAGCCGGAGCAGACGGCGATCTCGCGGTTGCGGTCGAAGCCGGCGAGGATGCCGGCGCCGTCGACGCCCTCGATCCGGGCCGAGCCATGCGCGTCGGAGCCGTAGAGCGGAATCTGCCAGCCCTGCCAGGAGCGGGCAGGTAGACCCATCTCCTGCAGCACGATCGCCATCAGCCCGGAGGTGACCTGCTCGCCCGAGGCGACGACGGTGTCGTACTCGGCGTGGTCGTAGAGCGGCGACGCTTCCTTGCACCAGGCGACGAGTTCGTTGGTCTTGCCCGACATCGCCGAGACGACGATCGCGACCTCGTTGCCGGCCTCGAACTCGCGTTTGACGTGCCGCGCCGCGTTCTTGATGCGCTCGACAGTGGCGACTGAGGTGCCACCGAATTTCATCACCAGACGGGCCATGACGGTCTTTTCGGCTCTCGATAGCTGCCCCCGACGGTAAGGCCGGGTCGAAAACTCGCCCTCGCACTGGCGGCGGGGCGGGTGTAGATGACGGGCGGCAGGCGCGGTGTCAATGCGGCATCGCATAAACGAAGGACCGGATCATGGCGGCTGCGAGTGAGCGCACAGGCTCGACGATAGACCCGGCCGAGGTCGCGCGCTTCGATGCGATCGCGCGCGACTGGTGGGATCCGAAGGGGCCGATGGCCGTCCTGCACAAGTTCAATCCAGTCCGGCTGGCCTTCGTGCGCGACGAGGCCTGCGCTCATTTCGGCCGCGACACGAAGCAGATGCGGGCGCTTTCGGGCCTGAGCCTCGTCGATATTGGCTGCGGCGGCGGCGTGCTGTCAGAGCCGCTGGCAAGGCTCGGCGCCGAGGTGACGGGCCTCGACCCGGCCCCGACCAATATCGCCGTCGCCAGCGCCCATGCCGAGAAGGCCGGTCTCGCCATCGACTATCGCGAGGAGACGATCGAGGCGGTCGTGGAATCCGGCAAGCGCTTCGACATCGTGCTGGCGATGGAGGTCGTCGAGCATGTCGCCGATGTCGAGGCCTTCGTCGCCGCCTGCTGCGCGGCTGTGAAGCCCGATGGGCTGCTGGTGATGGCGACGATCAATCGCACGCTGAAATCCTATGCGCTCGCCATCGTCGGTGCCGAATACGTGCTGCGCTGGCTGCCGAAGGGAACCCATGACTGGGAGAGGTTCGTGACGCCGGACGAACTCGGCGAAGCGATCGAAGCCAACGGCTTCATGCTCGGGACGCGGACGGGCGTGGTCTACAATCCGCTGACCGGCCGTTGGAGCGCCGCGCGCGACATGGACGTGAACTACATGCTCGCCGCCAGCCGGAGCGGTTGAACCGCTGCGCGGGGGCATCGCAATCGCGCTTCGGGATTGACCCTCACGGCCGGACGACCGCGGCAACGACCAACAGGACAAGCCCCGATCCGACCGCGATCGCCGCGCGCAATGCGTTGGCATCGATGCGCGTCGGAATGCCAAAACGGTGCCAAAGCCATGCGCCGGCGTAGGCGCCGATCAGGATGAACCCGGCGTTGAACATGATGCCGAAGCCGGCGTTTCCGAGCAGCATGTCGGAAATCCAGCCGAACAGGAGCGCTGTCAGCACGATCATCGTCACGACGATGAGGATCGACAGGAGCGGCAGGTCGGGCAGGCCGATCATCATCAGCAGACTGCGCATCGCTTCCCCTCCGTGTCGTGCCAGCGCGCAGGATGGGGCTCAACGGTGAAGAAACCGCAAGCGCCCGGTGGAGTTGGATTTTGCGTTGCGGCGTGATTCCTTAGATGAATGGCGCAGCGCAGCATATGATGCATGATCGGCGGATAATCCCGCCCGCGATGTCCTAGGCTTCGCGACGGACGGATCAGAGCAGGGGAGACGACCATGTCGAAGTCGCAGGCTGCCGTGAAATCGTTGAAGGACCTCTACGAACTCGACGAGTTGCCGCCGCTCGGCCATGTCCCGGAGAAGATGTACGCCTGGGCGATCCGGCGCGAGCGTCACGGGCCGCCGCAGGAGAGCTTTCAGGTCGAGGTCGTGCCGACCTGGTCGATCGGCGAGGAGGAGGTTCTGCTCCTCGTGATGGCCGGTGGCGTCAACTACAACGGCATCTGGGCCGGGCTCGGCCAGCCGATCTCGCCCTTCGACGTCCACAAGGGTTCGCTGCATGTCGCCGGCTCCGATGCCTCCGGCATCGTCTGGGCCGTCGGCTCCAAGGTGAAGCGCTGGAAGGTCGGGGACGAGGTCATCGTCCACTGCAACCAGGATGACGGCGACGACGAGGAGTGCAATGGCGGCGACCCGATGTTCTCCCCCTCCCAGCGCATCTGGGGCTACGAGACGCCGGACGGCTCCTTCGCGCAGTTCTGCCGGGTGCAGTCGCGCCAGCTCATGCTGAAGCCGAGGCACCTCTCCTGGGAGGAGTCCGCCTGCTACACGCTGACGCTGGCGACCGCCTACCGCATGCTTTTCGGCCACGCCCCGCACACCATCAAGCCGGGCGACAACGTGCTCGTCTGGGGCGCCTCCGGCGGTCTCGGCGTCTTCGGCGTCCAGCTCTGTGCGGCGTCGGGCGCCAACGCCATCGGCGTCATCTCCGACGAGACCAAGCGCGATTACGTCCTGGGCCTCGGCGCCAAGGGCGTGATCAACCGCAAGGATTTCAACTGCTGGGGCCAGATGCCCACGGTCAATTCGCCGGAATACGCGGAGTGGACCAAGGAAGCCCGCAAGTTCGGCAAGGCGATCTGGGACATCACGGGCAAGAAGGACGTCGACATCGTCTTCGAGCATCCCGGCGAGGCGACCTTCCCGGTTTCCTGCCTCGTCGCCAAGCGCGGCGGCATGGTGGTGTTCTGCGCGGGGACCTCGGGCTTCAACATCACCTTCGACGCCCGCTATGTCTGGATGCGGCAGAAGCGCGTCCAGGGCTCGCATTTCGCCCATCTCAAGCAGGCGAGCGCCGCCAACCAGTTCGTGCTGGACCGGCGCATCGACCCCTGCATGTCCGAGGTCTTCCCCTGGGACAAGATCCCGCTCGCCCATCACAAGATGTGGAAGAACCAGCACGCGCCGGGCAACATGGCCGTGCTCGTCTATGCGCCGCGCACCGGCCTCAGGACCTATGAGGATGTGGCCGAGGCGCTCGGCAGATAATCCGATTGCAAAACAGGATCGGTTTCCGTATTGACTGATTGCAAAATGAGATCAGTCAGGAGGAAGCCGTGTCGCTGACGCTCTATGCCCATCCCTTCTCGTCCTACAGCCAGAAGGTGCTGATCGCGCTTTACGAGAACGACACGCCCTTCACCTATCGCGTGCTCGGCCCCGAGGATCCGGAGGCCGGCGCCGAATGGGCTGCCCTGTGGCCGATGAAGCGCATGCCGGTTCTGGTCGATGGCGGCACGACGGTGCTGGAATCGACAGTCATCATCGAGCATCTCGCCTTGTTCCATCCCGGACAGGTGCGGCTGCTGCCGGCCGATCCGAAAGCCGCGCTCGCCGTCCGCATGATGGATCGCTTCTTCGATAACTACGTCATGACGCCAATGCAGGCGATCGTCTTCGACCATCTGCGGCCCGCCGGGGAACGCGACCCCTATGGCGTCGCCAGGGCGCGCGAGCAGCTGGACGAGGCCTATCGCTGGCTCGACGGGGCGCTCGCCCAGCGCCATTGGGCCTGTGGCGACGACTTCACCCTGGCCGATTGCGCGGCCGCGCCGTCGCTGTTCTATGCCGATTGGGTTCACCGGATCGATACCGCATTCGGCCATGTCCGCGCCTACCGTGCCCGGTTGCTGGCGAGGCCATCATTCGCGCGGGCGGTCGACGAAGCCCGGCCCTTCCGCAAGCTGTTTCCGCCCGGCGCTCCCGACCGCGACTGAGAGGCCTTGCCCCTCGGCAGGGACATGGGCCAGGCGCGCTGGCGCTCTGTATCGGTGGGCGCATCGGCGATAGAGACGCCGAGGTCCCGCGGTCCCAGGTTTCAATGTCCTCGCCCTTCATCCTGCGCGCGATACCGCTGGTCTTCACCTTCCTCTGGTCGACGGGCTGGATCGTCGCCGGCTATTCGGCACGCTATGCCGATGCATTGACCTTTCTCGCCGTGCGCTTCGCCAGCGCGGCGCTGCTCGTCTCGCTGCTGGCTCTGGCGATGGGCGCACCCTGGCCGCGCAGCTGGCGCGCGCTGCGCGACGCGGCGATCTCCGGCATCCTGCTGCACGGTATCTATCTCGGCTGCCTCTGGTGGGCGGTGCGCCACGGGCTTCCGGCGGGCATCTCCGGGCTCATCGCCGGCCTGCAGCCGGTGCTGACGGCATTGTTCGCTCCGGTGATGCTGGGGGAGCGTATCTCGGGCGTCCGCTGGCTCGGCATCCTCTGCGGCTTCGCCGGCATCGCGATCGTGCTGGAGCCCCAGCTCGCCGGTGTCCAGCCCGCCGCGCTGTGGGGCATCCTCGGGCCGATCCTGATCAACGTGATCGGCATGTTCTCCGTGACCTTGGGTTCCTTCTATCAGAAGGCGCACGTCTCTTCCGGCGACCTGCGGACGGTGACGGCGATCCAGTATGTCGCCGCCTGCCTCGTCGTGCTGCCCTTCGCCTTTGCGTTCGAGCCGATGCACATCGAATGGAACCTGACCATGCTGCTGGTGCTGGCATGGTCTGCCGTCGTGCTCTCGCTCGGCAGCATCGGGCTCTACTTCTTCATGATCCGCCGCGGCGAGGTCTCGCGCATCGCGACCTTCCTCTATCTCGTGCCCGCGCTGGTCGCCGTGGAGGCCTGGATTCTCTTCGGCGAGACGCTCTCGCCGCTGCAGGTCGGCGGCATGGCCGTCACCATCCTCGGCGTCGTCCTGGCGAGCCGGAAATAGCCCTCCCCAAAAAGGAGGATTTCGGTTTCGCTTGAACTCCCCTTATGCTGCGCCGCAACAAAGGGGAGGTCGAAATCATGGGCGCCAGCATCGCCACCAAGCCGGAAAGCCGGGCCAATGCGATCGAGCTGATCGAAGCGGCATTGCCGGGTTTCGAGACGCTGTTCCAGGAAGCGGTCGCGTCGGTCCGGCAGAAGGTGCTCGTCGACGGCCGCATCTCCTCGGCGCGGCTCGAGGCGGAGCAGCATGCGGCGCACGGCCTGTCCTGGCTCGCGACCTATGTCGCGGCGTTGCGCGAGCTCAAGGCCTATGGCGAGCGGCTGCAGGGCGACGGGCGCTACGGTGCCGTCGAGGACTACGCGCTGCGGATCGGCGCGGGTGAATATGCCGCGCAGATCTTCGGCGGCATTCCGATGAGCCAGGGCGAGATCGTCCGCCTGCCGGCGCTCGGCCTATCGCAGAAGGCCATTGCCACCGCCCACTCGGATGCGGCCGAGGCTCTGATCGCGGAGGGCAACACGCCGGAGAACCGCGCCCGCTTCGTTGCGCTGTTCAGCCAGGATCAGGGCGCGGCCAGCGTCGGCGATCCCGGCCTCGACGAGACGCTGGAGGCTATCCGCTCGGAGATGCGCCGCTTCTGCGCTGCGGAGGTGACGCCCCATGCCCATGAATGGCACCTCGCCAACGAATACATCCCGATGCCGGTCGTCGAGAAGATGGCCGAGCTCGGCGTCTTCGGCCTGACGATCCCTGAGGAATTCGGCGGCATGGGGCTGTCGAAGGTCTCGATGTGCGTCGTCTCGGAGGAGCTGTCGCGCGGCTATATCGGCGTCGGCTCGCTCGGCACCCGTTCCGAGATCGCGGCCGAACTCATCCTCTGCGGCGGTACGCCCGAGCAGAAGGAAAAATGGCTGCCCAAGCTCGCGTCGGGCGAGGTCCTGCCGACCGCCGTCTTCACAGAGCCGAACACCGGCTCCGACCTCGCCTCGCTCCGCACCAGGGCGGTGAAGGAAGGCGAGGGGGAGGACGCGGTCTGGAAGGTCCATGGCAACAAGACCTGGATCACCCATCCTGTCCGCGCCGACATCATGACGCTGCTGGTCCGCACCGATCCGTCGGAGCCGGGCTACAAGGGCCTCTCGATGCTGATCGCGGAAAAGCCGCGCGGCACCGATGAGGACCCCTTCCCGGTGGCGGGTCTGACCGGCGGCGAGATCGAGGTGCTCGGTTATCGCGGCATGAAGGAATACGAGCTCGCCTTCGACGGTTTCGCGGTCAAGGCCGAGAACCTGCTCGGCGGCGTGCCGGGGCAGGGCTTCAAGCAGCTCATGCAGACCTTCGAGGCCGCGCGCATTCAGACGGCCGCCCGCGCCATCGGCGTGGCGCAGTCGGCCTTCGACCTCGGCTTGCGCTACGCGCAGGAGCGCATCCAGTTCGGCAAGCCGCTGATCGCCTTCCCGCGTGTCGCCGACAAGCTCGCGATGATGGCGGCCGAAATCCTGATCGCCCGGCAACTCACCTATTTCGCCGCGCGCGAGAAGGATGCCGATCGGCGCTGCGACCTCGAGGCCGGCATGGCCAAGCTGCTCGGCGCCCGCGTCGCCTGGGCGGCGGCGGACAATGCCCTGCAGATCCATGGCGGCAACGGTTTCGCGCTGGAATACCCGGTGAGCCGCGTGCTCTGCGACGCCCGCATCCTCAACATCTTCGAGGGCGCGGCCGAAATCCAGGCGCAGGTGATCGCGCGCCGTCTGGTGGAGGAATAGGCTCGGCCGGCGGCGCCGCGTGGCATCGGCCCGCGGGCGCCGCTTTTCAGGGCATGCCGTGATAATTTCGACAAGATGTCCCTGCTCGGATGAGCTGCCCGGCCGATCGAATGCCGGGAGCATCAGGAGTCATCATGTCGAATCGCCTTGCCTTCGCTTTGGCCGGAACCGTCCTCGTCAGCGCTGCCGCGCTGTTTTCCGCCTCCGCGATGGCCCAGCAGAACCTGGCCGGCCCGCAGCCCGCGCCGCGCATCAGTGTGACCGGCGAGGGAGAGGTTGCTGTCGCGCCCGACATGGCGATCCTCAACCTGTCCGTGCTGCGCGAGGGCGAGACGGCGCGTGCCGCGCTGACCGCCAATAATGACGCGATGAAGCAGGTGCTGGCGGCGCTCAAGGAAGCCGGGGTTGCCGAACGCGACCTGCAGACCTCTGGCCTGAGCATCCAGCCGCGCTTTGCCCAGCCCGGCAAGGAGCGCAATGTCGAGCCGAAGATCAACGGCTACACCGTCAGCAACGGCGTGACGGTCCGTGTCCGCAAGCTCGCCGATGCCGGCGCCATCCTCGACAAGGCGGTCAGCCTCGGAGTCAACCAGGGTGGCGGCATCGTCTTCGTCAAGGACGACCTCAAGCCGACCCTGACGGAGGCACGCAAGCTCGCGGTCGCCGATGCCATCGCCCGGGCCAAGACCCTGGCCGAGGCCGCCGACATCAAGCTCGGCCGGATCCTGGCGATCGAGGAGCAGTCGAACCTGCCGCGTCCGATGCCTTATGGAGGGCCGATGCGGATGGCGGCGAGCGACGCTTCGGTTCCGCTGGCGAGCGGCGAGAACACCTATCGCACGCAGGTCAACGTGGTCTTCGAGATCGCGAACTGACCCCGGGCAGCCGGCCGGGCTTGTCTGCCGGCCGCTGCCGAACTCTGGAGCCGGCCTGCTGCGGCAGGCTGGCGACGACGACGCCGCACAGGACGACAAGCCCGGGCAGCAGCAGGTCCATCGGCGGCAGCTCCGCCAGGACCAGATAGGCCGCCAGAGTGATCAATGGCACGCGCAGCGTGTCCGCGCTGCAAAGCTGGAGCGGCGTAGCGTGGCGCGAGGCATTGGCCAGCGCTGCCTGCGAGACGAAACCGCCGACGATCAGCGCCAGAACCGCTCCGCCGATCACGGCAAGCTCGGGCGCCGGAAAGGCGAGGCGGTAAGGCTGCGGGGGCGGCGACCACTGCTCCGGCACGGCAAACCAGAGCAGCAGGTAGAGCGGCAGCTGGATCGCATGCATCAGCACCACGATGGACAATGTGCTGCGATGCATGGCCAGGCCGGCCAGCATGAGATTGGTCGTCGTCAGGACGGCGACCGCGCCGACTGCGATCGCGATATCGCTGTTGGGCACGGCGTTCAGCTTGAGGAGCAGCAGGCCGATGCCGATCGCGAGAAGAGCCAGGCCGAGCGCGGGGACGGCGCCGGGCCTCCGGCGCAACGTCAGGAACAGCAGGATCGCAGCGACAAGCGGGCCGGTGAACTCGATGGTGGTGACCAGCGTCAGCGGCAGATGCGACAGGCTCCAGATCAGCGCCAGCGAGCCGACAAGATGCAGCACGCTGCGGATGATGTCGTCGCGCAGCCTTGTGGGCAGGAAGCTCCGCAGACGCCCGGCGCCGCTCGCCCAGACGATGGAGCTGGCAATGGCGAGGCTGCCGATCGAGCGCAGAAGGCCGATTTCGATGATGGTGAGATAGCCCGCCAGGAGGCGGATCGAGAGGGCGATGGCGAGGTAGGAAGCGAGGTAGGCGCTCATCCACCCGAGGAACGCCGGAAACTGTCGGCCTGTCCGGTCCACGGGATGCCCGACAGCATGCGGTCCAGTATGGCCATCCGTGTCGGCACCGAGAGCTGAACCTGGCGGAAATAGCCTGCGTTCGGAAGGCTGTCGCATGAGGTGTCGAGCTCCGAGAAGCGCGGAAGGGGGTTGAGGATCAGCGTGTCTGACCGGGCATCCAGGATTTTGCGGGCGGTGAGGGTGAAGGGTTCGCTTTCCTTTTCCTTGTCGACGGCCTCGTTGCCGAGCGCGGCATGCGCGAACCTGCTCATGTCCTGCATCTGGATGCTGAGAACATCGTGGTCGAGCGTTTGCCGGATGTCGTGCACGACGCCGACGGTGCTGCCGAGATCGGCGAGGACGGCCATGGCCTCGCGCATCACCGGGTTGATCGGCACGTCGGGCAGGCAGCACAGCGTGAAGCGCTTCGGCGGGCAGAGTCTGAGCATCTTGACGAAGGAGACGGCGAAGCGCGCCCGCGTGTCGCTGGAAAGGGCGATGCTGAGGGTCTCGATTTCACCGCGCATCTGCCGGATGGCGAAGATGTCGATCAGGGCCTGGGTCGGGTGTTCGTCGGCGCCGTTGCCGGCGTTGATGACCGGCAGATAGCTCAGCCGTCCGACGCGGTAGGGCATGTCTTCCATATGCGAGCGGACCACGATCAGATCGCTGTAGAGCTCGACGGTATGGATGTGGTCCTCGATGGACTCGCCCGTCGCGCTGCCGATGCGGCTGCGGTCGGTGTCGTAGGCATCGATCGACTGGTGGCCGAGCCGGGCGGCCGCGGCCTGGAAGCCGAGCCGCGTGCGCGTGCTGCGCTGGTCGAACAGCGTCGCGATCACCTTCGGCCGCCGGCGCGGCGCAGGCGGCTGCTCGGGAAGGGGAAGCCCGGCTTTCTCCATGTCTTCCTCGCGCAGATACCGCTCGGCCCGTTCGATGATGTCGTCGAGGTCGAAGCGCGAAACGGCATCGGCGCTCAGCAGATCCTTCCCGCTCGGATAGTTCGGGCGCTGCATCCAAGGCCTCCGGCTCGCGCGGGCGTCTGCAGCCGGAGCGTTTCAGGCAACTTGGCTGAAGCGATCCGACTTGCGCCAGCCGGAGCGCGGGCGTGCCGCCCTCGTCCGTCCCGTCGCTACACGAGTGCCGATCATGGGCAGCAATTCCTCCGCTGTCATCGGCCGAGCGAAAACAAAACCCTGAATGCCATGAACTGCGTGCTTTTTAATGATCTCGAGCTGCTCCCGCGTTTCCACGCCCTCGACGATCAGGCGCAGCTCGAGGTCGTGGGCGAGCTGGGTAATGACATTCATCAGCGAATCGGCCTTGCGCGAGGTCCCCACCTCCTGGGTGAAGGCCTGGTCGATCTTGATCGTGTCGATCGGCAGATGCGCGAGATAGCTCAGCGAGGAGTACCCTGTGCCGAAATCGTCGAGCGCGATGCGCACGCCGAGCGCACGCAACGCGACCAGGCGCGAGACGACATGGTCGGGATCGTCGATCAGCGAGCTCTCGGTGATCTCGATCGTCAGCCGCTCCGGCTCGATGCCGCTCATCCGGATCAGCGCCTCGACCGTGCCGACGAGGTCATGGCCGTGGTCGAACTGGCGCGCCGAGACATTGACGCTGACGCCGACATGGGTGGGCCATGTCAGTGCGGTCCGGATCGCCTCTCCCAGTGCCCAGGAACCCAGCACGGTGATGAGCCCGGTCCGCTCGGCCAGGGGGATGAAGACCTTCGGGTTCACCATGCCGCGGCGCGGATGGTTCCAGCGCAGGAGAGCCTCGGCCAGCGTCGCCGTGCCCGAGCGCGGGTTGTAGATCGGCTGGAAATACAGCTCGAACTCGCCGCGGCGCAGCCCCTCGCGCAGTTCGGTTTCGAGCGCCAGGGTGTCCTCGTGGTCGTCGCGAATGGCGGAGGTATACAGGACGAAGCGGTTCCGTCCGTCGAGCTTGGCGCGATAGAGCGCGATGTCGACGCATTTCAGCGCCTCTTCGATCGAGGGGGCGCAGCCGGCCGGCGCGATTCCCATGCTCGCAGTGGCGATGACATGCCGCCCGCCGATGATGCGCTGGCTCGCCAGCAACATGACGAGACGGGCCGCGAGCGCAGACGCCTGCTCGGCATTGCGGGTGGTGGCGACCATGAACTCGTCGCCGCCGGTCCGGGCGGCGATGTCGCCGGCGTCGACTTCCGTGATCAGCGTCTCGCTGACCGCTTTCAGCAGCGCATCGCCGACATCGTGGCCGAGGCTGTCGTTGATGCCCTTGAACCGGTCGATGTCGATCGAGATCAGCGTCACCGGCCGGCCTGCGGCCGACATGGCCCGGATCTCGCGCATGAAGCCGCGGCGATTGTAGAGGCTGGTGATCGTGTCGTTGACGGCGAGATGCTCCAGCTCCCGCATCGAGCGCAGGCGCGCCAGGAAGATCTGGTGGATCACCTGCGCGCTGGAAAAGGTCAGCACGGCGGTCAGCGCCACCGACAGCGCGATGACGAGATAGGCGGGGTCTCGCGTCCAGAGCAGAGCCAGCGTGAACGGTGCCGCGGCGGCCAGGACCTGCACCCGCGTGATCATCGGACGCGAGCTGTTGCGACCAGATATGCCCGCGAGATAGCCGATCGTCTGAGCGACCGCGAGCACGACGACGGGTTCGTAGGTGTAGCGCAGGATTGCGTAGGAGCCGAAGGCGGCGATCAGCACGGCCGTCGACCAGGCTCCCGCCATGGCGAGATTTTCGATCCGGCTGATGTCGTTCGCGGTGGCGGAAGGGAGGCGGATGGATTTGTAGTGACGATGCGAGGCGTAGCGAAAGCCGCCGATCGCGATCATGCCGGCGGCCATCGCATAGAAGAGCGGGTCGTTGCCTGTCAGCAGTCCGGCCGCGATCATGACCGCGGTTACGGTCACGGTGCCGATGAGGATCGTGCCGGGCGTCGCATAAAGTGCGGCCACCAGTTCCGATTTCATCGTCATGTCGTTTTCGTGAACATCAACGATCATGAGGAGCACCCTGTCGTCGGGTCTGGATTGACCCGACGAACGCTCCATTCTCGATAAAAATCTATTAAGGAACGGTATGTGGAAGCTGTAGTTTCGCCGGCAATTTGTGTGAGTTTTTCCTAGTATTTCAGAGTTTTGCTGCGAGCCGGTACTTCATGAAACCTTCCGGCGCTTCGCCTGCGGGGGCGGCCTTCAGGCTGGCCGGCAACTTGTCGGCCGCTGCCGGCGAGGTGACGAAAGTGACGTTGATGCCCGGGGGCAACGGCGCAAGCGACCAGTTGCCGTCCGCCTTCGGCTCGATCGCCTTCTGGCCGACGATGTGACGGACGATGACGTCGCGGTTGAGGTCGGGTGCTTCCAGCACGATCGTCGTCCGCGTGCCCGGAAAATTGCCGCCGCCAGAGGCGCGGTAATTGTTGGTGACGACGAGGAAATTGGCCTGCTCGTCGATCGGCTGCCCTTCGAAGGAAAGATCGCGGATGCGGTGCGCTTCAGGGGCGACGAGCTTGCCGTCGCCGTCGTAGCGTGAGGCCTGGGTGACGTCGATCCGGTAGCTCACCCCGTCGATGACGTCGAAGTTGAAGGCCGGGAAGCCCTGGTTGATCAGCGGCTGCTCTTCGGTTTTCGCCAGATCGATGCGGTTGAAGATTCCGGCCGAGCGCTCCAGCCATTCCCGGATTTCCGCACCGGTGACTTTCACGATCTGCACGGTGTTCGGGTAGAGATAGATGTCCGCGATGTTCTTCAGTGCCAGCGGCCCGGCCGGGATATCGGTGTAGAAGGACGGGCCGGCGCGCCCGCCGGATTTGAACGGCGCTGCCGCCGAAAGGATCGGCAGATCCTTCCAGCGCGTCTGCGCCATCAGCGGCTTGGCATAGGCGATCTGCGCCTCCGAGACGATCTGGATCGAAGGATCGTCCGTCACCAGCGCGAAATAGGAGTTGATCGGCGATGCCGTGCTGCCGACCGGTTCGCGCATATAGGTCAGCGTCGCCTCGTGGTCGGCCTTCACGGCGGCGAGGATCGCCGGCTCGGCCGCAGCTTTCGGCACGATCTTGCGATCGGGCGTGCGCTCGTAGATCGGTTTGGCCTCGACCTTGAAATCGGCGATGCGCCAGCGCTCGCCGCGCTTTTCCAGCTCCAGATCGACGATGCCGAGATGTGAGCCCCAGAAGCCGGGCTGGCAGGCCGGCTTGCCATTGAGCGCACCCTTGACGTTGTCGACGCCGGGGATGCCGTCGAAGGCCTTGCCGCCGGGAAAGACCAGATGCTGATGGCCGGTCAGGATGACGTCGATCCCCTCGATCTTCGAGAGATGCAGCGCCGCGTTCTCCTCCATGCCGCGCCGATCACCCCCGGCGATGCCGGAATGGCAGAGCGCGATGATGAGATCGGGCTGGGCATCGAGCAGGTCCGGCAAGTGCTTCTCGGCCGCGTCGACGATGTCGGTCGCGACGAGCTTGCCGTCGATGTTCGCCTTGTCCCACTGCATGATCTGCGGCGGCACGAAGCCGATCACGCCGATCTGGAGGACATGCCGTTTCCCGGCCTCGTCCTCGAAGCTCTGCTCGAACAGCCGCCAGGCATCGACCAGCGCGCCGCCGCCGACGCGTTCGACATTGGCGCAGACCAGCGGGAACTCCGCCTTGGCGAGGCCGTGGTCGAGGAATTCGAGCCCGTAGTTGAACTCGTGATTGCCCAGCGTGCCGCAGAGATAGGGCAGGGCGTTCATGGCCGCGAGCATCGGATGGGTCTCGCCGGCCTTCAGCCCCTTCTTGTACGCGATGTAGTCGCCCAGCGAGGAGCCTTGCAGGAAGTCGCCATTGTCGAACAGCAGGCTGTTCTTCGCCTCGCCCTGCGCCGTCTTGATCAGGCTCGCGGTCTTGGCGAGGCCGACCGTGTCGTCGGACGTGTCGCGGAAATAGTCGTATGGCACGACGTTGACGTGGAGGTCGGTGGTTTCGAGCACGCGCAGCTTCAGCCGTGCCGGCGCCTGGGCCGCTGCAGGGAGGGCGGCGCTGGCGGCCATGACGGCTCCGGCCTTCAGCGTCTCGCGCCGGTTGAGATGATGACCCCGCGCCCGATGACCGTGTGCCATGTTCAGCTCCAGCTTTGCGCACCGGAGCAGGACGGTAGCATTGCGGCGAGCCCATGACAGGGGAAAGATGAGTCAACCGTGACTCTTTCAGACCATGATGAACGAGGCTCTGCGATGATCCTGATCGGCCAGTACGACTCGCCCTTCGTGCGCCGGGTCGGCATCGCGCTGGCGCTCTACGGCCTGGCTTTCGAGCACCGCCCCTGGTCGATCTTCGGCGACGGCGAGCACGTCCGGGCCTTCAACCCGTTGATGCGGGTGCCGACGCTGGTGCTCGACGACGGCGAAGTCCTGTTCGACAGCTTCAGCATGATCGATTGTCTCGACGATCTCGTTGGCGAGGAACGCGCGCTCTGTCCGCGCACCGGCCCGATGCGTCGCCATGTTCTTGCCGTCGCCGCACTCGCCATGGGCGCAGCGGAGAAGGCCGTCAGCCTGTTCTATGAGTTGCGGCTTCACAAGGAGGTGTCCGCCGTCTGGGCGGAGCGCTGCAGCAGCCAGATTCTCTCGACGCTCGCCGCCCTCGAACGCGACCGCGCCGCCCGGACGAGCCCCTATTGGTTCGGCGATACGATCAGTCACGCCGACATCGCTGCGGCTGTAGCGCTGCGTTTCATCAGGGAGGCACATCCGGGTCTGGTCGCCGAGGCGGACATCCCGGCGCTGGCAGCGCATGCTGCTGCACTCGAAGCGCTGCCCGTCTTCCACGAGATCTCGCAGCCCTTCGTCGCCCCGGCTTGAGGCCGCCGCCTCAGGCGCGGTTTGCAGCCACAGTGACCGCGAATTCCGTTCGCAGCGCGGCATCGTGCTCGCCGAGCGCGGGCACCGGCCGCATCGTAACGCGCTGGCCGTCGACGATGACTGGCGGCGCCAGCACCTCGATCGGCCCCCGCGGTGTCGGTACGGGCAGGGCGGTGGCGGCCGGGTGGTCGATCAGATCGCCGACCGTCGAGACCGTGCCATAGGCGATGGAATGACGATCGAGCGCCGCGGTGACCTCCGTGAAGCGGCGCTGGCCAAGCCGCGCCTGCACCGCGCTGTCGAGCGCGGCACGGGCCGCCACGCGCAGCACATTTGAAGCATAGCGCGGATCATCAGCCAGTTCCGGGCTCTCCAGCACCTCGCGGGCGAAGACCTGCCACTCCCGCTCGCTCTGGATCGAGACCAGCACCTCGCCATCGAGCAGCCTGAACACGCCATAGGGCGCGATCGAGGGATGGGCGAGGCCGATGCGTGCCGGCTCGACGCCGCCATGCCGACGGGTGATGTAGGGCACGTTCATCAGCTCGGCGAGCGTGTCGAACAGCGAGAGCGCGATCGCCGAGCCTTCGCCGGTGCGCGCCCGCCGCAGCAGAGCCTCCAGGATCGCGGCATAGGCGGCTTGACCGGTGGCGACATCCGCGATCGAGACGCCGATGCGGGAGGGGCCGGAATCAGCTGTGCCTGTGATGGCCGCCAGGCCGGATTCGGCCTGGATCAGCAGGTCATAGGCCTTGCGTCGATAATGCGGCGTGCCGGGCGCATAGCCGGAGATGTCGCAGGTGATGAGGCGCTGATGGCGCTGCCGCAGCGTCGCGCTGCCCAGGCCGAGGCGCCCGGCCGCGCCCGGCGCGAGGTTCTGGATGAAGACATCGGCCGAAGCGATCATCGCCTCGACGAGAGCCAGGTCCCCCGGCCGGCGCAGGTCCACGCGACAGGATTCCTTGCCGCGATTGATCCACACGAAATAGGACGACTGCCCCTTGGCGAAGCCGTCATAGCCGCGTGCGAAATCGCCTTCCGGCCGCTCGAGCTTGATCACGCGCGCACCGGCATCGGCGAGTTTGCAGGTGGCCGTGGGTGCGGCCACGGCCTGCTCCAGCGCGACAACGACGATTCCTTCAAGCGCCCCAGTCATTGGCGGTCCAGATCCTCTCCTGTAATCCTGTCTTCAGCAAAACGGGGCCGCGTCGTGCCTGTCAAACAGGCGCTGGCCGGCCGGCCCTGCGCCTGTTGCGGGGCGCCACGGCCTGCCGCGAGCTTGCGCCGAGGTCCCCCAGCCGGCAGCCTGCCGCGCGATTCCGCCGGGGCCGCGCCGCCGGCCAGAGCGATCGGAGCCAACATGAATCAACATTTCATCAACGGCCGCTATGTGCCTGGCCAGACAGGCGAAACCATCGCCAAGCTCAACCCCGCCACCGGCGAGGAATTCGCCCGCATCGCCTGTGGTAACGCAGCCGACATCGATGTCGCGGTCAAGGCCGCCCGCGCCGTCTTCGACGGTGCCTGGGGCAGGCTGACGGCGGCCGAGCGCGGGCGCCTGATCGCCAGGCTCGCGCTCAAGGTCCAGGATCACCACGACGAACTCGCCAGGCTCGAAGCGCGCGATACCGGCAAGCCGATGGGCCAAGCCCGTGCCGATATCGACGCCACCGTCCGCTATTTCGAGTTCTATGGCGGCGCGGCCGACAAGGTGCACGGCCATGTCATCCCGTTCCTCAACGGCTACAGCGTCAGCGTGATCCACGAGCCGCATGGCGTCACCGGCCATATCCTGCCCTGGAACTACCCGGCACAGATGTTCGGCCGCTCGCTCACCGCCTCGCTTGCCATGGGCAACGCCGTGGTGCTGAAGCCGGCCGAGGATGCCAGCGCCACCGCCTTCCGCCTTGCCGAGCTCGCAACCGAAGTCGGCTTCCCCGACGGCGCGATCAATATCGTCGCCGGCCGCGGCCATGAGGCGGGCGCGGCGCTCTCATCCCATCACGGTATCGGCTTCATGTCCTTCACCGGCTCGCCCGAGGTCGGCAAGATGGTGCAGCACGCCTGCGCCGAGCATCTCATTCCCTGCACGCTGGAACTTGGCGGCAAGTCGCCGCAGATCGTCTTCGAGGATGCCGATCTCGATGCGCTCGTGCCCATCGCCTGCAAGGCGATCGTCCAGAACACCGGGCAGACCTGCTCGGCCGGCAGCCGCCTGCTCGTCCAGAAGAGCATCTATGACGATGTCGTCTCGGCCGTCGCCAAGGAGTTCTCCAAGCTGCAGGCCGGCACGCCGGAGATGGATCTCGATTGCGGCCCGGTGATCAACGCCAAGCAGCGCGGCCGCGTCCAGAGCTTCATCGACCAGACCCGCGAGGCGGGTATCCCGGTGATCGCGCAGGGCCAGATCGCGCAGGGCGTGCCGAATGGCGGCTTCTACGTCACGCCGACGCTGTTCGGCCCCGTGCCGCGCGGCAACCGGCTGGAGCAGGAGGAGGTCTTCGGCCCCGTCCTCGCCGCCTTCCCCTTCGAGGACGAGGACGACGCGATCAAGGCCGCCAACGGCACCGATTATGGCCTCGTCGCCGCCGTCTGGACCAAGGACGGCGGGCGCCAGCAGCGCGTCTCGAAGCGCGTGCGCGCCGGCCAGGTCTTCATCAACGGCTATGGCGCCGGCGGCGGCATCGAACTGCCCTTCGGCGGCACCGGCAAGAGCGGTCACGGCCGCGAGAAGGGCTTCATCGCGCTGGAAGAGTTCGCGGTGACCAAGACGATCGTGCACAAGCACGGTTGAGGGCAGGAGGGTCTTCACCGCTCCACCCTGTCATCCCGGATAAGCCGCGTCCGCGGCGCCGACCCGGGATCCATGCCTGAACCTTCTTCGGAAGCGCTCAGGCATGGATCCCGGGTCTCCCTCCGGTCGCCCGGGATGACGGCGTGAACGGAAGGACCGGGACTACATCCTGACGATGTGCCGGATCGTGCGGCCTTCGTTCAGTGCGTCGAAGCCCTCGTTGATCTCGTCGAGGCTGCCCGAGCTGGTCCAGAGCTTGTCCACGGCGAGCCGTCCGCGCTGGTAGAGCTCGACGAAGCGCGGGATGTCGCGCGAGGGCACGCAGGAGCCGACATAGGAGCCCTTCAGCGTCCGCTCCTCGGCGACGAGCCTCACCGGCGAAAGCGAGAGCGTATGGGCGGGATTGGCGAGGCCTGCCGTCGTCGTCGTGCCGCCGCGCCGGGTGATCTGGTAGGCGAGGTCGAGCGCCTTGACCGAACCGGCCATCTCCAGCCCGTGATCGACGCCGCCCTTCGTCGCCTGCTTGATCGCCTCGATGACGTCAGGAGTGCCGGCGTTGAAGACATCGGTCGCGCCCAGCGCCCGCGCCAGTTCGAGTTTGTCGTCGGCGAGGTCGACGGCGATCACGCGCGAGGCGCCGCAGGCGACCGCCCCGAGCAAAGCCGAAAGCCCGACGCCGCCGAGCCCGACCACCGCAACCGTTTCGCCGGCCTTGATCCGAGCGGTGTTCACCGCCGCGCCGACGCCGGTCAGCACGGCGCAGCCGAATAGCGCCGCGATCTCGTGGGGGATATCGGCTTCGATCTTGACCAGCGAGCGGCGCGAGATGACGGCGTGCTCGGCGAAGGCGGATACGCCGATATGGTGATGCACCGGCTGGCCGTCGACGGAGAGCCGCCGCCCGCCGCCGAGCATCTCGCCACGCCCATTGGCGGCATTGCCCGGTTCGCACAGGGCAGGGCGGCCTTCGGCGCAAGGCGCGCAATGGCCGCAGGACGGCACGAACACCATCACCACCCGGTCGCCGGGCTTGAGGTCATCGACGCCTTCGCCGGTTTCGATGACTTCGCCCGCCGCCTCATGGCCGAGCACCATCGGCACCGGGCGAGGGCGGTTGCCGTCGATGACCGAGAGGTCTGAATGGCACAGGCCCGCCGCCCGAACCCTGACGAGAACCTCATCGCGGCCGGGCGGGGCGAGATCGAGCTCCTCGATCCGGAGCGGGCGGCTCTGCGCATAAGGAGCCGCAACAGGGCTTGCGTTCAGGACGGCGGCGCGAATCTTCATGGGGCTTGAGGCTCCGGTCTCGTAATCCCACGCCATCCCGACAGGTGAGGGCGTCGCTGTCAAAGCGGAATGGCTAGCCCTCTTCCGTCATTCCGGGCGCAGCGAAGCGGAGACCCGGAATCCATCGTAGAGCGCACCGCCCTTTGATGGATTCCGGATCGGCGCCGCTTTGCGGCTTGTCCGGAATGACGACGGAGGTTTTATCAGGCGGCGTCGGTCAGCGTACCGCCGAGGAAGAGCTGGCCGATGCGCGGATCGGCCAGGATGTCCGCTGCCGGACCCTGCATGCGGGTGCGCCCGAGTTCGAGCACCAGCCCCTCGTCGGAAATCTCCAGCGCCGAGCGGGCGTTCTGCTCGACCATCAGGATCGAGACGCCCTTGGCACGCAGGTCCTGCAGAATGCCGAAGGTCTCCTGCACCAGCAGCGGCGAAAGCCCGATCGAGGGCTCGTCGATCAGCACGAGCCTGGGATCGAGCAGGAGCCCGCGCACGATCTCGAGCTGCTTCTGCTCGCCGCCCGACAGCGTCGAGGCCTGCGCGTCGGCCTTCCGCCGCAGCGCGGGAAAACGGTCGAGCGCCGCTTCGATCCGCTGCGGCATGTCGGTGATGCCGGAGCCGGCGGCGACCGTGCCGAGCTCGATATTGTGGCGCACGGACAGCTCGGGGAAGATGTTGCGCCCCTGCGGGACATAGCAGATGCCGGCTTCGAGCAGCTTGCGCTGGTTCCAGCCGGTGATGTCGCGCCCGTCGAAGCGGATGCTGCCCTCGCGCAGCTTGAGCAGCCCGAAGATCGCCTTGAACACGGTCGACTTGCCGGCGCCGTTCGGTCCGATGACGGTGGTGATCGCGCCGCGCTTCACGGCGAAGCTGGTGCCGTTCAGGATGGTCATGGCGCCATAGCCGCCGACCACGCCGTCGAGTTCGAGGATGGGTGTGGTCATTCGTCTTCATTCCCTTCCGCGTCATTCTCGGGCGGAGCGAAGCGCAGACCCGAGAATCTCTTGCAGGAGATGCTCGGGTCAAGCCCGAGCATGACGTGCGCTAGTGCCCCAGATAGGCTTCGATCACCGCCGGATCGGCACGAACCTCGGCCGGCGTGCCCTCGGCCAGCACCTTGCCCTCGGCCAGCACGATCACGCGCGAGCACAGGCTCATCACGAAATCCATGTTGTGCTCGATCACGACGAAGGTCGCGCCCTGCTCGGCGTTGATGGCGCGTAGTCGTTCCTTGAGGTCGCCCAGCATGGTCAGGTTGACGCCGCCCGCCGGCTCGTCGAGCAGCACGAGGCGCGGGCCGGCCATGAACGCCATCGCCGCATCCAGCAGCTTCTGCTGGCCATAGGACAGCCCACCCGCCTTGGCATCTGCGAGATGGCCGAGCTTGAAGAAGCCGATCATCTGCTCGGCCTTGTCGGACAGGCCCGCATCGCGCGCGCCGAACAGCCGGCCGAGCATTGAGCCCTGATGCTCTTGGCCCGCAAGGATGAGGTTCTCGCGCACCGACAATTCGGGGAAGACCTGCAGCAGCTGGAAGGTGCGGCTGACGCCGAGCCGGTTGAGATCGGAAGGGCGCATATTGGTGACATCGCGGCCGTCCAGCTTGACCGCACCTTGCGTCGGTTCGAGCTGGCCGAGGATGCAATTGAACAAGGTCGACTTGCCGCAACCATTCGGCCCGATGATGCCGAGGATCTCGCCCTCCTTCACCGAGAACGAGACGCCGTTCACCGCCTTGATGCCGCCGAAGGCCTTATGCAGGTCGTGGACTTCGAGGACCGGGCTCATCGCGCGCCTCCCGTCTTTTGCCGGAGGGCATTCCAGCCGCGCTCGAACAGCCCGCTCACGCCCTGCGGGCAGACGATCAGCAGCGCCAGAACGATCGTGGCGAAGATGACGAGGTAGAGCGAGCCGGCGAAGCGCAGCCATTCCGGCAGCACGACGCCGAGCAGCGCGCCGATGAAGGGGCCGAAGAGATAGCCGGCACCACCCGCCACCACCATCAGCAGCAGAAACAGGCTCTGCGACAGCGAGAACGGGGAGGGGTCGATGAACTCGACCAGCGGCGCATAGAGCGAGCCGGCAAAGCCGCCATAGGCCGAGCCGATCGCGAAGGCGAGCAGCGTATAGGCGCGCGTGTCGATGCCGAGGCTCGCGGCCCGTACCGGGTTCTCGCGCAAAGCCGTGAAGGCGCGTCCCCAGGGGCTGCGGATCAGCCACCACAAAGCCAGCGACAGGATCAACGTCACGACGACGACGAAACGGTGGAATTCCAGCGCGCCGAACAGCTTGATCCCGAGGAAGTCGGGCCGGTTGATGTTGGAGATGCCGAAGACGCCGCCGGTCAGCCATTGCTCGTTGCGCAGGACGAGCCAGATCAGCGTCGAGAAGGCGAGCGTCACGAAGGCAAGGTAATGCGTCCTCACGCGCAGGGCCGGAAAGCCGAGCAGGATGCCCACGGCGAAGGTCAGCAACCCCGAGAGGCCGAAGGCGGCATACCAGCTCACTCCGTATTTCGTGGTCAGGATCGCGGTGGCATAGGCGCCGAGACCCATGAAGGCGGCCTGCGCCAGCGAAGTCTGGCCGGCATAACCGAGCGTGAGGTTCAGCCCCATCACGCCGATGCTCATGACGAGCCAGAGCGAGAGGACATAGGTGCCGTAGCGGCCCATCCCCACTGGCGCGAACCAGAGGATGACGGCGCCGAGCACGAGCGCGATCAGCGCGGCGTCGATCCGGCGGGCCGGGCGGCGCGGCGCGGCGGCAGGATTCTGCAGGGCGGGGGCGCTCATACGCGGCGCTCCTCCTTGCGGCCCATCAGCCCTTCCGGCTTGATCAGGATGATGGCGACGAGGAGCACCAGCGGCACGGCGAGCCGGTACTGCGACGAGACATAGGCCGCGGCAAGCGAGTCTGCGACGCCGATCAGCAAACCGCCGACGAGCGCGCCGCGCACCTGGTTGAAGCCGCCGACGATGGCCGCGATGAAGGCGAAGAGGCCGATGGTCTCGCCGTTGGAGAACTTCGCCAGGTAGATCGGCGAGATCAGCAGCGAAGCCACCACGGCGAGCGCCGCATTGAGCAGGAAGGTGAGCAGCACCATCCGCTCCACGGGGATGCCGAGGATGCGCGCGACGGTCGGGTTCTGCGCTGTCGCCTGCATCTGCCGGCCGAGCTTCGTCCCGCCGACGAACCATTGCAGCAGGCCGATGGCCGCGAAGGCGACGATGATGATCGCGAGATGCTGTAGCGAGATCGATGCGCCCAGCAGGGTGATCATGTCGGTCGGCACCAGCGAGGGAAAGCTCTGCGCTTCCGCCGAGAAGCCGTCCTTGGCGCCTTCCTTCATGATGATCGACAGCGCCATGGTGGCGATGGCGAGCGGCAGCACCCCGTGCTTGATCATCGGGTCGACCACGACGAGCTTGAAGCCCGCGCCGAAGACCAGCAGAAAGACCGCGATGCCGAGGAGGCCGCCAGCCCAGAGCGGCAGGCCGAAGAGCTTGACCGCGAGCAGGATCAGCACCGCCGGCAGCATGACGAACTCGCCCTGGGCGAAGTTGATCGTCTGCGATGTCTGCCAGACCAGCGTGAAGCCGATCGCGGCGAGCGCGTAGATCGCGCCCGTGGCGATGCCGGCGATGAGATAGGCGATGAATTCGGCCATGGCGATATGCGCTCGGTTGGAGAGCGTTTCGTGTTCAATTCGCGCGCGTCATCCCGGACGAAGCGAAGCGGAGATTCGGGATCCATGCAGCCGCGACGCCCTTCGATGGATCCCGGGTCGAGCGCTGCTCGCCCGGGATGACGTCGCGGATGGGCTGGCTGTTTACGGCTTGATCTTCGGCAGGGTGGTGTTGATCACCTGCTTGCCGTTGACGACTTCGGCGAGGAAGCTCTCGCGGTCGAGGTCGCCGTTCTGCTCAATGACCGTATCCATCAGGATGCCCGGCTCCTCGCTCGCCTTGATGGTCGCGCCGCGCAGCGTGTCGGCGAGGCCCTTCTTGTCGAGCTTCTTCTGCTTCTCGGTCGCCCATTTCACCATGAAGACGGCCATGTAGCCCTTCACGCCGTTATGGTCGGAAGCGAAGCCGTATTTCTCGCGGTAGCGCTTGCCGAATTCCTGCAGCGCCGGGATCGGCGCGTCGGTCGAGAGGCCGACATGACCCTTGGCGCCGTTGGCGGCGTCGCCCGCGAGCTCCAGCACCTTGGCGCCGAGCAGGGTGGTCTCGCCGATCATCGGCTTGGTGATGCCCTGCTGCTTGGCGGCGCGTAGGAAGCGGGCGCTCTCCTCCTCGTTCAGATAGACGAAGACGGCATCGGCATTGGCGTTCTTTACCTTGATCGCGTCGGCGGTGAAATCGGCCTGGCCCTGCTCGGTCGAGACGTCGACGGCGACCTTGATGCCGGCCTTTTCCAGCTCGGGCAGGATGGTGTCGCGCCCGCCCTTGCCGAAGTCGTTGTTGACCCAGACCACGGCGATGGAGCCCGCCTTCAGCGTCTCCTTCATGTATTTGGCGATCTTCGGCATCGCAGCCGCCTGGCTGATCGAAGTGCGGAAGATGTAGGGGTTGCCCTGGCGGGTGAAGCCGGCCGCCTCGCCGCCGACGATCTGGGCGACTTCCGCGCGCTGCGAGATCTGCATGGAGGCGCCGATCGGGCCGGAGAAGATCGGGCCGAGGATGGCGTAGGCGCCTTCGTCGATGCCGCGCTGTACGGCGGCGCGCGTGTTACCCGGATTGGTCTGCGTGTCGTAATGGACGATCTCGACCTGCTTGCCGAGGATGCCGCCTTTGGCGTTGATGTCGGCAGCGGCGAGGTCTGCGCCGTTCTTCCAGTTGGTGCCGGCGGCGGCGCCGGCACCCGAGAGCTCGATCACGTCGACGAGCTTGACCTTGTCCTGCGCCTGCGCGGGCAGGCTGAGGGCGGCGCCGAGCGCGGCGGCCATGACCCAAAGCGATTTCATTCCCTGACTCCTCCCAGACTGTTTTCTTGTTTGCCCGCCTCGCGCTGTCTGGCGAAAGCGGGAATGCAGGCATGCGCGGACGTTGCCGCAGCGACCGTCTGCTTCTTGCGCGGCTTTGGGGCGGGATGTCCAGAGGATACAGGGCCTCCATTGCGAGGCTCTGCAATGGCTGGGGATTTCGCCGACTTGCGGGGGTGGTGATGGCAGCTGGTAGCGGGCCTTCGTGGCAAACTGCTGAGAGGGGTCGATAGCCTGCCGCGGCTGCTTGAAACGCCGTCTTTGATGCAGGCTTGCAGGGCGTCCTGGACCGGCAAGGGTTGCCGCAGCGGTCCCTGCGTATTGGGCGTGCCTCGACCATGTGACGCCCGTCACAGACGCTGATCGCGCAATCCCGCACCAAGACCGGGCCAAGGCCGATCAAGGTCGTGACTCCATCAGTGGGAGCGCAAGATGCACTCGCCGAACCGCGGATTTCTTCACTCCACCGAACGTCTCTGGGTTGGTCTGGCGATCGGGCAGATTCTGCGTGAAGACTACCTCTACGAGGTTCACGGACCCTTTATGGCTGTCGCCTCGGTGCCGCCCACACGCTCTGTCTTCAAGCGGCTGACGGACAGGCTTTCAGCCTCGATGCGTGGAGTTGCGCACTGGAGCCGTCTGCGTCGCGGCACCATGATGTAGCTGTTGAAAGGCACAGCTCCCGGCAATCCCGAACCTCCGAAAAGGCTCAGAACAACTCCTTCATACCGCCGGGCGTCTCGATCTGCGCCGAATAGCGAGTGACGTTGCCTTCGATGATGGCCGGCGGGCGGTCGAGAACCAGCGTCCGATAGAATTCACGGATCGCGGCCGCGTCGGGGTGCTGGAGCGTGAACGAACTGAGCCTTGCGCCCAGATCCGCCATCGTCGCCATCGAGCGCGGCTTGCCGCGCCTGTCGATGATGGATGGGGCTGCGCCGCCGAGAGGCAGGGAGCCGTCCTCCGGAATCGAAAAGTCCATCGACGGATCGGTCCAGGGCAGGGAAACCTTCTGTCCGAAGATATTCTCGCGCCCGGCCAGAACGGTATCGATCGCATCCGTCCTGGCGACCCAGCCTCGCAGACGGCGGCCCGCATCCCAGTGAGCCCTGACGGACGCCCGATCGTCCAGGCCGAACCAGCGCGCCCGGCCCGGCCTTTCGGCGTCGGGATCTACCGCCACGATCTCCAGATAGACCGTATCGCCGAGCTGAAGCAGGTGATTGTACGTGCCCATATAGCCGTGGCGCTGTCCGAACGGCACATCGAGATCGAGGCATGCCCGGACATGCGAAACCCCCTCCGCCAGGGTCGGGGCAATGACGGAGAGATGGTCGAGCTTGAGCATGGCGTTCGGAGAGGTCGAGGTCAGCGCGTCGCGGTGCCCGTACAGTTCATGAAAGCCATATGCGCTGGTGTCCCCACCTTGGCCGAGCGCCAGCGCATGCGGCCCGGCTTATGCGGATCGGGCGAAACGTAACCACCATTGTCCAGCGCGCAGCTGCAAGCCTGCACATTCCCCATGCCTCGGCACTCGGATCGTATCCCAGCCGACTCGGCCGGCCCCGCGGCCATCGCGCCGAGAAAGGCGATCCCCCAAAACCAGTTGTTCTTCATGCTGTTCCCCCCAACATGCCGCAGCCCAGCGTTCCACGCCGCTGCATCGAAGTCCATGGGTGGGGCAGCTTTCTGCTTGCAGAAGTTGTAGTATTCTCGGCTAAGGCGAGCGCGGCAGATCCCGGGCTTTCTGGTCGAGCTCCCGGAACACCGGCAAGGACCGTTCCGCGAAGGTCTTCAGCTCTGGGTCGTCTCCCGCGCTGGCATAACGCTGCATCAGCTCTGCCGCCTGACGATGGGCGTCGCGCTGGGCGTCGACATAGGCCCGGTCGAAATCGGCGCCGTGCTTGTCGGCGAGATCCCGCAGCAGGTCGAGGTGCTTGCCGTCGGGCCGGTCGGGCAGGGCGATGTCGGAGCGCTTGGCGATGATGCGGCGCAGGCTGCTCGTCGCTGCCGCATGCTCGTCGGCGAGGCGATGGGCAAAGTCCTTGATGGCCGGAGACGTGGTCTTGTGCAGCGCCAGCGTCGCCGATTCGACGCCGAACATGTTGGCGACGGCGGTCTGGCTGACGAAATCCTGCGCGGGGACGGGCGCCTGCGCCTGAGCGCTGGCGGCGACGAACAGCGCAAGCGCGGCGAAGCCGTGCACAAGCGCCCTTCGGAAGCGGGGGTGATTTCGGGTCATGTTCGGGCAACCAAAAAACGACCGGGAGGTTCCATCCGCATGGCCGGAGCTCGGCTGCGCGCCTTGTCGCACCCGGAGCGCTGCGCTAGCAGAGGCGTGGCGCTCCGCCTTGTTCGGATGCAGAGGGAATTCCATGCCGACCACCGTCGAGACCGTGCGCGATGCGCTCGTGCAGGCCCGCCGCGACCGCTCGCTGATCGAGACGGCTAGCCTGCCGGTGCCGGAGTCGATCGCCGATGGGCTGGCGACACAGGCTGCCGTCGGCCGCGCACTCGATTTGCCCGAGGCCGGCTGGAAGGTCGGCATCGCCGAGGACGGCACGCCGATCGCAGGCCTGATGCCCGGCCCTTATCTCGCTTCCGGCGATGTCTACGAGGGTGCGATCGGCGCGGAATTGCGCATCGAGATCGAGCTCGCGCTCCGGCTGTCGCGCGACGTCCCCTTCCGCCCGGCGCAGCCCTATTCGCGCGCCGAGCTGCTCGCCTGCTGCGACAAGGCCTATCTGGGCATCGAGATCGTCGAGAGCCGCCTCGCCAACTGGCACGGCAAGGTCGCGTTTCCGCTCTGGCTTGCCGATGCGCTCGGCCATGGCGGCTACATCCTCGGCTCGGAGATCGACATCAAGACGCTCGACGATCTCAGCGGGCTCGGCTGCTTCATCTCGCTCAACGGCGTGACGATCTACGATCAGCCCGCCGTCCACGGCAACGGCGATCCGATGGTGCCGTTCCTGGCCTGGGCCAATCGCAAGCACGACAATCTCGGCAGCCTGAGCGCGGGCCAGATCATCACCACCGGCAGCCTCTGCGGCGGCGTGCTCTCGCCCGGCAAGGGCGAGGTCGTGACGAAGCTCTCGCCGCTGGCGACGGTCGCGCTGACGCTTCGGTAAGGCGGCCGAACCCCGGATCGGGCGCCGCTTCGTTTCTCGCGAAGGAGCCCTAGCTGGCCTGTTGTTGCGGTGTGGCCTGGTTGCCGACGACCCGGTCGCGCCCCTGTCGCTTGGCCTCGTAGAGATGCGCGTCGGCATGGGCGACGAGGCCGCGGATGTCCTTGGCGTCATCGGGAAACGTCGCGACGCCGATGCTGACTGTCGGGGCGGCCGCGAACTCCTGCGCCAGCGTGCCGTGTACGGCAAGCCGCATGCGATCGGCTGAGGCGAGCGCCGCGTCATGGGGCATGTTCTCGCACAGCACGACGAACTCCTCGCCGCCATAGCGGAAGATGCGATCGTCGCTGCGGATTTCCGCGCGCAGGCACTCGACGACCCGCCGCAGCACCTCGTCGCCGGTGACGTGCCCGTAGCGGTCATTGATGCTCTTGAAGTGGTCGACATCGAGGATCGCGAGGCTGATCGGCCGTTTCGTCGCGGCGCTCCGCGCGAGAATGGCCTGGCCGAGGGTCTCGAACCGCTCCCTGGTCAGGGCGCCGGTCAGCGCGTCCTGGCCGCTCTTGCCGAGCAGTTCCTCGTATTTGTGTCGGTAGGTCAGCTTGTGGAACACATCCGAGAGCGGCTGGGGCGCGAGTTCCGATGTCCTGCGCTCGAACAGGTTGAGGTAGAGGCCCATGAGCGCGGCATAGGTGGCGGCCGCGCCCATCTTCGCCACCCAGCCGCCGAAGAGCGCGCTCAGCGGCGTGCCGGTCACCAGATGCAGCCCGATGAAGAAGCCGACCTGATCGAAGGTCAGGATGATCGCCAAGCTGATACAGGCGCGCAGGACGAGCGAACGCGGGAGCAGGAGGCGCAGCTTCTCGTAGAGCAGGATCAGCGCGATGGAATCGATGAAGAGCAGCGTCGTGCCCCACACCATCAGCGCGCCCATCTGGTCGATCAGCACGAGATCGGGGTTGTAGCCGGGCAGGGTGACGGGCGCGCCGTAGAGCCTGAGCGTCGCCACCAGCGCGACCATCAGGAAGTTGCCGATCAGCAGCCCGTAGATCGGCTGCCGGACCGTCTCGGCGTCTTCGCGGATGTAGAACAGCAGGATGATCGCGAGCTTGCCCGAGAACAGCACGGTCGAACCCGGCGAGAGCAGGCCGAAGGGCAATTCGATGAAGAAGACCGCAGCCAGATAGGTCTCGAGGAAGTGCATCACGCCGAGCGCGCAGAGGAAGGCGCCGAGCCCCATGAGGTGGCGCAGCCGGAACAGCATGGCCATGACGCCGAAATAGATCAGAGCTTGCGTGAGCAGCAGGATGGTGCCGGACATGGGGGCGTCTTAGCTCAAATCGTTCTAACGAGGGGTCAACATCATCTTGTCCTGCCCGGTTGGCATGGCCGCTGACAACCAATGGTTAGGCTTTTCGGAACAAGGCTGTCCTCGATCTCAGGAACGCCGCGGAGGCTCGCTGGGTCCTTGAGCATTGCGCATGCCGGCTCCCGCCCTATGATGGCGGCGGGTATCGGACGCTGTTTCGATTGTGTGTGGCGGGGTGGCTTGGAGGGCGGATGCGGTTTTGGCGTAGGGCAGGGCATGCCGTCGCTCTGAGCGGCGGCTGTGCGTTTGCCACACTGCTGGGCCTGCAGGCTGACGCTGCCCGGGCTTTCGATCTGTCGTCGCTCGATGTCTTCGGCCTCTTCACCAAGAAGGACGAGCCGCCGGCGCCGAGCGCCACGACTTTGCCCTACAAGCTCGACTTCGATCTCGGCGATGCCGAGGGCGCGAAGGCGCTGACCCGCACGCTGCAGGATGCTTCGCTGCTCTATCGCCTGCGGCAGGATGCGCCGCCCGATGGCGAGACGCTGGCGCGTCGCATGGCGGCCGATTTCAACCCGCTCATCGATGCCCTCTGGTCGCAGGGCTATTTCAATGCCGATGTCGCCCTGGTCGTCGACGGGGTCTCGCTGACGGTCGCGGTCGAGCCGAACGCCACCCTGATCCGGGCGCTGGAGGCACATCGCAACCGCGACGCGGTGCCGATCATCGTGAAGGTCCGCCCCGGCAAGGTCTTCGGCCTGCGCAAGATCGATGTGGTCGAGCGCGACGAGCCCGGCCCGCCGGCGATCGCCGATCCGCTCAAGGTCTCGAAATTGAAGGAGGGCGACCCGGCGACGTCGGCGGCGCTGCGCAGCGCGCAGGCCGCGCTGGTCGACTATATGCGCGCCCAGTCGCGTCCGCTCGCCAAGATGGTCGAGCTCCGGCCGGTCGTCGACCACGCCACCGGCATCATGGACGTGACCTATGTCCTCGATCCCGGCCCGCTCGCAGGATTCGGCGACATCACCATCGGCCAGACCGACGAGATTCCGCCCGAGGTCGTGCGCTCCTTCATCTATCTAGAGCCCGGCGATCCCTATTCGCCCAAGGCGCTGGCCGATACGCGCCGCTCGATCGCGACGATTCCCGCCGTGGGCTCGGTCCGCATCCGCGAGGGCGACAAGCTCGACAGCGCCGGCAACCTGCCGATCTTCGTCGAGGTCACCGAACGGCCGAAGCGCCTGCTCGGCTTCTCGGCCCGCTACTCGACGATCGACGGCCCGGCAGTGAAGACCTACTGGGAGCATCGTAACCTGTTCGGCGGCGCCGAGCGGCTGCGGCTCGAAGGCAGCATCTTCCTGGCGCCGCGCATCGACGGCACCAAGATCCAGAGCTTCGGCGATTTCAACGAATCCGACATCGGCGCCCGTTTCGGCTTCAGCTTTATCAAGCCGGCGCTGGGCGGGAGCCGTTACGACTGGCTGCTCGACGGTGTCGCGACGCGCGAGCGGGTCGGCACCAACCGCTATGGCGGCTATACCGCCCGCTACGCCAACGTCACCACCGCGATCCGCCACCGCTTCAGCGACACCTTCTCGGTTCAGGCCGGCATCGAGGTCGAGCGTGGCCAGACCAGCGACGTGCTCGGCGAGATCGACTACACGCTGGTCGGCATCCCGCTCTCGGTGAGATACGATTCGACCGACAGCCTGCTCGATCCCACGCGCGGTTTCCGGGCGATCGCATCCTTCACACCCTATCCGACCTTCCTCGGCTCGACCGTCGGCATCTACCAGACCAAGGGCGCAGTCTCGGCCTATTATGCGCTCGACGAGGACGCTCGCTACGTGCTGGCCGGCCGGGTCGGCTTCGGTTCGATCTCGGGCGCGAGCCTCGACGAGATCCCGGCGACGCGGCGCTTCTATGCCGGCGGCGGCGGCTCCGTGCGCGGCTATGCCTATCGCAGCCTGGCGCCGCTCGGTCCCTACGGCCAACTTATCGGCGGACGCAGCCTGCTGGAGCTCTCGGCGGAAGCGCGCATCAAGATCACCGACACAATCGGCATAGTACCCTTCTTTGACGCCGGCACGGCCTTCGAATCGAGCTTCCCGGACGGCAAGCAGAAGCTGCAGATGGCCGCCGGCCTCGGCCTGCGCTACTATACCGGCATCGGGCCGATCCGCGTCGACGTCGCCGCACCGCTCAACCCGCGCAAGGGCGACAAGCCGGTCGCCCTCTATGTCAGCATCGGGCAGGCCTTCTGATGCGCCGCCTCCTCACCGACTTCGCCAAGATGAAAGCCCTCGTCCTGAGGAGCGCCGCAAGGCGCGTCTCGAAGGGCGCTCCAGCGGGTTTTGGAACCTCCTGGAACATCCTGCGAGACGCCGCTTCGCCGCTCCTCCGAATGAGGGCTCGCAGGGTGGCGGGGCTTTTCGCTCTGCTCATGGCGGGTTTCCTCGCCTCGGCCCATTTCGGCGGCTTTGCACAGAATGCCCAGACCGACCGCGGCATCGTCGCCGATCTCATCTCGAAGGCGCTGTCCAGCGACACTAGCCAGGTCTCGATCGGCGAGGTCAATGGCGCGCTTTCTTCCGATGTCGAGATCCGCGACATCGTCCTCTCCGATCGCGACGGCGCCTGGCTGCGTCTCGACCGTGTCCGACTGATCTGGACCCGCAGCGCCCTGCTGCTGCGCCGGCTCGATGTCGACCGCCTCGAGATCGGCAAGCTTGAAGTGCTGCGCAAGCCGGCCCCGCAGCCGGCCGGCACGACGGCGCCGAGCAACGAGCCGATCCTGCCGGAACTGCCGCTCAAGGTCATCTTCCGCGCCTTCCAGCTCAACGAGCTCGCTTTGGGCCAGCCCGTCCTTGGCGTCGCCGCACGCCTCGGCGCCACCGGTTCGGCCTCGCTCGGCCCGCCGAGCGAGGGGCTCGACCTCAAGCTCGAGGCGCGCCGTCTCGATATGGGCGGCACCTTCAACGTCAACCTGGCCTTCGTGCCGCAGTCGACGCGCCTGCAACTCGCCGCCAAGCTCGACGAGCCTGCCGGCGGCTTGATCTCGAAGGTCGCGGGCCTGCCGGGCGAGCCGCCGGTGAAGCTCGACCTCAATGGCGACGGCCCGCTCGATTCCTTCCGCTCGAACCTGACCTTCACGGCCGGCCCGACCATCGGGGCCGAGGGCTCCGCGACGCTCGCGCGGGCGGGCGCCGAGCGTCAGCTCGCGCTTGCGCTCGACGCGCGCATCGAAGGGCTGATGCCGCCGCCGGTTGCGCCGGTTTTCGCCGGCTCGACCCGGCTCGACGGCTCGGTCGGCTTCCGCGATGACGGCGGCGTCGACATCCGCAACCTCGCCTTGGTTTCCGCCCTGGCCCGCCTCGACGTGCTCGGCCGCTACAATGCCGACAAGACGCTGGACATGCGTGTCAGCGCCGCGTCCCGGCCGAATGCCGATGGTCGTACGGTCGCCTCGGGCGCGGAGATCGGCAAGCTCGCCTTCGATGCGACGATCCGCGGGCCCGTCGCCGGCCCAACCGTCGTGGCGACCTTCAACGCGCAGGATGCAAACCTGCCGACCGGTCGCTTCGGCAAGGTCGCACTCACCTTCAATGCCACGCCGAGCGGCATTATCGGGGAGCCCGGCACCCGGATCACGTTGACCTCGGACGGCGAGGCCAGCGGGATCGCGCTGGCCGACAAGGCACTTGCGCGCGCGGTCGGCGACAAGGTGACCTTCACCCTGCGCGGCACCGGGCAGGATGACGGCACGGCCGATTTCGAGACCTTGAAGCTCGCCCTTTCCGGCGTCGAGCTCGACTACAAGGGCAAGCTCGGCCAGGCCCGCATCCTCGGCCAGCTCACGGCGGTGCTCCCCGATCTCGCCCGGCTGAGCGATCTCGCCGAGCGTCCGCTCGGGGGCAGGGCGGAGGTCACGGCCGATCTCGATGCGACCCCGCGCCTCAACGATTATACGGCGATACTGGACGGCAAGGCCGAGCGCCTCGCCACCGGGACGGCCGCCGTGGACCGGCTTCTCGCCGGCAGCCTGACACTCGCCGGGCGGGTCAATGCGCTTGCCGGCGACTACACGGTGAGTGGCCTGCGCGTCGCCGGCCAGCATGCGGCCTTCACGGCCGATGGCTCGATCGGCCGGCAGCAATCCGATCTCAAGCTCGCGCTCGCCCTGCCTGATCTCAAGCGCGCCGATCCTCGTCTTTCCGGCCGCGGCAACATTACTGCGCAACTCACCGGCCCGCAGAACCGGCTCGATGCCACGGCCCGCATAGCCCTCGCCAATGCCACCGCGCTGGGCCGCCCGATCCAGCGCCTTGGCATCGATGCCGTGGTGAAGGACCTGCAGGGCGCGCTCGATGCGCGCGTCAATCTGGCCGGCGAGGTGGATTCGAAGCCGGCGACAGGTACGATCCAGCTCGCGCGCCAGCCGGATGACGGCTGGAATCTCTCCACGCTCGATCTCGCCATCGGCTCGGTCCGGCTGAATGGCGGGCTCACCCTCGATCCCGCGAGCCGCGCCGCCGGCCGCCTGACGCTGGCCGCGCGCAATCTCGACGATCTCTCGGCGCTGGCGCTCACCAAGCTCGGCGGTCAGCTCGATGCCGATATTGTGCTGGCGACGCCGGACGGGCGGCAGGACATCGACCTGACCGCGCGTGGATCGCGCCTCGCCGGTCCGTCGGTCTCGATCGACAAGCTCGATGCCAAGGTCGGCGCCCGCGACATCCATGGCCGCCCGATGCTCGATGCGGCCATCGCCATCGACCGCGCTGTTGCCGCCGGCGAGATGATCAGCGCGATCCGCTTCGATTCGAAAGGCGCGCCCGATGCCAGCGCCTTCACGCTGAGCGCGAGCGCGCGCGGCTTTGCGCTCAAGGGCGCCGGCCGGCTGGTGCCCGGCGAGCCGCTGAAGCTGGAGATCGCCTCCTTCGACGCTCGCCGTGACGGCCGCGCGATCACGCTCGCGAATCCGGCCTCGCTGAGCTTCCCGGCCTCCGGCGTCGAGATCGCCAACCTCGCCCTGATGATCGACAAGGGAAGGGTGACGCTCGATGGTCGCGCCGGCGAGACGCTCGATCTGCGCTTCGCCGCCCGCAACGTGCCGCTCTCGGCCGCCCGTATCGCTTCGCCGAACCTGAACCTGTCGGGCACCCTGAATGCCGAGGCGCAGATCAAGGGCAAGCCAGGCGATCTCTCCGGCCCGTGGAAGCTGCGGATCGCGCAACTCGTCACGCCCGAAACCCGGCAAGCCGGCTTGCCGCCGGTCGAGATCACCGGAGAGGGCGCCTTCAAGGGCGACGCCACCAGCGTTTCCGCCACCGTGAATGCCGGCCGTGGCGCCAGCCTGACGCTGCGAGGCACGGCGCCGCTCAACGCCACGGGGCCGCTCGATCTCTCTGCGCAGGGTCGTATCGACGCCGCGATCGCCAATACGATGCTCGCCGTAAACGGCCAGCGCGTCACCGGAAATGTCGCCATCGATATGCGCGCTGGCGGGACCGCGTCCGCGCCGCGCCTGAGCGGCAACGCGACGCTGTCGAACGGCAGCTTCACCGATGCGCTGCAGGGCATCCGGCTCAACGCCATCGAAGCCCGCATCGCCGCCAATGGGGACAATCTGACGATCGAGCGCGCTTCGGCCCGCGCGCCGAATGGCGGCACGATCTCGGGCAGCGGTCAGGTCAAATTCGATCCGGCCGCCGGCTTCCCCGGCAATATCCGCATCCGGGGCGAGCGCGCACAGCTCGTCTCAAGCGGACTTGTCACGGCCGTCGCGGGGCTGGATCTCGAAATCAGCGGGCCGCTCGCCCAGCGCCCGCGGATCGGCGGGCGCATCGACATCGTCTCGCTCGAGGTTTCCGTTCCCGACCGGCTGCCCGCCTCGCTCCGGCCCGTCGACGGCATCAAGCACATCAATGCCCGCGGTACCGCTGCCGCCCGCCTCGCTGCCGAGCGCAAGGCGCGCCAGGCTCGCGGCCGTGGTCGCGCTGCCCCGGCATTCGACGCGACGCTCGCCCTGACGGTTTCGGCGCCGAGCCGCGTCTTCATCCGCGGCCGCGGCATCGATGCCGAGCTCGGCGGCGAGATCCGCATTGCCGGCACCTCGTCCGCCCCGGTGCTGAATGGCGGCTTCGAACTGCGTCGCGGCCGCCTCAGCGTGTTGACCCAGCGCCTCGACTTCAGCCGCGGCCGGCTCACCTTCGCCGGTGGGTTGATCCCCGAACTGGACTTCGTTGCCGAGACGAGCGCCGGTGACGTGACAGCCAAGGTCATCGTCAGCGGCCCGGCCGACCAGCCCAGCTTCGCCTTCACCTCCCAGCCTGAATTGCCACAGGACGAAGTGCTGTCGCGGCTGCTGTTCGCCCGTGCCTCCGGCTCGCTTTCGGCCTTCCAGGCCCTTCAGCTCGCCCAGGCTGCCGCGCAATTCGCCGGTGGTGGCGGGGACGACACCTTCGAGCGGCTGCGCAAGTCGCTCGGCGTCGACAATCTCGACATCCAGATGGGAGAGGGCGGTCCGACCGTCGGAGCGTCGCGTTACATCAGCGACAACGTCTCCGTTGGCGTGAAGGTCGGCTCCAAGCCCGAGGATAGCGGCGTCTCGGTCAGCATCGATGTGACGAAGCGCCTGAAGCTCCAGGCGGAGACCGGGGCAGACGGCAGCGCCGCAGTCGGGATCGGCGCCGAGTGGGAATACTGAACCGGAGCCGGTTGAGAATCGCTATCCAACGGGATTCGCGGCTTAGGACACGCGGAGCGCATCCGATTCCCGTTTGGACGGCTTCAAAACGGGCCGTCGCGAGCCTTTGAGGTTAATGCTTCGTAAATTTCGAGCGTCAAAGCGTGGCTCGCCTGCAACACCGGATTTCAAAGCACCCCATACACAGGTCTGACAGGCGGATCGTGGTTGATCGGCGAGGCCGCATTCGTATGGTGGTGATGCGTCGGGACGTTCCCGGTCGCTGTTTTTCGTCTTCGCCACCGAAATAGGTCGGTGACGCAGGCGAAAGACCGGGAACAGGCAGGTTCTGCGATCAGGCTGAAAGTCTGGGGCGGGGGGCAGGCTGAAGCCCGAGGGTCTCGAAACTCTTTTGGAGGTTACCAAATGAAGCTCGTCAAGAGCCTCCTCCTCGGTTCCGCCGCCGGCATCGCCGCGGTCGCCGGGGCTCAGGCCGCCGACCTTCCCTCGCGGAAGGCCGCTCCGGTCGAATACGTTCGCGTCTGCACCGCTTACGGCGCTGGCTTCTTCTACATCCCCGGCACCGACTCCTGCCTGCGCATCTCGGGCCGCGTCCGCGCCGAGTACGCCGTCGGCGAGCGTTACAGCGACTTCCAGGATGCTTACGGCACTCGTGCTCGTGGCCGCCTGAACGTCGACGTCCGTACGCAGACCGCCTACGGCACGCTGCGCACCTTCATCCGCTATGAGCTGACCAACAACACCGGCATCTACAACGCCGGCACCGGTCCGTTCAACGTTGGCGCAGCCGTTCCGGGTCTGGTCCGTGGCGCTTCGTCGACCTCCACCACCTCGCTCCTCGATCTGGCCTTCATCCAGTTCGGCCCGATCACCGCTGGTCGCGCTCAGTCGTTCTTCGACTTCTACGCTTCGGACCTGAACTTCGCTTCGATCCGTACGGCAGACTCGCGCGTCAACCTGTTGGCCTACACCGCCACCTTCGGTTCGGGCTTCTCGGCGACGGTGTCGCTCGAAGACCGCACCTCGGGCACGGTTGGTCGTGAGCTCGGCGGCATCATCCAGGATCCGATTCTGTTCGTGAACGGCGGCACTGCTGTCACCCAGGGTCAGGACTACCCGGATCTCATCGCCTCGCTGCGCGTCGATCAGGGTTGGGGCTCCGCTCAGCTGTCGGGCGCCGTCGGCCAGCGCAATTACGCCACGGCTTCGAACGTCACTGCAGTTAATGGTGACGAATTTGCCTGGGCCATCCAGGGCGGCGTCAAGATCAACCTGCCGTCGCTCGCCGCTGGCGATGCCCTGTGGCTGCAGGCCGCTTATGCGGACGGCGCTCTCGGCTACCTCGGCTGGTCCGGTGGCAGCTTCGGCCTCGGCCGTCTCGGCCGCCTGAGCCTGGCTGACGCCTCGATCAACCCGATCACCGGCAGCATCGATAACTCGACCGGCTGGTCGCTCGTCGCGGCGTTCCGCCACTTCTGGACCCCGACCATCCGCACCGAGATCAGCGCGTCGTACTCGGAACTCAAGCTTGGCTACAACGACAACTCGCAGCTCTTCGCTGTGTCGCGCTCGCTGGACCCCAAGGAGTTCCTGGTTGCTGCCAACCTGATCTGGTCGCCGGTTTCCGGCCTGGATATCGGTGTCGAAGTGCTCTACTCGCACCTTGACGTCCGTGCGCCGGTCGGTGTCGTCAGCAACGCCAACGTCCGCAGCGGCGTGCTCGGCATCAAGTCGGAAGACTCGATCTCCGGCCGCCTGCGCATCCAGCGCGACTTCTGATCGGTCTCCGATCTCAGTCGGAAGCCCCGGGGAAACCCGGGGCTTTTTTTATTGTCTGTGGGTTGCCGAGGCTTCGCGGTTGACGAGCGCGCGTCGTCGGGCCTGATCTAGCGTATGCGCCGTTCTTGCTAGCAGTCTCAAAGAACACGTGGAGCAAGGCGGCGGTTGGATCGATATCTACGGGTCGCCTGGTAAGCCATTGATAAGGTAGGGCGGTCGCGATCATCGGATGCCTGCGCCCACGCTGAGCGGACGCAGGGGTAGGGGGCAAGACATGTCGCAGCCGGCGCGCTGGATCTGGGGGCTGATTCCGCTGGCTCTGCTATGGGGCGCGGGAAATCTCGGACTGGACGATGCGATCGAGCGCGACGTCGGTGCCCGGGCCGTGCAGGCCGTGGCTGCGGTTGCCGGCAAGACGCCGGGCGCTCGCCCGGTCGTGGCTCAGGTCGAGGGCCGGGACGTCACCATAGGCGGCGAGGTTCTCTCCACCGACGGCGCCAATAAGGCGATGTCGCAGCTTCGAAGCGAATTCGGCGTCCGCCGTGCGTTCGGAGGACTGTCCCAGGTCGTGGCACAGAAGCCTTACTCCTGGTTCGCCGCGCGCTCTGCGGACAATCTCGCGCTCGGCGGCTTCGTTCCGGATCTCGACACGGCCTCGGCCAATCTCGCCGCTGCCGGGCGCGCGCTGCCGGGGCTGCGCATCGACGACCGCCAGATCGTCGCCTTCGGAGCGCCCGAAGGCTTCGCCGCGATGACCGCCTCCATGATCGCTGAATTGCCCAGATTGGCCTCGGGCCGGATCGCGCTCGACGATGGCCGCTTCTGCATCGAAGGCAAAGCCGCGAGTCCCGACGCGTTCCGCGCGCTCGAGGCTGCCGCGGCGCAGCCAGCTCATTCCGGATTCCGGGCCGTGACGTGCGATCTCGAGCCGCCGACCATCGCGCCTTATCGCTGGAGCGCCGAGCGCAGCGCCGGCAACGCGCTCGTCCTGCGTGGTTTCTATCCGAATGAGGAGGTGCGCAGGCAGCTTCTCGACTCGGTGAAACGCGCCTTTGGAGCAGCCGTCCCCCTGCGCGACGAATTGCAGCCGGGCGCCGGTGCGCCGTCGGCGTTCCCCGAGAAGGTTGCCCGCGCTGCCGTAGATCTCGCCCGCCTCCGCGAGGGCAGGGCCGAGATCACTGGCGACGTCTACACGCTCTCCGGCAAAGGCCCGGACAGCTACGACGCCTGCCAGGCCCTGCGCCTGCAGATCGCCCAGATGGATGGGCCGGATTCGGTCGCGCGTGTCGCGGTCGATTGCCCACCGGAGCCGCCGCCGGTCCCTGTGGTCGTGCCCTTGCCTGAGGTGCCGGGCTTGATCCTGGACGATGTGCTGCCCGCCGCGCCCGCACCTCGTGACACCGCCGGGCCTGGGCTTTCGGCCTCTGGCACTGCTGCGCCACCGATGGCCTCCGGCGCGGTAGCCGGTGCGCCGGCAACCGCGCCGTCGGTTGCGGTCCCGCTCGATTGGACCGCGAGGCGCACCGATGGTCACATCGCTCTGGAGGGAGCGCTGCCCAGCGAGCCGGTTCGGACCGGCGTCCTTACCGCTGCGCGCCGCCTGTTCGCGGAAACGGCGATCGACGACCTCATGGCTGTCGCGCCTGCGCTGCGCTCCGAACTCGACATCCCGGCATCGCTGTCTTTCGCGCTCGACGTGCTGTCGAAGCTGAAATCCGGCTCGGTGTCGGTTCGCGACAAGGCTTTCGTCATGGCGGGCGAGGTTGCGGACGCTGCGGGGCGCGCCGCGCTGCGCGACATCCTTGCCCGAGGGGCTCCGGCAGGCCTCAGCGTGCCGTCTTCTTTGCCGGATAGTATCGTGGTGCGGCCCTATGGCCTGGCGCTGTCCATGGACCGCACCGGCATGCGACTGTCCGGCTATCTGCCGGACGAGGCAATGCGGGCGGCCCTGCGTGGACTTATCGCGGATTCCCCGCTCAAGGACCGGCTCGAAGACACAGCGGTTGTCGTGCCGGGAGCTCCGCCCGGTTTCGGGGCCGCCATACGAACGGTTCTCACAGATCTGCTGCGTCTCGATCTCGGCTCGGCGTCTATCGAGGATGAGCGGATCGCCATCCGCGGCCTGACCTGCCGCGAACTGGTCAAGAGCGAGGTCGAGACCAGCGCGTCCTCAGGTCTGCCGCCGGGCTTCAAGGCCGATGCCGTGATCGGTCTGCGCCAGACTGGCTGCGTGGTCGATCCACCGGCGAGCTGCCAGAATGATCTCGACAATCTGACCAGGCAAAACACGGTCCTGTTCGGGCAGGGCACATCCGTCGTCGAGCTCGACACGACGACGGAGCGGGTGATCGGCGAGGCGGCGGCCATCCTCAAGAAATGCCCGGGCGCTCCGGTCACCATCGAAGGACACGCCAACCGCGACGGCGAGCGGCGCGGCTTCGACAATCAGGATCTGTCGCTGCGGCGAGCATTGCGCGTGCGCGAGGAGCTGACGCGGCGCGGCATCGATCCGGGCCAGCTCACGGTCAAGGCCTATGGCAGCGCGCGTCCGCTGGTGTCCTATGACACGTCGGAAGCCAAGACGATGAACCGCCGCGTGCAGTTCACCGTGGCGAAGTAGGAGGCGGACATGCTCTATCTCGCCAGCCAGTTCGTCTGGTTCCTGCTCGCCGCCTTCGGGCTGGGGCTGGCCATGGGCTGGATCAGCAACGATGGCGGAAAGCCGCGCCTGTGGAGCGGCGCCTGGACCGTCCTCGCTCTGCTCTGGGCGGGCGGTGCTGCCCTGACATGGTTCCAGTGGCTGAACGGCATGGCGGCGACGTGGGTCGAGTCCGCCTTGCTGTTCGTAGCGGCGTATTGGATCGGCTGCGTCTGCGCCAGCCTCGTTCCCAGGAGGATGGCTGCAGAGACTGCTCCAGTGGCTGCACAGAAATCGATGCCATCGTTGCCGATCCCACCGTCAGCCGCTGTGGCCGAGCCATCCGTTGCGAAGCCTGCCGGCGCGCTTGCGCCGGTTCCGAACGAGGCAGAACTGCCCGGCCAGCGCCCGTCAGGCCTCCCGACGGCCCGCAACGACAAGGCCGACGATCTCAAGTTGATCAAGGGTGTCGGCCGCCAGAACGAGGGTCGGCTGCATGGCCTCGGCATCTGGCATTTCGAGCAGATCGCCGCCTGGACCGCTGAGAACGTCGAATGGGTCGGCAGTTATCTCGCCTTTCCCGGCCGCATCGAGCGCGAGGACTGGGTCGGCCAAGCAAAGGTGCTTGCGGCAGGCGGGGAGCCGGAATTCGCCACCCGCGCCAAGGCGGGGGCTGGTCGAGACCTCACGGGATGACGGCTCCGCCGGCCTGGACAACGTTGCGGCCTTGCTCGAGGGCGAAACCAAGGCCGGACCCTCGAAATCCTGAACCGGTTCAGGCCGCGCACCGCTCGGCCCGGGCAATCAGCTTGCCGATGCGCCGGATCATCTCCTTCGAGCCGAGCAGCGGGGCGTGGCCCTGACCGGGGGCGGTATAGATCTCGCAGTCGGAATGGCGCTCGGCCATGTCCTGCAATGTCTTTTCTGCCAGAAGGTCGGAATTGGCACCGCGGATCGCCAGCAACGGCACGGCCTTGAGGCCGTCGAAATAGGTCCACAACACCGGCAGCGGCGTCTCGAGGTCGAGCTCTTCGAGGACCTTCATCAGCTTGGTGTCGTAGTCCGGCCTGAGCGCGCCGTCGCGATCCGTCCAGGTCCGGCGGGCCATCACCTCCCATTCGGCTTCACTCAGCACCGGGAAATGCTGGTCGGAGAGCCTTTTCAGGATCTCGGCCCCTTCCGAAAAGCTGCGCGGCATCGGCAGCTTGCCGACATAGCCGCGGATGCGCAGCAGGCCGCGCGCGTCGATCACCGGGCCGACATCGTTGAGGACGGCGCCGCGGATCACGGCGGGGCGTGCGGCCGCCAGCGCCATGGTCAGAAGCCCGCCGCGCGAGGTGCCGACGAAGACGGCCTGTTCGACCCCCATCGCCACCAGCACCTGCATCAGGTCGTCGAGCTCGATGCGGATGTCGTAGTTCTTCCAGTCGCGGTCGTAGTCGGAGAGCCCGCGGCCGCGATAGTCGAGCGCCAGCACGCGGCGCGGCTTGGCGTCGTCCTGGGCAAAAGCCAGGGCCAGTTCGTGGAAATCGGCCGCCGTGCGCGCGAAACCGGGTAGGCAGATAATGGGCAGCGCGGGTGCTTCGAGCGGGCCGTAATCGCGCAGATGCAGCTTGAGTCCGTCGCGGGCGCTGACGAAGCGGGAAATGAAACCGGGCTCGGATGTCATGCAGGACTCGGAAAGGGCAAGGCGGATCCGCACCTAATCACGGTGGCGCCGGCTACGAAAGCCGGCTTGGACTGCCGGCCGTCAGGATGCGCCCCAGCCTTTCAGCTTGGCGAGGCAGCGATTGAGGCTGTCGAGTTCTTCCGGCGTGAGCACGGCGAGGAAATCGCGCTCCAGTTCCTCGCCCAGCCGGTCGGCCTCCTGACGGATGGCGGTCCCCTTTGCCGTCAGTCGGAGCGCGACGCGGCGAGCATCGGCGCTTTCGAGCTCGCGCTGGACGTAGCCTTGATCCACCAGCTTGCGCAGATGCTTGGAAACAAGCGTCTGTTCGATAAGGGCCCCGTCCGACAGCGCGCGGGACGACAGGCCCGGAGTGTCGCCGATCACGCGCATCACGCGCAGCTCGCGGATATTGAGGCCGAGCCGCTCCTTGTAGACCCGCGAGGCCTTCGCCATCGCGGTCTGGCTCAACTGGTCGAGCCGAAAGGTCAGGAAGGGTTCGAGGGGCATCGCCGGCGGGGCTAGCGAGGGCTGCTTGTCCGGCTCGCCAGCCCGAGCGCAATCAGCGACAGCGCGGTGCAGGCAAGGAGATAGTAGGACGGAACCATGTCCGAGCCCGTCTTCGCCACCAGCCAGGTCAGGGTGAAGGGCGCGAGCCCGCCGAACAGCAGCACCACGACATTGTAGGCGATCGACATGCCGGTCGAGCGCACATCGGTCGGGAACATGCCGGCGAGCAGGCCGGGCGTCGGCGCCCAGATCGCCGCGATCGACAGCGCGCAGATCGCCTGTGCGATGAGCAGGCGTTCGAAGCTCGGTACAGCCACGACATAGGCCAACAGCGGATAGGACAGCAGCGCGAAGCTCAGCATGCCCAACAGCCAGACGCGGAAGGCGCTCCACCGGTCGGCGAGATGGCCCATGATCGGCACGAAGATGAACAGCAGGATGCCGCCGATCAGCGAGCTCAGCATCGCGCTGGTGAAGGGCAGCTTGAGCTGCCGCACCACATAGCCCGGCAGGAAGATGAACCAGACATAGTTCGAGGCCGTGCCGGGGATCATGATGCCGAAGCAGCGCAGCAGCGCGTTGCGGTGCTCGGCCAGCACGGCGCGGAACGGCGTCCGGCTGGCACTTTTGCCGCCCTCGCTCTCATATTCGGGAGATTCGTCGACGAAGCGGCGGATGTAGAAGCCGAGCGGCGTGATCAGCGATCCCAGCAGGAAGGGGATGCGCCAGCCCCAGCTCTGGAGTGCCTCGGGTGACAGCAGCGTCGCCAGCGCATAGCCGGAAAAGGCCGCGAGCGCGAGCGCCAGTGCCTGCGAGCACATCTGGAAGCTGCCGAAGGTCATCTTGCGGCCGGGCGGCGCGTATTCCACCAGCATCGCCGTGGCGGAGGCGAATTCGGCACCGACAGAGATGCCCTGCAGGATGCGGGCGACGATGACGAGGATAGGCGCGAGGATGCCGATCGTCGCATAGCTCGGCGTCAGCCCGATCAGCACGGTCGAGAACCCCATGATGAGGATCATCACCGTCAGGATCGGCTTGCGGCCGAAGCGGTCGGCATAGGTCGAGAGCAGAACGCCGCCGATCGGCCGGACCAGGAAGGAGATCGCGAAGGTCGCTGCCGTCAGCAGCGCCGAGACGAGCGGGTCCGAGCTCGGGAAGAAGACCTGCGCGATGATGGTGGCGAAGAAGCCGTAGACCAGGAAGTCGTACCATTCGAGGCCGTTGCCGATCACCGAGGAGATCACGGCGCGCCGGACCATCGCGGGAGAGCGCGATTGCCCGATCTGGATGGTGGCGGCGGTCATGCGTTGGCTCCCGTCTGGCGCTCGACGAGACGGCAGAGGATGCTGGCGCCGATCGGGAGCAGGCGGTCATCGAAATCGAAGGTCGGGTGGTGGCACATCGCGCCGGGCTGCCCGAGGAAGATATAGGCGCCGGGCCACTCGCGCAGCATCAGCGCGAAGTCGTCCGAGAAGGGCAGGGGCTTGAGATCGACCTTCACATTGGCCTCGCCGAGCACAGTGCCGGCGGCGGCCGCAGCCGCTTCCGCCGCACGCGGATCGTTGAGGCAGGGCGGGCAACCCGCCTTCTTCGTCCAGGTGATGGTGCAGCCCGACATCAGCGCGACGCCGCGGCAGATCGCATCGAGCTTGTCGACGATGCGGGCTTCGGTCGCCGGGTCATAGGTGCGGATCGTGCCGCCGAGCTCGGCGGTATCCGGGATGACATTCGGGGCGGTGCCGGCCGAGAGCCTGCCGAGGCTGATGACGGCCGGCTCCATCGGGTCGACATGGCGTCCGACGATCGAGGAGATCTCGGTCGCGAGCCGCGCCGCGACCTGAAGCGGATCGACGGTGGTGTGCGGTGCCGCGCCGTGGCCGCCCACGCCCTTGACCTTGATCTCGAAGACGGTGGTGCCGCTCAGCGTCGGGCCGGACCGGACAGCGGCCGTTCCTTCCTCGTAGAGCGGGATGGTGTGCAGCGCGTAGATCTCGGAGCAGGGGAAGCGCTCGAATAGCCCATCGGCGATCATGCGCTCGGCGCCCTGTCCGACCTCCTCGGCCGGCTGGAAGATCAGATGCACCTTGCCGCGCTTGGGCGGGTTGGCGGCGAGATGGCGCGCCGCCGCGAGCAGCATCACCGTATGGCCGTCATGGCCGCAACCGTGGAATGTCTTCTCCGTCTTCGAGCTGTAGCCGAGCCCGGTCTCCTCATCCATCGGCAGGGCGTCCATATCGGCCCGCAGCCCGATGGTCGGCCCCTCGGCCGCGCCCTTGATGACGCCGACGAGGCCGGTGCCGCCCAGCCCGCGATGCACCTCGATACCGAACGATTCCAGCGTCCGCGCGACGAAGTCCGAGGTTCGAAACTCCTGGAAGGCGATTTCGGGATGGGCGTGAAGGTCACGGCGCCACGCCTGAAGTGTCGGCGCGAAATCGGCAATATCCTGCAGCATCGAAATTCCTCCGCTGTCCGCAAGAGGTATTTGAAAGTTTCAAATATTGCAATGGGCAGGAAAGATCGTTGCGGGGCGCCGGCAAATCTCCGGTGTGAATTGGACGTACGGCGGGAACCCCGCCGTCATCCCGGGCGCAGCGAAGCGGCGGCCCGGGATCCATGCCCGAGCGTTTGCTGGAAAGGTCCAGCCATGGATCCCGGATCGGCGCGGCTGAAAGCCGCTTGTCCGGGATGACACGCGGTTTCAGGTCCTCAGTCGCGCTTGCCGCCGCGCTTCAAATCGTAGTCGATCAGATAGGCTGTCCGCTGGTTCAGCCGCTCGCGATACACCTGCAAATTCTCCATCACGCGCTGGACGTAGTTGCGCGTCTCGGAGAACGGGATGCGCTCGACCCAATCGACGGCGTCGACCTCCGGATCGCGCGGGTCGCCATAGGCGGCGATCCATTTCTTCACGTTCGGCGAGCCGGCGTTGTAAGCGGCGAAGCTCAGGATGTAGGAGCCGCGCCATTCCTTCAGCAGGTCGTTGAGATGGGCCGCGCCCATCCGCGCCGCGTAGAGCGGATCCTGTCCGAGCTTCTGCCAGTCGAAGGGCAGGCCGGCGCGCCGCGCCGTCTCGCGCGCCGTCGCCGGCATCATCTGCATCAGGCCGCGCGCACCGGCTTGCGACATCGCGGTCGGCTCGAAGGCGCTCTCCTGCCGGGCGATGGCGTGAACGATCGCCCTCTCCATCGGGTCGCCGAGCACGTCGAACTCCGGGATGCCGTTGGTCGGATAGGCGGCCATATCGAGTGGGAAACCGCGCTGCAGCGCGGCCTTGCCGATGCCGACGAGCGCCCGCGCATCCGCCTCGCGACGGGCGATGGCCGCGACCGCCTCCAGCGCCTCGGTGGTGTGAAGGCGCTGCGCCAGGTCGTTCAGCATCGCGGTGGCGAGGTCGCGCTCGCCGATGCGGTAGAGCAAACGGACGCCGCGATGGCCAGGCAGCGCCTCGAGCCCGGCTGCGGCCGAACTCCTCAGCGGCAGGCCGGCCAAGCCCAGCTTGGCCCGCGCGAGTTGTCCGTAATAGGCGATCGGTTGCTCGGCGGCCTTGCCGTAGGAGGCCTTTGCCTCCTCGGTCTTGCCCAGTTCCTCATAGGCACGGCCCCGCCAATAGGCGGCGCGCGAGGCCGAGATCGGTGTCTCGGCGATGGCCGCCGCCGCGTCGAAATGCTTTAGCGCGACATCGGCCTTCTTGAGGAAGCGAAGCGCGACGAAGCCGGCATGCCATTCCGCTTCGATCCGCTCGGCCGCATCCTCGGCGCCATGGCCGGCGGAAACCTCATAGGCTTTTGCCGGCTGGCCGGCATCGATGAGCTTGCGCGAGATGATGCGCCGCTCTTCCCACCAGCCGTCGCCATCCCCGAGCAGCGCCGGATCGCGCGGGATGTTGGCGAGCGCCTTCACCGCATCGTCGAGCTTGTCGCCGCGGCGGGCCTGCTGCGCCTGCAGGAAGGCGAAGGAGACATCGCTGCGGAGCGAGGCCGGCACGGCCGCGATCAGCTTGTCGGAGATCGGCTGGCGCGCCTTCGCGCTGGCGAGGCGCGCTCTGGCCAGCACGACATAATCGGCCGAGACGCGAGCGGCATTGCGCAGCGCCGCCTCGCCGCTCTCCTTGAAAAGGAAGCGCTCGGTGCGCAGGCGATGGTCGTCTTTCGTCAGCGCCGTCTCGAACTCCTTCAGGACGATCTTCTCGAGCGCCTGCCCGAACGGATCGGTGCGCCAGCTCTTGCGTGCGAGAGCGGTCGCTTCGTCCGCGCGTCCCTCGTCCTTGAGAGCCAGAGCGAGGGCAATCCTTCCGGCCGGCGAGACCGGCTGCTGGCCATGGAAGAAGGTGCGCACGACCAGGGGACTCTTCTTCTCGGCGATCAGCGCCTCTTCGGCGCGTCGTCGAAAACGGGTCGTGGCCGGATAATTCGGATGCTCGCGGAGGAAGGCGTCGATCCGCGAGAAGGACACGGAGCCCGCATTGGCGTGGATCGCCACCCATTCGAGCAGCGTGCGCGCCGCGCGGTCGTCGATCCGCGCAGCGAGATCGTCGCCCTCTCCGAGCGCGCCGCGGCGATAGGCGGCGACGGCCGCCTTCACGGCATCCGGATTGATCGCATCCTCGTCGCGCATGACGGCGGGTGGATAGGACGGCAGGGCGCCCGTGATCTCGATGTCGCCGATCATGGCGAGTTTGCGCTGGCTCACAAGCATGCCGTCGTCGCCCGCTCGCGTCGATGAGGCGCAGAGCAGGGCAGGCAGCAGCAGGCCGAGCAGTCTCCGCGCGGCGGCAGGCGAGGCCATGGCGGGTCTCCATCCTGTAGCAGGCATTGGTCGATGGTCGGTGAAGGGGGTTTATGAAGGTTTAACTATGAGGCCACGCATTTTCATGGGTTGCCGGCTTTGCCTTGGCGGAACGACGGTTTATGTGTGGCGGCCCTATCATCCACGTTTTCGCTTCAGGATCGTCCTCATGACCAAGCACATTGCCTTTACCGGCTCGATGCCCGCTCTGGTCACGCCGTTCAAAGCCGGCAAGGTCGACGAAGAGGCACTGCGCGCGCTGGTCGACTGGCAGATCGGCAATGGCTCCACCGGCCTCGTTCCGGTCGGCACCACCGGCGAGAGCCCGACGCTCAGCCATGACGAGCACAAGCGCGTCGTCGAGATCGTCGTGGAGCAGGCCAAGGGCCGCGTTCCGGTCATCGCGGGCGCCGGCTCCAACAACACGATCGAGGCGATCGACCTTGCAAAGCATGCCGAGAAGGCTCGCGCCGATGCCGTGCTCGTGGTCACGCCCTACTACAACAAGCCGACCCAGGAAGGCATGTACCAGCACTTCAAGGCGGTGAACGACGCGGTCGGAATTCCGATCATCATCTACAACATCCCCCCGCGTTCGGTCGTCGACATGTCGGTCGAGACGATGGCGCGGCTCTACGAGCTCAAGCACATCGCCGGGGTGAAGGACGCCACGGCCAACCTCGCCCGCGTCTCGCAGCAGCGCCACGCCATGGGGCCGGATTTCATCCAGCTTTCGGGTGAGGACATGACCGCGCTCGCCTATATGGCGGCCGGCGGCCATGGCTGCATCTCGGTGGTCGCCAATGTCGCGCCGCGCCTCTGCGCCGATCTCATGGAGGCCGCGCTCAAGGGCGATTACGCCACCGCGCTGAAGGTTCAGGATCGGCTCGTGCCGCTCCATGACGCGACTTTCAAGGAGCCTGGCCTCGCCGGCGCCAAGCACGGCCTCGCTCTGCTCGGTCGCATCGAGGAGGAGGTTCGCCTGCCGCTGATGCCGGTGACGCCGGCGACCGGCAAAGTCATTCGCGAGGCGATGGTGTTCGCCGGGCTGTTGAATGCCTAAGTAGGGATTGCGCTCGTCCGGTCGTCCCGGCCGACGCCAGGGAGAAGAGCCGGGATGTACGAGCCCAGTCATTTCAAGGTCGAGGATCGCGCGCAGCTCGACGCGGTCATCCGCCAGCATCCGCTCGCCACGCTGGTGACAGTGGGCGAGGGCGGGCTGATCGCCAATCCCGTGCCCTTCGTCCTGCATGCCGATGAGGGCGAGAACGGCGTTCTGCGCGCCCATCTCGCGCGCCCCAATGCGCAATGGAAAGCGATCTCGGCGGGTGCCGAGACGCTGGTGATCTTCACAGGCGTGGAGCGCTACGTGACGCCGGCCTGGTATGCGACCAAGCAGGAGACGGGCAAGGTCGTGCCGACCTGGAACTACGTCACGGTGCAGGTGCGTGGCCCGGCCCGCACGATCGACGACGCCGTCTGGCTGCGCGCCCAGCTCGAGTCGCTGACGCGCCAGCAGGAGGCGCCGCGCGCCGAGCCCTGGGCGGTGAGCGACGCGCCCGAACCTTTCATCGCAGCGCAGACGCGCGGCATCGTTGGAATCGAGATCGAGATCGCTTCGATCATCGGCAAGTTCAAGCTCAGCCAGAACCGGCGGGAGGACGACAAGCTCGGCGTTCTCAACGGCTTGAGCGCCAATCCTGAATCGGAATCGCAGGCGATGGCAGCGCTCGTCAAGGAACATGGATTCGGCGGCAACGCATGAAGAAACCCGATCCCGAGCGCTACAGACTGGCCGCCGATAATCGCAAGGCGCGCTTCAACTACGAGATCAAGGAGACCCTGGAGGCGGGCATCGCCTTGCAGGGCACCGAGATCAAGTCGTTGCGCGGCGGCAAGGCGACGATCGGCGAAAGCTATGCGGGCCCGATGGGGACCGAGCTTTACCTGTTCAATGCCCACATCCCGGAATATCTCGAAGCCAACCGCTTCAACCATGAGGTCCGCCGGCCGCGGAAGCTGCTGCTGCATCGCCGCCAGATCAACCAGCTGATGGGCGCGATCCAGCGCGAGGGCATGGCCCTGATCCCGCTCAAGGTCTATTTCAACGACAAGGGCAGGGCGAAGGTCGAGCTCGGCCTCGGAAAGGGCAAGAAGCTGCACGACAAGCGCGAGACCGAGAAAGAGCGCGACTGGAATCGCGACAAGCAGAGACTTCTGAAATCGGGCGGCTGAGCCGCTCCGGATCAGCTCTCGACGGGTTCGTCGCCCTGGCGGATGCCGTAGCGCCGCTCCAGCGCCGGGTTGCCCGGAGTGCCGGGCGCGCCCTGGCCGCCCGCACGGCTCGCGCGCTCGGAGGGATCGCGGCCGATTTTCTGCATCAGCTGGGCGAGGTCCAGGAACTCGTCGCATTGCCGGCGCAGCTCGTCCGAGACCATCGGCGGATTGGTCGAGATCGTCGAGACGACCGAGACCTTGACGCCCTTGCGCTGCACCGCCTCGACCAGCGGGCGGAAGTCGCCATCGCCGGAGAACAGATAGATCTGGTCGAGATGCGACGCGAGCTCGAGCATCTCGATCGCCAGCTCAATATCCATGTTGCCCTTCACGCGGCGCCGGCCGGTGGCGTCGGTGAATTCCTTGGCCGCCTTGGTGATGACGCGGTAGCCGTTGTAGTCGAGCCAGTCGACGAGCGGACGGATCGAGGAATACTCCTCGCTCTCGACGAGCGTCGTGAAATAGAAGGCGCGGATCAGGTTGCCACGGCCCTGGAACTCTCGCAGCAGGCGCCGATAATCCATGTCGAAGCCGAGCTGCTTCGAGGTGGCGTAGAGATTGGCGCCATCGATGAAAAGCGCGATGCGCGGTGCGCCGTTCATTGCAATCACTCCTGCTGAAATGTCTTCAAGTAACAAAGATGGAAACGAAACGCGTTCGAACAATGTCTTTCATGAATGAATTTTGACAAGTTTCAAAGAGACGGCGTGGCGTCTTGACGCGGCACCACACTGCCGAAGTCGCGGTGTCGCCGGGTTCGCCGCGCTGATGCCGCGACCTAGCTCTCGGACTTGTCGTCTCCGGAAAGCGGACGCAGCCGCGCGGGATTGCCGACCGCCGTGCGGCCTTCGGGCACATCGCGCGTGACCACGCTGCCCGCTCCGATGATCGCATCATCCCCGATCGTGACGCCCGGCAGGATGATCGCGCCGCCGCCGATCCAGACATTGCGCCCGATGCGAACCGGGCGGCCGAATTCGAGCATCTGCCGGCGCTGAACGGGATCGCGCGGATGATCCGCGGTGAGGATCTGGACGCCGGGGCCGATCTGCGTGCCGTCGCCGATGGTCACGGCCACCACATCGAGAACGGCGCAGTTGAAGTTCAGGAAGACGCCATCGCCCAGGCTGATGTTGTAGCCATAGTCGCAATGGAAGGGCGGGCGGATCGTGACGTCGCGCCCGACATGGCCGAACGCCTCCTTCATGAGCGCCGGCCGTTGCTCGGGCGTGGCCGTGGTTGCGTTGAAGCGCTCCATCCAGCCGCTGATGCGGCGATTATCGGCGATGAGTTCAGGGCTGTCGGCACGATAGAGCTCGCCGGCCAGCATCTTGTCCTTCTCGCTGCGCATCGCGGTTCCCGGCGCGCCTCAGCCTTTGCCCTTGGGAAACTCCAGCCCCATCTCGCGATAGCGCTCCGGATCGTCGCTCCAGTTCTCGCGCACCTTCACGAACAGGAAGAGATGGACCTTGGCCTCGGCCGCTTCGGCGATCTCGATGCGAGCCTTCTGGCCGATCGCCTTGATGGTCTGGCCGCCTTCGCCGAGCACGATCTTCCGCTGGCCCTCGCGCTCGACATAGATCGTCTGCTCGATGCGGACGGAGCCGTCCGGCCTCTGCTCCCAGCTCTCGGTCTCGACGGTGGAGCGATAGGGCAGTTCGTCGTGCAACCGCTCGAAGATCTTCTCGCGAGTGATCTCGGCGGCGAGGAAGCGCAAGGGAGCGTCCGAGATCTGGTCTTCCGGGTAGAGCCAGGGTCCGAGCGGCAGCCGCGTCTCCAGCCAGGTCAGAATGTCCTTGACGCCATAGCCGGTCAGCGCCGCGACCATGAAGGTCGCTTCGAACTGCGTGCGCTCGTTCACCTTGGCGGTGACCTCGAGCAGCTTCTCCTTCGGCACCGTGTCGATCTTGTTGAGGATCAGGAACTTCGGCTGCTTCAGCTCGGCGAGCTTCTCCAGCAGCGCCGTGTTCTCCTCATGCTCGAAGCGGGCGACATCGACGAGCACGCCGATCAGGTCGGCATCGGTCGCTCCGCCCCAGGCACTCGTCACCATCGCGCGGTCGAGCCGGCGCTTGGGCGCGAAGATGCCGGGCGTGTCGACGAAGATGACCTGCGCCGCGCCCGATAGCGCGATGCCGCGCACCTGCGTCCGCGTCGTCTGCACCTTGCGCGAGACGATCGAGACCTTGGCGCCGACGAACTGGTTGAGCAGCGTCGACTTGCCGGCGTTCGGCGCGCCGATCAGCGCGACGAAGCCGCAGCGCGTGGGTTGATCGGATTCAGACATTCTCGCCTTCCGGGTTGTCGTTCCACAGGCCTTCGCGCCTCAGGAACGCTTCGGCTGCTGCCTGTTCGGCCAGCCGCTTGGAGGGGCCGCGCGCCTCGGCGTCGGCGAGCCCGTTGATTTTCGCCGCCACGACGAAGACCGGCGCATGGTCCGGGCCCGAGCGGCCGCGCTCGCTATAGGTCGGCGTCACGTAACCCTTACCCTGCGCCCATTCCTGCAGGGCAGTCTTGGCATCGCGCAACGGCCGGACCGGCTTCATCATCCGCTCGCCGAAGGCACGCTCGACCAGCCCGCGGGCCGCATCATAGCCGCCGTCGATGAAGACCGCACCGATGATCGCCTCGCAGGCATCGGCCAGGATCGCCTTGTTCTTCCGCGCCCCGCCCTGAATCTCGCCTTCGCCCAGCCGCATGAACTGGCCGAGGTTCCAGCTTTGCGCGACCTCGGCGCAGGTCTCCTTGCGCACGAGATCGGCGAGGCGGCGCGAGAGATTGCCTTCTTCCGATTGCGGATAATGCCGGAACAGCAGATCGGCGATCGACAGGCCCAGGACCCGGTCCCCCAGGAATTCGAGGCGCTGGTAGCTCGCCAGCCGCGAATCCTCGGCGCTCATATGAGTGAGCGCGGTGGCCAGGAGTGCCTTGTCGTTGAAGCGGTGCCCGAGCGTGACCTCGAGCCGCGCGGTGTCGGGCGCCTTGCGCGCGGCTTCGCTGGCCTTGTTCACTTGATGGTGCTGAACAGACGGTTCCAGCGAACCGTGTAGGGCCATTCCCAGATCCTCCAGGCCGAAGCGCCGTCCTCGATCGAGAAGAAGATGATCTCGGCGCGCCCGACGAAATTCTCGAACGGCACGAAGCCGACGCTGCGGTCGCGCGAGTCGAGCGAGTTGTCGCGGTTGTCGCCCATCATGAAGAAGTGGCCGGGCGGCACCTGGAACACCTGGGTGTTGTCGAAGGTGCCGGTATCGCCTTCGCGCTCGATGATCTCGTGGCTGACGCCGTTCGGCAGCGTCTCGCGATAGCGGATCACCGGGACGCTGCGGCCCCAGTTGTCGCTGGTCACGTAATCCGCGATGCGCTCGCGCTTCACCGGCTGGTTGTTGATGTGGAGGATGCCGTCGATCATCTGGATGCGGTCGCCGGGCAGGCCGATGACGCGCTTGATGTAGTCGGTCGAATTGTCGGTCGGCAGCTTGAAGACGGCGATGTCGCCGCGCTTGGGCTCTGCCGCCCAGACGCGTCCCGAGAACAGCGGCGGGCTGAATGGGATCGAGTGCTTGGAATAGCCGTAGGTGTATTTCGACACGAACAGATAATCGCCGATCAGCAGAGTCGGGATCAGCGAGCCGGAGGGGATGTTGAAGGGCTGGAACAGCAGGGTGCGGATGACGAGCGCAATGAGAAGGGCCTGAACGACGACCTTGATGGTCTCGAACACGCCGCCTTCTTCCTTGGCCGCCTTGCTTTTGCTGTCGACGTCGTTGGCCACCCGGGCGCTCCTGAGACTGCGATCCAGCGCGCGGTCTAGCCGACTATCGCGTCTGCGACAACGCGCAAGAGCAGTCTGGGGGGATGACGCTGCCGGGTGGCGAATACATGACCAGAACAATTCCAGTCTGAGAAAACGGCAAGAAAAAGCTACGATTACCGGTCTCGGCAAGTTGACGATATCGTGTTTCGAGAACAGCATCGCGACCGTTCAACCTCTGAGGGAATCGCGATGAGCACGAAGAAATATGTCGCCGAAGCCATCGGCACATTCTGGTTGACGTTTGCGGGTTGCGGCAGCGCGGTCATTGCTGCGGGTTTTCCGAATGTCGGCATCGGGTTGCTCGGTGTTTCGCTCGCCTTTGGCTTGACCGTCGTGACGATGGCCTATGCGATCGGCCATATTTCCGGCTGTCACCTCAACCCGGCCGTGACGGTCGGTCTTGCTGCCGGCGGCCGGTTTCCGGGCAATCAGGTCGTCCCCTACATCGTCGCACAGGTGGTCGGCGCGGTCGTCGCGGCCGGCCTCCTCTACGTCATCGCGCGCGGCGCTCCGGGCTTCGATCTGGCCAATGGCTTCGCCTCGAACGGCTATGGCGAGCATTCGCCCGGAAAATATAACCTCGTCTCCGCCTTCCTCATGGAAGTCGTCATGACGATGATGTTCCTCTTCATCATCATGGGCTCGACGCACGGCAAGGCACCGGCCGGCTTCGCGCCGCTCGCCATCGGCCTGGGCCTCTGCCTGATCCATCTCGTCAGCATTCCCGTGACGAACACTTCGGTGAACCCGGCGCGCAGCACCGGGCCGGCCCTGTTCGTCGGCGGCTGGGCGCTTGGCCAGCTCTGGCTGTTCTGGCTTGCTCCGCTGATCGGCGGCGCGCTCGGCGGCGTGATCTATCGCTGGCTGAGCGAAGAGCCGCGGGGTGTCGTCAGCGGCACGCAGCCGGCCGAATAAGCCGGCTCGATCTTCTCCGACGAAAACCAAGACCGGCGCTTTCAGCGCCGGCTTTTTTGTTCTGTCGCGCTCGTTCTACGCCGGTCTCTCGCCGTTGATAGGCCGGGCCTCGATCACGACGAAGGCCTGCGCCAGTGGCGGATCGTCCGTCAGCGAAACATGGACGATCGCCTCGAAGCCGGGCGGGGTCATGGCTTGCACCCGCTCCAGCGCGCCGCCCGTCAGCTTCATCGTCGGGCGCCCGCTCGGCAGGTTGACGACCTCCATGTCGCGCCAGAACACCCCGGCCCGCATGCCGGTGCCGAGCGCTTTCGAGCAGGCCTCTTTGGCGGCGAAACGGCGGGCGTAGGAAGCCGCGCGCGTCGCGCGGCGGTCGGATTTCACCCGTTCGCCCTCGGTAAAGACGCGGTGGGTGAAGCGCTCGCCGAAGCGTTCGAGCGAACGTTCGATGCGCCGGATGTCGCAGAGGTCGGAGCCGATGCCGAGGATCATGCTCGGGATTTAGAGCATCGGCCCGGAAAGTGGAAACCGGTTTTCCGGCAAGGCCGATGCGTTCAAGGCGCTGCTGCGCGGCCTTCGTCCATGGCCTGCCGCATCTGGCGGATGGCGGCTTCCAGCCCGATGAAGATCGCTTCGCCTATCAGGAAATGGCCGATGTTGAACTCGACGAACGCCGGGACAGCGGCGAGCTTGCGGGCTGTCTCGTAGTCGAGCCCATGTCCGGCATGGACCTCGAGGCCCATCTTGGCCGCATAGGCCGCGCCATTCGCCAGCCGCCGGAATTCGGCCTCCGCCTTCGCCGTCTCGCCATCCGCTACGGCGTGGCACCAGCTTCCGGTGTGCAGTTCGACGACCGGCGCGCCGAGCTTGGCCGCCATCGCGATCGGCGCCTCGTCCGGCTCTATGAAGAGCGAGACGCGGCAGCCAGCCGCTTTCAACTGGGCGATGCGCGGCGCGAGCTGGGTTTCCTGCCCGACGACGTCGAGGCCTCCTTCGGTGGTGCGCTCCTCGCGCTTCTCCGGCACGAGGCAGGCCGCATGCGGCTTCAGCCGTTCGGCGAGAGCGATCATTTCGTCGGTGGCCGCCATCTCGAAGTTGAGCGGCTTCGTCAGCTCGTTGGCGAGGCGGACCATGTCGGCATCGCGGATATGGCGGCGATCCTCGCGCAGATGGGCGGTGATTCCGTCCGCGCCGGCGGCGATGGCGAGATGGGCCGCCCGAACCGGATCGGGCAGGGCGCCGCCGCGCGCATTTCGCACAGTGGCGACATGGTCGATATTCACGCCCAGACGCAGCCGTTCGGCCATGGTGCAAGCCCCCTTGGTAACTGCGCCGTGCTTAGACGAAACTGCGCCATCGGCTCAATGCAGGATTGTGATGGCGGCCTCACGATTTGTGATCGGTGCGGCGACGAGGCGATTTGCGATTTGATAACCGCGAATGCTTGTCGGTTATCTGTGAAGGTAATCGTAACCGGCCGCTTGTAACGTCAAGAGATCACTTCGCTAAATTCAGAGTCGAACGGTCGGGGCTTATGCAACTCCCGTTGAAGAATGCGGCCTTCCACACCGATATCGCGCCGGACCGGCGCGACGCCGACCAGCCGCCGGAACGGGCGCTGGGGCGGGTGATCGCCTGCGACGGTTCGCGCGCCACCATCCTCAGCGCGGTCTCGACCGGCAACTGGCTGGCGGGCGACGCCTGGGCGATCGGCCGGATGATCTCGATCAATCTCGGCCAAAGCCGGATCGTGGCGCTTGTCTACAAGCTGCATGCGGTCGAGGCGGCATGGAGCGATGGCGACAATCCGATCCAGGTCGAGGTCGAGTTCCTGGGAGAAGTGCAGGAAAAGCCCGACGGTCCGCCGCGCTTCCAGAGCGGCATCACCAATTATCCGCCGATCGGCGCCGTGGCTCACCGCATACGGACGGGCGATCTCGCACTCGTTCACGATCTCGGCGACCGAACGGCGGCCGAGATCGGTCACGTCACGCAGGATGCCAGCATCCCCGCCACCGTCAGCATCCAGGACATGCTGTCGCGCCACTTCGCCCTCGTCGGCACGACCGGCGTCGGCAAGTCAAGCGCGGTCTCGCTGCTGCTGCGCCGGGCTGTGGCGGCGCGCCCGCGCCTGCGTGTGCTCATTCTCGATCCGCACAACGAATACTCCGTCGCCTTTCCGGACCTCGCCCTCACGATCGACGGCGAGGCGCTCGACCTGCCGTTCTGGATGTTCAAGCAGGAAGAACTGGCCGATGTCGTCTTCCGCGGCCGGCCGGCTCTGGCTGACGAGCCCGACATCCTGCGCGAGGTCATCGCCGCTGCCCGCACGCGCTACCGCATCCCGAGTGGTCAGGAGCTGGCGCGCGATCTCGGTTCGAGCCTGCTCAAGCGCCCGCTCGATCTCGGCGCCGGGCGCGGTGTTCCAGAGCCGGCGCCGACAACGGCCGGCATCGATGCGGCGACGCCCTATCGCCTGAAGGATGCCTTCTCGGTCATCGACGAGCTCATCGGTTTGCATGAGCAGCGCTGGCCGCGGGCGGCATTGCGCTCGCTGAAGGTGCGGCTGGAATCGCTCCATGCCGATCCGCGCTACCGTTTCATGTTCGGCCGCGCCAACATGTACGAGACGGTGGCGCCGATCCTCGGCCAGATCTTCCGCATTCCCATGCATGGCCGGCCCATCACCGCCTTCCAGCTCGGTGGCCTGCCGGGCGAGGTGGTCAATGCCGTGGCCTCGGTGCTGTCGCGGCTCGCCTTCGATCTCGCCATGGCGAGCCAGGGCGCCTGCGAGGTCCTCGTGCTCTGCGAGGAGGCGCATCGCTATGTGCCGTCCGACCCGGCGCTGGGCTTCTCCCCGACCCGCCAGGCGATCGCCCGCATCGCCAAGGAGGGCCGGAAATACGGCTGCTATCTCGGCGTGGTCACCCAGCGTCCGGGCGAACTCGATCCGACGATCCTGTCCCAGTGCTCGACGGTCTTCGCGATGCGGCTGGCCAATGAGCGCGACCAGCAGATCATCCGCTCGGCGATCTCGGACGCCTCGGCCAGCACGATCAACTTCCTGTCCTCGATCGGCAATCGCGAGGCGATCGCCTTCGGCGAGGGCGTCGCCACCACGATGCGGATGCGCTTCGCCGAGCTCAAACCGCACGAATTGCCGGCGATGGGCGGCCGTGCGGGCGAGGGCGGCGGGCGGCTGGAACCGACCCTCGACGACATGGTCCGGCGCATGCGGGCGTGATTGCCGGCAGGCAAGCGCGAAATTCTTGCATCGCGGCGGCATTGCCTGTAAGGCCGTGCTCAATCCATTTCCCTGCATCGCTGAGATCGGAAGGAGCCGGCCATGGCTCGCGTTACCGTTGAAGACTGCATCGACAAGGTCGAGAACCGCTTCGAGCTGGTGCTGCTCGCCAGCCACCGCGCGCGGATGATCCAGTCGGGCTCGTCGATCCTCGTCGCCCGCGACAACGACAAGAACCCTGTCGTCGCGCTCCGCGAGATCGCCGACGAGAAGCTGAAGCCCGAGGATCTCAAGGAAGACCTGATCCACTCGCTGCAGAAGCATGTCGAGGTCGATGAGCCGGAGCAGGAGACGGTGCCGCTGCTTGCCAGTCCCTCTGCCGCCGCGACGCCCGACAGCGAAGTCCAGTTCGACCGCATGAGCGAGGAAGACCTTCTGCGCGGCCTCGACGGCCTCGTGCCGCCGACCGAGAGCGCCGACGACGAGGACTGATCCTCGAACTGTGAATCGATTGTTCATTGTTTGACGCTAAAGCCCGGCAGTGCCGGGCTTTTTCATGCCCGCCTTCCGGAAAACGCCTTGCCGCCCCTGATGCCCGTGCCGATAATAATGTGTTGCAACGATCAAGGGATGAGGCAGGGGCCCGCATGGGCATGATGCGGCAATACGAGCTCGTTGACCGGGTCAGGAGCTACAATCCGAACACCGACGAGGACCTGCTCAACCGGGCCTATGTCTATGCCATGCGCGCGCACGGCACGCAGAAGCGCGCCTCGGGCGACCCCTTCTTCGCCCACCCCCTCGAAGTCGCGGCGATCCTGACCGATCTGAAGCTCGACGACGCGACCATCGTCGCCGCCGTCCTGCACGATACGGTCGAGGATACGGCGGCGACGCTCGAAGAGATCGAGAGCATGTTCGGGCCGGATATCCGCCGGCTCGTCGACGGCCTCACCAAGATCAAGAAGCTCGACCTCGTCTCGAAGAAGGCCGCGCAGGGCGAGAATTTCCGCAAGCTCCTGCTCGCCATCGCCGACGATGTCCGGGTGCTGCTGGTCAAGCTTGCCGACCGGCTGCACAACATGCGCACCCTGCATTTCGTCCCGCCCGAGAAGCGTCTGCGCATCGCCGAGGAGACGATCGAAATCTACGCCCCGCTTGCCGGCCGCATGGGCATGCAGGAGCTGCGCGAGGAGCTGGAGGAACTCTCCTTCCGCCACATCAAGCCGGAAGCCCACGCCACCGTGACCAAGCGGCTGGAAGAGGTCACCGAGCGCGAGGGCAGGGTGATCGGGGAGATCGAGGACGATCTGAAGGGCAAGCTCGCCGCCAGCGGCATCCAGGCGCAGGTCTCGGGCCGCCGCAAGCGCCCCTATTCGATCTGGAAGAAGATGGAGCGGAAATCCGTCTCCTTCGAGCAGCTCTCGGACATCTTCGGCTTCCGCGTCATCGTCGAGAAGCCGGAGGATTGCTATCGCGTCCTCGGCATCGTCCACATGACCTGGCCGATGGTGCCCGGCCGCTACAAGGACTACATCTCGACGCCGAAGCAGAACGACTATCGCTCGATCCACACCACCGTGGTCGGGCCGGGCCATAGCCGCGTCGAACTGCAGATCCGCACCGATTCGATGGACCGCATCGCCGAATACGGCATCGCTGCCCATGCGCACTATAAGGATGGCCGCACCGGCGAGCCGAGCCAGCTCGGCGACGAGAGCCGCGCCTATCAATGGCTGCGCCGCACCGTCGATCTGTTGAACGAGGGCGACAGTCCCGAGGAATTCCTCGAGCATACGAAGCTCGAGCTGTTCCACGATCAGGTCTTCTGCTTCACGCCGAAGGGGAGGCTGATCGCCCTGCCGCGTGGCGCGACGCCGATCGACTTCGCCTATGCCGTTCACACCGATGTCGGCAACAGCGCCGTCGGCGCCAAGATCAACGGGCGCATCGCCCCGCTGCTGACCGAATTGCAGAACGGCGACGAGGTCGAGATCACCCGTGCCGAAGGGCAGGCGCCGCCCGCGGCCTGGGAAGCGCTCGTCGTCACCGGCAAGGCCCGCGCCGCGATCCGCCGCGCCACGCGCACGGCGGTGCGCCGCCAATATGCCGGCCTCGGCCGCCAAATCCTCGAACGGGCCTTCTCTCGCGCCGAACGCGCCTTCTCGGACGACAAGCTGAAGGCCGCGCTGAAGCGGCTCGCGCGCAATACGGTCGACGATGTGCTCGCCGCCGTGGGCCGCGGCGAGATGTATTCCGGCGATGTCGTGAAGGCGGTCTATCCTGATCTGGAACCGGAGAAGCGCGGCTCGCCCGAGGCGAAGCCTCCCTCCGGGACCAATGGCAAGGGCTGGTTCGAGCTGCGCCAGGGCGAGAACCTGAAGTTCAAGCTGCCGGGCGAGGCGCCTTCCGACAGTGCGATTCCGATCCGCGGGCTCGGGCGCGACCTGCCGGTGCGCTTCGCTCCAAATGGCGGTGCCGTACCGGGGGATCGCATCGTCGGGATCCTCACGCCGGGCGAGGGAGTGACGATCTACCCCATCCAGTCATCGGCGCTCGCGGCCTTCGACAACGAGCCAGATCGCTGGCTCGATGTGCGCTGGGATCTCGACGACAAGGTGCCGCAGCGCTTCCCCGCCCGCATCGCCCTGAAGTCGATCAACGAGCCGGGCTCGCTCGCCCAGATCACCACGACCATCGCAGAACATGACGGCAATATCGACGCCGTCTCGATGAACCGCCCGAATCCGGACTTCACCGACGTCACCATCGATCTGACGGTATGGGACCTGAAGCATCTCTCGGCGATCATCAGCGAACTGCGCGAGAAGCGTGTGATCAGCCGGGTCGAGCGCGTGGTCGGGTAGGCGCGAATGGCGCCGTCATGCTCGGGCTTGACCCGAGCATCTCGTGACCAGGGCTTTCTCTGGAAAGAGATTCTCGGGTCTGCGCTTCGCTCCGCCCGAGAATGACGCCGAGGCTGGAGACTACCCGCGAAACGCCGCCGCCAATTCACGCACGAAGGCGCTCGCGCGCGGTGTCGCGACATTGCTCCTGAGCACGACCTGCGAGGCGCCGAGCGCCGGCAGGCCCCAGTCCGGCCCGACATCGATCGTTCCGGGAGGCGCGATCCGCGCCGCCAGCGGCGAGACGCCGAGCCCGACCTGAACCGCCGCCGCGACCGCCGCCATGCCGCCGCCGATGAAGGCCTCGCGCCAAGAGATGCCGGCGCGGTCGAGCGTGTCGATGCCGTGCGCCCGCAGGCGGCAATCGGCGACGAGACTGACGAGGGGCACGGGCGCATCCGGTTGCCGCACCAGGCTGCCTGCCGCAAACCAGCCGAAAGCGTCGTCGCGCAAGACCTCGCCCGTCCGCCCCGGCCCGATCCGGCGGACGATCGCGACGTCGATCTCGCCCCGTTCGAACGCCTCCTCCAGCGCCCGCGACGACTCGATCCTGAGGTTGATGACAATGCCGGGATCATGGGCGGACAGCCGCGCCAGCACGGCCGGAACCTCGGCGCCAACAGCCTGTTCGCTGATGCCGACCGCGATTCGCTCGGTCGTGGCGGTGAAGGCCAGGAGCGCCTTGCCATGCGCCGCCATCAGGTCCTGTGCGGCCGGCAGAAAGCGCTCTCCCTCGGCCGTCAGCCGGACCAGCCGGGGATGGCGCTGCAGCAGCAGGCGGCCGAGCCCGTCCTCCAGCCGTTTCACCCGTGTCGAGACCAGCGATTGCGTCGTGCCGAGCGCCTCGGCGGCGCGCGTAAAGCTCTTCAGTTCGGCAGCGCGCAGGAAGGAGGCGACGGCATCGATATCGAGCGTGCTCATAGATCGTAATTCCGTATCTTTGATATCATCAGAAATACGATTTTCAGATCGATATCGCAAGCCTATGGTTCTTCTCGAAGGCGCGATCACGCGCCGCGAAGGAGACGATACCCATGCCCCTGATCCGTATTTCCATGCGGCGCGGCCGCCCGGCTTCCGAGCCCGCCGCGATCATCGACGGCGTCTACAAGGCGTTGCGCGAAACCTTCGAGGTGCCGGAAAAGGACCTCTTCGCCGTCGCGCACCAGCATGATGCTGACGAGTTCGTCTTCGATGCCAACTATTTCGGCTTCAACCGCAGCGCGGGACTGGTGATCATCCAGATCACCGTCGCCAATACGCGCGGCGTGACGCAGAAGAAGAAGCTCTATGCCGCGATCGCCGAGAACCTCGCGCGCGAGCCAGGGCTGAAGCCCGACGACATCTTCATCAACCTCGTCGAGGTCAAGCGCGAGGACTGGTCCTTCGGCGGCGGGATCGCCCAGTACGTGGCGTGAGGCGTCGTTTCCGCTCACCTCCGCGCCGTCATCCCGGACAAGCGGCGAAGCCGTGCAGATCCGGGATCCATCGTAGAGCACCGGAACCCTACGATGGATCCCGGCGCTCCGCTTCGCTTCGGCCGGGATGACATTGCACTGGAAATTGCAGCGACGACCCTCCCACTCTACATCCTGTCCTCATGGAATGGACGGACGAGGGCACGATCATCGGCCTCAAGGCTCATGGCGAAAGCGCCGCGATCCTGGAGGTGATGACCCGCGACCATGGCCGCCATCTCGGGCTCGTCCGGGGCGGGCGCTCGGCCAAGGCTCAGGCCCCGCTGCAGCCGGGCAACAGCGTCTCGTTGACGTGGCGCGCCCGGCTCGACGAGCATCTCGGCGAATACAAGGTCGAACTGCTGACCTCCCATGCCGCAAGGCTGATCGAGGCGCCGGTCGCGCTCTACGGGCTGGCGACGGTTGCCGGCCTGCTGCGCCTGCTGCCGGAGCGCGATCCGCATCCCGGTCTCTACGAAGGGTTCTCGGTGCTGATCGCCCATCTCGACGAGCAGCGCCTTGCACCCGCGCTGGTCGTGCGCTTCGAGCTCGCCATGCTCTCGGAGCTCGGCTTCGGGCTCGATCTGGCGCGCTGCGCTGCGACCGGCTCGACCGACGATCTCAGCCATGTCTCGCCGAAGTCGGGCAAGGCGGTCAGCCGCCCGGCGGCGCAGCCCTATCTCGACCGATTGCTGGCGTTGCCGGCCTTTCTCGTCGAGGGGCAGGGCGGGCGCCAGCCATCGGCCGCCGATATTCTCTCGGGCTTCGCCTTGACCGGGTTTTTCCTACGTCGGCACCTCTTCGAACCGCGCGGTTTGCCGGAGCCGCCGGAGCGCGCGCGGCTGGTCGAGCTGGCGACGCGCGCGGCCGCGAATTCATCCACCGATTGAACGCAAAATGCCAGCCCCGGCGTTTGCGCGCATGGGCTCGTACCTGCATTGTTCTGGCGGGCTGATTCGTGCTGTGCCATAGAGCATCACGCGAATTTCGACGAGACGAGGGCTGACGAAGCATGGGCAAACCGGTCGATCCGCCGCCGGAGGACGAATCCGAGCGCATCGATCTGAAATCGGCGCTCGAAGAGCGCTATCTCGCCTATGCGCTCTCCACCATCATGCACCGCGCCCTGCCGGACGCGCGCGACGGGCTGAAGCCGGTCCACCGCCGCATCCTGCACGCCATGCGGCTGCTCCGGCTCGATCCGGGCCAGGTCCACAAGAAATGCGCCCGCATCGTCGGCGACGTCATCGGCAAGTTCCACCCGCATGGCGACCAGTCGGTCTACGACGCGCTGGTGCGCCTCGCGCAGGATTTCGCCCAGCGCTACCCGCTCGTCGACGGCCAGGGCAATTTCGGCAATATCGACGGCGATAACGCCGCCGCCTACCGCTACACCGAAGCGCGCATGACCGAGGTCGCGCGCCTGCTCCTCGACGGCATCGACGAGGATGCGGTCGATTTCCGCGAGACCTATAACGGCGAGGACGAGGAGCCGGTCGTGCTCCCGGCGGCCTTCCCGAACCTGCTCGCGAACGGTTCGCAGGGCATCGCGGTCGGCATGGCGACCTCGATCCCGCCGCACAACGCCGCCGAACTCTGCGACGCAGCGCTCTATCTGATCCAGCATCCGGAGACCTCCTCCGAACAGCTGATGACCTTCGTGCCGGGCCCGGATTTCCCGACCGGCGGCATCATCGTCGAGACCCGCGCCTCGATGGCGGAGACCTATCGCACCGGGCGCGGCGCCTTCCGCACTCGCGCGCGCTGGATGAAGGAGGATCTAGAGCGAGGTGCCTGGCAGGTCGTCGTCACCGAAATCCCCTACATGGTCTCGAAGGGCCGGCTGATCGAGAAGATCGCCGAACTGCTCAACGACAAGAAGCTGCCGCTGGTCGCCGATCTGCGCGACGAGTCGGCCGAGGACATCCGCATCGTCATCGAGCCTCGCGCCCGCAACGTCGATGCCAACCTGATGATGGAATCGCTCTTCCGGCTCTCGGAGCTGGAAGCTCGCATTCCGATGAACATGAACGTGCTGACCGGCGGGTTGGTGCCGCGCGTGCTTGGTCTCTCCGAAGCCTTGCGTGCCTGGCTGGACCATCGCCGCGACGTGCTGCTGCGGCGCTCGCGCTTCCGGCTCGGCCAGATCGAGAAGCGTCTCGAAATCCTGCGCGGCCTGCTGATCGTCTATCTCGATCTCGATCGCGTCATCAAGATCATCCGCGAGGAGGACGAGCCGAAGATCGAGCTGATGCGCTATTTCGAGCTCAGCGAGGTCCAGGCCAACGCCATCCTCGACACGCGCCTGCGCGCCTTGCGCAAGCTCGAGGAGATGCAGCTCAAGACCGAGCTCGACGAATTGACCAAGGAGAAGGAGCAGATCGAAGGTCTGCTCGCCTCCGAGGTGACGCAGTGGAAGACCATCGCCTGGGACATCCGCCAGGTGAAGAAGACCTTCGGCCCGGAAACGGTGATCGGCAAGCGGCGCACCGATTTCGCCGATATGCCCGAGACGACCGACATCGACCTGACCCAGGCCATGGTCGAGCGCGAGCCGGTCACGGTGGTCATCTCGAAGAAGGGCTGGATCCGCGCGCTGAAGGGCCATGTCCAGGATCGCTCCAGCTTCTCCTTCAAGGGCGACGACGCGCTCCAGACGGCCTTCTTCACCGAGACGACGGCAAAGGTGCTGGTGCTTGCCTCGAACGGCAAGGTCTTCACGCTCGACGCCTCCAAGCTGCCGGGCGGCCGCGGCTTCGGCGATCCGATCCGCCTGATGATCGAGCTGGAGGAGGCGGCCGAGATCGTCTCGGCTTTCGCCTACAAGCCGGGCTCCAAGCTGCTGATGGTGACCAGCGAGGGCAGGGGCTTCGTCGCGCCGGCCGACGATGTCGTCGCCAACACCCGCAAGGGCCGTCAGGTGCTCAATGTCGACGGCAAGGCGGTCGCGGTGCTGGCGGTTCCTGCGGAGGGCGACCATGTCGCGATCATCGGCGAGAACCGCAAGCTGCTCTGCTTCCCGATCTCGGAAGTGGCGGAGATGGGACGCGGCAAGGGCGTTCGCCTGCAGCGCTACAAGGATGGCGGCCTGTCCGACGCCAGGACCTTCAACCTCGCCGACGGCCTCACCTGGCTCGACACCTCCGGCCGGACCTGGACCGTGACGCAGGCCGATCTGCTGGAATGGCTCGGCCATCGCGCCGAAGCAGGCCGCCTGCCGCCCAAGGGCTTCCCGAAGAGCAATACGTTCGGGGGGTAGGCGCGGAGTACGACGAGGCGTCATGCTCGGGCTCTACCCGAGTATCTCTGGAAGGAGAGGCGCCTCATTCGGGAAGAGATTCTCGGGTCGCCGCTGCGCTTTGCCCGAGAATGACGCAAGATCAAGGCTTTGCGCGGCGTTCCGGAATCACCTCCGCAGTCGCCTGAATCGAATCCTCAGCGGATCGCCTGGCCGAAGACACCCACCTCGACGCCGAGCGTGATCTTGTCGGTTACGGCCCATTCCACCCCGGCGCGCGCTTCCGGGCGCACGGCGATGTCGCTGCGGCTGAAGGGGGCCGAGAAGTCGGTCGCGCCATAGCGCCAGGTCTCGTTGGCGGCGCTCACGCCGACCTTGGTGTAGAGCAGCACGTCCGGCGTCACCAGCACACCTGTCTTGATCTGGAAGGCGCCGGCGAAGTCGCGCGTGTAGGCGGCGTTGCCGAAGCTCGGATAGCCGTAGCCGCCGATCGCGGGGGCGTAGTCGATCGCGCCGATGATGCCGTAGACGAAATTGCCCTCGCGCCGCATCGTCCCGGCCTCGAGCCCGAAGGTCGGCCCGGCGCTGGTGCGCATGTGCTTCGAGCTGGTCACCTGGAAGCCCGACGAGATACGGGCATAGGAACCTTCCCATTTCGGCGAGAGACTCGGCTCGTCCCAGGCGAAGGAGGGTACGGCGGCGAAGCCGGTTAGGGGCAGGAAGGTTTGCGCCTCTGCCGCGCCGGTGAAGAAGATCGAAAGCGCCGCAGCGGAAAGAAGCGGAAATCTCACGTCGAAGCCATCCTCGCGCAGAAGCGCCCTGCGGGAAGCTAGCATGAGGCGGGTCGAATGTCGCGGTTTTGTGGCGCGGCCACGGGTGGCTCAGGCGATCTTCGTCCTGAGCTTGAGGAAGCGCAGCGTCCGTTCCGCCGTTGCGAGATCGAGCTTGGCGTAGGCGTCGACATCGTCGTCGATGTCGCGCGACGAGAAGTAGAGCCGCCGCGCGCGCAATTGCAGGATGGCGCGGAAGGCCGTGGTGCCGATCCCGAGCGCGCGGCAGGTGACGGCGATGCCACTGGCATCCCGCTGCATCAGCACGCGCAGCGCCTGCTCGATCGAGATGTCGGATATCTGCGCCAGAACCTGCGCGAGATGGTAGGCGCGATCCTCGTCGGCCAGCATGGTGAGCACGTCGTCGACCTCGCGGACCTTCGCCGCAAGGTCGGAGAGCAGGAGCTTGACCTCGAGGCGCTGCTGGCGCGCCTGCCGGGCAAGCGAGACAGCTTCCTCCGTCGCGTTGGCGCTCGGGGCAGGTCCATCGGCGAACTGCTCGACGATCCGCAGCACGCGTTGCGCCCGGTTCGGTGCGAGGTCTGAGCGGCGGGCGAGAGCGCCGGTGACAGCGGCGTCGTTACTCCCACGCTCGAGCAACCGGTCGAAGCCGCGATCCGAGAAGGCGGCGCCCTCATTGGCGCTGACGGTGTGCAACACCTTCTGGTCGCCGCGTTCGACGAGGATGTCCGTGACGCCTTCGGAGAGACGGGCGCGCTCGGCGATGGCGACGAGGTGCTGCTGCGACTGGCTCACCGCGATGGCGGCGAGGTCGGTGTCCGTCAGCACAGGCGAAAGGGTCAGGACGAGCCGGGCGACCTCCGCATTGCTGTCGCCGCCGAGCGTGACCGCGACGTTATGCGGCAGCGTCGGCATGCTCGCCACGCGGTCGGCATAGCCCTTGCGCTCGTCGTCGCCGAGATGGGGAAGCGAACTCGTCGCGATCTCCCCATAGTGATCCTTGACGGTGTCGCTGGGTTCCTGATCGAGCAGGAACAAATCCGTGACGGCATGAAGCAACTGCCGGCGCGAATCCGACGACATGTCGGCCGGCATCCGGGTCAGGTTACGCAACATGAAGGCCCCCACGGCAAAGCAGCGACGGCACCATGCCCGAACCAGCTTGATTTACTCTTAAGGCAACAGGCTCGTTTTCTGGACAGCGGGATGGTGATGCCCCGCCGTCCAGCCCGTGGTGTACGCGCCGGCTCCTGACAGCCAGTCTTCCAGGTTATGCACCTATAGGTTGCGTACTTCGTATCAAGAGGTGATCGATCAGGGCCATCGCGATCAGCGACGCTCCGACCAGCGGGAAGACGAGCCCCCCGACCGCGAGCAGGCCGACGACAATGCGCAGCGTCCCCCTCTCCGCCGGCAGCGGCGGGACACCGAGCGAGCCCTGGGGCCGCCGCTTCCACCACATCACCAGAGCCGAGACAGCCAGCAGGATGATCGCGAAGCAGACCGCTAGCATCAGAAGCTGGTTCGCCAGACCGAATTCCTGGCCCATATGGACGTTGACGCCCCATTCCAGCGCCTTGCCGAGCGGTCCGTAGTCGGAAAAGCCCATGTCGATCAGCGGCTTGCCGCTGTATTGATCCAGATGGATCACCCGCTGGAACGCCATGTCCTTCGGGTAGACCGAGCCCGTATAGACGCCGGCCGGACCGCTCGGGAGATTGACGGCATAACCCCGCTTCAGCCCGAGGCGATCGAAGGTCGCGATGGCAGCATCGAGATCGATCGGCTCGCCTCTGGCGCCTGCCGATTCCGGCATCCTGGCCTGTTCGAGCGACCATGGGGTCGGCCCGGCATGGGCGAGGTGCTCGTCGGACATCGGCACGGCGACGCGGACACCGGCCGGATAGCCGAAATTGTGGCCATTGGCCCATTGGTTGACCTTGGCTCCCCAGAGCACCGACCAGGGCATGCCGGTGATAGCGAGGAACAGGATGAAGCCGCCGGCGACGAGCCCTGTCACGGCATGGAGATCGCGCCAGAACACACGCTGGCGCGGCTTGCCGCGCACGGTGACGACACCGCCGCGCTGCTTGCGAGGCCACCACAGGTACAGGCCGGTGAGCACGAGCAATATCGCCCAGCCGCCGACGATCTCGATGATGCCGTTCGCGATCGGCCCGAAATAGGCGAGGCTGTGCAATTGACGGATCACCCACATCACCGTGCCGCGATCGGGGATCTGGCCGAGGACGCGGCCGTCATAGGGGTCGACATAGACCACCATCCGCGTCCCGGCAGCATCGCGCAGGGTGACCTCGGCCGAAGCGGTCGCGGTCTCCGGCGGCACGTATTTCACGGGCTTGCCGGGGAAGGCCTTCACGGCCTGCGCCACGATCTCGCTGGGCGGGAGCTCACCCGTCATGCGGGCCTCGACCTGCTTGACGTCGCGATGGATCAGGCCGTCGATCTCGGCCCGGAACAGGTAAAGCCCGCCCGTCACGGCCAGCAGGATGAGGAAGGGCAGGGTGATCAGCCCGGCATAGAAATGCCAGCGCCAGACGGCGCGATAGAGAGATGCGGCTTGCCGGCCCGCGCGCTCGGGCGCGGCCGTAGCCGTGGAAACGGTTGTCATGGAAAATTCCTGGTCTGAGCTGAAGGGGAAGGGCTTCAGGCCAGGGAAGGGGGAGCGCGGGCGCCGAGCGGATAGCCATGCGCTGCGGGAGCCAAGTCGGAAGCCGCCCGTCGAATGGGGACGATGTGCGGCGCCGGCTCTCGCCTGGGGATCGCGAAGGGCACTGCGGGCGGCGGCAGCGCAGTCGCAGCCGACAGACAGAGACTCGCGCAGCAATCGGGCAGCCTGCCGCCGCTGCTATCCGGAGCAGGCTCCGCCGGGGCGGTTTGGCCGGGCGCGCAAAGCGGATGCAGCAGAGTGGGCGAAGGCTGCGCCGATATCCCGGCGGCGAGCGCCGCGAGCGTCGTCTGCAGAACGAGGACATAGACGGCCAGCAGCGCGATGGCGCTCCTGTGCCAGTTCGTCCGTCCTGTCGTCCCCTTCATGCAGAAGCGCTTAGCCGATCCGTCGGGCCGGCGGAAGCGCGCAGCGTGACGCGGCCTTCTGTCAGGCTGCCGGCAGGCAGGCCGGACCGAGCGGCTCGAAGCTCTTATAGGTCAGGATGAATTCCTGATGTCCGAGTTCTTCGGACTTGGTCTTGCCGCCCTGGCCGAGCGAGACGACGAGGTCGCGAATCTCGGTGCCGACTTCGTCGAGGCCGGCACGGCCTTCGAGGATGCGCCCGGCATCGATGTCCATATCCTCCGACATCCGGCGATAGGTCTCGGGATTGGCGCAGATCTTCACCACCGGCGAGATCGCCGATCCCACGACCGAGCCACGGCCGGTGACGAACAGCACGCAATGCGCCCCGCAGGCGATCAGCTCCGCGATCTCGGCATTGTCGTTGATGTTGGGGAAGCCGAAGCGGACCTCGCCATCCGGCACGACGTCGAGCAGGTAGAGCCCGCCATGCGGCGGCACGTCGCCGGGCTTGATCAGGCCGGAGATCGGCGATGCCCCCGATTTGGCGTAGGCGCCCATCGATTTCTCTTCGATGGTCGAGAGCCCGCCCTCGGCATTGCCGGCCGCGAAGGAGCCGTAGCCCAGCGTCGCATAGTAGCGCGCCGCCTTGGCGACCGACTTCTCAAGCTCGATGCCGAGCTCGGGCGTGACCGCGCGCGCCGCCATGATGTGCTCGCAGCCGATCAACTCGCCGGTTTCCTCGAAGATGCAGGCGGCGCCCTCCGAGATGAGCTGGTCGAAGGCGCGCCCGGCAGCAGGGTTGCCGGTGATGCCGGAGGTGCCGTCCGAGCCGCCGCAGACCGTGCCCACGACGAGCTCCGACACCGCCATCGGCACCGTCTCCTGCGTGTCGAGCGCGATGCGCTGCTCCTCGACCCAGGCGCGGCCTTCGCGGATCGAGGCGCGCGTGCCGCCTGTGCCCTGGATGATGATAGTCTTGACCGGCCGGCCGGTGGCGCGCACTGCCCGCTCCAGCGCGTATTTGTTGAAGCTCTCGCACCCCAGCGAGACCAGCAGCACGGCGCCGACATTCGGATGGGTGCAGAGTTGCTCCATCATCCGCTCCGCATAGGGGTTCGGATAGCACCCGGGGAAGCCGATGGCGTGGACGCCTTCCTCGCGCCAGGGCAGTGCGATCTCGCGCGCGACATGATGGGCGCACTCGACGAGATAGGCGACCGCGACGGTATTGCGGATGCCCTTGCGCCCGTCGGACCGGAGATAGCCGCGCATCTCGCTCATGCCGAAGCTCCCTTGCGCTCGTCTTCCAAATGATAGGTCGGCGTGTAGTCGCTTCGCATGTTGTGGACATGGACATGCGCGCCGGCGGCGATCGCCTCGGTCGCCACGCCGATCGGCGCGCCGTATTTCAGGATCTTCTCGCCGGCCGCTATGGCGCGGCGGGCGATCTTGTGAGCGAGCGCGATATCACGGTCGAGCGCTGCCGGGCCCGAGCCGGTCTCGACCGTCTCGCCGGCCTTGAATCGCACCCGCGCGACGAGGACATTGTCGCGCGGATCGAGCAGGATGAGGCGCGGATCGTGGGACATGGCGTCCTTTCCCTCTGGTCGTCATCCCGGACAAGCCGCCTTGGCGGCGCTGATCCGGGATCCAAGCCTGAACCTCTGCCAGCCGCGCTCCGGCATGGATCCCGGGCCTCCCTTCGGTCGCCCGGGATGACGGCGCGGTTGGATTGTCTTTCAGAACTTGCCGTACTGCAGATAGGCCTTTTGCGGATCGGTGCCGGCCAGGATCGCGGTGCGGACCTTGTTCTCGGCCGAGATCGCGGTCTCCGACTTCTCCAGAACCTCTTCGATGATCTCGGCGGGAATGCGGACGACACCGTCGCGGTCGGCCAGGATGTAGTCGCCGGGGCGGATCCAGACATCGCCGATCTTGATCGGCTCGTCGACCGCCTTCGGCAGCCAGGCACCGACGATGTCGCGCGGGGTATAGGCCTTGAAATAGGCCTGGAAGCCCATCTCGACCATGAACTCGGTATCGCGCGACAGGCCGTCGATGACGCAGCCGCGCACGCCCTTGTTCTTCAGCGTTTCCGCCGAAAGTTCGCCCATCAGCGCGATCTCGTTGGTGTTCGGCTGGCAGACCCAGACATGGCCGGCCTTGGCGGCCGACAGCAGGCCGGTCCAGCCCAGCAGCGTCTCATGCGCGTCGAATTCCCCGGTCTTGCCCTCCACCGTGAAGGCGGGGCCGGCAAGCTTCTGGCCCGGCAGGAGCGGGCGCAATTCCGGCGGCAGCACGAAATCCTTCAGCCCCATCGCCCGCATCGTGTCGTGGATGATGCCGGTGTAGCAACGCTCCAGCCGCTGCGTCAGGTCTTCGCTCATGTTTCCTCCGGCGGGCCTTATCGCGGCGGGTTTGCCGCGCTGGCCGTTGGCGGCACAGTGCCGGGAGGGAGGGGGCGTCGCAAGCGCGTTTTCCGCGCGTCGCTGATGCGTTTCAATCGGTTGAATCGGCGCGGTCGACGCGCTCCCAGCCCTGCGGCATCAAACGCTCCTGCGGCAGGAAGCGGGCCTTGTAGGCCATCTTGGGCGAGCCTTCGACCCAGTAGCCGAGATAGACATAGGGCAGGCCGAGCCGCCGGGCGCGGGCGATATGGTCGAGCACCATGAAGGTGCCGAGCGAGCGGGCTTCCAGCCCGGGATCGTAGACCGAATAGACCATGGAGAGCCCATCGCCGAGTGTATCGGTCAATGCCATGGCGAAGAGATCGCCTTCGCCCCGCCCGGTGAAGCCGGAATCGGGACCGCGGCGGCGATACTCGATCAGCTGGGTCTCGACATGAGTGTCCTCGACCATCATCGCGAAGTCGAGCGCCGACATCGTCGCCATTCCGCCATCCGGGTGGCGCTCGTCGAGATAGGAGCGGAACAGCGAGTAGTGCTCGGAGCGCGGCTGCGGCGCCCGGGCCTCGCCGATCAGATCGCTGTTATGCGCCAGCGCCCGGCGGAAGCCGCGCGAATAGCGGAAATCGTCGACGCAGATCCGTACGGAGATGCAGGATCGGCAGATCTCGCAGGCCGGTCGATAGGCGATGCTCTGCGAACGGCGGAAGCCGCCCTGGGACAGCACGTCGTTGAGCTCGCGCGCCCGCGAGCCGACCAGATGCGTGAAGACCTTCCGCTCCTCGCGCCCGGGCAGATAGGGGCACGTGGTCGGGGAGGTCAGATAGAATTGCGGAGCATCCCGCAATGGGCGCGTCACGTCGGCTGGCTCCGGAATAGCTGCGCCGTTCAATGTAACATCGGCTGCGGCGGCAACAAGCTATGACGATGGGGTATGCTACGCTCTGGAGTGATCTTGCAGTCGACATCTTCGCGGCGGCGACTGTGCGGCGAACCGGCGACCCAGGAGTGCGAGATGCCCGGCGAGAAGGTGGCGCTCAGTGGCTCGAAGGAAACGCTCCTGATCACGCTCTGTGCGAAGGCGGGCGAAAGCCGGTTGCCTGATTCGCTGCTGGGAGACCACTTCGCCGCCGAGGCGATGGATCGGATCGACTATGATTTCTCCCGCCTGAAGATCGACCGCGACCTGATGATCGGCGTCGCGCTGCGTGCCCATGTGATCGATGGCTGGACGCGGGACTTCATCGCTCGTCATCCCGAGGCGACCGTGCTGCATCTCGGTTGCGGGCTCGACAGCCGCATCTTCAGGATCGCGCCGCCCGCCGGCATCCGCTGGTTCGACGTCGATTTTCCTGATGTCGTCGCCTTGCGGCAGCGCCTCTATCCGACCTGCGAGAACTACGAATTGGTGGGATCGTCGGTGACCGAGCCCGGCTGGATCGAGGCGGTGCCCCGGGATCGACCGACCTTGGTCGTCGCCGAGGGGCTGCTGCCCTATCTGCAGGCGCAGGACGTGCCGGACCTGCTGGAGCGCGTGATCGGCCATTTCCCGGGCGGCGAGTTGGCTTTCGACGCCTATAGCCGCCTCGGGCTCTCCATGATCGCGTGGCAGCCCTCCGTGCGCTCCACCGGCGCGACATTGCACTGGGCGCTCGACGACCCGCAGGAACTGGTTCGGCAGTTTCCCCAGCTCGAACTCGTCCAGGAGCTGATGGGCTACGGTCCGGACGGACACGACCCGCGCCAGGTTGCGCGCATGTCGCTGCCGGCGCAGGTCGCCGTCCAGTTCTTCGGATGGATTCCCGCGCTGGCGAGGGCCGGCCGCCTGCTGCGCTTCCGCTTCTAGGGTTCTTACGCCCTGACGACGACGAACCCGGTCAGCAGGTCATGACCCATGCGCCGGTCGGCGCGGGCGAAGCCGCAGGCGACGTCGAGAAGCCAGAGCACGAAGGTGCCGGCCGCGACGTAGAACAGCAGCGCATGCACGGCTGCCGCAAGGCCATCCGGCCGGCCGCCATCGGCAGTCTCGACCCTCAAGCCCGCGACGCGCATGCCCCAGGTCGACTGGCGCCGCCCGCCGATCGTCAGCGCGGCATAGCCGAGCGCGGTCGCGACCGTCGCGATCGGGATGAGGAGCCAGGTCGCGCCGAAGGTGACCACGCCAAGGAGGACCAGCAGAAGGAAGACCAGCCAGCCGAGGAAGAACAGCACGACGATGTCGATGAACCAGGCGAACAGCCTTGAGCCGAGAACGCCGCTGACGTTCTGGTAGGGGCGCTGTTCGAGTGCCGTGACCGGCGGCTGGCCGTAGCGGGTGTCGCTCATCGAGACTTCGATCCTCCATCGGCGCGCGAAATGCGTCGCCCGGCGAATAATGTTTGTTCAGCGTGCCGGTTCCGCAAGGCCGCGCGGCAGGATGCGCCGTGGCGCGAAGCCGTTTTTTGCAAGAACGTCCTCGATCGCGCGCGAATGCGCCTCGCCGCGCGTCTCGACGGTGACGTCGAGCGAGACGCCCTTGGCGGGAACGTCGAGGAAGAGTCGGCCATGGCTGACCTCGAGGATGTTGGCGCCCTCGCTGCCCAGCAGGCTCGCGATCTTGCCGAGCAGGCCCGGCCGGTCGTTGCTGGTCAGGCGGAAGGCGACGATGCGGTCCTCGCGCTCCAGCTCGCGCACCATGATCGCGGCAAGCAGGCGGGTGTCGATGTTGCCGCCGCAGAGCACGAGCCCGACCTTGCGCCCGGCATAGCGCTGCGGCTCCTTCAACATCGCGGCGAGCCCCGCCGCGCCGGCGCCTTCTGCCAGACTGTGTTGAAGGCTCGCATAGGCATTGACCGCGCGCTCGATCAGATCCTCTCCGACGAGGACGATATCGCTGACGAGGCTCGATATCACCGGCAGGGTGAGCTGGCCGACGGTCTTGACCGCGATCCCCTCGGCCAGCGTCGGGCCGCCGATCGGGCGGTCCTGCGCATGCACGGCGTTGAAGAAGGAGGGATAGAGATCGGCCTCGACGCCGATCAGCTCGATGCCGGGCTTGATCGCCTTTGCCGCGATGGCATTGCCAGCCATCAGCCCGCCGCCGCCGAGCGGGATGATCAGCACGTCGAGATCGTGCGCGTCGGCCAGCATCTCCTGCGCCACCGTGCCTTGTCCGGCCATGACCGCCGGATCGTCATAGGGGTGGACGAAGACGAGTTGCTCCGCGCCGGCGAGCTCGCGTGCCTTGTGGCCGGATTCGTAGAGCGTCTCGCCGTGGAGCACGACGCGGGCGCCATGGGCGCGGGTATTCTCGACCTTCACCAGCGGTGTCGTCTCGGGCATCACGATCGTCGCCGGGATGCCGAAGCGCTTGGCGTGATAGGCCACGGCTTGTGCATGGTTGCCGGCCGACATGGCGATGACGCCGCGCGCCCGCTCGCTCTCGCTGAGCGTCAGCAGCTTGTTGACCGCGCCGCGTTCCTTGAAGGAGGCGGTCGCCTGCATGTTCTCATGCTTCACCAGCACGGTCGCGCCCGTCAGCTCCGACAGGCGCGGTGCCGGCACCAGCGGCGTGCGCAGCACGTGCCCGGCGATGCGGTTCGCGGCCGTGTCGATATCCTCGGGGGTGATCGCGAAAGCTTCGCTCATGATACGCTCCATCCGGATGTGGTGTCGCTAGACCTGCCGCGGTGTCAGATCGCCATCGCCGAAAAACCCGCCTGGGCGCAAGATCAGGACGATGGCCAGCAGCGAATAGACGGCGAGGTCGCGCTGTTCGATCGGCAAGGTCGACGACCAGGCGGCTTCGAAGACGGCGATGAAGAGGCCGCCCAGCGCCGCGCCGCTGACCGAGCCGATCCCGCCGAGAATCGCGGCGACGAGGGCCTTGAGCCCGAGCGAGAAGCCGCCCGCAAAGCCCATGCCGCCGTAGATCACCGTGACGATAACCCCAGCCATGCCGCAGACCGCGCAGGCGATGATGACGGCGACGTCGTGAACCGCGCGGGCATCGACGCCGAACAGCGCCGCAGTGTGCGCATCGTCCGACACGGCCCGCCAGGCCCGGCCATAGGCCGTGCGCCGGATCAGCGCGACGAGGCCGAGCGCCGTGCCGAGTCCGATGACGGCGAGGGCCAGCGACAGCGGGTTTAAGGTGAGGATGAAATCGCCGGCATGCGCCAGGGGAATCGGCGTGTTGAAGACGGGCGGCAGCCAGCGCATTTCCGGCCCCTGCACCAGCCTGAGATACTCCGACATCGCGATGGCGAGCCCGATGGTGGCGATCAGCATCTGCTGGCCGCTGGCGCGTTCGAGATGGCGCAGCACGAAGCGGCCCATGGCGAAGCCGTGCAGGGCGCAGACGACGATCGCAACGGTGAAGGCGACGGCGAGTCCCGAGAGCGGTGTCGAGATCGCGAGAGAGAGCAGGAGCGCCACGCCGACGACGGAGGACAGCGCGCCCATTGCCGCGAATTCGCCGAAGCTGAGGATGATCCGTCCGGTCAGCCCATAGACGAGAGCATAGGCCGCGGCGAGCAGGCTGTAGATCGCCGCCGAGGGCAGGGCGCTCAAGCCTTGCTGCAGGCCGTAGGCGAGACCGCCCGGAATCGCCGGCAAGTCTTCGGCCGAGGGCGCGGCTGGGTCGGGAGGTGGTTCGGCCCGGTCTTCGAGATAGAAGCGCCGCAGCAGATAGAAGCTGGCATCGGCCATCGGGCGTCCGTCGGAGGCGATGCCGATCATGGCGCCGCGGCCGGGCCCGCTGCCTTCCCCGGCGAAAAGGCAATCGATGCTGCGATGGCGCGATATGCCGTCGCCGAGCTGGACCCGGTAGAGCAGCCTCAGCGCGCGACTGACCGGCCCCTTGGTCGCCCGTTCGATCTCGATGCGGGCATTCGGCGGATTGAGCGGCGGGATCGCCTGCCGGCAGAGCCGCATCTGGTCGGTGTCGAAATCCTCGCCGCACCCCGCGAGGGCGAGCAGGACAACAGCCAGAATCGGCAGGAGGAGCGGGCGCATGTGCCGAGACGGTAGCGCTTGCCCGTGCGCATTGGAACACGAGGCTCAGGCTGCCGGTGCTGTGCATAGTACGGACGATGCCGAAGAGCGTCGGGCTTCGCCTGTCAGCGTCGGAGCGGCAATCTCCGCAACACGCGCACGGGTGGCCAGGAAACGCACTCGACCGTCTCGAATGTCATGCTGAACGGCGCGACCGCTCGTTCGGCGAATCCAAGCGCCAGAGCGCGGCGCTCCGAGGGGATCGACATCGCAAGCGTAAGATGGGGCGTCCATTGCTTCGGTCGATAATGGGGATCGCACAATGTCGAACCGGCTGCTTTGTGCAGCCTGTCATGCATGTCGAGTAGATGCCGATCCGCTCGCGGCGACAGCCAGAGAACAATTGGATCGGTATCGAAAATGCCAATGCGATCGAATGTCAGGGCGAGCCGCTGACCCTCGATAGCTGCGGCGGCTGCGAAAAGCAGGTCCGGAGAAATCTGCTGATATCGGGCGAGCGTGATATGCGGTGGGTATGCCAGCGCCCGGTTCGAGGAAGTCGGCTCAAGCCGGGCGGCTTCGTCGACCAGTTCCCAAAATGGCAGCGCGTCGGACGTCGCGCTTATCGTGATGCCGAACATGGCCGGAGCGACTCGAAAAAGCCTCGACGATTATGGCGGTGCCACGTGCCTTGACGAGGCATAGCCGGAACGAGACGTGCAGGAAAACGAGACGCGTCCCGCTCAGACCGCCGCTTTCAGCTTCTTCGCCACGCGCGGCGCGAAATAGGTCAGCACGCCGTCGGCGCCCGCGCGCTTGAAGGCCATCAGGCTCTCCAGCATCGCCTTTTCGCCATCGAGCCAGCCATTGTTCGCGGCGGCCATGATCATCGCGTACTCGCCGGAGACCTGGTAGGCGAAGGTCGGCACGCGGAAGTGGTCCTTCACCCGCGCCACCACGTCGAGATAGGGCAGGCCGGGCTTGATCATCACCATGTCGGCGCCCTCTTCGAGGTCGAGCATCACCTCGGCGATCGCCTCGTCGGAGTTGGCCGGGTCCATCTGGTAGGTGCGCTTGTCGCCAATGAGGGTGGCGTTGGTGCCGATCGCATCGCGGAACGGGCCGTAGAAGGCCGAGGCGTATTTCGCCGCATAGGCCATGATCTGCACGTCCTCATGGCCGTCGCCATCGAGCGCGGCGCGGATCGCCGCGACACGCCCGTCCATCATGTCGGAGGGCGCGATGACGTCGGCGCCGGCATCGGCGAGCGCCTGTGACTGCTGGACGAGAATATGGACGCTGGCGTCGTTGAGGACACGCTCGCCATCCATGACGCCGTCATGGCCGTGCGAGGTGTAGGGGTCGAGCGCGGCGTCGCAGATGATGCCGATCTGCGGCACCTCGGCCTTGATGGCGCGCACCGCGCGGCACATCAGGTTGTTGATGTTGAGCGCTTCCGAGCCCGTCGGGTCGCGCAGCGCCTTGTCGACGAAGGGGAAGGGCGCGATGGCCGGGATGCCGAGCGCAGCGGCCTCGGCGGCCTGCCGCACGGCCTCCTGGATGTTGAGCCGGTCGACGCCGGGCATCCATTCCACCGGCGTGCGGGCGTCGGAGGAATCCATCAGGAAGATCGGCCAGATCAGGTCGTCCGTCGTCAGCACAGATTCCCGCACCAGCCGGCGCGACCATTCGGCCTTGCGGTTGCGGCGCATGCGGCGGGTGAGCCCGAGCGAAGGCGCCGCAGGCGCCTCGTCCTGGCGGGAACGGGGAAGGGGGAAAGGCCGCACGACCCGGGATTCCATGAAATCTGCCTCGAGCGATGAAAGGTAGGTGACCCGGCTTTCGTCATGCGGGCGAAGTCGGCGATGTCCTCCATACCACATCGGAATAATTCCAAAACAGGGCGCATGGTCGCAAGGCTTGGTCCAGCGCGACGCAACTCTTGCGGTGTCCGTCGGTGCGACGGGGCCAAGGCGGGCTGCCGTTCCGTCGCGTTGACAAGCCTGCCCCCGCCTTCCAGAACCGCAGCCATCGGAAGCGGGATCGGGCCATGACGCAGGACCAGGAGATCATTTGCGAGATCCGCGGCGCCGCCGGCGTGGTGGTGCTCAACCGGCCGAAGGCGCTGAACGCGCTGAGCCTCGGCATGGTCCGCGAGCTCGCCCGCGCGCTCGATGCTTGGGAAGACGATCCGAAGGTCACCCGCGTCGTCGTCATCAGCACCAGCGAGAAGGCCTTCTCCGCCGGGGGCGACATCCGCTGGCTGCATGATTGCGGCAAGGCCGGCCGCTACGACGAGATGCTCGCCTTCTGGGGCGAGGAATACATCCTCAACCACCGCATCAAGACTTACCCGAAGCCCTATGTCGCGCTGATCGACGGCATCGTCATGGGCGGCGGCGTCGGCATTTCCCTGCATGGCAGCCACCGTATCGCCGGTGACCGCTACCTGTTTGCGATGCCGGAGGTCGGCATCGGCTTCTTCCCCGATGTCGGCGCCACCTATGCGCTGCCGCGACTGGCTGACGGCTTCGGCAGTTTCCTCGCGCTGACGGGGGAGCGGATCGGCGCGGCCGATGCGCTCTCGGTCGGGCTCGCGACCCATGGGGTGCCGAGCGAGCGGATGGCGGAACTGGCCGATGCGCTGACGGGCCGTGGCGCGCTCGACGAGATTCTCGCGGCTTTCGCCATGCAGCGCGGACCCGGCCCCCTGCAGGCGGAGCGGACCGTGATCGCCGATGCCTTCGGGGCAAAGGCCTTGCCGGAGGTGATGGAGCGCCTTGGCAAGTCGGCCACGGATCGCAGCGCCTTCGCCGGCAAGCTATCGCAGACGATCGCCGCGAAATCCCCGACGAGCGTCGCCGTCGCCTTCGAGCAGATGCGGCGCGGCGCCGGGCTCGATTTCGCCGAGGCGATGCGCACGGAGTTTCGCATCGTCTCGCGCATCGCGCGCGGCCATGATTTCTACGAGGGTGTGCGCGCCGTGGTGGTCGACAAGGACCAGGCGCCGCGCTGGCAGCCTGCGACGCTCGACGCGGTCAGGCAGGCGGATATCGACGCCTATTTCGCGCCGCTCGGCGCCGACGAACTCAAGCTGGAGGGCTGAGCTTGGGGCTAGGCGGTGACGGCGAGGCCCTGCGCGGGGCGCGGGCTGGCGAGGATGGCGCAAAGCGGCAGGGCCGCTGGCGGCTTCTGCTCGTCTGGTTCCTGCGCCTGCTTTCGGCGTTCTGGCTGGCGAAAGGCCTGACCGCCTGGGCGGTGATCTTCGGCCTCCCCGGCAATCCGCAGCCGCCCTTCGAAAGCCGCCTGCTGAGCTATCAGGCCATCATCGTGTATTTCGCGGTGATCGATCTCGTCGCTGCCGTCGGGCTCTGGCTGACCTCGACCTGGGGCGGCGTGCTCTGGCTGCTGGCCGCGATCAGCCAGATGCTGCTGAGCTTCTTCTTCCCGCGCTTCGTGCCGATGACCGTCTGGCTGATCGCCCTCTATATCGGGTTGATGGCGGTCTACTTCCTGGCGACCTGGGCCGCGGAGAATGAAGCCGAGTAAGTCGACATGAGCGCGCGAACCGCTCCGTCATTCCAAAGCAGGCCGAAGGCCTGAGCCCGGAACCGATGAGCGTCAGCAATGGAGGCGTTGAGGGCGAGCCTTTCCGGGCCGCCCCATTGGTTCTGGATTCCGGGCTCATCGCTGCGCGATGGCTCGCAATGACGTCCTGAGGCCTCTCGATTGCGTCGAGTCATGGTAAGAATCGCTTTAGCTTAAGCGTTTCTGGCTTCACCTACGATTCACCCAAAGCGGTAAATCCCTGATTCATCCTGATATTTAAACTCGTTTTCATCCGCGCCAGCTTATGGTCTTTTTCAGAAGCGGACCAGGAGACAAATCCTGGCCGACACACAACAGGCGGGATATACCATGAAAGCGAGCGTCAAGACTTCAGACGTTGCCAAGACTAGCGACGCCGAACTCAACGTGAAGCCTCTTTATCTTGAGTCTCTCACGCTGGTGGAGCGGCTGCATCGCCGCCTTCTCGATGTCATCAAGGATGAGTTCGAGCGCCGCGGTCGTGACGACGTCAACAGCGTGCAGGCTCTGCTGCTCTACAACATCGGCGACGCCGAGCTCTCCGCCAGCGAGCTCAGGACGCGCGGCTACTATCTCGGCTCGAACGTCTCCTACAACGTCAAGAAGCTGGTCGAGCTGGGCTATCTCCACCATGCCCGCTCGCGCATCGATCGCCGCTCGGTCCGCATCAGCCTCACAGACAAGGGCACGGAAGTGCACGATATCGTGAAGGGCGTCTACGACAAGCACGTCCGCACGGTCGAGCAGATCGGCGGCATCGCGGCCGATGATTTCGAGCGGATGAACAACGCCCTGCTGCGCCTCGAGCGCTTCTGGACCGACCAGATCCGCTACAAGCTCTGAGAAAACCGCGGCTTTCCGCGGTTCTGAAGATCACCTGCCTGTTGCGCGGTCGGGGCACAGCCTCGGCCGCGCCGGCATGATTCCGGCCAAGCGTTCGCCCCAACTGTGGTTTTGTTGCCATGCATCGGGCAAAACCATGCCATGCCCTAAATTCGCCTCTGTCATCACGCCTCGTTAACCGTGCTAGGACACCGTCGTCGGTCATGAGGTTGTTGCGGCAGTCCGCCGCGAACGTCGCCTTTTTGGCGACGTTTTTATGCGGCCTGCCTGCATGTAGTCTTAGAAGAGGCGCGTAGTCTTGAAGAGGGAAGAGATGTCGCAACTGAGCCTGACCCGCCGCGAAACCGTGCTGGCCCTTCTCTCGGGCGCCGCAACGGCCGCTGCAGCCCCGGCGCTCGCCCAGCAGGCCGAGTGGCGCCAGAGCTACGACGCGGGCATGCGCAATGCCGTGTTGCGCTCCTCCACGCCGATGCTGTCGTCCGAGTCGCTGCAGGCGACCGAGGAGGCGATCACGGCCTATCGCGATCTCGCCGCGCGCGGCGGCTGGCCGCAGGTTCAGCTTCCCGATCGCATGAGCGTCGGTGCCAAGGGGCCGGGCGTGGTCGCGTTGCGCCGCCGCCTGATCGTCACCGGCGACCTCGATGCCGCTGCCGGCGACAGCCCGATCTATGATTCCTACGTCGAGGCCGGCGTCCGCCGCTTCCAGTCCCGCGTCGGGCTTTCGACCACCGGCACGATCAACCGCGCGACGGTGGTTGCGCTCAACGTGCCGATCGACCGCCGCATCCGCCAGCTCGAGACCAATGTCGTCCGGCTGCGCAGCTGGTCCGGCAATCTCGGCGGCCGCTATGTCGTCGCCAACATCCCCGCCGCGATGGTGGAGACGGTCGAGAACGGCCATGTCGCGACACGCCACGCCGCCGGCGTCGGCAAGATCGACCGCCAGTCGCCGCTGCTGCAGACCAAGATTCCGGAAATCAATTTCAACCCGACCTGGACGGTTCCCGCCTCGATCATCCGCAAGGATCTGATCCCGAAGATGCGCAAGGAGCCGAGCTACCTCACCGAGAACAAGATCCGCATCATCTCGCCCAATGGCGGCGAGATTTCTCCCGCCAGCGTGAACTGGAATTCGGACGAGGCGACGCGCTACACCTTCCGGCAGGACCCGGGCGGCGACTTCAACTCGCTCGGCTTCGTGCGCATCAACATCCCGAGCCCGCACGGCGTCTACATGCACGACACGCCCTCGAAGGGCATCTTCGGCGACGATTACCGCTTCGTCTCCTCGGGCTGCATGCGCGTGCAGAACGTGCGGGACTATGTCGCCTGGCTGCTGAAGAACACTGCCGGCTGGGATCGCGCCAGGATCGACGAGACCATCCAGTCCGGCCAGCGCGTCAATGCGCGTATTTCCGACCCTGTGTCCTGCTACTGGGTCTATGTCACGGCCTGGGCGACCGCCGATGGCGGCGTGCAGTTCCGCGACGACATCTACAACAAGGACGGCCTCGGCCCCGCGCCGGTCGCGGCTCTGCAGGGCGATCAGGATATCTGAGGCTTCGGCTTTCGCTGCTTCTGGAAAAACCCGCCGGTCTCCGGCGGGTTTTTTGTTGGCGCGGGATATTCGATCCTGACGTCGCGAATATCGCGGCAGGAAACGAGATCGCAGCTTTGGATTTCTATGGCGATCTCACCGATCGCTAGGGCGCTAGCTCTTCTTGCCCATTGATTTCACGCCCGCTGCCAGCCCCGCCGCGATCGCCATCGCAGCCAGAAGCAGAGCGGTGTTCCAGAACAACCCCCGATAGCCATGTGCGGCGATGAGCGGCGTGCTGATCAGCGGAGAGCAGAACTGGCCGATGAAGATCGAGGCGGTCAGGATGCCGCCGGCCAGCCCTCGCGAGGAGGGCGGTGCGAGGTTCAGCGCGATGGCGATAAAGCTCGGCGACACCAGCGCGTAGCCGGCGCCGATCAGCAATGCCGCCGCAAACAACGCCGGAGCCGCCCCCGCGAAGGGCAACAGCGCGAAGCCGATCGCCATCGCGGCATAACCCAGCGTGAAGATGCCGGGATAATCGGTCGCCCGCTGGATTCGCCTATAGAGCAGCGCGAAGCAGCCGCCGGAGATCATGAGCATGCCCAGAACCATGCCGGTCATGACCGCGCTCTCATAACCCTGCACCTCCAGGAAGAACGAGATTTGGGTGGGCATCAGGAAGAAGATCATGTTCGTCGCGGCCTGGAGCAGCACCAGCAGCGCGAGCAGGGCGCGCCAGGACGGATGTCCATCGTGGCCATCCAGCGGTCTACCGCCAATCATCGGCGCGCTGCGGGGCGGATCGGTGATGACCAGCCACATCAAGGGCAGGAAGATCGCGGCGAGTCCGTAGATGGCGAAGGGCAGGCGAGGGGATATCGACGCCACCCAGCCCGCCAGCGAGATGAAGACGAGCCCGCCGAAGTTCCGGGCGGAGATCTGCAAACCCGTCAGCGTGTTGCGGTCGTCCCCGCTGAAATAGTCGCCGACGAGCGCGGTCTGTGCGGTCATGATGAAGGCGACGGCGACGCCGAGGACGAGGCGGCTTGCGAAGATCGACGGCAGGTCCGGCAGGACGAGGCCGGCGCATCCGGCGATGACGAACAGGATGACGCCGGCCAGAAGCATCGCGCGCCGCCCGAATCGGTCCGCCACGATCCCGGCGAATGGCGCGCAGAGTGCGACGCTGAGCGAGGGCGCCGGCACCAGCAGACGCGTCAGCATCGCCGCGTTCGGGTCGCCGGCGAACAGGCGCTCCAGTCCGGGCAGCGCCGGGCTGATCGTCGCATTGGCCATGGTCGTGAGCGAGGCCGCCATCAGCAAGGCGATGGCGCGCGGGTCTTGCCAGATCGGATTTTCTTTCGCTGTGACAACGCTTTCCATGATTTTTCCTCTTGCGGAAATCAACCGTCCAGCAGAGCCTACGAATTCAAGTCGACTTGAGGTCAAGCATGCTGTTGCTGGATATCGGTGAGGTCGCGGAACGCTCCGGCGTGCCGGCCTCGGCCTTGCGCTATTACGAGGAGATCGGCCTGATCCGCTCGGAGGGGCGGCGCGGGTTGCGGCGGCAGTACGATCCCGATGTGCTGCTCAGGCTGTCGCTGATCGGCCTCGGCAAGACCGCGGCCTTCTCGCTCGAGGAGATCGCCGCGATGTTCGGGGCGGACGGGCAGCCGAACATCCCGCGCGAGCAGTTGCGGGCCCGGGCCGACGAATTGCAGCGGCAAATGGTCGGACTGAGGACGTTGCGCGACGCTCTGCGCCATGTTGCCGACTGCCGCGCGCCGACTCACCTGGAATGCCCGACTTTCCGGGCGCTGCTGAAGACGGCCTCGCGCAGACCGCTCGTCTATCACCCGTCCCGACCGGATACGGAGAAGAAACTGCTGCCGACGCGGCGAAAGCCGATAGGTCAATGATGGCGACGGTGGCGTTGCCTGGTCGTGTCCATCTATCGCTTGGACAGCCTCACGGCACATGATAGGGAGCCCGCGACGGAGCCGGGCGCCCACCGGCCGTTGAACTTCAGGAGCCGGACATGACCGAAGCCGCGCTGGACAAGCACCTCTCGAACTCGTTTTTCGGGGCCTCGCTGGCCGATGCAGATCCCGAGATCGCTCGTTCCATCGAGCTGGAGCTCGGTCGTCAGCGCGACGAGATCGAGCTGATCGCCTCGGAGAACATCGTCTCCCGCGCCGTGCTCGAGGCGCAGGGTTCGGTGATGACCAACAAATACGCCGAGGGCTATCCGGGCCGGCGCTATTATGGCGGCTGCCAGTTCGTCGATATCGCCGAGAAGCTCGCCATCGAGCGCGCCTGCCGGCTGTTCGGCTGCAGCTTCGCCAATGTCCAGCCGAATTCGGGCTCCCAGGCCAACCAGGGTGTCTTCATGGCGCTGATGCAGCCGGGCGACACCTTCATGGGTCTCGACCTCGCCGCCGGCGGGCACCTGACCCATGGCGCGCCGGTCAACCAGTCCGGCAAGTGGTTCAACGTCGTCTCCTACGGCGTCTGCGTCGTCGATCAGATCATCGACTATGACGCGATGGAGCGCCTGGCCGTCGAGCATAAGCCGAAGGTGATCGTCGCAGGCGGCTCCGCCTATGCCCGGCACTGGGACTTTGCGCGTTTCCGCGAGATCGCCGACAAGGTCGGCGCTTACTTCATGGTCGATATCGCGCATTTCGCCGGGCTCGTCGCGGGCGGCGCGCATCCCTCGCCGTTCCCGCACGCCCATGTCGTCACCACCACGACCCACAAGACCCTGCGCGGCCCGCGCGGCGGCATGATCCTGACCAATGACGAGGCGCTGGCCAAGAAGATCAATTCGGCGATCTTCCCCGGCATCCAGGGCGGCCCGCTGATGCATGTTATCGCCGCCAAGGCGGTCTCGTTCCTCGAGGCGCTGCAGCCCGAGTTCAAGACCTACGCCCATGCCGTCGTCGCCAACGCCAAGGCGCTGGCCGAGACGCTGAAGTCGAAGGGCTTCGACCTCGTCACCGGCGGCACCGACAACCACCTGATGCTGGTCGACCTGCGCTCCAAGAAGCTGACCGGCAAGGCGGCGGAAGCGGCGCTCGGCCGGGCGCACATCACCTGCAACAAGAACGGCATCCCCTTCGATCCGGAAAAGCCGATGACGACCTCGGGCGTCCGGCTCGGCACCCCGGCCGCGACCTCGCGCGGTTTCGGCATCGCCGAGTTCAAGCAGGTCGGCGAGCTGATCGCCGAGGTGCTCGACGGGCTCAGCCAGAACGGCGAGGAGGGCAACGCCGCCGTCGAGCAGGCCGTCACCGCCAAGGTCAAGGCGCTGACCGCGCGCTTCCCGATCTATTGACGGCGTCTCGAAGGGGCTCTGAGAAAGGTTAGCGGCTGGATGCGCTGTCCCTATTGCGGCTCCCTCGACACGCAGGTGAAGGACTCCCGTCCCACCGACGACCACGCCTCGATCCGCCGCCGCCGGGTCTGCCCCGATTGCGGCGGCCGCTTCACCACCTTCGAGCGCGTGCAGTTGCGTGAGCTCACTGTCGTGAAGCGCTCGGGACGGCGCGCACCCTTCGACCGCGACAAGCTGGAGACCTCGATTGCGCACGCGCTGCGCAAGCGCCCGGTCGCGCCGGAACGCATCGAGCGCATGGTCAATGGCATCGTGCGCCAGCTCGAAAGCTCCGGTGAGGCCGAGATCCAGAGCTCGGCCATCGGCGAGCTGGTGATGGAGGGGCTGAAAGGCCTCGACGACGTCGCCTATGTCCGCTTCGCCTCGGTCTACAAGAATTTCCGCGAGGCCAAGGACTTCGAGGAACTGCTCGGCCAGCTCGGCACGATCGAGGAAGAGGGCGTCTCCGCCCCGCCGCCCCGCGCCGATGACTGATCCCAAGGCGTTTTCGAGCGAAGCGGGGCCCGCTTCGCATCGGGAAAATGCGCCAGAACAAAAACAAGCCGTCGACCGCGCTTTCATGCGTCAGGCGCTCGCCTATGGCGCCCGCGGCCTCGGCACGACCGCGACGAACCCCTCGGTCGGCGCCATCATCACGCGCGACACGCCGGATGGCCCCGTGGTCGTCGCGCGCGGCCATACCCAGCCCGGAGGTCGCCCCCATGGCGAGGCGCATGCCTTCTCGCGGGCGCGCGCGGCCTCGATGGGCGGCACGCTCTACGTCACGCTCGAACCCTGCTCGCATCGCTCGGTGCGCGGCGGCATCCCATGTGTCGAGCACACCATCCTCTCCGGCGTGAAGCGTGTGGTCTCGGCGATGGCCGACCCGAACCCCTTCATCGCCGGGCTCGGCCATGCCCTCCTGCGCACGGCCGGTATCGAGGTCACGGTCGGCGTGCTGGAGGAGGAGGCGCGGCAGGCGCATCGCGGCTATCTCACGCGCATCACGCAGGGACGGCCGATGGTGACCTTCAAGGTCGCCCGGACTGCCGACGGCTATGCCGGCGGGGCAGGGGGCGTTCCGCTCGCCGTATCGAGCCCGGTCGCAGGCGGCTGGGTTCATCTCCAGCGCGCGCATCACGATGTCATCATGCTCGGCATCGGCTCGGTTCTCGCGGACGACCCGCAGCTCACCGTCCGCTTGCCCGGCATGGCGGAGCGATCGCCGATTCGCGTCATCCTCGACACGCATCTGCGCCTGCCGTTGACCTCGAAGCTCGTCCGCACGGCCCATGAGGTCCCCGTCTGGGTGATCGCGGCCGAGACTGCGCCGGTCGATCCGGAGCAGGCGCTTGTCGCGGCCGGCGTAGAGGTCATGCGGGTTTCGATGGCCCCCGACGGCCATCTCGACCTGGGCGAGGCCCTGACGTTGCTCGGCACGCGCGGCATCAACCGCGTTTTCTCCGAAGGCGGGCCGCGTATCGGCGAGAAGCTCGCGCTCGCAGGGCTGGCGGATGAGGTCATCGTCTCGACGTCCCCGAAAACGCTGGGGCAGCCCGGCATCGTTGCCGTGCGTCCGGGGCTTGCCGCTCAGCTTGCCGACCCCGATCTATACGGCCTTGTCGAGACCGGCATGATCGGTCAGGACCGTTTCGAGCATTTCACGAGGAGAGGCTGATGTTCACCGGCATCGTCACCGCCATCGGCGAGGTCGTGGAGGCCGAGCGCAAGGGGCCGAGCCTCAAGCGCCTCGCCATATCCTGCCCCTATGAGGCGGAAGGCATCGCCATCGGCGCCTCGATCGCCTGCGCCGGCGTCTGCCTCACCGTCACCGCGCTGCGTCCCCGCACGGATGGCCAGCCCGGCTGCATCTTTCAGGTGGAAGCCGCGGCCGAGACGTTGGCGAAGACGCTGGTCGGCGAGTGGGAGCCCGGCACGCTGGTCAATCTCGAGCGCTCGCTCAAGGTGGGTGACGAGCTCGGCGGCCATATGGTCGTCGGCCATGTCGACGGTCCCGGCCGCATCCTGAAGATCGATGCGATCGAGCCCGATCCGGACGAGCCCTGGGGCGCGACCGCCCGCTTCCATATCCGCGCGCCGCAGGGGCTGGAGCGCTTCATTGCGACGAAGGGCTCGATCTGCCTCGACGGCACCTCGCTGACCATCAACACGGTCGAGGACGATGTCTTCACCGTGCTGCTGATTCCGCACTCCTTCGCGGTCACCACCTGGGGGCAGCGCAAGGAGGGTGACTCCGTTCATGTCGAGGTCGATCTGATGGCACGGTATGCCGCGCGGCTTGCGGAGGCGCGCCCGCAAGGGTAACCAGCCCGATCACATTCCAAGAAGGATAGAAGAAATGGCCGGACCCCGGCAGACATCGGCCGACAAGGCCGCAACTCCTGCCGTCGAGATCGACGGCGCGCGCGTCCTCGTGGTCGAGGCGCGCTTCTACGACAAGCTCGCGGACGAGCTCCTTGCCGGCACGACGGCGGTGCTGGAAGAAGCCGGCTGCCGCGTCGACGTCGTCACCGTGCCCGGCGCGCTGGAAATCCCCTCGGCGATCGTCATCGGCCTGCGCGCCGCCGACGAGGCCGTCGATCCCTATGAGGCCGTCGTCGCGCTCGGCACCGTCATCCGCGGCGAGACCGGCCATTACGATATCGTCGCCGGCGAGAGCTCGCGCGCGCTGATGGATCTCTCGGTCGCCTTCGCGCTGCCGCTCGGCAACGGCATCCTCACCGTCGAGAACGAGGCGCAGGCCTGGGCCCGCGCCAACCGCTCCGAGATGGACAAGGGCGGCGGCGCGGCGGAAGCGGCGCTCGCCGTGCTGCGCTACAAGCGCTCCCTGGCGGAGCCGTCGCCGGAGGGCGCTCGATGAGCCGGGCCGAGATGCGGCGCGGGGCGCGGCTCTCGGTCGTGCAGGCGCTTTACGAGATGGAAGTCGGCGGCCGTGGCGTCGTCGAGGCGATGGCCGAGTTCGAGGCCTTCTGGATCGGCAAGGAGGTCGAGGAGATCGAATTGCCGAAGGCCGAGCTCGCCTTCTTCCGTGATATTCTCGGTGGCGTCGTGCGGGAGCAGCGCCTGGTCGACCGCACCGTGGACGATCTCTTGGCCAACAATTGGCCGCTGAAGCGGGTCGAGGCCGTGGTCCGCGCGATCCTGCGTGCCGGGGCCTATGAGCTCGCCTTCCGCAAGGACGTGCCCGGCCGCGCCGTGATCTCCGAATATGTCGCGGTTGCGCGCGCCTTTTATGAGGGCGAGGAGATCGGCATGGTCAACGCGGTGCTCGACAAGATGGCGCGGGACTTCCGTGCCGACGAGTTCGACGCGCCGGCGGCGTAGTTTAATACCTCAACCGTCATCCCGGGCGACCGAAGGGAGTCCCGGGATCCATGCCGGAGCGCTTCCGGATCGGGTTCAGGCATGGATCCCGGATCGACGCGGCTACGCCGCTTGTCCGGGATGACCTTGGAACAGTTGCGGAGCTTAGCTGACCCATGGCCGATAACCAGCGCCCCGGCGAATTCGAGCTGATCGGCCGTTATTTCGCGCCGATCGCCGGGCCAGGCGGGTTGGGTCTTCTCGACGATGCCGGCCTGCTGCGGCCGGGCCGGGGCTACGAGGTCGTCGTCACCGCCGACGCGCTCGTCGCAGGCGTGCATTTCTTCCCGGACGATCCGCCCGACGCGATCGGCTGGAAGGCGCTCGCGGTCAATCTCTCCGATCTGGCCGCCAAGGGCGCGAAGCCCGAAGGCTTCGTCCTGGCGCTCGCCTTGCCGCGTGGCTGGACCGCATCCTGGCTCGCCAGCTTCGCGGCGGGCCTCGCCCGTATGGCCGAAAGCGGCGGCTGCCCGCTGATCGGCGGCGACACCGTCTCGACCTCCGGGCCGCTCACCCTGTCGATCACCGCCTTCGGCACAGTGCCGGCCGGGCGCATGGTTCGGCGTGCCGGTGCGAAGCCTGGCGATGTCGTGCTCGTCTCCGGCAGCATCGGCGACGGTGCGCTCGGGCTGAAGGTGCACGGCCCCGACAAGCCGGGCTGGGTCGCGAGCCTCGGTGCCGATGAACGGGTGTTCCTGGCCGATCGTTACCTGCATCCGCAGCCGCGGTTCATTCTCGCCGACGCCCTGCAACGCCATGCCTCGGCGGCGATGGACGTCTCGGACGGCCTCGTCGGAGACCTTGCCAAGCTGCTTGCCGCTTCGGGAACAGGCGCCGAAATCGATCTCGACGCCGTCCCGCTGTCGGATCCGGCCCGCGCCGCGCTCATGGCCGATCCCGCGCTGGCGGAACTGGCCTGGACCGGTGGAGACGACTACGAAATTCTCTGCACGGCTTCGGAAGGGGAATATTCTGCCCTGATCGCAGCCGCGGCGGAGACGATGGTTCCGCTGGTGCCGATCGGCCGGATCACGGCCGAGGCCGGCGTGGTGACATATCGGGAGAAAGGTCAACCGCGCAGCTTCGCGCAGGGCTCCTTCTCTCACTTCTGACGGCGGCGCATCGCGGGCCGCGAGGCGGCGTTGTGATGAACCAGCATGTTCCGGTCCTCGATGGCGACAGGCTCGCGAAGCGCAACGCGCTGGTGCTGGCCGGCGCACAGGCGCTCGGCGGAGCCAACCCGGCGATCATCGTCTCGCTCGGCGGCATCGTCGGCGCGCAGCTCGTGGCGGACAAGGCCTTCGCGACGGTGCCGGTCAGCCTGCTGCAGCTCGGCATCGCGACCGGGGTCATTCCGGCTGCGATGGTCATGCGCCGGCTCGGCCGGCGCAGCGGCTATCTGATCGGCGCGCTCATCGGCGCCGCCGGGGCGAGCATTGCGGCCGGCGGCGTCGCGCTCCAGCTGTTCTGGCTGTTCTGCTTGGGCACCTTCGTCTGCGGCCTCTACGGCTCCTTCGTCCAGAGCTACCGTTTCGCCGCGGCGGACACGGCGAGCGACGGTTTCAAGCCCCGCGCCATTTCCTGGGTGATGATCGGCGGCCTCGCCGCGGGCATCATCGGCCCCCAATCTGTGTACTGGACGCGCGATCTCACGCCCTCGGCGCCCTTCGCAGCGAGCTTCCTCGCGCAAGGGCTGCTGGCGCTGCTGGCGATCGGTATCGTCTCCCAGCTGCGCGCCCCGCCGGTCGCGACCGCGCGCTCCGGCGGCGGCCGCCCGCTCGGCGAGATCATGCGCCAGCCGAAGTTCATCGCCTCGGTGATTGCTTCGCTGGTCGCCTATGGCCTGATGAGCTTCGTCATGACGGCGGCGCCGATGGCGATGGTGGCCTGCGGCCATTCGGTCGGGGATGCCGCCCTCGGCATCCAGTGGCACGTGCTCGCGATGTTCGGGCCGAGCTTCTTCACCGGCCGCCTGATCGCCCGCTTCGGCAAGGGCACGATCACCTCGATCGGCCTGGTGCTCACGGCGCTTGCTGCCGTCGTCGGCCTCACCGGCCTTAGCGTGGGGCATTTCTGGCTGGCTCTGATCCTGCTTGGCCTCGGCTGGAATTTCGGCTTCATCGGCGCGACCGCGCTGGTGACGGATTGCTATCGGCCGGAAGAGCGGGTGAAAGTGCAGGCGGCGAACGACTTCCTCGTCTTCGGCTCGGTTGCCATCGCCTCCTTCTCGGCCGGGGGGCTGCTCAGCCATGGTGGCTGGGACAGCGTCAACTGGCTCGTCTTCCCGCCTGTCGCCATCGCTCTCGCGATGGTTGCCTGGCAGCGCCTCCAGCGCCCGGCGGCCGCCTGAGCGCTGCGGCGCTTCATCCATCCTTGGAGACATCCGAATGACCAACCGCGCATTCCCGCCCGCGACCGGCCGCGTGCCGCCCGGCGCGATCGGCCATAATCGCGGCGTCGTGCGCTCCAACTACGCCTTCATGCCCCCTGAAGGCGTGCTGATCAGCCGTCTGCCGCAATACCGGGACACGATCGTGCGCGTTCTCGCCGCGCCCGTCCTAGGCGCCTTCTTTGCCCAGTACGTGCTTGAGATCGCGCCGGGTGGCGGCACGCCGGCCGCCTTCAGCGAGGACGGCGTCCAGCATTTCTTCTACGTTCTGTCCGGTGAAGTGAGCTTCGCAATCGAGGGTGCCGCGCCCCAAGGGATGGCCGCGGGTGGCTTCGCCTATCTCCCGCCGGCGACGCCCTTCACGCTGCGCAACGAATCGGCCGGGCCCGCTCGCGTCCTCGCCCTGCGCAAGCGCTACGAGGCGGCGCCTGGTCTCGCCATCCCCGAGCCGATCCTGTCGCATCAGGACGCGGTGCCGATGACGAATCACACCGGCATGGAAGGGCGCGCCTTCCAGTTCCTGCTGCCCTATGGCGACATGCGGTTCGACTTCGAAATGAACCTGATGTGGTTCAAGCCCGGCGTCTGCTTTCCTGCCGTCGAGACCCATGTGATGGAGCACGGTCTTTATATGCTGGAAGGGCAGGGGCTCTATTTGCTCGGCGAGGACTGGCACGAGATCTGGGCGCAGGATTTCATCTGGATGGGTGGGTATTGCCCGCAACAATTCTATCCGACCGGCCAAGTCGACGCCTGTTATCTGCTCTACAAGAACGTCAATCGCGACTTCGCGCTCTGAGCTTTCGCGGGTCTGCCTGACATTCGACCAAATTTGTAAGCCGAGGCGTTTGCGCTCCTCGCCGAAACTTGCCACAAATTCGCCTGACACTGGCGACGCGGAGCGGGCCTTGAGTCTTTAGGGCCCGTTTTTTCGCTGCCTGACGTCCAACGCTGCAAAGAGGAGCGACAGCGCTCCCGACGGCTCGGAAGCTCAAGGTCAGGAAAACGAATGTCAGCTCTGCTTCTCATCATCATATTGAGTGCGCTTTCCATAGCCTACGGCGTCTGGGCCTATGGCGATGTGATGAAGCGCGATGCCGGCAACCAGCGCATGCAGGAGATTTCCGGCGCGGTCGCCGAAGGCGCGCAGGCCTATCTCAAGCGTCAGTACATGACCATTTCGATGGTCGGCGTCGTGCTCTTCGTCGTACTCGCCTGGCTGCTCGGCAAATGGGTGGCGATCGGCTTCCTGATCGGCGCGGTACTTTCGGGCATGGCGGGCTTCATCGGCATGAACGTCTCGGTGCGCGCCAACGTCCGTACCGCCCAGGCGGCGATGCAGTCGCTGGGTGAGGGCCTCGACGTCGCCTTCAAGGCCGGCGCCGTCACCGGCATGCTCGTCGCCGGCCTCGCGCTGCTCGGCGTCGCCGTCTACTACGGCATCCTGACCTCCTATCTCGGCTTCGAGGCCTCCAGCCGCACGGTCATCGATTCGCTGGTGGCGCTCGGCTTCGGTGCCTCGCTGATCTCGATCTTCGCCCGTCTCGGCGGCGGCATCTTCACCAAGGGCGCCGACGTTGGCGCCGACCTCGTCGGCAAGGTCGAGGCCGGCATCCCCGAGGACGACCCGCGCAACCCGGCGACCATCGCCGACAATGTCGGCGACAATGTCGGCGACTGCGCCGGCATGGCCGCCGATCTGTTCGAGACCTATGCGGTGACGCTGGTCGCGACCATGGTGCTCGCCGCGATCTTCTTCGCCGGCCAGCCGGTGCTGGGCACGATGATGCTCTATCCGATGGCGATCGGCGCGGCCTGCATCGTCACCTCGATCATCGGCACCTTCTTCGTGAAGCTCGGCGCCAACCAGTCGATCATGGGCGCGCTCTACAAGGGCTTCATCGCCGCTGGCGTGCTTTCGGTCGGGGCGATCGCGGCGGTGAACTACGCCATGTTCGGCGGCTTCTCGGCGTCCTTCACCACGGGGCAGGGCATCACCTTCACCTCGGGCGGCCTCTTCGGCTGCGCGCTGGTCGGCCTCGCGGTGACGCTGCTGATCGTCGTCATCACCGAATACTACACCGGCACCGGCAAGCGCCCGGTGGTCTCGATCGCCCAGGCCTCGGTCACCGGCCACGGCACCAACGTCATCCAGGGCCTCGCGGTCTCGCTGGAATCGACTGCGCTGCCGACCATCGTGATCATCGCCGGTATCATCGTGTCCTATGGTCTCGCCGGCCTGTTCGGCATCGCCATCGCGACGACCGCGATGCTGGCGCTGGCGGGCGTGGTCGTGGCGCTCGACGCCTTCGGTCCCGTCACCGACAATGCCGGCGGCATCGCCGAGATGGCGGGCCTGCCCAAGGAAGTCCGCCACTCCACCGATGCGCTCGACGCGGTCGGCAACACCACCAAGGCGATCACCAAGGGCTATGCGATCGGCTCCGCCGGCCTCGGAGCGCTCGTGCTCTTCGCGGCCTATACCTCGGACCTCAACTTCTTCATCGCCGAGGCCAACAAGGCGGGCTCGACCACCTTCCAGTACTTCAAGGGCGTGGTCGTCGATTTCTCGCTGTCGAACCCCTACGTCGTCGTCGGCCTGCTGCTCGGCGGCCTCATCCCCTTCCTCTTCGCCGGCATGGGCATGACCGCGGTCGGCCGCGCCGCCGGTTCGGTGGTGGAGGAGGTCCGGCGCCAGTTCAAGGAGAAGCCCGGCATCATGGCGGGCACGGACCGGCCCGATTACGGCCGTGCCGTCGACATGCTGACCCGCGCCGCGATCAAGGAAATGATCGTGCCGTCCCTGCTGCCGGTGCTGGCGCCGATCGTGACCTATTTCGTGATCTACGCGATCGCCGGCAAGAACAACGCCTTCGCCTCGGTCGGCGCCATGCTGATGGGCGTCATCGTCACCGGCATCTTCGTGGCGATCTCGATGACCTCGGGCGGCGGCGCCTGGGACAATGCTAAGAAGAGCTTCGAGGACGGCTTCGTCGACAAGGACGGCGTGCGTCACATGAAGGGCTCGGAGGCGCATAAGGCCTCGGTCACCGGCGACACCGTCGGCGACCCCTACAAGGACACGGCGGGACCCGCCGTGAACCCGGTGATCAAGATCACCAACATCATCGCGCTTCTGCTGCTGGCGATCCTCGCGCATTCCTGAGCGAAAGCGTCGTCGCAACAATCGAACCCGCGGCGAAGGCCGCGGGTTTTTCTTTTGGGCCAACGGTTTAGATGGAGCAGTTGACTCAGCTTCGCAGGCTGTTGAATCAGGCTTCGAAGCTACGGCCGAAACCGTAGCGTTCCCGCATGCATCGACGCGTCGCTGCTGTCATGTTTCGCCAACCCAAGGAGAAACATATGTCGATGCAAGCGCTGGATGCCCCGGCCGCAACGCCGAACCGTGCCACCGAACTCGCCCTGCTGCTGGCGCTCGCCACGCTCTGGGGCGGCTCCTACACCTTCATCAAGATTGGTGTGGAGACCATTCCGCCGCTGACCCTGATCGCGGCCCGCACCCTGATCGCCGGTTTGATCCTGCTCGCCGTCATGCGCTGGCGCGGCTTGCGCCTGCCGCGCGATCTCGTCACCTGGCGGCGCTTCCTGACGCAGGCCTGCCTCAACAGCGTCGTGCCCTTCACGCTGATCGCCTGGGCCGAGCGCAGCGTCGATGCGGGCCTCGCCTCGATCCTCAACGGCACCACGCCGGTCTTCGTCTTCCTGATCTCGCTGATGCTGATGCCAGGGCAGCGCCCGGACTGGCGCAAGGGGCGCGGAGTCGGTGCCGGCATCGCCGGCGTCAGCCTGATCGTCGGCGTCGACGCCTTTTCCGGCCTCGGCCATGCCGTACTGCCGCAACTCGCCATCATCGCGGCAACGGTCGCCTATGCCTGCGCCGCCCTGTTCGGACGCAACTTCTCCGGCATGGATCCCTTGCTGCCCGCCGCAGGCTCGATGCTGGCCGGCACGGCCTTGCTCATTCCGGCGGCGCTGATCGTGGACCGGCCCTGGACCCTCGCTCCGTCGCAGGAATCGGTCATGGCGCTGATCGCCCTGTCCGTCTTCTCGACGGCGCTCGCCTTCGCCATCTATTTCCGCCTGATCCGCACGCTCGGCTCGGTCGGGACGACGGCCGTGTCCTATGTGCGCGTGCCGATCGGCGTCGTCATCGGCCTCGTCTTCCTGGGCGAGACCCTGAGTTCCACCGCCTGGGTCGGCCTCGGCTTCGTGGTCGTCGGCGTCATGGCGATGACGCTGCCGGAGCGGCGCCCGGCCGCGGCGCGTTGAAGCCGAGGCGGGCTGGCCGGAGCGGGCAGGGGGAGACGCGGTACCGGTCTGCCTGGGCCGGCACCTGGAGCGAATTTCGCGGCTCCAACCGGTATTGGAGACCCACGTAGACGACTGTGCCGCCTGCCTTTGGTGAACGTTTTGATTAACCGTGGACTAAAACTGCGATTGCGGGAGGCCGGGGGCGAGATCATTCTGAATGCTGCAGCGCGAGCATCTGGAGCGGAAGCGAACATGTCCCTGGCAACCATGGCCCCGGTTCGCGTTGAGGCGACCTCGCAGGCCGTTGGGCCTGCACCCGCCTCCACCGCCGAGTACTTTCGCAGCGTCTCGCCGAACTGGCACTCGGAATGGGCCTGGGACAATTACGAGCCCACCATCCTCGGCATGGCCAGCCAGTTCGGCCTGCGCCGCATCTGCGAGATCGGTGGGGGGCGCGATCCCCTGTTCACGCAGGCGCAGGCGGCCGATGCCGGGATCGAGTTCATCGTGAACGATATCGATGCCGGCGAACTCGCATTGACGCCGCCCGGCCTGAAGACCGCGCACTTCGACATCGCCGGCGACCTCACGGAGCCGGATGCGGTGCGCGGGAGCTACGACATGATGGTGTCCCGCATGGTCTTCGAGCATATCGACGGTGTCGAGCAGGCCTGGCGCAACATCCATGCCCTGCTGGCGCCCGGCGGCGTGGCGCTGGCCTTCTTTCCGACGCTGTGGGCGCCCGTCTTCGCGCTGAACCATATCCTGCCCGAGAACGCCTCGCGGGCGATCGTCCATGCGCTCTTCCCGGCGCGGCGCGACGGCGGTGGCGATCCGAAGTTTCCGGCGCTGTATGACTGGTGCCGCGGCAGCCCGGCACTGCTGACGCCGATGCTGAACCGTGCGGGCTTCAGCGACGTCCATATCCAGCGCTTCTGGGGTCATGGTTATTTCGACCGGATGCCGGGCCTGAAGCAGCTCGACCATGCCTTCAATGCGCTCGCCGCGCGGATCGGCTGGAACCTGGTGACGACCTACGCCTATGTCGTCGTCCGCAAGGACCGTGCCTGAGGCGCTGTCATGCGCGACCTGCCGGCCGCTGAGCCAAGCGCAGTTGTCCACCGTCTCCGCTCGGTCGATACTTGCCAGCTGACCCTACGTCACGTCACCATCAGGCACTGCCGCGTTGATGGGAGTCGTGATGCGTGCTCTGTCGCGTAGTTCGGACGTTCCGCTTTCCAACCATGGCGCCGTGCTGTTGCGCGCCCTTGTCGTGGTTGTCGTCGCCATGGCAATCATGATTCCGCTGGCTGGCTGAAGCCGCTTGCCCGTATGAAAAAAGCGGCGGAAGAGCCTGCCGCCTTCCTCAGACCCGCGCCAGCCAGTCGCTCAGCAAGCCGAGATCGGCCTGGCCGAGGCCATGCCCGGCCGGCAGCACGCGATGCTCCACCAGCGCGCCGCTATCCTCGAGCTGGCAGGCGAGCCCCTCGGCATTGGCCGCCGGCACGATCGGATCGAGCGCGCCGGAGAGAACCAGCACGGGCTTGCCGTTGAGCTGACTGCGCGGCGCGTCCGAAAACGGCATCATCGCGCGCAGCAGGGCCGCGCCGGCCAGAACCTCCGGGCGCTGCAGCAGCATCGCCGCGGCGATGTTGGCGCCGTTCGAGAAGCCGAGCGCGATCGGGGCGGGGAGGCCGTAGCGCTCCCGCGCCTGCAGTACGAAATCAGCCAGTTCATCCGTGCGGCGGCGCAAATCGGCCTCGTCGAAGACGCCTTCGGCCAATCGGCGGAAGAAGCGCGGCGCAGCGCCTTCCAGAACCTTGCCGCGCGGCGAGAGCAGGCTCGCGCCCGGGGCGACGGTGCGGCCGAGCGACAGCAGGTCGCGCTCGTCGCCTCCGGTGCCGTGCAGCAGCAGGAGCGGCTTGCGGGCCGGATCGCTGCCCGGCTCGAAGACGTGGATGAAGTCAGTGTCGGTCTTCGTGTCGATCATGGTCATCTCCCTTGACGAAAGCGGAGCCGACCTGTCCCCAAGATGGCAGGCAGGTCGGTTTGCCGGCCGGTCTTCACCGGTCCGCATGAGAGTCCTGCCGCCCGCCGGCTCATGGCCGGGCGGCAGGACGTGTTCAGCCGAGTTCGGGCAGCACCGCCTCGATCTGCTTGCGGTGCGCCTCCAGGCCGGGCGGCAGCTTCAGCGCCCGCCCGAGTTCGGCAGCCGGCTCATCGACCGCGAAGCCGGGGACATCGGTCGCGATCTCGAACAGGACATGGCCCGGCTCGCGGAAGTAGACCGAACGGAAGTAGTTCCGGTCGCGCTGCTCCGTGGTGTGGATGCCATGGTTCTCAGAGAGGCGGCGGACCATCTCCTCCTGCGCGGCGTCGTCGGCCGCCCGGAAGGCGATGTGGTGCACGGAGCCCGCGCCCTGCCGGGCCGGCAGGAAGCCGCCGGCGACGCGCAGGTCGATCACCCCGCCGACCGTCGTGCCCTGTGCGGCATAGCGGATCAGCGTCTCCTCGCGGCCGACCTCGGCGAAGCCGAAGACGTCGCTCAGGATCGCAGCCGTCGGTGCCGCATCGGCCAGCAGCAAGCTGACGCTGTGGAAGCCGCGCAGGGCATGCTCCGCCGGGATGCCGCCTTCGGCCCAGGCCGGCTCCTTCTCCACGCCGGGCAGGCCGACGAGGGCGAGCCTCATGCCGTCCGGATCGCGGAAGCTCAGCACGCTCTCGCCGAAGCGCTTGATCGGCGCCTCATGCGGCACGCCCTGCTCGACGAAGCGATGCGCCCAGTAGCCGATGGAGCCTGCCGGAACCCGGAAGACCGTCTCCTGAGTCTCGCCGACGCCGAGCCGGCCGGGAGCGGCATGCTCCCACGGGAAGAAGGTCAGGATCGAGCCCGGAGCCGCATCGGCATCGCCGAAATAGAGGTGATAGGTGCCGGGATCGTCGAAGTTCACCGTCTTCTTGACGAGGCGCAGGCCGAGCACGCGGCTGTAGAAGTCGAGGTTGCGGCGCGCGGGGCCGGAAATGGCGGTGACGTGGTGAAGGCCGTTGATCTGCATGATGCTTGTCCTCCGAACATGTGGGCGTCTGCCCTGTTGGCCGAAAGATTGGCCCGGAACCGCAAAAGCGCCAGAGGGAGTTTATTGCAATCATGCAATGTATGATGCCTCGATTTACAATTTGATTTGCGGGTGGATCAGACCAAAATCCTGACCCGAGACCAACCGGTCCCTTTTCAGGAGACACCACCATGATCGACAATCGCCTTGCCCCTTATGGCGCCCTTGGCCTGCGCGTCGCGCTCGGCCTGATGTTCATCGCACATGCCTATCTGAAGCTCGTGATCTTCACCCCCGCCGGCTTTGCCGGCTTCCTCGGGCAGGTCGGCCTGCCGGCGTTCCTGGCCTGGCCGATCATGCTGGCCGAGCTTCTCGGCGGCTTCGCGATCCTCCTCGGCTTCTATGGCCGCTATGTCTCGCTGGCGCTGGTGCCGATCCTGCTGGGCGCCCTGGCAGTCCATGCTCCCAATGGCTGGGTCTTCAACGCCCCGAACGGCGGCTGGGAATATCCCGCCTTCCTGGCGCTCACTGCCTTCGCCCACGCGCTGATCGGCGATGGCGCGCTGGCGCTGAAGTCCGGCCGCAGCGAATGGCAGGGCAAGCCGGCCATTGCCTGAGCGAGCGGCACTTGCTGGAACGGAAGCCTTGGCCAAGAGTGACCGGATGATTCAATCCGCGAAGCCCTTGGCCTGGGACGATTTCCGCCTGATCAAGGCCATCGCCGACAAGCGAGCGCTGCCGGCAGCCGCGGCAGCGCTCGGCGTCAACCACTCCACCGTCTTCCGCCGCCTCGGCCAGATCGAGGAGGCGCTCGGCGTCAGGCTCTTCGAGCGCCACCGCAGTGGCTATGTCGCGACGCCGGCCGGCGAGGAGATGATCCAGCTCGCAGCCCGCGTCGACGACGACATCACTGCTTTCGCCCGTAAGCTCGCCGGCCAGGAGATCAAACCTGCCGGCGAGTTGCGCGTTGCGACCAACGACTCGCTGCTGGTCGACCTGCTGACGCCGCTCTTCGCCCGGTTTCTCGGGCAATGCCCGGACATCCGGCTGGACATGCTGATCGGCAACCAGGCGGCAAACCTTTCCAAGCGCGATGCCGATGTCGCGATCCGCGCCACCGACAACCCGCCGGAAACACTGATCGGCCGCAAGCCGGCCCGCATCGCCTGGGCGCTCTATGGCCGCGCCGCCGATTTTCCCGATGCCGAGTCGCCGACGACGGAAAGCCTGTGGGAGCGCAGCTGGATCTCGCTGGGCGAGCAGTTCACCATGCTGAGCGCCGTCCGCTACCTCGCCCGCCACGTCGCGCCCGAGCGCGTCGTCTACAAGCTCAACACCGTGCTTGGTCTTGCCGAAGCGGTCGAGGCCGGCATCGGCATCGGCTTCCTGCCATGCTTCATCGGCGATACCCGCCCCGGGTTGACGCGGCTGGCCCCGCCCGATCCGGACCTCTCCGCCGATCTCTGGCTGCTGACCCACCCCGACCTGCGGCATACGCCGCGGGTTCGGCTGTTCCTCGATTTTCTCGCCGTCGAGGTCTCGAAGCTGCGGCCGCTGATCGAGGGCGAACGTCTGATCGGACGCAGTTCGCCGCCCGCCATCGCCTTGGCGGAGGAGGGCGCCTGAAGAGCGCCTCCCGACGTCCGCCGAGGCTTGTTGCCGGCCTGGCGTCGACAGGTTGCTTTCAGTCCGATGGTGATTGCCGGGGCGCCGACGTGCGGGCTACGATCGCGCCATGGAGATCGTGGTCCCTCTCATCATCGGCTTGAGCCTGATCTGGTTGATCGGCCGTGGCGTGCCCTGGAACGCGAAGGTGATGACGATCGCCGTCACGCTCGTCATCATCGTATTGATCGTTCTGCTGGAGCGCGGGGGCTACTGGCCCGAGGCCTGGCGGCGAAGCTGACCTACTTCACCATAGGCTCGCATACCCGTCAGGGCGAGACCAGCTTGAGCCCGACGATACCGGCGACGATCAGGCCGATGCAGGCCAGCCGCAAGGCGTTTGCGGGCTCGCCGAGCAGGGCGATGCCGAGGATCGCCGTTCCGATCGTTCCGAGTCCGGTCCAGACCGCATAGGCGGTGCCGACGGGCAGCGATTTCAGGGCGAGACCCAGGAGTCCGAGGCTCACCACCATGCTGACAGCGGTGAACAGCGTCGGCACGAGCCGGGTGAAGCCTTGGGTGTATTTCAGGCCGATGGCCCAGCCGACCTCGAACAGGCCCGCGACAAAGAGATAGAGCCAGGCCATCGCGGCGCTCCTTGATGATGCGGCGCAGTCCTCTACGCACGATGTGGGAAGTTCCGAGGTCGTCCTCGGTTTGGAAGCTATGTTGCGCGCCGATAACATCAACCGGCTGAATCTGGCGCGCGTGCAAGTTGTGCACAGTTGGCTCGCATACACATCTTGCCCCCTCACCGAGCCCCAAACTAGCTATGTCGTTGGGTAAGGGGTGGGGCTAACATGCTGAAAATTCGAGTTCTTATCGCGGCCGCCGTTGCGGCCGCACTGGGCGGCTGCGCGACTGTCACGCGCGGGACGACGAGCCAGGTGACGATCACCAGCGAGCCGGCGGGAGCGGAGGCGCGGTCATCGCTGGGGCACGCCTGCACGGCGACCCCCTGCACCTGGGAGGTGAGCCGCAAATCCGAGTTCGTCGTCAACTTCTCGAAGGAGGGTTATGCCGATCTGCAGGTGCCGGTTTCCACGCGCATCGCCGGGGCGGGCGCAGCCGGCTTCGCCGGCAACGTCATCGTCGGCGGCCTGATCGGCATGGGTGTCGATGCCGCGACGGGCTCGACGCTCGAACACTATCCGAATCCGGTGCTCGCGAGCCTGGTGCAGCACAGGAAGGCCGGTGCCGCGGCGCATCGCCGGCAAAGGCCTGCTGCACGCCGCGACCCCGTGGGTCGTCCCAGGATCGAGGAAGAAGCGCCGCCGCAGAGCTGAGCGACGGCTCAGGCCGCGTCGTCTGCCGGCTCCAGAGCGCGCTCGAGGATGCGCCTGCATTCCCCGAGCTCGTTCATCACGGCGGTCAGCACGGTGATGTCGTCGAGCCCTTCCGGGACAGGCTGGCGAGGTGGAGCAAAACCGGGCGCGGCCTCGTCGACCTGCATGGCCGCCGGGTTTTCGGCAGGCGCGGAGCCGGACGCAGCCTGGCTCGCGCCGATCGGCCCGCCACGGCCAATCGCCTGGACATGGCGCGGCCCGTGCTCCTTGAGGATGCGCTGCAGGCCCTTGATCGTATAGCCTTCGCCGTAGAGCAGGCGCCGGATGCCCTTGAGGAGGGCGACGTCGTCAGGCCGATAGTAGCGGCGTCCGCCGCCGCGCTTCAGCGGCTTGATCTGGCTGAAGCGGGTTTCCCAGAAGCGGAGCACATGTTGGGGAATGTCGAGGTCTTCTGCGACCTCGCTGATGGTTCGAAAGGCATCTGGGCTCTTGGTGTCCAATTCGGCCTCGGTGTCGCCGGCGTGGAACTCCAGATTCACTCAGTCTCACCCTCACCACTCTGCCCGTTGATGCGGGCCTTCATCACGTTCGAAGGCTTGAACACCATTACCCGACGCGGCTCGATCGGTACTTCAACGCCCGTTTTTGGATTACGCCCGATTCGCTCGCCTTTGTCTCGCACGACGAAGGAACCGAATGAGGATAACTTCACGTTCTCGCCGCGCGCGACCGCATCGCAGATCTCGTCGAGTACCACCTCGACGAGCTTCGACGACTCCGTCCGCGACAAGCCGATCTTTTGATACACAGCCTCGCACAGATCCGCGCGAGTGACCGTTTGCCCCGCCATTCATATCCTCCAAGGCGTATTGCAGGCATCGGCGGTGACCGCCGGCCTTTCGCCATTACGGACGGCGGACGCTAGGCGCCCCCGCCGCGCGGGTCAATCCTCAAGCGTGGATCTTGCGCCAGCTTTGACCGAAATCAACCCGATTTGGTGATGAATCGTGACAATTTTCGCGATTTCGCTGCCGCAGCGTCACCAGCGGATCAGGGCCGAGCCCCAGGTGAAGCCGCCGCCCATCGCCTCGACGAGGACGAGCTGGCCCGGCTTGATCCGGCCATCGGCATGCGCCTCGGCCAAAGCGAGCGGGATCGAGGCCGCCGAGGTGTTGCCGTGGCGGTCGACGGTGACGACGACATTGTCGTGGCTGATGCCGAGCTTGGTGGCCGTCGCGTCGATGATGCGCCGGTTGGCCTGGTGCGGCACGAACCAGTCGATATCGGCGCCGGAGAGGCCGGTCTGCTCGAAAGTGTGGCGCACCGTCTCGGCGAGATTGTTCACGGCGTGGCGGAAGACCTCCTTGCCCTCCATGCGCAGGAAGCCGACGGTCTTGGTCGAGCCCGCGCCGCCATCGACGTAAAGCTTGTCCTTGTAGCGCCCGTCCGAGCGGATATGGGTGGTGAGGATGCCGCGATCGGCGAGCGTTCCTTCGCCTGGTGCGGCCTTGAGCACGACGGCGCCGGCGCCGTCGCCGAACAGCACGCAGGTGGCACGGTCCTCCCAGTCGAGGATGCGCGAGAAGGTCTCGGCGCCGATCACCAGGGCGATCCTGGCGCTGCCCGTCGTCAGGAACTTGTCGGCCGTCGCCAGCGCGAAGACGAACCCGGAGCAGACCGCCTGCAGGTCGAAGGCGGCGCCGCCATTGATCCCCAGCGCAGCCTGGATCTGGGTCGCCGTGGCCGGAAAGGTGTGGTCCGGCGTCGCCGTCGCCACGATGATCAGGTCGATCTCGGAGGGATCGATGCCGGCGTCCTCGATCGCCGCCTGCGCGGCCTTGAGGCCGACGATCGAAGTCGGCTCGTCATCGGCGGCGATGTGACGCTGGCGAATGCCGGTGCGCTGGACGATCCACTCGTCGGTGGTCTCGACGTGCTCGGCGAGTTCGGCATTCGTGACGACGCGGGCGGGCAGATAGGAGCCGCAGCCGACGACTTGTGAGCGCAGAATGGACAAGGACACCGTTCCCTATTCGGCGACGGCCGGCTGCGCGGCGGGCAGCTCGGGGCGCGTGCTTGCGGCGACCATCTCGCGGACCTTCGCCATCAGGTCCTCGCGCGCCATCTCGTAGCCGAGCTCGGCTGCGCTGGCGAAGCCAATGGCATCCGTGCCGCCATGGCTCTTGATGACGATGCCTTCCAGCCCCAGGAAGACGCCGCCGTTGGATTTGCGCGGATCGAGCTTTTCCCGCAAGGCGGCGAAAGCCCCGCGCGCAAAGACATAGCCGATTTTGGCCATCAGCGAGCGATTCATCGCCGCGCGCAGATAGGACGCGATCTGGCGGGCCGTGCCCTCGGCCGTCTTCAGCGCGATATTGCCGGTGAAGCCCTCTGTCACCACGACATCGACAGTGCCCTTGCCGAGATCGTCGCCCTCGACGAAGCCATGATAGCTGAGATGCGGCAGATTGCTCTCGCGCAGGATGCGTCCGGCCTCCTTGACCGCCTCGACGCCCTTGATCTCCTCGACGCCCACATTGAGCAGGCCAACGGTGGGTCGGTCGAGATCGAAGACGACGCGGGCCATCGCCGCGCCCATCACCGCGAGATCGACGAGGTGGCGGGCATCGGCGCCGATGGTCGCGCCGACATCGAGCACGACGCTCTCGCCGCGCATTGTCGGCCAAAGCGCCGCGATCGCCGGCCGGTCGACCTGCGCCATCGACTTCAGGCAGAATTTCGACATCGCCATCAGCGCGCCGGTGTTGCCGGCCGAGACGGTGACATCGGCTTCGCCGGTCTTGGTCGCGTCGATCGCCCGCCACATCGATGATTTGTAACGGCCATAGCGCAGCGCCTGGCTCGGCTTGTCGTCCATCTTCACCGAGACCTCGGTGTGGTGGAAGATCGTCACCGCCTTGAGCTTCGGATGCTGGTCGAGCAGCGGCAGAACCTGCTTCTCGTCACCGAATATCACGAAGCGTGCATCCGGGCGGCGCTCCAGCATCAAGGCGGCGCCTGGGATGACGATGGAGGGGCCGTGATCCCCGCCCATCGCATCGAGCGCGATTGTAACCGGTCTTGTCATGGAGTTCTGGCGTGTCCCGGATATGGCCGACCTTCGATCCGGGGCGGCTCATGGCCGGCCGGACAATAGCGACTTGGGCGGCTGCCGCAAGCCGCGCAAGAGGTGGCGAAAGCTTCAATCACTGCGTTTCAGCTTGGCAAGAGCGGCGAAAGGCGACTGCGCGCCGGCCTCCTCGGCAGGCACTTCAAAGCTCGCGCCCGGCTTGCGCGGGTAGGGGTCGAGCGCCAGCGCCGCGAATTCAAGCGTGACCCTGCCGAGATCGATGACGCCGTCGACGATCGGCTCGGGCGGGTCGTCCTCGTTGAGCAGGACTTCGATGTCGATCTCGGCCTTGTCGCGCTCGGCGCGACGCGATGCGGCTTCGTCCTCGGTCTCGGGCGCGAAGTCGAGCTTGACCGGAACGTCGAGCTGGACCGGAAAAGGATCGAGCGTGACGATGCATGTCTGATGCAGCCGTGCTGCGATTCGCCCCTCCAGCTTCACCCGGTCGCCGTTGCGGGACAGCATATAGCGCGCCTCGAGGAATTCGAGCGAGGTGAGGCCGAGCATCGCCGCGATGGCCGCGAATTGCTCCGGCTCGGCGCGGACCGTGACCTCGGTACCGCGCTGGCGGATCGTCTCGACGCGGATCGGGTGACTCAGTGGCAGAACCGGCATGTGCTCAACTGTCATTGCGAGGCCTCCTCGCGAGAAAAAGCCGGAAACACATTCTCCTGGCTGAGAATGGCGGCAAGATCACGGTCGGCGAGCGCCGCCTGTGCCTGGCGGATATAAGCCGCGAGGCGAGGGGCGCCCTCCGGCGAGCAGGCATTGCGCCGCAGGGCTTCGGAGAGTGCATCGATCCCGGGGGAGGCCAGCGCCGCCTCATAGGCCTGGACGCGGCCATAGAACATCTGTCCGATCTTCTTCATGCGCTTGGGCACCGCGACATCGCTGATGCCGCCATTGCGGAAGCCCAGCTCGAGATAGGCGAAGCAGGCGTCGATCAGCTCCTGCGCCAGCTCCGAGGCCGGCGCCGGCAGCTCGCGCAGGCGCCGCAGCACCAGCAGGACATGCAGCGCCAGCGATTCGAAACGGCCCTCGAAGCTGTCGGGAATGCCGCCCTCGATATAGAGGCCGGGCTGGCGCGACGCCTCGGCGACGCGTCCGAAGAGCGCATCCACAGGGGCGCGCCGTGACGCGCGCTTGCCGAACAACCCGAAAATCAACAGTCCGCCTCCGCCCACCGCTCTCGCGGGCGTCCTTGCCTTGCCAAAGCCATCCTCGGGCGTTACGCCAACCCTTACCCTTTTGACAAGCGGCTTGGGGTCCTCCCGAGCCGTGCTGCCCCGGATCGTGCCCGCATGACCCACACTACCCGCCGCACGGCTCTGCTCGGAGCCCTCGCGACCTCTTCCCTGTTGCTGGCCGGTTGTGGACCTGATGCCGGCGGCTTCGTGTTGCCAACCTCGACCGGCATGAACGATACCTTCACGCGCGGCTTCGTCATGGATGAGGGGTTGGTCGCGCAGATCAAGCCCGGCATGGATGTCCAGTCGGTGCTGCAGATCCTCGGCACGCCCTCGACCACCTCGACCGTCGGCAACCGCACCTTCTACTATATCAGCCAGACCGTGCGCCGCCGTTTCCAGTTCCAGGATCCGCAGGTCATCGACCAGCAGGTGCTGGTCATCTACTTCAACAAGAGCTTCAAGGTCGAGCGTATCGCCCATTACGGCCTGCAGGACGGCATCGTCTTCGACTTCATCAGCCGCACCACGCCGACCGGGGGCGAGGAGCAGAGCTTCCTGCGCAACCTCTTCCGCGGCGTCACCAAGTTCAACCCGCTCGGCAGCTAGGCGGGTTTCGCTTCGCGATGCAAAAACCCCGCGGCCCAGGCCGCGGGGTTTTTTTGTTGCGGGCGGGACAGCTGATTTCACAGCTGATTTCGAAGGCGCGCGGCTTTCGGCGTGGAAATCCTGCATCTGCATGCACGAGAGCGTCAGGAGAACATCTGGCGGGGTTGGCAGCTGCAGAAGTTCGTTCGGGACGGCCGTGCGTTTCTCCGGCGACAACTGCGCGCGAGATCGGGCGCTGGCTGGATAAGGGGAATGAACCCACCGATCCGCTTCTTCAGCCTCGCGAGAACCTCGCCAGGCCCCGACTGCGTTTCGCTGCCTGACCGGCGCGAGAGCCATGGGCGGCGTCTAGAGTTCGCCGGGTTAAGCATCCGAACCAGATTGCAGACGCTGCGGCTCCGGGAGGGTTGCCGGAAAGGGTTCGCTAGCGAGAGTGGGCCGATGTCGCCTAGAAAAGGCGGTCGATCGCGGTTGTTGGGTTAGGTCGGGTACGCAGAACTCAAACAGCCCAGCGCGACGCGCTGGGCTGTTTCAGATACAAATCCCTGGTATCAGAATTTGTAATTCACGCCGACACGAAGAAGGCCACCGCCACCGCTCCCATCGCTGGTTGCGGTATAGGTTCCGGCCGGAAGCACGCCGCCCGGCGCATTGACAAAGGCGCGGCTCTTTCGGCCTTCGCCCGTATCGACATAGAGACCTTCGATTTTGACGGTCCAGTTGTTGGTGAAGGCGTATTCGACACCGCCGCCGACGGTCCAACCGGCGTTGCTTGTTGCGTCACCGGTCAAAGGGTTGGTGTTCAGGCCGCCATAGGCCAAGCCACCCGTGACATAAAACAGCGTTCGGTCGACAGCGTAGCCTAGACGGGCTCGGACGGTCCCGAAGTAGCTACCGTCACCGCCGCCTCTGCCAGCCCACCACGAATAGCCTCCCCAGGAGACGTTGCTGTTCGTCCCAACGTATTGGATGTCGGTCTCGAGGCCGTAAACGATTGAACCGGATTGCCAGTTATAGCCGATCTGGCCACCGCCTACGAAGGCACCGTCGCCACCGCCCCCGCCCAAGATGCCGGACGAACCGGGCGTTGGTCCGGTGACGATGACGTCGCCGGAATCGGCCCAGCCCACGCCCGCATTGAGGCCGACGTAGAAGCCGGTCCATGTGAAAATGGGCGCATATATAACCGGGGCCGGGGCCGCGCGAGGCGGAAGATCGGCCGCGAAAGCCGAGGAGGCCAGGCATGTCGCGAGAAAGGTAGCGGATACAAGGCTTAAACGCATGATATCCTCCCACGGTGGTCATTCACCGCCTAAATCGTTGCATATGAAGCTAGAGTGGTAAACCTGAACGACTGGCGATCTTCCAGAGCAGCCCAAGAAATTTCTGTTAAGTGATATTTCGACAACTTGCCAATGCCGGGAATCGCGCCAGGCGCCGAGCGTTCTGGAGCGGAGAAGGGCAGCAAAGTTGACCTATGATAAAATATTCGCTGTGGCGGAATGAGGGTAATCGCGCCGACTTATACAGATGCGGCTGCTCTTGGTGACTGGGCGCGAACGCTGATTCCTGGCCAGGGAGGGGGGCGATTCCATGAGCATCGGCAGTCCGTCTGCTTCGATATTGATGGTTCGGACCGCGCCAGAACCCAGTGAGGCAGGTCCGCGCTGACACGAGCGGAATAGTCCCGCTTCTCGTCCCGCCGCTCCCAGCTCGCATGACGACTGGCGCAGGCCCAGTCGGCCGTCTCAGAACGGCCGCTGATCAATACGGTGCGGCACGACATCGTCGGCCGCCGTTGCGCGGACGATCAGGCCTTCGTTAGCGCATTTGGCGCACAGGGATAGAAGGCGGAGGAGCCGGATCGCGCTTTGTCCCAAGCGCTGAAATATCCGCGTGCACGGGTGCTCTGACGAGAATCGCGGATTGCTGCGGGAGAAAATCCGAGGTCACAACAGGAACCCCGGGTGAACCCAAGAGACAAAAAACAGCGCCGGCCCTCCGTTGCGAAGGGCTCCTAAGGGGCTGATTTTCTTGGGTTTTATGGTCGGAGCGAGAGGATTCGAACCTCCGACCCCTTGTCCCCCAGACAAGTGCGCTAACCGGGCTGCGCTACGCTCCGACGGGTCGGCTTATAGTGGCGGGTCGCCGCAGATGCAATGCGCTTCGCAACGATCTTGAGCGCTCCTGCCTCCGAAGGCCCGCGGGAGATCGCGGTAACGTTATTTTGCACTGCAACAAAATCGGGTGTCTCCCCCAAATGGGGGGTGCGGATCGCGCTTCCTTGGCGCAATCATGCCGGCGCGGTGTGGGAACAGCAGTTATGAAACGCAGGCATCAGATGTCGCTCATCGTGCGACGCGCCCAGATCCGCCGTGCCGCAGCCGGCAGGAAAGATGCCTTTCCGCCGCAGGAGGCCGGGCACCCCAGGCTCCGGCTGGTCTTTTCGAACAGCAGTCTCGAATATCTCAAGGCGAAGCCGGGGGACGAAGCCCGATCGCGGCCCCTCGAATAGAGCCGCCAGCGGCTCGCATCACGGCGATGCGGCCGTTCAGCAATCAGTCATCCGCAGTTTTCTTTCATGCGGCCGCGGCGGACGCTATGTTCGTTGCGCGAAGGGCGTATGCAGGCGGGGTCGTGTTGAGGCAGGACTGGTTCCATTGCGAAGATTGCGGCTCTCCCGGGGTATCGATTCCTCGGTTGCTGACCGCTTGCAGCATCGTCTCTTGCGCCAATTGCGGCCGCACGATCGGTTCCTGGGCGGAGTATCGCCGCCATATCGATCAGGCTCTGCGTGCGGAGCAGGCGCGCAGGGCAAGCCCGCTCGTCGTGGCGGATCCGATCGGCGTCGCGTAGCCGGGATTGAAGCAACCGAGCCGCCGCACAGCGCAGGCCGCTGAAAGGCCCTTAGTGGCTATCTTTGATTGCCACAGGTTCGGACAGGGCAGGGCGTGCTGCCCGGGCAGCCGGGTTGGGCAAGGCCGCCAGACCCCAGATCAGGCCGAGCATCAGGTAGAAATGGCGCCAATGGTCGGTATCGATCTGCAGGCCTTGCAGGATCGTGACGAACAGGACCGGCCATAGCACGACGGCATGCTGCTGCCAGGGCCGGCGCTGCAGGACGAGGCGCCAGCCGACGTAGCAGGTCGCGACCATCAGCCCCAGCCACGCCATTCCGCCCAGCCATCCATAGGAAGCGAAGGCGTTGATGTAGACGTTGTGGGGATCGTCGGTGAAGTACCAGCGAAAGCGCAGCGGCCCGAGGCCGTTCGGCGTATCGAGGAGAAGCGGGATCGAGCGAAGCTGGTTGCCGAAACGCCCGGTCACACCCTGGTCGTAGCTTTGGTCGAGGCTTGCCCGGGTCTCGAAGACGTCGCGGATGTTCTCGAAGGAGAGGGCGACGGCAAGCGCGGCCGCGGCCGCCATGAATGCGACGAGTGTCAGCAGGACGACACGGCCGCGTTTGGCGGAGCTGGGAGCCGTCAGGAACGTCAACCCGACCATGAGTATGGCCGACGCCACCAGATTGCCCCAGGCCCCGCGGGAGAAGCTCAGGAAAAGCGCGAGGAGCGGGAGGCTGACCAGGACAAGCCCGCGAAAAAGCCCGGACTGTCCGGTCAGGACGCGGTGAAGCACATAGAGGATCGGCAGGACGAGGAAGGGCCCGAGGACGTTCGCGTCCTTGAAGGTGCCGGAAGCTCGCCCGTAGAGCGTGAAGACGCTGCCGAGGCCGGCAATGTCGAAATAGCCGAGCACTGCCGCGAAACCCGCGCACCAGGCAGCGAAGAGATAGCCCTTCCACAAGGTTTCCAGCCGGCCCAGCGCATCATCCGCCATGATCGCGGCGAAGAAGATGCAGGTGATCATCAGATAGATCGAGACGGCCGTGAACCGGACGGAATCGGCCTCCTCCAACCATGGAATCAGCGAGAAGATGCCGCCGATGTTGTAGAGCAGCAGCAATACCGCCAAGGGCAGCAGCTTCTGCGAGAAGCGGATGCCGGTGACCGCGAAGACGAAGAGCGTCAGCAGGAACACGAACTCGTAGGGCGAGGGCTCGATCAGCGCGAAGCCGCTCGATGCGCCGAGGAGCCACAGCGTCGCGCGCTTGATCGCGGCATGTGAGATTGCGAGCCGGCGGGCCGGCGCCTGCTGCGACGGATGCTCGGCGAAGGTGCTCAATATGCGTTCTCGTTCTTGGTCAGCAGCGAGAACGGCGTCTTGAGCAGGATGTAGAGGTCGAGCAGCACCGACCAGTTCTCGATGTAGTAGAGATCGTGCTCGACGCGCCGCTGGATCTTCTCGTCGGTATCGGTCTCGCCGCGCCAGCCGTGGATCTGGGCCCAGCCGGTGATGCCGGGCTTGACCTTGTGGCGGGCGAAGTAGCCGTCGACGACTTGCTCGTAGGCGCGGTTTGCCGTCGAGGCGTGAATGGCGTGCGGGCGCGGGCCGACCAGCGACAGGTCGCCCTTGAAGACCACGTTCAGCAACTGCGGCAGCTCGTCGATCGAGGTCTTGCGGATGAAGCGGCCGACACGCGTGACGCGCGGGTCGTTCTTCGTCACCTGCGTGGCTGCCGCATAGTCGCTCTTGTCATGATAGAGCGAGCGGAACTTGAGGACGTCGACCGTCTCGTTGTTGAAGCCGTAGCGCTTCTGGCGGAAGAACACCGGCCCCTTGGAGTCGAGCTTGATCGCAATGGCGGTCGCCAGCATCACCGGCGAAAGCGCGATCAGCGCCAGCACGCCGACCACCTTGTCGAACATCCATTTGACGACAATGTCCCAGTCCGCGATCGGCCGGTCGAAGACGTCCAGCACGGGGACGGTGCCGAAATAGGAATAGGAGCGCGGCCGCAGCCTGAGCTTCGAGAGATGTGCCGACAGGCGGATGTCGATCGGCAGCACCCAGAGCTTGCGCAGCATGGTCAGCAGCCGCGCCTCGGCCGAGATCGGCAAGGTGAAGATGACGAGGTCGAGCTTGGTCCGGCGGGCGAACTCGACGAGATCGTCGATCGTGCCGAGCTTGGGATAGCCGGCGACGAGATCGGGCGAGCGCTCGTCGTTGCGATCGTCGAAGACGCCGCAGATGCGCAGACCCGTATCCCTCTGGCTTTCCAGGGCCCGGATCAGCGCCTCGCCGGCCTCGCCGCCGCCGACGATGGCGGTGCGCCGCTCCAGGCGGCCGTTGCGGGTCAGATGACGCACGCCGAGCATCAGGCCGATCCGGCCGCTGAGCAGCGCTGCGGCGCCGGCGAAATAGAAGCCGATCAGCCAGCCGCGCGAAACCTGGTCGCTGACCTTGAGGAAAAAGAAGACGGCTAATGTGATGAGGAACAGCATCGTCCAGCCGGTCAGCAGCCGGACCGCGCTGGGCAGGATGCTCCGCAGCGCACCGATCGGATAGAGCTGCAGGGCCTGGAAGACAGCGAGCGCGCCGATCGCCAGCGCCGGGATGGCGATCTGGTAGGGCAGGGCATAGTCGACCCTGCCAGCGACATAGAGCCAGTAGATCAGGGCGCCCGTACCCGCCACGGCAAGCGCATCGACGAGCCGGGCGACCCCTTCGATCATCACCGGCGAGAGCGTCGGCTTGACCGGGATGGCGGCGATGCGCTCGGCGAGGGGATGAAAACGCCGCGTCTGGCCTGCATCCGGCCCGCCGAGCATCGTCGGCGTGGCCGAGGCGGCCGCGTCCGCCTTCATCATGTCGCGGACATCGAAAGTCCCCATGGCGTCCATCCTCAACCCGGATCGCAGCGCCGGGGCGCGGGCGATCCCGGTCGCGGTCTATCCGAAATTGCTCACGGAACGCTTAATCCGACAGCTCGTTGTTTTGCGGGATCGGTAGGAGATCCGCCGAAATCGAGGCGTTCCGGACCCGAAAAAGCGATCGTGGCCGACGCTGAAAACCATTAACGCAAAATCCTGATTTTGTCTCGGCGTGCCAATGGCTTGGCAGCAGGCAAAGTCACGTATAAATCAGGTGGATTCCCGTAAGTTATTGTTATTGCAAGTTATCGCGTGTTGACATTCGGCCTCGTCAAAGCCATATTCGTTTTCGATGAGTGTCTGAGAAGCATATATCGCCCGTTCAGGGCCTTGCGTCGGGAGCGTTATTTCGCTCATGGCGCCGATTGTCGAGGCTGGCCCTCAGCAACCGCTTCTTTTCGGACCTATCGATTTAAAACTCTAACGATTGCTTGGCTGTCCCTGCGTTGCATCCGCAACGTCCAGCGCCCGCTTCGCCTGTGTGCAACATGTCTTTTCATTGGTTGGTTCTGCTCGCGGCCATAGCCGTCGAGATCGTCGCGACGGCTGCGCTGAAGTCGGTCGTCTCGGCACCATGGCTCGTCGGCACGCTGCCGCTGATCCTCATCGGCTTTTCCTTCGTTCTGCTCAGCATCGCGTTGCGCGTCATTCCGATGGCGGTGGCTTATGCCGTCTGGGAGGGACTCGGTATCGTCGGCATTGCCGTCATCGGCCATATCCTGTTCGGGGAGCATCTGACGGTTGGCCGCGCCCTCGGCCTCGCCGCGATCCTGGCCGGTATCCTTCTCATTGAGGCCGGTGTCGGCCATGGCCGCAAGCAGGACGAGCGGCTCGCCGATGGGAGGCTTGTGTGAATGCCTCGTTCATTCAGGCCGCTCCCTTCCTCTGGCTGCTGCTGGCAGTCGCCTTCGAGATCGCCGGCACCTACCTGCTGAAGCTGTCGGACGGGATGAGCCGCCGCCTGATCGGCACGGGCGGTATCGTGTTCGTCATGGGCGCCTTCGCGGCCCTGGCGCAGGCGATCAAGGGCATGGACCTCGCCGTCGCCTACGCGGTCTGGGGTGGTGCGGGGCTCGTGATCACCGCGATTATCGGCGCGCTGGTCTTCGGCCAGCGCATCCGGCCGATCGGCTGGCTCGGCATTGTCCTGGTCATTGCCGGAGTGGCCGCGTTGAAGCTGGTCTGACGTCGCCTCAGATCGTGCAGCGCGCGGCCATCGCGTCGCGATAGGCATGGATGACGCCGTCGACCATCGAGTCGAGGCGGAAGTTCTCCCGGACATGCGCTGCCAGGTCGACGGCCTGGGCCAGTCGCTCCGCCTCGGGTGTCGCGAGCATGCTGCGGATCGCCTCGGCGAGGATTGCCGGGTCATTGGCCTTGATCAGCCGGCTGCTGTGCCGCGATCCGTAGATCTCGCCGATTCCGCCGACATCGGTGGAGATCAGCGGCTGCGCGGCGGCTGCAGCTTCCAGAATGACGTAGGGCAGCGACTCAGCGCGCGACGGCAGCACCATCACATGCGCTCGCGCGAGCGCCTTGCGGATGGGACCCGGCGGTTCGAAGACGCATTGATCGGCGATGCCGCGCTCAAGCGTCATCTGCCGCAGTTCGGCCTCGTCCGGCCCGGAGCCGACGATCAGGATCCGCGGCGTCAGCCCCTCCCGCAGGCGCAGCAGCGCGAGGGCGTCGATCAGCGTGTCCACCCCTTTGGCCGAGCGCAGCTCGCCGAGATAGAGCAGGTCGAACCGAGATTCCCCATGATCGATCGGTTCGAACTCCGCATCGGAGACACCATTCAGGACGATGCGGTGGTCGGTCCGCGGCGGGTGGCCGATATACGCTTCGAAACGCCCGGCGATGAAACGGCTCTCGAACAGGAAGAGGTCGGTCGCGCGTTCGAGCAGGCGCTCGACCGACATATAGACCTTATGCTCCGTGCTGCCGGGCTTGTAGTTGAAGCTGCCGCCATGAGGCGTATAGGCTGTGATGTAGCGTCGCCGGGGTGAGAGCAGGGCCGGAAGCCGGCCATAGACGCCGCCTTTCGAACCGTGGCAGTGCACCACATCGGGAGCCAGCCGGCGCTGCAGCGATATCGCCGACAACTGAGCCTTGGCGTCGGCCAGGCTTGGATAGCGCGACATCGGCACGCGGGTCACGCCGAGCGCCAATTGACCCGACAGCTCCCGAAAAACGTCGGTGGCCCGCTGCCCCCCGGTATTCGCGTCGCAGAAGATGCCGACGGAATGCCCGCGTTCGCATTGGCCCCGCGCCACGTCGAGAACGTGACGAAAGAGGCCGCCGAGAGGGGCGCGGAAGACATGCAGGATTCGGAGAGGGCGCGGTTCGGCGGCATCCGTCATGGCAGGATTCCGCGCGACCTCAGAACCAGCGTTCCTTGATGACGATGGTGTCGCCGGGTTGGACCGGATAGGTGATCGGCACGAGCGCCGTGACGGTCTGGCCCTCGATCTGGCGCGTGATTTCCGCCGAGGAGCGTTGGCCCCGCGGGGTAAATCCGCCCGCAATTGCAACCGCGGTCTGCACGGTCATGCCGTTCACGAATGGGAACTGGCCGGAATTGGTGGCCTCGCCCAGCACGAAGAAGGGGCGATAGGTGTCGACCTCGACCGAGACCTTGGGCTCGCGCAGATAGCCGCCGCGCAGCTTGGCCTCGATCGCCTGGGCGAGCTGCTGGGTCGTGCGCCCTTGTGCCTCGACGGTGTTGATCAAGGGCATGGAAATCCGGCCGGAGCCGTCGACGGCATAGATGTTCGACAGATTGTCCTGGCCGAAGACGATGATGCGCAGCCTGTCGCCGCTGGCGAGCCTGTACGGGCCTGCCGGCTCGGCAAGCGTATAGTCCGACGCCGCGTACTGGGGCGCGCAGGCGCCCGTCAGCATGGCGGCGGCCAAGGCGAGAGAGGCGAGGCGTCGACTCATCACAGGCTACCCATGCACGATATGCCCGAGCTTTAGGCGTGATATGGTTAACAAAGGCTTCCCGCGGTCGGTGGCAGCCGGAAGCGCGCCATCTTAACTGGGCAATAACCTTACTGAGGCTTCAATGACGCTGCGTCCTGCGAAGGGCGCGGGAGTTCTGCGTCCAGAGGTGTGTCATGACCGCTCAAGCTGGGATTGAGGCGCGCGGCGTCGGCGAAAGCCGGGGCGACATGCTCGACCTCTCCGCTCTGTGGGTCGCGATCAAGCGCCGCAAGCTCTGGATCATCGGGCCGACGGTTGCCGCGCTGGGTCTGTCCTTCCTCGCGGTCAATGTCGTGACGCCGCGCTATACGGGCGAGGCGCGGCTGCTTCTCGAAAACCGCGGCGGCTTCTATGCGTTGCCGGGCCAGTCCTTGCCGGACAGCTCCGGGCAATTCGATTCCGAAGCCGTGCAGAGCCAGGTCCAGGTCATCATGTCGCGTGATCTGGCGCGCGAGGCGATCAAGCGCATCGGCCTGGTCGGCAACCCGGAGTTCGACTCCGGCGTCGGCGCTCTCAGCGCCGCGCGAAAGCTCGCCGTGATGATCGGGCTTGGCGGACATCCCGCTGACCGTTCGCCGGAAGAGCGTGTCATCGAGAAATACTTCGAGCGGCTGCTGGTCTTCCCGGTCGGCCGTTCGCGCATCGTCGCGATCGAGTTCACCTCGCGCGATCCCGCGCTCGCGGCGAAAGCGGCGAACACCATCGCCGAGACCTACCTGGAATTCCAGGAGGCGGCGAAGCAGGACAATGCCCGCAGCGCCTCCAACTGGCTGTCGACCACCATCGAGCCGCTTCGCAAGCGCGTCGCCGAGGCCGAGGCCAAGGTCGAGGATTTCCGCTCGAAGAACGGTCTGTTGGTCGGTTCCAACAACACGACGATCACCTCCCAGCAGCTCACCGATCTGTCGAGCCAGCTTTCGGCGGCCCGCAGCCAGCAGACCGAGGCGCAGGCCAAGGCCGGCCTGATCCGCGACGCGATCAAGCAGGGCCGGACGTTCGAGATCCCGGATGTCGCCAATAACGACCTCGTCCGCAGGCTGATCGAGCAGCGCGTCAACCTGCGCACGCAGATTGCGGCGGAGTCGCGCAGCCTCCTGCCAGAGCATCCCCGGATCAAGGAGCTCAACGCCCAGCTCCTCGATCTCGAAGGACAGCTGCGCGCCGCGTCCGAGCGCGCCGTTCGCACGTTGGAGAACGAAGCCAAGATCGCCGGCCAGCGCGTCGAGAGCTTCCAGGCGGCGCTCGAAGGACAGAAGAAGAGTGCCTCGTCCGCCAATGACAGCGAGGTGCAGCTGCGAGCGCTCGAGCGCGAGGCGCGCACCCTGCGCGACCAGCTCGAGCAGTACATGCAGCGTTATCGCGAGGCGGTGGCGCGGGACACGATGAATGCCACCCCGGCGGACGCCCGTATCATCTCGCGCGCCGTCGAGCCGACCGAGCCGTCCTTCCCCAAGAAGGTCCCGGTCATGCTCGTCGTCACGCTCGCGACCTTCCTGATCGCGCTGGCGACGATCGTCACGCGTGAGCTGCTCGACGGTCAGGGGCGGCCCTTGCCGGGTGCCCCGCGCGGGCCGCGCTGGGTTGCCGCGGGCGCGAACGAGGACGAAACCGAACAAGCAGGGCCCGCACCGCAGGAGCCTCGCCGCGAGCGCGTCGCCGGCCTGCTGACCCATGCCGGGCGCCTCGGGCAGGTGCGGCTCGATCTGGATCGTCCCGAGCGGACGCTTGCCGAGATCGCGGAGCGGACGCAGGAACCGCCGCGCGGCATGGCGCCGATGGCGCTCGTGCTCGATGGCGGCGGGGAGGGCGCCTCCAACGCGCGTGACCTCGCCAAGCTGCTGGCGCAGCGCTGCCGTTGCATCCTCGTCGACCTGACGGCGGATGACGAACATGGCGAGCCCGGCTTTTCCGAACTCCTCGCGGGCGAAGCGCTGTTCTCGGACGTCATCATGCGGGCGCCGGGATCGCGTCTGCACAGCATCGGCCCCGGCAGGGCAGGCCGCGCCGCGGTGCTGGCGGCGCCCGATCTCGTCGATGTCGCGCTCGATGCGCTCTGCGAAACCTATGACTGGGTGCTGGTCGCGGCCGCGTCCAGCGACGACGGTGCCGTGCTCGGCCCGATCGCCAGGCGCGCGCAGGGCGGGCTGGTGATGAGCGGGCAGGTCGGCAACGGCCACGCCCTCGAAGCCGCCTACCGCTTGAGCGAACTGACCGAAGCGCCGGTCACGATAGTGCTCGATGCGGAGAGCGGTGTTTCCATGGCATCTTCGCCGCGCGTCGAGGCGCCGGCCGAGGCCTGAGTGCTGCGGCTGCTCTCTACTCCGGCTCCGGTTCCTTGCGATGCAGCCAGCCGGAGACGCGTTGCGCCAGCTTCAGCGCGACGGGGGAAGACTTGATCCGCCGTTTCAACTCACGTTTCGCCCGAGCCATCGCGGCGAAGAGCCGGCCCTTGAAGGTGAGCGGCAAGAAGGTGTCGACCAGATCGTCGTGGTCGTCGCAGAAGGTGGTCTTGTAGCGCGCTTCGCCCACTCCGAGATCGAAGACGGCTAGTCCGTCGTCGCATTTCTGGCGGATCAGCTCGGCGAGCAGCAATTCGCCGGGGCTGGTCCGGACGGTCGCGCTGCTCATGTCGAACGAGGTTGCCATTCCGGAAAATCGCTCGCCCTGCGTGGCGCCGACATAGGTGGCGACGCATTCTCCTGCCAGATCGAGAGAGTAGAGCTCGATCACCGGGGAGCCGTTCAGGTCGTCGCTTGCCGCGCTTGTCAGGAAGCTGCGGACCGCCGGCTCGGCGAAGGGGTCTGGCACGCCCATCGCGCGGAAGCGTTCCGCCTTCTGTTCGAGGAACGCCGAGGCGACGCGCTCGATCTCTGCCGGCGTTGTCGCCCGGACCATCGCCGAAGGGCCGAAATCCTTGAAACGGCTATGCTTGTTCTTGAGCTTCTTGCGTGCGTGGCTGCTCATCGAGCGTTTCAGCGTCGCCTCGCCATCGCCGGCGATCAGCGCGAGCTTATAGGAGCGGCTCGGGCTCGGCCCGGCCGCAAGGCGGGCCGGCGGATTGGCATGGCCCTGCCATTGCGCCGGCTGATTGACGAAGACGAACGCATCGAGCCCGCCGATCGCCGCGCCGATCTCGGCCAGCATCTGCTTCGTGCGGGCCATATCGAGCGCGGCGGCGAAAGTCGGGGCATAGAGCCCCATATGGTAATTGGCGTGCTTGCCGCCGATGAATTCAGCGAAGCGAATGCCGCTGCGCCGGGTGATGACCAGCGGCAGGAGCGCGCAGAGCGCCCCCTGCGCATCGCGCAGAAGGGCATAGCGGAACGACATCCCATGAGCGACGCCGATCGTCTCCGCGAAAGGGCGGACCCAGCCATAGGCCTGATAGGGCGTCACCAGCGCAGTTGCTTCGAACGCACGCCACTCGCCTTCCAGCAAGCGAATGTCACTCTCGATCCCGATCGAGGCCCATGGGCATTCGTCCGGGTGGCCGGCAACAGCTGCGCCTTGCGGATGCGGTGTCTCGGCGGCGATGGCGGACATGGTTCCTCGGCGCCTCCGTAGCTGAGGGCGCATCGTCCTTAACCCGTCATTGTGAACGGATCGGTCATGATCCTCCCGCCCGGCAGCGCCATTGCGCAACAGCGTTAGCGGGCGGTTGCACGGACTGGCGATGAACGGACGTCACAAGGCCATCGCGGCCGCATTCAAGCTGATGGCGGCGACAGGCGCGGATCGCTGGAGTCGCGGCTTCGCGCAAGGCGCGGGCGTGATCCTGACGTTGCACCATGTCCGGCCGCAGGCACCGCAAGGTTTCTCGCCCAACGCCCTGCTGGAGATCACGCCCGAGTTCCTCGACACCACGCTTGGGCTGATCCGGGCCGAGGGCTACGACATCGTCTCGCTCGACGAAGCTCTGCTGCGCCTGCAGCAGCCGAAGCGCGGGCGCTTCTTCGTCGCGCTGACCTTCGACGACGGCTATCGCGACAATGTCGAGCATGCCTGGCCGGTCCTGGCGAAGCACGGCGCGCCGTGGACGCTCCTCGTCACGCCCGGCTTCGCCGATCGCACCGCGAGGCTCTGGTGGCTGGAGCTGGAGGAGGCGATCCGCGTCTTGCCGCTGCTCGACGTCGTCTTGCCGGATGGCCGTTTTAGCGCCCGGACCGAGACGGATTCGGAGAAGAGCCGCGCCTTCGACAAGCTCTATTGGCGTCTGCGCAGAGGCCCCGAAGAAATCCTGCTGTCGGCGATTTCCGAATTGACGACCGAGGCCGGTATCGATCCCGCCGCATTGGTCGAGCGCGAGTGTTTGCCGTGGGAAACGCTGCGCGCGCTCTCCGGGGCACCGGGCGTCATAATCGGCGCCCATACCCTGACGCATCCAATGCTGGCCAAGCACGATGCGGAGACCGCGCGCCGCGAGATCGCAGGAAGCAAGGCGCGGCTGGAGACCGAGTTGGGGATGCCCATCCACCATTTCGCCTATCCGGTCGGCGATTCCGGTTCGGCTGGGCCGCGCGAATTCGCGTTGGCGCAGGAGGCCGGTTTCGTCAGTGCCGTGACGACACGCCCGGGCCATCTTTTCGCGGAGCATGCCGAGCATCTGCAGGCTCTGCCGCGCGTCTCGCTCAACGGCCTGCACCAGAACGAGGCGGCGCTGCGGGCGCTTTTGTCCGGGCTGCCGTTCTGGCTGCGGAACCGGGGCCGGAGACTGGATCTTGCCTAGCGCAGGCTAGGCTTCGTCCTTGCGCTCCATCCATTTGATCAGCGGCAGCAGGGGTAGCACCCAGGCCAAGCCGAGCACGACATAGGCGATGGTCTGGACGAGCTTCGGCGCTTCCGTGATCCGGCCCTGTGCGAGCGCCATCGCAACCAGCGCATAGACGCAGACGAAGACGAGGATCAGCACCGTCCCGAGCAGCTTGCGGTTGCGTTGTCTCATCGAATTCTCCGCCGCCCGCTCGGGCCTTGCATCGCTCCTGCGGCATTGCAGGCGTTGTCGCGCTGTCGCGACGGGTCTATGTCACCGCCATCGGCGCTTGTGAAGCGCCAGCCAGCTTCTGCGACCGAAAGCACGCATCCTTGACCCTCGCCCTGAACCAGACCGCCGGTGCTCTCGCCAAGGCCGATCATGCCGGCATCCGCCGCTGGCTCTGGGCGGTGGCGGGGCTCGTCTTCCTGATGGTGGTGGTCGGCGGCGCGACGCGGCTGACGGGCTCGGGCCTCTCGATCACCGAGTGGAAGCCGATCACCGGCGCGCTGCCGCCGCTATCGGCCGAAGCCTGGGCCGAGGAGTTCGGCAAGTATCGGGCGAGCCCGCAATACCAGATCCTCAACGACGGCATGAGCCTGGGCGAGTTCCAGTTCATCTATTGGTGGGAATGGGGTCATCGCCAGCTCGGCCGCTTCATCGGGCTGATCTATCTCGCGGGTTTCCTCGTGGTCGCGCTGCGCCGCCTGTTGCCAGCGCGGCAGGTCGTCACGCTGTTCGGCATGGGGCTGCTGCTAGGCCTCCAGGGCGCGATCGGCTGGATCATGGTGGCCTCCGGTCTCCAGCCCGGCATGGTCGCCGTGGCGCCGGTGAAGCTGACGCTGCATCTCACCTTCGCCGGGCTGTTCTTCGCCTCGGTCGTCGCCTTTGCCACCGCGCTGACGCCGCTGCGGCGGGTCGAGCCGGCGCGCGCCCGCTCGACCGCCTGGCTGCTGCTGGTGTTGCTCTTCATGCAGGTCGCCCTCGGCGGGCTCGTCGCCGGCTCCAAGGCCGGCTTCACCTTCAACACCTGGCCGTTGATGGACGGCACGCTTGTCCCGCCCGGCTCGCTGCTCTTCGCCCAGACACCGTTCTGGGAGAACTTCGTCGACAATGTCGCGCTGGTGCAGTTCAACCACCGCATCGGCGCCTACGTTCTTTTTGCCGTCGCGCTCTGGAACGTCGTCAGACTGCGCCGTGCCGCGCCGGGTTCGGGCAGCGCCAAGCGCGCGAGCGCCATCGCCGGGATGGTCTTGGCGCAGTCGGCGCTGGGTGTGGCGACGTTGCTGCTGGTCGTGCCGCTCTGGGCCGGGCTCGCCCATCAGGCGCTCGGCTTCGCCGTGCTGGCCATGGGCGTGGTCCATGTCACGCGCACCGAGCAGGCGGCGCGCGGCTGAACGGCGGGAATGCGCTCCGCGTTCTGGTTGTTCATATACGGAACCACGCCGTCATTCCGGGGCATCGCGTCAGCGATGAGCCCGGAACCCAGAACCGATGCCCTCGATCGTGAAAACTGCGGGGAAGAGACCGCTTCATGACGGACGGCATCGGTTCTGGGTTCCGGGCTCGGCCTTTCAGGCCGCCCCGGAATGACGGCGCGGTTCCATCTCAGGACGGCAGGCGTGAAGGGGCGCGACCCAAAACCCTGCAACGTCCGGAATGACGGCTATGCCAGCGCCTGATCGAGATCGGCGATCAGGTCCTCGACATCCTCGAGCCCGATCGAGAGCCTGACCACCTGCGGGCCGGCGCCCGAAGCCGTCTTCTGCTCGTCGTTGAGCTGGCGGTGCGTGGTCGAGGCCGGGTGGATCACCAGCGAGCGCGTATCGCCGATATTGGCGAGGTGCGAGAACAGCTTGAGGTTCGAGACCAGCTTGACGCCGGCGTCGTAGCCGCCCTTGAGCCCGAAGGTGAACACCGCGCCCGCCCCCTTGGGTGAATAGCGCTTTGCGAGATCATGGTATTTGTCGCCGGCGAGGCCGGGATAGCTGACCCACTCCACCGCCGGATGTTTGGCGAGATGCTCGGCCACCTTGAGCGTGCTTTCGCAATGCCTCTGCATGCGCAGCGGCAGGGTCTCGATGCCGGTCAGGATCATGAAGGCGTTGAAGGGCGAGAGCGCGGGCCCCATGTCGCGCAGGCCGAGCACGCGCGTCGCGATGGCGAAGGCGAAATTGCCGAAGGTCTCCGCCAGCACCATGCCGTTATATTCGGGCCGGGGCTTGGACAGCATCGGATAGCGCTCGTCGCCGAGCCAGTTGAACGAGCCGCCATCGACGATGATGCCGCCGATCGAATTGCCATGGCCGCCGAGGAACTTGGTCAGCGAGTGCACGACGATGTCGGCGCCGTGCTCGAAGGGCCTAATCAGGTAGGGCGTCGCCATCGTGTTGTCGACGATCAGCGGGATGTTGTGCTTCCTGGCGATTGCGGCGATGCCGGCGATGTCGACGACGACGCCACCCGGATTGGCGATGGATTCGATGAAGATCGCCTTGGTCTTCGGCGTCACGGCGGCAGCGAAGCCTTCGAGATCGTCGGAGTCGGCCCAGATCACGTTCCAGCCGAAGTTCTTGTAGGAATGGTTGAACTGGTTGATCGAGCCGCCATAGAGCTTGCGCGCCGCGACGAACTCGTCGCCGGGCTGCATCAGCGCGTGGAAGCACAGGAATTCCGCGGCGTGGCCGGAGGCCACTGCGAGCGCCGCCGTGCCGCCTTCGAGCGCCGCGACGCGCTCTTCCAGCACCGCATTCGTCGGGTTTCCGATGCGGGTATAGATGTTGCCGAAGGCCTGCAGTCCGAACAGCGATGCGGCGTGGTCGACATCGTCGAAGACGAAGGACGTCGTCTGGTAGATCGGCGTGGCCCGTGCGCCCGTCGCCGCATCGGGAGCGGCCCCGGCATGGACGGCAAGCGTGTGGAACCCCGGTGCGCGATCGGACATGGCGTGCTCCCTGACATTTCTGACTTCGAAACCGTTCGTTCGATTTAACGAACGGGGCTCGCAGCGTCAATTCAGCGGCGCGGCGCCAGCTCCGGCCCGATATGCTCGGGGCGGAAGCCCATGCCGACGAGCCGTGCCGGGATGCGGCGCAGCACCGGGAGCCATTGCAGGAGCTTCAGCACGAAGGGCGGCTTCACCGGCCCGCTCCCGGTCAGAAGTGGTGTTATGACGCGGTTCTGGATCGCGACCTGCAGGGCTTGCGTCGCCTTCGTGGGGAACATCCTGCGCTCCTGTACCGCAGCGAGGTCCTCGTCGCGCAGCCGCTTTTCGCGCAGCGGCGCCGCCAGCCGGTTGGCGGCCGCCACGGCGTCCTGGATCGCGAGGTTCACACCGACACCGCCGATCGGCGACATCGCATGTGCTGCGTCGCCGATGCAGAGGATGCCGGGTTGCCACCAGCGCTCCAGCCGGTCGACCGCGACCGAGAGCAGCTTGAGATCGTCCCAGCTGGCGAGTTCGCCGGCGCGGTCGGCGACGATCGGCAGCAATTCGGCAAGGCTGGCCTTGAAGGCGTCGAGCCCGGCCGCGCGCAGGGTCTCGAGCGTACCCTTGGGGATCACATACGCGCATTGCCAATAGTCGCCGCGGTTCAGCATGACGGCGAAGCGCCCGCGTGCGACCTGCCCGAAGGTCTGGGCGGCGTCGCTCTCGCGCCGCGACAGCCGGAACCAGAGCACGTCCATCGGCGCGCCGATCTCGTCGACCGTGAAGCCACCGGCCTGCCGCAGATCGGAATGGCGCCCGTCCGCCGCGACGACGAGATCGGCGCGGATCGTGATCGGGCCGTCCTCCGTCTCGGCGGTGGTGCCCGCGATGCGCCCGCCCTCGCGGACGAGGCCGCTCGCCCGCGTCCGCATCAGCAGCTTGAAGTGTGGCAGCTCGCGGCCGCGATCGGCCAGGAAATCGAGGAAGTCCCATTGCGGCATGAAGGCGATGTACGGCGCCGCCACCGGCAGATGCGTGAAATCGGCGATCGGCACGTCCTCGCTGCCGAAACGAGCCACGATGTGCCGCTCCTTGGTGTGGGGCAGCTTGAGGAAATCCTCCAACAGGCCGAGCTCTTCCATCAGCTGCATCGTCGAGGGATGGATGGTGTCGCCGCGAAAATCGCGCAGGAAATCGTCGTGCTTTTCCAGAACGGTCACGTCGATGCCGGCCCGCGCCAGCAGGAATCCCAGCATCATCCCCGCCGGCCCGCCGCCGGCGATGCAACAGGTGGTCGTGATCGTGCCCATGCTCGCCTACCGTTCGAGGCGCGGGCAGTCAGGTGCCCGGCCGGTTGATCGTCAGCTTCTGGAAGCCCTTGCCGGCCAACATCGGCTTCTTGGCCGAAATGATGCGCGAATTGATGCCCTGCCAGCCGATCTCGCCGGAAAGCCGCCCATATTCGATCTTCGGGCAGCGGTTCATGATGACGGTGATGCCCTTCGCCTCGGCTCGTGCCGCGGCCTCGTCGTTGCGAACCGAAAGCTGCATCCAGATTACCTTCGGCAGCGGGTCGAGCGCCAGCGCCTCGTCGGTGATGGCCGAGGCGGCCTCCGAGTTGCGGAAGATCTCGACCATGTCGATCGGGCCGGGGATCTCCTTGAGCGAGGTATAGACCGTCTTCCCAAGGAGGGTCTTGCCGGCGAGGCCGGGATTGACGGGTATGACGTCGTAGTCTCGATCGATCAGGTATTTCGTCACGATCCAGCTCGGCCGCGCCTCGTTGGCGGAGGCGCCCACCAGAGCGATCCTCTTCGTTTCGCGCAGGATGCGACGGATCAGCGCATCGTCATAGGAATCGTGGTTCAATGGAGGGCGTCCGAAGAAAAGCGAAGGATATCAAGGCGCTCCGGCGGCGTGTCAATGCCTGCTCAACATAGGCTTGCCATGCTTTCGTGCTTTCCTGACGGTTCGGGGAATGGGCCCCGACTTGCCATCTGCGAAAGGAGTGCCTGCCATGTGCGACTACAGCCTGCACAATGTTATGTCCACTCCGGCCAAGGTCGGCGACGAGCTCGTCTCGACCCGCTTTCCGGAAGCGAGCACACGCGGCTTCTGCGGCGCGGATCGCCCGGATGTGGCCGTTTGCGTGATGCCGGGGACGGAGCTGGCCTTCGCGGCCGATATCGAATGCGACCGCGGCATGGGGCTGCTGCCGAACCGGAAGTACCATGCCCGTGTCGCGCGCTTCCGCCAGATCGATATCGACAAGCCCTATGTCCACCACGACGCTCTCGAGCTGCCGAGTGGGCAACTCGTGATGGTCACCAGCCTGATCGAGGGGCAGCGTGTCACGGTGCTGCAACTGCCGGCCGAGCCGGCGCCTGAAGGCGAGACCGCCGCCCCGGTGGAGCGGGCGGGCTATCGGCATTGGGAAGTCGTCTGACGCTCGGTCGGATAAGCCCTGCCGCCAGCTCGCCTGGCCGGTTATGACTCCCAGATCGGCGCGCGCTTTTCCATGAACGCGCCGATCCCTTCCTCTGCGTCCCGCGCCAGCATGTTCTCGACCATCACCGCCGAGGCGTGGTCGTAGGCGCCCTTCAGCCCCATCTCGCGCTGCTCGTAGAACGCGCGCTTGCCCACCTTGACCGTCGCAGGCGATTTCGAGGCGATGACGGTGGCAAGGCGGCCTGCCTCGGCGAGCGCCTGACCTGCCGGGGCGACGCGATTGACGAGCCCCATCCGCAAAGCCTCCTCGGCCGGCACCATCTCGCCGAGCAGCAGCATCTCCATGGCGTGCTTGGCCGAAAGATTGCGCGAGAGCGCGACCATCGGCGTCGAACAGAACAATCCGATATGGACGCCCGGCGTACAGAAGCGCGCCTCGCTGCCGGCGACGGCGAGGTCGCAGCTCGCTACGAGCTGGCAGCCGGCGGCCGTGGCGGTGCCTTCGACAGCCGCGATGACCGGCTGGGGCAGGGTGGTGATCTGCTGCATCACGGCCGAGCAGCGCCCAAGGATATCGGCGAAGTAGGCCCGGCCGCGATCCGCGTCAGTGCGATGGGCGGTCATCTCCTTGAGATCGTGCCCGGCGCTGAAGACGGGGCCGGCGGCGGCGAGGATGACGGCCCGCACCGAGCGGTCGGCGGCGATGGCGGCCAAGGTCTCGCTCAGTGCCGCCAGCATCGCCTCGCTCAGCGGATTGCGGGCCTGCGGGCGGTTCAGCGTCAGCGTCGCGATGCCGTCGGCATCCTGACGCAGCAGGACCGACGCGGCGTCGGGTTGGTGATGGGCGTTCATGACGTTCCCTCTCGGCACCGCTCGGATGCATCGCGTTCGCGCGCGCCGCTTGCGCATTTTGGCCTATTGTCGGAGCCGGCCGCCCATGCTGCAAGGGGGGAAGTCCCGCCTCAGCCTTCGGTTTTCCGCATGACGACCCGCATGAGCGCCTCCGAGATCGAAAGCTATCTCGACGAGGCCTTCCCGCAAATCCACTATGGCGGACGCACCTATTTCATCGAGGATGTCGGGCCGATGACGGCGCGGATGCGCTGCGACTATCACGAGCGCCATTTGCGCCCGGGGGGTACGATCTCCGGCCCCACCATGATGGCACTCGCGGACCTTGCCCTCTATGTCGCGATCCTCGCCCAGATCGGCCCGGTCGGCCTCGCCGTGACGACGAGCCTCAATTACAACTTCCTGCGCAAGCCGGAGCAGGCCGCGCTGATCGGCGAAGCCAAGCTGCTCAAGCTCGGCAAGCGCCTCGCCGTCGGTGAGGTCTGCCTTTATTCGCAGGGCGACGCCGACATGGTCTGCCACGCGACGGGCACCTACTCGATCCCGGCAGCGCGATGAACAAGGCCGCGTCCTCCGTCATTCTTGGGCGCCGCGCAGCGGTGACCAGAGAATCTCTTGCCGGACGAGGCGCCGCTTCGTCATGAGGTGCTCGGGTTAAGCCCGGGCACCTCACGACGGCGCGCCGCGTTACGGTATCATGATACCTTTTTTGTCAGGTCACTGAAAAACCTAAGTTTTTCAGATTATCGTGCTTCACGACGCGCTTGACAGCCGGCTCTGCTCCCCCTATTGCGACCCTACACCGCCGCCGGTCATCCGGCGGCTTGTCCTTTTTCTAACGCAACCGAAGGGTGCCGCGATGAAGACCGTCTCGCTCAAGCCCGCCGATGTCGAAAAGAAGTGGGTAGTGATCGACGCCTCCGGGCTCGTCGTGGGCCGTCTCGCCTCCGTGGTGGCGATGCGTCTGCGCGGCAAGCACAAGGCTGCCTACACTCCCCATGTCGACTGCGGCGACAATGTCATCATCATCAATGCCGAGAAGGTCTCCCTGACCGGCCGCAAGCGTGACCAGAAGGTGTATTACCACCACACTGGCTTCCCGGGCGGCATCAAGGAGCGTTCGGCCAAGTTCATCCTGGAAGGCCGCTTCCCCGAGCGTATCGTCGAGAAGGCCGTCGAGCGCATGCTGCCGCGTGGTCCGCTCTTCCGCCAGATTCTCGGCAACCTGCGCGTTTACAAGGGCTCGGAGCATCCGCACGCCGCCCAGTCGCCGGAGGCGCTCGACGTCGCCGCGCTCAACAGCAAGAACAAGAGGGTCTGACCATGGCCGAGGTTCTTCAGTCCCTCTCCCAGCTCGGCGATGTCGCCAAGCCCGATCAGCCGGCCGCTCCGGTCCACGTCAAGAAGGTCGATGCGCAGGGCCGCGCCTATGCCACCGGCAAGCGCAAGAACGCCATCGCGCGCGTCTGGATCAAGCCCGGCTCCGGCAAGGTCACGGTCAACGGCCGCGACCAGGAGATCTATTTCGCCCGTCCGGTGCTGCGCCTCGTGCTCAAGCAGCCGCTGCAGCTCGTCGATCGCGTGACGCAGTACGACGTCGTCGTCTCGGTCAAGGGCGGCGGTCTCTCCGGCCAGGCCGGCGCGGTGCGCCACGGCATCTCCAAGGCGCTGACCTTCTACGAGCCGGAGCTTCGTGGCCCGCTCAAGAAGGAAGGCTTCCTGACCCGCGACTCGCGTGTCGTCGAGCGTAAGAAGTTCGGTAAGGCCAAGGCCCGCCGCAGCTTCCAGTTCTCGAAGCGCTGATCGTTTCCGGATCATCCGGTATGCGGAAGGGCGGCTCGCAAGAGCCGCCCTTTTCGTATTGTCTGGCGCCTCTTCGACACATCGACAGGAGCCCGCCATTACCCGCCCCGTCCTTCTCGTCACCGGCGGCAGCCGCGGCATCGGCGCCGCGACCTGCATCATGGCGGCAAGGCGCGGCTACGATGTCGCGGTGAACTACCAGAGCAACGACAAGGCGGCCGCCGAGGTCGTCGAGGCCTGCGAGACTGCGGGCGCCAAGGCCGTCGCGCTGCAGGGCGACATGGCCAGCGCAACCGACATCACCCGCGTCTTCGCCGAGGCGAAGGCCGCGCTCGGCCCGCTCAGCCATGTCGTCAACAATGCCGGCATCACCGGCAAGTCCGGCACGCTCGCCGAGGCGGACATCGCCGCGATCCGAGAATGCATCGACGTCAACGTCACCGGCGCGATCCTGGTCGCACGGGAGGCGGCGCGCGCCCTGATCGCCAACGATGCGGCGCCGGCGAGGGCGATCGTCAACATCTCCTCCGTTGCCGCCGAACTCGGCTCGCCCGGGGAATATGTCTGGTATGCGGCCTCGAAGGGCGCGGTCGATTCCCTGACCATCGGCCTCGCCAAGGAACTCGCGCCTCACAGCATCCGCGTGAACGCCGTTGCGCCCGGCATCACCGAGACGGAGATCCACGCCCTCTCCACAGGCGAGGCCGGCCGTGTCGCGCGCATCGCGCCGCTGATCCCGCTGAAGCGCGCCGCGACCGCCGACGAGATCGCCGAGGCCGTGCTGTTCCTGCTCTCGGAAGCCTCGAGCTACACGACTGGAATCATCCTGAAGGTCTCGGGCGGGAGGTAACCCAAGCCTCTGATCTCCACCACGCAGTCATCCCGGACAAGCGACGTAGTCGCGCCGATCCGGGATCTATGCCGGAGCGCTGATGATTGAGGTTCGGGCATGGATCCCGGGTCTCCCTTCGGTCACCCGGGATGACGGCGCGGCCGGCAAGCGACATATAGTGCTGGTCAACGACCACCTGCCCGGAACCCAATGCGCGTCCTCCTCGTCCTCCTCGCCTTCGGCATGATCGCGGTGCCGGCCCTGCTGATGCTCGCCCGTGAGGAGTTGCCGCGCGGCCGGCGCATCGGCCGTGCCCTCGTCGTCTTCCTCGCGCCCGCCATTGCGCTCGGCTTCATCCACGGCGTGCCGGAACTGGATGGCCGCGCGCTGAACAATCCCTATGCCTGGACGATGCTGCGGCTTGTCCTGACGGCACTCGCGCTGATCCTGCCCTGGTGCCTCTTCGTCTGGTTCACCGCGCGGCGCTGATTTCGAGGACGATCATGACCGAAGCCAGGGACAAGCCGCCCATCGACCATGCATTCACCGGCGACAGGCGGGGAGGAGCCGCGGACCCGACCTATGCCGGCGCGCTGTCCTTCATGCGCCGCCGCTACGACAAGGATGTCTCCGGTTGCGATCTCGTCATCTGGGGCGTGCCCTTCGATCTGGCCGTCACCAACCGGCCGGGCGCACGCTTCGGCCCGCAGGCGATCCGCCGTGCCAGCGCGATCTTCGACGGCGATCCGCAATATCCGTCCGGCATCGATCCCTTCACCCGCCTCAGCGCGGTCGACTATGGCGACTGCGCCCTGCCGCGCGGCGATCTCCATGGCTGCGCCAGGGCCATCGAGACGGAGGCCGCCGGTATCCTTGCCTCCGGCGCCCATCTCGTCACCTTGGGCGGCGATCATTTCGTCACGCTGCCGCTGCTGCGCGCCCATGTCGCCCGCCACGGCAAGCTGGCCTTGATCCAGTTCGACGCCCATCAGGACAGCTGGGACGACGGCGCCGGCGCGATCGGCCATGGCAGCTTCGTGCTGGAGGCGGTGCGCGAAGGGCTGATCGACGCGGAACGCTCGATCCAGATCGGCATCCGCACCGTCGCACCGCGCGATTGCGGGATCGCCATCATCGATGCCTATCAGGCGCATGAACTCGGCGTCGCCGGCGTGGCGCAGCGCATCCGCGAGCGGGTGGGCGAGGGGGCTGCCTATCTCACCTTCGACATCGATGCACTCGATCCGGCCGTCGCGCCCGGCACCGGAACGCCGGTCTCGGGCGGCTTCAGTGCGGATCAGGCGCTGCGCATTCTGTGGGCACTGCGCGATCTCGACATACGCGGCATGGATGTGGTCGAGGTCTCGCCGCCCTACGACCATGCCGACATCACGGCGATCGTGGCCTCGACCATCGTACAGCACCATATCCAGGCGCTGGCACTGAAGAAGGCTGGTTGAATCGGCTTGCGAGGAAAGGCCGCGAAGCGATTCTGATGACTCGCGCTTTCGGGCTCGCGTCCGTCATGATCGGGCTTGACCCAAGCATCTCCCGCCGAAGGAGGTTCCCGCGTCCGCTCTCTCGGGCCAAGCCTGAATGACGCCGCCCTCAAAGCTTCGATTGACACCCGACCCGAGCGCGAACATATACGGGATCATGATGACGAGCTTCATCCGACGTCGCACTGTCCAGGCCGCTCCGGCGCGCCCGCGATGACGCTCGGCTGAAGTCCGAACGCCCGCGACCGCGCCATGGAGCGCGGTTTTTTTATGCCCTTAGCCAACTCGCCTGCCCGGCGATCGGGGGTCCTGATGAGCCAGAACCTGAAATCCATCTTCATCGACGGCGAAGCCGGCACCACCGGGCTCGGCATCCGCGAGCGCCTTGCCGCTGTGCCGGAAGTCGCGGTCAAGAGCATCGATCCCGACAAGCGTAAGGACCCGGCTGCCCGCAAGGACATGATGGCGGGCGTCGATCTCGTCGTGCTCTGCCTGCCGGACGAGGCCGCGAAGGAATCTGTCGCTCTTGCCGATGAACTCGGCGCGGATGCTCCGAAGATCGTCGACGCCGCAACCGCGCACCGCATCGCGCCGGGCTGGGTCTACGGCTTTGCCGAGCTCGCGCCCGGCCATGCCGAGAAGATCGCCAAGGCCGACCGTGTCGCCAATCCCGGCTGCTATCCCACCGGCGCCATCGCGCTGTTGCGTCCGCTCGTCGATGCCGGGCTGATGGCGCAGGATCATCCGGTCACGGTCAACGCCGTCTCCGGCTATTCCGGCGGCGGCAAGTCGATGATCGAGGATTACGAGACCGGTGTCGCGCCGGCTTTCGAGCTCTACGGGCTCAACCTGCGCCATAAGCACCTGCCCGAGTTGCAGGCCTATGCGCGGTTGACCCGCCGGCCGATCTTCGTGCCGTCCGTCGGCAATTTCCGGCAGGGCATGCTGGTCTCGGTGCCGCTGCATCTCGACACGCTGCCCGGGCGGCCGAGCGTCGGCGATCTCCATCACGCCCTGGCCGAGCGCTATGCCGGCTCGACCTATGTCAGCGTGCTCTCGCAGGACGGCACGGCCGGCAAGATCGAGCCCGAGGCGCTGAACGACACCAACAAGCTCGAGCTGCGCGTCTTCGGGCAGGACGATCTCGGCCAGGCCGTGCTCGTGGCCCGCCTCGACAATCTGGGCAAGGGCGCATCGGGGGCTGCGGTCCAGAACATCCGCCTGATGCTCGGCCTGCCCGAAGGCTGAGATTTCGAACTGCCAGATATCTTTCCCGGTCATTGCTTCGGCTAAAGGCGCATGTGGCCTCCTCCAAATGGGGGAGGCCATTTTGCTGCGGCCGGGCTACGCTGAACGTCGTTGGGGGCTGACGTGCCGGGCAGCGAGTTCGAAAACACCCTGATCGACGGCATTTATGAAGCCGCGATCGTGCCTGAAGGCTGGTCCCGCGTGTTGCGGGACACGGCTCGGCTCGCCGGTTGCAGGGAAGCCTTGCTTGGTACGGTGCTCGATGACGAGGCCCGTCTGGTCGGTTCGTCTCCGGAGTTCGCCGAGGCCTATGAGGACGTGCTGCGGCGCATCCCGTTTCAGATCAACCAGCGGGCGCAACGCCTGCTGGTCAGCGGCCGGCACGGCTTCATCACGGATGAGGATGTCTTCACTCGCGAGGAGATCGCAAGCGAGCCGCTTTATCAGGACATCCTGATTCCGGCCGGATACGGTTCCGGCGTCGCGACCGCGATCGCGGCCCCATCCGGCGACATGACGATCATCCACTGCGAGCGCTCCTTCTCGGAAGGTTTTGTGGGCGCCGCGGGGATCGCCGCTCTCGACAGTCTGCGCTCGCATTTCGCCCGCGCCGGATTGCTCGGCCGCCGGCTGGCGATGGAGCGGGCGCGAGCCGCATCGCAAGCCCTCGAACTGATGGGATTGCCGGCTGCGGTGCTTGGCCTGCGCGGGCAGGTGATCGATGCCAACGCCCTGTTCCACAACCTCATGCCAAGCATCTTCCAGGATCGCACGCTGCGCCTCACTGTTGCGCATGCCCCGGCCGATCAGATGCTGGCCGCGTCGATTGCCGCATTGTCCCGGCCTGATCTGCCGCAGCCGGTGCGCTCCCTGCCGATCCCCGCACGGCGAGGCGATATGCCGATGGTGCTGCATGTCTCGCCGGTGCGTGGGCGAGCTCGCGACGTTTTCTCTTTTGCGAGCGCGATCGTCGTCGCCACGCCGGTGACGGCGAGTGCCGGCCCGGAAGCTAGCCTGATCGGCGGGCTCTTCGACCTGACGCCGGCGGAAGCGCGCCTGGCCGCTGCTATCGCCGCCGGCCATACGCCGCGCGAAGCCGCACAGCGTCTCGGGGTGACTGAGGCGACGGCCCGCACGACACTGAAGCATATCCTGGCGAAGACGGGATCGCGGCGGCAGGCAGACCTCGTCGGCCTTCTCAAAAGCGCTGCGCCGCCGCGTTGAAGCCGCAACCCCCCATTTGGGGGATGCGCGCCTGTCGAAGCCGGGCGAGGCTGTCCGGGCGCGGGCTTTATGCTCGAGCGAACGTAACCTCGCGCCGCCACAGCCGGGTCAAGCGGCGTGGCGGTTTTTTTTCGCCGAACCGTCCGGTCGACTGCGTCTGCCGCTGCCAGCCCGCGGGCTTCGTGCGCCCTTGCCAATCTCGAAAAAAGAAAGACGCCGGCGATTGCCGGCGTCTGATGGTGGGAGCGGGCAATTCGCTCGCGCTATGGCGGGCTCAGCCCTTGTAGACGACGAAGTTCTGCTTCTGCTCGCCGAGGCCTTCGATGCCCAGCGTCACCACTTCGCCGCCCTTCAGGAAGCGCGGCGGCTTGAAGCCGAGGCCGACGCCGGGAGGCGTCCCGGTGGTGATCACGTCGCCCGGATCAAGGCGCATGAACTGGCTGATGTAGTGCACCAGATAGGCGGCGCCGAAGATCATCGTCTTGGTCGAGCCGTTCTGTACGCGCTCGCCGTCGACCGCCAGCCACATGCCGAGATTCTGGATGTCCTTGACCTCGTCGGTCGTGACCAGCCACGGGCCGAGCGGGCCGAAGGTCGGGCAGCCCTTGCCCTTGGCCCACTGGCCGCCGCGCTCCTGCTGGAATTCGCGCTCGGAGACGTCGTTGCAGACGCAGAAGCCGGCGATCGCGGCCATGGCGTCCTTCTCCTCGATATAGGAGCCGCCATCGCCGATCACGATCGCAAGCTCGACCTCCCAGTCGGTCTTCTTCGAGCCCTTGGGAATGACGACGTCGTCATTGGGGCCGACAATGCAGTTCGGTGCCTTGTTGAAGAGGATCGGCTCCTTCGGAATCTCGGCTCCGGTCTCGGCCGCGTGGTCGGCGAAGTTGAGGCCGACGGCGATGAAGTTGCGCACGTCGCCTACGCAGGCGCCGATGCGCGGCGAGCCCGAAACGAGCGGCAGCGAGTCCGGGGAGAGTGCCTTGAGCTTGGCGAGAGAGGCCGAGGTCAGCGCCTTGCCGGCGACATCGGAAATGACGCCGGACAGGTCGCGCAACCCGCCCTGGGCATCGAGAAGGCCCGGCTTTTCCTGGCCGAGCGCGCCGTAGCGGAGCAGTTTCAAGGTGTTTCCCCCGTTTCAAACGATCTAAATGGGTCCGGGACTTTGACTGGATGCCTGTCCGAAGCGCAAGCCCATATCGGCGCATGACCCGCCCGCAGCATGATGGTGGGTTGTTGCCCGAATGCAACGTGACGTTTCAAAGCGACTGTCGCGGTGACGAATGCCGGCCGGGTTGGCGGAAGCGCCACGGGCGCAAAACCGGCAATAGTTCGCATGTGAACCATCCTTTTCTGAACGATCTTTCGGCCGACCTCGCGAAAACTGTCATTTTTGGCTGTTTTTTGCCTTCGCAGGCGCGAATTTGGAAATCTGGCGGCGGATTTTGGACGATGCGGGCGGGATTGCGGCGGCAAACGGCACGCGGCATGGTTCGAATCAAGCGAGGTCCTGCACCTCGAAGAACCGTAACTGGGATGGATTCGATGAAGGGCCTTGTTCGTACCGCTGCCGCCGCCACGGTTTCCGTTGCCGCTCTTCTTGCTGCTGGAGCCGCCTCGGCGAGTTCCTTCGCGATCCGCAGCGGCCAGGGCGCCGAAGGTCTTGGTATGGCCTATGCGGGCGCCGCGTCCGGCGGGATCGGCATGGGCGCGATGGCCTGGAACCCGGCGACCATCACCATGTTCCCCGGCCGGCACAGCAACTGGAACTTCACCTACCTCAACGCCAATGGCGATTATCAGCCGACGTCACCCTCGCGTATCGGCTCGCCCGTCGGGCCGCTGAATCCCATTCAGCTCGGTACCGGCAACCTCGGCGGCGACGGCGCCTTCATCCCGGCTTCGGCCAGTGCCTGGCAGCTGACGGACCGACTTTGGGTTGGCATGACCACGGGCGCCCCCTATGGCCTGCGCTCGAAGCCCGACAACCAGGCCCACGCCGCCCAGATTTATGGTCGCTCGGCTAAGGTCGTGACGGTGAACGTCTCGCCGACCATAGGTTATAAGGTCAATGATTGGCTCTCTGTCGGTGCCGCCATGCAGGTCCAGTACCTCAGCGCGACCCTTAAGCAGGCGAGCGGTCTTGCCCCGACGGCAGCACCTGTCATTCTCGACGGTGATACGATCGATTTTGGCTATCGCTTCGGTTTGACGCTGACGCCGTTCAACGGGACCAACATCGGCCTGGCCTATCGTTCGTCGATACACCAGAGCCTCAACGGCTCGCTGAGCACGCCGCTCGCCCGCATCCCGGTCAAGGCCAACCTCAACCTTCCCGATTCGGTCGTCTTCGGTCTTTCGCAGGTTATCAACGACCAGTGGCAAGTCCACGCCGGCGTCGAGTGGACGAACTGGAGCCGTTTCCGCAACATCCCCGTGGTGAGCAAGCTCAACGGCCTCCCGGCGACGAGCCTCAACTTCCAGTACGACGACGCCTGGTTCTTCAGCGGCGGCGTCGAGTACAAGTATAGCAATGATCTGACCCTGCGCGCCGGTATCGGCTACGAACTGTCCGCGGTGAACGACCGTAATCGCACGATCTACATCTCGGACAACGACCGGCTGTGGCTCAGTGCCGGTGCGAGCTATCAGGTTACCGATCGGATCAAGCTCGACGTTGGCTACACCTATATCGACGTGAAGAAGGCGTCGGTGAACTACACTGGCGGCCATCCGCAGCAGGGTGCGGTGTTCTACACCGCCGAGGCCAAGCCCTACATTCACATCGCCTCGGTTGGCATCACGTATAACTGGGACGATCCGAAGCAGACGATCCCGGTCCAACCGGTCGTCCGCAAGTACTGAGCGTTCCGACGAGCGTTCGAGAAAGCCGGCTCTTGGGCCGGCTTTCCTGTTTTGGGAGCAGGCGGAAGCAGGCCTGTCTGCCAAAGGCCATCTGGTCTGAAGTTCAGGCCGACACTTCCGCCAGCAATCTCGGATTGGCAGTCAGGGCGCTCGCTCGGGCCTGCGTCAAGGCTCCGGCCCATTGCGGATGCCGGCGTTTCGCCTTCTTGATCACTTCGACGAGACGGCGGGGACTTGCACGGCGCAGTCTGGCCACGGCAGCTGAGAGCTCTGGCCCGTTGCGCCGCCGGGTCGCGGCGAGGAGCGATTGGAACGCGACCGTGCCCGCCAGCATCCCGGTCACATGGTGCTGGGCGGAGTGTACCGGCACGAGTTCAGCGGTCGGTATGCGCTCGGCATGGCCGAAATCCGGGGCGTAGGAGGGATCGACGAAGACGTAGACCCTGCCGGAAACATCGTGGGCCCGGATCGCGTCTCCCGTGCGTCCTGCGACGAAATACTGCTCGTAGCGCCGATCGTACGGGGCGACATGCGCCGGATCGATCGACCATTGCGGGCAGAGCGACAGCGCGGTGGAGGCACCGAGCGGGCGGGAATATTTCGCCGCCCCGTATCCACCCATGGACGATCCATAGGTCACGATCTCCGGGTAAGCGGCGCGCAGATCCTTCGTTGCCGCAAGCGCGCGAAGCATATTGGCCTCCGGGTACCAATTCGGGCGTTTGGCCATGAAGCCGAGCACGCTCAGATCCGTTCGCTGTGCCAGCGCCCGACCGAAGAAATCCGTGCCATCGGCGAGGGTGTTCAAGGGGCCGAAGGTGACGAGCAGGATGTCGCCAGCTCCCCGATGAAAGATGACTTGAATCTCGTCGTCGTCGTAAACGATCACGCCGGGAGGCCTCCCTTCAAATTGCACTAAGATAGGCTGAAGGAAGCGGACAATAGAACGATGATACTGACGCGCAACATTTCAAAAAAGGTTCGAATTCAGTCGAAAGCTATAGCTGGCGAAAGAGCGCCGCATGTCTCTCGGCTTTCTCGTCATAGCCCGCGGCGTTTGGGTGCAGCGTATCGGACATCAAATTCCGCGCCACGGCGCTGTCGTAGTCACCCCACACGGCGGCGGTATCGATGAGCGGGCAGGCGATCTCGTCGGATAATTCGCGCATGGCCTGCCAGTAGGCACTCAGCGGATAGGCATAGGGACCGCGGGGGCCAGCCGGGTTGCTGGTTTCGAGAATGACGTCGCCGGTCGGGGTGCACAGGTTGATCAGCGCGCGCAGGCTGGCCTTGAACTCCTCCGGGGCGACGCCCTTCTGCCAGTCGTTGAGCCCGAAGTTGATGACGGAGAGGTGAGGGCGGATCTGCGGAATGGTGTTCGCCACGGAATAGGGCGAGCGGGTGTCTGCGGCCATCGCGACGGTCGCGCCGCTGATGCCATGGTTGAATATCGCGACTTCGCGGGTCCCGGGCGAGTGTCCGTGCTGCGCCAGCAGGCGGATCGTGCCGGTCAGGGCCGTGAACCGAACCGCATGAATGGACGGCGTCAGACCGGACAGTGTTAGCCGATGGAAACCCGTCGTGCTGAACGGCACCGCGGTTTCGGCCCCGTCATCGATCGCATAGCTGAAGGAGGAGGCGCCGGATGCGTAGTACAACGCTTCGAACCGGGTGCAGGCGACGGCTGTGGTGTGTGTCGCAACATCGCCCGGCTCGAGGCGGATCGCATTGGATGCGACGGTCGCGCCTGCAGTCGACAGCCGCCCGTCGCCGCCAGCAAGTCCGCCGAGGGCCATCATGGTCTCGCGCGACCATTTCAGCCCGGGCGCATTCATGATGTCGGCGACGCGCTGCGGGACCGCCTTCGCATAAGCCTCGCCGCCCCATTGCCGGATGGTGCCGATGCCGCGCGTGATGCTGTCGCCCTCGTAGAGGATTCGCGTATCGGCCTTTCCGGCACGCGTTTCAGCGAGCGCGGCGCGGAGCCTCGGCAGCTTGTGCCCGTCGAAATTGCGCAGCGCCTCAATGCCTGCGGCACGGCTTGCCGATGGAGATAGCGCGAGGGCGAGACTCCCACTGAGGAAACCGCGCCGGGAAGGATGACGAATGATCGCGCTTCTCACTGCGAGCCCGGACCTCCGATTGGCTCAGACCCTCACCTTCACATAGGTGCCGGGCGCGTCGGCGAGCGCCGGCAGCTTGCCGCCGCCCGGCTCGCGGGCTGCGACCTTCTTCGGCGCCTGGGCCTGGACCCAGGCGAACCAGTGCGGCCACCACGAGCCCGGATGCTCCTCGGCCTTAGCCTGCCAGTCGGCGTAGGTGCCCTTGGCCGGCCCGCCCGTCCAGTACTGGTACTTCACCTTGTTTGGCGGATTGACGACACCGGCGATATGGCCGGAGCCCGCCACCACATGCTCGACAGGGCCGCCGAAGCATTGCGAGCCGTTGAAGACGGATTGCGCGGGGGCAATGTGGTCCTCGCGCGTGGCGAGGTTGTAGATCGGCATCTTCACGCGTCCGATGTCGAGCGTCTTGCCGCCGATGCGCATCTCGCCCTTGGAGAGCTTGTTGTCGAGATAGCAGTTGCGCAGATAGAAGGAGTGGTTCGCCGCCGGCATACGGGTCGAATCCGAATTCCAGTAAAGCAGGTCGAAGGCGGTCGGAGCTTTGCCCTTGAGGTAGTTGTTGATCGCATAGGACCAGATCAGGTCGTTGGGCCTGAGCATGTTGAAGGCGCCGGACATGCGGGAGCCGTCGAGATAGCCGGTCTTGGCCATCTGATCCTCGATCGCGCGGATCTGCTCTTCGTCCACGAAGACCGAGAGCTCACCGGCCTGCGAGAAATCGACCTGCGTGGTGAAGAAGGTGGCGCTTTCGATCCGCTTGTCGCCGATGGCGGCCATGTAAGCCAGCGTCACGCCGAGCAACGTGCCGCCGACGCAGTAGCCGATGGCCGAGACGCGCTTCTCGCCCGTCACCTGCTCGATCACGTCGAGGGCGGCGAAGATGCCCTCGCGCATATAGCTCTCGAAATCCTTGGCGGCGTGCCGGGCGTCGGGGTTGACCCAGGAGACGCAGAACACCGTCAGCCCCTGTTCGACGCACCAGCGGATGAAGCTCTTTTCCGGGTTGAGGTCGAGGATGTAGAACTTGTTGATCCAGGGCGGCACGATCAGCAGCGGCCGCTTCAGCACCTGCGGTGTCGCCGGGGCGTACTGGATCAACTCCATAATCTCGTTGCGGAAGATGACCTTGCCGAGGGTAGTCGCGATGTTGACGCCGACCTCGAAGGCGCTGGCGTCGGACTGGCGGATCTTGAGCTCACCGCCGCCGGCCTCGACGTCCTCGGCGAACATCTTCATGCCGCGCACGAGGTTCTCGCCGCTCTGCTGCAGGGTTTCGCGCAGCAGCTCGGGATTGGTCGCGACGAAATTGGTCGGCGAGAGCGCTCCGGCGATCTGCTTGATGTAGAAGCGTGCCTTGTTGCGGGTATGGGGATCGAGGTCGTCGGCCTTGTCGACCATGGCCTCGGCCCAGCGCGAGCCGATCAGATAGGCCTGCTTGATGAAGTCGAAGGTCGGATGGTTCGTCCAGTCCGGATCCTTGAAGCGGGTGTCGCGCTTGTCGGGTTCGGCAACGGGCGCGACCTCCTCGCCGCTGGCGCGCTTCAGGGCCGTGCTCCACAGATTCATGAAGTCGCCGGTGAGCGAGGCCTGCGCCTCGATGATCTTGGCGGGATCGTTGACCCAGCGCTCGGCCACGCGGCTGAGCGTCTTGACCATGTCGCTCGCCTCCTCGGCCTGGCCGGTCTTGGCATCGCCGCGTTCGAGGGGCTTCAGATAAGCGGCCGTGACCTTGCCGTATTCCTCGACGAGCCGGCCCATGTTCTGGGCGAACTGGTCGAAGTCGGGGACGGCGGCTTCGGCGGAGCTGCTGGTGCCCTTGGACTTGTCGTCGGCGTGCCGGCTCATGAGTCGTCCTTCCCCCTCGTGTTTTAGGATAGCGCATGGCTTCCCATTTTGGTCCTATTAAGGACGCAGCCGCTGTGCTTTACCAAGCACATTCGACAAACCCGCTGGATGAACCCATGCCGATCGAGATGCCCGCGAGAAAGCCGCTTCTAATTGCGGGGGTGGTGCTTGCGGCCGGCCTCGCCCTGGCAGGCTGCGCGAGCGACGAAGGCATCAAGGGCGTGGCGGAAGCAGCCGGCATGGCGACGACGCCGCAGGAGGCGAAGACCTTCGTCAGGGAGACCCGGCAGGCGGACACGAACTACATCGCTGTCGGCAGCAGGATCCCGGTCGACACCCTCTGCCCGGGACCGAAGCCGCCGCCGCCCTATGTGCCGTCCGGAGACGCCGCCCGCTTCGCTGCGCCGAAGCCTGCCCGCGGCGCGAACGACCCCTGCAAGCGGCGCTCGGATTTCGAGAAGATCGAAGCCCAGCTCGAGGCCAAGCGGCAGGTCAACGAAAGCGCCGGCAACCAGGCGAAGGCGCTGGGGGCGACGCCGCCACCGCAGCCCGCAAAGATCCCCACGAACTGACCGACGGCTTTCGTCTTTGCAGCGGAGCGCCCCGCCGCAGGTGTCGCCATTTCGTCGCAGTCGCAAAATCTTGCGTTTTTTCTCCTGTGCGGACGAAAGATGCGGTGCTAAGCACCTCCGGCGCAAGGAAGTGATGCGCGCGAAAAGATATTGCCGGCGCCTCCGGCCGAGGACCTGTTCGAGATGACCGATTTTCACCGTATCAAGCGCCTGCCGCCCTACGTTTTCGAACAGGTCAACAAGATCAAGGCAGCCGAGCGCGCCAAGGGCGTCGACATCATCGATCTCGGCATGGGCAATCCGGACCTGCCGGCGCCGAAGCATGTCATAGAGAAGCTGGTCGAGACCGCCGGCAAGCCGCGCACCGACCGCTATTCCGCGTCGAAGGGCATCACCGGCCTGCGCCGCGCCCAGGCGAACTATTACGAGCGTCGCTTCGGGGTGAAGCTGAACCCTGACACGCAGGTCGTGGCCACGCTGGGTTCGAAGGAGGGCTTCGCCAATATGGCGCAGGCCATCACCGGCCCGGGCGACGTCGTGCTCGTGCCGAATCCGAGCTATCCGATCCACGCCTTCGGCTTCCTGATGGCGGGCGGTGTGATTCGCTCGGTCCCGGCCGAGCCGACACCGGCGATGTTCCCGGCGCTGGAGCGGGCGGTGATGCATTCGGTGCCGAAGCCGATCGCGCTCGTCACCTGCTATCCGGCGAACCCGACGGCCTATGTCGCCTCGCTCGATTTCTACCGCGATCTCGTCGCCTTCGCGAAGAAGCACGAGCTCATCCTGCTCTCAGACCTCGCCTATGCCGAGGTCTATTTCGACGACCGCAATCCGCCGCCCTCGATGCTGCAGGTGCCGGGCGCGATCGATGTCGCCGTCGAGTTCACCTCGATGTCGAAGACCTTCTCCATGGCCGGCTGGCGCATGGGCTTCGCCGTCGGCAACGAACGGCTCCTGGCGGCGCTGGCGCGCGTGAAGTCCTATCTCGACTACGGCGCCTATACCCCCATCCAGGTCGCGGCGGCGGCGGCTCTCAACGGCCCCGACGACTGCATCCGCGAGATGCGCGACATCTATCGCAAGCGCCGCGATGCGCTGGTCGAGAGCTTCGGCAAGGCCGGCTGGGAGTTCCCGGCGCCGGAGGCATCGATGTTCGCCTGGGTGCCGATCCCGGAGAAGTTCCGCCATCTCGGCTCGCTGGAGTTCTCGAAGCTGCTGATCGAGAAGGCCGAGGTCGCGGTCGCGCCCGGCATCGGCTTCGGCGAGCATGGCGACGATTATGTCCGCATCGCCATCGTCGAGAACGAGCAGCGCATCCGCCAGGCCGCCCGCAATATCGGACGCTTCCTGAAGGGTGCCGACGCCACGCTGCACAACGTCATCCAGATGCCGAAGGCGGGGTAGGGCAGAACTTCAGAGGGTGTGGTGCTTCGGCCTCTGGACTCAAGGCCGCAAAACATGGGAACCGATGCGATGCGGACGGCTCGTTCCGCATCGCGCCCGAGGCCCGCTCCCATGCCACGAAAAGGCCGCCTGCTCGGCGTTGCTTTCGCCGTCTTCGCCCTGGTCTGTCTGGTCGCGACCTACGACTATTCGAAGGGGCGGATTCCCCAGACGAATTCGGCGCTGGTCTCGGAGGTTCTGTCGGTGACGAACGGACGCGAATGCGCCCGTGACGCGACCGAGATCGTCTCTCGCTTCATCCCCGTCGGCACCGGCCGGGCCGAGGCCGAGCGCCAACTCGCCGAGGTCACGATCGACCCTCCGAAGCCCTGGTTCTGGACGCCGGCCGTCGAGAACAGCACGGTCTCCGAGGGCAATTCCATCGAGGCGCTGCATACGATCAAGGCAACGGCCTTCGGTACCAACCTGCTGCGCATCTATCTCGGTTTCGAGGACGCGAAGGTGAAGCGCGTCGCAGCCGAAGTGGTCTGCCATTTCGGCTGAAGGCGTCGACCCGGCTTACTCCCGCCGCAGCAGGCGCTTGAGGGCGCTGTCCGCATGCGGGTCGACATAGTGAAGCAGCGCGGTCGAGCGGATCGCGTCGGGGTCGCAGGCTTCGTTGGTGTGGATCGAGCGGTACCCGTTGAACAGATAGAGATTGCCCGGCGTGAGCTTGAGGTGCCGGATGCCGCGATGCCCTCGCTCATAGCGCGCTCTCAGGACCTTCTGCGAAAGCGGGTTGTCGAGCAGGATCTTGTCGATGAAATTCAGTGCGTAGGATGAACGCAGCTTGCGCGAATTGGGCATGATCAGCAGGTCGCCCGTCTTGCCGCGCTCGGGGATGATGATCGGGATAAGCGCCGTCAGCAGATAGGAATCGTAGTGGAAGTTCAGGGAATTCGCGGCCGCTAGCCTGCCGGAGAGGCAGCGCAGCACCTGATAGAACGGTGCGTCGGGCGCGACCTTGCCGGTGGTTCGCTCATAGATGGCGTGACATAGCGCGATGAAGTCCGCGTCCTCCGGCCAGGAGTGGAGGAACGTTCCTTCGAGTCCGTTCGCGCCGCGGATCGAGAGGTAGTTTCCGCCGTTGCGCGCCACCGCCTGCCGCACGAATTCCTGGGCCGATCCCAGCTCGGCGGGCGGGATATAGCCTTCGATGACGGCATAGCCGTCCGCATCGATGCGCCGGGCGATCTCGGCGGTATCCGTCGCGGTTTGCAGTGGGGCAGTCGCAAGCATCGCAGGTCTCCTTCCAGAGGTGGGAAACGGCGAAGGCATCTCGTGGAATTCAAAGCAAGTTCCGTGCCTTGGCTGGCCGCGCGGCGGCCGGGGAGGCGGGCGCGCCGTTGACTCGAACTGCGCCGCATGCGACCCCCACGCCATGACGATGCACGCCCCACTCCCCGAGAACACGCCCTTGCGGGTCGGCATTGCCGGCCTTGGCACGGTGGGAGCAGCCGTCGCCGGAATTCTCCAGCGCCAGGAGAATGCGCTGGCCGCCCGCTGTGGTCGCGCCATCCGTGTCACCGCCGTCTCGGCGCGCGATCGCAGCCGCGATCGCGGCATCGATCTCGGCGGCCTCGCCTGGTTCGACGACCCGGTCGCTCTGGCGCAGTCGGACGAGATCGATTGCTTCGTCGAGTTGATGGGCGGTTCCGACGGGCCGGCCAAGGCGGCCGTTGAGGCGGCGCTCTCGGCCGGCAAGCATGTCGTCACCGCCAACAAGGCACTGCTTGCTGCCCATGGCAACGCGCTGGCGGAACTGGCTGAAGCGAAAGGCGCGGCCCTGGCGTTCGAGGCCTCCTCCGCCGGCGGCATCCCGATCGTGAAGACGCTGCGCGAGGCGCTGGCCGGCAACAATGTCAGCCGCATCTCGGGCATCCTCAACGGTACGTGCAACTACATCCTCTCGCGCATGGAGCAGGAGGGGCTGACCTTCGAGGCCTGCCTGAAGGACGCCCAGCGTCTCGGCTATGCCGAAGCGGACCCGACCTTCGACGTCGAGGGTTTCGATACGGCGCATAAGCTCGCCATCCTGACGAGCCTCGCCTTCGGTACGAAGATCGACGCCGAAGCGATTCATGTCGAAGGCATTTCCGCGATCACGCCGCTCGACCTCAAGATGGCCGACGACCTCGGTTATCGCATCAAGCTGCTCGGCGTCGCCGAGCGCACCAAGACCGGCATCGAGCAGCGCGTGCATCCCACTATGGTGCCGAAATCCTCGGCCATCGCGCAGGTGATGGGCGTGCTCAACGCCGTCAGCGTCGATGCGGACGCGGTCCGTGAGATCACGCTGGTCGGTCCCGGCGCGGGCGGCGACCCGACAGCCTCGGCCGTCGTCGCCGATATCGCCGATGTCGCCCGCGGCACGGCCGGTCTGCCCTTCGGCCTGCCGGTCGCGCGTCTGGAAGAAGCCAAGCGCGCCCCGATGCAACGCCATGAAGGCGGCTACTATGTCCGCCTCGCCGTCGCCGACCGGCCCGGCGCCGCCGCGGCCATCGCGACCCGCATGGCCGAAGCCGATATCTCGCTCGAAAGCATCGTCCAGCGTCGCTCGCCTGAGGCCGTGACCCGCGATCCGGGTGGCCGCTCCGGCGCGCCGGTCCCGGTCGTGCTGATCACCTACGCCACCAGCGAGACCGCCATCCGCGCCGCGCTCGAAAAGGTCACGGCCGATGGCCATGTCGCGGAACCGCCGCAAGTTATTCGCATAGAGCGGGAATAGGCTTCGCGCCCGTACCCAGCCACGTCTTTGCAAGGGGACCTCATTTCATGTCCGTCGATCTTCGTATCTCCCCCGATCAGATCATCGAGCGCTATCTCTCGATGGAACTCGTCCGCGTCACCGAGCGCGCCGCCGTCTCCGCCGCCCGCCTGCGCGGCCACGGCAACGAGAAGGCCGCCGACCAGGCCGCCGTCGACGCGATGCGCCGCGAATTGAACCGCCTGCCGATCGACGGCGAGATCGTCATCGGCGAGGGCGAGCGCGACGAGGCGCCGATGCTGTTCATCGGCGAGAAGGTCGGCAACAAGCAGGGCCCGAAGGTGCATATCGCGGTGGATCCGCTCGAGGGCACCACGCTCTGCGCCAAGGACATGCCGGGCTCGATCGCCGTGATGGCGATGGCCGGCGCCGGCAGCCTGCTTTACGCACCCGACGTCTACATGGACAAGATCGCCTGCGGCCCGGGTTACGCCAAGGGCGTGATCGATCTCGACGCCTCGCCGGCCGACAACATCAACGCGCTGGCCAAGGCCAAGGGCGTGAAGCCCAACGAGATCTCGACGCTGATCATGGACCGCCCGCGCCATGCCAAGCTGATCGAGGAGGTCCGCAAGACCGGCTGCTCGATCCGCCTCATCACCGATGGCGACGTCGCTGGCGTGATCTTCTGCACCCAGCCCGAGAAAACCGGCATCGACCTCTATCTCGGTATCGGCGGCGCGCCGGAAGGCGTGCTCGCGGCGGCGGCGCTGCGTTGCGTCGGTGGCCAGATGCAGGGTCGGCTGATCCTCGACACCGAGGAGAAGCGCGTGCGCGCCCACGGCATGGGCGTGCTTGACCCGAACAAGAAGTACGACATGTCGGAGATGGCCTCGGGCGACGTCATCGTCTGCGCGACGGGCGTCACGGATGGCGGCCTGCTCTCGGGCGTGAAGTTCGGCAAGGACTTCATCGAGACCGAGACGCTGGTCTATCGCTCGATCACCGGCACGGTCCGCCGCATCTATGGCGAGCACCGCGAGTTCTCGAAGTTCCAACTCGACTGAGCCTATCGCAGCGCAAGCATTGTTCAGAAGCGGCCGGGTTGCTCCCGGCCGCTTTTTTCTTGTCCCACCGGCAGTGCCGCAACGGTTGGGGCAGCCTCAGCGCCACATGCCGCGCATGCGCGCCTGCAGGTCGATGCGTGGACCCGCGCTCGGCGGCCGGGCGGGTTGCGCTGCCGCGCGCGGCCAGGCGGTCTGCTCGAAGCGGCCGAGCAGCGTGGTGGGAATGAAGCGGCTGCGCGCCGCATAGACATGCCGGTCGCCCGTGCTCGATTGCCCATGCGTGAAGAAGCGCTGCGGCACGATGAGGTCGAGATGGTCCTTGGCGCGCGTCATCGCGACATAGAGCAGACGCCGCTCTTCCTCGATCTCGTCGGGAGCTCCGACGCCGAGATCGACCGGTATGCAGCCGTCGACCACGTTCATCACGAAGACGGACGACCATTCCTGCCCCTTGGCCGAATGGATCGTCGAGAGGATGAGATAGTCTTCATCGAGATGCGGCGGTCCCGCCCGGTCGCTTGTCGCGTTCGGCGGATCGAGCGTCAGCTCGGTCAGGAAACGCTCCCGTGAGGGATAGCTTGCCGCGATCTGTTCGAGCTGGATGAGGTCGGCCTGCCGGCTGGCGGCGTCCTCGTGCTTGCGTTCCAGATGCGGCGCGTACCAGAGCCGGGCACGTTCGAGATCGGCGGGCCAGGCCGCATGCCCGCAGGCGAGCGCGGCGATCGTGGCGAGGAAATCCGGCCAGTCGGCTCCGGCTCGCTGCGGTGGCTCGGCAGCCCCGAGGGCGGCCAGCGGTTCGCTTGCGAGCTCGATCTGGTCGAGCACGCGTTGCGCGGTCGTGGGGCCGACGCCGGGCAGCAGCTGCATGAGCCTGAACCCCGCGACCCGGTCCCGCGGGTTCTCGACGAAGCGCAGCAGCGCCAGCATGTCCTTCACATGGGCGGCATCGAGGAACTTCAGCCCACCGAACTTGACGAAGGGGATGTTGCGCCGCGTCAGCTCGATCTCCAGCGGCCCGCTGTGATGCGAGGCGCGGAACAGAACGGCCTGTTCCTTCAAGGTGGCGCCGGCCTCGCGGTTCTCCAGCACCCGCTCGGCGATGAAGCGCGCCTGGTCGGCTTCGTCCCGGACATTGACCAATTGGGGGGCTGAGCCGGCCGCGCGCTCGGTCCAGAGGTTCTTGGTGAAGCGCTCCGCGGCGAGATCGATGACCGCATTGGCGGCCGAGAGGATGGCTTGGCTCGACCGGTAGTTCTGGTCGAGCGTGATGACCTCGGCCGCGGGCGAGAACGCGGCGGGAAAGTCGAGGATGTTGCGGACGGTCGCCGCCCGGAACGCGTAGATCGATTGCGCATCGTCGCCGACGACGGTCACGCCGTGGCCATCGGGCTTCAGCGCCAGCAGGATCGACGCCTGCAGCCGATTGGTGTCCTGGTATTCGTCGACCATGACATGGTCGAAGCGCTCGCCGATATCGCTGGCGAGATCCGGGTCGGTCATCATCTGCGCCCAGTAGAGCAGCAGGTCGTCGTAATCGAGCACGCTCTGGCGCTGCTTGGCCTCCACATAGGCCGCGAACAGGCTTTTCAGCTCGGCCGCCCAGTTCACGCACCAGGGGTAGGAGCGCGCCAGCACCCTATCGATCTCCGTTTCGGCATTCACGCAGCGCGAGTAGATGGCGAGGCAGGTGCCTTTCGTCGGAAAACGCGCCTCTGTCTTCGAAAAGCCGAGCTCGTGGCGCACGAGATTCATCAGGTCGGCCGAATCCTCCCGGTCATGGATCGTGAAGGAGGGCGCGAGCCCCAACTGCTCGGCGTTCTCGCGCAGCAGCCGTGCTCCGAGACCATGGAACGTGCCGGCCCATGTCAGCGCGTCGGTCAGGACGGCAGCACCTTCGCCGATCACCTTGCGGGCGATCCGCTCGACCCGGCGGATCATTTCTGTCGCCGCCCGGCGCGAGAAGGTCATCAGCAGGATGCGGCGCGGATCGGCGCCGGTGACGATCAGATGCGCGACACGGTGGGCGAGGGTGTTGGTCTTGCCGGAGCCCGCCCCCGCGATGACCAGCAAGGGCAAAGCCGCCGGCACGCCCACGCCATACGTCGCCGCCCGCCGCTGGGCAGGGTTGAGATTGTCGAGATAGGATGTGGCGAGCAGCGGCGAATCAAGGGCGAGCATGGCCCGGATTCGATCATTTTCGCGTTTTGTTCGCAATCGATCCTTGCGTGCAAAAGTCTCTGTCAGGCGATGGACTGCGCCGCCGCCCGCCCTGCAGCCCGCCCCGAAAAGATGCAGCCGCCAAGGAAGGTGCCTTCGAGTGCGCGGTAGCCATGGACGCCACCGCCGCCGAAGCCGGCCGCTTCCCCCGCCGCATAGAGCCCGGGCACCGGCTCGCCAGCCTCGTCCAGAACGCGCGACGAGAGATCCGTCATCAGCCCGCCGAGCGACTTTCGCGTCAGGATGTTGAGGCGCACCGCGATCAGCGGGCCATGCGCCGGGTCGAGGATGCGGTGCGGCTTCGCCGTGCGGATCAGCTTGTCGCCGAGATAGGCGCGCGCGCCGCGCAACGCCGTCACCTGCAGGTCCTTGCCGAAGGGATTGGCGAGAGCGCGGTCGCGCGCCTCGACCTGCCCGCGCAGATCCGCCTCGTCGATCAACTGCTCGCCGGTCAGCTCGTTCATGCGCGTGACGAGACGCGAGAAATCGCCCTCGACGATGAAATCCTCGCCCTTGTCCATGAAGGCCTGCACCGGCCCCGGCACGCCGCCGCCGGCACGGCCCAGCACCTGCCGCCAGCTCTTGCCGGTCAGGTCGGGGTTCTGCTCGGAGCCCGACAGCGCGAATTCCTTGGCGATGATGCTGCGGTTGAGCACGAACCAGGAATAGTCGTAGCCGGTCCCCATGATGTGCTCGAGCGTGCCGAGCGTATCGAAGCCGGGGAAGAGCGGCACCGGCAGGCGGTTGCCGCGCGCATCGAACCAGAGCGAGGAGGGGCCGGGCAGGATACGGATGCCATGGTGCGGCCAGATCGGCGCCCAGTTGGCGATGCCCTCGACATAGTGCCACATCCGGTCGCCATTGATCAGCCGGCCGCCAGCGGCCTGCGCCACGCCGAGCATCGCGCCGTCGACATGATCGGGCACGCCCGAAAGCAACCGGGCAGGGGCCTTGCCGAGCCGCGCCGGCCATTGCGCCCGGACGAGATCGTGATTGCCGCCGATGCCGCCGGAGGAGACGATCACGGCCTGTGCCTTCAGCGAGAAATGCCCGGCGACATTGCGGCTGCTCTTTTCGCCCCGCCCGACGGCGCTCGGCTCCAGGATATCGCCCTCGACCCCGTCGACCGCTCCGCCGCTCTTCGTGACGCCGGTGACGCGATGGCGGAAATGAAACGAGAGCAACCCCTTGGCCTGTGCTTCCTTTGCGCGGCGCAGGAAGGGTTCCAGCACGCCAGGTCCCGTGCCCCAGGTCACATGGAAGCGCGGCACCGAATTGCCATGGCCGGTCGCGAGGCCTCCGCCGCGCTCGGCCCAGCCGACGACCGGGAACCAGCGCATGCCCATGGCGTGCAGCCAGCTGCGCTTCTCGCCGGCGGCGAAGTCGAGATAAGCCTCGGCCCAGCGCCGCGGCCATTCGTCCTCCGCCCGGTCGAAGCCGGCCGAGCCGAACCAGTCGTCATCAGCCAGCTCACGCGAATCGCGGATGCGCAGGCGCCGCTGTTCGGGGCTGTCGACGAGGAACAGCCCGCCGAGCGACCAGAAGGCTTGCCCGCCGAGCGATGCTTCCGGCTCCTGGTCGAGCAGCACGACCTTGCGCCCCGCTTCCGCGATCTCGCAGGCAGCGACAAGCCCCGAAAGTCCGGCGCCTACGATCGCCACGTCGGTTTCGTGCAGCATGTCCCGCCCCGAATGCCGCCTTTGCCGGCGGCTTCGGCGCAGTATGGCGGCCGTTCGCGGGCCGGCCAAGTTCGGCGCTGGTTGACCTTATGCTCCGCTTGCGCGACGCCCTTGGCACGATGAGTCCGATACAGCCCCGTGTTTTTCTTGGCGTAACCCGCTCCGCGCTCGGCCGCCCCTGGCGCGACCGGCTGGATACGGCCGGGCTCGGCCGGGCGGAAGCGCTCTCCCAGCGCGAGGGCCTGTCCGACATTCTGTCGCGCCTGCTCGCCGTCCGCGGTGTCGAGCCGGCCGAGGCTGGGCGCTTCCTCGAGCCGAAACTGCGCGACCTGCTGCCCGATCCCGCCATCCTCACCGATATGGCACCCGCCGCGGCGCGGCTCGCCCAAGCGGCGCTGCGTGGCGAGCGCGTTGCGATCTTCGGCGACTACGATGTCGACGGCGCCTGCTCCTCCGCCTTGCTCGCGGGCTTCCTGACGCAAGGTGGAGCGCGCCCGCGCATCCATATCCCCGACCGCCTGATCGAGGGCTACGGCCCCAACAGCGAGGCGATCCGCATGCTGGCCGGCGAGGGCGCGACCCTCCTCGTCACGGTCGATTGCGGAACGACGAGCGACGAGCCGCTGGCGGAGGCGCGCCGGCTCGGCCTCGATGTCGTGGTGCTCGACCACCATCAGGCGCCTGAGCGATTGCCTCCTGTCGAAGCGCTGGTCAATCCGAACCGGCAGGACGATCTCTCCGGCCTCGGTCATCTCTGCGCCGCCGGCGTGGTCTTCCTGACGCTGGTCGCCACCAGCCGCGAGTTGCGCCGGCAGGGCCATTGGGCCGCGCGCGGCGGTGAGCCCGATCTGCTGGCCGCGCTTGATATCGTCGCGCTGGCGACGGTGGCGGATGTCGTGCCGCTGCAAGGCCTCAACCGCGCCTTCGTGCGGCAGGGGTTGGCGATGATGCGCAGCCGTGCCCGTCCCGGCCTCGCCGCGCTGATGGACGTGTCCGGCCTCGATGGCCCGATCCAGCCCTGGCATCTCGGCTTCCTGCTCGGCCCCCGTATCAATGCCGGCGGGCGGATCGGCGATGCGGCGCTGGGCGCGCGCCTGCTGATGACCGACGACGAGGTCGAGGCCCGCACCATCGCCGCCGAGCTCAACCGCCTCAACCAGGAGCGGCAGGAGATCGAGCGGCTCGCCGTGCTGGAGGCGGTGTCGCAGGCCGAGCATGAGCTGGCGGGAATCGAGGACATGCCGGTGCTGCTCGCCGGCAGTGCCGACTGGCACCCCGGCATCGTCGGTCTGGTCGCCGCGCGGCTGAAGGAGCGCTTCCGCCGCCCCGCCTTCGCGCTCGCCTTGAACGGGGAGGGTGGGGCCACCGGCTCCGGCCGCTCGGTCGCGGGCGTCGATCTGGGGCGTGCCGTGCGTGCGGCGGTCGAGGCCGGTCTCGCGGTCAAGGGCGGCGGCCACGCCATGGCGGCCGGCGTGACGCTGGCCGGCGGGCAGGCCGGGCCCTTCCATGCCTTTCTCAACCAACATCTGGCACGCGAGGTCGGAGCAGCGGGTGAGGCCGAGGCGCTGCTCGTCGACGCCGCACTCAGCGCCGGCGGCGCCAGCCCGCGCCTCATTGCCGAGATTGAGAAGGCCGGCCCGTTCGGCTCGGGCAGCCCGGAGCCCGTCTTCGTCTTCCCCGCGCACCGTCTGACCGATGCCATCGAGATCGGCAGCGGCGGCCATGTCCGCATCAAGCTGCGCTCCGGCGATGGCGCAACCATCGGCGGCATCGCTTTCCGCGCGGCGCAGGAGCCGCTGGGCCAAGCCCTGCTCGCGGCGCGCGGCGAGACCGTTCACCTCGCCGCGACGCTTTCGCTCAATCGCTGGGGCGGCAATGAGACGGCGGAGTTGCGCATCCTCGATCTCGCTCGTCCGATCTGACGAGGGCTCCGTGACATTTCTTGTGAACGGGAGCTTGCGAAGCGGGAGGCCTGCCACTATACCTCGCCCCGCTTCGGCAAGAACCTTCCCGGTTCGAGGCAAAGCGACCTTCGTCTATCGGTTAGGACACCAGCCTTTCACGCTGGGGAGACGGGTTCGACTCCCGTAGGTCGCGCCACTTCAGTGGCACCAAAGAAGATCCATTGAAAACAACGGGTTTATTGGATTTTATTTCGATGTGGACCCAGTGGGTCTCTTCGAATGGACCCCAAATTTTTGGGAGCGTTCTTCAAGCATGGTGGATGTGGCCGGGCCATGGCGGTGCCGTCGTCGCTTGATATCCATCACCGCGCTGGGCGAAGCTTCCAGCGAACGAGCGGGCATTGAGGTGATGAGAGTGCGCCTTGGAAGCACCACATGCGGCTCGACGCTGACCTCATCGAGCGATTGGCGTCTAGGCCGCATCAATCAGAGCGTCGATCCTTCCTGGTGGAGCGTACGGTAGGCGGCCTACGCCATGCGGAAGCTGGACGACCGGTGAAGCTATCCACTGATCTGCTAACGGCCGCGATTGCAGCGTCCGATTTCCGGCCACCGCGTCGGATTTCAACCAAATGAACAACCACCGAGCGCATGCCACTCGGCTCCGTTTACCCTGCGCCTTGCAGGGCCGGGACCGCCGGTCAGGCCGCTCGGCCGATCTTGCCGGGCTTTGCGATCTCTATGCGATTTCGGCCCATCTTCTTGGCGCGATAAAGGGCGCGGTCCGCCGCGGCCAGAAGCTCGGTCAGGTCGACGTCGCCCGTCCCGGCTTCTGCCAGGCCGACGCTGACCGTCGCGGGGATGCCCAGCCCGTCAGCGCGGGCCGTCATTTCGGCAAATCGCTCGGCCACGCTCTGTCCGACCGCGCGGGCCTCCTGTCCGGCCGTGTTCGGCAGCAGGATCGCGAATTCTTCCCCACCGAGACGAACGCCCATGGCATCGGGCCCGGCAGTCTCGCGGGCGATGCTGGCGAAGAGCTTCAGGACGCGATCTCCGGCGTCGTGGCCATATTTGTCGTTGATCGTCTTGAAGTGATCGAGATCGAAGGCGAGCAACGAATGCGGCGCGCTTGTGCGCTGCTGCCGCAGCAGCTCGGCGCCGAGCTCGAAAAAGCCGTGACGGTTGTTGAGGCCGGTCAGGTAGTCGGTGCGGGACGCCGCCAGAAGCCCGGCCCGCTCCTCCTCCCGCACGAGCGCGAGAAACGACATGGGCATCGCAACCGAGAACAGCACCGCCTCGTACATCGTCATCTTGGCCACGATGGGCAGCATCCCGTCGCCGTAGAGTGACACGATGACCGGCACGACGAAGGTGCGGGCGCCGTAGAAGGCGCTATGGCAAACGAAGACGGCAATCGCGATCGGCCGAGAGCGCAGTCCTTTTGCCGTCCGGCTGCGATAGAGCGTGAATGCGGTCAGGGCGCTGATGGCTGCGATGGGAAACGCGCTGACATGGTTCCAGAAGATGCTTCCCCAGCCGGCTCCGGCGAGAAGCCAGGCAGCGCCGATAGCCGCCAGGAGGCAGGTAATGCGACTCGGGCGCCAGCCCTTGCCATCCAGCGCTGCCACGCCCTGCAGCACAAGCAGGTAGCCGAGCATCATGACGACATTCGTCAGGGCAGGGCCGACGACGCCCGGAAACGCCATGCGATTCATGGCGAGGACGCAGCCGACGGCGAATGCGGCATAGGCGGCTGCCCAAAGGCCGAGCTCCCGCGACCGCTGGGCATGCGCTTTCCGCTCCCAGAGCGTCATCGCGAACGCGATGAGGAGCGTTCCGATCGTGAGGTACCAGAGGGTCGGAAGATCCATCGGTATCGTCGTATCAACGGGCCTGTGTTCAGCTCCCGGGCATCATGGAGGACGTTCCATTCTGCCTGGTACGTGAGGCTATGCTGGCAGAAATGAGTTAATTTCAGCTTGTGAGCGGGCGCGTGGTGCGGTTGATCACCGTGCGCGAACGGTATTGGTGAAATCTAAGCAAAATTATATTTACAGCCGCGGCGATCGGTATTCGCGTAAATCGTACTATTGGATTTGATATGGTCTCTAATAAATCTCTGAAATAGCGGCGGATATCATTTGCGTAAGATATAAGTATTAGTTTCAGCGGGTATTCTGAATTTGGCTGCGCGCGTCGGCGGTTTTGCGCGGTGTGCTCGGAGTCCGCCTTGTCACTCCAAGCGCAGCACATCGTCGCTGTCCCGGTGGAGGCGGTCACAGAGCGCCAAGGAGCGCGCGTCGGACGAGCGATCCAATCGCCGCATTGTAACGCCATCACGTCTTCGATCTCTCTTTCGCCAACTCTTGGCTGAAGTTCGGTCTTTACCGACCGCCCGGCCTTTCCTAGCTTCAGGGTAATCGGTCGCGACAAGACCGAACGGATATGGGAGGACGGCCATAGCCTTGCCCTGGCACAGGTTGAGTCCGGACGAGCTCGCGCTGCTTGAGGCGACCTTCTGGTCGGGCGGCGTCGCGCGGCACGCGCTCGCGGACGCGCTGCAGTTCTCGCGCAGCAAGACCAATGCGCTCGCTGCCGGCCTGCTCGATCAGGGCTTGCTCGACGAGGCCGGTGTCCAGCATTCGACCGGCGGGCGCCGCCCCGAGACGCTCAGGGTCCACGGCCGCATCGGCGTGCTCGTCGGAGTCGATATCGGTGCGACCAGCCTCGACGTGGCGTTGCTGCGACCGGACCTTTCCCTCATCGCCCGGCATTCGCAGGAGGCCGATGTCCAGGCGGGGCCGGGGCCGATCATGGCGCGTCTGCGCAGTCTGCTGCCCGCCATGCTGGCACAGCACGGTATTGCCGAGGACCGGATCCTCGCGGTCGGCATCGGCGTGCCCGGCCCGGTCAACTTCGCCGTCGGCCAGCTCGTCAACCCGCCGCTCATGCCGGGCTGGGACAGCTACGCCATCCGCGACGACATGCGCGAGATCACCGATGCCCCGGTCTTCGTCGACAACGACGTGAACCTGATGGCGCTCGGTGTGCTCTGGCGCCAGCGCAAGCAGATCGACAATTTCCTGGTCATCAAGGTCGGCACCGGCATCGGTTGCGGCATCGTTTGTCATGGCGAGCTCTATCGCGGCGCCACGGGCTCGGCCGGCGATATCGGCCATATCTGCGCCGACCCCGAAGGTCCGCTGTGCCGTTGCGGCAACCGCGGCTGCGTCGAGGCCATGGCGGCAGCGCCGGCGATCGTGGCGATGGGAACGGATGCGGCGAAGAGCGGGCGCAGCCCCGCGCTTGCCGCGAGATTTGCCGAGAAGGGCAGTGTGGATGCGAGCGATGTCGGTGCCGCCTCTCGCGCCGGCGATGCGGAGGCCGATGCCATCGTGCGCCGCTCCGGCCGGCTGATCGGGCAGGTGCTCGCGGCGCTCGTCAATTTCTACAACCCGTCGCACATCTTCATCGGCGGCGGCGTCTCGGCAATCGGACCGATGTTCCTGGCCGCGATCCGCCAAAGCGTGAACCAGCGTTCGCTGGCGCTTTCGACCCGCCATCTCGAAATCACCGCCGCTCCTCTCGGCCCTGAAACGGGGCTGATCGGCGCCGGCGTGCTCGCCATGCGCGAGGCCCTGCGCAGCGGGAGCCTGGCATGAGCGAAATGCGGCAGGATCGTCCGGGCCTGTCCGTCGCCTTCGACGGCATCGTCAAGCGCTTCGGCCCGGTCCAGGTGCTGCACGGCGTCTCCTTCGCGTTGGAGCCCGGCCGCGTCTACGGGCTGCTCGGGGAGAACGGCGCCGGCAAGTCGACCCTGATGAAGATCCTCGCCGGCTATGAGCAACCGAGCGAAGGCCGCGTGCTCGTCGATGGCGAGGCTGTCGCTTTTGCCGGCTCGCGAGACGCCGAGGCGCGCGGCATCGTCCTGATCCACCAGGAATTCAACCTGGCCGAGGATCTGTCGATCGCCGGCAATGTCTTCCTCGGGCATGAGCGGCGACAGGGCTGGTTTCTCGACGAGCGCGCCATGCGCCGGGAGGCTCAGGCGGCTCTTGCCGAAGTCGGTCTCGCCCGCGATCCCGAGACGCCGGTGCGGCGCCTGATCGTCGCCGAGAAGCAGCTCGTCGAGATCGCCAAGGCGCTCTCCCGCAAGGCCCGCTTCCTCATCATGGACGAGCCGACGGCGACGCTGACGCCTTCGGAGGTTGCGCGGCTCTTCGGCCTGATCGAGCGCATGAAGGCGCAAGGCGTCACCATCGTCTACATCTCGCACAAGCTCGACGAGGTCGAGCGCATCACCGACGAGGTCGTGGTGATGCGCGACGGCAGGCTGGTCGGCCGCGCGCCCACCGCCTCCCTCACCCGCCACGACATGGCGACGATGATGGTCGGGCGCGAAATTTCCGATCTCTTCCCCGACAAGATCGAGCCGGAAGCTTCCGTAGCGCCGGCACTGCAGGTCGAGGCCTTCAGCGTTCCCGGCTGGGCGCGCGATATTTCCTTCGCGGTTCGGCCGGGCGAAATCCTCGGCTTCGCCGGGCTGGTCGGCGCCGGGCGGACCGAGCTGTTCGAAGGCATCATGGGGCTCAGGCCGGGCGAGGGCAGGACCACCCTCGACGGCAAGAGCGTCGCGCTGCGCTCGCCGCGGGACGCCGCCCGCAACGGGCTGACCTATCTGAGCGAGGATCGCAAGGGAAAGGGACTGCACACCGCCTTTGCGTTGCGCCCGAACCTGACGCTGATGGCGCTGGAGCGCTATGCGACGCCCTGGCTCGATCAGGGCGCCGAACGCGAGGCGCTGAAGGCGGCGGTCGCCGAATTCGGCATTCGCACCGGCTCGCTGGAGGCCCGCGCAGCCTCGCTTTCCGGCGGCAACCAGCAGAAGCTGGCGCTCGCCAAGGTTCTGCACCCGCAGCCGAAGGTGCTGGTGCTCGACGAGCCGACGCGCGGGGTCGATGTCGGCGCCAAGCGCGAGATCTATTTCCTGATCCAGAAGCTCGCGGCGCAGGGGCTCGCAGTCGTGGTCATCTCCTCGGAGCTCGTCGAGCTGATCGGCCTCGCGCACCGCGTCGCGATCATGCGCGAAGGCCGGCTCGTCACGACGGTGAGCGGCGACGACATGACGGAAGAGACGATGATCGCCTACGCAACGGGAGCGCGCCATGTCGCAGCCTGAGACCGTGCAGGCCGGCGCCGCTGCCGGCCGTCGCGACGCGGGAACGCCGCTGGCGGAGCGCATCGCCAGCATCGGCCCGGTGGTCGGCCTCATCCTGCTCTGCGGGTTGGGCGCGTTGCTCAACGGCGATTTCGCCACGCTCGACAACGGCCTCAACGTGCTCACCCGCACGGCCTTCATCGGCATCATCGCGGTGGGCATGTGCTTCGTCATCATCCTCGGCGGCATCGACCTGTCGGTCGGCTCGATGGCGGCGCTGATCGCCGGCTGCGTCATCATGTTCATCAACTGGGCGGCCGGCGTGCTGGGCTCGCCCGTGCTCGCAGTGATCTGCGGCGCAGGTCTCGCGGTGCTGCTCGGCGCCGCCTTCGGGCTGATCCACGGCGTGCTGATCGCCAAGGGCCGGATCGAGCCCTTCATCGTTACGCTCGGCACGCTCGGCATCTTCCGCGCCTATCTGACCTACTTCGCCGATGGCGGCGCGCTGACGCTGGAGAACAATCTCGCCGACATCTATGCCCCCGTCTATTATGGCAGCGTCGCGGGAATCCCGATCCCGGTCATCGTCTTCCTCGTGGTCGCCGTCATCGGCGCGCTGATCCTGAACAAGACGGTCTATGGCCGCCATGTCCAGGCGATCGGCTCCAACGAGACGGTCGCCCGCTATGCGGCCGTTGATGTCGAGCGGGTCAAGATTCTCACCTACATGCTGCTCGGTATCTGCGTCGGCATCGCCACGCTGCTTTACGTGCCGCGGCTCGGCTCGGCATCGCCCACCACCGGCCTGCTCTGGGAACTGGAAGCGATCGCCTCGGTCATCGTCGGCGGCGCTGCGCTGAAGGGCGGGCACGGCAGCATCACGGGCACCGTCATCGGCGCGATCCTGCTGTCGGTGATCGGCAACATCCTCAACCTGACGAGCCTGATCAGCGTCTATCTCAATGCCGCCGTGCAGGGCTTCGTCATCATCACCGTCGCGTTTTTGCAGAAAGGCCGCCGCTAGGGTTTGGACCCTGGGCGAGCCAAAAAAGGGAGAGAAGCGATGTCCATGCAGACCAGACGCAGCCTCATGCTTGCCACCGCAGCGGGCCTCGCCTTCGCGGCGACAAGTGCCGCCGCCGAGCCCGTCAATCTCGGCGTCTCCATCCCCGCCGCGACGCACAGCTTCATGGGCGGCATCAACTATTGGGCGAACCAGGCGAAGAAGGATCTCGAGGCCAAGCACAAGGACCTCAAGATCACGATCCGCACCGCCGCCAACGCCACCGAGCAGGCCAACCAGCTCCAGGATTTGAGCACGGTCAACAAGATCAACGCGCTCGTCGTCTTCCCCTTCGAGTCGGCGGCGCTGACCCGGCCCGTCGCCAATGTGAAGGCCAAGGGCGCCTATGTGACCGTGGTCGATCGCGGCCTGACCGACACCTCGGCCCAGGACGCCTATGTCGCCGGCGACAACACCGCCTTCGGCAAGATTCCGGCCGAATACATCGCCAAGACGCTGAACGGGAAGGGCAATGTCGTGGCGCTGCGCGGCATCCCCACCACGCTCGACAACGAGCGCATGGACGCCTTCAACGGCGTGCTCAAGGCCCATCCCGACATCAAGGTGCTCGACGCCAAATACGCCAACTGGAATCGCGACGACGCCTACAAGGTCACGCAGGATTTCCTGACGCGCTTCAAGGACATCGACGCGTTCTGGGCGGCGGATGACGACATGGCCTTCGGTGCCATTCGTGCCATCGACCAGGCCGGACGCAAGGACATCAAGGTCATCTTCGGCGGCGCCGGCGCCAAGGACATGGTCAAGCTGATCCTCGACGGCAAGGACCCTCGCATCCAGGCCAATGTCAGCTATTCGCCGAAATTCATCTATGACGCGATCCAGCTGACGGCGGAGGCGCGCCTCAAGGGCGAGAAGCTGCCGGCCACGACCATCATCCCCTCGGTGCTGATCGACAAGGCCAACGCCAAGAACTTCTACCACCCCGACTCGCCGTTCTGAGGACGGGCCTGAGACAAGGCGGCCGCCGCACTGGCGGCCGCCACGATGAACGGAACGACCATGAGCGAAGCAAACGGACGCAGGCTGCGTTACGCGATGATCGGGGGCGGCAAGGACGCCTTCATCGGCGCGGTCCACCGCCACGCCATCGCATTGGACGGGTTGGCCGAACTGGCGGCGGGCGCCCTGTCGTCGACGCCGGAGCGTGCATTGGAATCCGGTCGCGCGCTGGGCCTGCCCGACGCGCACAACCATCCGAGCTGGCAGGCGCTGCTCGAAGCCGAGTTGAAGCGACCAGCCGCGGAGCATGTCGACGCTGTCGTGATCGTCACCCCGACGGACACGCATTATCCCGTTGCGCTGGCCTTCGCGGAGGCAGGCTTCAACGTGGTCTGCGACAAGCCGTTGGTCCATAGGAGCGCCCAGGCCGATGCGCTGGTCGCGGCAGTGAGGGAGAAGGGTGGCGTCTTCGGCGTCACCTACAATTACACCGGCTACCCGATGATCCGGCAGGCGCGCGAGATGGTGCGTTCGGGGGCGCTCGGCGCCATCCGCAAGATCGTGGTCGAATACAATCAGGGCTGGCTCGCCAGTGCGCTGGAAACGACCGGCAACAAGCAGGCGAGCTGGCGCACCGATCCCGCCCGCAGCGGCATCGCCGGCGCGCTGGGCGATATCGGCTCGCACGCCGAAAATCTCGTCGCGAGCGTGACCGGTCTCGCGATCGAGGAGCTCGTTGCCGATCTCGGCTCGCTGGTTCCCGGCCGAGCCCTCGACGACGATGCCAGCATCCTCCTGCGCTTCGTCGGCGGAGCACGAGGCGTGCTCGTCGCCTCGCAGATCAATGCCGGGCTTGAGAACGACCTGCGCCTGCGCGTGTCCGGCGAACTCGGGACGCTCGAATGGCGGCAGGAAGAGCCGAACCGGCTCGTCCATCATCGCCAGGACGGGCCGATGCAGATCCTGACACGCGGGACACCCTGGCTCTGCGAAGCGGCGCGCCGGGCCGGCCGGATACCGCCGGGGCATCCGGAGGGCTTCATCGAGGCCTTCGCCAACATCTATCGCGGCGTCTTCGCCGATATCCGCGCTCGCGAAGCCGGGCGGGACGCCGACCCGCTCGATGCGGACTACCCGACGGTGATCGACGGCGCGCGCGGCGTCCGCTTCATCGAATGCGCGGTTGCCTCTTCGGCCGAGCGCCGCTGGCTGCGGTTCGAGCAACCGAAAAGCACCTGAGGGGTCGGGGCGCCGGGCGCTACAGGCGTCCCGCAATACCCAATTTTAGGCTCGGTCAAATAACGCCGGCTCCAAAAGGGAGGCGACGCTCCTTCCTGTCAGCCTCTAGAGCCTGCTGCATTTTCGAGGAAACGCGGGTCATCCCGGCCGGAGCGAAGCGGAGAGCCGGGATCCATGCCTGAACCTCGACCGGAAGCGCTCCGGCATGGATCCCGGGTCAAGCCCGGGATGACGGCGTGGTTCCGTGCAAAAGCAGCGCGCTCTAGATCACGACGAAGCCGTGCGCGAAGGGGTCGCGGTCGTCGATGAAGATCGTGTTGATGCCGGTCATCCGCGCCCAGCCGGCGATGGAGGGGATGATCGCCTCGCGGTTGGCGACGGTGGTCGCCGCCTCGACACGCCCCTTGAACAGCGAGCCGATGATGGATTCATGGACGAACTCGTCGCCGACCTTGAGCTTGCCCTTGGCCGCGAGCTGCGCCATCCGCGCCGATGTGCCGGTGCCGCAGGGCGAGCGGTCGATCGCCTTCTCGCCGTAGAATACCGCGTTACGGGCGTGAGCCTCCGGCTTCGTCGGCTGTCCCGTCCACTGGATATGGCTGAGACCCGTGATCTGCGGGTGTTCAGGGTGGACGAATTCGTATTTCGCGTTGAGCGCCGCGCGCAGCTTGGGCGACCAGCCGACGAGCTGGCCGGCAGTGTGATCGGCCATGTCGCGGAAGTTCTTCTGCGGCTCGACGATCGCATAGAAATTGCCGCCATAGGCGACGTCGACCACGATCTCTCCCAGGCCTTCGACCTCCGCCGTCAGGCCCTCGGCATGGAGGAAGCCCGGCACGTTCGTCAGGCGGACCTCTTCGACGAAACGGCCTTCCTGGCGATAGGTGATGTCGACCTTGCCGGCCGGCGCGTCGATGGAGAGCTTGCCCGGCTCGCGCGGTGTGATCAGGCCGTTCTCGATGCCCATGGTGATCGTGCCGATGGTGCCGTGGCCGCACATCGGCAGGCAGCCCGAAGTCTCGATGAAGAGCACGGCGACGTCGCAATCAGGCCGGGTCGGCGGATAGAGGATCGAGCCGGACATCATGTCGTGCCCGCGCGGCTCGAACATCAGGCCGGTGCGGATCCAGTCGAACTCGCGCAGGAAATGCGCGCGCTTCTCCAGCATATCGGCGCCTTCCAGCCGCGGCCCGCCGCCCGAGACGAGCCGGACGGGGTTTCCGCAGGTGTGTCCGTCGAGGCAGGAGAAGGTGTAGCTCGCCATGGGTCCGTTCCCTCAGAAGCGCTGGGGGGAATGCCGCAAAGAAGTCGGGCTTACAGAGCGCCCGACTCGTCTTCAAGGAAAGCGCAAGCGGCGCATGGCCCTCAGGCGGCGTATTTCTGGACGGCGCCGGGCTGCTTGGTCCAGGCGGCATACCAGCTGTTGAACAGCTTGAACTGCGCCTCGGCATAGCCGCGCTGGCTCTCGGTCAGCGCGTCGGTCTCGTTGAAGTGCAGCGTGTATTCCTTGTCTCCCTTCAGCACCATCAGGTGCTTGAAGTAGAGGACGAGGTCGGGGCCTTCGTCGAAGGAGGAGAGGATGGCGAGCGCCTGCTCCAGTTCGAGCGCGCGCTGGCGTGCCTCGGCATCACCCGCGGCCGCCGCCTGCGACAGCTTGCACAGATGGATCACCTCTTTCGGAAGCACATTGCCGATGCCGGTGATCGCGCCCGTCGCGCCGCAGTTGACGTAGCCATGGAACACGGCGGTATCGACGCCAATCATCAGCGACACATCGTCATCGCGGCTGGTGATGTTCTCGGCGGCGTAGCGCATGTCGGTCGGGCCGCCGAACTCCTTGAAGCCGATCAGGTTCGGGTGCTCGGCGCGTAGCGCAAAGAAAAGATCCGCACGCGTCGCGAAGCCGTAATAGGGGCTGTTGTAGATCACGGCCGGCAGATCGGGCGCAGCCGACAGGATCGCCTTGAAGTGGGCCTTCTGGGCGAGAACGACGGTGCCGCGCGACAGGACACGCGGGATCACCATCAGGCCCTTGGCCCCGACCTTCTGCGCATGGGCGGCGAGAGCCGCGGCAGAGGCGGTGTTGACCGCGCCGGTCCCGACGATGACCGGGATGCCGGCCTTTGCCAGCCGCTCGACGCCCTCCATCCGCTGCGCATCGGTGAGCAGGGGCCAATCACCCATCGAACCGCAATAGACCACCGCCGACATGCCATCGGCGATCAGGTCCTTCGCCTTGCGCACGAGCGCGTCGAAGTCAGGGCTCCGATCTGCCTTGCATGGCGTCATCAAGGCGGGGACTACGCCGGAGAAAATCTTGGCCTTCATCTCGCTCTCCTGCTGGCTTCGCGGGTGGCGTGAGAGGCCGGGCCGACCAGACGGCTCCGTCTCTCCTCGAAATCTCTATCGCACATTGCATATTATTTGTCGACAAGATTGGACCTGGATTTTCAGAGGGCGATCTCCAGCCGCTCGTCACCGATCATGAGCTTCTGGATTTGCTGGACGATCTGGTCGGCGTGAGCCTTGCCGAGGCGCTCGGCCGCCACGGTGTCGCGCGCCAGGATCGCGGCGATCATCGCCTCATGCTCGTCGACGAATTGCTGCGGGAGCCGGTCGTCATAGGATTGGTAGTAGAGCCGCAGGAACCGCCGCCCTTCGTCGAGCAGGCGGCTGAAGAGGCTGTTGAAATAACTGTTGCGGCCGGCATCGGCGATCGCCGAATGGAAGGCTGCGTTCGTGGCGATCATCGCCAGCGCGTCCTGCGCCTTCACGGCCGCGGCGAACTCCGCCTGCCTCACCCGGATCGCGTCCAGATCCTCCGGGCGATGGTTCTGGGCGGCGAGCTGCGTCGTCACCCGGTACATCAGCATCAGCGCGTCGAAGAAGGGCGACAGGTTCAGGAAGTCGAGGTTCGACACCATCGTCGAGCGATTGGGCAGGGTGACGATCAGCCCTTCGCTCGCGAGCCGCACCAGCGCCTCGCGGATGGGGGTGCGCGACATCTTGAAACGCTCGGCGAGCTGCACCTCGTCGATCGGACTGCCCGGCGGCAGCACCAGATCGAGGATTTCATCGCGCAGCAGGTCGTAGACGAGCTTCACCCCGGAGCCGCGCTTGCGTTCCGTCACAGCGCCGGTGACCGTCATCGTCTTCATCGCACACCTCTTGTCGACAACAGGGATACTGAAGCGGCAGGAGGCGGGCAAATTTTCCGAAGCGCCGGAGGCGATGGTCGTGAGCCTGCCGGCCGGGTGCTCGGATCAAGGCCTGCTCAGATCAAGGCCAGCATATGCAGCCCGATGAAGCTGCCGGCGCCACCGGCGATCAGCAGCAAAGGGTTGACCGGTGTCAGCATCAGCAGCGCGGTCGAGACGAGTGCGATGCCGCGCCCGATCCAGCCGCTGTCGAGCGACTGGATGAGGACGTAGCTGGCGGCGAGGATCGTGCCGGCCGCGACGGGGCGCAGCCCCTTTTCCAATGCACGCAGCAGCCGGGCGCCTTCATAGCGCGACCAGATATGGGCGACGCCGTAGATCAGGAAGGCCGTCGGACCGAAGATGCCGACCGTCGCGGCGAGCGCACCCCAGAAGCCGGCGATCTGCCAGCCGATCAGCGTCGCCAGCAGCGAGCCCGGCCCTGGCGCAAGCCGCGCGATCGCGAAGGCGTCGACGAATTGCGAGGCGCTCATCCAGTGATGCACGTCGACGATCTGGCGATGCATGTCGGCGATGGCGCTCTGGCCGCCGCCGATCGTCACCAGTGAGAGCGGCAGGAAGACCAGCAGGATGCTGAGCGGCAAGGTCGGCATCCGGCGCTCAGCTCCCGTAATACGTCACGGCGACGCTGAGCGAGCCGGCGCCGAGCACGGTCCAGAGCAGCGGCCATTGCAGGACGGCGACGGCCACGAAGGTCGCGGCCATGATCGCGAGCGGGAAGGCTCGGCGCGGCACGCGCCGCGCCGCAGTCAGCCCCATGGCCAGCGAGAGCCCGATCGCCGCCGAGGCTGCGCCGTCCAGCGCGACATGGGTGAGGTCGTAGCCACCGAGCGCGGAGAAGACGGCGCCGATCAGCACGATGACGAAGGCGGCGGGCACGACGATGCCGAGCCAGCAGGCGATCGCCCCGTTGCGCCCACCGAGCTTGTAGCCGATCCAGATCGCCATGTTGGTGACGTTGACGCCGGGCAGGGCCTGCGCGATCGAGAGGCCGTTGAGGAAATCCTCCTCGCTCATCAGCCGGCGCCGCTGCACGAATTCCCGCAGCAGCCAGCCGCTGAGGCCGCCGCCAAAGCTGGTCAGCCCGATCCGCGCGAAGATCAGGAAGAGTTGCGGCGCGCTCGGGCGCTCGGCCAAGGCATCCGGCATATGATTCCAAGCCATCTGGCAGCTACGACGCCAGAAAGCAGGCTTTGTCGGATGTGGCCAGCGTCGCAATGCATGTGCGCCATGACGCGACGCCCGGAGGCTGCTGAGAAGGCCTTAGCGAGGCGGAGTATCCGGCCGCCGCAATGTCCGCTTCACGGCGCGCCTCAACCGCGCGCCGGCTTTGCGAACGAGCTCCCGGTTGCTGCGCTCGCTGCCATCCGGAAGGCCGGGGATCAGCAGGGGAGCATCGGGGGTATGCCGTGCCTCGCCGTTGCGGAAACCGATGCTGCTGCCGGCATGCTCTACCCCCACAGTTTCGAATTCCGTGCCGGATATGGAAAGCCCGGCAAGGGCGGGATCGACGAAGGCCTTGATCGGCAGGTGGTCGGAAGCGATGCGGGCGAGCGGCGTGTCGTGGACGGCGACGTCCGAGAGGATTTCGGGGCGGTTGGCGATGATCCGGTCGAGAGCCAGCAGCGGCATGCCCGATGGAAAGCTCGGCACCGGCATCGGCAGCGTGCCGAAGGCCGGGCCGAATTCCTTCAGGGCCGAGCGCTCGCCGAGCCGCCATTCGTTGAGGTCGCCGAGCAGCAGCGTGGGGCGCTCGTCGCGGCTTCTCATGATCTCGATGAGCATGCGCGCCTGCTGGGAGCGCGAGCGGCGCAGCAGGCCGAGATGGGCGGCGACGATCCGCAGCTCGGTGCCGCTCTCCAGGTCGATGTCGACGACGAGCGCGCCGCGCGGCTCGAGGCCGGGCAGCGCGACCTGGTGGACGTCGCGTATCAGCCCCTGCCGGAACAGCACGACATTGCCGTGCCAGCCATGCGCCGCCGCATTGGCGCTTTCGATCGGGACCGGGACGAGGCCCGTCTCCTCCTTGAGCCGGGCGAGATCGAGCAGGCCGTGGCGGGCGCCGAAGCGCTTGTCGGCCTCCTGCAGCGCAATGACGTCGGGCGCGATCTCGCGGATCACCTGCGCGATCCGGCCGGGATCGAAACGGCCGTCGACGCCGACGCATTTATGGACGTTGTAGGACGCGACCAACGTGCCAGCCGGCCGTTCGCCAGGCCCGGTCGCATCGGGCCGGCTCTTCCGCTGGCGGAGCGAGGCGATGATGCTGGCGCGCAGGCTCGGGCTCTTCTTCTGCATCGCTCTGCCGGTTGAGGCTCCGGACCCATTCGAATCGAACGGGGTCGAAGCCTGGGTATCCATCGCGTCAGGGATGTGACCGTGGCGGCTCAAAGGTAGGGAGAGCCGAGCCAGATCAGCCTGTCCATCAGACGCATGACATAGGGCCGGGCGCGCAGGGCGGCAAGCTCGACCGGCGTCGCCTCCGCCATCACCGCCTCGATGCGGCTGTCGATCGCGCCGGCGAAATCATGGTCGAGCACCTCGATGTCGATCTCGAAGTTCAGCCTGAGCGAGCGGGGATCGAGGTTGGAAGAGCCGACATAGGCCCAGCTGCCGTCGATGACGAAGAGCTTGGAGTGGTCGAACGCCCCGGTCGAGCGCCAGATCCGGCAGTAGCTCTTGAGGATCTGGTCGAACTGCGCGGTCATGGCCCGGTCGACCAGCACCAGATTGTTGACGGAGGGAACGACGATGTCGATGTCCACGCCGCGTCTCGCCGCGGTGACGATCGCGCTGATCAGCTCTTGGTCCGGCAGGAAATAGGGCGACATGATCCGGACCGAGCGGCGCGCCACCGACAGCGCCCCCATCAACAGCTTGTGATTGGTCTCCAGATAGGAGTCCGGGCCCGATGGCACGGCCCGCATCAGCACGGAGGTTTCGCCCGCAGCCGCAGGCGTAATGTCCCAGGCCGGGCCTTCCAGGATTTCGCCGGCGGCAAAGGACCAGTCTTCCGCAGCGATGGCGAAGAGATTGGCGACGACGGGACCGGTCAGCCTGAAATGCGTGTCGTGGGCGTAGGCATCGCCGGCGAATTCGCGGGTGAAGCCCTGGCGGATGTTCATCCCGCCCATGAAGGCGGTGGCGCCGTCGACGACGATGATCTTCCGGTGCGTCCGCAGATTGGCGTAGGGCAGCCGCAGACCCATGATGATGTTGCCGTTGAACACGTCGACCGCGACGCCGCCCTCGCGCAGATGCCCGGCGATGCTCGGCACCGAATAGCGCGCGCCGACCGCATCGATCAGCACCCGCACCGCGACGCCGCGCCGATGGGCGGCGATCAGCGCGTCGGCGATGCGCAGGCCGATCGGGTCGCGGTCGAAGATGTAGCTTTCGAGGATGATGCTGCGCCCTGCACCCTCGATGGCCGCGAGCATCGCTCCATAGGCCTCGTCGCCGGTGCGCAGCGTTTCGATGCTGTTGCCAGTCGTCAGCGGGTGGCGGGCAACACGATCGCCCAATGTCCTGAGGGCGGTGAAGCGTCGGCCGAACCGCGTCGCGATGTCGTCGTCGCTGGCGTGGAAATGGGTCGCGGCCGTGCCGTGGCCGGGGCGCTGCGCCAGGATCGTGGCGCGGCGGATGCGGTTCACGCCGGCGATGGCATAGATCAGCGGCCCGATGATCGGCGACAGGATGATGACGCCGACCCATCCGATCGCTGCGCGCACCTCGTCCTTCGTCATCACGGCATGCGCGCTGGCGATGCTCGCCATCACGATCGAGATGACGCCGAGGATATGCGGCCAATAGGCTTGGAGAATCCCCCACATGCCAACGAGGCTAGCGTGCCGAGAGGCTCTCCGCCATGGCCTGTCGCCTCAGGCGGTTTCTGCGGCCGGGCGCATGATCCTGGCCTGCGCCAGCATCCTGATCGTCGCGATCACGGCAATGGCCGAGATCGCGGTTGCGAGCCCGAACAGGAAGCCGTAGCCCATCACATCGGCGAGCTTGCCGGCCAGCATCGAGCCGGCGAGATAGACCAGCAATTGGGCGCAGGCGAGGATGGTGAAATCGGTGCCGGGCTGTTCCGAGGTCGTCACCGCCATGAACAGCGAATAGAGCGCGACGATCTCCATGTAGCGGATCAGCGTCTGGAAGCCGGCGGCGCCGAAAAGCGGCCATACCCCGACGACGGCGCCGAGCGCATGGGCGGTGAACAGCGCGAAGCACAGCGTCCGCAGGCCGCCGAGCAGGGCGAGCACGAAGGAAAGGCCCTGCCGCTTCACCATCCAGGCGGCAATCGCCGAGCCGGCGAGCCCCGCCGTGGTGGCCGACAGACCGGAGAGATAGCCGATCTGGTCGAGCGGAATGCCCGCATCGACGAGATAGGCGCCCTCCATCGCCTTCACCAAGCCTTCGCTGGCCCGATAGGTCAGGGCGATCCAGAGGATCTGCCGCGCTTCCGGCCGCTTCAGGAAGGCGCGGATCGAGGGACGGGGCGCGGTCGTGGCGCCCGGCACCGGATCGTCCTCCCGCATCATCGCCGCCGCGACCAGCGGCAGCAGGGAGATCGCGGCGATGGTCACCAGCATCCCCGTCCAGCCGATATGATGGTAGAGCACGAGGCCGAGTGTGCCGCCGAAGACGACGCCGAAGGCGACCGAGCCGCCCTGGATGGCGTTGCCGATGGCGCGGTCCGCTTCCGGCAGGTATTTCGCGGCATAACCGTCGGTCGCGATGTCCTGCGTCGAGATCAGCAGCGAGGCGACGAAGCCGATCGCGATGATGGCGTTGACCTGCGTCGGCCCGACCGTGATCAGCGCGAGGATGGCGAGGATCGTCAGGCTCTGGGTGATGAAGACCCAGCCGGCGCGATGCGCCCGCGCGAAGGGGCGGATGCGGTCGACCCAGGGCGCCCAGAGGAACTTGATCACCAGCGGCAGCAGCAGGATGCTCATCGCGCCGATCGCGGTGCGCGAGACGCCGAGCTCGCGCATGATCGGCGGCAGTGCCGCGACGAAGAGATAGGACGGGATCGCCTGCGCGAGATAGAGCCCGCCCAGCACGGCGAAGAGCCGGTAACGCTGCATTGGCGCGGCCGTGGCCTGCACCCGAACCGGCTCCGTCGCGCTGCTCATGACCTCGTTCCGCTGTAATGGCCGAGCAGGAAGGCGCGGCCGGCCGCCTCTTCGCGCTCGGCGACGATCGGGAAGGGCCAGAGCCGGCGGAACACCTCGGCCGTCTTCTCGCTGGCGTCGGGGCGTACGATGGCGCAGGCGCGGCAGAAGCGCGAGACCCGCTCCCGCGTCGCCTTGAACCAGAGCGCCTGCTCACGCTCGCCGGCTTGCGAGAGCGCCCGCCCGCCGCCGAAGATCGTCAGCAGCGTATAGGGCTCCTCCCGCTCTCCGATGCGGTGGAGCGCGTCGAGATAGGCGCGCTCGTCCGCCGGCTGGTAGGGCGGCATGAAGCGCAGCGTCACCACGGCATCGGCGTCGATATCGAGGCTGACCATGCTGTCGCGCCGCCCTCAGAAGGTCTTGCGGAAGCCGACGGTGACGGTCCGGCCCCAGCTGTAGTTCGCGAGATTGCGCACCGAGGTCGCGGTCGGGTTCTGGTAGTTGCGGTCAAACAGGTTGTTGACGGCGACATAGGCCTCGCCATCCCAGACCGGCGCGGTCAGCGCGGCGTTCATCGTGGCGGCGCCCTTCAGCTTGTATCGCGTGCCGCGCAGGTCGATCGCGACGTCGCGGTCGGAGAAGGCTTCGCCCTCGACGCGCAGCTGCATGCCGTTCACGAAGCGGTAGCTGCCATAGAGCATGCCGCGCCAGGGCGAGCCGATGCGGTTGTTGGGCAGGTTGCTGTCGAGCTTGCCGTCGGCATTGGTATCGTAGCGGCCCTCGCGATAGGACAGCACGGTACCCATGGTGAAGGCCTCGGTGACCGTGACGTCGCCGGTCGCCTCGACGCCCCAGATCCGCTCCTTCTGCTGCGACATGGTGTTGGAGACGGGGTCGAAGGTGACGCCTTCGTCGGAGGTGCTGATATAGCCGGTCAGCGAGCCCTTGAAGCGGTCATAGCTGCCGCGGATGCCGAGCTCGTAGTTGTTCACGATCTGCGCTTGGGGCGCGATCGAGGAATAGCTGATGGTCTGCCGGTTGGCCGGCAGGCAGTTCGGCAGCTGTACGGGGCATGCATATTGCGTCGAGATGCCGGCGCGGCGCGTGAAGGCGCCGATATCGGGCAGCGCGAAGCCCTGCGAGAAGCCGCCGAAGATCTCGCTGGTTTCGTTGAGCTTGATCGTCGCGCCGATATTGGCTGTGAGCGCCGAATAGTCGAAATCGCCGCCGAGGACGCGCAGGGCCGGCAGCACGAAGGACTGGTAGCCCAGCGCATTGTTCGCGGCGACGGCGGCATAGGCGGCCGGGCGGGTATAGTCGCTGACCGAGAGCGAGAAGTGCTCGTAGCGCAGGCCGCCGCGCAGCACGACACGGTCGCCGATCGGGATCTGGAGCTGGCCGAAGCCGGCGGCCGTCGTCTGCTGCAGCGGCGTGAAGACGTCCTGCCCGCTGGTCAGGGTCTGCCAGGTTTTCTCCTGGATGAGATCGCCGCCCCAGGTCAGCTTGGCGCCGGGCAGCAAGCGATCCAGCGAGGTGTCGATGGTGACGTTGACGCCGCCGCGCTGCGAATAGAGCGTCGTCTGGTTGTCCCGGCTCGTCGGCGAGAGCGGGTTGAAGGAATAGTAGACCTGCGAATTGTAAGGGTAGGAGAAGGTCGAGTAATTGAAGCGCTTCTTTATGTCGTTGTAGTAGCCGAGGACGCTGAGCTTGCCGAGCGCGAAATCGGCGTCGCTGTAGCGCAGCGAGATCGACTTGGTGTCTTCCAGAACGCTCTGGCCGTTATAGAGCTGGGTCCGGTCCGGCCGTGCGAACGGGGCCGCGTAGTTCGTCAGGTATTTCGGGTCCTGGTCGAAGCCGATCCAGGAAGCATTGAGCTCGATGCGCTTGCCCCCGGCGAAGTCGTAGCCGAGCTTGGCGAGCAGATTGCCGGCCTTGTAGCGGTCGCCGCCACCCTGTCCGAGCAGCCCGTCCGAGGGCAGTTCCCGACCGGCGCCGTCATAGGTGCGCCCGGCGCCGCGGATCTGCCCGGAGAACAAGTAGTCGATCCCATCAGGCACCTTGCCGGAGACCGTCACCGAAGCCTCAGGCGCCAGCGAGCGGCCGACGTTCTGGGTGAAGGCACGGATGGCCGTGTTGACCGTCACGCGCGGCTTTCCCTCGGCGGCCTTCTTCGTGATGAAGTTGACCGTGCCGCCCGTCGCGCCCGCGCCGTAGAGACTGGAGGCGCCAGCGACCACCTCGATGCGGTCCACGGTGTTGAGATCGATCAGCGACAGGATGCGCGAGACGTCGCGCAGCGGCGTGTTCATCGGTACGCCGTCGATCATCACCAGCAGATCGCGGCCGCGATAGTTCTCCGAGGCGCTGGAGACCGTCTGCGTCGACATCGAATAGCCCGGAACCAGCTTGCCCAGCACCGTGGCGGCGTTGGGGCTGAACTTGAGCTGTTCCTCGATCTCGCCACGCCCAATCACCTGGATCGACTGCGGTATCTCGGCCGTGCTGCGCTCGGCCCGCGCGGCAGTGACGGTGATGGTGTCGAGGTCGATCACGTTCGCCTGAGGCGCGGCCGCGGCAGGCGTGGCGGGGCGCGACGCGGACTGCGGCGAAACCTGCGCCACCGCCATGGAAGAGGCGAAGAGGGCAATGAAGCTTGTGGCGAGGCTGAGCGATCGTGTCATGGTTCTACCTGGCGGTGCCGGCTGCACCTCTGCCCATGTCTTGAGCAGAGGCGTCGAAGCCGTTCGAAGAGCATTTACTTGGAGTGTCTCAGAATTCGCTTTTTAGAATTATAGTAAAGTAGGGCTGTTCCATTGCGAGAAGGGATTCGCAAAGTCTCGTGATCTGTTTCAGTTGTTGCTGTATCGATATTGCTGAGGTCTAAGCTTGGACTTCTGCGAACGCGCCATAGGACTGAGACGAATCCGGTGTCGAAAATGGGAGATGTGACCGCGCTGCCACGCTCCGGGCCGGAGGAGTCGCCGGAAACGGCGAGTTTCGTGCCGTTCTGGCTGATCTCGGCCGATGTCGGGCGCGACGAGGCGAGCACGCTTTCGCGGCGCATCCTCGGCCGCAATGCGGCCCGCGAGGCCACGGCTCCCGACCTGACCTTGCTCTTCGATGCGCGCTGTGTGCTGACCACGCGCCCCGATATCGGCTTGCGCTCCTGCTTCGCCCCGGCCTCGCACTGGATCTGGTCGTCGCCGGGGCGGGGCGGGGAGGGCCCGCGCCATATTCTCGTGCGGCCGGCCGAAGGACGCGTGGTCATCCGCCAGGGCGAGAGGCGGATCGCGCTGCGGCCGCGCGAGGCGGCGGCGCTTGCCTTGGACAGCCCGGCCGAGTTCGTGCTGGCCCAGCCCGGTCGCATCGATGTGATCGAACTCGACGCAGGCTTGCTGCCGCTTCTCGGCGAGGAGCCGGCAGCGCTGATGCGCGTCATCCCGCGCTCCAATCCGGGGCTGCAGGCGCTGGCGCATTACGGCGCCTTGCTGCTGCGCGGCCTGCTGCCGCTGAACTCGGCCGAGCTTCAGGCGCTGGCCAAGGCCCATGTCCATGCTCTGGTCGGGGCCGCGCTGTCCGACCTGGAATCCTCCGCGCCGGTCGCCGCGACGGACCGGCGGGCCGGTCGCCTCGCCGCGATCAAGGCCGATATCGAGGCCAGGCTCGATCGGCGCGATCTCGGCGTCGACATGATCGCGACCCTGCACGGCGTCAGCGCGCGAGTCGTCCAGAAGCTGTTCGAAGGCGCGGGCAGGACCTTTTCGGACTATGTGCTGGAGCGCCGGCTCGACCGCGCCTGGCACCGCCTCGTCACCGCCGATGGGGCGGGGCTGACCATCAGTGCCGTCGCCTACGAGGTCGGCTTCGGCGATCTCTCCTATTTCAATCGCTGCTTCCGCAAGCGTTTCGGCCGCCAGCCCTCACAGGTCCGGGCGCAGGCCGTGAACGGAGAGGTGGAGGCCTGATCCGCGTCACCATCTGGCAGGGTGTGCGAAACGCATAGTTTGTCGGCAGGGGCCTTTGTAAGTATCTGATATTGTTGATGTCTAATTTCGACGCTGCAGAAGGTCTGTCGGCATTTGAAGTCATAGTCTGTCGGCATTCTGGCTACGAAATGCAGCCCCAGGCCGGCAAAACCGGCTTGAAACAGGACGAAAAACATCGCGCGGACGCACAACGCAATCGGCCCCGAGCAGGGAGTTGCTCGGGGCCGATTACGGTTTCGCCAGTGGAAGAATTTTTAGATCTGCGATTGAGCGCGCCGCGTTCCGGGCGGGCTATCGGCGTTGAGCAAGATTAGATCGACCGCCGCAAACTCATGGGTGGGGGCGGGGGGTGCCGCGTAGCGCCCCGACGCATTCTAACCCGAGGGCTCACCCGAACCCTGTTCTCCGGTCGCCGAGATCGCCAAATTCCTCTTGCGCTGAGCGGAAGGCTCGCCGTCGTTTGGCAGCGAGGTTCCGAGCCACGCCCTGGTACGCGGCGTCCGTGGGAGGATTTCGGGCCTCCCGATGTTCTCCATGACGGACGGAAATACGCGCGCGATATGCTTGCGCTCGTACAGCCGGAGGGGACGAGTCCAAGGTCCAGGGCATGGATCCCGGCCGCGTCCAGCGCCGACTTGATGTGCCGAGGGTTCATCGAGAGCTGCTTGCTTGCATCGGAGAGGGAGGCATATTTGTTTCGGAACCTGATGACTTCCTCGAAGGTGATGTGCGGCGTCGCTGGGCGATTGCCTGGCTGGGTGATCGGCAGCAGTTCGATCAGACCCGCCCTGACGAGCCGGTGAAACGCACCCCCGCCCACGCCCATCATATGGAAAGCCTGATGGAAGGTTAGGTTTCCGGGCGCAGGGCCGAAGGCCTTCTTGCGAACCTCGCTGGCGTCGATGAGGAGTCCGTCGAAACCATGGACGCCTTCGATGCGGCGCAACCAGGACAGTTCCTCATTCAGAATGAGGTTGATCACAACGTCGACGGTGCATGGAACATTCGCTGGCGAGATTGCAATGGGAAGCGCGCCCTGAGGTGCTTCTTGCACGATCTCGGCGCAAGCAGACAGTCGTCCCAGGAACGCATCGACGTCCTCGCGCGCGAAACGCAGAATGCCGAGGCGATCGCCGTTGGGGGTTAGGATCGGCTTGATGAAGCCTTTTCTGACCAGGGTTTGCGCGGTCATCGGCTTGCATCCGGCATAGTTGGGAAGGTCTCGCACTAGCAGGGCTGATGCGAGCCTGCGGAATTCGTCAGCGAAGTCGGCCGCCTTGAACGTCAGTTCGCCGTCAGCCTTTTCCTGTTCCACTTCGGCTTCGGGCAGCCTGGCGAGCACGATGCGGCGAATGAATTTGGGAAAAATCCCGAATTCTTCGGCGGCCGTCACGACAGAGTGAATCTCTCGGGCGGGAAGCGGCTTCCCAAACATCCTAGCATTCCGGTGGAAGGCGACGGTGTCCACGAAATGATGCGTCAAGATATCTCGAAAGGGATCGTAGACGGGGTCGCTGGCTTTAGCGCTGCAAAGCCACAGGTGCAGCGAGCCATGAGTCGGCACTTGATGATCCCTCAGGAATGCCGCGATAGCGTCAGCGCCACCGGATATGATCTCAAATCCTTTGCCGCCGGCCTCCCACCAGTGGTCATCGGTCAGCAGGTCGCGGTTATGTTCGCCACCGAATACAGCCGTTGCACCGATTGCGTTGCAGCTTGCGACCGCTGCTCGCACAGGAAGAGCATCAAGCCAGTTTGGCTCTTGGGACACTCCGTTCACCCGCGAGCGGACGTAGGTTTCCAAACCCGAAGGAGCGCGTCTCAGCGATGGAACGATCAACCCGTTCCTCTGCGCGAGGACGCGTGCAACGAAATCCCATCTCAACTGCCGGGCGGTTTTTGGCAACGTGACGATGGGGGCGTTGTGGACTTCGCAGGTGTGCAGGCACGAGATTCTCCACTCGCCGCGAAAGCAGATGCAGGCGCCGCTAGGGTCGGCCGCATGATCATCAAGGAGGCACTGGATGCATGCCCGCGAACCTTCGGCGTCACGGTCCTTGGTGCCGAAGGCGTGGCCGCGGAAATGCGCGAATGGGTGCTCGGCTCGCCATGTAGCTTGCATGAGCATTCCTGGATCGACACCGGTGAGCTCGGACAGACGCTCCAGGCTCTGGGTGGTGCCGCGGGTCAGCTCCACTTGCCCGAGTTGGAAATCCCTGCAGAAACTGCTGAGCGTTACGCTGTTCACGATGGCAAGGCGCGAGGCAAAGCTGGCCGGCGTTTCGGCGGGGATGAAGGGAGTGGTGGGAAAGAGTCTCATCGCAATTTCCTCGCGTTCCTGAGTTCGAGGGCGTGGCTTGCTGCCTCCGCCTCGGCCTGGGTTTTCTTGAGCACCAGGGTGCAGTCGAGCGCCTCCCAACGGATTGCGATGAAGGGGTTCACACTGTCGGCGCATCCGGTGCGAGCCTGGTAGGCGCGGGCGAAGTGCTGGATATTTAGCTGCTGTGCGTTCGCCGCGATTGCATTGCCGATAGCTTCGTGGGTCAGCTGCAATGTCGTGCCGAGCTCAAGCATTCCGGCATGAATAAGCCTGGGAACGACCTCGCTCTTGATGTTTGTCGCGAAGCTGAGGCCGGTAACGGACGCGATGTCCTGGAGCGCTGCGAACACCATTGCGATGTCGCCAGGCAGGCTCAGAGACCGCAGGTGGATGAACTGGCTGCGCCTGCGCACTTCGCCTTTGGTGTCGGCGCGAGTCTGCCCATCGTCGTCTGTCTCCGCCAAGCCTTCAAAGAAGCTGGCGATCTGCGGCAAGCCAGACAGGACCAGCACGACCGGCCAGGCATCCGAGGCCATGAAGGTCTTGAACACCTTGCGGATCTCGCGGACGTCACGCTCGCTGGCGTTCTCCAAGACGTTGTGCACCTCGTCGAGGTGCAGGGCGAGGATGCCTCTCTGCTGCAACCGCTCGCGCACCATGGAGAAGATGTAGGCTTGGGTTCGGCTCGCGGACATGGGGTAGCCAAGGGCGCGCAGGATTTCGAGGCCGAGGGCTTTCGGCGTGCACGGGGAGGGGGTTCCGATCGTGATCGCAGGGCATTGCGAGTGCGGGATGCCGTAGCCGGTGAAGCCCGGATGGTTGGCGAACATCCGGGAGAGGAGCGAGCTCTTGCCGGCGCCCGTCCGGCCCGTGACGACGAGCGCGCGGGTTTCCATCCGGTTGCCGGGGCCGAGCGGGCGCGTGGGATCGACGCGCGTCACGAGATCGCGAATTAGGAAGGTGAAGCGGCGTTGGCTACGCCATCGCGATCATGCGTTCGCAGGACGCGTGACTTGACGCGCTCCATCAGCGCGATCTGGTCGCGCTCCTCTTGTGGGAGCGCGGTCAGGAAGTTCTGCAGAACCTGGGTCGAGCGATCGGCCGGGAGCGTCATGGCGTACCCTCCTTGCGATCGCCCATCTGCCAGGAGGCGGCCTCGTCGGGTGACTCGTCAGTCGGCTGGGTCTCCACCGGGCCTGCTGTCATGTCGGCGGCACCGGAGACCGGGATGACGTCGTCGAGCAGATCGTAGTTGGGATCGTTGACGGGGGTGTCCTCGTCCCAGGACGGCAGCCGGAAGGACAAGCCCATATGCCTGATGGCGCGCTCCACTTCGGCAGGCGTCTCCAGCTCCTCGGAGATGCCGGCCTCGCGCTGGTATTCGCGGGCCAGCGCTTCGTTGTCACGCAGTGCGTCGAGAACGATCTGACGCGACAGCTCCGCCTCTTTCTTGAAGCGTGCGCGCAGTGCGGTAGCGGTGTCGATCCAGGCGCGCAGCGAAACGCCTCTCAGGTCCCGCTTGACGTTGGGGACGTTGAACCACTCGTTGCCGAACTGGAGCGAGATGCAGCCGATATCTGCCGGGTCGAGCTTGACGCGGACCTCGCTTTCGCCGACCTGCAAGAACCGCCTATGGATGTCCTTGCTTGCAAAACGCAAACCGAGGAGCTCGACGCCGGACTTGTCGAGCGTGGCAATGTGTTCGATCCCGAAAATGTGGCGCTGCATGTTTGTGTCCGGCAACGGGATCCTCCCAGTGAGCTTCACCAGGCGGTTCCAGGCATTGAGCGGGGTTTCGCCGCCGAGCCCTTGGTGTGGACGGTTGTGGTAGTCGTCGACGACATGGCGTACGAGCATCCGCGCCAGCACGTCCAAGGGGATGTTCGCCTTTCTTTCGGACGGGTAGTCGCCGCGCTCGACGACGTTCGAGAAGGTGCGTCCGGCAAAGTGGCCCATGAAGCGCCGCTCTACGGTGAGGAAGATGCGCTCGCCGGCTCCGCGGAACCAGGGCATCCCTTTCGGCGTATGGGAGGGGCTCCCGCCAGTCCCGGTCACAGCCCGGGTCGTTTCAAAAGCCGCGAATTCGCTACCGCGGTCGTAGGCGAGGGTGCCGATTCCAGTGGCCATCGACCAATCAGAAACCGCGCCAGTGCCTTCAAGGAGACGGGTTTTGTCGGCGAAGATCATGCGAATGGTGGCGATCGCCTCGTCGGAATTGATCTGGTCGACGAGGCGCATGGCCAGAACGATGCGCGATGCCCGATCAAGCGCCAATATAAGCCAAGGGCGAGCAGTCTCGACTTTTTGCCTGGTCACGACATCGAGCTGTTTCCATAACCGAGCCTTGATGAGCAGAGTTTGCAGGCTCACGCGCCATCCATCGATCTCGATGCGCTCACCGATGCGCGTGGTCTCGGATCAATCAAACCTAGGACTCTCCCTCAGGCCGGAGGAGAAATGGGTCTCAGGTCACAGCGAGAGTTTTGGGCATTATGATCTCCTGTTTGAAAGTGTAAGAGCCACAGCTATTGAGCGAAAATGGCAAGCCGATCATATTGGAGACCCAGTTTCGGGTCGCCATGGCGATAATTCCGATTGAATATTATGCCAAATCTGCAGACGGCACGGACGATGACCGCATTATCGCAATGAACTTGCGACTAAGGGGCGCGCAAATCCTTTCGTCTACTATCAGACCCGCTTCACGCCCGGTGGCTGCCATGTTCCTGCGCCCGCCGGCAGGATCGACAGCTGTGTTGGCTTCGGCCAATAGAGGCGCATCACGAGATAGATCTTGTCATCCGGCGCCGGAAGCCAGTTTGCTTCCTTGTCCGCACCGGGGCTGTCCTTTTGGATGTACAGAGTCAGCGAGCCATCCGCGTCCTTTTTCATGCCCGACAACATCGGAGAGTTGATGAGGTAGCGATTGATCGGGTTCTTCACCAGGAACTGGCTCTTGCCGTCGTACATCGTAACCGACCAGAACGCATTCACTGGCGGCAACTGGCCGGGTGCGAAGGTGATGGTGTATTTGTACTTGCTGCCGTCGAGCGCCTCACCGGTCGCGTCGGTGCGGGTATAGGGGTACATGGCTTCTACAGCGTCATTGCCGAGGAGACCGCCCTTTGCAGACCCGGCCCGCATCACCCAATCGCTGTTATAGAAGGCCTCGTCGCCGAAGAACGAGCCAATGTTCCAGCCGTTGATGTTCTTGTTTCCACCGGCCAGCCATTTGTCGACCTTGCCGTTGCCTTGCTTCATGGCCACCAGGATTTCGGCCTTGTGCTCGAACGACAGATCCTTGAACGCAAAGGTCTTGGCGGGGCCGATGCCTATCTTCGCAAGCTTCGCGCGAACCGCCTTGTCCCTTGCCGTCTCGGGGACAAATTGCAGGGCCGCGTCGAGATACTCGAAGAAGTTATGCCTGATCCCGGCCGTGCTGGCGGGAACGAAATCAATCTTCGGCGCGGCGGGCGGGGCGGGCTGCTTGAGGAAAGCGGAAAGCGGCTGCCCCTTGTAGCCGGCCTGGATCTTCTCGACATTCGGCATGTCGCCGGGATTGAACAGTTGAGTGCGAAAAATCGCGAGCGGGAACGGCGTTGTCGATGAGAAGACCCGCTTGATCCCAGCGGGCGTTCCACCTTTCCAGTCCGGCCCGACGACCAGATAGTCGCCCGGCTCGGTCCCCGTGGCGCGCGTGCCGATATAGCCAAAATTGTAAGTGTTGCCGTCGATGAGCTGGACCGAATAATAGCGGTCCTTTTCGATCGCGGGCACCGAGATGACCATGGGTTCAGCACGCAAATCCAGCCAGATAAACGAGTAAGGCGTATCGCTATTGGGCGTGATGATTGCCGTGTCCGCCGGGGTGGCGACATGGTTCAGGTTTTTGATTTCGTTGAATGGGGCCTTGAACTGTCCCGAGTTCCTATCGACGGCGAACTCCTGCATCACTGCATAATACATCACCAGCGGCAGGCCGTAGATGAAGCCTTCCTCGGCGATGTCCTTGGCCTCGAACAGGCTGGGCCATTCGACACTGTTCTGCTCAATGACCGGAGGGGAGACGATGTCGGCCTTTGCCATCGTGGCGGTGAGCGCCGCCAGCGCAGCAGAGCCAAGCAGATCGCGTTTCGTGATCATTTGAACACTTCCTTCGGGTTCACAACTCGTGGCTGAGCGCGCGTAGGTAGCAAGATGAAGTTACGCGACGTCTGCGATTATTGACAATGCAGGAACGGCCTATTCACAGCCGCTTGTATGTCGGCGTTTGGCGCGGTCACGCCCCCCGAGAGGCACCCATGAGCGGCTCGTTCGCCCATCATTTCGGGAACAGGAACTGGAGCTGGGCCCTCAGCTGCCAATCGGCGGCGCCGCTGGGCTTTGCGACATTATAGTAGGCTGCCAGCTGCGCATTGACGGGCTGATGGCCGATGTTGAACACGCGCCCAAAACCGCCTCCGATCGGCACCGTCCAGCGGTCGCCCTGGCCGGCTTCCCAGTTGGCGGTGATGACGGGGGAGGATGTCAGATACCAGCCGCCGTGGAAATTGTAGTTCACAAACGGCTGCAGCGTCATTGCGTTGACTGTGCTGCGGGTACTCTTGCCCGCGAAGGACCAGACGTTGTTGACGAGGACGCCGACAACCCAGGGCCCTTCGATTGCCAGGGCTACGAAGGCCGGCCCCGCCGAGTACTTGCCGGACGTGAGGCTCTTGTCGGTGCCGGTGGGGAGTACGACGGTCGGCCCGATGCCCCAGATGATGCCGTGAGTTGGCTGCTTCGGCGAGAAGAAGAAGCTGGGGTTGATGTCGCCCAGGCCGAACTCGCGGTCGCCATTCACCGTCAGGGCCGGTTGCGAGATCACAGGCGTGATCCAGCGCGTGATCAGGTTCCAATCCTTGTTTAGCGTGATCGGAATCACCGGCTGGATGTTGAGGACATTCTGCAGCTGTTTGTCCGGACCGACATTGAAGTTGAAGTTGTTCTGGAACGGCACGCTGATCATGTCGGCAACGGGGTTCTGCGCCGCCTTGGCCAGATCGCCGGGGCTGCCCGTTGAATCTTCCGCCAGCACCACTCCCGAACATGACAAGGTTGCGGAGAATGCCAGTTTAGCTAGCCTGATCAATTTCCTCCCGCTCACGGACGCAGGCTCCTTCAGCCATACCAAAGCTAATGCCAACGGCGAAAAATGGGGTTTTCCGTTTGCCGGGAGCACTTATACTGTGTGACAAAGCACCAATCAGATCTTGAGACCACTCATTTTGCGCCAACCTTGCAAGCATTCCGGAGCGTCCCGCGCGTGGCTGAGATCCCAGTCATCTCGAGCCACATCCTGCACGGCCTGCCGGCATTCCTGCGTCATGCAATCGGGGAAAGCGCGCTCCTACGGGCAAACCGCGCAGCAGGCTTCGATCTGGAGCTGACCGAAGGCCGCAATTGTTTCATCCCGCATGCCGCAGTCCTCGGCTTCGTGAATGCTGCGGCAAGGGCGGCCGGCGAGCCCAATCTCGGGCTTCTGATCGCGCCGATGATGAGCGCAGGCAATTACGGCAGCTTCGGGCGCTACGTTCTGGGGGGCGATACCCTCGGCCAATCCATCCAGCGGGCCATTGTGGCGCTGCCTTATCACAGCACCCATGACAGGATGTCCGTCGCCATCGTCGGCGACGAGGCACGCTATAGCTACGTCTTTGCCTTGGCTGGCCACGCGGGCTACGACATGATCGCCGGAGCGGCTGCCGGCGTTCTGCTCAGCGTCCTCAGGGCTTATTTGCCTTTTGACTGGCGGCCACTGCGCGTCGAGCTCAATATCAGCAGGCCGCGCCAGATCGGGCTGTTCGAAGATCTCTTCCAGTGCCCCGTCCTGTTCAACGCGCCCGCCGTGACGATCGTCATGGAACGCCACCTCTTGTCGGCTGCTCCTAACCGTGGGGCATGGCCGATCGTCACCATCGAGGACGTGGCCCGAGATCGGCTTGGCGGCGCTCCACGCGATCTGCTCGACGTCGTCATGGAGCAGGTCCGGGCTCAGGTTCTCACCGGCAGCGTGTCCATCGATCGCGTCGCGCGACCGATGGCTACCAGCGTCCGAACGCTGCAACGTGAGCTAAGTCAGGCTGGCACTGATTTTCGCAGCCTGGCGAATGCGGCACGGTTGCAGCGGGCCACCGAGTTGCTCAGGCACACGAATGGCTCGATCACCCGTGTTGCGGCAGAGATGGGATATTCCTCGCCAGCCAATTTCGCGCGTGCCTTCCGAAAGGTGACGGGCAGCGGACCACGGGAGTTTCGTGCCAACATCCACCATGAGGGCGCGCCAGACGGTGCCGGTTCCCGCTAAAATGGGCGCGGCCGGGGAAGAGGTCAAATCCGGCCCTGATGCGGCAGCGCAACTGACGTCTGCTTTTGGCCGGAGAACCAAGTTCCGCTTATGGCGAATCCCGCCCGGACAGCGTCCGGCGCTTTTGGCCCCTAGCTGACCTTTGGAAGGTCCGCTTTCCGGAACTCAATTTGGCGAACGGCTGCCCCCCTAGCGGCCGCTGGCAAAGGCAGCTTGCGTGTAGTGTGGCAACAGCTGCCTCGGCCAAACCATCCACCTTTTTAACTGCACGATTTAGGTGGCTCTTGGCGAGGGCTTACGCTTCCGGTGCTGAATTACCACTCACACCGGACCTCTCGGTGGGGGCGGATCGACGATGTACTCCTTACCTGCCAGAGACTGCCGCCTCGCAAACCGCAGGATCACGCCTAGCGACGCAGCGAGAGGTATCGCCAACAACACGCCCACGAAGCCGAACAGCCATCCAAAGGCGAACAGCGCGAACATCATCCAGACCGGGTGGAGGTTGACGCGGCGACCGATGAGGCGCGGCGAGAGCACATAATCGGAAAGCATTTCTCCGACGATGAAGATGCCCCCTACAACGGCGACTGGTCCCCAATTCGGCCAGAATTGGGCCAATGCAACGCAGGCCGCGACGAAAAACCCGATTGCGGCTCCAAAATAGGGAACAAAACTGATCAGGCCTGCGGTGATTCCGATCAAGACTGCATGGTTCAGCCCTGTCGCCTTCAGGGCTGTCGCATAAAGCACGGCGAGAACGAGGCAGATGAGGATCTGCCCGCGCACGAAGCCAGCGACTGTCTCGTGGATTTCGCGCCCAAGCGCTCGCATGTCGTCGCGGCAGGACGGTGGAAACCAGCCATCGACGGTCGCTATCATTCGGTGCCAGTCAATGGCGACATAGATGGCGATGACCGGCGTGACGATCAGCAGCGAAAGAAGGGAAACCAAGGCCTCTCCACTCGACCATAGCGAGCGAAGGAACTCGTCAACCCAGTTAGTGCTCATCGTCTTCGCGATGTCGCGGGTCGATTGCTCGATATGGAGTTCGTCGCCCATGATACGGTGCAGCCACGGTCGGCTTGCATCGCCCATCTGCGACTGAAGGCGGGTGACGTAGGCGGGAAACTCTTCAACAAAAAACCTGAACTCGCCGACGATGGCCGGGAGCATAACCAGGAAGAAGCCGATTAGAACCGCGACGATCGGCACGAAGACGCCCAGAGCTGCAAGGGAACGGCTAATCCCGAGCCGCTCCAGCTTGTCGACCGCCGGAATGAGAAGATAGGCGAGCAACGTGCCGGCCACGAATGGCAGCAGTATTTGGCGCACCAGCATCAGCGTAACGAGCGCGATCGCAGAGACCGCGATCCAGAAGGTCGCCGGTCGCGCGATTCTCATCGACGTTCGTCACTCATGCGTTTCGATCTCGACTGCCAGATTCTACCTGCGATACCAACGCGCGGATTCTCGGATCCCAGCGCGAGAAACGGTCGTAGAAATCCGTGTTCAATTCTCCATCAGACTGGCGAAGGCGATCTCGCCGTCGGTAACGTAGTGGTTCACCTTTCCGGCTTGCAAACGTGAACCGGACTGATGCAATGCGACATCCCCGATCACCCGCTTTGCCGTCAGCTGGGCGAGGATGTAGCTGCGTTCTGCATTCGTGTCTGAATCGGTCGCATGGGTTACTTGGAGCGTTAGTCGAGCCAGCGACAAACCCGTGTCTCTGGTGCCCGCGCCCACCCATAATACAGGCTGATCGGTCGACGGTTTATCCGTATTCATCCAAAAGCTCGCTGCAGCCATATCCTCCTCCGAGCGAGCGAGGCTCAGGGCCCAGAAACGGATATGATGGCGCTTTCGCGGGCTGTTATTGATGGGCTCCTGGAAACCTATGTCCTGCCTCCGTCCAAAGAGATAGAGGGTGCTGAACGGGGCGTTGGGATACGGGGAGTTGAGCAGAAACGCTCGTATCATTCGCCACGAGCTTGCGGCCCCCAAGCGATCGGCCGTCGTCCAGCCTGCCGTTGCAAACGCATCGCGCAATTGTTGCAAGGTGCCGATGAGGACGAGGTTTACGGGATCGCCGGGCAGACCATCGCCGGTGATCGTGTAGCGGGGGATAAGCGACCGATGAAGGACCTTCAGACCCATTCGGACTACATTGGGCAGAATGACATAGGCGGCCAACCCGTAAGTGAGGCTTACCGCCACGACCCATGGAAGCCTGTGATCCGCCGTATCAAAGATTACAAACACAATCAGCCAAACGCTGACGACGCCAAGACAAAAAATGAGAAACCTCTGAAAAAAGGCGCGTGAGCAATCTCAAAATTCTTGTCCTATCTTGCTCCGGTCGGTCGCGGCCGCCTCGCTATTCGTAGTCGGTTTCCGACAGGCGAGTATACCAGTGGGCAGTTGCGTCGCGTCCACATGTCGGACCTAAGTTTTTCCACGCCTTACACCTCGGCAGCGCCAGTACCCAAAGTCTCCGAACAGCAGTTCGACCTTAATCATGAAACGGGAAGATCTTCTTCCAGTCTCGCTTCATATCGACAACGGTCCACTGATTAGCGGCTGCGGCGTCGAGCGCCTTGTCGAGCTTGCCGAAATGGGCCTGACGGTCATAGGCGAACTCGCGTTCGGCATCTGTATGGTGAAGGATTAGGCCGAAGCGTGGGCCGCCTGACATCGTCGTCCATTGCAGCATTTCGAGATCGCCATCCGAATTCCCGAAAGCAGCGATCGGCCGTCGGCCGATCTGTTGGTTGATGCCGACAGGCTTGCCGGCCTTGTCGTCGATGAAGTTGATCTGCGGCAGACGGAATATGGTCGGCCTGCCGTCACGCATCTCGAATTTCGTCTTGATCGAGGAGCCGAGAACCTGCTCGGGAGGGATGCCGTACACTCTCTCAGTCCATGGCCGCATGAACTCGACGCCGCCACCGGAGGCGATGTAGGTCTTGAACCCATTCGCGCGCAGGTAGGTAAGCAGCTCCAGCATGGGCTGGTAGACCAATTCGGTATAGGGACGCTTGAAGCGCGGGTGGCGCGCGGTGGCAAGCCATTCCGAGGCGATTTTCGCGAACTCGTCCGAGGTCATGCCGGCATGTGTCACCGCGATCAGTTGCATCAGGCCCTGCTCGCCCGAAGCCGCCAGCGCCCTCATATCGCCATTCAGGACCGCCTTGAAAGGCTGCTTGGTCTTCCATCCGGGGTTTTGCGGAGCGAGTGCCCTGACCCGATCGAGGACAAACGCGAGCTGGACGTACATCGGCTGCTCTGCCCACAACGTGCCGTCGTTGTCGAACACCGCGATGCGCTCAGCCGGCGCCACAAAGTCGGCGCCACCTTGCGTAGTCACGCGCGCGACGAAGTTGGTGATCGACGCCTTGACCGGGCCATCATTCCAGGACGACAGCGGGTCGGACTGCGCCAGCACTATTGACGGGCGAAGTGGTCCGATCAGAACAGGCACCCCGGTCAATACTGAGATCAACACGCGACGATTTAGACCGGCGCTGTAAGGCAAAACGGATTTCATTTCGGTCTCCATCAAATGGAATCTCACTGACGGTGGGCGCCGGCGCTTGTTGCCGTTCCTAAGGCTGTTGCGTTGACGGCGGCCTCCAGACGCAGCGGAAGCCGAGATGGCTGGTCGAGGTGTCGACCGGTTCCGCATGGCGCGCAGCCGGGCGATAGCGGCGGCAATAGTTGGGTGCGCAAAGATGCGAGCCGCCCTTGATGACCTTACGGGGGATTCTAATCTCCGGCAGATCGGGGTCGTAGCTGTCGTCTTCGCGGCCGCCTCGCGGGTTCTGTGGAATGCAGCAGGTCTTCGCGGCCTCAGCCTGATGCTTGGGCGCGTACCAATCTGTGGTCCACTCCCAGACATTGCCGATCATGTCCTGCAGGCCGTAGCCGTTTGGTGGAAACGCCGTGACCGGCGAAGTGCGTTCGAAGCCATCCTCGGCCAGGTTCTGATGCGGAAACTCGCCTTGCCAGGTATTCGCCATGTGGCGCCCGCCGGGAGAGAGGCTGCCACCCCAGGCGTATTCAGCACCGGCGAGACCGCCCCGTGCGGCAAACTCCCATTCGGCCTCGGTCGGCAGGTCCTTGCCGGCCCAGCGGGCATAGGCGAGCGCGTCTGCAAAGCTGACATGAACAACAGGATGATTGTCCAGCGCGTTAATATTGCTTCCGGGGCCATAGGGGCGGCGCCAGTTGGCTCCCATCCTCAGGCTCCACCAGTGACGGAAATCGCGTCGGTCGACCGGGCCCGCTGGCTGGGAGAACACCAAAGAGCCCGCGTAGAGCATGTGAGAGGGCGTTCCGGGATAATCCTTTGGGTCGGGCGCGACCTCCGCAAAGGTGACGTGTCCGGTTGCCTTGACGAACTCCTTGAACTGCCGGTTCGTTACCGGCGTTCGATCCATCCAGAAGCTGTCGACGGCCGCGCGATGGACCGGGGCCTCCTCGGGATAATGGCGATCGGATCCCATCAGGAATATCCCGCCAGGTACCGCGATCATGTCGGCCGGCTCAGGGCTGGCTCGCGAGACATCGTCACGTTCGCGAAGCGCAGCGGCCATTCGGTCTGCGATGTCCAAGTCGGTCATGACATCCCCGTGGGAAGGCTGACGGATCAGAAGTGATAAGCGATGCTCGAAAAGACGCCGTGCTGGGTCGTACGATAGGTAAAGCCGTTGTTGCGGTTGTCGGTGTAGATGCCCGGTCCAAGGGCCGTGGAGATGAAGTCCGTCCGGCGGCCTGCGCCAATCGGGATAGGCTTATGATCACATGAATGGAGCATCCCAAGGCCCGAAGTCGAAAGCATCCTGGTTCATCGCCGCCGTCATTTGCCGCTCGTCGGCGAGCCGCTTCTGAAAGACCATCTGGCGATACTGGGCGTAAGCTGCTTGGTTTCCGAAGTAGACACACTGGCAAACAATCGGATCAGCATACACGTAGGCGACCTGCGAGTTCTTGGTCTGCTGCACGAATTTGTTCGGCGGCAGCTTTTTCATGGCCGCAAGCCGCTGTGGCGTATTTGCAGGTTGTGGAATGAAGCCCGCCGCAGAGAGGAGGTCCTCCTTCTGCTGTACCGCCTGTTGGGTTGACTGGCAGCCTGCGAGGCCGATACTCAACGTAACAGCCAGACCGGCGGCGAGACGACTACTCATGTTTGGCTCCTGAATGTGATGTTCAGCGCTGTTGCCCAATGAGTCGGGTCAACATTTGTGCGCGTCAGTTTCCTGTCGGCGCTCCGAGGCGATAATTCCTCCGAAGCTGTGCACTGGAGGATGGAGCGATCGCCTGGCACTCGTTGTAATAGAACTGGCCGGGCTGCCGATTAACGGGATTGGCGCAAATGCTGGCGAGTTCGGCCTGCCTAGACTGTGAGGATTGGCAGGCTGACAGGGCGAGGCCGGCGAGCGTCATCACGCACATGGATCGAACAAAGTTCATCGTTTTTTCCTCTCTCTGCCCCAGACTCCATTTTTTGAATCTTCGTCCGGGCCGCGTCCCGCAGGATGCGGCCCGTCCTCAGTCATTGATGCCCCCCGTCAGTTGCCGGTTGGCAACGGAATGCTAACTCCGTCCTTCGCGAGGATTTCGCGGACAGACTGCAATCGTTCGTAGTCAGACAGCAAGATTGGCCCCGTGTAACCGTAGCTCTGCACCTTGCGCGGAGGATATTTCACATAAGTGGCCATGATCTTCTTCAGCTCTTCCTCCATGACGACCCCCATCCAGGTGCGTTCAGTGAAGTTGTTCATGAAGATGTCGTAGCGCTCCTGCGGATCCTGCCACAGATCGAACACCTGCGGCACCGTGGCGACATACTTGGTTGGACCTTTCCAGCCGAGATTGCTATCCACAGCGAGGCCGCCGGTAGAGCTTCCGTCATCCCCACGAATGTTGAAGAGGAACTTGTAATTGTTGACCCGAACCGCACCGGGCGAAAGCTCATTTTCGGTGAAATAGAACCACGATTTCCGCTCCGATCGACCTGTACCAAATAATACGGGGGACATGTCGTAGCTGTCGAAGATGATGGGCTGGTTGGCGCGATCCTGCGTTGGGAGCGGAACGCGGCCGACCGAGGCAAAAGTCGCCATCAAATCCAGGCCACCAAGAATCTCATGGTTCTTGGTGCTGGGTGCGATCTTTCCGGGCATCCAAGCGATGGCCGGAACGCGGTTGCCGCCCTCGCGAAGAGTGCCCTTGGTGCCGCGGAAGGGGGTGTAGCCCGCGTCCGGATACACGTCCTGCCAGGCGCCATTGTCGGTGGTATAGAAGACGAGCGTGTTGCCGGCGAGCTTCGGATTTGACCGGACCTTATCCATGATACGGCCGATCCGGGCATCGAGCTCCACGACCGAATCCGCATACTTGCTCTTGGACAGCGACTTATGGATGTAGTCGGGATGCGGCATATTGGGCTGATGCACCTTCATGAAATTGATGCTCATGAAGATCGGCTCCGCCGTGTTCGCATTGCTGTCGAGATAGTCGATCGCAGCCTTTTCAACGTAGCCATCGAAGAATGGGATGCCGACGACCCCTTCACGGCCGTTGATGACCGGCGTGTCGACATACTGGCCGTTGATCTTGAACTCTTCGCGCGCCGGCTGGCCGGCATTGCCCGATAGAGCCCCCTTCGTCACCTTCTGGAACATCTCCCGTAACTCCGGAGGCATATCCGGGAACCAGGTCGGGTCTGCATAAGTGTAAGCATTGAGATGGTACAGGCCGCAATACTTCATCTCGTCATAGCCCTGCGCATTGGGCAGCGCATAATCAGCCTCGCCGAGATGCCATTTGCCAGTAAAGAACGTCTTGTAGCCGCCGGTCTTGAGCACCGAGCCGAGAGTCCACTCCGCTGCCGGCAGGCCGCCGCCCTGACCTTGGAAGGCTACAGTGGTCATGCCGCTGCGGTTAGGCATCCGGCCCGTCTGCATGGCGGCTCGGCCCGGCGTACAACTCGGCTGGGCATAGAACGAGAAGAATGTCATGCCTTCCGCCGCCAGCTTATCAATGTTGGGGGTCGGCATGCCCCGGCCGGCGCCGCCGCCATAGGGGCCGAGATCGCCGTAACCCGTGTCGTCCGATATAATCATGATAATGTTGGGTTTTTGGGTCGGGGCTGGCGGCTGCTGTTGCGCCAGGGCGGGTAAGGTTACTCCCGCCGAAATTGCCACGCTCGCGCAAAAACCGAGCAGCCCGCGTCGACAGATCGACATGCTACGTCTCCGTTTGCAAAACTGGGGGGTAGGCCGTTGAACAGGCGAAGCAGCGCTTGCCGCGCAGCTCGAATGTTGCGCGGCAACGATTGCCGGAGACATAAAAGTCAATCGTCGCGCGCCACTATTGTACCTGAGGACAGTAGCATGCGGCCCGAGGCTGGGGCCGGGCCTCCACGAGATTAACTGAGCTGCCTGTCGGCGAACGAAGCGTCCGGCTGGAACTGGAGAAAATGCCCGAAACGAACGTCAGCAATTAGCCCGGCCCAGCCCGCGCGCCCGCACGACATCACTGCGCTGGATCCTAAATCCAGCTCATCGCGAAAGTGCGGCGCCCCCCAAAAAGTCTGGAAAGGGTCCGATTTAAGCTGCGCCTCCGTAACTGGCGAACTGAATACCCGGAAGCGGTCGTTCCAGATATCGGCTATAGGCCATTTGTATGCCAAGAGCGGTTCGACGTGATCGTCGCAGATGGGTCGATGTGGCTTAGCCTTTCGGTTCCCGAGACCTACTCAGGGAAGAGGAAGGTCAAGCCCGCGCGCGCGCCGAACCCCTTTGGCCCAGACACTGGGGAAAATGCATAATATCGACCGGCGACGAACAAGCTGATCGGCTGCTTTCCGATCCTGATCAGTTTCGAGACCTGAGCGTTAATCGGAACGGTGAGCTTCTCATTGGCCCAATCGTACGTCGTCTCCGTGTTGAGCGAGAAGGTCCAGGCATCGTGCGTCGTGTAGGAGATGAACGGCTGCACGAATGTCGCGTTGACCGGGTGCGCACCACTGCGGGTCGCCCCTCCGGCCGACCAGACCTGATTAGCCAAGATGCCGATCGTCCAAGGGCCTTCCTGCTTGAGTAAAACGGCGGTTGGACCCACCCCCCAGCGACTTTCGCCGAGGAGTTGATCCGTCGCGGTTGGCAGGCGGAACACGGGTCCGATCCCCCAGATAATTCCCCCAGGACCAGGAGCCTGTGGGGACAGAAAAAAGCTCTGGGTCGTATCGGACAACCCGAACTGGCGGCCCGAGCCTGGCGCAATATCCCATTGTGAGATGACTGGAAGAACCGTTCTGGAGATAAGGTTCCACTCGGGGCTGAGGTGAAAGGGGATGACCGGCTGGATATTCAGGGTCGCCCGCCCACCATTATCACCGGGCCCGATCCGGCCGTCGTAGTTGAACTGGAACGGAACGCTAATGAGAGCTGCGACCGGATTGTTGAGTTTCTTGGCGAGATCTGCGTCCTGCCCGAAGGCCGGTGACAGGCAATTCGCAAGGAGAACCATGGCGACCGACATAATTCTACGGATTTGTCGCAATGGAACCTCCCTAGACTTCGGTTCAGAGATCAAAACACGGGGTGCTTGAGTTTACTAGGTCGTGAACCCACAAACGGCGGACGTCCGCGTTGTGGAAAGCTGCCGTTCCCGGGCATCAAGGAAAACATCTGCCTTCCCATATTTCGGACCTTGCGGTTATCGACGCGTGGCGTCGACGATCCGACGCAGCTCCGTAGGAGCCGGCAGACTGAGATCGGCCACCCCCATTCGCTTGATCGAGCGATGCTCGGTTGCGTCGCGGTTATCAGCGCGCCTGCCGGGTTAGGGCCAATCATTGGAGCGATCGATATCGGCCCTGGGGACAGGTTTTTCGAGAACAGCGCCGCCGGACTCTACGATCAGTGGCCGGTCGGGATGGGCTTTGACTATTGCTACGGGTTCATGAGGCGCTCCGAACATCCTGCTGATTATGACGGACGATCAAGGCTATGGCGTTTCAGACACATTTGGTGGTGTCGTACCGACGCCGAACCTGGATCGGATCGCACGGATGGGACTGCGCTATCCGCAGTTCAACTCGACTGCGCTCTGTTCGCCGCGCGGGCAGCCCTGATCACCGGCCGTAACCATCATTCGACCGGCTTCGGTATCATTTCCGAACAGTCGACGGGCTACCCCGGGTATGACTCCGCCATCGGCGTGGAAAATGCCACGGCTCGGGGGCTCGCCGACGTTCCCATGGGCTTCACTGCGCGTCTGCCTGGCCGCCCTTCGGAATTCCCGAGGTCGCCTTATGATGTGAACCCTATTTGTCTATTGTCCCTGGCCCAATATCGACCCCCAATACCGCTGCCTATTTTCGGGCGCCCATCGCCAAGCTCGATACGAAGATTGGTGGACCCGATGAAAGCGGATCGGACCCGTTGCTGCAGCCGTGTCCGGCGCGACGCTAATACTCCCCCGCTCAGGCACCTCCCAGACGGCGCCCCCGATCCCACCGCCAATCGACACCCTAAATAAGCTCGAGTCGAGCATCGGCCCGCTGCAATACAACGACGGTGCGCCGAGACGGTCGCCAACGGGTCCGAACGCGCGGGCTGTATCAGGCGCGTTCGAGTTCGGGTCCGGTGATCCTTTCCAGGGAGTTGCAGCAGCCAACTGGCTCCCGCGCCTAAGGGCGATGCTCCGGCGCTTCCAGGGCTGATGACCTGACCGGGGCGTATTAGTTCTGCAGGTCAGAAAGGCGGTATTGTCAGAACCGCCTATCCCTGCTCAGAACCGCAGACTTAGCCCGACGACGGGCCCATGCATTAACATGTCGAAAGCGTAACGCCGACGCCCCTCGCCATAGGCATAGTCGGCGTAGAGCGCCCGGTAACCGATGACGCCTGAATAGGTGATGCCGTTCTTCTCGGCGAAATCGAAGCTGTAAGCGGCAATGCCCTGCCACGAGAAATTGCTGCCGCCACCACCCACGTCGCCGCGCACCACGAATTCCTGACCAGGCGCCAGGCCAATCCGCACGCGGGCACCAGCAAAGCCGTCGATCCAGTCCACCGAGCCGGAGCGGGCGATCGCCACGTTGCGCCTGAAGCTGAGGTCGCCTATGTCGACCGTCGCGCCCGCATCGAAAGAGAACTCGGCGCGCTGATTCCAATAGCGCGCGCCCGCGAGGATGTCGAAGGCGACCGACCCGAAGCGGGCGACCTCGTAAGTAGCTCCTGCTTCGAGGATGGCCATCGAGGTCTTGGCGTCGCCCGACGCGCCGATGGCGCCCGCGATATCGGGCGTTGCGCTACGTGTTCTCACGCCCCCGCGATCCACGCTGACCTTGAGCCCGGCGAAATTGCCGAGGAGGGAGAACCTACCATTGCGGGCCTCAATATCTGCCATCAGCGCAAACAGAGTGCCTCCGTCGCCTAGCGAAGCATCGAGGATATCGATGAAGCTCGCATCGACCCTAGCGGTTCGCCCCTTCACTGTCTGATTTCCGTTTAGCGAAATGAGCCAGCCATAGGGCGTAAACCGGTAGGTCCACGCCGAGGTCATCACGGGCGCCACGGGTGCGGCGGGGGGCGGTAGATCGGCGGCTTGCGCCGCGGCGCTGCCCAGCCCCAGGATTATCGATAAAGTGAAGCCGCAGGCCTTCGCGTGGCTGAGTGTCATCGCAATCCCCATTGTTGCGATTCATGCTGCGAATTCGAAGGCACAGCATCTGCCGAACACTGCTCCCGCACAATGCGGAACTTGCTTCCCACTGCAAGGCAGCGATGGATGTGACATATTTACTAATAAGGTATGCCCGAATTCGACGTCGAAATCACTCGCCCTGCTGGTATGAACCTGAATTTGCTGCGTTTGCACGGCGCGGCGAAAACGTCCGCTCTCGCCGGGAATTCGGACACGGACGAATCGTTTTCCAGTGTCCGAGATGGGTCGCCAACAGACCTCACGTAGATGAACTCCGAAGGTCCGGGTCCGGGCAACCATCCAGAGTCCGCTCCTGGCGCTGTCCGGAATAGGAACCGCTTTCCTTACATAAAATCCGGACTGCAGGGGAGGCTGTGGCGGTTTTACATCCTTGACAGAAGTCTCTCCTTTCGCTCGAATGAACATATGAATGCTTCATATGAACGAGATGGGCAACTTGTGGAATTCGTTCAATCGAACGGATATGTTTCGATTGAAGATCTATCTCGCTCGTTCGGCCTTTCGCCTCAAAGCATTCGACGCCTCGTCAACCGGCTGTCTGATCAAGGCAAGTTGAAGCGCTCTCACGGCGGGGTCAGCCCGCCTACCGACGGGGCCAATCTGGAATACAGGACGAGGCAGGTGCTTCGTTTGGCCGAGAAGAAGCTGATCGCAGCCGCAGTCGCGCGGTTCGTGCCCAATGGCGCTTCGTTGTTCATCGGACTGGGGACGACCCCGGAATGTGTGGCGGTCGCTCTCGCGGATCACAGTGATCTGCGCGTGTTCACGAACAGCCTGAACGTTGCGGCTGCCTTGTCGGCCAATCCCGGCGTCGAGATTGCCATTGCCGGAGGACTGCTGCGCCGCCGCGACCGCGACGTCATCGGTTCGGGGGCTGTCGCTTTTTTCCGACGCTACAAGGTGGACTTCTCCATTTTCGGTGTAGGCGGCGTCGACCCCGACGGTATGCTCCTCGATTTCGACGAGGGCGAGGTCGAGGCGCGCGAGGCGATGGTCGAAGGATCGCGAAACTCGCTTCTCGTCGCCGACCACACGAAGTTCGGCCGCAGCGTCCCGGTCAGGGGCGGCAAGATTGGCGAGGTCGACCATCTCTTCACGGATCGACTCCCGCCGGCCGAATTCATACCGGCCATCAGGAAAGGCGACGTTCAGGTGCACCACCCACCTGATGACCGTGTCACGGCCGCGTAACGCGGCCGGGCAAGAACAAAAAAGAAAACATAGGGAGGAAGAGATGACGCTTTTGAGAGCATCGGCGCTTGCGGGCGCCTTCGTCGCATGCCTCGTTCTGGCGGGCCCCTCGTCGCAGGCGCAGGACAATCGACCGACCTTGCGCATCGCGGTTCAGGCCAACCCGCCCACGGCTGAGCCGCTCGATGCCGAATCGAATGTCGGCTGCCGCACCAACTATTCAATCCACGACACACTGCTGCAGTTCGACTATGGCGGCGATTTCCAATTGAAGCCGCATCTCGCGGAAAGCTGGAACTGGAAGTCGCCGACCGAGCTTGAAGTGAAGCTTCGGCATGGCGTGAAATTCCACGACGGCAACGAGATGACGTCCGAGGACGTGGTCTTCTCGTTCGGCCCCGAACGTCTGACGGGGCAGAAAGCGCCAGGCTTTCCGATGGTTCGGCGCTACTGGGTCAGTCTCGACAAGGTGGAAGCCGTCGACCGCTACACGGTGCGTTTTTCCTCCAAGTATCAGGACCCGATCTTCGAGCAGCGCCTCGCAGCCTGGACAGCGCAGATCATCTCCAAGGCGGCTTACCTCAAGGCGCCGGACTACAATGCCTGGCGTCTCAAGCCCGTTGGAGCCGGCCCCTATAAGGTCGACCGCGTCGTCGCGAACGATGCCATCGTCCTCACCGCCCATGACGATTACTGGGGTGGCAAGCCGAACGCCAAGACGGTGTTGTTCAAGGTCGTCCCGGAGGTGTCCGCGCGCGTAGCCGGGCTCCTGGCAGGTGACTATGACATCGCCTCCGACATCCCGCCCGACCAGCTCAAAGTTCTCGAACGCAACCAGGACATCAAGATCGTCGGCGGCCCGGTGAACAACCACCGTGTGATCTGGTTCGACAAGACGCACCCTGTTCTCAAGGATCCGCGTGTCCGGCAAGCAATGATCGTCTCGATCGACCGGCAGGCGATCGTCGAGGCCATGTGGGATGGCCGCACCAAAATCCCCAACGGGCTGCAATACGATTTCTACGGCAAGATGTATCTGCAGGACTTTCCGAAATACCGCTACGATCCGGAAGAGGCGAAGAAACTTCTCAAGGAGGCGGGTTACAAGGGCGAGGAAATCACCTTCCGCAGCTTCAACAACTACTACACAGCGGAGTTGGCGACGACGCAGGCCATGGTGGCGATGTGGCAGTCGGTCGGACTCAACGTCCGTATCGTGATGGTTGAACCTGGCGGGGCCCTGTTTGCGCCGGGCGATGGGCGCGCGGCTGGCAACTGGTCGAATTCAGCGCTCCTGCCGGATCCGCTGTTCTCGCTATGGAGCCAGCACGGCCCAGCCAGCGTGCAGAAGGCCCAGGGCGCCTGGGAAAGCGAGGAGTTCTACAAGCAAGGCGAGATTCTGGAACGCGCCACCGATATCCAGACGCGTCGCGAGGCCTTTCGGCGCATGCTGCAGATCAACGAGTGGGACGATCCCGGCGTCAGCAGCCTTCACCAGAACGCTGTGTTCTACGGCATCCGCAAAAATGTGGACTGGGCGCCCTACATCTTCCTCTACATGGATCTCGGCCCGGCGCGGCTGAAGTTCAAGTAGCCATGGCGCTGCTCTCGATCCGGGATCTCGACGTGCATTATCCGGCGGCCGGGCGCCTCGTTCCGGCCGTCAGGGGCGTGAACCTCTCGCTTGGGGAGCGCGAAATACTCGGGGTCGTGGGGGAAAGCGGGTCGGGCAAAACGGTCAGTTGCCTCAGCCTTATGGGGCTTCTGGGGCCGCGGGCCGAGGCGAGCGGCACGGTTCATTTCGATGGCCGCGAAATCGACGTCGCGGCCGTCGTCCACGAACGCCGCCAGGGCAGGTTGCCACTGGCCATGATCTTTCAGGATGCGACAGGCGGACTCAATCCAATCCGGACCGTCGGTTCGCAGATCGCTGAGATTTTCGTTCACAGGGATGGCGCATCTCAGAATACAGCTTGGGACAAGGCCGTCGAGCTGCTGGAAACCGTGGGCATCCGCGAGCCGCGCGAGCGAGCCTCTAGCTACCCGCATCAAATGTCGGGAGGCATGAACCAGCGTGTGATGATCGCGATGGCACTTGCCGCATCCCCGCGCGTCCTGATCGCAGATGAACCCACGACCGCGCTGGACGTCACCGTCCAGGCTCAGATCTGCAAGCTGCTTCGACTGTTGGTCGAGCGCGAGGGCTTGTCGATCATCTTCGTCTCCCATGATCTGGATCTTGTCACGAGCTTCTGCGATCGCGTCGCCGTGATGTACCGCGGAGCGGTCGTGGAGTGTGACACCAGCGAAGCTATCCGCCGCGCACCCAGGCATCCCTACACCGCAGCGCTCTTCGCCGCGATTCCCGGGCATCGACCGCCTTTCTCGCAGCTCGAGGAAATCCCCCAGAATCTCGACGCTCCGCTGTCGGCATCGCCGACACAGCCGGACCTGCGGAAGGTGGATGTGAGGCCGCAGCTTGCGTCCGAGCCCGCCGAACAGCCGGCCATGATCGAGGTCTCGGACGTCGCCTATCATTTCGCGAAACGGCGCTGGTTCAGCCGCTCCACGCATATCACCAAGGCGGTCGACGGCATCTCCTTCGCGGTTCCGGCGGGAACGACCTTCGGTATCATCGGTGAAAGCGGCTGCGGCAAGAGCACGCTCGCGAGCTTGCTCATTGGCGATCGCGAGCCGCAGAGCGGCGGCATCAGCGTCGGCGGCCGCAGCATGAAGGAGCTCCTGGCGCATGGGCGGCGGGCCTATGCACGCCGGGTCCAGATGGTTGCCCAGGACCATTACGGATCGATGGATCGGCGCCAGACCGTCGGCCCGCAGATCGAGGAAGCATGTCGCATCCATTTCCCTGAGCGCTCCGGGGCGCGTCGGCGCGAGGATGCGCTGCGTATGCTGCAGGCGGTCGGCCTCGGCGAAGCGCACTACGCCAAGCTCCCGCACCAGCTCAGCGGCGGCCAGCGCCAGCGCGTCGCGATCGCGCGCGCATTGATCGTCGAGCCCGACATCCTGATCTGCGACGAGCCGACCTCGGCGCTCGATGTCTCGATCCAGGCGCAGGTCCTCAATCTTCTGCTCAGGCTGCAGCGCGAGCTCGACCTGACCATCCTGCTGATCAGCCACGACATCCGCGTCGTAGCCCATATGTCGCACGCGATCGGCGTTATGCGCGCTGGCGTGATGGTCGAGCAGGGACCGGCCCAGGAGGTGCTCTCCAATCCCAGGCATGCCTATTCGCGCAGCCTCTTCGCCGCCGCCCCGACCTCGCGGCGCGCAAGCATTCCCATGTCGCTACCCAGCACCGAATCGCTGCTGAAGGACGCGATCCCATGACCAGAACCGTCCTGACCGCCTTCGCGCGACTCCTGATAACCGTCCTGCTCGCTGTGACCTTCGTCTTCGTCATCCTGCGCGTCAGTGGCGATCCTGCGCGCGCTCTGCTGCCCGTCGATGCGCCCGAGGACCAGATCGCGGCGGTGCGGACCGAATGGGGCTTGGACAAGCCGCTTCCTGAACAATACCTCACCTACGTCATGAAGCTGGCAAGCGGCGATTTCGGCCTCTCGCTGAACGATAGACAGCCGGCCTTGCGGGTCGTCGCCGAGAAGATTCCGGCGACGTTGCTGCTGATGGGGACGGGTCTTGTCATTGCCTTTACGGTCGGATCGGCGCTGGGCCTTCTCGCCGCCAGCTATCGCGGACGCGCTCCCGACCGTCTGATCATGTCGCTGGCGATCTTTGTTCACAGCATACCGAGCTTCCTGTTCGGCATCCTGCTCATACTCCTCCTCGCCGTGGCGCTGCGCCTGTTGCCGAGCGGCGGCGGGCCATCGCTTCTGCACCTCGTCATGCCTGCCGCGGTGATCGGCCTGTCCCAGGCCGGCGTCGTCGCCCGTTTCGTCCGCTCCAGCACGCTGGAGGTGCTGGCGCAGCCCTACATCACGGTCGCAAGCCTCAAGCCCCTGCCGCGCTGGTATTTCATTCGCGCCCATGTGCTGCCGGGTTCGGCACTGCCATTGCTGACGCTCTTTGGGTTCTCGCTCGGAGGGATCATCGCCGGCGCGGCCATCGTCGAGTCAGTCTTCGCTTGGCCGGGAGTCGGCCGGTTCCTCGTGTTCTCGGTGGCACGCCGCGACGTGGCGGTCGTCCAGACAATCGTGGTGCTGGTCGCGACGATGATGGCGTTCGCCAATCTCGCGACGGATCTCCTCTACGCCATCTTCGACCCTCGGCTGCGCACTTCATGACGGACCTGATCGCTCCCGGACCCGCGCGGCCCCGCAGGCGGCGCGAGATCGCCGTTACCCTGGCTGCGGTTATGGTGATCCTGTTCATCCTCGTCGCGATCTTCGCCGAACGACTGGCGCCCTATGGTTTCGCGTCCATCGATCTGCGCGCGCGCAACACGCCGCCCATCTTTTTCGGTGGCTCATTCCACCACGTCCTGGGCACGGACGAACTGGGGCGCGACATCCTCAGCCGTCTGATGATCTCGGTGCGAGTCAGCCTCCTCGTTTCGGTACTCGCCTGTCTCATCGCCGCGACCATCGGCGTCACGCTCGGCCTCGCCGCCGCCTTCCTGCGCGGCTGGGTGGACAGCCTCATCCGGGTCGCGATCGATTTCCACGCATCCGTCCCTTTCCTCATCTTCGCGCTAGCGATCCTCGCCTTCTTCGGAAACAACATCGTTCTGTTCGTCGTGTTGCTCGGCACCTATGGCTGGGAGCGCTATGCCCGGCTTGTGCGCGCTCTCGCGCTCGTCGAGTACGAGAAGGGTTATGTGCTCGCCCTGCGCCGACTCGGCGCCGGAGAGGTAGCGATCGCCGTCAAGCATGTGCTGCCCAACGTCGCGGCGATCATCATCGTCAACATGACAATCGCGCTGCCCGAACTCATCCTGCTGGAATCGGGGCTAAGCTTCCTGGGGGTCGGCATCCAGCCGCCGCTCGCCAGTCTCGGCAACATGGTCGGCCTCGGACGCGATTATATCGTCACGTCCTGGTGGATCGCGACGATCCCGGGCATCGCCATTTTCATCCTCACCTTGTCGATCAGCACCATCGGCGACTGGCTGCGCGACGTCACGGACCCGAGTCTGAAATGAACGATACACAGCATTTCCCGCTCCCGGAGATCGCAGCTCACCGTGGCGGCAGCCGCTTTCCGGAGAATACGATATCGGGATTTCGCCACGCTGCCTCTTACGGCGTCGAGCAGGTTGAACTGGATGTTCATCTGACCAGCGACGACCAGTTGCTCGTCATGCATGACGAGACACTGGATCAGACCAGCTTCGGCACGGGGCCGATCAGCCGCTTCACGCTCGCGGAAATCCAATCCAGTTCGTTGCGTCAGATCGACGAAAGCGCCCCGTCGCTCGACCAGGCGCTGGCCGCCCTCGCGCCTAGCCGGATGCGAGTTCGTATCGAGGTCAAGCCTGGCGGTTCGCCTGGCGGCTACGAGAAGACCCATCGCCAGGTGATGTTGCTGGCCGGCAAGCATGGCATGAGCAACCGCATCACCGTCATGTCCTTCGATCCGGCAGCTTTAGCGTTCTTCACGGGCTCGGGGGTGCCGACGAGCCTGTCGGTCTGGCCGCACGCCCAGGCATCCATCCAAACGTTCAGGCCTGTCGTCGCGCAAGCGGCCGAGGCCGGAATCGACGATCTCGGATTGTCGTTCGCACGAACCACGCCCGACATGCTCGCACTGGCCGGCGAGGCCGGGCTTACCGCCGGCATATGGACCGTCAACGATGCGAGCCGGCTCGACTACTGGCTCAGGCAGCCGGTAGCCTACATCCTCACCGATCATCCGGACATCGCTAAACGGGTACGAGACGGGTTGCAGGGCATTGCCTCTGATGTCTGATCTCCTTGCCGGGATCGCCTCGATCGCGTCGCGCTACCAAGCATTCGTTTTCGATCTCGATGGGACGATCCTGCTCGGCGAGACGTTGCTGCCCACGGCGGCTAGAACCGTCAGCGAGCTACGGGCGCAAGGTCGCACTGTCCTATTCCTGACCAACAACACCACGGCTCGCTCGACGGAATACGCCTGCAAGCTGACTCGTCTGGGCCTGCCGGTCGAGGCAGAGGACGTCGTCACCGCCGCGCATGTCCTGATCGAGCTGCTCAAGCGGGAAACACCAGAGGCGCGCCTGATGGTGCTGGGCGAGAGCGCCCTTGTGATGGAGCTGGAACTCGCGGGCTTCGTCGTGACCGACGAGATATCGGATACCGATATCGTCATAGCCAGCTTTGACAGGGCCTTCTGCTACGAGAAACTGAAGCGCGCGTTCCGTGCGGTTCGGGCCGGTGCTCGGCTGATGGCGACCAACGCCGACCGCTTCCGGCCTACGGTGGACGGCGGCGAGCCAGACGCCGCCGCGATCATCGCAGCGATCGAAGCTTCCTCCGGCGCGAAGTGCGAAGCCATCGTCGGCAAGCCGTCCGATGTCATGACTCGCTATCTGCTGGGGCGGCTCGATGCCGCTCCCGGTTGCTGCCTATTGGTCGGCGATCGCTTGGATACGGATATTGTGATGGCCAACAACGCCGGAATTGCATCGGCACTCGTACTCACTGGAGCGACGTCCATGGACGAGGCCGAAAGCTCCGCAATTGCACCCACCTACATTCTGAGATCTCTCTCCGAAATTCTGGACGTCAAAAACTGAGTTGTGCCGCTGGCAGCGAAGATCCTGAATCAGATTTGGGAAGCGGCCTGAGATCGAGCCATCCCGGGTTACATGATAAAAAGGCCGAGTCCGCTTACGGGCAGCCACCGAATGTCCGGAAATGGCGCAAGATCGATATTCCGGGGCAAAACCTATGGAACATAGGCTCGCATCCGGTCGATCGTGAAAAGATAGTCGTCGCGCGATTGCGAGCTGTGGCAGGACTGGCACCGATCTGCGAAGGTCGTGCGCCTGATCTGGCGGCTGGTATCGAACTGTTGGAAATGCCAGTCGCCGGTGCTGACGTCTGCCGGGAAATCCGCGCCCCAGTTCACCCCTTTCTCCATCACGAAATACTCGGCGAGCTGACGCGCCCTCCAGACGCCGAGGACGAGCCGGGTGCCCGGCGGGAGCGGCTTGCCGGCCTTGGCCAGAGCGAGCGTCTCCGGCAGTGCGAACGCTTCCTCCTTGTTGAAGCCCCGATCGTACGTGGCGTAGAGCACGTACTTGTCGAAGTCCTTCGGGAAGGTCGCGCGGTTGGTCTGGGCGTTCGCCGTCACGATCGAGCACAGTAGGAACGCGATCGCAGCTATGCGGTGGACCGTCATGCTGTTTCCCTTTCGATGCGGTTCAATCCAGAGCAAGCGAGGCAGAGAGTTCGCGATGCTCGTCGATCTGCTGCTGGATGGTCTTCAGGTTCGCCTCGACGGCCGCCATGGCGTCCGCGCCGGCGACGAAGCGCAGCGGGAGCTTCCCGGAATCGGACAAGGTGACCATCGCACCGGCCAGCTTCGCCGGATCACCTCCCTGGAGACCATTCATGCCTGACCAGGCAGCGACGGTCTGGGCCGTGCGCTCGGCGTAATCGTCGACCGCCAACTGGGGCCAGATCGTCGAGGCGCCCTCGACGAGGAGCTCGGTGCGAAAGAAGCCCGGCTCGACGGCCATCGTCTCCATGCCAAACGGTGCCACGTCATAGCGGAGCGATTCCATCCAACCTTCGAGGGCGAACTTCGAGGCGGCGTATGCGACGACGAATTCCTGCCCGATCAGGCCGGCAGGGACGTGACGGTGATGACCTGGCCGGCGCGCTGCTTGCGCATGATCGGCAGGATTGCGCGGGTGACGATCGTAGGCCCGAAGAAGTTGGTTTCCATCTGCGCCCGGAAATCGTCGGGGCCGATGTTCTCGAAGTACCCGGCGTAGAAGTTGCCGGCGTTGTTCACCAGCACGTCGATTCGACCGAAGCGATCGATCGCTGCCTTGGCGGCGCTGCCGGCGGCCTCGGGATCGGTGATGTCCAGCGCGACCGTGAGCAGGCTGTCATGCGTGCCGATCGCCTTGCGCACCCTCTCCGGATCGCGTCCCGTCGCGACGACGCGATGGCCGGCCGCGAGTGCCTTGCGTGCGATATCAATGCCCAGGCCACGGCTGGCACCGGTGACGAACCAAATCTTGGTCATGATGTTTGCTTCTTTTGGCGATGACGCTTCGTGCCGAGGCCGCCTCATCGCCTGGGGAATCGGGCGCTCGATGGGAGCCGAGAACGTCTCGGCCCCCCTTCTGCGGATCAGATCGAGTAATCGATCGAGAGCATGTGGTCCTTGCCCATGCGGTCGCCATAGACCGGGAACTTGGACAGAGAGGTGTCGATCGCGAGGACGTCAGCGGCGTCGAGCTGCACGCGGGTCGCGCCGAGGTTCTCCAGCAGGTGGGTCTCGCTGCGGGTGCCCGGGATCGGGACGATGTTGGGGCTCTTGGCCATCAGCCAAGCGAGCGCGACCTGGGACGGCGTCGCGCCCTTCTTGGCGGCGTACTCCTTCAACCACTCCACGATGGGCATGTTGAGCGGCATGAACTCCTTCGAGAACCTCGGGAAGCCGGCACGGAAATCCGTCTTCTCGTCGTACTTGGTCGACGGGTCGTACTTGCCGGTCAGGAAGCCCATCGCCACCGGAGACCAGGGCACGAGGCCGATGCCCAGTTCGTTGCAGGTGTCGAGGATGCCGTTCAGCTCAACGTTGCGGGTCCACATCGAATACTCGTTCTGAACGGCTGTGACGGGCTGCACGGCATGGGCGCGGCGAATGGTCTTGGCGCTCGGCTCAGACAGGCCGAAACCCAACACCTTGCCCTGGTTGATCAGGTCCTTCACCGCTCCGGCGACGTCCTCGATTGGCACGGCGGGGTCGACACGGTGCTGGTAGTAGAGATCGATATGGTCAGTCCGCAGACGCTTGAGGGATTCCTCGACGACGCGCTTGATGCGCTCCGGCCGGCTGTCCAGGGCGACGGTGCCGTCGATCGCGAACCCGAATTTGGTGGCGATCTTGACCTTGTCCCGGAACGGTTGGAGCGCCTCGCCGACGAGCTCCTCGTTAATGTAGGGGCCGTAGACCTCGGCGGTGTCGAAGAACGTCACCCCGTTCTCGAAGGCTGCGCGGATCGTCTTGATGCCTTGATCCTTGGGCACCGGGCCGTTGTAGTTGCCGCTCTGGTTCATGCAGCCGAAGCCGAGTTCCGAGACTTCCAGTTTGCCGAGCTTGCGGGTTTTCATCGTCGTGCCTTTGGTTTCCGGCTGGCTGTGCGTCTGCCGTATGGGCGCCCCAGAGCGGTGCAATCGCCGCGGCGGCGCCAAGCAAAGCGGTCGATTTCAGGAATCCGCGCCGGCCGTTGAAGACGGTGGCGGGTGTTTCGGCGGACGCGTCGGTCATGGCCATTCCCTTCGATGGAGGCTGCCATTGGGATGCCCAAGGGCCAGCGCTGTTCCGTTGGCGTGAGCCTAGGCGCTGTCGCGTCCAGCGATTAGCCGCTATGAAGTGCATGAACCTAGAAGCAGGCGCACTGAATGAAACGCGAGGACCTAGCCGATCTCTCGGCGTTCCTGGCCGTGGCCGAGGCCGAGAGCTTCACGCTGGCGGCGTCGAGGCTCGGCATGTCGCAGTCGGCGCTGAGCCAGATTGTGCGACGGCTCGAAGGCCGGCTGGGCCTGCGGCTGCTGCGTCGCACGACCCGGAGCGTGTCGCCAACCGATGCCGGCGAGCGGCTGCTGGAGACGTTGGTGCCGGCGCTGAGCGGGCTGGACGCGAGCCTCGCGGCATTGAGCGAGATGCGCGAGAAACCGGCGGGCACGATCCGCATCACCTCGGTCGAGCATGCGACCGACACCATCATCTACCCGGTGCTCAAGACATTCCTGCCCAAATATCCCGACGTCAGCGTCGAGATCGTTTCCGACTACGGCCTGGTCGACATCGTGGCCGAGCGACTCGACGCCGGCGTTCGCTTGGGAGAGCACGTCGATAAGGACATGATCGCCGTCCGCATCGCGCCGGATCTGGATATCGCGATGGTCGGGTCACCCGCGTACTTCGCCGAGCGGCCGCCGCCGATGGTCCCCCAGGACCTGGTTCGTCACCGATGCATCAACCTTCGCCTCTCGGCGTCACGGGGGCATTTCGTGTGGGACTTCAGCAAGGACGGACGCGAGCTCAAGGTCCGCGCTGACGGACCGCTGGCGTTCAACACGATCGAGTTGATCGAGAAGGCAGCGCTGGATGGCTTTGGGTTGGGTTTCCTGCCGCGGGATAAAGTTCGGCATCATCTGGAAGCCGGCCGCTTAGTCAGCGTCCTTGAAGACTGGTGCCCAAGCTATCCAGGCTATCACCTCTACTACCCCAGCAGACGGCAGCCTACGCCGGCTTTTGCCTTGCTAGTGGACGCGTTGCGCGTCAAACGGTGAAACAGCGAAATCGCTCTGGGCGATAGTCACAAGTTCTGCGTCTGCTTTGCGGCAGCGACGTCATGTCAGCAGTTGGCGCAAGTTTAGCCTGCGGCTACTTGGTGTCGCACACCATCGGTGACTTGGAGCCGGGAAGACGGCGAGTAACGGTAAACTCGCAATACACGCTTCCCGGGTTTCCTACTTTCACCCTCAAAGCTCTGGCTTGCCTGTCGGGAACCAACTCTGAATGGTCTTCGGCACCATTTCCCCTCGCAGCGGCTTCGCATAAAAATAGCCCTGAGCAGAATCGCACCCTGCTTCTCGCAGGCGTGCGGCCTGTTGGGAGCTTTCGACCCCTTCCGCCGTCGTATGCATTCCCATAGCGTGACCGAGGCTTACGATGGCGGCGACAATCGCAGCGTCGCTGTCGTCGCTGATCAGGTTCCGCACGAAACTCTGGTCGATCTTGATGTGGTCCACGGGGAACTGCTTGAGATGGAGAAGCGACGCAAAGCCCGTCCCGAAATCATCCAGAGCGATGGAGACGCCGGCGTCGTGCAACTTGTTCAAGATGAAGGACGCCGTCGCCGTTCTGCGCCCGAGGAAAGCCGTTTCCGTCACTTCGACTTCAAAATGCGCCGAGGAGACACATGTATCCTCCAGGATGCGGATAATCCTGTCGGCGAGCCTCGGGTCGGAGATCTCGGCGGAAGACAGATTGACTGCCACGCGACCGCATTCGAGACCCTGATTCAGCCATAATCTAACATCGGCCGCAACCTGGCGGATCATCTGCTCGCCCAGAGCAATCGAAATGGCCTGCTCGGCGAACATCGAGCCAAAATAGTCAGGCGTGAGAAGCCCTTTGGTCGGATGGTTCCAACGCGCGAGGGCCTCGAAGCCGACGATCCGGCCTGTCACCAACGACACTTTTGGCTGGTAATAGGGAACGAACTGCTGTGCTGCGAGCCCTTCGCGGACGTCGTGTGCGATGGTCACGCGATGCTCCATCGTCTCGCGGGCGGCGCTGGTATAAGCAACCGCTTGGCTGCGCCCCTGCTCCTTCGCGCGATAGAGCGCGATGTCGGCGTCCTTCATCAGTTCGACCGGATCGCGGTGATGCTCAGGGAAGGTTGCCAGCCCGATGCTGACCGTTGTGGAAAGAGCTCGTCCTTCGTGCTGGAAGGGAGCACGGAGAGCTTCTACGATTTCCGTAGCAAGGGCAGTTGCTTCACTTCCCGCTGAAATATCGGCGAGTATGATGGCAAACTCGTCGCCCCCGAGGCGTGCCACGGTATCGCCTTCTCCGATAAAGCTTCTGAGCCGAAGGGCAGCCTCCTGAAGGAGGAGGTCTCCAACCGCATGGCCGAGCGTGTCATTGACATCCTTGAAGTCGTCGAGATCCAGTAGCAACAGCCCCACGCCGGCCCCAGAGATTCCGGCATTCGTCAGCGCCTCGTTGAGGCGAGCCTGGAAGAGCGCCCGGTTCGCCAGGCCCGTCAGAGGGTCGTGATTGGCGGTTCGCCAGATGGCCTCTTCGGCGGCCTTCCGATCTGCGATGTCGAAGGTCAGTCCGATGAGCCGATTTTCGTCCTTTCGCTCGGCCCTGAGAGCAAGCCACGTTTGCGAGCCGTCAGGAGAAAGGTAGCGCACTTCGGCCGCGCCACTCCCTTCCGACCTGACGGCGCTCCAGAAGGCCGTCACTATTTCTCGGTCGTCGGGATGGACCCTGTTGATGAAATCGCCTGCCGGTCCCGAGGAAATGCCAAGCAGCATCATGGAATTCTCGGAGCGGTCGACCCACTGCGTCTCGAGATCGAGCTCCCAAGCAGCCATCCTGCTGGCCTGCAAAGCCAGCCGCAGGCGCTCCTCGCTCACCCGGATCGCGTTCTCGGCCGCTTTTCGTATGGTTATGTCAGTAAAGGTGCGCACCATTCCGCCGTTGGGGAGGCGGTTGGTTCGAACTTCCAGCACCGTGCCGTCTGGTCTCTGCCTATCGTAGTCCAGGATTTCTACGTGTATCCCTTCATATTTGATGGCCCGAAGAAGCTCCTCGGTGACAGTACCAAATTCACCTTGTTCCATCTGCCATCTCTTCACCGCCTCGAAAGATGGATTTGAACGCATCAGGTCGGGTGGCAGGCCGAGCAGATCGATCGCGCGCTGATTGCAGACGGCCACATAGCCGTTGGCATCGACCATCAGAATTCCCTGGTCCACATGCTCCAGGACAGCGTTCAATAGAGCACTGTCCACGGGGAAAGATCGAGTCATGCGCTGAGTAGTCAAGCGTCGGCCTCTCGCTAAGCTAACGGTCGATCAGGGTATGGCCGCGCGCTTTCGAAATGCTGAAAGATCGAGATCGATTTGCCCGATATCCTGTGTCCAACGATGGCTTGGACGACCTTCCTTTACCCAGCTGCCCGAAAGCGCCGTTTAGCCTCCACCAAGACCTGGCGGCTACGAGGATGCGCTCGCCATGATGAAGGATGTCGGCGAGCGCGCGGCGCAAAAGCCTGATGAAGGTGTTCCTACCGGCAACGGTTCGGAGTGAGCAAAAGGCTGATCGTTATCACCAGCCGTGTATGACATCACTTTCGCCCTGTCGTTATGAGCAAAGTGTTCGGCCCGCTCCAACCGTCCGGCTGCGTAAAAACCGCTAGTTGGTCGCGAATATCCGCCCACGCGGCCTCCTGAGCGGGAGGTGCAAGTCGTGACAGCATGGCCATTACGGGCGCGGCGGCCACGCGCAGGAATTTGACGTAATCGTCGACGGATGGAAGGCGGAATGGCGCCTCGAGCCGAGCCGTTGAAACTTCGCCGAAGCCAGCAGCCAGAAAGAGCTGGTCGAGGTCCCCCACGCGCCCGAGGCTGAGAAGGCCGCCGGGCGCAAAAGGATCTCGCGGCGGAAGCCCCGCATGGCGTGAAGCCGTCGTCATGATAGTGCGGAGACAGGGATTCTGATCCGGCCCGGCGAAGACCATGGCTGAGAAGCAGCCCGTGGGCTTCAACGCCGCTTGGACAGCGGCGAGGCAGCGCGCCGGCTCGGGCATGAGCATGAGGCCCAGGCGGCAGATCGCTGCGTCGAAGACGTCGACCTCGGGCAGGGGCATTTGGGCGTCTGCAACCCGCCCTTCGACGATCGAGAGGCCAGCAGAAAAGGTGTTGCGCTGAAGGCGATCGACCAGCATCGGCGACAGATCGGTGGCAACGATCCGACCTGACAGGCCCAACCGTTTCCCGAGCGCAATCGACTGGTCACCGGCGCCGGCGGCCACGTCCAGGATGCATCCCCCCGGCTTGACGCCCGCCAGGTCAAACATCGTTTGCGTCGGCTTCGAAAGCCACGCCGCGAGCGCCGCAGATTCGGCGTCCCACCCTTCAGCAGCAGCGTCCCATTGTTTGCGTGTCGCCTCAACCATGGGGCTCGTTAGCTTGTCGGTCATTGGCCCGCCTTGGAATGAGGACGTCACTCGTCCGTGATGCAGCGGTGTCGACAGCAGGCCCGCGCCAAGAACCTGACGCGCACGCATTGAACACACCCACGCAACGAACCGAGTCGCCAACGGGCGACGGAATGATTGGTTCCGTTACGGAACCTCGCTCGAAGGCCGTCCGTTTGAATCGGCAAATGCGCGAGTTTGTGAGGTATCGCCATGGTTTCGATATGGGGAGCCGCCGGGCCAAATCAGCGCCCCAGCCTCGTCAAGCGGGCGCTCTGCACCGAGCGGTGCCAGGACACAGCTGGCCGCCATTTTAACGTCATCGTGTGGCGAGATTGGCCGGGTCTTTCGATCACCTCATATTCGCTCGAAGATGGCACTCCCGTCGAATACCACGACGAGTGCTATTTCAAGCTGCCGTCGGGCAAGACGCTAACCCGGTGTGAACACTGACGGCCCACGAGCCGCCGAACCGTCGAATTTTGCCACGAAGCTGAGATGGCGGTCGGAGTAGGCGGTAACAAGGAGGACAATTTCGTGACCATTCCCCAACTGCGCCCTCATCCCTAGTGAGAAGCTGCCGGGGTCGACCGATCGAATATCACCGATAAGGGTGCCACTGCACCACGAGCCGTATTCATTGTGGACAAGGCGATAAGCAATCGGGAGGTCCGTGCCGTCGCGCAGGATCAACCTGCCTTGGCCGGATTTCATGACGTTCTCGGTTTTGATTGTCCGGCCGAACCGCAATCGGCGGGAGGTAGCGCGCAAAGGCAGCGCTATGCATATTAGGCGCGTGTATTGAAGTGATAGCAAGCGCCCGACCGCGGACCCGGCCGCAGCTCCCCTCGGCTCAGACCTCCCGCTATGGCTTCAATACAACCTTGATGCAGCCGTCCTCCTTGTCGCGGAATTTTCTGTACATTTCGGGGGCATCCTCAAGGTTCGCCGGATCGGTGATGACGAAGCCTGGATCGATTTCTCCGGCCTCGATTTTGGCCAGCAGCGGCTTGGTGTAAGCTTGGACATGGGTCTGGCCCATTTTAGAAGTCAGGCCTTTGTTCATCGCGGCGCCCAGCGGGATCTTGTCGCCCATTCCGACATAGACGCCGGGGATTGAAACCGTGCCCCCCTTGCGGCAGCACATTATCGCCTCACGGAGAACATGGACCCGGTCGGTAGCGAGAAACGTCGCGGTCTTGACCTTGTCGAGTATGGCATCAGCTGCGCCGTGTCCGGCAGCTTCGCAGCCAACGGCATCAATGCAACTGTCAGGGCCTCGACCCTTCGTCCGCACCATCAGCTCGTCGTAGACGTCCAGTTTGGAGAAGTTGATCGTTTCGGCGCCGCCGGCTTCAGCCATCGCCAATCGTTCGGCAACCTCATCAATCGCGATGACCCGGCCGGCGCCGAGAATGAAGGCGGATCGGATTGCGAATTGGCCGACCGGTCCACATCCCCAAATTGCGACGGTGTCGCCCTCCTGAATCTGGGCATTCTCCGCGGCCATATAGCCGGTTGGGAAAATGTCGGAGAGGAACAGCGCTTGCTCGTCCGAGACGCTGTCGGGGACTTTGATCGGGCCAATATCGGCCATTGGGACGCGCAAATATTCTGCCTGCCCACCGCTATATCCGCCGAGCATATGGCTGAAGCCGAACAAGCCCGCCGGTGACTGGCCCATGGCCTTCGCGGCCATCTCCGCATTTGGGTTCGTGCGGTCGCAGGCTGAGAACATTCCTTGCCGGCAGAACCAGCAGTCGCCGCAGCTGATCGTGAAGGGCACGACAACCCGATCGCCGATCTTGAGATTGGTTACCTCTGAGCCGAGCTCGACAACCTCCCCCATGTTCTCATGACCGACGATATCGCCGCTCTCCATTGTCGGCTGATATCCGTCGAGCAGATGCAGGTCCGACCCGCATATCGCGCAGCAGTTGATTTTGATCACCGCGTCGCGCGGATGCTGAATTCGGGGATCGGGCACCGTATCGACTCGGACATCTCCTTTGCCGTGCCAGCATAGCGCGCGCATTGGGGATACTCCTCTTTGGGGATAATTCGCGATCGGCTCGCGCTGCTCGACTAGCCCACGTCTTAGGCCCGGCCGGCTAGCCGCGATGTGGCTGACTAGTATTCAGGCGATGCAGAGCAAATGCGACTTCGCCTTGCTGCGCGGAAACTCAAGCTCTGGAACATGTTCTGCGGCTCGACGTATCGCTGTCCTTCCCGCCAAACAATTGCTGAAGGACGTCAGTTCGGCGTGAAGGTGATCGACCGGCACAAACATCGGATTCTCCTTGAGCCTCAGCCGAAGGAGTAGTGGCGGTCTGCATATTGTCGGGAATTGCCGGCGGCAGCTCTCTGTCGCGCTGGCTCCAGATACGCCACCAACTGAGAGCGAACGGACATAGTTCCGGTCGAACCCGTGGATTCTTCCAGCGCACCGACCTCGGCAAAATCTAGCGACGCGTCTGGTTGCTGACGGCAACTTCAAAGCTGGCGCCCCCGCGCGCGAACCTAATCATGGGCGAACGACTGACACTCGGGGGATTCCGGCCGCGCGAACGCTCTAACGCTGGTGAGATTGGGCCCCGGAGGCAGACCGATGCCCACATCCATTCAGGTTGGAACAAGTGACTGAGGGCACCGTTCGACCATCAGGCTGGAACAATTCAATCAGATGGAGAGCGGCATGGGTTGGTTCACTAAAGACATCGCCACGATGGACGATCTGTTCGTCCACACCCTTCAGGACATTTATTACGCCGAGAATCAGATCCGGAAGGCATTGCCGGACATGGTCTCGAAGGCGACGAGCCCGGATCTGAAACGCGGCTTCGAAATGCATCTACGTGAGACCGAAGGGCAGATCACTCGACTCAAGGAGGTGTTCAAGCTCCATGGCGTCGAGGAAAAGGGAATTACCTGCCCCGCCATCGACGGCATCCTCGAGGAGGCCAACGACATCGCTGGCGAAGTCGACGACAAGCAGGTTCTGGACGCTGCTTTGATCGCCGCGGCCCAGGCCGTGGAGCACTACGAGATTACCCGGTACGGCACCCTCGTGGCTTGGGCGAAGCAGCTCGGACGCGACGATTGCGCAGCCCTGCTGCAGCAGAATCTGGACGAGGAAGCTGCCACGGATAAGAAACTCACCGAACTCGCTGTCAGCGGCATCAATCGCAAGGCTGCGTGATGCAAAGGCCCCATCTCGTCGGATGGGGCCCTCTCTTCGCCGAGCCAATATAGGAGGCGAGCATGGACCCTTCAGAGCCGATCACCACCGGCCGGGATTTGGCATTGCGTCTGAACTCGGCTTTTCCCGAACGCGATTGGGTTGCGCTCCTCGCGGAGCGATCCGGCACAGGCCGCGATTTTGTCGAATGGCATCTGCAGGAAGACATGATGCCTCCGGAAACGCTTATTCGGGCAGCTGCCGAATTGCTCGATGAACAACCGGCGGGCCGGCTAAGCTCAAATGATTTCAGAGCAGTTCAATGACGATCCTCGACCACGACGAGTATCGTGCGGCCGTTGAGCGCGCGGTGGCTCTTAGCGACGCATCCGAGGGGTCCGAAGAGGCCCGGGAGTTCAGTCGTCTTACGGCGGAGATTCGCGACTGGGATGAAGCCCACAAGGGCGATAATGCTCATGGTCCAGAGGAGGACCAGAGCCTGCTGCGGCCGGACGACCTTCCATTCTCTGGACTGCTAGGCAATCTCGGAAGGCTATACAAGGACTGATTGGTACCATTCGGAGCAGTACCCCACGTGCCATGGTCTACCGGCCGATAGGCGCTGCCGGTACATCCGCGGCTAACGCCCGATCGGCGGTAGCAGAAGGGAGTCAGCGGGGTAATGTCGGCTCCCTTCGATGGTCATCTTGGCAGATAACCATCGCTGCCGGCGCTTGGTAACAAGCAGCGGTAGCGCTGCCACAACGGGGTAAGCCACGGTCGGGTTCCGCCGCGGCAAAGACTCATGCAACGACAGAGCGTCGATATCGCTCGATCGCACGTAGCGTCAGATCGTCCTCATCCTCAGCGACCGCGACCAAGCTTGCTACGATGTAAGCCAGCTTGGTTCGCTCTTGCTCGTCAAACGCATCGGGAATGGTCGATCGAATCTCGGACCAGGCTGCATCGAGCGCTGCTTGCGCGCGGGCCAGGTCGACCGGGTCACTCAACGATGAGAATGGCATGGCTCCTTCCTCCGCCTGGGTGTGCGGCCGAAAATTTAGGCAGTCGCATCACCGCTGCAAGACTGAAGCGAGACAAAAAAAGCCCGCCGGCGGAAGCCAGCGGGGCAGATCGTTCAAACCGAAGGAGATCATCGGTTAACAGCGGCGCGACGCTGAGGTTCCCGGCAGGAGGGATAAAAACACCCTGTCCACCCAAGCGTGACCGGGTCTTGAACGACTCAACATGGGACACCTAAATCATCGTGATCCGGGCGCCAACGGCCGCGCGGACCCAAATCCATGTTGATTCTAGGAGGATGTGGCTATGGCACTAACGCCTTCGGATGAATTTGAACGCCCCGTCGTCATTCTAACCGGTCTCGGAATTCCGACCGCCGTCTCGTCGGCGATGGAGGCGTACATGTTCCTGGCCGATTGGCCGAAAAGCCAGCGAGACCCTGGCCACGCCTTTGCGGTGAAGGCCTGCTTGGCGGCGGTCCGCGGTGAGATCGAGCCCGAGACTGCGAAAGGTCTCTTTGCCTCGTGGGCTGAGAAGCAAGACATTTTGGCTCCAGACATCGCGGCGTTTGCCAGCAGCGGACGGAAAGGTTCGCACGGCACCGCCTGAAGCGAAGAGGCCCCGCCAGCCGGAGCTGACGGCCAATAGGAGCGGCTTGGGGATATCAATCAGCGATCGATGTGCTCCGGCATCTTCGTCAGCTGATCCTTGGTCCAGTTCGTGACGGCGTGAACATTGCCATCTTCGTCGCGCATGAACTCAAGGTCGCTGATAGCTACCCCCACGGGCTTTGCGCCGATGCCAAGGAAGCCACCCACGTCGATCACGACCTGACTGGCGGGGCCGGCGCCGTGGACATGGGAAACTGAGCCGATCTTTTCATCGCCTGGTCCGTAGATCGTCGCGCCATCGAGGATATCGCCAGTCAAGTCGGTCTCGGTGAGAGGGATATCGTGGGGGTGGTCCATCGTTAGCTCCTCATGCTCCATACCTATAAACGAGCTGAGGTCTGAGGCGTTCCAGGATCAGAACAGATCGTCCTTGAAAGGCTGTTGGCCAGCGACAAAGCCGCCGCAGACGCGGCTCAGGTGGCGTTGGCGGACATGGCTCACGATGTCTTACCTGATGGTACATCCGTCGATCTGACTGCCGCTGTAGAGAATTCGGCCGGCGAAGAAATCTATCACGCCTCGCTCAAATTCCGCGGCGAAACGGCCGAACAGGCACGATCTAAGACTGCCGATTTGGAAACCGCGGCGGATGATGCGGCTGAAGCAGTGGCCAGGGCCCTTGACGCGAAGCCGGACGCGCGAAGCTGAAGGAGGATGGCGAAAAGGAGTGGGGGCGTTGGAGCGCCATTGGCAGGATGCGTGAGGTGCTCTTCCCAGATTGGATTCTGAGCGCCCGTGAGTCAGCGACTTGAGGCGTGCCGGTTTGGCTGACCATACTACCATCATGAATAGCAGTGCGAGTGCGGCTTAGCTGAAGGAGGCGGTGGGCACAACGTGGTAGGTTGGACTGAGCACGGTTCCTCCGCCTTCCGGCCAGGAGACCGACTCCTCCTAATGGAGCGCGTCACCCTTCGCCCGTTGCTGCCGCATCCGCAACTCATCGCTCCTGCCGCAGAATTCGAGCGGCCGTCTCCGGTGGCGGGGGGTCCTTCGGCGCAGCCGTTACCGATCGTACTATGCCGTCGGCTGCGAGCGCGCGGTAAGCTTGTTTCCGTCCGGATCGCGAAGATACGCGACGAAGGCCCCATTCGGGCGCTCACTAGGTGCGCTCTCGATCGCCATTCCACCGTGCGCCGTGCCGGCCTTATGCCACGCGAGAACGTGGTCCCGGGTTGGCGCGGCGATTCCGATCGTCCCACCATTGGCCGAAGTAGCAGGATTGCCGTCGATGGGCTTCGTGATCATCAGCCGCCCGCCGTTGTGGGCGTAGATCAGCCTGCCTCGGGCATCTACCTCGCCGGGCTTGCCTCCTAACGCGACGAATGTGGCGTCATAGAAGTCTTTTGACCGCTCCAGATCGTTGCTGCCGATCATGACGTGGGTGAACATGCTTTGATCTCCGATAAGGCCCCGCGCCCTAGTGCGGGCGAGCGGCTGAAGGGAGGAACGCATGCGCGTGATTGAACCGCAATCTGAGCTCGAAAAATGGCGAGAGGGCGTACTGACCTCAATGCGGGTCTCAGCGGTTGTGGGATCGCATCAGCTCTGCATCTTCGAGCAGTTTTGCCAACCTGGCCTGGGCGCGCCTATGCACTTGCACACCGTCGAAGAAATCCTCGAGGTCATTGAGGGGCAGGCCGAGATACGCATCGAGGACGAGGTGATGTCCGTGCTCCCCAACCAGTCGGTCATCGTGCCCGCCGGCAGCCGTCACGGGTTCACGAATACCGGCAGCGGCATCCTGAAGGTTCGCGCCACTCTCGCCTCGCCGGTTTTCGAGGCGAGTTACGACGACAGCGGAGAGCTGAAACGGCGGTACAGCCCGTAGGAGCTTCTGGGCGCTCTCTGCCGGTCCAGCTGGGCTCATGTGTCATGCAAAGCGGGATGCCGAGCAATGCGCGCACGAGCTTGCTCGGAACATGCTCATAGCGGAACTCTGCAGAGATGAATTTCCTGTACTGAGGATTCGGCATGTCTCTGGCTAATGGCCGGCCGCTGCTCGCGATGCCCGGTCCTACAAACATTCCCGATCGCGTGCTTCAGGCGATGATGCGACCAGCGGAGGAACTAAGTTCCGACAGCATCGTGACCCTAACTGAAACGGTTCTCGTCGATCTCAAACGCGTCTTCCGGACTGACGGCGAAACCTTCGTCTACGCCGCCAACGGGCATGGCGGCTGGGAGGCAGCCTTCACCAATGTCCTTTCGCGTGGCGACAAGGTGCTGGTGCTTGAAAGTGGACGCTTCGCCATCGGCTGGGGCGAGATGGCGCGCTTCATGGGCGTTGATGTCGAGATGCTTCCTGGGAGCTGGCGTCGGGCTGTTGATCCCGTCGCAGTCGAGGCTCGGCTGCGCGCCGATACGCAGCACACGATCAAGGCTGTGATGGTCGTTCAGATCGATACCGCCGCCGGCATCGTCAATGACATCCCCGCGATCCGAAGGGCCATCGACGCCGCGGGCCATCCTGCCCTCTTCATGGTCGATGCCATCGCATCGCTGGCCTGCATGGAATTCGAGATGGATGCCTGGCGCATCGATGTCGCTGTCTCCGCCTCACAGAAGGGACTGATGTCATCGCCAGGCCTGGCTTTCGTTGCGGCCAACGACAAAGCCCTTGTCGCTCACAAGCGCGCCGACCTGCGCACCGGCTATTGGGACTGGAGCGGTCGGATGAACGTGCTCGCCTACATGAAACATTGCGGGACCGCGCCGGAGCACCTGCTCTTTGGACAGCGTGCAGCGCTCGACATGATCTTCGAGGAGGGGCTGGAGGCAATCTGGCGCCGCCACACCGCCCTTGCCAAGGCGACACATGCTGCCGTCGATCTCTGGACGAGTGGTCAGGCTCTGGCTTTCGGAGTCACGGAGGCAACCGAGCGAGCGCCGTCCGTGACGGCGGTCCTGACGCCTAGCGTAGACGTAGGGGTCATCACCGCCTTCGCACGCGATATCTGTGGCGTGACGCTTGGCCTGGGCATAGGAGACTATCACAACAAGGCCTTCCGTATCGCCCACATGGGCCATTTCAACGCTGCAGCCTTGCTGGGCGCGCTCGGAGCAGTTGAGATGGCGCTTCAGGCGAGAGAAATCCCGCACGGCTCTGGCGGTGTCGCGGCAGCAATCGCCAGCTTAGCCGCCGCAGCGTGAAAGAGGCTGCGATTCTATCGCGGGAGCCTCGAACAGACAGGGTTTCCCTACAGGCGGCCGATTCACTGAAGCAACTCCTGTCCTCGCCGGCCCCGGCGCTGGGTCCAAACTCAGGGACGCGGCCAAGCATGGCGTCGAGGTGATCGATGAAGGCGGCTGGTTCGATCTGATAGGCGGTTGAGGCCGTAAAAGGGCTGTGCCGACAAACTATGGGCGCAAATGCCGACATACTACCCTTTCCAGCCGACAAACTTTGCGTATCGCACACAGGGACGAGTCGGAGTTCGGAAGACTCGACTCGCCTTCCGGCGCGGTGCGTTTTATAAAAGAACAAAGAGAGAACAATTTTCGAGTTTCCATGCCAGCAGCGACCGCCCAGACCCTGTCCGATCTGCGCCGCAGCCTCGCCGAGGCGGCTTTGCGGGCTGGCCCTGTCGCGGGTGGGCGGATCGGCCTTGGCGTGCCTTCGCTCGACGAAGCCCTGAGCGGCGGGCTCGCGCGAGCGGCGCTGCATGAGGTCTATGCCGCCGAGGTCGCCGATCTCGCGGCCGCGACCGGCTTTGCGCTCGGGATCGCCCTGCGGGCTGGGCACGGAGAGGGCGAGGTGCCAGAGCGCCCGATCCTCTGGGCGCGGCAGGATTTCGTCGATGCCGAAGCCGGCCGATTGCATGCGCCGGGGCTGAACGAGCTTGGCCTCGATCCCTCGCGCCTCCTGCTGGTGCGGGCGCGCGACGGCGAGGGCGTCTTGCGGGCGGGTGCCGAGGCGGCGCGCTGCTCTGCGTTAGGCGCCGTGCTGATCGAGCCCTGGGGTGAGCCGCGCCCTTTCGACCTGACGGCGAGCCGGCGCCTCGCTTTAGCTGCCGAAGGCGCGGGCGTGCCGGTCCTGCTGCTGCGGGTGGCGGCTGCGGAGGCGCCGAGCGCAGCCCGCACGCGCTGGCAGGTGCGGGCGCTCGCTTCGCGGGCGCTGGAGGCCAATGCCCCCGGCGCTCCGGCTTTCGCCGTGAGATTGCTGCGCCAGCGCGGCGGCGCGGCGGAACGTGAGTGGCGTGTGGAGTGGGACCGTGACCGACGATCTTTCGAGGAACGCAGCGTTTTCGACCGTTCCGACAGACTGGCAATCCGGACAGACCATGCCGCGCCGCTATCTCGCCCTCTGGTTCCCCTATCTGGCGACGGACAGGTTGCGGCGGACGGGCACGATTCCGGGCTTCGGCGCGCCGGCTGAAAAGCCCCATGTCCTGGTCGAGACGCAGCACAATGCGCTGCGCATCGTCGATTGCGACAGACGCGCCGTCAGGCTCGGTCTGACGCGCGGGCTGACCCTGGCCGATGCCCGTGCCCGCATCCCCGATCTCGTCGCGCTGGAGGCGCAGCCGCAGGCGGATCTGCATTTTCTGGAGGAGGTCGCGAGTGTCTGCGACCGCTTCACGCCGCTGGTCGCGCTCGACGCCCGCGACGGCCTCCTGCTCGACATCACCGGCTGCTCCCATCTGTTCGGAGGCGAGGAAGGGCTCGTTGCCCGCGTCGACCACGTCATGCGCCGGATCGGTCTTGGGCTGAAGACCGCCATCGCCGGCACGCCCGATGCCGCCCGTTCCTGCGCCCGTTTCGGGCAGGGCGGCATCATCGCTCCGGGGCGGGAGGAAGTGACGCTGCGCCCGCTCCCGGTCAACGCGCTCGATATCGAGGCGGAGACCGTGATCGCGCTGTCGCGGGCCGGCCTCAAGACGTTGGCAGATCTCGCCGAACGCCCGTCCGAGACGCTTTCGGCCCGCTTCGGCGAGGCGCTGGCGACTAAGCTAAGGCGCACGCTCGGCCGAGAGGATCGCCGCATCACCCCCTTGCGGCCGCCGCCCAATTGCGTGGTCGAGCGCCAATTCGCCGAGCCTTTCGCCGATACCGCGAGCCTTGAGGCGGTCGTCGTCCGGCTGATCGGGGAGGCGGCGCGGGTCCTGGAGGCGCGCGGCGAAGGCGGGCGCGTCTTCGAGATCGGCTTTTTCCGCAGCGACGGGGCCGTCCGCCGCCTCGCCATCGAGACCGGCCGGCCCTCGCGCGATGCGAAGGCTTTGCTCAGGCTCTATCGCGAGCGCATCGAGGCGCTGGCCGATCCGCTCGATCCCGGCTTCGGCTTCGACGCGGTCAAGCTCGCGGTGCCGATCTGCGAGCCGCTGACGGATCAGCAGCAAAGCCTCGACGGCCGCGCCGTCGAGGAGGAGGCAGTGGCCGATCTGGTCGACCGGCTCGTCACCCGCTTCGGCCGCGACCGCGTGCTGCGCTTCGCGGCGCAGGATACGCATCATCCCGTCCGTGCCGCGAAGGCGCTTTCGGCTGCCGCTCCGTTGCCGGAGGCGGCATGGCCCGAGCCTGAGCCGCAGGAGCCGCCGGCCCGCCCGCTCCAGCTCTTCGAGCCGCCCCAGCCGGTCGAGGCCATCGCCGAGGTGCCGGATGGCCCCCCGATCCGTTTTCGCTGGCGCCGCCTCATCCATGACGTCGCCCGCGCCGAGGGGCCGGAGCGCATCGCGCCGGAATGGTGGCGCGACGGCAGTGACGAGCCGATGCGCGACTATTATCGCGTCGAGGATGCGCAGGGGCGCCGCTTCTGGCTGTTCCGGATCGGTTTCTACGAGGCCGAAAGCGCCCCGCCGCGCTGGTTCCTGCACGGGCTCTTCGCGTGAATCAGATTGCGAGCTCCTTCGCCGAACCCGTTGCCGCGACGAATTTTTCTTTCCTGCGCGGGGCCTCGCCGGGGCCGAACATGGTGCTGACGGCGCTGCTGCTGGGATATGCCGGCATCGGCATCGCCGACCGCAACACTGTCGCCGGCGTCGTACGCGCCTGGGCCGCGTTGAAGCATCTGCGCGAGGACGGCCTGCCGTCGCCCGAGAGAATCCGCGAGGGCGGCAGCCCCGGCGAATATGTCTGGATCGAGAACCCGGATTTCGCCGACCTGCCCTTCACCCGTGAGCACATGCAGGCCATGGCGCAGAGTTTCAAGCTCGCGACCGGCACCCGCCTTGTCTTCGCCGACGGCACACCGGACATCATCGTCTATCCCGCCAATCGCGAGGGCTGGGGGAGGCTCTGCCGGCTGCTCAGCCAAGGCAATCTCAGGGCGGAAAAGGGCGAGTGCATCCTCCACCTCGACGATCTCCTGAACGATGCGCGCGACCTCCTGCTCATCCTGATGCCCAGCCGCAATCTCGATGGCCTGCCGGCGCTGCTTGCCCGGCTCGACGAGGCCGCGCCTGGCGCGATCTGGCTCGGCGCCACCATGCACCGGCGTGGCGACGACCGCCGCCGTCTGGCGCGTCTCAAGGCCATCGCCGCCGCGACCCGCACGCCGCTGATCGCGACCAATGACGCGCTCTACGATTCCATCGAACAGCGCGACTTGCAGGATGTGCTCACCTGCATCCGTGAGGGCGTCACCATCGAGCGTGCCGGGCGGTCACTCGAGGCCAATGCCGAGCGCCACCTCAAGCTGCCGCAGGAGATGGCCCGCCTCTTCCGCGACGCGCCCGAGGCCATCGCCGAGACGCAGCATCTCTTCTCCCGCGTCGAGTTCGATCTCGGCCAGCTGAAATACGAGTACCCCGAGGAGCCCGTCCCACCCGGTTGGAAGGATCAGGACTGGCTCGCGGAGCTGGTCCGCCGCCGCAGCCTGATCCGCTATCCGGACGGCGTTCCCGACAAGGTCGAGAAACTGCTGGTTAAGGAACTCGCTCTCATCGAGAAGCTGGAATACGCCCGCTACTTCCTGACCATTCGCCAGATCGTCGAATTCGCCGAGAGCGAAGGTATCCTCTGCCAGGGGCGCGGCTCGGCCGCCAATTCTGCCGTCTGCTACGTGCTCGGTATCACCGCCGTCGACCCCACCGACAACGACGTGCTGTTCGAGCGGTTCATATCTGAGCAGCGGCGCGAGCCGCCCGATATCGACGTCGATTTCGAGCATCAGCGGCGCGAGGAAGTGATCCAGTGGATTTATGAGAAGTATGGTCGTCATCGCGCCGGTATCGCCGCCACCGTGATCCGCTATCGGCCGCGCAGCGCTATCCGCGAAGTCGGCAAGGTGCTGGGGCTCACCGAGGACATCACCGCTCGCATCGCCGATACGCAATGGGGAAGCTGGGGCACGGAGATCGGCGATGACCGCGTCCGCCAAGCCGGGCTGGACCCGACGAACCCGTCGATCCGCCGCGCCGTCGGTTTCGCCATTCGGCTGCTCGGCTTCCCGCGCCATCTCTCGCAACACGTCGGCGGCTTCGTACTGTCGCGCGGCCGTCTCGATGAGACGGTGCCGATAGGTAATGCCGCAATGAAGGACCGCACCTTCATCGAATGGGACCGCGACGATATCGATGAACTCAAGCTGATGAAGGTCGATGTCTTGGCTCTCGGCATGCTGACCTGCATCCGCAAAGCGTTCGATCTGATCGAGGGCTATGGGGATTTGATTAAGGGCTATGAGAAAAAGCGGTACGAACTCGCTGACTTCACGGACGGCGACGAAGGCACCTACGACATGCTCTGCGAGGGCAAGTCGCTAGGCGTCTTCCAGGTCGAGAGCCGCGCCCAGATGAACATGCTGCCTCGTCTCAAACCGCGGAAGTTCTATGATCTGGTCATTCAAGTCGCGATCGTCCGGCCCGGCCCGATCCAGGGCGATATGGTCCATCCTTATTTGAAGCGGCGGGCCGGTTTGGAGGAGGTGAGCTATCCTTCGCCGTCACCCGAGCACGGGCTGCCGGATGAACTCTACCCGGTGCTGGAGAAGACCTTCGGCGTGCCGCTCTTTCAAGAGCAGGCGATGCGCCTAGCCATGGTTGCCGCCAAATTCACCGACCCGGAAGCCAACGGCCTGCGCAAGGCGATGGCGACCTTCCGTAATGACGGTACCATCCATCATTTTCAGGACATGATGGTCGAGCGCATGGTCGCGCGCGGCTATGAGCGCGATTTCGCCCAGCGCTGCTTCGACCAGATCAAGGGCTTCGGCAGCTACGGCTTCCCGGAAAGCCACGCCGCCTCCTTCGCCAAGCTGGTCTACATCTCCTCCTATCTGAAGAAGCACCACCCGGCGGCATTCGCCTGCGCGCTGCTGAACTCCCAGCCGATGGGCTTCTACGCCCCGGCCCAGATCGTGCGGGAGGCGCAGGAGAATGGCGGCGTCGAGCCACGCCCCGTCGATGTGAATGCGAGCGGTTGGGACAACGGGTTGGAGCCTTTGGAGGAACTGAACATCGTTATCCCGGGCGACCGTAGGGAGACCCGGGATCCATGCCTGAGCGTTTCCGATGAAGGCTCGGATATGGATCCCGGGTCTTCGCTTCGCTTCGCCCGGGATGACGTCCAGCATTCTTCCAACTTTCGCAGCCCTCATCCTGAGGAGCCGCGAAGCGGCGTCTCGAAGGATGGTCCAGAGCGGTCCAGTGCCTCACGAACCATCCTTCGAGACGCGCCTGCGGCACTCCTCAGGATGAGGGCTGAGAAGGAGGAGACGAAAAAACACCCCTTCGCGCTCCGCCTCGGCTTCCGCCAGATCGACGGCTTCAAGGAGGAATGGGGCCTCGCCATCGTGCAGGCGCGGGAAGCGGGAGGCATTTACCGCGACGTCGAGGAGCTGATGCGCCGGGCCGGGCTGCCGGCCCGCGCCATGCGCCTGCTCGCCGATGCCGATGCCTTTCGTTCCCTCGGCCTTGATCGCCGCGAGGCACTCTGGGCCGTGCGCCGCCTGCCGGACGATCCGGCACTGCCGCTTTTCGCGGCCGCGCAGGCCCGCGAGCTTGGGCGCGAGCCGGCGATGGCGCTGCCTGCCATGCCGCTGGCGGAGCATATCGTCACCGACTACCAGACGGTCAGGCTTTCGCTGAAGGGCCATCCGATGCAGCTGTTGCGTCCGCGCTTCCGGCGCGAGGGCATCCTGAGCTGCGCCGAAACCGAGGCGAAGCCGGACGCCGCTTTCGTCCGTACAGCGGGTGTCGTGCTGGTGCGCCAGCGGCCGGGCAACGGCAAGGCGATCTTCGTCACGCTGGAGGACGAGACCGGAATCACCAATGTCGTGATCTGGGCCCGGCTGTTCGAGCGTTTCCGCCGCGAGGTCATGGGCGCTCGTTTGATGCTGGTCGAGGGCAGGGTGCAGAAGAGCGTCGAGGGCGTCACACACCTGATGGCCCAGCGCATCTTCGATCGTTCCGCCGATCTGCTCTCGCTTTCCGATACGCACCGCGCCGAGATGCCGCCGCCCTGCGTCGATGAGCTGAAGAACCCGCCATTGCCGCGCCACCGCCACCCGCGCAACGTGCGCATCCTGCCGAAATCGCGGGATTTTCATTGAAATCCTGAAGGTCGCCCACCCGCAAACCATCAGCCGAAACAATCTTCTCCAATGGAAGTAAAATAAGAAAAAACACGCTACCGGCTGTGAATTGAAGCTTTGGCCCTATGGGTATAAGTGGTTCGTTCGATTTACCGAACGAACGGCCAAAACGATGGCGACAAGCCCCGGCCCGGATGAAATAACGACGGACGTGCAGTCCATCGACACGCTGGCGCACCGTTCGGCCGCGCTCAATACAGCCTTCGGTGCAGCCGATGTCGCCCAGCGCCTTGCCGGCATCGTTGCAGGCGCGGCCGGGCCCGTGGTCTTCACCACCTCCTTTGGCCTCGAAGATCAGGTCCTGACCCATTTCATTGCGGCTGCGAAGCTGCCGGTCACCGTCGCCACGCTCGATACCGGCAGGCTTTTCCCCGAGGTCTATGCGCTCTGGCAGGAGACGGAGGAGCGCTACGGCATCCTGATCCGCCCCTACTATCCCCGGCACGACGCAGTCGAGCTCCATGTCCGTCAGAACGGCATCAACGGCTTCTACGGCTCTCGCGAGGCTCGCAAATCCTGCTGCGACATCCGCAAGGTCGAGCCGCTCGGCCGCGCGCTCGCCGGCGCCGATGTCTGGCTGACCGGCCTGCGCGCCGACCAGTCGGCCGCGCGCGGCGATGTCCAGCTTGCGGAAGCCGATCCGGCGCGCGGCCTCGTCAAGGCGAGCCCGCTCATCGATTGGACGCGTGAGCGCGCGCTCGCCTTCGCCGAGGCGAATGGCGTGCCGATCAATCCGCTCCACGCGCGGGGCTTCGTCTCGATCGGCTGCCAGCCCTGCACCCGCGCCATCCGCCCCGGCGAGCCGGAGCGGGCGGGGCGTTGGTGGTGGGAGGACGACGCCGCCAAGGAATGCGGCCTGCATGTCGGGCCGGACGGAAAGCTGGCGCGGGCCCAGAGCGCTCCGGCACAGGTGCACGCATGATCCAGCTCAGCCATCTCCAGAAGCTCGAAGCGGAAGCCATCTTCATTATCCGCGAGGTGGTGGCGACCTGCGACAAGCCAGTGCTGCTTTACTCGATCGGCAAGGACTCCGCCGTCCTGCTGCATCTCGCCATGAAGGCGTTCTATCCGGCCAAGCCGCCTTTCCCGCTGCTCCATGTCGATACGACCTGGAAGTTCCGCGACATGATCGCCTTCCGCGACGAGACGGCGAAGCGCCTGGGGCTGGATCTCATCGTCCACATCAACCAGGACGGAGTCGCGGCCGGCATCAACCCTTTCACCTCGGGCTCCCGCATCCACACCGACGTGATGAAGACGCAGGGGCTGAAGCAGGCGCTCGACTTCCACAAGTTCGATGCGGCCTTCGGCGGCGCGCGCCGCGACGAAGAGAAGAGTCGCGCCAAGGAACGCGTCTTCTCCTTGCGTTCGCCCGAGCATCGCTGGGACCCCAAGAACCAGCGCCCGGAACCCTGGCAGCTCTTCAACACCCGCAAGCATCGCGGCGAAAGCTTTCGTGTCTTCCCGCTCTCGAACTGGACCGAGCGTGACATCTGGGACTACATCGCGCTCGAGAATATCCCCGTCGTGCCGCTCTATTTCGCGGCGCCGCGCCCGGTCGTGCAGCGTGACGGCGCCTGGATCATGCGCGACGACGAGCGCATGGAGCTTCTCCCCGGCGAGGTCGTCGAGACCCGCATGGTCCGCTTCCGTACGCTGGGTTGCTACCCGCTGACCGGCGCCGTCGAGAGCGAGGCGGCCAATCTCACCGACATCATCGCCGAGATGCGCTCCTCCCGGTCCTCGGAGCGGCAGGGCCGCGTCATCGACCATGACGGTTCGGGCTCGATGGAGCAGAAGAAGCAGGAAGGCTATTTCTGATGGGCCTCGCCATCGCCAGGAACCTGGCCAAAAAGAACCTGAAGGCACTGAGGCCGGCGCAGAGCCTTCTCCCCGCCAACGACACGCCCAGCGCCAGCGAAACCGGCCAGCACTCCCTGCTGCGCTTCATCACCTGCGGCTCGGTCGACGACGGCAAGTCGACCTTGATCGGCCGCATGCTCTACGAGGCCGGCGCGGTTTTCGACGACCAGCTCAGCGCGCTCGACAGCGATTCCCGCAAGTTCGGAACGCAAGGCGCCGCCCCTGATTTCGCCCTTCTCGTCGATGGGCTCTCGGCCGAGCGCGAACAGGGCATCACCATCGATGTCGCCTATCGCTATTTCGCCACCGACAATCGCAGCTTCATCGTCGCCGACACGCCCGGCCACGAACAATATACCCGCAACATGGCGACCGGCGCCTCCACCGCCGACCTTGCCATCATCCTGATCGACGCCCGCAAGGGCCTGCTGCCGCAGACGCGCCGCCATTCCTTCATCGTCTCGCTGGTCGGCGTCCGCCATATCGTCGTGGCGATCAACAAGATGGACCTCGTCGGCTACGACGAGGCGGTGTTCGAGCAGATCGCGGCCGATTACCGCGCGGCGGTCGCCTCGTTGGGCTTCGCCTCGATCCGCTTCATCCCGGTCTCGGCGCGGGACGGCGAGAACGTCATGCGGCCGTCGGCGGCCATGCCTTGGTATGACGGGCCGGCGCTGCTGCCCTATCTGGAGAGCGTCGCGATCACGCAGCCGGCGCCGCGCGACGAAAGCTTCGTCCTGCCGGTGCAATGGGTCAATCGTCCGGATCTGGACTTTCGCGGCTATGCCGGCGCGCCCGTCGCAGGCCGCGCCCGCGTCGGCGATCCGGTGATCGCGCTGCCCTCCGGCCGTACCAGCCGCATCGCCCGCCTGATCGGCGCGGCCGGCGAGGCCAGCCAGATCGGCGCAGGCCAGGCGGCGACGGTGACGCTTGAGGACGACATCGACATCTCGCGCGGCGATGTCATCGCTGCCGCCGGCTCGGCGTTGCGCATCAGCCGGGGCGTGAAGGCGCGGCTACTCTGGACCGGCGAGCGCGCCATGCTGGAAGGCTCGCAGTTCCTCGTGAAGCTCGCGACGCAGAGCGCGACGGCCACGATCGAGGCGCTGCATCACAGCGTCGACATCGAGGGCTTCCGGCCCCAGCCGGCGCAGAGCCTGCGCATGAACGGCATCGGCCTCGTGACGCTTCGGCTCGACCGGCCGCTGGTCTCGCTGCCCTATGCCGAAAGCCACGAGCTCGGCGGCTTCATCCTGATCGACCGCATCAGCAACGAGACGGTTGCCTTCGGCTTCATCGAGCCCGGAGAGGGTGATACGCAGCAGGCGGTGGGCGAGGGCGGGGCACTGGCAAAGGCCAAGCGCGCCCTCATCCGCATCGTCGGTCGACGTGGCACGCCGGACCGTCGCGCCTGGCTCGCCGCCTTGAGCTGGCGCGTCCTGAGCACCGCGGGGCTGTTCGCCGCGGCCTTCCTGCTCACCGCCAATGCCACGGTCTCACTGGCGCTCGCCCTTGGCGACATCCTGCTGCGGCCGAGCTTGCGCGCGCTGCACATGCATCTTTGGCGCAAGCAACCGGCCGGCGCGCTCCAGGACGGCGCGGGGATCTGAGGATATCCAGCCGTCATTCTCGGGCGGCGGAACGCCGACCCGAGAATCTCTGGCCGATGAGGCGCGGGAGCGTTCCGGGACGAGAGATGCTCGGGTCAAGCCCGAGCATGACGCAAGACTTCAACCCCCGACAACCGCCGTCGCCTCGATCTCCAGCAGCGCCTCCGGCTCGACCAGCGCACTCACGGCCACTACCGCCATCGCCGGGAAATGCCGGCCGAAGGCCTCGCGATAGATCGGCCCCATCTCCTTGAGGCTGGCGCGATAGGCCGCGATGTCGGTGACGTACCAGGTCAGGCGCACGATATCCTCGACGCAACCGCCGCCGGCCTCGACCACCGCCTTGATGTTGAGGAAGGTCTGGCGCAGCTGCCCGATGAAGTCTTGCGCGAAGACGCCTTCGGCATTCCAGCCGACGAGCCCGCCGGTCACCAGCACGCGGCCTTCGGCCACCATGCCGTTGGCGTAGCCGCGCGGCTGCGGCCAGCCTTCCGGCAGGATGGCGCGGGAAGAGGAAGCGTTGGACATGGTGTCGCCTCGGTTTCGGCCGTTCGGCTCTGGTTGGTCGGAGGATCAGGCCTCGTCGCGCGCCATCTGGCGCAAGGCGAAGCGTTGCAATTTGCCGGTCGCCGTCTTCGGCAAGGCGGCGACGAATTCGATGGCGCGCGGATATTTGTAAGGGGCGATACCGGCCTTCACATGCTCCTGCAACGCCTTGGCCATCGCCGCATCGCCAGTGACGCCCTGGCGCAGCACGATATAGGCCTTCACGATCTGCCCGCGATCGGGGCAGGGGGCGCCGACCACGCCGCACTCGGCCACCGCCTCGTGCGTCAGTAGGCAGGCTTCGACCTCCGGCCCCGCGATGTTGTAGCCGGCCGAGATGATCATGTCGTCGGAGCGTGCCTGATACCAGAAATAGCCGTCGGCATCGCGCAGATAGGTGTCGCCGGTGATGTTCCAGCCGTCGAGGACGTATTTCGCCTGCCGGGGATCGGCGAGGTAGCGGCAGCCGGTCGGCCCGCGCACGGCGAGCCGACCTGGCGTGCCATCCGGCACGTCCTTGCCCTCATCGTCGACGATCTTCGCCTCGTAGCCCGGCACCGGAAGCCCGGTCGCGCCCGGCCGGATCGCCTCGCGCGGCGCGCCGATGAAGATATGCAGCATCTCGGTCGCGCCGATGCCGTCCATCAGCGGCAGACCGGTCCGCGCCTGCCAGGCGTCGAATGTCGCCTTCGGCAACGCCTCTCCGGCGGAGACGCAGATGTTGAGCGAGGAAATGTCGCGCCCTTCCAGCTTGTCGAGGATGGCGCGATAGGCGGTCGGCGCTGTGAAGACGACGCTGACCTTGTGGCGCTCGATCGCGTCGATCAGGTCGGCCGGACCCGCCTTCTCCGGCAGCACCATCGCTGCGCCGATCCGCATCGGGAAGAGGACGAGCCCGCCAAGGCCGAAGGTGAAGGCGAGCGGCGGCGAGCCTGTGAAGCGGTCGTCGGGCGAGGCCTTGAGGACGCGCGCGCCGTAACAGTCGCAAATCGCCAGCATGTCCTGGTGGAAATGCATGGTGCCCTTCGGCTCGCCGGTGGTGCCGGAGGTGAAGGCGATCAGGCAGACGTCGTCGCGGGCGGTGTCGGCGGCCTCGAAATGCTCGTAGCCCGGCTGCGCCATCAGCGCTTCCAGCTCGCTCCCGGCTGAACCGAAAGCGACGATGCGGGCGAGCTCCGGCGCCTGCGCTTTCGCGGTTTCAAGTTCGGCGGTGAGGCGATGATCGCAGAGTGCCAGTGCGATCTTCGCCTTGCGCAGCGGATAGGCGAGCTCGCCAGCCCGCAGCATCGGCATGGTCGCGACGGCGATGCCGCCGGCCTTGATGACGGCGAGATAGGCGGCGACCATCATCGGTGTGTTGCCGGCGCGCAGCAGCACGCGATTGCCGCTGGCCATGCCGAGATCGCGGCTCAGAACATTGGCGATGCGGTTCACCCGCTCCGCGAGGTCGGTATAGCTCCAGTTCAGGTCGGCCGCGAGCACTGCGGTCCGGCCGCCGCGCCCCTCGGTGATGTGCCTGTCGAGCAGCTCTGCGACGCAGTTCAGCCGCTCGGGATAGGCGAGCCCTGCCTCTTCCACTCTCAGATCGGGCCAGCTTTCGCGCGGGGGCAGGTTGTCCCGCGCGAAGCTGTCCTTATGCCCCGATCTCGCGAATGCGGTTGCTGTCATCTCGTTCCCCTGCCTAGAGCCGGATCTGAACAGGTCGAGAGACCTGATCAGTGAATCCGCCTCTAATTATTGAATGGAGAACGCGTTATCCGATCAGGTTGCGGTGCAACCTGATCGGCGCGTGCTCCAGCGGCATGTGCTTTGAGCAGGTCGCGCGCGATCACGACCTTCTGGACCTCGCTGGCACCCTCGTAGATGCGCAGCGCCCTGATCTCCCTGTAGAGTTCCTCCACCTTGACGCCCTTGGTGACGCCGAGGCCGCCATGGATCTGGACGGCCCGGTCGATCACGCGCTGGGCGTTCTCCGTCGCGATGAGCTTGGCGAGCGCGGCCTCGCGGGTGACGCGCGCCGCGCCGCGGTCCTTGGTCCAGGCGGCGCGGTAGACGAGGAGGGCGGCGGCATCGACCTCCGCCGCGCTGTCGGCGATGGCCGCCTGCGAGAGCTGGAGGTCGCCGAGCGTACCGCCGAAGAGCTTGCGGCCATTGGCATGGGCGAGGGTCTCGTGCAGCGCCCGCCTGGCGAAGCCGAGCGCGGCGGCGCCGACCGTCGAGCGGAAGATGTCGAGCGTCGCCATCGCGACCTTGAAACCATCGCCCGGCTCGCCGATGCGGTTATCGAGCGGCACGCGGCAGCCCTCGAAGCGCAGCGTCGCGAGCGGATGCGGCGCGATCACCTCGATACGCTCCGCGATCGTCAGGCCGGGCGTATCGGCCTCGACCAGGAATGCGGAGAGCCCGCGTGCGCCCGGCGCTTCGCCGGTGCGGGCGAAGACGACGTAATGGTCGGCGATGCCGCCATTCGAGATCCAGCTCTTCTCGCCGTCGATGCGGACATAGTTGGCACCGTCCGGTGTCGCGGTCGTCGCCATGGCGGCAACGTCCGAACCGGCTTCCTTCTCCGAGAGGGCGAAGGCGGCGATGCGCTTGCCCGCCGCGACATCCGGCAGGATGCGCCGTTTCATGTCCTCAGAACCAGCGATGCTGATCGAGCCCGTGCCGAGCCCCTGCATGGCGAAGGAGAAATCGGCGAGCCCGTCATGAGCAGCCAGGATCTCGCGGGCGAGGCAAAGCGTGCGCACGTCGAGCTTGTCGGAAAGCCCGCCATAGGCAGCCGGCACCACGGCTTTCAGGAAGCCGGCTGCGCCCAAGGCGGCGACACGCGCCCGGCAGGCCTCGTCGACATCGTCATGCGGCAGATCGGCGAGATAGGAATCGGCCCAGCCGGAGAGTTCCTCAGCGAAAGCGCGATGGCGCTCCTCGAAGAACGGCCAGTCCAGCGTATCGCCGAGGATGCCGAGGCCGAGATGAGCGGCGCGGTGCATATCAGTTGCCCTCGAAGACCGGTTTCCGCTTTTCGGCGAAGGCGTGATAGGCGCGGGCGAAATCCTCGGTCTGCATGCACAGCGCCTGCGCCACGGCCTCGGCCTCGATCGCGCTCTCGACCGACATCGCCCATTCCATCTCGAGCATGCGCTTGGTCATGGCATTGGCGAAGGTCGGGCCATCAGCCAACTCTGCCGCGAGCGTCTGCGCCTCGGAAAGCACGGCCTCGGACGCACAGAGCCGGTTGAGGAAGCCCCAGCGGTCCGCTTCCTCGCCCTTGAGCACGCGGCCGGTGTAGAGCAGCTCGGCGGCGCGGCCCTGGCCGATGATGCGCGGCAGCATCGCGCAGGCGCCCATGTCGCAGCCGGCGAGGCCGACCCGGTTGAACAGGAAGGCGATCTTGCTGCCGCCCGTGCCGAACCTGAGATCGGATGCCATCGCGACGATGGCGCCGGCCCCTGCGCAGATGCCGTCGATGGCGGCGATGATCGGCTGCGGGCAGGCGCGCATCGCCTTGACCAGCTCGCCCGTCATCCGGGTGAATTTGAGCAGGTCCTTCGTCTCCATCGCGACCAGCGGGCCGATGATCTCGAAGACGTCGCCGCCCGAAGAGAAATTGCCACCGGCGCCCGTCACCACGATCGCCTTGACGTCTTCCTCCTTCTGCGCGGCGAGGAAGAAATCCGTGAGTTCGCGGTAGCTTGCGAAGGTCAGCGGATTCTTTTTCTCAGGCCGGTTGAGCGTCACCGTCGCGACCTTGCCGGCGACCGAAAGGGCGAAATGCTGCGGCGTGAAGCCGGCCAGCGGCAGGGTGGTGGCGTTGGCGATCGTCATCAGGCGTCTCCCTTCGCGGCCGCGTCGGCTGCGTCCTTCGCCCGGCCGGCAATGGCGCGATGAAGCGAGGTCTTGGTCTCGCCGAGCAAGCGGAAGAGCTGCCCGATCTCGGGCTGGTCGAGCCCGGCGAAGAGTTCGGCGATCCAGCTTTCGTGGCGCTCGGCCATGGCCCTGAAGGCCTTGCGACCCTGCGCCGTCAGCGTGAGGATCTGCACGCGCCGGTCCTGCGGCGCGGAGCGCTTGTCGACCAGCCCATCCGTGACGAGGCCGGCCACGACGGCGGTGACATTGCCGTTCGAGACCATCAGCCGCTGCGAGACTTCGCCGACGGTCATGCCGACCACGCTCTTGTCGAGCTGCGCCATCAGGTCGAAGCGCGGCAGCGTGGTCTTGAATTCTTCGCGCAGCCGGTTGCGGATCTCGGTCTCGATCAGGGTCGAGCAGGTGAGCAGGCGCAGCCAGAGCCTGAGCTCGTCCTTGTGGTCGCCGGGGCGTTCGCTCGCCTTGGTCTCGCGATCGAGCATCAGGGCGGAAGAGGGCGTGTCCATCTCAGAACTCCCCGCCATTGATGAGGAGCGATTGGCCGGTGACCGCATCGCTGCCCGGTCCGCAGAGATAGAGCACCGCGGCGGCGACCTCTTCCGGCGCGATCAGCCGTCCCTGCGGATTGTCCTTGACCATCTCGGCCAGCGCCTGCTCGCGGCTCTTGCCGGTCTTCGCCGCGATGGCGTCGAGCCCGCTCGCGACCATGTCGGTGTCGGCATAGCCCGGGCAGACGGCGTTGACGGTGACGCCCGAGCGCGCCGTCTCCAGCGCCAGCGATTTCACGAGCCCGATCACGGCATGCTTCGCCGCCGCATAGGCGCTGACATAGGCGTAGCCGCGATATCCGGCCGTCGAGGCGATGGCGATCAGCCGGCCGCGCTGGCGCTCCAGCATGCCCGGTAGCACGGCATGGAACAGATTGACGGTGCCGATCAGGTTGATCTCGACCATGCGGCGGAAGCGCTCGCTATCGCTGCGCATGAACGGGCCGGTCTCGACCGCACCGGCATTGGCAATCGCGATGTCGAAGGCACGTCCGCCGGGGAGCTGATCCAGGGCAGCGGAAACCGAACTCTCGTCGCGCACGTCGCAGGTCGCGAAATCGGCTGCCGCGCCGGCTGCGACGGCATCCCGCAAGGCAGCCTCGTCGCGGCCGAGAATGCTGACCTGCGCCCCTGCCTGTGTCAGCATGGCGGCGATGGCGCGGCCGATGCCACGTCCGCCTCCCGTCACCAGCGCGCGCTGTCCCTGCAGAGTCATGACCGTTCGACCTCCGCCGTCGAATATATTTTAAGTCTCAATCAATTTGCAAGCGGCTTGTCTGTGAGTATGCGATGCAGCGATGATTTTGCGGCATTCGAAGGCGTTTCCGGCCACACTTGGCTCTGTTGTGATGTTCGGGCCGGAAAGGTCGAAAGCCCCTTGAGTTCAAAATCATTTTAGGCTTAAAATAATTTCTAGACCGGATCGGCCGGTTCCCTGATGGAGGCGTCGATGCGTATCGCGGTTGTGGGCGGCGGGCCGGCGGGCCTCTATTTCGCGCTGCTGATGAAGCGGGACTGGCCCCAGCTCACCGTCGACGTGTTCGAGCGCAACCAGGCCGACGACACTTTCGGTTTCGGCGTCGTCTTCTCCGACCAGACGCTCGACACCTTCAAGGCGGCGGATGCGGAGAGCTATGCCGCCATCCGCGACAACTTCGCCTATTGGGACGATATCGAAATCCGCTTCAAGGGTGACACCTACCGCGTGCCCGGCAACGGCTTCTGCGGCTGCTCTCGCCGTTCGCTGCTGATGCTGGTGCAGGCGAGGGCGCGCGAACTCGGCGTCAACCTGCATTTCGGAACCGATATCGCCGATATCGATACGCTGAAACGCGATTACGACTTGGTCGTCGCTGCCGACGGCATCAACAGCCGCATCCGCGAGAACTGGCGCGAGCGCTTCCAGCCGCAGGTCGATCTCAGGCCCAACCACTTCACCTGGATGGGCTCGACCCGCCCCTTCGACGCCTTCACCTTCTTCTTCAAGCAGACCGAGCATGGCGTCTTCATCGCTCATTGCTACCAGTACGAAGCAGGGCGCTCGACCTGGGTTCTCGAGACCGACCCCGAGACCTTCGAGAAGGCCGGGCTCGATAAGCTAGACGAAGCGCAGTCGGCCGCTTTCCTCGAAGGCGTCTTCGCCGAGGAACTGCAGGGCCACAGCCTCATCACCAACCGCTCGCTCTGGCGCAATTTCCCGATGATCCGCTGCCGCAACTGGGTGAGCGAGAACGTCGTGCTGATCGGCGACGCCAAGGCGACCGCGCATTTCTCGATCGGCTCCGGCACCAAGCTTGCGATGGAGGATGCCATCGCGCTGCACAAGGCGATGGGGCAGGCCAAACTCGATGTCGCTTCCGGCCTAGCTTTGTACGAGAAGCAGCGCCGCGAGGAGGTCGAGAAGACGCAGCACGCGGCCGATGTCTCGCTGGTCTGGTTCGAGGAGCTCAGGCGCTTCTGGGATTTCGAGCCGCTGCGCTTCGCCTTCGGTCTGATGACGCGCTCGAAGGCGATCACCTACGACAATCTGGCGCTGCGCGCGCCGGCGATGGTGTCGGCCGTGGACGAGCTGGTCGCCCAGGGGCTCGGCCCGCTGGCGAGGCGTCGCAAGGACGGCTCGCCGGTCCCGCCGGCCTTCCAGCCCTTCAGGCTCCGGGACATGCAGGTCGAGAACCGCATGACCCTCTCGCCGATGTGCCAATATTCGGCACAGGACGGCCTGCCTGATGACTGGCACCTGATGCATTACGGCTCGCGCTCCATCGGCGGCCCCGGATTGATCTTCACCGAGATGACCTGCGTCGCGCCGGACGCCCGCATCACCCCCGGCTGCACCGGCCTCTGGAACGACGAGCAGGAAGCGGCTTGGACGCGCATCGTCGCTTTCGTCCACGCTCATTCGGCCGCGAAGATCTGCCTCCAGCTTGGCCATGCCGGGCGAAAAGGCGCGACCAAGCTGATGTGGGAGGGCATGGACCGGCCGCTCGCCGATGGCGCCTGGCCGATCGTCTCGGCATCGCCGCTGCCTTACTATCCGGACAGCCAGGTGCCGCGCGAAATGACGCGGGCGGATATGGACAAGGTGAAGTCCGAGTTCGTCGCGGCGGCCGCGCGCGGCGAACGCGCCGGCTTCGACATGCTGGAGCTGCACTGCGCCCATGGGTATCTGCTCGCGAGTTTCCTCTCGCCGCTGACCAACAAGCGCACGGACGACTATGGTGGCTCGGTCGAGAACCGGCTGCGCTTCCCGCTCGAGGTCTTCCGTGCGCTGCGCGAGAGCTGGCCGCGCGAGAAGCCGATGTCGGTCCGCGTCTCGGCGACGGACTGGGCTGATGGCGGGCTCTCGCCGGAGGATTCCCTCGCCATTGCCGAGGCCTTCGCCGCCGAGGGCTGCGATCTCGTCGACGTCTCGACCGGCCAGACGGTGAAGGAATCCCGGCCCATCTATGGCCGCATGTTCCAGACGCCGTTCTCCGATCGCATCCGCAACGAAGCGGAGGTCGCGACCATGTGCGTCGGCAACATCACCACGGCCGATCAGGTCAACACCATCGTCGCCGCCGGCCGCGCCGATCTCGTCGCGCTCGGCCGGCCGCATCTGGCCGATCCGTCCTTCGTGCTGCGCGCCGCGGCCTGGTATGGCGTGGATACGGCCCAGCCGGTGCAGTACCAGCCCGGCAAGGACCAGCTCATGCGCAATACGCCGCGCGAGCGCGAGGATCTGGAAGAGCTGAAACTCAAGGCCAAGCCGAGCCGCCACGCGCCGGCGGCGTAGGCCCGGACTATTTGCCGCCCTGCGAGCGGCCGGACGGCGAGACGTCGGGGATGGTCGGCGCCGTCGTCGGGCGCTCGCCGAAGGGGCTGGCCGAGGGCGGGTTGCGCCTCAGCCGGAAGGTGAGATAGGCGCTGGCCGCAGCCGAGAGCAGCCCGAGATAAGCCAGCAGCCCGTTGGGGCCGACGGCCTGCATGAAGGCGGTCGAGACCAGCGGGCCGATGGCCGAGCCTGTCGCCCAGAGGAACAGCAGCTGCGCCGACAAGCCCAGCGCCCGCTCGCGGCCGAGCCGGAAATAGGCATGGGCGACGGCGACCGTATAGATCGGCATGCTGCCCGCGCCGATCAGCGCGAACAGCCCGAACAGCCAGAACCGGGTATGTGGCACGGCGAGCCAGAGCACGGCGCCCAGCGCCAGCGAGCAGAGCACCACAGAGAGCGTGGCGCTCAGCATGATGATCCGGCTCTCGACGCGGTCGGCCAGCAGCCCGAGCGGCCATTGCAGCATGAGCGCGCCGATCTGGATGCCGGCCGTCAGCAGGATCGCCCAGGCCTGGTCGAGCCCGATCAGGATGCCGTAGGCCGGTGCGACATTGGTCAGCGCCCCGCCCATCAGCCCGACATAGAGGCAGCCGATGACCGAGGCCGGCGCATATTGCCAGATCGTGTTGAGCCTGACCGAGACGACCTCGCCCGATTCCGGCCCCTTGGCCTTGGTCATGGCGACGGGGATCAGCGCGATCGAGAAGGCGGCGCTGGCGAACAGGAAGATGTCGCCCGACTGTAGCGAGACATAGCCGACGCCGATCTGCGAGCCGATCAGGGCGAGGCGGTTGAGGATCTGGTAGAAGCCGAAGACGCGCCCGCGCTGGCCGGCCTTGGCCTGTCCGCTGATCCAGCTTTCGATGCAGATGGCGTGGCCCGCGCCGGCGAAGCCCATCCCCAGCCGCGAGGCGCCCCAGATATCCAGCGGCGTCATCGCGAAGCTCAAGGTCAGCACGGCCTGCAGCGCCGCGAACACGGCGAAGGCGCGGATATGCCCGACGCGGCGGATGAAGGCGGGGATCACGAAGCAGCCGGCCAGGAACCCGACCGAATAGGCCGAGCCCACGAGGCCGATCAGCAGCGGCGCCTTCTGCTCCACCGCCATCTTCAGCGGCACCACCGTGTTCACGATCGTCGCGGCGATCTGCAGGATGAGCGCGCCGCTGACGATGGCGCCCAGCGCCGCGACGGAGCTGGTCCTCGGCTCGGCTGGTTTGGTCACGGCGCTTCCGGCCTCCTGCGCAGCCATGGCGAAGGCTTGCTGTCCTTGGGATTGTTGTCCCTGGGGCTGCGATCCCTGTGACATATCCGATTCGAGCGTTGAGGTGGGAAAAACGGGCGGAAATCCAGCCTTGCGCAGAATGATGGGCCAATCGGGGCGAAGGGTCGAGAAATTTTCGCCTCCGGCCCAAGAAGCGGCCCGCCATCATGGCGCCGTCTTTCCGTGGCCTTGGGAGCGCCGCGGCGGCAGGCGAACGCCGCGACATCGCAAAAATTATCGATGCGGTTCACCGGCGATTAACCAACAAAGCGCCTTATCGGAACAGAACAAAGTTTGGTTTTCCCGGCATGCTCGGACACATCGCGACGTGCGTCGCGCTCCCTCGGCTGGAGTGCGAGCGGCGAAGCCGTGTCCGCGGCCGTCGGGCGTAGCGTAAGCGTATCGAGAGTGCGGCGGATGACCTATGCGACCTATGTGCGGGAAGGTGGCGTACCCTATGTGCGGTCGCGCCGCCGTCGCCGGCCTCTGCTGAAAGGGTTCTTCCTGGCCGCCGCCCTGAGCTGCGGCGCCATGTCGGGCTTCTGGATGCTCGGGCAGGGCACTCCGGGAAACGACACCGCGAACGCCCCCTCCGCCAATGCGCGCAAGACGCCGCCAGGCCGTGCCGCTTCGCAGGCTGCCCCGGCCTATAGCGGCTTGCTCGATCCCGCGTTGTCCGGCGGCAATGCCGCTTCCTTCGTGCCGGGCGCTCCGGTGCGCTCTGCGTTCCAGTCGGCGAACCCGGCCCCGTCTTCAACCTCCGTCGCGGCTGCCGAGCCCGCATTGCCTCTGCCGCCGCAGCCGCCCGTCACCCTGGCGGAGAAGTCCGTGCCGATGCCCATGCCGGTGCCGCGGCCCCTGGACCTGCTGCCGAAGGCTGATCCTCAACAGCCACTCCAGCCGCGCGTCGCGCAGCCGACCGCGCCTCGCCGGAGCCGCACCGCCGCGGCGGCTCCGACGCCCGAGGATAATCGCTCCTTCTTCGACAAGCTCTTCGGCGTGCAGAAGCAGGAGCCGGCCGGTACGGCGCTGGCCTATGCCGCGCCGCAGGACGATGTCGTCGATCGCGGGCGCATCACCCGCCTCAGCCCCTCGGCCGGCACGCCGCCGCGCACAGCGGAGGCCGGCACGGCGATCTACGATATCGGCGCCAAGATGGTCTACATGCCGAATGGCGAGCGGCTCGAGGCCCATTCCGGCCTCGGCGAGATGATGGACGATGCGCGCTATGCCCATGTCCGGATGAAGGGCGTCACGCCGCCGCACACCTACACGCTGACCGAGCGCGAGGCCCTGTTCCACGGCGTGCGCGCCATCCGGCTGAACCCGGTCGGCGGCAGCGGCGCCATCCATGGCCGCGCCGGCCTGCTGGCTCACACCTATCTGCTCGGGCCGCGCGGCGACTCCAATGGCTGCATTTCCTTCAAGGATTACGAGCGCTTCCTGCAGGCCTTCCTGCGCGGCGAGGTGAAGCGCATCGTGGTGGTTGCCAGTCTTTAAACCGGCGCGGGATTTGCGCGGAAAACACCCGGTCATTCCGGGGCAGGCCGAAGGCCTGAGCCCCGGAACCCATGAAACACACGAAACCACGGCTCCGAAACAGAGGCTGCGGCGACGCCGCCGTTTTGCGTTCCGTCGCTGCTCATGGATTCCGGGCTCGTCGCTGGCGCGAAGCCCAGGAATGACAGTCTGACTCTGCATCGACACGGCGTGCTACAGCCGTTCCAGTTCCGGCAGCGAGGCCAGCATGCAGCGCGAAGTGATCGAGATCCCCGTCATCTCCGAAGCCATCCGCAAGCTGGGAGCGCCGACCTCGGCGCTGGTCCGGGCCGGCGATCTGCTCTTCACCTGCGGCATGCCTCCGATCGACATCCGCACCGGTGAGATCGTGGCGGGCGATATCGGGACGCAGACGCACGCCTGCCTCGACGCGCTGGACATGGCGTTGCGCCACGCCGGCTCGTCGCTGGACAAGGTCGTGAAGGCGACTGTGTTCGTGACCGATCCGGCGCTGATGGGCGCGGTCAACGCCGTCTACAGGGAACGTTTCGGCGAAGGCTTCCCGGCGCGTACCAGCGCCGCGATCAAACCCTGGCCCCTGCCGTTCGACATCGAGATCGAATGCGTGGCGACGCGCGGCTGATCAGCCGCATTCCTGTTCCATCCTGTGAACTTCAGGCGGCCATGCGTCCGCTGGTGGCCTCGCGCCGGGTCCGGAATGTCGCGACGAGGTCGTTGAGCTGGCCGATGCGGCTTGAGAGCGACGAGGCGGAGGCCGCGCTCTCCTCGGCAAGCGCCGCATTCTGCTGGGTCATCTCGTCGAGATGCGCCACCGCCTGGCTCATCTCGTCGATGCCGTTGGCCTGCTCGCCCGACGCTGCCGAGATGTCTGCGATGGTGGCCGAGACCTTCTGGGAGGCCTCCAGGATGCGGGTCAGCGACTCACCGGCCTGACGCACCAGCTTGACGCCCACGGTGACCTCGGCGTTCGAGGACGAGATCAGCCCGGAGATGTCCTTGGCGGCGGCGCTGGAGCGCTGGGCCAGGGTGCGCACCTCGGAGGCGACGACGGCAAAGCCCTTGCCGGCATCGCCGGCGCGGGCCGCTTCGACCGCCGCGTTCAGCGCCAGCAGATTGGTCTGGAAGGCGATGTCGTCGATCACCCGGATGATGTCGGAGATCTTCTGCGAGGCAGTTTCGATCCGGGCCATGGCATCGACAGCCTGGCCGGCGATGGTGCCGCCGGACTGCGCCGCGCTCATGGCTTCCTCGGCGATCTCGGTCGCCTGGCGGGCGGCCTGGGCCGAAGCCTTGACGGAAGCCGCGAGCTCCTCGGTGGTGGCGGCGGTCTCCTCCAGCGAAGAAGCCTGCTCTTCGGTGCGCTTGGAGAGATCGTCGGCGCCCATGTTGATCTCACGCGCCGCGAGCCCGACATCGGCCGAGGTGGTCTGGATAGTCGAGACCGTCTCGGACAGGCGGTCGACGGTCTCGTTGATGGCGCGCTTGAGATCGGCGAAGCGGCCGCGATAGGCGGTCTCGACGCGGTTGGTCAGGTCGCCGCCGGCGATCGCTGCGAGCGCCCCGGCGAACTCGGTCGTCGCTGAATCGACCACCGCGTTGATCTCGTTGATGCCTTCGACGAGGCGCTGCATCTGGGCATCGGAATCCTTGATCTCGAGCCGGGCGCTGAAGTCGCCGGCAGCGGCGGCAGCCACCACCTCGCCGACATCCGAGACCACCGCCTCGATCGACTGGGCACGCGCCAGACGCGCCGCCGCAGCCGCCCGTTCCTGTTCCTGCAGCTCGGCGACCTGCTTGGTCGCCTCCCGCAACACCGCGACGGAGCGAGCCATCACGCCGATCTCGTCGGCGCGCTTTGTATGGGGCACTTCGACGGCGGTGTCGCCCTCGGTCAGGCGCTCCATCACCGCGCTCAGATCCGTCATCGGGCGCACGATCGAGCGGCGCGAGAAGGCCAGTGCGCCGGCGATCGTGCCGCCGAGCAGCACGAGCAGGGCCACCGGCAGGAAGGTGCGGACCTGCGACGCGAAGGAGAGCGTCTCTGCCTCGGCCGCATCGGCGCGCTCTTCGTTGAAGCCGCTGAAGGCCGTCAGCTCCTCCTGGAGAGTGGCGCGGTTCTTCTTGCTGGCTTCGCCGTTGCCCCAGGCGTCGGCGGCGCGGCCGGAGACCTCGCGGGCGAGACGTGCGGTCTCGGTGCGGATAGTGACGAATTCGCCGATCAGCTTGCTGATCTTGTCGATGCGTTCGCGCTCGCTTTCGGGGGCGAGCCTGACCAGCCCCTTCATGCGCTCGTCGACCTGCTTGATCCCGGTCTCGACCGTGCCCGCGGCGATGCCGGCATCATGCGGATTGCGCGCGGTATAGACCTGCAGCGAGTTGGCGACGACCTGGTTGACCGCGACGTTGAGGCGCTCGGCGATCAGGGCGAGGTTGTTCTGTTCGGAAGAGCGGCCGTACATGGCCTCCATCCGCGAGATTGCGAGCAGCGCGCAGCCCAGCGCGATCAGGGCGCCGACCGCGACGATCGCGATCTGCCCCAGGATCTTGGTCCCAATCGACTTCATCCCACCCCCCCGACGGCCACTCCACGGCTTTGCCGCGAAACAACTTGTAATAAAGGGCGTTGAATGGCTGGTTAACCTAAGGGCGTGACCTCTGGCGAAATAAGCGTCATGCGGGGTGAGAAACGAGGCAGCGCCTTCAGCCCTCCGACGTCTTGCTCTTGCGGGCCGGTGACTTTGCGGCCGGCTTGCCTCCGGCGGCTTTGCCCTTGGCTGCCGGCTTCGTGCTGCTGGCCCGCGCGCTGGTCCTGCCGCCCTTGGCGCCGCCCTTGAGCTCGGCCTTGGCGTTCACCAGCTCTATCGCCTGTTCCAGCGTGATGCTTTCCGGCGCCATCGTCTTCGGCAGGGTGGCGAAGACCTTGCCCCAGGCGACATAGGGGCCGTATTTGCCGGCCTTCACCTCGAGCCCGCCGCCCGTGGGATGGTCGCCGAGTGCGCGACCCGGCGTTGCCGCGCCGCCGCGCCGGCCGCCTCCACCGCTCTCCTTGGCGACGATCAGGTCGATGGCGCGGTTGGCGCCGAGCTCCAGGACGTCGTCATCCTTGTCGATATTGGCGTAGACCTTGCCGTGCTGGACATAAGGCCCGAAGCGGCCGATGCCGACGAGGATCGGCTCGCCCGACACCGGGTGGCGCGCCACCTCCCGCGGCAGCGAGAGCAGCGCCAGCGCGTTGTCGAGCGTGACGCTTCCCGGGCTCATGCCCTTCGGCAGGCTGGAGCGCTTGGGCTTCTCGCCCTCTCCAAGCTGGATATACGGGCCGAAGCGGCCGTCGCGCATCGTGACTTCGAGGCTGGTCACCGGATCGGTGCCGAGGATGCGCACGCCGGGCGTGCCCTGGCCGCCCTCGGCCGAGGCCTCGCCTTCGGCGGCGGGGACGGAGAGGGGGCGCGTATAGCGGCATTCCGGATAGTTCGAGCAGCCGACGAAGGCGCCGAACTTGCCGAGCTTCAGCGAAAGCTGGCCGTTGCCGCAGGTCGGACAGATGCGCGGGTCGGTTCCATCGGCCTTTTTCGGGAAGATGTAGTCGCCGAGGATGCCGTTCAGCGCTTCCAGTACGTCGCCGACGCGCAGATCCTTGGTCTCGCCGATCGAAGCCTGGAACTCCTGCCAGAAGTCGCGCAGCAGCGCCTTCCAGTCGATCTCCGCATTGGAGACGCGGTCGAGGTTCTCTTCGAGGTTCGCCGTGAAGTCGAACTCGACATAGCGCTTGAAGAAGCTCTCGAGGAACGCCGTGACCAGCATGCCCTTGTCCTCGGGCACGAGGCGCTTCTTCTCGATGCGGACATATTCGCGGTCGCGCAGCGTCGAGAGCGTCGCGGCATAGGTCGAGGGCCGGCCGATGCCGAGCTCTTCCATGCGCTTGACGAGGCTGGCTTCCGAATAGCGCGGCGGCGGCTCGGTGAAGTGCTGGTCGGCGGCAATAGTGCGCTTCTCCAGCTTGTCGCCGGCCTTCATCGCCGGCAGCTTCCTGGAATCCTCGTCCTCCTCGTCGTCGCGGCTCTCCTGATAGAGCGTCAGGAAGCCGTCGAAGAGCACGACCTGACCGGAGGCGCGCAGGTCGAGGTTGCGCGCGCCGACCTTGGCCGCGATGTCGACCGTGGTGCGCTCCATCTCGGCCGATTCCATCTGGCTCGCGATGGTGCGCTTCCAGATCAGCTCGTAGAGCTTCGCCTGTTCCGGCTCGAGCTGGCGCGCGACCATGGCCGGCAGCCGGCCGAGATCGGTCGGGCGGATGGCCTCGTGGGCCTCCTGCGCGTTCTTGGCCTTGACCATGTACTTGCGCGGCGCATTCGGCACGTAGCGCTCGCCGAATTCCTTGCCGATGACGCTGCGCGCGGCGGCGATCGCCGAGCCGTCCATGTCGACGCCGTCGGTTCGCATATAGGTGATGAGGCCGACGGTCTCGCCGCCGATATCGACGCCCTCATAGAGCCGCTGCGCGAGCTGCATGGTCCGCGCCGGGGCGAGGCCCAGCTTGCGGGAGGCTTCCTGCTGCAGCGTCGAGGTCTGGAACGGCGGTTGGGGGTGGCGCTTGACCGGCTTGGCCTCGACCTCGGTCACGGTGAAGAGCGCGCTCTCCAAAGCTTCCTTGAAGGCCTTGGCCTCCTCGGCATTGCCGATGTCGAGACGCGTGATCTTCTTGCCGTCGGCGCCGACGAGCCGGGCGTCGAAGGTCTGGCCCGACTCCGTCGCGAGCGTCGCGACCAGAGACCAGTATTCCCGCGCCCGGAAGGCCTCGATCTCGCGTTCGCGTTCGCAGACGATGCGCAGCGCCACCGATTGCACGCGGCCCGCCGAGCGGGCGCCGGGGAGCTTGCGCCACAGCACCGGCGAGAGCGTGAAGCCGACGAGATAGTCCAGTGCCCGGCGCGCCAGATAGGCATCGACCAGCGCCTGGTCGATGGCGCGTGGCTCGGCCAGCGCCTTCTGCACCGCGTCCTTGGTCACGGCGTTGAAGGTCACGCGCTCGACCGGGATGCCCTTCAGCGCCTTCTTCTGGTTCAGCGCTTCCAGCACGTGCCAGGAGATGGCCTCGCCTTCGCGATCCGGGTCGGTCGCGAGGATGAGCTTGTCGGCGCCCTTCAGCGCCCTGACGATCTCCGAGACCTGCTTGGCGCCGCGCCCCTCGATCTCCCACTTCATTGCGAAGTCGTTCTCGGGCTCGACCGAGCCGTCCTTGGCCGGCAGGTCGCGGATATGGCCGAACGACGCCACGACCTCGTAGTCGGAGCCCAGGTATTTGTTGATCGTCTTGGCCTTGGCCGGCGACTCGACGACGAGGAGCTTCATGATTTTGGTCTCGATGACAGCCTTTTCAGAGCGCTGACCCGTCCCTTAACGGGCGGTTCAGCGACCGGCGAGGCTCCGGCGGTTCGGAATTGCGCGCGAAAGTGGTTCAGCACGCCGGCCCTGTCAAACGCCGATTGCGCTTTTCGGGACGGGGGAGAGCGTTTAGGCCCTTTCGCGGGCACCGGCCGTTACATGGGGAGAAGAGCGTGTCGTCGCAAGCACAGATCAAGCGCGTGACGGCGCTGAATATCCGCGGCCGCAAGGGCGGCGAGCCGGTCGTCTCGCTGACGGCCTACACCGCGCCGATGGCGGCATTGGCCGACCGGCACTGCGATTTCCTGCTCGTCGGCGATTCCCTCGGCATGGTCGTGCACGGCCTCGACAGCACCGTGCCGGTCACGCTGGAGATGATGATCCTGCATGGACAGGCGGTGATGCGCGGCTCGCAGCGGGCGCTGGTCGTCGTCGACATGCCGTTCGGCAGCTATGAGGAAGGCCCGCAGCAGGCCTTCCGCAACGCGGCCCGGGTCATGCAGGAGACGGGCTGCGGCGCGGTCAAGCTGGAGGGCGGGGCGCGCATGGAGGAGACGATCCGCTTTCTCGTCGAACGCGGCATCCCGGTGATGGCGCATATCGGTTTGACGCCGCAGGCGGTGAACGTGCTCGGCGGTTTCAAGGCGCAGGGTCGCGACCGGGCCGAATGGCCGGCGATCATGGCCGATGCCGAAGCGGTGACGCGGGCCGGGGCTTTTTCGGTGGTCGTCGAGGCCGTGGCCGAGCCGCTGGCGGCGGAGATCACCGGCAAGGTCGCGGTTCCCACGATAGGCATCGGCGCCTCCGCCGCCTGTGACGGCCAGATCCTGGTGCTTGACGACATGCTCGGCCTGACCGGCCGCGTGCCGAAATTCGTCAAGCTCTTCGGCAATCTCGCCGAGGGGGTGGACAAGGCGGTCGGCGATTATGCCGCCGCGGTGCGGGCCCGGCGCTTCCCCGGGCCGGCGCATGTCTATGCGGTGAAGGATTAAGCCCGGAACCGCCTCGTCATTCCGGCTTCGCGCAGCGAAGAGCCCTAACCGCCGATGGAACGGGATAAAGCGGGCCGGCCGTTATTTAATCCGGCAAGCGCTGCGGTTATGGGTTCCAGGCTCAAGCCTGCGGCTTGCCCCGGAATGACGAAAGTGGTTTCCAGGCGAATGCGGCGAGCTTTCAGCCCCGCGCCGCCAGCAGCCGGTCGATGAAGCCTTCGGTCGAGGCACCGTTGATCCAGCGCAGCACCGCGACGATATCCTGCTCGGGCTCGACCCAGATCACGTTGCTGCCGGCGCCGAGCGCCGAGAAGGCGGTCGGCGGCAGGCTAGGCCGCGCCGCGGGTCCGCGTGCCAGCCACCAGAGATAGCCGTAATTGCCGAGGGTGGGAGAGGGCGTCAGCATCCGCTCGACCCAGGCCTGCGAGAGCAGCTGCCGGCCGTTCCACAATCCCTTGCGGCCGATCAGCAGGCCGAAGCGGGCATGGTCACGCGCGCCGATGAACAGGCCGCCGCCCCAATGCCCGCCGCCCGGCACCGACTGAAGCCGGCGGCCGTCGATTTCGACGAAGGAAGTGCTGTAGCCCTGCCACTCCCAATCGGCCGAGGCGCCGATCGGGTCCATGACGCGCTCGCGCAGCACCTCCGGCAGCGGGCGACGGAAGCGCTGGAGCAGGGCATAGCTCAGCACGTTCACGCGGACATCGTTGTATTCGTAGAAGCTGCCGGGCGTCTTCAGCTCGCGGCGCTCGCCCTTGCGGCTGTTGTCGGCGCCCGGGCCGATCTGGCGGTTGTGATCGACCTGGTCAGATTTCCCGAAGAGCTCGCCCTGCCATTCGCTCGACTGCTGCAGCAGATGCCGCCAGGTGATCGTGCCGTTATGCGGGCCGGCGAAGGCGGCATCGTCGACGCTCTTGCCGACCGGCTCCTCGACATCGCGGATCAACCCGTCATCGAAGGCGATGCCGGCGAGCACCGCCAGATAGCTCTTGGCGATCGAGAAGGTCATGTCGGTGCGGGCGGTGTCGCCCCATTCGGCGACGAGGCGGCCACCTTTCAGGACGAGGCCTGCCGGCCCGCCGCGCTCGCGCACGGGGCCGACGATCTCGGTCCAGGGACCGCGCTCGTTCCATTCGACATTCCCGACATAGCTGCCGTCCGGATAGTAGAGGCTGCGCGGCCAAGGGCTCTCGTTCTCGGTGGCAAAAGCGACGGCAGCCTTGAGCCTCTCCGGATCGAAGCCTGCATCGGCCGGCGAGATCACCTGCCATTCGGCGCCGTCGGCAGCTGGAGCGTAAGCGTCAATCGGGCTGGACAAGGCTCGAGTCCTCTCGCGGCGGAAAGGATGTGACCTAGCGCCGTTTCATCGAAAGTTCCACGGTTCACAGGACATGGCCCCATCCCGGCCATGAGCGGCTTGCGCCCGGCCCGACTCGCGCCTAAACAGCCTGCTTCAAATGACATCGCCAGCACCGCTCTACCCGCACCGCCATCTCCTCGGCATCGAGGGATTGTCCCATCTGGACATCGAGGCGCTGTTGGACCGGGCCGAGGCCTATGTCGCGCTCTCCCGGCAGGTGGAGAAGAAGACCGCGACGCTGCGCGGCCGAACCCAGATCAACCTGTTCTTCGAGCCCTCCACCCGGACACAGGCCTCCTTCGAGCTCGCGGGGAAGCGTCTCGGCGCCGACGTGATGAACATGTCGGTCGCCTCGTCCTCGGTGAAGAAGGGCGAGACGTTGATCGATACCGCGGCGACGCTCAACGCCATGCGCCCCGACATCATCGTGGTGCGCCATCACGCGGCAGGCGCGGTCAACCTGCTCGCCCGCAAGGTCGACTGCTCGGTGGTCAATGCCGGCGACGGCGCCCATGAGCATCCGACGCAGGCGCTGCTCGACGCACTGACGATCCGCCGCAACAAGGGCCGCATCATGGGCCTGACCGTGGCGATCTGCGGCGACATCGTGCACTCGCGCGTCGCCCGCTCGAACATCATCCTGCTCAATGCGCTCGGCGCGAAAGTCCGTCTGATCGCACCCTCGACGCTGATGCCGCCCGGCATCGAGCGCATGGGCGTCGAGCTCTACACCGACATGAACAAGGGCTTGGAAGGCGCTGATATCGTGATGATGTTGCGCCTCCAGCTCGAACGGATGCACGGCGCCTTCGTGCCGTCCTCGAAAGAGTATTTCCGCTATTACGGGCTCGACCGCGAGAAGCTGGAGCGCGCCCAGCCGGATGCGCTGGTGATGCATCCGGGCCCGATGAACCGCGGCGTCGAGATCTCCTCCGAGGTTGCCGACGGCGCTCAGTCGCTGATCCGCGAGCAGGTCGAGATGGGCGTCGCGGTCCGCATGGCCGTGCTCGACGCGCTGGCCCAGCACCTGCCGAATGTCTGAGCGGGATGGAAGGAGCTCTCGCCTGGCTGCTCTCCCTGATGCGCCGGGCGCGCTTCGTCTTCACGGGGCTCTATTTCGTGGTCGCGGCGGGCTTCCTCTATGCCGACCCGCGTGCGGGCTGGACATGGTTCATCGTGATCGCCGGTGGCCTGCTCTGCCTGCTGTTCTGGAGGCTCGTCGCCTTCTCGAGCTACGTCTTCACACGCCGGCCGAGCGCTGATCGCCGGGATGGAACCGAACATGGCTGAATCTCAGGACATCGCAGCGCAGGACTTGGCAACTCGGGACATCGCATCGCGGGACCTGGCGATCGTCAACGCCCGGCTGGTCGACCCCGTGACCGGGCGCGACGGGGCCGGCTCCGTGCTGCTGCGCGACGGCGCGATCGCCGCGGTCGAATGGGGCGTCGCGCCCGCGACGCCCGAGGGCGTGCGCCACGTCGATGCGAAGGGTCTCGTGCTGACGCCGGGCCTGGTCGACCTGCGTGCCTTCCTCGGCGAGCCCGGCGCCGAATTCCGCGAGACGCTGGGCACGGGCTCGCATGCCGCCGCTGCCGGCGGCGTCACGACCGTGGTGTGCCGGCCCGACACCGATCCGCCGATCGACGACCCCGCGATCATCGACTTCCTCAAGCGCCGCGCCCGCGACAAGGCGATCGTCAACGTGCTGCCCTGCGCGGCGCTGACCAAGGGACTGGAAGGCAAGGAGATCACCGAGTTCGGGCTGCTGCTCGAAGCCGGCGCGGTCGCCTTCTGCGATGGCGCCAGGAGCCTGCGCAATCCGCAGGTGATGCGCCGCGCCATGATCTATGCCCGCGATTTCGACGCCCTCATCATGAACCATCTCGAGGATCCCGAGCTGCGCGGCTTCGGCGTGATGAACGAGGGCGAGTTCGCCAGCCGGAAGGGCCTGCCGGGCATCCCGCTCGAGGCCGAGACGGTGATGCTGGAGCGGGACATCCGCCTCGCGAAAGCCACCGGCGCCCGTTACCACGCCGCGATGATCTCCTGCGCGGAATCGGTTGAGCTGGTCCGCCGCGCCAAGCAGGACGGCGTGCGCATCACCTGCGGCGTGTCGATCAACAACCTGACCCTCAACGAGAACGACGTCGGGGACTACCGCACCTTCTGCAAGGTCTCGCCGCCGTTGCGTCACGAGGACGATCGCCTCGCCTTGGTCGCCGCGCTCGCCGAAGGCGTGATCGATGTCGTGGTCTCCGACCATGATCCGCAGGACGTCGAGACCAAGCGCCAGCCCTTCGCCGAGGCGGCGGACGGCGCGCTCGGCATCGAGACCATGCTGTCGGCGTCGCAGCGCATGGTGCAGGCCGGGCAGATCGGGCTGCCGCAGCTTTTCGCCGCCCTGTCGGCGCGCCCTGCCGCCCTGCTCGGACTGGAAGCGGGGCGGCTTGCGCCCGGTGCCCCGGCCGACCTCATCCTGTTCGATCCCGAAGCGCCCTTCGTCGTCGACAAGCGCAAGCTGAAATCGCGCGCCAAGAACTCGCCCTTCGACGAGGCGCGCCTGGAAGGCATCGTCCAGGCGACGATCGTCGGCGGACGGGTGGTGTACGAATACGAGCCGGGCTAGGCTCTATGCGGACTGCGGGAAAAGGGGCGGCATGACGGATGTTTTGAACTGGAGCCTCTCCGGCTCCGCCACGCTGATTGCCCTTGTCGTCGGCTATCTCTTCGGCTCCATCCCCTTCGGCATCGTCCTGACGCGTCTGGCCGGCGGGCCGGATCTGCGCAGCATCGGCTCGGGCAATATCGGCGCGACGAATGTGCTGCGCACCGGCAACAAGAAGCTCGCGGCCGCCACCCTCGTCGGCGACATGCTGAAGGGCACGGTGGCGGTCATCGTCGGCTCGCGCCTGCTCGGCGGGCCAGAGGCAGCGCTGATGGCGGGCATTGGCGCCTTCATCGGCCATCTCTTCCCGGTCTGGCTGCGCTTCAAGGGCGGCAAGGGCGTGGCGACCTATCTCGGCGTGCTCATCGGCGTGAAGGCCTCGATCGCGCTGGTCTTCGCCGCTGTCTGGCTGAGCATCGCCTATCTCTCGCGCTATTCATCGCTTTCCGCGCTGGTCGCCAGCCTGCTGACGCCGCTCCTGCTCTGGTTCTGGGCCGGCATGCACCAGGCCGCCATCGTCATGGGCATCCTGACGGGGCTGCTCTGGATCATGCACCGAACCAACATCGCCAGGCTCCTGACCGGGCGCGAAGGCAAGATCGGCCAGAAGGGCTGAACGCGGATGGCTGGCATCGCTCTCTCCGATCGCCAGCGCCTCGATTGGCTGAGGCTGATCCGCAGCGAGAGCATCGGCCCGCGCAGTTTCCTCTCGTTGATGAACCGTTTCGGCGGGGCGGGAGCCGCGCTGGCGGCGCTGCCGGACCTTGCCCGTCAGGCCGGCCGCCCGATCCGCATCTGCACGCTGGCCGAGGCGGAGCGCGAGCTGGAGGGGCTACGGCGCCTCGGCGGTCGCCTCGTTGCACTGGGTGAGGCGGACTATCCCTTGCCTCTGCAGGCGATCGATTCCGCGCCGCCACTCATCGCGGTGCTCGGACAGGTGCAAGCCTTGCAAAGGCCAGCGGTAGCGCTTGTCGGCTCCCGCAACGCCTCCGCGGCAGGGATGAAGTTCACCGCGCGGCTGGCGCGCGAACTCGGCGAGGCCGATTACATCGTGGTCTCCGGCCTTGCGCGCGGCATCGACACGGCCGCCCATCAGGCGAGCCTCGAGACCGGCACGATCGCCGTGCTCGCCGGCGGCCTCGACGAGATCTACCCGCCGCAGAACGCTCCCTTGGCGGAACGTATCGTCGCGAGAGGTGCCATCGTCAGCGAGATGCCGCTCGGCTGGGTCGCACGGGCGCGCGACTTCCCGCGCCGCAACCGGCTGGTCTCGGGTCTTTCGCTGGGTACGGTCGTCGTCGAGGCGGCGCGGCGCTCCGGTTCGCTGATCACCGCGCGCTTTGCCAACGAACAGGGCCGATTGGTCTTCGCCGTGCCGGGCTCCCCGCTCGATCCGCGCGCAGAGGGCGGCAATCACCTCATCCGGGAGGGAGCCACGCTTTGTGCCGAAGCATCCCATGTCATCGAGGCGCTGGCGCCGCTGCGCCGGCAAGAGCCGGCTTCCTGGCTGGAACGCTCCGCCCTGCGAGAGGCTTCGGGCGAGCCGCCAAGCGAGGCGATGTGGGATGAACTCGACCTGCCGGAGGTGACACCGGCCCCAGGCTTCGTCCGGCATGACGAGAATTATGCTTCGCTGCAATCTGCCGCGACGCTGGAAGGACCGGCCGGAGCACCGGATCTCGGGCGCCTCGTCATGGGCCTGCTTGGGCCGACGCCGGTCGCGCTCGATGACCTCGTCCGCGCGAGCGGCCAGGCGGCGCGCGAGATCAACCGGGTCCTTGTCGAGTTGGAGCTCGAAGGCGAAGTGCGCCGGCATCCGGGAGGAGCCTTGTCGCGGGCGCGCGTCTGACCTTCCGGGTTCGGGAGGCCGGTGGTCGAGGGGACGATTTGACGGGCGAGATCGGCTTATTGGCTGTCGTCGCTCGAGCGCGCCTGACGCACGATTTCGGCTGAGGCTTCGACCCGCGCCATCTCCAGAAAATAGGACAATGTGTTCAGCTTCGTGTCGCGCGCCATGATCCGTAGCTCGGCTGTCATGCTCTCGATGAAGGAGGCGGCTTCCAGCGGGGTCATCGACCGATCGGGAGCGGCATCGTCCTGATTGTCGTCAGGGTCGGGCTTGAGCGAGGCCAGATCTTGGGCTTTTTGCTTCATGGCGACTGGATTCCCTCGCAGGATCGGGGACCAACTCGTGTGGAGGGGCTTCGATCCTCCGGGCGGTATACAATTATAGATTGTAGTGTCCAATAAATTTCAAGCTAAAGTAGCTAGGTCAGGATCAGCACTGCAGCCGGAAGCGTCGCCAGCGCCAGCAGGGTCTGGAGCGTCGTGATCTCGGCCATGAGCGGCGCATCGCCTCCGAGATCGCGGGCGAGGAAATAGGCGGCGGTGGCCGTGGGAACGGCGCCGGCGATGACGGTCATCGTCAGGGCCGGACCCGTGACGCCGAACCAGCCGGCATAGAGCCAAGCCGCGAACGGCATCACCACGAGCTTCAATCCGACCGCGGCCCAGTGGGCCAAGCGGGGGCGCGCCAGCCGGTTCAGATCGAGCGCCGAACCCACGACGAGGAGGCCGATGCCCAGGGAGGCCCGCCCCAGCACGTCGAGATAGCCGGTGAACGCCGAGGGCAGCAGCCACTGGGCCTGATTGAGGATGAGACCGACGGCGGAAGACCAGATGAAGGGGTTGTAGAGGATCGAGCGGATGGTGGCACCGACGCTCATCGGCTTGCCGTTTGCGAAGCGCGCGAGGACGACGACGCACATCACGTTGAGCAGCGGGATCATGGCGGCAACCGCGATCGCCATCAGCGTCGCGCCGTTGCGGCCCTGCAGGCCGGCCGCGAGTGCGAGGGCAACGAAGGTGTTCCAGCGGACCGAGCCCTGGAAGATCGACGTGAAGGCCGGGCCGTCGATACCCGCCCGCGCCAGCACCGGCCGGGTCAGCAGCAGCAGCGCCGCGACGCTCAGGATGGCCAGCACGAGGCTCGACCCCATGGCGAGGACGGGCACGCCGCGCAGATCGGCCATGGCGAGCGTGTGGATGACGACGGCCGGGAACAGCACCTGATAGGTCAGGCGCTCGACGCCGACCCAATGCGCCGGCGAGACGATGTTGCGGACCTTCAGGAGCCAGCCCGTCGCGATGACGAGGAAAACGGCAATCAGGCTGTCGAGCATGGCTGAACCGGAAGGGGCGGGGGGAACAACGGAACCCGCCAGAGGTTGATGAACGCGTATCAACAGGCCTGTCCCATGGCGGATTGCGCCCGGCAAGAGCGCGGATGGAAAGCCGCTGTGTTCCTGCCGCAATGCCGCCGCGATTGGTTCAGGTCTCATTCAAGCGGATCGAACGAAACTCTCGCCATGTTTCGGGATGATCCCGAGAAAGGAGATGCCGTCATGAGGTCTCTGCACAAGAAGGTTGCCATCGCGCTGACCGCAGCGAGCGTCGCGGCTGGGGGCTTCGTTGCCCCCGCACTGGCGAAGGAGCAGCGGATGTTCGACTCCGCCCGCCTCGACAAGGCGCAAGCCGGGTACTCGCAATATTACCGTGGTTATCGCGGTTACCATGGCGGCTGGCGCGGCCCGTCGCGTGGTGCGGCGATCGCCGGCGCCGTCGGCCTGGGTATTCTGGGTGCTGCGGCGGTTGCGGCGAATAACCGCGCTTATGCGGCGCCGTATTACGAAGACGACTACTACGCGGCTCCGCCGGCTCCGGTCTATGCCTATCCGCGGGGTTATTACGCGCCTTACCGCTACTACGCGCCGTATGACTTCCGCGATAATCGCTGATCTGCGGTTCCGTGCTCCCTGCAAGGCCCGCGCAATCTGCGCGGGCCTTGCTATGTGAGGGCCTGCGTCAGGAAAATCTTTGCGATTCGCCGTCAGATGTATGGCGTCGCATCTCGATGGAAGGTTGGGGGTATCTTCACATGATCTCGCTTCGAAGCGCTCTGGTCGCGGGGCTGGGAATGGCGGCGATCGGCTTGGCCTGTGTCCAGCCCGCAGCTGCGCAGTATTATGGTGGCCCCGGCTATGACCGTTCGTATGAACGGCGCGGTGACGGCTACGATCGGCGCGACTACGGTCGTAGCGACGATCGTGGCGGCTGGCGCGACGACCGTCGCGGTTATGGGCGAGACGACGGCCGCGGCGACTGGCGCAATGATCGCCGTTCCGGCGTGGATGGCGGCCGTCGCCAGCAGGATCCGATGGCCGGCATGTCGCTGGACGAGCGCAAGCGGGCGATCAAGAACGAGCGCGAGGCGCAGAAGAAGGCGATCAAGCGCGGAATATTCATCCAGTAAAGACGCCGCCGCCCGCTTTCAATTCGGGCGCTGTCAGTACGGGCCGTCTTCATCGTCTTCGATCGGCACGAGCCTGCCCAGCCGATCGAGCGCGCCCTGCAGGATGTAGGCCGCTGCCATCTTGTCGACGACTGCCGCGCGCTTGGCGCGGGAGGCGTCGGCATCGAGCAGGGTGCGCGTCACCGCAAGCGTCGACATCCGCTCGTCCCAGAACACGATCGGCAGATCGGTGAGGGGAGCGAGGTTGCGGACGAAGGCGCGCGTCGACTGCACGCGTGGCCCCTCGGTGCCGTCCATGTTGAGCGGCAAGCCGATCACCATCCCGGAAACCTGATGCTTCTGCGCTATCTTCAGCAGCGCAGCGGCATCGAGACCGAACTTGACCCGCTGGATCGTCTCCAGCGGCGTCGCGATCTGCCTCTCCAGATCGGACAGCGCGAGCCCGATCGTCTTGGTGCCGAGGTCGAGGCCGAGCAGGCGCGCATGCGCCGGAAGGTCGAGAAAGGCTTCGAGCGAAACGATCTGGCTGGCCATCGCAAGGCGGTATCACGCGCTGCCTTGCCTCGCGAGCAATACCTTCTCCGATACACCCGGCGAATGGCGGCTTCCCGGCAGCTGTAGCGCGGAAGCCATCGCGTATCGGCGGCGATCAGGCTATATGCGCGCGCTTGGAGCGGCGTTGCCGCGTAGAAGGATCTTCTCGCCGTGCCGGCGCGCATCTCCCTGCAAGTTCCCGACAAAGCCTTGCTCGGCGCCTATGAGGCGGCGCTGCGCGGGGGCTGGTCGCCGAACACGACGCGCGATGTCGCGCCGGAACAGCTCGCCGCCATCGCCCGCGATGCCGATGCATTCCTGGCCGAGATTCGCGGCGGACCCGGTCGCATCCGTCTGCCCGATGGCCGCGAGGTTGAGCGCATGCCCGGGCCGACGCGCTGGATCTTCGCCGAGGATCGGGCCGAGCGCCCCTTCATCGGCTCGATCAACCTGCGTTGGCAGGAGGATGGCGACGGCCGCCCGATGATGGCCTTGCCTGAGCATGTGCTCGGCCATGTCGGCTACACCATCCTTCCGGCCTACGCCGGTCATGGCTACGCCACTGCTGCGCTTGCGGCGATGCTGGGCGTTGCGCATGAGGCCGGGCTGCCGGAGATCACGATCACCTGCGATGCCGACAACCACGCCTCGCGCCGTATCATCGAGAAAAACGGCGGTCGATTCGCCGAAACCTTCGTCGCTCCGCTCTACAGCCCCGATCCACGCCTTCTTTTCATCGTCAGCACCGCGCCATGACCGACATCGCCGCTTCCCGCAAAGCGGGCTCCCTTGGCCCGCTTCTGCCCGGCATCCTGCTGTCTGCAGCGGTCGCGATAGCCTCCGCCTTCCTCGAGCCGCTCTTCAAGGCCGCAGCGGGCGGCCGCATCGGCATCCCGGCCATCGTCATCGCCTTGGTGATCGGCATGCTGCTGCACCCCCTGGCCAACACCCGGCGCTTCGCGCCAGGCATGACCTTCTGCGTCAAGAAGTTGCTGCGCTGGGCAATCGCGCTGCTCGGCCTGCGCATCGCTTTGGGAGATATCGCGGCGCTCGGCCTCTCGACGGCGCTTCTGATCGTCGGCTCGATGGTGGTGACGGTCGTCGTCGGCTTCGCGCTGGCGCGCCTGCTCGGCCGTGAGGCCGGCATGGGCGCGCTCGCCGGCGTCGCCACGGCGGTCTGTGGCGCTTCCGCCGCGCTCGCCACGGCGACGGTCGTGCCGGACTATCGCAACAAGGCGGCGGACGTCGCCTTCACCGTCATCGCCATGAATGTCTTCGCCACCGTCGCGATGCTGGCCTATCCGCTGATCTGCGTCTGGCTCGGCTTCTCGCCGCAGCAGACCGGCATCATGCTCGGCGGCACCATCCACGACGTGGCGCAGGTCGTCGGCGCCGGCCAGTCCGTCTCGGACGAGGTCGCCAATGCGGCGGTGATCGTCAAGCTCTTCCGGGTCTTCCTGCTTCTGCCTTCGGTGCTGATCGTCGGCTGGTGGCTGGTGCGCGACAGCGGCGAGCTCTCGAAGGCCAAGGTGCCGGTCCCGGTCTTCGCCATCGTCTTCCTGATCTTGTGCGTGCTGAACAGCCTGCTGGCGCTGATGCCCACGCTGGCGCCGCTCTATCAGCCGGTTCGCGACGCCCTGCTCGAAGCCTCGCGCTGGGGCCTGCTCATCGCCATCGCGGCGCTGGGGCTGGGCACTTCGATGGCGGCGATGGCCCGGCTCGGCTGGCGGCATCTGGCTTTGGTCACGGGAACGACCGTGACAATCCTCGTGGTCGTCGCGGCCGGCCTCGCTTTGCTGGGCTGAGCCACGACAGGAAAAATGGCCCCGGGGGCATCATGACCGACATCGTCATCACCGAATTCATGGACGAGACCGCCGTCGCGAACCTCAAGGCGCGCTACACGGTTCATTACGACCCCGAGCTTTTCGCCAGCCCAGACGAGATCGCGCGATTGGTCGCCGATGTCCCGGCCGTGATCGTGCGCAACCAGACGCAGGTGCGTGGCAAGGTGCTGGACGCGGGGCGGGCGCTGAAGGTGATCGGTCGCCTCGGCGTCGGGCTCGACAATCTCGACATGAAGGTTTGCGCCGACCGCGGCATCCGCGTTTTTCCCGCGACGGGCGCCAATAGCCTCTCCGTCGTTGAATACGTCATCGGCACGACGATGACGCTGCTGCGGGGAGCCTATTTCGCCAATGCGGCGATGCTGGCTGGCGAATTCCCGAAGACGAAGCTGATCGGCCGGGAGATCGCCGGCAAGCTGATGGGCCTCGTTGGCTTCGGCGCCATCGCGCGCGACGTCGCCCATCATGCCCGCGCGATCGGCATGGAGGTCGCGGCCTATCATCCGCGCCTGCCGGTCGACGATCCGGCCTGGAGTGGTGTGCGACGGCTCGACTTCGCCGAACTGTTGGCCGAGGCCGATGTCATCAGCCTGCATGTGCCGCTGACGGCCGAAACGCGGGGCATGATCGACGCGAAGGCGCTTGCCGGGATGAAGCCCGACGCGATCCTGATCAACACCGCGCGCGGTGGCATCATGGACGATGCGGCGCTGGTCGCGGCCCTGAAGGCCGGCAAGCTCGGCGGCGCCGCGATCGACGTCTACGAGCAGGAGCCGCTCGGCAAGGATGCCGCCAAGGTTTTCACTGGGGCGCCCAACCTGATCCTGACCCCGCATATCGCCGGGAACACGGTCGAGTCGAACGGCCGCGTCTCCGGGCTGGTTGCCGAGAAGGTCATGGCCGCGCTGGAAGGGCGGATTTAGCTACCGGGGTGGCGTCATTCTCGGGCGAAGCGAAGCGCAGACCCGAGAATCTCAGGACCAGAAAGCGCTGGAGCCTCGTCCTGCGAGAGATGCTCGGGTCACGCCCGAGCATGATGGGAGCCTCCGTCTCTTCACACGAAGTCGAAACGGTCGACATCGACCAGTCCCTTGTCGGTGATTTTGAGATGCGGGATCACCGGGAGCGTCAGGAAGGCGACCTGCAGGAACGGCTCGGCCAGCACGACGCCGAGCGCCTTCGCCGCAGCGCGCAGATGCTCCAGATCGTGCCGCACCGTCTCGAACGGCTCTTCGCTCATCAGCCCAGCGACAGGCAGCGCCAGCTCAGCCGTAACCTCGTCGCCATCCGCGACCGCAAAGCCGCCGCCGATCTCGATCAGCCGGTTGGCCGCTGCTGCCATCGACGCATCGTCGACCCCGACGACGCAGAGGTTGTGGCTGTCATGGCCTACCGAGGAAGCGATGGCGCCGCGCTTCATGCCGAAGCCGTGGACGAATCCGCTGGCGATGCCGCCGTTCTGACCGTGCCGCTCGATCACGGTGACTTTGATCGCGTCCTGGCCGAGATCGGGCAGGGCTTCGCCGTCACGTGAGGGCAGGGGCATTGACAGCCGCTCGGTGATGATCCGGCCCGGCACGACGCCGATCACCGGCGTCTCGCCATCGCGCGCTTTCACGCGGAAATCCTCCGGCGTGACAGGTCGGCACTTCACGCTGCCATGCCCGACCGGCGCCACCTCCGTCCGACCCTCGAACAGCGCGTCTTCGACCAAGCGCCCGCCGGTGAAGACCTGCTTGACCGAGCAGGCAGCGAGATCCTCGACCAGCACGATGTCGGCGCGCTTGCCCGGCCCGATGAAGCCGCGGTCAAACAGCCCGAAATTTCGCGCCGCCGAGAGCGAGGCGATTCGGTAGGTCGCCAGCACATCGGCGCCCTCGGCGATGGCGGTGCGGATCATGTAGTCGAGATGGCCTTCCTCGCCGATGTCGAGCGGGTTGCGGTCATCGGTGCAGAAGGCGAGGAAGGGGGAGGCGTCGCGCGAGATCAGCGGAATCAGCTGATGCAGGTCCTTCGAGACCGAGCCCTCGCGGATCAGGATCGCCATGCCCTTGGCGAGCTTCTCGCGAGCTTCGTCGGCGGTGGTCGTCTCGTGATCGGTGCGAATGCCGGCGGCGAGATAGGCGTTGAGGTCCATGCCCCGCACCAGCGGCGCATGGCCGTCGATATGGCGGTGGGAGAAGGCTTCAAGCTTGGCGAGGCAGCCGGGATCGCGGTGGATCACGCCGGGGAAGTTCATGAATTCGGCGAGGCCGATCACCTTGGGGTGGTCCATCATCGGCGTCAGGTCGTGGGCTTCGAGCCTTGCGCCGGCAGTCTCCAGATGGGTCGCCGGCACACAGCTCGACAGATTGACGCGAAGGTCCATCCGCATCGCCTCGGCAGAGGCGAGGAAATAGCGGATGCCCTCGGCCCCGAGCACATTGGATATCTCGTGTGGGTCGCAGATCGCGGTGGTGACACCGTGCGGCAGCACGCAGCGCTCGAATTCGAGCGGCGTCACCAGCGAGGATTCGATGTGCAGATGCGTGTCGATGAAGCCGGGCACCGCGATGAGGCCCTTGGCATCGATGACGCGCTTGCCTTCGTAGCGCCCATAGGTCCCGACGATGGTGTCGCCGCAGATCGCGATGTCGCTCTCGACCAGATCGCCGGTGACGAGGTCGAGCAGCTTTGCCCCCTTGATGACGAGATCGGCTGGCTCGTCGCCATGGCCCTGGGCGATCCGGCGAGCGAGTGTGGCGGCGTCGGTCATGGGGCGATTCCGTTGGTTTGGCATTGCGCCAGCCTGCAACTCCCGAACGGCATTGTCGACTTGGTCGGGCGTGCGGATCGGCCTAGATAGAGGCCGGCATTTCGAAAGCCCGGAGCCTTCGCATGAAACTCACCTGGTACGGCCATTCCGCCTTCCGCGTCGACATCGACGGCGCCGCCGTTCTGATCGATCCCTTCTTCACCGGGAACCCGGCTTTCGAGGGCGATGTCGCGGCAATCTCGAAGGGCGTGAGCCACATCGTCGTCACCCACGGCCATGGCGACCATGTCGGCGATACGCTCGACATCGCGGAGAAGACCGGAGCGACGGTGATCACCAACTATGATCTCGCCATGCATCTGGCCGCGCAGGGGCTGAAGAGCTTCCAGCCCATGAACACCGGCGGCACCGTCGATCTCGGCCCCTTCAGCGTCACGCTCGTCCGTGCCGATCACTCGGCCGGCATGGGCGAGGGCGGCGTCAACGTTCCCGTCGGCAACGCGAACGGCGCGATCATCAAGGCCAGGGGCGAGAAGACGCTCTGGCACATGGGCGACACAGACATCTTCTCCGACATGGCTCTGCTTGCGGAGATTCACGGCGTCGAGGCTTGCATCTGCCCGATCGGAGATCGCTTCACCATGGGCGGCAAGGTCGCTGCGCTCGCCATGACGCGCTTCGTCAAGCCGAAGGTCGCGATCCCCAGCCATTACGGCACCTTCCCGATCATCGACCAGAACGCCGATGCCTTCCTTGCGGGTGTGAAGGGCAGCGGCATCGAGGTCGTCGTGCCCAGGAAGGGCGAGGCTTTCTCGGTTTGAGCCGGAGAAACCCGGCCGATCGAGCAATGCTGATTTACGTCTGCATGCTCGCCGCGCTATAGCCCGGCGAAGCTTTCCCGGCGTCCTGCGCCGCCACCTTTTCAGGAGTCCGCCATGTCGGTCGATCTCGCCACCGTCAAACGCGTCGCGCATCTCGCGCGCATCGCCGTGCCGGAGGCCGATCTGCCCAAGCTGCAAGGCGAGCTCAACGCCATTCTCGGCTTCGTCGAGCAGCTCAACGAAGTGAATGTCGAGGGCGTCGAGCCGATGACCTCGGTGACGCCGATGGCGATGAAGCAGCGCGAGGACGTTGTGAACGACGGCGAGATCGCCGCAAAGATCGTCGCCAACGCGCCGGTCTCCGAGGACAACTACTTCATGGTGCCGAAGGTGATCGAGTGAAGGGTGAAGCCGCCCGTTCGATCACCCCGGACGCGCCGCGCGCGATCCGGGGTCTCCTGACCAGATAACGCCGGAATTCTCCCGTGACCGATCTTACCCGCCTGACGCTGACCGAGGCTCGCGACGGCCTGAAGGCCAAGACCTTCACCGCCACAGAGCTGACGAAAGCCCATATCGCCGCCGTCGAGAAGGCCCGCGCCCTCAATGCCTATGTGCTCGAAACGCCCGATCACGCTCTGAAGCAGGCCGCCGCTTCCGACGAGAAGCTCGCCAAGGGGCAGGGCGGGCCGCTCGAGGGCCTGCCGCTGGGCATCAAGGACCTGTTCGCGACCGAGGGCGTGCGCACCACGGCCTGCTCGAACATCCTCGGCAATTTCGTGCCGGCCTATGAATCGACCGTCTCCAGCCAGCTCTGGCGCGACGGCGCGGTCATGCTCGGCAAGCTCAATAACGACGAATTCGCCATGGGCTCGTCCAACGAGACATCGGCCTTCGGCAACGTCGTCAACCCCTGGCGCCGCAAAGGCTCGAATGTCTCGGCAGGCTCAGGCGGCGCCATCGAGGGCAATCATCTCGTACCAGGCGGCTCGTCTGGCGGTTCGGCCTCGGCCGTCGCTGCCGATCTCTGCCTGGCCGCGACTGCTACAGATACTGGCGGCTCGATCCGCCAGCCGGCCGCCTTCACCGGCACGGTCGGCATCAAGCCGACCTATGGCCGCTGCTCGCGCTGGGGCATCGTCGCCTTCGCCTCCTCGCTCGACCAGGCCGGCCCGATCGGCAAGACCGTGCGCGACTGCGCCGTGATGCTGCGCTCCATGGCCGGCCATGATCCGAAGGACACGACCTCGGTCAATGCCCCAGTGCCGGATTACGAGCAGGCCGTCGGCCGCTCGGTGAAGGGCATGAAGATCGGCATTCCCAGGGAGTACCGGCTGGAGGGTCTGAACCCCGAGATCGACGCGCTCTGGCAGAAGGGCATCGACTGGCTGAAGGCCGCTGGCGCCGAGATCGTCGAGATCTCGCTGCCGCACACGAAATACGCTCTGCCGGCCTATTACATCGTCGCGCCGGCCGAGGCGTCGTCCAACCTCGCCCGCTATGACGGCGTCCGCTATGGCCTGCGCGAGCAGGGCAAGGACATCGTCGAGATGTACGAGAAGACCCGCGCCGCCGGCTTCGGCGCCGAGGTCAAGCGCCGCATCATGATCGGCACCTACGTCCTCTCGGCCGGCTATTACGACGCCTATTACCTGCGCGCCCAGAAGGTTCGCACCCTGATCAAGCGCGATTTCGACGAGGCTTATGCGGCCGGGATCGACGCCGTGCTGACGCCTGCGACGCCGTCGGCCGCCTTCGGCATCGGCGAGAAGGGTTCGGCGGATCCGGTCGAGATGTATCTCAACGACGTCTTCACGGTGACGGTGAATATGGCGGGCCTTCCCGGCATCGCTGTTCCGGCGGGGCTGGACGCCCAGGGCCTGCCGCTTGGCCTGCAGCTCATCGGCCGCCCCTTCGACGAGGAGACGCTGTTCTCGCTCGGGCAGGTCATCGAGGAAGCGGCGGGCCGCTTCCCGGTTTCCGAGCGCTGGTGGGGGTGAGGGAGTAGCTCCTCCCTTGTCATTCCGGGCGGACCGCAGGTCCGAGCCCGGAACCCATAGCCGTGAGAATCAAAAAAAGGGGCTGCGACGGTGCAGCCCCTTTTCCATTTCTGCGGTGTTCCGGGCTCTTCGCTGTCGCGAAGCCCCGGAAAGACGGCCGAGCGTTCAGTGCGCGCCGCTCGGCTGCTGCGGCACCTGCGCTTCGACCTTGCGCTTGCTCCCGCGCAGATCCGCAAGCCAGCGCACCATCACGTAGAACACCGGCGTGAAGATCAGGCCGAAGATCGTCACGCCCAGCATGCCGGAGAACACCGCGATGCCCATCGCCTGGCGCATCTCGGCACCGGCGCCGACCGAGATGGTCAGCGGCAGCACGCCGAGGATGAAGGCCATCGAGGTCATCAGGATCGGCCGCAGACGGGTGCGGGCGGCTGCGATCGCCGCGTCGCGACGGTGCATGCCTTCCTCCTCCGCCTGCTTGGCGAACTCGACGATCAGGATCGCGTTCTTGGCGGCGAGGCCGACGAGCACGACGAGGCCGATATCGACGAGGATGTTCCGGTCGAGCCCGGCGTAGTTCACCCCGAACATCGCGGCCAGGATACACATCGGCACGATCAGGATGACCGAGAGCGGCAGCAGCCAGCTTTCATAGAGCGCCGCCAGCAGCAGGAAGACGAACACCACCGCTAGCCCGAAGGCGACGATCGCGGTGTTGCCGGCGAGCTTCTCCTGCAGCGCGATCTCGGTCCACTCGAAGCCGAAGCCGGCCGGCAGCCGCTCCGCCGCGATCTTCTCGACCGCCGCGATGCCCTGTCCGGTCGAGAAGCCGTGCGCCATCGAGAGCTGCACCTCGGCCGCCGGATAGAGGTTGTAGCGCGGCACGCGATAGGCGCCGGTCGTGTCTTGGAAGGAGGCGACCGAGCCGATCGGCACCATCTCGCCATCCGCGTTGCGGGTCTTGAGACCGGCGACGTCGCGGGTGGTCAGGCGGAACGGATTGTCGGCCTGCGCCGTGACGCGATAGGTGCGACCCAGCAGGTTGAAGTCATTGATATAGGCCGAGCCCATATAGACCGACAGCGTCTCGAAGATGCGCGTGATCGGCACGCCGAGCATCTCCGCCTTGGTACGGTCGATATCGGCATAGATTTGCGGCGTCTTGGTCGAGAACAGCGTGAAGGGCTGCTGGATGCCCTGCACCTGCCCGGCCGAGCCGGCGACGATCCAGGCCGCGCCTTCCAGCGCGGGGAGCCCGCGGCCGCTGCGATCCTGCACATAGCCCTTGAGGCCGCCGCCCGTGCCGATGCCGGGAATGGCCGGCGGCTCGATGACCAGAGCGAAGGCTTCGGGAATCGAGAACATCTGCTGGCGCAGGTCGTTCAGGATGCCGGCGGAGGTCAGCCCTGCCTTCTCGCGGTCCTTGAACGGAGCGAGCGTGACGAAGGCGACGCCGGCATTCGGCGCGATCGTGAAGGTCGCGCCGTCGAGGCCGGCGAAGGCCACGGTGTGGGCGACGCCCGGCCGCGACTGCAGCAGTTCGTTGGCCCTGCGCAGCACCGCGTCGGTGCGCTGGAGCGAGGCGCCCGGCGGCAGCTGCATCGCGACGATGAAGTAGCCGCGGTCGAGCTGCGGCACGAGGCCGGTCGGCGTCCTGCGGATGTCCCAGACGGTCGCGGCGATCAGGCCGGAATAGACGATCAGCAGGATCACCGCGATGCGGATGAGCCGGGAGGTGATGCGTCCATAGGTCCGCGACAGCCAGTCGAAGCCCGCATTGAAGTAGTGGAAGAACCAGCGGATCGGCGCGCCCAGCTTGTAGAAGAATCCGTGCTGCTCGTTCTCGTCATGCTTCTTGTGCGGCTTCAGCAGCACCGCCGACATGGCCGGCGACAGCGTCAGCGAGACGAAGCAGGAGATCGCCGTCGAGGCTGCGATCGTGACCGCGAACTGCTGGTAGAAGGTGCCCTGCAGGCCGCTGATGAAGGCAGTCGGGATGAACACCGCGCAGAGCACGAGCGCGATCGCCAGCAGCGCGCCGCCGACCTCGTCCATCGTCTTGTGCGCCGCTTCCTTCGGCGACATGCCCTCGGCCAGATAGCGCTCGACGTTCTCCACGACCACGATCGCGTCGTCGACGACGATGCCGATCGCCAGGACGAGCGCGAGCAGCGAGATCGTGTTGAAGGAGATTCCGACCGCGCTCATCACGAGGAACGTGCCGACCAGCGAGACCGGGATCGCGACGATCGGGATGATCGCGGCGCGCCAGGTCTGCAGGAACAGGATCACCACGACGACGACGAGCGCCACCGCCTCGAGCAGGGTGTGAACCACGGCGTCGACGGATTCCCCGATGAACTCGGTCGGGTTGTAGATGATGCGGTGCTCGAGGCCGGCCGGGAACTGCTTGGCCATCGTGTTCATCGTCGAGATCAGCGAGTCTGAGGTCGCGAGCGCGTTCGAACCTGGCCGCTGGAAGACGGCGATGGCGACGGTGTTCTTGTTATCGAGATAGGCGTTGGAGGTGTAATCCTGCGAGCCGAGTTCGACGCGGGCGATGTCGCGCACGCGGATCGTGCCGCCATCGGCGTCGGCACGCACGACGATGTTCTCGAACTCGGAGACATCCGTCAGGCGGCCGAGCGTGTTGACCGAGAGCTGGAAGGCCTCGTCCGACTTCGCCGGCGGCTGGTTCAGCGCGCCTGCGGCCACCTGCACGTTCGCGGCCCGGAGCGCGGCGACGACGTCGCCCGCCGTCAGGTTGCGCGACGAGACCTTGGCCGGATCGAGCCAGATGCGCATCGAGAAGTCGCGCGCGCCGAAGACCTGCACGTCGCCGACGCCGTCGACGCGGGTGAGCACGTCCTTCACATAGAGCGAGGCGTAGTTGGAGATGTACTGCGCGTCGCGCGACCCGTCCGGCGAGATCATGTTGATGACCATCAGGAAGTCGGGCGAGGCCTTGCGCGTCTGCAGGCCGAGCTGGCGAACCTCCTGCGGCAGGCGCGGCTCGGCCTGCGAGACGCGGTTCTGCACCAGCACCTGCGCCTGGTCGATGTCGACGCCGGCCTTGAACACGACGTTGATCGTCACCCGCCCGTCGCCTGTCGACTGCGAGGTGATGTAGAGCATGTCGTCGACGCCGTTGACCTCCTGCTCGATCGGCGTCGCCACCGTGGCGGCGACGACCTCGGCCGAGGCGCCTGGATAGGTCGCGGTGATCGAGACGGTCGGCGGCGCGATCTCGGGATATTCGGAGATCGGCAGCGAGCGTTGGGCAATGGCGCCGGCGATCGTCAGCAGCACCGAGAGCACGGTGGCGAAGATCGGCCGGTCGATGAAGAAATGGGCGAAGCGGAACATGGAAATGTCCTGTCCGGAAAAGGCGGGTGGGCGCCCGCAGGCGCCCATGTTTCAATCTTGGAGGAGGTCGCTCAGTTCGTCGTCGCGACCTTGATCTCGCCGGGCTGCGGCGTGACGGCGACACCGGGGCGGACCATGGGATTGGCGTTGCCGCCGATGATCACCTTGTCCTCGACCGTCAGGCCGGAGCGGATCACCCTCAAGCCCTCGCTGATCGGCCCGAGCACGACCGGCTTCGGCACGACCTTGTTCTCAGGGCCGACCGTCAGCACGACCTTGCTGGCCTGGTCCGAGGCGATGACCGTATCGGGCACCAGCAGCGCGTCGGATTCGCCCGCGAAGAAGCGCAGGCGGCCGAACACGCCGGGCGTCAGGAACTGGTCCTTGTTGTCGAACACGGCACGGCCGCGGATCGTCGCCGAACGGGCGTTCAGGGCGTTGTCGAGGAAGTTGACCTTGCCGCGGCGACCCCATTTGGTCTCGTCGGAGAGCCGCACCTCGACCGGCGTCCCGGTGTCCTTGCTGGTCGTATCGCGCAGATTGGCCATGCGGTTGTACCGCAGGAAGTCGGCTTCCGAGACGTCGAAGGTGAAGTAGATCGGAGCCACCGCGACGATGGTCGTCAGCAGCGTCGCGCCCGACTGCCCGCCGGCGATCAGGTTGCCCGGATCGACGCGGCGGTTCGAGATGCGGCCGGAGAGCGGCGCGCGCACCTCGGTCCATTCGAGATTGAGCTCGGCGTTCTTGAGATTGGCCTCGGCGCCCTGCAGCGATCCGATCGCGCTGTTGAGGTTGGCGCGGCGCTGGTCGACGTCGCGAGCGGTGATCGTGCGGTTCTGGGTCAGGCCCTCGGCGCGGTCGACCTCGTTCTGGGAGAGCTCGACCTGGGCCTTCGAGCGGGCGACTTCGGCGCGGGCAACGTCGACAGCCAATTTGTAAGGCCGCTGATCGATGGTAAAGAGCAGGTCGCCCTTCTGGACGATCGAGCCGTCCGGGAAGTGCACGCTGTCGATGAAGCCGGAGACGCGGGCGCGCACCTCGACCTGCTCGCTCGCTTCGAAGCGGCCGGTATACTCGTCCCAGTTGGTGATGCGCTTGGCGAGCGGGCTGGCGACCTGAACCGGCGGGGCAGGCGGCGCTCCCTGGGCAGCGGCGTCGAGTGCGGTGAAGCCGGTCGACGTGGCAATAGCGGTGAACACCAGGCCGATGAAACGGCTGCGTGGCATGACGGAACTCCGTGTGGCGGACCGGCGCAACATAGCGGGTTTTCCGGTCTGTGCCGCAAAAAGGGATGGGGAGTGACGAATGTCAAGAACCATCACCCATCATCGAGCGCAATATTGCGTCATATAAGTCATATTCCCGCCATCTGGTTGCAGGAGCGCAACGGCGCTGCACCATGACAGGGCGGTTTGATGCGCCGGATCGAGGCAACGACGCTTGCCGCACGCCCGCTGACATCGTAACGCGTAGGCGACCATTCGAGCCGGAAGATTTCAGATGAATGCGCATGCCCGCCCCGCCGACCCGAAGAAGCTGATCAAGGGCGCGACCGGCGATTGGGAGATCGTCGTCGGCATGGAGATCCATGCCCAGGTCACCTCCAATGCCAAGCTGTTCTCCGGCGCCTCGACCGGCTTCGGCGCCGAGCCCAACGAGCATGTCAGCCTCGTCGATGCGGCCATGCCCGGCATGCTGCCCGTCATCAACGCCGAATGTATCCGCCAGGCCGTGCGCACGGGGCTCGGCCTGAGCGCGCAGATCAACAACCGTTCGGTCTTCGATCGCAAGAACTACTTCTATCCCGATCTGCCGCAGGGCTACCAGATCAGCCAGTACAAGAGCCCGATCGTGGGCGAAGGCGAGATCGTCGTCGATCTCTCGCCGACCGAGCAGATCACGGTGGGCATCGAGCGGCTGCATCTCGAGCAGGATGCCGGCAAGTCGATCCACGACCAGCATCCGACCATGAGCTTCGTCGATCTCAACCGCTCCGGCGTGGCGTTGATGGAAATCGTCTCGAAGCCGGACTTGCGCTCGGCGGACGAAGCCAAGGCCTATGTCTCGAAGCTGCGCACCATCCTGCGCTATCTCGGCACCTGCGACGGCGACATGGAGAAGGGCAATTTGCGCGCCGATGTGAACGTCTCCGTTCGTAAGCCCGGCGGCGCCCTCGGCACGCGCTGCGAGATCAAGAACGTCAACTCGATCCGCTTCATCGGCCAGGCGGTCGAGACCGAGGCGCGCCGCCAGATCGGCATCATCGAGGACGGCGGCACCATCGACCAGGAAACGCGCCTCTACGATCCCGGCAAGGGCGAGACGCGCTCCATGCGCTCGAAGGAAGAGGCGCATGACTACCGCTACTTCCCCGATCCGGACCTGCTGCCGCTCGAATTCGACGACGCCTTCGTCGAGTCGCTCAGGGGCGCGCTGCCGGAACTGCCGGATGCGAAGAAGGCGCGCTTCATCGCCGAATACGGGTTGTCGCCCTACGACGCCTCGGTGCTGGTCGCCGAGCGCGATCAGGCCGACTATTTCGAGGCCGTGGCCAAGGGACGCGACGGCAAGGCCGCCGCCAACTGGGTGATCAACGAATTGTTCGGCCGCCTCAACAAGGAAGGCCAGGACGTCACCACCTCTCCGGTCTCGGCTGCCCAGCTCGGCGGGCTCGTCGACCTGATCGGCGAGGGGGTCATCTCCGGCAAGATCGCCAAGGACCTGTTCGAGATCGTCTGGACCGAAGGTGGCGACCCGCGCGAGATCGTCGAGACCCGCGGCATGAAGCAGGTCACCGACACCGGCGCGATCGAGAAGGCTGTCGACGAGATCATCGCGGCGAACCCCGACAAGGTCGAGCAGGTCAAGGCTAAGCCGACCATGCTGGGCTGGTTCGTCGGCCAGGCCATGAAGGCCTCGGGCGGCAAGGCCAACCCGCAGGCGCTCAACGAGATCCTGAAGAAGAAGCTCGGCATCGAGTGATCAAACATGCTGTCATCCCGGATGCAGCGAAGCGGAGATCCGGGATCCATGCCTGAACCTTCAACGGGAGCGTGCCGGCATGGATCCCGGGTTAAGCCCGGGATGACGGCCGTATTTCTTGTGCAATCTGGACGATTGGGATGACGCCCGCAGGTCTCGTCATCCGCGACGCTGAAGCCGCCGATATTCTGGCGGTGAGGGCGCTTTTGGTCGAGACTTGGCACGCTACCTATGACGGCGTCTACGGCTGGCAGCGGGTCGCCGAGATCACCAATGCCTGGCATTCGCCGGAAAACCTGCGCAGCCAGCTCGGCCGCGACGAGGGCGTATTCCTCGTCGCTCTGATCGGCGAGGATATCGTTGCGACCGCCTCGGCCCGGCCGGAGCGCGATGGCGCGGCGCTGCTGACGCGGCTCTACGTGCTGCCGGCCTGGCAGGGCGTCGGCATCGGCCGCACGCTTCTGCAGATCGCGCTCGCCTGTTTCCCGAAGGCGCCCGTTGCCCGCCTCGAGGTCGAGAGCCAGAACGAGCTGGCGATCGCCTTCTACGAGCGCATGGGCTTCTTCCTGCAGCGACAGGCCCGCTTCGACGGACGCGACGACACGCCGAACACGCTGCTGATGGCCAAGCGCCTCTTCGCAGAGTGAAGGCCGCTCGGCCTCGGAGACAAAGCGCAATGAAACAGAAAGCCGTCGACGCATCCGACATCCTCATGCGCGAAGCCACGGCAGACGATGTGCCGCGGATCGCCACGCTGATCCTGCACGGGGCGCCGACGCAGGCCCGCACCCCTGAGGCAATTGCCGCCGAAGCGCTGCATCCAGCCTATCGCGAGGCGTTCAAGGCGATGAAAGCCAATCCCTATTGCAGCCTGATCGTCGCCGAGCGCGGCGGAGTCGTTGTCGGCACCTATCAGATCTCGCTGCTGCCGGGGCTCGCCGAGCGCGGGCGTGTTCGCGCCAAGATCGAGAGCGTGCATGTTGCGCCCGAGTGCCGAGGCCTGGGCATCGGTGGCGTGATGATGCGCCATGCTCTCGCCTACGCTGCGGCGAGAGGGGTAGGTCTCGTCGAGCTCACGTCGAACAAGGCGAGGCCCGACGCCCATCGCTTCTACCGCAATCTCGGCTTCGACCAGAGCCATGAGGGCTTCAAGAAGGTCGTCTCGCCCTGAGCTTTGATCTTGCATCAGCTTTTCCGAAAACCGCATTCCACTTGTCGGGCCGATGCTCCAGCGGCATGGCGAGGTCGCGCTGAGGGCGGGCTCATGCCTCTTCCGGCGCTTCGGCGTGCTCCTTACGTTTCGCGCCGAGGCCTCACGCCAGGAAGGAAGAGACTGATGTCCGAAGCTGCCGCCAAGCCGATCGACCTCTATTACTGGCCAACACCGAACGGCTGGAAAATCTCCATTATGCTCGAGGAGTGCGGGCTGCCCTACACCATCGTGCCGGTGAACATCGGCAAGGGCGACCAGTTCAAGCCGGAATTCCTCGCGATATCCCCGAACAACCGCATGCCGGCGATCGTCGATCCCGAAGGGCCGGACGGCAAGCCGATTTCGGTCTTCGAATCCGGCGCCATCCTGCAGTATCTCGGCCGCAAGACGGGCAAGTTCTACCCGAAGGACGAGCGCGGGCGTGTCGCCGTCGACGAATGGCTGTTCTGGCAGATGGGCGGCTTCGGCCCGATGCTCGGCCAGACCCATCACTTCCGCATCTACGCGCCCGAGAAGGTCGCCTACGCCATCGACCGCTACACCAACGAGGCCAACCGCCTCTACGGCGTGCTGAACAAGCGCCTCGAAGGCCGCGATTATATCTGCGGCGAGTATTCCATCGCCGACATGGCCTGCATCGGCTGGGCACGCGGCTGGGAACGGCAGGGCCAGGACATCAGGCAGTTCCCCAATGTCGCGCGCTGGCTGGAGACGATGCAGGCGCGCCCGGCGGTCCAGCGCGGGCTGAAGGCTGCGGAGGAGTTGCGCAACCCCGCCGGCATCAGCACGCCCGAGGAAAAGGCGGTCCTCTTCGGCCAGAAGGCCCGATGAACGTAAATCGTCATGCCCGGGCTTGACCCGGGCTTCTCTGGAAAAGAGATCCTCGGGTCTGCGCTTCGCTTCGCCCGAGGATGACGTTTCCCCGCCTAGGACGTGAGAACGTCAGTTCGACCGCGTCCACTTGACCGAGCGGCAGATCAGCCCGCCCATCACGCAGCCGGCGGTGGTCAGCGTGCTGCCGGAGAGCTTCATCGTTCCCGAATAGGTCTTGCCGTCTTCCGGGTTGAAGGCGCTGCCGGCCCATTTGCCGTCGCCGTCGGGCTTCATGTCGTAGAAGATGCGCTGGCCGACCTTGGCCGGCCCGTTCTGCTCCTTGAGCCACGAGATCGTGCCGCAAAGCGCCTCGCCGCATTTGGTGAAGCGTACGCGTGAGGCGCCCGTGTCGCGCTCCCAGACGCCTGCCACTTCCTGCGCAGCCGCCGTTGCGGCGCTCGCCAGCATGCCGAGCGCCGCCAGCCCCGCGAGCCTCGATCCGGTCCCGTCCTTCATTCGATCCTCCCTTATCCGACCCGCTATGCCTGCATGGTTCAGATATGAACTATATCGGGGTTTAGGCGCAGCTCAAGCTGCCGCAAGGGAAGAGGTTGCGGCCCGTTCCGTTGCGCAAGGTGAATCCAATCTCAACGGCGCGCGCGAAGGTGCTTCGGCATCCGGTTGAAATCGCTTGTATTTTCGGAATTCTGAAGTGAATCCTTGGTTACTTTAACCGGACGATTACGCCTCGTTGAGACTCGATTCACCGCAAAATTTAGCGCGCATTTTAAAGGTCGAGCTCACTCTCGCATCCATCGACCGGGGCCTTGGACGGGTGGCCGGGACAACGAAAAGAGGGTGGTGTCATGGCACGTATGGAGATGAGCGCTGTTCCGGCTTCGCTGGTGATCCCGGCTGAGGTGTCGGCCGAGGCCTATTGCGAACTCGGGCTGATGCATGCTTCGGGGCGGGCAGGGGACGTCGACCTCGTCGCGGCGCAGAAATGGTTCAACGTCGCCTTTGCCCGCGGTTGCGCCCGGGCAGCGGCCCATCGTCAGGAGCTCGCGCTTGAGATGAGCCGGGACGAGATCGCCGAGGCGCTGCGCGAAGCACGCGCTTTCCTCACGCGGCACTGAGAGGGCCACGTTCTGCTATTCTGCCGCGCCGCGCTTGTATGCGCGGTTCAGAAGGCTCCGATACCGCCCGAGGGCGGGGGCATGTTGCTCCTGCGGTCCTTGGTGATGCCGTCGGCCGTCACCAGAAGCAATTCGCAGAGCGACGCCAGACAGGCCAGGAATACAATCGCGACGATACCCATGGATCGCCTCCCTTGTTCTCCAGGCGCGATCCTAGCACGAAAATGATCCTCGGGCTTGCGGATTGCGGACGAGCCGGACCGCCCCCCTGCCTTGTGAGGGACGAAAGCGGCGGCTATAAGCGCGCCGCAATTCCCTTTTCGTACCCTAGGATTTTTCGATGGCTGTTCAGCGTACCTTCTCCATTCTCAAGCCCGATGCGACGAAGCGCAATCTCACTGGCGCGGTCAACGCGGTCATCGAGAAGGCCGGCCTGCGCATCGTCGCTCAGAAGCGCATCCAGATGACCAAGGCTCAGGCCGAGACCTTCTATGCCGTCCACTCGGCGCGTCCCTTCTTCGGCGAGCTCGTCGACTTCATGACCTCCGGCCCCGTGGTCGTGCAGGTGCTGGAAGGCGAGAATGCGATCGCCGCCTATCGCGACGTGATGGGCGCCACCAACCCGGCCAACGCCGCCGAGGGCACCATCCGCAAGCTCTTCGCCGAGTCGGTCGGCGAGAACACCGTGCACGGTTCCGATGCGCCGGAGACCGCGGCCGTCGAGATCGCCCAGTTCTTCGCGGGCAACGAGATCGTCGGCTGATCGCAGCCGCCTCCTGAAAAGCAGAAAGGCGGACCGGTTTCCCGGTCCGCCTTTTTCTTTTCTGAGCCTCGGTACGCGGCCGGGCAAGCCCGGCCGCGATGCCGTTGTCCTCAGAGCCCTAGAGAATAGCTCGACCCGGTATCGAAGGAGTAGCTCGCCGAGAGGCCGATGGTGAGCGAGTCGCGCGAGCCGAACGGCCTGACGATGGCCGAGCGGGTCGCGTCGCCGACGAGGTGCTTGTACTCGACATAGGCCGTGGTCTTGAGCTGATCCGACCAGTGATAGGTGATCTGCGCCAGGGCGCCGACCGTATGGACGCCGGTGTTGAAGCGCTGCAGCAGGCCGCCGGTACCGGGCTGGGCTCCATAGGTTCCGAAATAGGTCCGGACATAGTCCGCCGAGGCGATCCGCATGCGCGGGCCGACACCGAGAGTCCACGGGCCCATATTGGTGAAGGCATCGAGCTTGAGGTCGGCGACGACGCCGTCATGCGCGACGATGCCGCGGCGCAGGTCGACCCGGCCTCGCAGCCAGGACGTCGGATAGAATTCGGCGAAGGCGCCGGCCTCGGCGCCGAACTTGGTCGCGGGCACGGCGACGAGCAACGGATTGACCTTGGCGCTGCGCTTCCAGAGCAGGTCGCCGGAGAAGCCGATGCGCCAGCCCTGGCCGGAGAAGACGCCGATGCTCAGCATCGCGTCGTCCTCGGCGCTCCACCATGTGCTCTTCAGGCCCTTGCCCAGCGAGATGATCGGGCGCGCGCGGAACACGTAATCGTCCGAGCCGGTGTAGTCGGGCTGATAGCGCACGCCTGCACCAAGCGTCACATACCAGTTCTGCGCCGATTGGGGCGAGGTCAGGGTGGAGTAGTCTTTCGACTGCGCCTGGGCTTGGCCAGGCAGCGAGAGGAAGAAGCAGGTCGCCAGACCCGCCAGATACGCAACGCAACGCATAGTCCAGAACTCCGACGCGGCAGCGCGCCCGGTGGATTTGAATGGGGGCAATCTGCGGGAAGGGGATTAATGCGCGGTTAAGGTGAGTTTTTCGTTATCTCAGGAATATCAATGTGTTGTGACGTCGGGGCTTTTTCTTGGCGTTAGCCGGGCTTGATCGCAGCCGCCGTGGCCGTGCCGGAGGCTGGCGCCGGCGGGCACCGGGAACCGCTCGTTAATCGATGGTGGCCAGAATGTGTCCCAGGGATCTGAAGGTCCGATCGACAGGGTCGCAGGAGGCGGCGATGATCATGGAAGTGGCGGTTGTCTGGCTGCTTTGCGCCGCCGTGTTTCTCGAGCTGGCGGACCGGGCTCCGGTGATCGACGAAGCGGGGCTCGGGATCGACTCTGGCGCCCGGCATATGGGCGGCGACGAGCCGGAGAGCGTCGCAGCGGAAGCACTGTCCCTGAAAACAGCGATGAGCGAACACGCATCCTCTTGACGTTGAGCTAGCTCTATGGCCATGCCGGGAAACGGGCGCAGCATGTGGTCTTCGATGTGCCCCATTCTCGAAGAGCAGGCGGAATCATGATGATGCGGCGGATGGGTGCGGTCTTGCTGGCCGGTGGACTATCGATCCTGGCGAGCGTTTCGGCCTACGCCGCGAGCAGCTCGACGACGCTGCCGGCTCCCGATCCGACGGCGAAGAACCTGACCCCCTACATGATCCAGCTGCGCGCCTTCGACGCCTGCCTGGTCACGCAGTCTCAGCTCCTCGGCACGACGCGCGAGGCCGTGCACACGCCCTGCAGCTGCTACGCCAAGGGCACTGTCAACGCCATGACCAAGGACGAGATCCAGGCGTTCCGTGACACCGGCTACTTCAACGATACGGCCCGCGAAAAGGGCCTGCGCTTCATCGACCAGTGCAAACTCAAGCGCCCGTTCTGAGCTGATCCACGCGCCGGGGCACTGGCGCGTTCGCATTCTTCCCACGCCGCCTTGCTGCTGACAGACTCCTGACAGAAGCTGTCAGCGCGGCTGAGCCATCTTGCCGCAGGTCAAAGCCGTCATCCGTTCGATCGCTCCGGTCGAACGGAACGGGCATTGGACCGGAGACGAGTGGGGAGACGACGCCGTGCAGCGCGCCGAACGATTGCTCGACATGATCCAGAGCCTGCGGCGACGCAGGCGCCCCGTTACCGCCGAGACGCTGGCCTCCGAGCTCGACGTCTCCGTGCGCACGGTCTACCGCGACATCGGCGCGCTCGTGCGCCAGGGCGTGCCTGTGCGCGGCGAGGCCGGCATCGGCTATGTGCTCGACGCCGGCTTTGACCTGCCGCCGCTGATGCTCTCGCCCGACGAGATCGAGGCGGTGCTGGTCGGCATGCGCTGGCTGAGCGAACGCGCCGACCCGGTTTTGGCGCGTGCGGCGGAGGATGTGGTCAGCAAGGTCGCGGCCGTGTTACCGCCGCATCTCCGGCCGATCCTGCTCGACGGCGCGCTGTTCGCCGCTTCTTATCCCGGCGATGTGCCGTCCGATCAGGTCGATGTCGCCGCCGTGCGCGCCGCCATCCGCAATGGCCGCAAGCTTTCGATCGAGTACAGCGACGAGAGCGGCCATGCGACTCAGCGCATGATCTGGCCGATCGGCATGACCTTCTACGAGCGCGTGCGCATCGTCATCGCCTGGTGCGAGCTCAGGCAGGCCTTCCGCCATTTCCGCACCGACCGCATGACCGGGCTCACCGCGCTGGAAGAGCGTTATCCCGCCCGCCGTGCCGATCTTTTCCGCCGCTGGCAGAAGGAAGAGGAGAAGACCCGCGAGGAATGGGAGCGCTGCAAGCGCGAGGGCGGCGGCGAGCTTCCGCCCGGTGCGAAGCGGCCTGAGGACGATCAGGCTCGGATGACGGCATCCCCCGCGAGCCTCGCCCGGCCGGAGGCGACCTCGGCCAGCGCCGCCGGATAGAGCTTGTGTTCCTCGACGAGGACGCGCTGTGCCAGCTTGTCTTCGTCGTCGCCAGGCAGAACCGGCACCTTCGCCTGTAGGATCACAGGCCCGGCATCGAGGTCGGGCACGACGAAATGCGCCGAACAGCCATGCTCGACGACGCCGGCTTCAAGCGCCTGCCGGTGGGTATGCGTGCCCTTGAACAGCGGCAGCAGGGAGGGGTGGATGTTGATCACCCGCCCTTCCCAGCGCTTCACGAACCAGGGGGTCAGGATGCGCATGAAACCGGCGAGCACGATGAGCTCGATCTGGTTGACGCGCAGCAGCTCGTCCATCGCGCGCTCGAACGCCTCGCGGTCTTTGCCGAACGTTTTGTGGTCGACCGTCGCAGTGGCGATGCCGAAGCCCCGCGCCCGTTCCAGCCCAAGGACATCCGGGATGTTGGAGATGACGAGCGCGATCTCGGCCGGATAGTCCGGCGACTGCGCCGCCTCCGCCAGCGAGACCATGTTGGAGCCGCGCCCGGAGATCAGCACTCCGACGCGCATGCGGGCAGGCTTTGGGCTCACAGCGAGAGCTTGCCGCGATAACTGACCTGCTCCTCGCCGCCCGAGACCGGGACGATCTCGCCGAGCTTGACCGGAGCTTCGCCGGCCGCCTTCAGCGCGGCGAAAACCTCGTCGGCCTTGGCCGCATCGGCTGCCACGATCATGCCGATGCCGCAGTTGAAGGTGCGCAGCATCTCGCGCTCGACGACGCCGCCGATCCGTGCGAGCCAGCCGAAGACGGGCGGTACGGGGATCGCGGGCAGGTCGAGCGCGACGCCGAGCCCCTCGGGCAGCACGCGCGGGATGTTATCAGGGAAGCCGCCGCCGGTGATATGCGCCAGCGCCTTGATGCCCTCGGTTGCCTTCAGCGCCTGAAGCAAGGGCTTCACATAAATGCGGGTCGGCTCCAGCAGGGCTTCGGCCAGGGTCTTTTCCGGCGCGAAGGGGGCGGGCGCCTCCCAGGCGAGGCCGCTGAGCTGGACGATGCGGCGCACCAGCGAATAGCCGTTGGAGTGCACGCCGGAGGAGGGCAGGCCGAACACCACATCGCCGGGCTTCAGGTCCTCGCGCGGCAGCAAGGTGCCGCGCTCGGCGGCGCCGACCGCGAAGCCGGCAAGGTCATAGTCCTGCTCGGCGTACATGCCGGGCATCTCGGCGGTCTCGCCGCCGATCAGCGCGCAGCCGGCTTGGCGGCAGCCATCGGCGATGCCGCGCACGATCTCGACGCCGACCTTGGGGTCGAGCTTGCCGGTGGCGTAATAGTCGAGGAAGAGCAGAGGCTCGGCACCCTGCACGATCAGGTCGTTGACGCACATCGCGACGAGGTCGATGCCGATCGTCGAATGCAGCCCGCTTTCGATCGCGATCTTCACCTTGGTGCCGACGCCGTCATTGGCGGCGACGAGGATCGGATCGCTGAAGCCGGCGGCCTTGAGGTCGAACAGCCCGCCGAAGCCGCCGATCTCGGCGTCCGCGCCCGGCCGGCGCGTGGCGCGCACCAGCGGCTTGATCTCGTCGACCATGGCATTGCCGGCGTCGATATCGACACCCGCCTGCGCATAGGTCAGTCCGTTCGCACCGGGCTTGCTCATTGAATTCCGCCTTCCTTGTGGTCGCGCGAGCGATAGGCAAGCACGCCGCGCCTTGCAAGGCGTATCGGCGTTTTCGCTCTTGCCGATCCACTGCCGGCGCCCTTAGCGTCGTTCTCTGTCGAGTTTCGCTCGGGCGTTGTGAATGACGATCCCCAACCTGATCACGGTCGGCCGCCTCTTCCTGGTGCCGCTGGTGATCGTCATGATCGTCAATGCGCGCTGGCAGGCCGCCTTCATCATCTTCGTGGTGGCCGGCATATCCGATGCCGTCGACGGCTTCCTCGCGAAGCGTTGCGGCATGGCGAGCGAGCTTGGCGCCTATCTCGACCCGATCGCCGACAAGGCGCTGATCGTCTCGATCTACATCACCCTGGCCATGGTCGGCGCCATTCCGACCTGGCTGGTCATCTTCGTCGTGGCGCGCGACCTGATGATCGTGGCGGCGGTGATCCTGTCCTGGCTGATGGACCGGCCGGTGACGATCGCCCCCTTGCTCGTCAGCAAGCTCAACACGGCCGCGCAGATCGCCTTCGCGGCGTTGGCGCTCGGCTCGCGCGCCTTCGGGGTCGATCCCGGCCACGTCTCCACAATTGGCGAGATTCTCGTCGCTCTGTTGACGCTCGCCTCGATGACGGCCTATCTCGCCTTCTGGCTGCGCCATATGGCGGGCTGACCGGTCTTCACCCGCCGCCGCGGCTTGGAACCATGGGCTTCCATGCACATCTATCCCCTTCCGCCGGCCGGAGACGCGAAAGAGGCTGATCGATGACGTTGCAACGCCAGATCGGCTTTTGGCTCGGGTCCCTCCTGGTTTTCATCCTCCTGCTGGTGGTGCTGCGGGATATTCTGCTGCCCTTCATCGCCGCATTGGCGCTCGCCTATCTGCTCGATCCGCTGGCCGACAGGCTGGAGCGGATGGGCATGAACCGGCTTACGGCGACCATCGTCATCCTGGTCGTCTTTCTGATCATCTTCGTACTGGCGCTCGTGCTGCTGGCGCCGCTGCTGGGACGGCAGCTGGCCGGGCTCGTCGAGAGATTGCCCGCCGATGCCGCCAAGCTCCAGGCGCTCGCGATGGAGAAGGGCGCCCCCTGGCTCGAGCGTTTCGGTGGCGGAAACCTGCAGCAGGAAGCGCAGAACTCGCTTGGCAACCTCGTCGGCGAGGCGACGAAATGGGTCGGCGGCCTGCTTCAGTCGCTCTGGAGCGGCGGCACCGCCATCGTCGGCGTGTTCTCGCTCCTGGTGCTGACGCCGGTCATCGCCTTCTATCTGCTGGTCGACTGGGACCGGATGGTCGCGACCGTCGACAGCTGGCTGCCGCGCGACCACCGCGACACCATTCGCGGGCTATTGCACGAGATGGATCTGGCCATCGCCGGCTTCCTGCGCGGCCAGGCCCTGGTCTGCGTGCTGCTCGGCAGCTTCTATGCGATCGGACTCAGCGTGATCGGCGTCAATTTCGGCGCCCTGATCGGCATCATCTCGGGCTTCCTCTCCTTCATTCCCTATGTCGGCTCGCTCACGGGCCTCGTGCTGTCGGTCGGCGTCGCCATCGTGCAGTTCTGGCCGGACTGGACCTGGCCGCTGGTGACGCTCGGCGTCTTCTTTGCCGGGCAGTTCCTCGAAGGAAACATCTTCCAGCCGAAATTCGTCGGCGATTCGATCGGTGTGCATCCGGTCTGGCTGATGTTCGCGCTGCTTGCCTTCGGCTCCCTGTTCGGCTTCGTCGGGTTGCTGCTCGCGGTGCCGCTTGCGGCGGTCACCGGCGTGCTCTGCCGCTTCGCGCTCAGGGAATATCTGGCCAGCAAGCTCTACCATGGCAGCGAAACGACGCGCACGGCCCGGACGAGGGCGCGCGCCGACGCCGATCTCTGATCCGATCATGTCCGACATACCGCCGCGCCCGCGCCAGCTCGCCTTCGACCTGCCCGTCGACAGCCGCCATGGCGTCGAGGATTTTCTGGTCGGCCCGTCGAATGAGGCGGCCTACGGGCTCGTCGAAAGCTGGCCGCAATGGCCGGATGCCTGGCTGCGCCTGACCGGGCCCGAGGGCGCCGGCAAGACCCATCTCGCCGCCATCTGGGCCCGCGCCGCCCATGCCTGGACGCTTTCCGCCGTCGAATTGAGCGAGGCCAAGGTGCCGCATCTGGTCTCGGGCGGTGCTCTGGTGATCGAGGATTGCGATGCCGGCCCGATTGACGAGGCCGCGCTGTTCCATCTGATGAACGCGGTCAAGGCGCGCGGCGGCTCGCTGCTCCTGACGGCGCGTCGCCAGCCCGATCTTTGGGGCCTGCGCGTGCCGGACCTGCTGTCACGGCTGCGGCTGGCGCCGAGCGCCACCATCGAGCCGCCCGATGACGGGCTTCTGCGAGCCGTCCTGGTCAAGCTCTTCATCGACCGGCAGCTCGTCGTCGACACCGCCGTGATTGAAGCCCTCGCCTTGAGGATGGAGCGCTCCTTCGCCGCCGCCCGGCAGGTCGTCGACCGTCTCGATCGCGTGGCGCTGGAGCGCGGCCGGCGGGTGACGCGCCTGCTGGTGCAGGAGGTGCTGGCGGAACTCTTCCCGGAAGAGCTGGGTTGAGCGATCGCGGGCAAGACCGACATGTCTCGGCGTGAAATCATGTCGCCTGTCATCGAACCGTCACGCTAGGATGGCTTCAACGGCGCCATGAGCGAAAAAGCGACCAGGACGCGGGTGAAGCGCATGAATCTCGATACCGTGACCGACGAGCCGGAGCGGCTCACCGGCGAGACCGACTCGCTGGCGCTGCGTCAGCAGCCCGGGCGCTTCATGAATCGCGAGCTCAGCTGGCTGCAGTTCAATCGCCGCGTCATGGAAGAGGCCTCGAACCGCAGCCATCCATTGCTGGAGCAGCTGCGCTTCCTCTCGATCTCGGCGAACAATCTCGACGAGTTCTTCATGGTCCGCGTCTCCGGCCTGCGCGAGCAGCTCAAAGCCGGCGTCGTCACCCGCAGCCAGGATGGGCTGACCCCGGCCGAGCAGCTCGTTGCGATCGGCGAGGCCGTCCACGCACTGACCGGTGACCAGCAGGCCCGCTGGGCCGAGCTGCGGCACGATCTGCATGAGAACCGCATCCACCTGCTGCAGCCCGCCGATATCGGCTCGCAGGATCGGATCTGGCTCGAGGACTATTTCCTCAACTACGTCTTCCCGGTGCTGACGCCGCTGGCGATCGACCCGGCGCACCCGTTCCCCTTCATCCCCAACCTCGGCTTCACCATCGCGCTGGCGCTGGAGCGCAAGAACGACGGGCGCCAGCTCGACGCGCTGATCCGCGTGCCGATCAAGATCGATCGCTTCATCGAGTTGCCCGATCTTGCCCGCGAAGGCCTGCATCGCTTCATCACGCTCGAGGATGCGATCTCGCTCTTCATCGGCAAGCTCTTTCCGGGCTACGAGGTCAAGGGAACCGGCTCCTTCCGCGTCATCCGCGACTCCGATCTTGATATCGAGGAGGAGGCGGAGGACCTCGTCCGCGTCTTCGAGACGATGCTGAAGCAGCGCCGACTCGGCGTCGTCATCCGGCTCGAGCTTTCGCTCGGCATGCCCGACCATCTGCGCCGGCTGATCGTGCGCGAACTCAAGGTCGATGCCGACGAGATCGTCGAGGTCGACGGCATGATCGGACTGAACGAGCTTTCCCAGCTCGTCGGCGTCGACCGGTCGGACCTGAAGTTCAAGCCTTACAACGCCCGCTTCCCGGAGCGCATCCGCGAGCATGGCGGCGATTGCTTCGCCGCGATCCGCCAGAAGGACCTGCTCGTCCACCATCCGTATGAGAGCTTCGACGTCGTCGTGCAGTTCCTGCAGCAGGCGGCGCGCGATCCCAACGTCGTCGCGATCAAGCAGACGCTCTACCGCACCTCCGCGAACTCGCCGATCGTCAAGGCGCTGACGGAGGCCGCGGAGGCCGGCAAGTCCGTCACCGCGCTGGTCGAGCTCAAGGCCCGCTTCGACGAAGAGGCGAACATCCGATGGGCCAAGGAGATGGAGCGCGCCGGCGTCCAGGTCGTCTACGGCTTCATCGAGCTCAAGACCCACGCCAAGCTCTCGCTGGTCGTGCGCCGCGAGGCGGGCCAGCTCGTCAGCTACTGCCATATCGCGACCGGCAACTATCACCCGATCACGGCGCGCATCTATACCGACGTCTCTTTCTTCACCGCCGACCCGGTGATCGCGCAGGATGTCGCGCGCGTCTTCAACTTCATCACCGGCTATGCCGAGCCCGACGGGCTGGAGCGCATGGCCATCTCGCCGACCGGCCTGAAGCAGCGGCTGCTCGCCGACATCGCCGAGGAGGTCGCGCATGTGAAGGCCGGCCGCAAGGGCGCGATCTGGGGCAAGTGCAACTCGCTGGTCGATCCCGAGATCATCGACGCGCTCTATGATGCCAGCCAGGCCGGCGTCGAGATCGACTTCGTCGTGCGCGGCATCTGCTGCCTGCGGCCGGGTGTGCCCGGCCTGTCGGACAACATCCGCGTCAAGTCGATCATCGGCCGCTTCCTCGAGCACACCCGCATCTACGCCTTCGGCGCCGGCCACGGCCTGCCCTCGGCCAAGGCCAAGGTCTCGATCTCATCGGCGGACCTGATGCCGCGCAACCTCGATCGCCGGGTCGAGGCGCTGACGCCGATTCTGAACCCGACGGTGCATCAGCAGTTGCTCGATCAGATTATGTTGGCCAACCTGCTCGACAACGAGCAGAGCTGGACGATATTGGCCGATGGCGGCTCGCGCCGCATTGTCCCGGCGGCGAACGAAGAGCCGTTCAACGCGCATAAGTACTTCATGACAAACCCGAGTCTGTCTGGACGTGGAAAATCGCTCTCCAATTCAAGTCCCCGTTCCCTCACGCGCCGGGGAGGCCGTAAAGCCTGAGCTCAGGCACGCGCCGGGGCGGCTTGCGCTCTCCGACACCATTGCCATCGTCGATATCGGCTCGAACTCGGTCCGCCTCGTCGTCTACGAGATGCTGGCGCGGGCGCCTTCGCAGGTCTTCAACGAGAAGGAGATGGCGGGGCTTGGCCGGCAGGTCGCCTCGACCGGCCGGCTCGCCGAGGATGCGATCGATAAGGCGATCCACGCGCTCGTGCGCTTTCGCATCCTCTGCGAGGCGATGCATGTCGGCGAGATTCGCGTCATCGCCACCGCCGCGGCGCGCTATGCCGAGAACGGGCCGGACTTCATCGCCCGCGCCGAGAAGGCGGTCGGCCAGCCGATCGAGCTGATCTCCGGCGGCCGCGAGGCGATTCTCTCGGGCCTCGGCGTGATCTCCGGTTTCGATGCCCCCGACGGGGTCGTCGGCGATCTCGGCGGCGGCAGCCTTGAGCTGATTTCCGTCAAGAACGGCGCAGTGGGGAAGGGCGCCAGCGTGCCGCTTGGCGGCCTCGCGCTGCTCGATCGCTCGAAGGGCTCGATCCGGGCGGCCGAGAAGATCGTCCGGGACGAACTCGACAAGCTGCCGCAGCTCGCTGCGATGAAGGGCCGCGACTTCTATGCCGTCGGCGGGACCTGGCGCGCGCTGGCGACCCTGCACCAGCGACGCGCGAATTACCCCCTCAACGTCATGCATGGCTATGCGATTCCGCCGAAGGATGCGGCCGATTTCGCCAAGCTGGTCGAGCGGGCCGATGCGTCCGTTCTCGACGCGATCGATTCGGTGTCCTCGGCGCGGCGTCCGTTGCTCGCCTATGGCGCGCTCGTGCTCGACGAACTGATCAAGCGCGGTAAGCCGCGCAACATCGTCATCTCAGCTCAGGGCGTGCGCGAGGGCCTCCTGCACGAGCAGCTTTCGCCGGCGGAACAGGTGGCCGATCCGCTGCTGCAGGCCGCGCGCGACTACAATCTCCTGCGGGCTCGCGATCCGCGCCATGCTGCCGACCTGATCGCCTGGGCGAGCGGCATCCTCGAAACCGCGGGCCTACCGCAGGACGAGCCGTCGGGACGGCTGATCGAGACCGTCTGTCTGTTGTCCGATATCGGCTGGCGCGCCCATCCCGACTATCGCGGCGAGCAGAGCATGAACGTGATCGCGCATGCCTATTTCACGGGCATCGACCATGTCGGGCGGGCGTTCCTGGCACTGACGATCTTCCATCGTTACGCCGGCCTCAAGGCAAGCTCTCCGGCTGCCGATGGCCTGAAGACATTGCTGCAGCCGACCCTGCTCGCCCGTGCGACGCTGATCGCGGCGATCTTCCGTGTCGCCTATCTCTTGTCCGCCGGCATGGCCGGCATCCTGCCGCGTATCCCGGCAGCCTGTGTCGACAACCGCCTGGTGCTGCGCTTTCCGGACGATCTCGCCGCTCTGGCCAGCGACCGTGTCGAAGGCCGCCTCAAGCAGCTCGCCAAGCTGCTCGGGCGTGATGTCGAGATCGGCCGACTCTGAACGAGCCGGCCGGAGACCGAGAGACCGGCAGCCTTGGTTTGTCAGGCCGCGGCGCGCAACCGCGCGAAGCCGGCATCGAGATCGGCCTTCAGATCCTCGATGTCTTCCAGCCCGATATGGATGCGGATCGTCGGACCCTTGAAGTCCGGCTTGGTCGCGGTGCGGTAGTCCTTGCAGTCGAAGGGCAGGACGAGGCTCTCATAGCCGCCCCAGGATGCGCCGATGCCGAACAGCGTCAGCCCGTCCAGCATCGCGCCGACCGCCGTCATCGAAACCGGTTCGAGCTCGATCGTGAAGAGCGAGGAGGCGCCGGTGAAGTCGCGCTTCCAGATTTCATGCCCTGGTGCGCCCGGCAGGGCGGGGTGAAGGACGCGAGCGACTTCCGGGCGCTCGCGCAACCATTCGGCCATGGCGATGCCGGCCGGCATCTGCTCCTTGAGCCGCACGGCCATGGTGCGCATGCCGCGCAAGGTGAGGAAGGCGTCTTCCGGCGCCACGATCATCCCGAGCTGGTGCCAGGCGGCCTTGAGCTTCTTGAACTGTTCCGGTGTCCGCGCCGAGATGGTGCCGATCAGCACGTCCGAATGCGCGGCGTAGTACTTCGTGCCGGCCTGCACCGAGAAGTCGACGCCGAATTTGTGGCTGTCGAAGAAGAGCGGCGTCGCCCAGGTGTTGTCCAACGCGACCAGGATGTCCCGCTCATGGGCTGCCGCCACGATGGCGGGGATATCCTGCATCTCGAAGGTCTGGGATCCAGGCGCCTCGGTCCAGACCGCCTTGGTGTTCGGCTTGAAGAGCTTGGCGATGTCGCCGCCGATCAGCGGATCGTAATAGGTGACCTCTACGCCCATGCGCTTCAGGAACGTGTCGCAGAAGATGCGCGTCGGGCGGTAGACGCTGTCCGTCACCAGGACGTGATCGCCGGAGGACAGGATGGTCAGGAAGGCGAGCGTGCAGGCAAGAAGCCCGGACGGGGTGGCGACCACACCGGCCCCGCCCTCGATCGTGTTGGCCGCCGCGATCAGCGCGTCCAGCGTCGGGCTGCCATCCGTGCCGTAGGTGTAGCGCGCCTTGCGAACCAGGAAGTCCGCCGTGTTCGGGTAAACGACCGTGGAGCCTCGTACGATAGGCGGATTGACAAAGCCGTAACTGTCCTCGGGGTCGCGGCCGGCAAGCACAAGGCGTGTCCGCTCGCCGAGGCGGGCAAATTCAGGCGAAGACAACTTTTTCATGGAAACGGCACGTCCGGCAGGCGGGAGAATGCGGTCGCACTTGACCACGACCCACAAACTCGCATGTGATGTATGCAGTGGACAAGGGGCGGCTCATGCGTATGGCGGTTGCTTGACGCTCATGGGTCGCTCTGGCAATCGACTCGATGACGGGGGAGCGCCGCGCAACCGCAAGGTGAACCGAGCAGCGAAATCGCTGCCGGCGGCGAGACCAGGATGGCGTTCGGCGCGAGCCGGGAACGTGGCTTCAATGGGAGAGTACCGATGAAAAAGTTTGTAGCAGCCGCCCTCGCAGCGGGAATTGGCATGGCCATTTCGGCGACCGGGGCCTCCGCCCAGGCGACCCTCGCGCAGGTCAAGCAGCGCGGCGCCCTCAACTGCGGCTCCAACACCGGGCTCGCCGGCTTCGGCGTTCCGGATGCGCAGGGCAACTGGAAGGGGCTCGACGTCGATGTCTGCCGCGCCATCGCAGCGACAATCTTCAACGACCCGAACAAGGTGAAGTTCATCCCGCTCTCGGCCAAGGATCGCTTCACCGCGCTGCAGTCGGGCGAGATCGATGTGCTGGTCCGCAACTCGACCTGGACGATGACGCGCGACGCGTCGCTCGGCCTGCTCTTCACCAGCGCGAACTACTATGACGGCCAGGGCTTCATGGTCCGCAAGAAGCTCGGCGTGAACTCGGCGCTGCAGCTTTCCGGCGCCTCGGTCTGCACCCAGCAGGGCACCACGACCGAACTCAACCTGGCCGACTACTTCCGTGCCAACAACCTGAAGTACGAAGTCGTCGCCTTCGCCTCGGCGGACGAGACGATCAAGGCCTATGACGCCGGCCGCTGCGACGCCTTCACTACCGACGCCTCGGGCCTCTATGCCGAGCGCCTGAAGCTGACGAACCCCGACGACCACATCGTCCTGCCGGAGATCATCTCCAAGGAGCCGCTCGGCCCGTCCGTCCGCAACAACGATCCGCAATGGTTCAACCTGGTGAAGTGGGTCGGCTTCGCCATGCTGAACGCCGAGGAACTGGGCGTGACCCAGGCCAACGTCGATCAGCAGCTCAAGTCGGATAACCCCGAGGTCAAGCGCCTGCTCGGCACCGAGGGCAAGTTCGGCGAGCAGGTCGGCCTGACGGCGGACTGGGTCGTCCGCATCGTCAAGCACGTCGGCAACTACGGCGAATCCTTCGAGCGCAACGTCGGCCAGGGCTCGCTGCTGAAGATCGCCCGCGGTCAGAACGCGCTCTGGACCAAGGGCGGACTGCAATACGCCCCGCCGGTTCGCTGATACGTCTTGCGGGGCGCCGGCCTGACCGGTGCCCCGTTTTTTAGTGACATCCGCTGCACCATCGCCGCGAGCCGCCTGCAAGCGTTTCGCGGCGTTCTTGTATCTCGGCAGGCACCGGCAGATCCTGCGCGAGAACGCTTCATTTCGCCCGGCACGGTCTTCAGGAAAGGGGTCTCCGGCAGGCTGTGTGCCGCTCCATCCCGCTGACGGGATTGTTCGTTGACGACGAGGGCGGGGGCGCAGAAATTTGCGGACGGCGCCAGACAGGACCACCGGGGCGGTTGGTCCGGGATTTGCTGATTGGAAATTTACGTCAGCAGGACTTGCCGCATCGGCATTTGCTGCTCAAGATTTGCACAATCGGGGAGAGCGGGACAAACCCGCTCCGAACAGGGGTACGGCGGCATGAGGACAGAGATCGCGACTGCCGCGGGGGCGGCAGCTATCGGCGTCGGTAGCGCGACGCTTCCCTGAATGACGGGGAGGCGCTCCCTCGCATAGCGCGCCTCCTGCACGAAACACGAAGAATAGCGGCACGGACAACAACACGACCTCGGCGCAACCGCACCGCCGAAGGATCGCCGGCCGCAACAAGCGAAGCAAAAAGGGCGTGACAAGTGTCGAGCATTCCGACCGAAACGGTATCACCCGGCAAGGCGTCGTTGTTCTACGACCCCAAGATCCGCGGCTATGTCTATCAGATCCTTCTTTTGGCGGTCGTCGGCTTCCTGATCTGGTCCGCCGCATCCAACGCCATCGAGAACCTTCGTGCCCAGAAGATCGCCTCCGGTTTCGGCTTCTGGAACAACGCTGCCGGTTTCGACGTCAATCAGAAGCTGATCCCGTTCTCGGCATCCGGTGGCTCGACCTATGGCCAGGCCTTCCTGGTCGGCCTGCTCAACACGCTGCTCGTCGCCGCGCTCGGCATCGTACTCGCCACCATGATCGGCTTCTTCGTCGGTGTGGCGCGCCTTTCCAACAACTGGATCGTCGCCAAGCTGGCGATGATCTATGTCGAGGTGATCCGCAACATCCCGCTGCTGCTTCAGCTCTTCTTCTGGTACAACGCGGTGCTGAAGCCGTTGCCTGATGCCCGCAACTCGATTGCGCTGCCCGGCAGCATCTATCTCAACAACCGCGGCATCATCCTGCCGAGCCCGAATTTCGGCCCGGCCTTCGAGGCGGTCGTCATCGCCTTCTTCATCGGCATCGCCGGGGCGATCGCCTTCTTCGTCTGGTCGCGGCGCCAGCAGATGCAGACCGGCAAGCAGTACCACAACGGCTGGGTCGCGCTCGCGCTCATCGTCGGGCTGCCGCTTCTCGTGTTCTTCATCACGGGCCGTCCGCTCACTTTCGACTATCCGCAGCAGGGTCGTTTCAACCTGACCGGCGGCATGCAGATCTATCCGGAGTTCGTCGCGCTGCTGATCGGCCTGTCGACCTACACGGGTGGCTTCATCGCCGAGGTGGTGCGGGCCGGCATCCTGGCGGTGTCCAGAGGACAGACGGAGGCGGCCAACGCGCTCGGTCTGCGCTCCGGCCCGACGCTGAAGCTCGTCGTCATCCCGCAGGCGATGCGCGTCATCATCCCGCCGCTGACCTCGCAATACCTCAACCTCACCAAGAACTCCTCGCTGGCGGTGGCGATCGGCTATCCCGATCTCGTGCAGGTCTTCACCGGCACGGTGCTGAACCAGACCGGCCAGGCGGTAGAGGTCGTTGCGATCACCATGGCGGTCTATCTGACGATCTCGCTGGTGACGTCGTTCTTCATGAACATCTACAACAAGCGCATGGCGCTGGTTGAACGGTGAGGGCTGACCGATGACCGACGCAACCACCGAACTCGCGCCCTTTGCCTTCGTTCGCAGGGATACGCTGGAGCAGGAGCCCGCGCCGCTTTCCGTCGCCGGCCCCCTGGCCTGGATCAGGGCCCACCTGTTCTCGGGCCCTCTCAACACCATCCTGACCCTGCTCTGCCTCTATCTGGTGATCGATGCGGTGCCGGGGCTGATCCGGTTCTACTTCCTCGATGCGGTCTGGACCGGCACGAGCCGCGACGCCTGCCTCGCGGACAAGGTCGGGCGGCCGGTCGGCGCCTGCTGGGCCTATATTGGCGATCGTCTGCAGTACTTCATCTACGGTTCCTATCCGGTGACGGAGCGCTGGCGGGTCAACATCGTCTTCGCGATGTTCGCGCTCGGCGTGATCTGGCTGCTCTGGAACCGGGCGCCGATGAAGAAGATCGGCGTATTCTTCTTCTTCGTCATCCTGCCGACGAGCGCCTTCATCCTGCTGCTCGGCGGTGACCGGGCCGAGGGCTTCCTGCGCTTCCTGATCCTGCTCAGCTTCGCGCTGGCCGTGGTCTATCTCGTCCTGTCCTTCGCGCCGAGTCTGGTGAAGTTCTGGATCGGGGAGGGGCAGCTTGCCGTAGAGGAGGCCGCGCCGGCCTGGCAGCGCTTCTATCGGCCGAAGCGGCTGATCCTGATCGCGCTCGTCGTGTTCGGCATTCTCGCCGTTCTCGCCGACAAGGTCGGCCTCCCGCGCGTCGATACCGGCCTCTGGGGCGGCATGACGGTGACCTTCCTGATCTCGGCGGTGGGCATCGTGTTCTCGCTGCCGCTCGGTGTGCTCCTGGCGCTCGGCCGTCGCTCGCGGCTGCCGGCGATCCAGCTGCTCTCGGTGATTTTCATCGAGTTCGTCCGTGGCGTCCCGCTGATCACGGTGCTGTTCATGGCGAACACCATGCTGCCGCTCTTCGTGCCGCAGGAATGGTCTCCGGACCGGTTGCTGCGGCCGCTGATCGGCGTCGCGCTCTTCGCCGCCGCCTATATGGCGGAGGTGGTGCGCGGCGGCCTGCAGGCGATCCCCAAGGGCCAGTACGAGGGCGCGATGTCGCTCGGCCTCGGCTACTGGCAGATGATGCGCCTCATCATCCTGCCGCAGGCGCTGCGGATCGTGATCCCCGGCATCGTCAACACCTTCATCGGGCTGTTCAAGGATACGACGCTGGTCACCATCGTCGGCATCTTCGACTTCCTGCGCACCATCGAGGCGACTCTCGTCGACCCGACCTGGGCGACGCCGACGACGCGGACGACCGGCTATGCCTTCGCCGCGATGTTCTATTTTCTTTGCTGCTGGGGAATGTCGCGCTACTCGGTAGCTGTCGAGAAGCGCCTCGCCGCCGGCCAAAAACGTTGAGAGGAATGACGACCATGGCAATGGCAGAAACCAAGATGACCGACGCCCGGCCCGCCGCGCTGAAGCAGACCTCGCTCAACACCGCGACGGCGGTGGAGATGATCGGCGTCAACAAGTGGTACGGCGAGTTCCACGTTCTTCGCGACATCAACCTTAAGGTCTCGCGCGGCGAGAAGCTGGTGATCTGCGGCCCGTCCGGTTCGGGCAAGTCGACGATGATCCGCTGCATCAACCGTCTGGAGGAACACCAGAAGGGCCAGATCATCGTCGACGGCACGGAGCTCACCAACGATCTGAAGAAGATCGACGAGATCCGCCGCGACGTCGGCATGGTCTTCCAGCACTTCAACCTGTTCCCGCATCTGACGATCCTGGAGAACCTGACGCTCGCTCCGATCTGGGTGCGCAAGATGCCCAAGAAAGACGCCGAGGAGATCGCGATGCACTATCTCAAGCGGGTCAAGATCCCGGAACAGGCCTTGAAGTACCCCGGCCAACTCTCCGGCGGCCAGCAGCAGCGCGTGGCGATCGCCCGCTCGCTCTGCATGAGCCCGAAGATCATGCTGTTCGACGAGCCGACCTCGGCGCTCGACCCGGAAATGGTCAAGGAGGTGCTCGACACCATGGTCTCGCTGGCCGATGAGGGCATGACCATGCTCTGCGTCACCCACGAGATGGGCTTCGCCCGCCAGGTCGCCGACCGCGTCATCTTCATGGATGCCGGCCAGATCGTCGAGATGAACGAGCCCAACGAGTTCTTCAAGAACCCGCAGCACGAGCGCACCAAGCTCTTCCTCAGCCAGATTCTGCACTGAGACCAGATTCTGAACTGAGTCAAAGAAGCTTTCCAACGTTCAGGAGCGCGCCGGTTCTGCCGGCGCGCTCCTTCGCTTTTCCGGGGCGCCGCGGAAGCATCGCGAAGGATGTCGTTGCAGAAAAACCTCCGACGGCGGAACGCTTCCTTACGTGATGCGTTATCTGCGGGAACGGAGGATACGTCATGAAACGTCTTGTTCCTGCTATTATCGCCGCTGTTCTGATGACGGGCGGCGCCTATGCTCAGTCGATCAATGTCGGCCCCGGTGGCGTCAGCGTCGACACGCGCTCGCCGCAAGAGCGGGCCATAGATCGCGACATGCGTCACGACCGTTATGAGCGGGCGCGCGAACGCGAGTGGCGGCGCGCGAACTACCGCGGCGAGGATTGCCGCACGGTCACGACCGAGCGGGAGACCCCGCGCGGCATGGTGCGTCGTACCACCCGCGTCTGTGATTGAGTTGCGTCCAGAGTTGCTTACAGAGTTGTTTCGAGAAGCAGGTCCAGCCTGACTGATCGGACCGGCCGATAAAAAGCCCGCGGCGGAATACGCCGCGGGCTTTCTGTTGATCTGTCGCAGGAGGCTTATTTGCTGTCGCGCGCCTTCACGGCCTGGTCGGGGAAATCCGAGAACAGCCCGTCGATGCCAAGCGCGAAATAAGCCTTGTACTCCGCGCCAGCGTCGCCCTTGAAGTCCGAAACCAGCCGCTTCGGCTCGCTGCGGAAGGTCCAGCTGTGGACGAGGAGGCCGGCTGCGTGGGCATCCTTGACCACGTTGGTCGGCGCGATCAGCGTGCGATCGCGCTCGTCGATGGCGCCGTCGCCGTTGAGGTCCTGCGGCTTGCCGTCGGCCCCGATCGTCTGCTTCGCGCCGAGCAGATAGGGCTTCCAGGGGCCGACACCGTCGGCATAGGTCGCGATTTCCTTGAGCCCTTCGGCGGAGAGCATGTCCTGGAAGCTGCGCTTGTCGCCGAGCACGGCGAAGTCGTAGGGACGGTCGAACGGCGCTGCCAGCGAGACCTTGCCGTCCTTGTCGACGCCGTCGCCATCGACGAGCTGGACGAGACGCAGCTGCGTCTTCTTGCGCAGGTATTTGAGGTTGCCCGTTTCGAAGCTCTGGATGAACACCGGCGAGGTCTTCTCGGTCCAGCCGGCGGCCTTGAGCATATCGATGAGCTTGTCCTCGAAGGCGAGGCCGAGAGCCGCGTGATAGGTCGGATGCTTCGTCTCGGGATAGATGCCGATCGTCCGGCCGGTGCGGGCGCTCTCGGCCTTGGCGAGGTCGATGACCTCCTGGAAGGTTGGGATCTGGTACTTGCCGTTATGGGACTGGTCGCGGTCCGCGAAGGCCTGCTTGGCGCGCAGCGTCTTGATCTCGGCCGCCGTGAAGTCATTCGCGAACCAGTCCGCGGTGTCGACGCCGTCGACCTTGCGCGTGGTCTTGCGGCCGGCGAATTCCGGCCGGTCGGCGACGTCGGTGGTGCCGCTCAGCATCGGCTCGTGGCGCACGACCAGAACGCCGTCCTTGGTCGAGACCAGATCGGGCTCGATGAAATCCGCGCCCTGTTCGATCGCGAGCTTGTAGCCCTCAAGCGTATGCTCGGGCAGGTAGCCGCTGGCGCCGCGGTGAGCGACGACGAGCGGCTTCTGGCCGGAGAGGGTGGGCGCCGGCTGGGCGACGGCCGCAAGCGGCTGCAAGGCCAGCGTGACGAAAAGCGATGTCGAGAGAAGGAACGTCTTTTTCATGGTTTGACCCCGGATCGCGGAAATACGCGCGAACTTAGGTCAGAGGCTGTGACAACGCCATGAAGGCCGGCATTCGGATTCTCTGCTTCGGGGGGCCCAAGCAGCTGTCGATAGTCCGGACCACGGAGTTTTCGCGGCCTGCCGGCATGAAAATACCCGCGCCGACGTGAGGGTCGATGCGGGTTTCACTGGATTGCAAACAGGCGCGTCGCAATGGCGCCGCGCTCTGGCGGCTTGCCTCTCGCGTCGGGGCCGTATCAGCGGCGGTTCTCGAGGGTCGTCTTTGCGTCCAGGCGCTTGGAAGCCGGCGGGGTGAAGTCCGGCTGCGGCTGGGTCGCGCAGGCGGCGAGGCCGAGGGCGACAAGGCTCAGGATGACGATGCGGCTGGCGCTTTTCATATGTGGATACCCCAGAGACCGCGACATGCGGTTGCATCGTCTTTCCGCTTGTGAAACGACCGCGTCAAGAGCATGCCGCAGAAGCCCCCATGCCTCGGCGTCATGTTTGAACTGGTCGAAGCACAACCCACTCACCGCCTTGCGGCGCCGGCCGCAGCGGCCTGCGCCAGGAATGACGCATCATGACGCCAGCCGCCCGGATCAGCGCCGCCATCGAGGTGCTGCAGGACATCATCGAGCGCCGCCGCCCGGCGGCGGATGCGCTCAAGGATTGGGGGTTGTCGCGGCGCTTCGCCGGTTCGAAGGATCGCGCGGCCATCGCTTCGCTGGTCTATGACGCGCTGCGCCGCAAAGCCTCGTCCGGCTACGCGATGGCGTCGGAGGAGCCTCGCGCGCTGGTTCTCGGCATGCTGGCGGGCCTGCGTGGCCTGCCTCTGGCGGAAATCAGCGAGCTCTTCTCGGGTGAGAATCATGCTCCGGCCCCGCTGAATGCGGACGAGACGGCGCTCTTGACCGCTTTTACGGACGAGGGCGCCCCCGATTGGGTGCGCGCCGATGTCCCCGAATGGCTCTGGCCCTCCGTCGAGAGCGGTTTCGGCGAGGCGGCGGTGGCAGAAGGCCGCGCGCTGGCGTCCCGCGCGCCGATCGACCTGCGCGTCAACCGCCTCAAGGCGAGCCGCGACGCCGTGCTCGGAGACCTCACCCATCTCCAGCCCGAGCCGGGCGCCTGGTCTCCCGACGCACTGCGCTTCCAGCCGGGCCATGACGGGCGGGGCCCCTCGCTCCAGACCGAGCCCGGCTTCTTCGCCGGCGCGTTCGAAATCCAGGACGAGGGCTCGCAGTTGGTGACGCTGCTCGCCGGGGCGCAGCCGGGGCAGACCGTGATCGACCTCTGCGCCGGGGCAGGGGGCAAGACGCTCGCGCTCGCGGCCCTCATGGCCAATCGCGGCAGTCTCTATGCCACCGATCTCGACAGCCGCCGGCTCGCGCCGCTGCATGACCGCGTGGCGCGCTCGGGCGCAGGCATCGTCGAGGTCCGCATCCCCCGTTCGCGCGGCCACGAGCCGTTCGCCGACATCGCCGGCCAGGCCGATCTCGTGCTGGTCGATGCGCCCTGCACCGGCTCCGGCACCTGGCGCCGCAATCCGGATGCGAAATGGCGCGTGCGCCCCGGCGCCCTTGCCGAGCGGATCAAGGACCAGGCCGAGGTGCTGGCCCGAGCCGCGAAGTTGGTTCGCCCCGGCGGGCGTATCGCCTACATCACCTGCTCGGTCCTGCCGGAGGAGAACGACGAGGCGATCCGCGCCTTTCTTGGCCGTCACTCCGGTTTCGCTCCCGTGGCGCCGATCGATGTGCTCAAGGGGGCGGAAAGCGACTTTTCCTTGCTGGCGCGCTTTGCCACGGAGTTCGGCCTCCAGCTCTCGCCAAGACGCAGCGGCACGGACGGTTTCTACCTGGCCTGCCTCCGGCGCGGGGATTGAGGCGGTTGCGGCCGTTGCGCGCGCCGGCGTGATCCATTAACGGGACGCGATGACGAGCGCTCAGCCCCATCACGACTCCATCCTCATCATCGATTTCGGCTCGCAGGTGACGCAGCTCATCGCGCGGCGCATCCGCGAGATCGGCGTCTACTGCGAGATCGCGCCATTCCAGTCGGCGAGTGAGGCGTTCGAGCGGCTGAAGCCCAAGGGCGTGATCTTCTCCGGCGGCCCGGCCTCGGTGCCGGACGAGGGCAGCCCGCGAGCGCCCGAAGCGGTCTTCACGGCGAATATTCCGCTGATGGGCATCTGCTACGGCCAGCAGACCATGGCGCATCAGCTCGGCGGCAAGGTCGAGGGCGGGCATGCCGCCGAGTTCGGCCGCGCCGATGTCGAGATCCTCGCCCCTTCGGCACTCTTCGCCGGCGTCTGGGAGAAGGGCGCGCGCTATCCCGTCTGGATGAGCCATGGCGATCGCGTCACGCAGTTGCCGCAGGGCTTCTCGGTCAAGGCGACCTCGGAGAACGCCCCCTTCGCGGTGGCGAGCGACGAAGAGCGGCGCTTTTACACCACGATGTTCCACCCCGAGGTGGTGCACACTCCGGATGGCGGCAAGCTGCTGCGCAACTTCGTCGTCGATATCTGCGGCTGCAAGCCGGATTGGAGCATGTCGGCCTATCGCGCCGAGATGCAGAAGAAGATCAAGGATCAGGTCGGCACCGGCCGCGTCATCTGCGGCCTTTCCGGCGGCGTCGACTCGGCGGTGGCGGCGGTGCTGATCCACGAGGCGATCGGCGACCAGCTCACCTGCGTCTTCGTCGATCACGGCCTGATGCGGATGAACGAGGCCGAAGAGGTCGTCCGTCTATTCAGGGATCACTACAACATCCCGCTCGTCCATGTTGAGGCGGAAGAGCTTTTCCTCTCCGAGCTCGCCAAATGCGGGGCCGACCCCGAGGCCAAGCGCAAGACCATCGGTCGCCTCTTCATCGAGGTCTTCGATGCCGAGGCCGCCAAGATCGGGGGCGCCGACTTCCTCGCCCAGGGCACGCTCTATCCGGACGTGATCGAGAGCGTGTCCTTCTCTGGTGGCCCCTCGGTGACGATCAAAAGCCACCACAATGTCGGCGGCCTGCCCGAGCGCATGAAGATGAAGCTCGTCGAGCCGCTGCGCGAGCTCTTCAAGGACGAGGTTCGCGTGCTCGGCCGCGAGCTCGGCCTGCCCGAGGCCTTCGTCGGCCGCCACCCCTTCCCGGGGCCGGGCCTCGCCATCCGCTGCCCGGGCGAGATCACCAAGGAAAAGCTCGACATCCTGCGCAGGGCGGATGCGATCTATCTCGACGAGATCCGCAAGGCCGGCCTCTACGACGTGATCTGGCAGGCCTTCGCCGTGCTGCTGCCGGTGCGCACCGTAGGCGTGATGGGCGACTACCGCACTTACGATCATGTCTGCGCGCTGCGCGCCGTGACTTCGGTCGACGGCATGACGGCGGATTTCTACCCCTTCGACATGAACTTCCTCGGCCGCGCCGCGACCCGCATCATCAACGAGGTCAAGGGCATCAACCGCGTCGTCTACGACGTGACGAGCAAGCCGCCCGGCACGATCGAGTGGGAGTGACCTAGAGGCCCGGCGGCCGGCGCCAAAGATTCGGTCGGCAAGGGCGGGTGCGTCGACCTGCCCTTGTTGTTCGGTTTCGTCTCGATGTCCGGCGGATACCCGCCGGCCGGAGATGTCCGCCTCAGGGCGCCTTGTCGAGGAAGGCGCGGACCATCCTCGTCGTGGCTTCGGGGTTCTCTTCCATGATCCAGTGGCCTGAATCGGGCACGATGCCTTCGGTCACGTCGGTCGCCGCAGCGCGCATCACGGCCGCCATCGTCGGGCCGAACGACTTTTCGCCGCCGATCGCCAGGATCGGCATGGTGAGCTTGCCGCCGGCCGCGAGATAGGCGCGGTTGTCGATCGCGTCCTGATCGAAGGCGGCGAACTGGGCGAATCCGGAATGCATCGCGCCGGGCAAGGCGTAAAGCTTGGCGTAATGCTCGCGCGAGGCTTCGCTGAAACGGCTCGGCGTCGCCGAGAACTCGTTCCAGAAGCGGTCGAGATAGATGCGCTCGCGCCCCGCCACCAGTCGCTCCATATCCGGGCCGCCGAAGCGGAAGTGCCAGAGCAGCGGGTTCTTCAGGATATCCTCCCAGGGACCGACGCCGGGAACCGGCGCGTCGATCAGGGCGAAGCGGCGGACGCGCTGCGGATGCTGCGCGGCGAAGGCGAAGCCGACCATGTTGCCAATGTCATGCGTCACCAGGTCGGCGCGTTCGATCTTGAGCGCGTCCAGGACGCCGGCCACATCGCCGGCCTGCGTCTTCTTGTCGAAGCCGGATGGCGGCTTGGAGGAGAGCCCCAGCCCGCGCAGATCGGGCACGACGACGGTATGATCGCGGGCGAGGTCGGCCGCCATCGGCGCCCACATGTCTCCGGTCTCGCCATAGCCATGGATCAGAACGACGGCCGGCCCCGAGCCGCCGACCCGGACATGGATCGTTGCACCGTTGGTCTCGATAGCTCGCGACGTGAAGGACGTCGGAAAGGCCGGGACCTGCGCCATCGCGGGCGCGCCGAGGGCGAGGGCTCCGAGAGCCAGAACGAACTTCAACATCGCATGATCCCACCCATCGGGAGGGCGGTCGCTGCGACCGTCGCTTTCAGCCCCGTGGCTCGTTTCAGGTAAAGCTGTCGTAGTGTTCGGATTAGCCTGCTCCGAGTGGTTCTAGTTTCCAGGGAAACCGAACAATCCGGCCGGCATGGCGTGCCCGAATGGTTTCAAGGGACTCCGTCCTCCCAGGAGGGCCGGTCGCCGAATGCGGCTCGCAGATGAGCGGCTACCGCGCGCAGCTTCGCGGAAGGCAGCCGGCCTTCGGGATGCGCGAGGTAGATGAATTCCGGTGCCGGCAGGACGCCGACATCGACGACCGTAAGCCGGCCCTGCCGAATATCAGGCCCGGCGATGAAGAGCGGCAACAATGCGATGCCGAGGCCGGCGAGCGCAGCGTCGCGCATCATGTCGCCGTTGTTGACCCTGAGCCCGACCCGCGCGCGCACGATCTCGGCCCCTTGCGGCGTGGTGAAGCGCCAATCCGATGCGCCGCGGTTCGTATAGAAGATGCCCTTGTGCGCATCGAGCTCGGTCGTCGTCGCAGGCAGGCCGCAACGCGCCAGATAGTCGGCCGATGCCACCAGTACGCGGCGGCTCGGGGCCAGGCGCCAGATCATCAGGCGGGAATCCTCGATGGTTCCGTGCCGCACGACACCGTCATGGACGCCGGAAGCGATATCGACGCGACGGTCGTCGAGATCGAGCGTCAGTTCGATCCCGGGATTCGCGGCCAGAAACGGGTAGAGCGCGGGGCCCAGATGCATCCGCCCGAAGGTGACCGGCGCCGCGATCCGCATCGGGCCGCTGAGCGTCCCGCGGCGTTCGGCGAGGTCCGTCGCCGCCTCCGGCACCTCGCGCAGGATGCGACGAGCGCGTTCGAGGAAGGCGATGCCATCCTCCGTCACCGATATCCTGCGCGTCGTGCGATGCAGGAGCGCGGCTCCGAGGCTCCGTTCCAGTTCCGCCAGCCTTTCGCTGACCACCGATTTCGACAGCCGCAGCCGGCGCGCCGCCTCGCTGATCGAGCCTTCCTCGGCGACCGCCACGAAGCCCGCGATGCCGTCCAGCTTCATTGTTCGAGCTTTCCGGAAAATCGACCTGATGCTCGCAGCATAGCCGAACACGCTGCCCGCGCCATGTCGAAGTGACGACAGCTCGGATCGGCGGCGTCGTGCTTTCGCGCGAAGGTTCTGCCGGCAGCCGTGTTTACATGTTCACGTTTTGTTCTATAATGCCGCTTCTGCCATCTTTTCTGAAGGAGGCGACCATGGAGCGGAGTATCTGGCTTCCAAGGCAGGCGAACTACTTCTTCGCGCTTCTGCCCAATCCCGTCGCGGCGGCTTCGGCCGACCATATGGCCCGCGCGCTGCGTAATTGGTTTGGCCTGTCGGCCGCTCCGCGCGGCCCCGGCAAGTATCATGTTACGCTCTGGCGCTGGTCCGAGCATCGAGAGCCGGACGCCAAGGACTTTGCCTTGATGAATCGCGTCGCGCTGCGAGTCAGGCAGAACGCTTTCAAGCTGCGCCTCGATGAAGTGGCGACCTTCGCGCAAAGCGCCGAAACACCCGCGCTCGTCATCACCGGCGGCGATAGCGTGATCGGAGCCGATAGGCTTCAGGACAAACTGGAGTGGGAGATGCGGGCAGAGGGCTTTCGCGGCCGGCGGTCTTCGGGCCGTCCGCATCTGGCGCTGCTTTACGATCGCTTCTGGACCAAGACGTTCCGCGTGCAGCCGCTGAGCTGGCTTGTGACGGACTTTGCCCTGATCCGGAGCGTTCCGCTGCGCCCCTATGAGATTCTAGGCCGCTGGAACCTCGCCGGTCGGTGATCGTGCACTGCCGCAAGCCAGCCTTGCGGGATTGGGCCGAGCCGCCCGTTGCTTTGGGCGCGCCCGGCTCTATCGTCCTGCGCCGACGCTCATCCGATTCAACCGGAGCACCTTATGGCCGACCTCTCCGCCTTCCCGATCACCAAGCGCTGGCCCGCCAGCCACCCCGAGCGCATCCAGCTCTATTCGCTGCCGACGCCGAATGGCGTGAAGGCCTCGATCGTGCTGGAAGAGCTGGGGCTGCCCTACGAGCCGCACCTCATCGACATCGGCAAGAACGAGACCTGGGGCCCGGAATTCCTCTCGCTCAATCCGAACGGCAAGATCCCTGCGATCATCGATCCCGATGGCCCGAACGGAAAGCCTCTCGGCCTGTGGGAGTCGGGCGCGATTCTGCTCTACCTCGCCGAGAAGACCGGCAAACTCCTGCCCAAGGACCCCGCCGCCCGCTATGAGACCATCCAGTGGGTGTTCTTCCAGATGGCGGCGATCGGGCCGATGTTTGGCCAGCTCGGCTTCTTCCACAAGTTCGCCGGCCGCGAATACGAGGACAAGCGCCCGCGCGACCGCTACGCCAGCGAGAGCAAGCGCCTGCTCGGCGTGCTTGAGGAGAGGCTCGCCAGCCGCCCCTGGATCATGGGCGACGAATACACCATCGCCGATATCGCCATACTCGGCTGGGTGCGCAATCTCGTCGGCTTCTACGGCGCGGGCGAACTCGTCGACTACGCGACGCTGACGCATGTGCCGATCTGGCTGGAGCGCTGCCTGTCGCGCCCGGCGGTGCAGCGCGGCCTCGACATCCCGAAGCGGCCGGCTTGAGGCGTCCGACGTGGCTATCACCATCTACGGCATCAAGAACTGCGACACGATGAAGAAGGCGCGGGTTTGGCTCGACAGCCATGGCGCGGCCTACGGCTTCCACGACTACAAGGCTGACGGGATCGACAAGGCCTCGCTCGAGCGCTGGGTCAAGGAACATGGCTGGGAGACGGTGCTGAACCGTGCCGGCACGACCTTCCGCGCGCTGCCCGACGATCAGAAGCAAGGGCTCGATGCCGGCAAGGCTATCGCGCTGATGCTCGCCCAGCCCTCGATGATCAAGCGCCCTGTGCTCGACCTCGGCAGGGGCAAGACGATCGTCGGCTTCAAGCCGGAGATCTACGAGGCGGTGGTCTCGAAGGGCTGAGCCTGGATAATCGCCGTCATTCTCGGGCGGCGCGTAGCGTCGACCCGAGAATCTCATGCCGAATGGGGCTCAAGAGCCCCCGCGTCCTGAGATGCTCGGGCAAGCTCGAGCATGACGGCGGGGAAAGGCCATCCGGCGTTCGGGTCTCTTCCCTAAACGCCGGCGCTGCTCTACCTCGCAGGCCATGACCGCTCCGTTCCAGCCCGCGCAGCCCGAAGCCGCTGCGACCACCGATTTCACCTTCCGCGTCGCCGCGCGCGATGGCGCCGCCCGCACCGGCGCGATCACCATGCCGCGCGGCGTCATCCGCACGCCGGCCTTCATGCCGGTCGGCACCGCCGCGACCGTGAAGGGGATGTATCCCGAGCAGGTGAGGGCGCTCGGCGCCGATGTCGTGCTCGGCAACACTTATCACCTGATGCTGCGCCCGGGCGCCGAGCGTGTCGCGCGGCTCGGCGGGCTGCACAGGTTCATGAACTGGCCGCACCCGATCCTGACCGATTCCGGTGGCTTCCAGGTGATGTCGCTGTCGCAACTCCGGAAACTGACCGAGGAGGGCGTCACCTTCCGCTCCCATATCGACGGCTCCAAGCATATGCTCACGCCCGAGCGCTCGGTCGAGATTCAGAACCTGCTCGGCTCCGACATCGTCATGCAGCTCGACGAATGCGTCGCGCTGCCCTGCGAGGAGAAGGTCGCGGAAAAGGCGATGCGGCTCTCGCTGCGCTGGGCCGAGCGCTGCAAGGCGGCTTTCGGCGACCATCCCGGCCGGGCGCTGTTCGGCATCGTGCAGGGCGGGGACGTGCCGCATCTGCGCGTCGAGAGCGCGCGCGAGCTCACCGCCATGGACCTCAAGGGCTATGCCATCGGCGGGCTCGCTGTCGGCGAACCGCAGGACGTCATGCTGGCGATGATCGAGACGGTCGAGCCGCATCTGCCGCAGGAAAAGCCGCGCTACCTCATGGGCGTAGGCACGCCAGACGACATCGTCCAGTCCGTCGCGCGCGGCATCGACATGTTCGACTGCGTGATGCCGACGCGCGCCGGCCGCCACGGCCAGATATTCACCCGCTTCGGCCGGATGAACCTCAAGAACGCCAAGCACGCCGAGGACCCGCGCCCGATCGACGAGCAGTCCTCCTGCCCGGCGGCCAACAACTGGTCGCGCGCCTATCTGCACCACCTCGTCAAGGCCGAGGAGATGCTCGGCAAGATGCTGCTGACCTGGGTGAACCTCGCCTACTACCAGGATTTGATGGCAGGCCTGCGCGCCGCCATCGCAGCCGGTCGCCTCGCAGATTTCATCGCCGAGACCAGGGAAGGCTGGGCGCGGGGCGAGACCGCTTGATAGCAGGGCTCGCTCTGCTGCCGATCAAGATGGCCATCGCCGCCGCGGTGGTGGTGAGCTGTTCGCTGCTGGCCGAGCGCGCCGGACCGCTCGTCGCGGCGATGATCGCGACATTGCCGATCTCGCTCGGGCCCGTCCTCGTCTTCCTGGCGCTGGACCATGACGCCGCGTTCATCGCGGCCAGCGCATTGGGCACGATGAACGCCAACGTCACCCATGCGAGTTTCGTGCTGAGCTATGTGGTTTTGGCACAGCGCCTGACGACGCTGCCTTCGCTCGCGATATCCCTGGCCGTCTGGGTTGCGGTGCTCCTGGCCGTGCGCTCGCTGAACCTGCAGGCGCTGCCGCTCGCCGTCCTAACGGTCTTTGCGTTCATTATCGTGCACCGGCTCGTGCGGCCCTATCTCGCCGTCCGTGCGGCCGGCCCGGTCACGCTATCGCGTTACGCCATCCCGCTGCGTGCCGCTTGCGTGGCCGCGCTCGTCGGCATCGTCACCGTCGCCAGCGAACGGGTCGGTGCGGCCTGGGCCGGTGTCCTCGCCGGGCTGCCCATCGTCCTGTCCAGCCTGATCGTCATTCTCCAGCCGCGGGTCGGCGGACCGGCCGCAGCTGCGGTGATCGGCAGCGGAGCGCTCGGCCTGCTCGGCGTCGGGCTCGGGCTCGCCGTGGTGCACCTGATGGCGGTGCCGTTCGGGTCCTGGGCGGCCTTGGCGTCAGGCCTGGCCGTCTCGGTCGGCTGGAACGTGCTCGTGACCGGCCTTTCGCGGCGGCTTGCGCCATGAGGCGACGAACAGCCCGCTGATGATGAGCACGATCCCGATGAGCTGGAGCGAGGACGGAATCTCGCCGAGCACCGGGATCGCCAGCAGCGTGCCGGTAACGGGGATCAGCGGCGGGAAGCGTCCGACGACCGCCGGCCCCAGCACATGCGCCGCCCAACCCCAGATCCACAGGCCGATGATGACGTTGATCACGCCCTGATAGAGCGCGTGCAGCGAGAGCACCCACCATGGCGCGATGTCGAAGCCGCGGAAGAAGAACAGGGCGTAGACCGGCAGCCAGGCGAGGGACAGCACCGAGACGACCGCCGCTGCGCGCAGGCCGTCGACCTTCCAGAGCTGGATCATCAGCGGATAGAAGCCCCAGAGCAGGCCGACGCCGAGGAACATCAAATCGCCGCGCAGCGTGCCGGCGCTCGCCCCCGTCGTGCCCGCAATGGCGAGGCAGGCGAGGCCGGCAAGCACGCCGCAGATGCCGATGATGAGATTGCGCGTCAGCACCGCGCCGAACAGCACCACCGAACCGACGATGCCGATCAGCGTCACCGTGCCCGGCCCGATCGTGGCGCCATGGGCCGCGGGCGCCAATGTGAGCCCCATCAGCATCAGGAACGTCATCGGGAAGCCGCTCGACAGCGCCAGCAACAGCCCGCGTCCCCAGCCGACGCCGCCACAGCTCGCAAGCCCCGGCCGCAGGAACAGCGGCAGGAGCAGGAGTCCGGCCGTCGCGAAGCGCAGCGCCAGCAGGTCATAGGGTGTGATGCCGTGGAGCACGGCGTGGCGGCTGATGACGAAATTCGAGCCGAAGATCACCACACTGAGCAGCATGCCCGCCACGGCGAGCCGGCGTCGCCGGCGCTCCCTGTCGTGTGGCGCCGGAAGGCTAGCGATGCGTTGATCCATGAGGTCGCATAGCGTGGATCGCTGCAGTGCCGTTACGGGCTGATGCGCATGGCAGCCGCGCAAGCGGCGGTAGACCGTAATTGCGCCGCGTTTCGGCCCCGCTGGCGCCCAGAGCGGGCGGCTTGCTTGCGTTGCAATACCAAATGGGCGCAGCCACCGGAGAGACAGCCGATGCCCGGCCACCCTTATTCCCCGAGGCCCGCCGCGATGGCGGGCCGCCTCGGCAACCATCTCCTGCTGTCGTTGGGAATCGCGACCGCGACCGCGATGCTCGCGGCGCTGCCGGGCCTCCTGTCCGGCGCTGCGACAAGGCACGAGGCTGTCGGTGCGCGCATCGAGCAGGCGATGATTCCGAAACTGGCGCTGCTGCGGGACGGCAAGATCACGGACCGGTTGGATGTGATGGACATCGCGGGTGGCGAGGATTCTGCGGCGAACCTGCAGATCACGCCGGCAGCCCTCGCGATGCCGATGTCGCTGACCTGGCCGGAGCGCGGCGAGTGGGCGCCGCCGCAATTCGCTGCACTCGCCAAGCCGCGCCCGGACGCGGGCGAGCGGACCAGACAAGCCTCTCCCGCGCGCCGGAGCGTGCCGCCGTCGGAGCGCTACACGGCGATGGCCGGGCCGCTGGTGATCCTGCCTCCCGCTGCGGCATCGGCCATCGAAACGGTGCAGGCCATGGAATCGTCGCGCGACGATTCCTGGAGCCGATACGTGGTCGCGCCGGCGACCAAAGTCGTCGACGCAGTTTCGGGGGCGGCCGGCAGCGTGCAGGCGGCCGGTTCCTGGGGCCTGTCCCAGACGACGAGCTTGCTGCCGCGCTGGTGAGGCGCGGCACGAGAAGCGTCGGTCAGGCCAGCGCCTTCAGCGCAGCGCGGCCGGCATAGATCGCCTGCGCGCCCAGTTCTTCCTCGATGCGCAGCAGCTGGTTGTACTTCGCCGTCCGGTCGGAGCGGGCCAGCGAGCCCGTCTTGATCTGCCCGCAATTGGTCGCGACCGCGAGATCGGCGATGGTCGAATCCTCGGTCTCGCCCGAGCGGTGCGACATCACGGCGGTGTAGCCGGCACGCTGCGCCATCTCGACGGCGGCGAGCGTCTCGGTGAGCGAGCCGATCTGGTTGACCTTGACCAGGATCGAGTTGGCGGTCTTGCCCTTGATGCCGCGCGACAGGCGCTCGACATTGGTGACGAAGAGGTCGTCGCCGACGAGCTGGCACTTCGAGCCGACGAGGTCGGTCAGCGCCTTCCAGCCCTCCCAGTCATCCTCGGACATGCCGTCCTCGATCGAGACGATCGGATAGTTGCCGACGAGCTTTGCGAGGTACTTGGCCTGAGCCTTGGGATCGCGCGTCTTGCGCTCCCCTTCGTAGACGTAGGCGCCGTCCTTGAAGAACTCGGTCGCGGCGCAGTCGAGCGCCAGCGCGACGTCATCGCCCGGCTTGTAGCCGGCGGCCTCGATCGCCTGCATCACGAAGTCGAGCGCGGCCTCGGCCGACTTGATGTTCGGAGCGAAGCCGCCCTCGTCGCCGACATTGGTGTTGTGGCCGGCGTCGTGCAGCTTCTTCTTCAGGGTGTGGAAGATCTCCGCGCCCATGCGCAGGCCTTCGGCGAAGGAGGTCGCGCCGATCGGCATGACCATGAATTCCTGGAAGTCGATCGGGTTGTCGGCATGGGCGCCGCCATTGACGATGTTCATCATCGGCACGGGCAGAACGCGGGCCGAGGTGCCGCCGACATAGCGGTAAAGCGGCAGGCCGGCGGCCTCCGCAGCTGCCTTGGCCACGGCGAGCGACACGCCGAGGATGGCGTTGGCACCGAGCTTGGACTTGTTCGGGGTGCCGTCGAGCTCGATCATGGTCTGGTCGATCGCGGTCTGGTCCTCGGCGTCCATCGCGACGATCGCCTCGGCGATGTCGACGTTGACGGCTTCGACGGCTTTGAGCACGCCCTTGCCGAGATAGCGGCTCTTGTCGCCGTCGCGCAGCTCGACGGCCTCATGCGCGCCGGTCGAGGCGCCGGAGGGAACTGCCGCGCGGCCCATCGAGCCGTCCTCGAGCACGACATCGACCTCGACAGTCGGATTGCCGCGGGAATCCAGGATCTGGCGTCCGATGATGTCGATGATCGCGGTCATGGCAGGCTCCGGAGGGGAGGTGGGTGAGACGACTGACGCGCTTCTAGCCAACAGCCTGTCGTTGCGAAAGCCCCGATCCGCATCCGGGGAGCATGAAGCGGTCGGTGTTTGGGAGGGAGGGCCGTGGGTGCCCACGCGCGTTCGATGCTGGCTGGCCCGGCTGGTCCACGGATTGCGGACAGGCAGGGTGAACGCCGCGCCGCATTCCTTCGAGAAACGAAAATGTTCCAGAATCTGTCCAGTCGCCGCCGACCGTCGCTGCTCGCTGTTCTGTTCTGGTGCAGCCTGACCTTTCTCTGGTGGACAGGGCTGTGCCTGTTCGTCGGTCGGCCGATCTGGTTCTGGTAGTCGGCCGGGGGCCTATTCCTCGTCGCCAGGCATGCCCAGGTAGCTGCCGAGCATGAAGCCGCTCTGCAGGGCGAACAGATAGCCGATCCACAAGAGGATGCTGAACAGGCCGAGTTCCCCGCGGATCAGCCAAAGCGGAAAGATCACGAAGGTCACAAGCGTGCTGGCGCCGACAATCGCCGGATATCCGTATGAAAGACCGATTAACAGTCCGACCAAGAACAATATGCCTGCAATTATCATAGAATTGTAGTGATCGGCCGCCCAATAACAACGTTGAGCTATAGTGTGATCTACATCGAAGCAAGGAAGGGTGTGGACATTCGATAAACATTGATCGAATTGATGCCGGCCTATGCTTTGAAATTCCGTGAGCGCGATCTTCGCCGGCGATGGCCGTTCGGCGTTCGGTGGCTTCCCCCTTCCGCGAAAGATGCGCTACAGGCTCCGGCAAACTTCAGGAGCATGTCCCATGGCCATCGACGCCTCGACCTTGCAGCTCGGCCAGAGCAGCAGCTTGCCCGCCTCGCCGGAGGAGGCGCGGCTCGACCGCGTACCCAATCCCCATGCCGGCACGCGCTATCTCACGCGCTTCACCTGTCCGGAATTCACATCGATCTGCCCGGTCACGGGGCAGCCTGATTTCGGCATCCTCGTCATCGACTATCTGCCGGGCCAGTGGCTGGTCGAGTCGAAGTCGCTGAAGCTCTATCTCGGCGCTTTCCGCAACCATGGCGCCTTCCATGAGGACTGCACCGTCTCGATCGGCAAGACGCTGGTCGATCTGCTCGAGCCGGAATGGTTCCGGATCGGCGGCTATTGGTATCCGCGTGGCGGCATCCCGATCGACGTGTTCTGGCAGACCGGTGAGCCGCCGAAGGGCCTCTGGCTGCCGGACCAGGGCGTCGCGCCCTATCGCGGGCGCTGACCAACCTTCTAGGTACGCGAGCCGAGCGGCGGGAGAAGGCGCGGCGTCACGAAGCCGAGCACGCCGATCCCGATGCCGAAGACGATGAGTGCCTGCTGGGTCCCGATGAGATTCAGCAGCGCACCCATGACCAATGGGCCGGTTGCGTGTCCCATGAAGAAGAAGCACGCGAACAGGGCCATGGCCGAGCCGCGGGCCGTCGGCGCGAGTTCGGTCGCCTGCGCCTGGAACGTGCCGTGAATCAGGAAGAAGCCGAAGCCCATCAGGAGGAAGACGCCGATGGCGGTCCACCAGGGGGCGGGCAGGGTGAAGGCGAAGTAGGCAAGCGCCACGGCAAGGCCGCCATACCGCATCATCTGCCGCGGCCCGACCCGCTCGACCAGGATGCGGGTCAGCACGCCATAGACGAGGCCTCCGAGTCCCATCGCACCGATTGCGATGCCGGCCTGCGAGGGGCTGGCGTCCGAGCGCTCGTGCAGGATGGCGGCGATGAACGGCGACAGCCCGAAGACGAGCGAGCCTTCCAGCAGGACGAACAGGTAGAGCAGCTTGCTGCGCGGATTGGCGAAGACCGCCTTGTAGCTCACGACCGCGCCGGCGAGGCTGAGCGGCGGGCGGGCCGCATCGGGCCGCGGCCTCAGTACCAGCCGGACCACCAGCGCGCCGCCGCCGGCGAGCACACCGGCGACCAGCAGCACGGCCCGCCAGCCGACATGATCGGCGACGAGGCCGGAGAAGGTCGCGCCCGCCATCTGTCCGATGATCATGATGACGAGGAAACGGCCGAGCATGATCTGCCGCTCGGCCATCGGCGCGCGGTCTCCGATCGCCGCCATCGCCGCGGGGATGACGCCGCCCGCCATCACGCCGCCGGCAGCGCGCAGGATGAGCAGGACCCAGAAGCTCGTGGCGAAAGCCGCTAGCACCGACAGCACGCAGAGTAAGGCGAGGCAGGTCGAGATGCTGCGCAGCTTTCCGACCGAGTCGGCGATCGGCCCGAGAAAGGGTTGGCCGAGCGCGTAGCATCCGGAGAAGGCCGTCGCCAGGAATGCGATCTGGTGCACGCTCTGGCCGAACTCGAAGGCGAGCGTCGGCACCAGCGGGTCGATCAGCCGCATCGTGAACGTCGATGCGAATCCACACAGCCCGAGGACCGGGATCAGGGCACCGAGATCGGACCTGGACGCCGGCGCGGGCTCAGACATAGGCGACGGCTGGGGCCGGGCGGTTCTTGGCGAGGCGGTCGAACCCTTGCAACTCGGCGATCAGGCCCTGAAACTCGGAGAGCGGCACCATGTTCGGGCCATCCGAAGGCGCTCGATCCGGGTCGGGATGCGTTTCGATGAAGAGGCCGGCGACGCCGACGGCGACCGCCGCGCGCGACAGCACGGGCACGAACTCGCGCTGTCCGCCCGTCGAGGCTCCCTTGCCGCCGGGCTGCTGCACGGAGTGCGTGGCGTCGAAGATCACCGGTGCGCCGATCTCCGCCATGATCGGCAAGGCGCGCATGTCGGTGACCAGCGTGTTGTAGCCGAAGGAGGCACCGCGCTCGGTCAGCATGACATTGGAGTTGCCGCTTTCGGTCACCTTCGCCGCGACGTTGACCATGTCCCAGGGTGCCAGGAACTGGCCCTTCTTGACGTTGACGACGCGGCCGGTCTGCGCCGCCGCCACGAGCAGGTCGGTCTGGCGGCAGAGAAAGGCCGGAATCTGCAGGATGTCGACGACCTCCGCCACCGGAGCGCATTGGGCGGCGTCATGCACGTCGGTCACGACGGGGAGCCCCGTGCGCGCGCGGATTTCGGCGAAGACGGGCAGCGCGGCCTTCATCCCCATGCCGCGGGCGCCCCTGACGCTGGTGCGGTTCGCCTTGTCGAAGGAGGCCTTGAAGACGAGCCCGATGTTGAGAGCGGCCGCGATGTCCTTCAGCGCCAGGGCGCATTCGAGCGCATGGTCGCGGCTTTCCATCTGGCAGGGACCGGCGATCAGGGCGAGCGGCAGGGCATTGCCGAAGCGCACGGGCCGGGCGAGATCCTCGCCGATGGTGACGACGGCGTTGGGGGTCATGGCGATTTCCTTCATCCAGCGGCCCGAGGGGCTTATGTCCGGCGGGTATGATGGGTCAAGCGGCGGGGCGCTTGGCTGCCATGTCGCGAAGAGTTGGGTGCAGGAGGCGGGAACGGGCTGGCGAAGCGGCGGAGAGGTCTGTAAATTCGCAAGCGAAGCACTATCTCGGGTGGGAACGCAGGATCGATTTGGACCGGGTTTCGGCAGGCATGGCGCGGACGGGAACGATGCAGGCAGGCAAGGACACAGCAATGCGAGCCGATCCGACATCGCCCGTGCGGGCGGGTTCGGGCGGGCTTGTCATGGCTGATCGTCCCAAGCGCGCCGGACCGCCTGTCGATGGTGGACGCGACGGCACAGGCACCGCGGTGCTGACCCGCACCCGCACACGCAAGCCGAACCTCTATCGTGTCCTGCTGTTGAATGACGACTACACCCCCATGGAGTTCGTCGTTCACGTTCTGGAGCGGTTCTTCAACAAGGACCGCGCCGAAGCGACGCATATCATGATGCATGTGCATCAGAACGGCGTCGGCGAATGCGGCGTCTTCACCTACGAGGTCGCCGAGACCAAGGTTACGCTCGTCATGGATCTTGCACGCAAGCACATGCATCCGCTGCAATGCGTGATGGAGAAAAAGTAGCCTTGGGTCCGATCGCACACTCCGCAAACAGATAGGAGCGCTCCCCTTGCCGAGTTTCTCGCGCAGTCTCGAACAGGCGCTTCACCGGGCTCTGGCCCTGGCCAATGAGCGCCGTCACGAATACGCCACCCTCGAACATCTCCTGCTCGCCCTGGTCGACGACCAGGACGCGGCCGCGGTCATGCGCGCCTGCAGCGTCGATCTCGACCTGCTGCGCCGCAACCTCGTCGACTACATCGACTCGGAGCTGACGAATCTCGTCACCGACGGCCGCGATGATTCCAAGCCCACCGCCGGCTTCCAGCGCGTGATCCAGCGCGCGGTGATCCACGTCCAGTCCTCCGGCCGCGAAGAGGTGACCGGCGCCAACGTGCTCGTCGCGATGTTCGCCGAGCGCGAAAGCCACGCCGCCTATTTCCTGCAGGAGCAGGACATGACCCGTTACGACGCGGTCAACTACATCAGCCACGGCATCGCCAAGCGCCCGGGCGCCAGCGAGAGCCGCCCGGTGCGCGGCTCCGAGGAGGAGGGCGAGCCGCAGCGCGAGCAGCGCTCCGAGCAGGGCAGCAGCAGCGAGGACAAGGACAAGAAGAAAAAGGAAAGCGCGCTCGACGCTTACTGCGTCAACCTGAACCGGAAGGCGAGGGACGGGCGCATCGATCCGCTGATCGGCCGCGAGGCCGAGGTGCAGCGCACGATCCAGATCCTCTGCCGCCGCCAGAAGAACAACCCGTTACTGGTGGGCGACCCCGGCGTCGGCAAGACCGCGATCGCCGAAGGCCTCGCCCTCAAGATCACCCGCGGCGAGGTGCCGGAGGTCCTGAAGGACGCGACCGTCTTCTCGCTCGACATGGGCACGCTGCTCGCCGGCACCCGTTATCGCGGCGATTTCGAGGAGCGCCTCAAGCAGGTGATGAAGGAGATCGAGCAGCACCCCAAGGCGATCATGTTCATCGACGAGATCCATACGGTGATCGGCGCGGGCGCGACCTCGGGCGGTGCGATGGATGCCTCGAACCTGCTGAAGCCGGCGCTTGCCTCGGGCACGTTGCGCTGCATCGGCTCGACCACCTACAAGGAATACCGCCAGTATTTCGAGAAGGACCGGGCGCTGGTGCGCCGCTTCCAGAAGATCGACGTCAACGAGCCGTCGGTGCCGGACACGATCGAGATCCTCAAGGGCCTCAAGCCCTATTTCGAGGAGTTCCACAAGCTGCGCTACACCAACGACGCCATCAAGGCGGCGGTAGAACTCTCGGCGCGCTACATCCACGACCGCAAGCTGCCGGACAAGGCGATCGACGTCATCGATGAGACCGGCGCCTCGCAGATGCTGCTGCCGGAGCACAAGCGCAAGAAGACCATCGGCGTGAAGGAGGTCGAGATCGCGGTCTCGACCATGGCCCGCATCCCGGCGAAGACCGTCTCCAAGGACGATGCCGAGGTGCTGCGCAATCTCGAGCAGACGCTCAAGCGCACCGTCTATGGCCAGGAGAAGGCGATCGAGGCGCTGTCCTCCTCGATCAAGCTCGCCCGCGCCGGCTTGCGCGACGGCGAGAAGCCGATCGGCTGCTACCTCTTCGCCGGCCCGACCGGCGTCGGCAAGACCGAGGTGGCACGCCAGCTCGCCTCCTCGCTCGGCGTCGAGCTGATCCGCTTCGACATGTCCGAATACATGGAACGCCACACCGTCTCGCGGCTGATCGGCGCGCCTCCGGGCTATGTCGGCTTCGACCAGGGTGGCCTGCTGACCGACCAGATCGACCAGCATCCGCATTCCGTGCTACTGCTCGACGAGATCGAGAAGGCCCACCCGGACCTGTTCAACATCCTCCTGCAGGTGATGGACCACGGCAAGCTGACCGACAACAACGGCAAGCAGGTCGATTTCCGCAACGTCATCCTCATCATGACGACCAATGCCGGAGCCGCCGACATGGCCCGCAACGCCTATGGCTTCACGCGGAGCAAGCGCGAGGGCGACGATACCGAGGCGATCAACAAGCTGTTCGCGCCGGAATTCCGCAACCGGCTCGACTCCGTCATCTCCTTCGGCCACCTGCCGAAGACGGTGGTCGCCCGCGTCGTCGACAAGTTCGTGCTCCAGCTCGAAGCCCAGCTCGCCGACCGCAACGTCACCATCGAGCTCTCGGACGAGGCCCGCGAATGGCTGGTCGAGAACGGCTATGACGAGGCGATGGGCGCCCGGCCGATGGCCCGGCTGATCCAGCAGACCATCAAGACCCCGCTTGCCGACGAGGTGCTGTTCGGGCGCCTCAAGAATGGCGGTGCCGTCAAGGTGGTGGTCGTCCAGTCCGAGACCGGCATCAAGGTGCTCGGCCTCGAATTCCCGGACGGGCCGGCGAAGCCCAAGCCCGAGAAGGATGTCGAAGCCGCGACCGCCAAGAGGTCGCCGAAGCCGCGCGCCAAGGCGGCGGCTGGCGGCAAGGCGGCGAAAGCCACGCCGCGGCGAAGCCCGAAGGGCGGAGCCGGGCCGGATGACGAGCCTGGTACGCCGCCCAAGGCCTCCGGCCGTGCGGTCCGTACCGTGCCGAAGGTTCCGCTGACAAAGGCCTGAGAACGTGTTGTTCAAACGCAAATCTGCAACCCTCGCCGCCGACGGCGAGGGCATGCCAGCGACCCCGGCACCGGCCCGCCCGGCAAGAGAGAAGCTGGGCTGGTTCGAGAAGCGCGACCGCCGCCGGCGCCGCCGCAAGATCTTCGAGGAAGTGCTCGGCTGGATTCTCGTGCCGGCCTTGGTCTATCTGATCTATCTCGGCATCAAGGCGGTCGGCGGCATTCCCAAAGAGCTGATCGACTTCGCCAATGAGCTGATCGCCGTGGCGATGAAGGGCGGCAAGAGCTGACCGGCGCACGCGGCTCTGCGGGCCATGCAAGGCCGTCACTCCCTGCGACGCCTTGGCGAGCCTTCCCGGCATAAGCCATAGGGACAACAGGTCCGGCTCCGGCGCGGGCGTTTTCGTTTTCTCGAGGCTGCTCGCAGCAATGATCCGATGAGCGTATCCGCAGACTGGAGCTGGCAGCGCGTGGCGCTGGCCGGCATGCGCGATGCGCTGCTGCTCCCGGCCTGGATCGTCGGCTTCGGGCTGATCGGCATAGGATCCTTGGCGCGCGACGTCGGCTATCCCGTCGATGTCGCCGTGCTCTCGACCATCCTGGTCTGGGCCGGCCCATCGCAGGTACTGTTCTTCGCCTCGATCGCCGCCGGCGCCGCCTGGAGCGCGATCGCGATCGCCATCGCCTTTGCCTCGCTGCGCTTCCTGCCGATGACGATGGCGATCCTGCCGCTCCTGCGCCGGCCTGGCCAGAGCGTCTGGCAGCAGCTTTTCCTCGCGCACTACGTTGCCGTGACAGCCTGGACGGAAGGGCTTCGCCGGCTGCCGGGCATCCCGGTGAACCAGCGCGTGGCCTATTTCCTCGGCTTCGCCAACACCTGCATGGCGGTGAGTTCGATCGGAACCTTCGCCGGGTATTACCTGCTCGACGCGCTGCCGATACCGTTTGCGGCCGGGCTGCTCTGCCTGACTCCGATCTTCTTCCTGGTCTCGCTGACGGCGGGGCTGCGTCATCGCGGCGATGTCACCGCATTGGTCCTGGGGCTGGCGCTAGCGCCGATCTGCGAGCGCTTCATCGGCGGCGGCTTCGATCTCATCGTCGCCGGCTTGACCGCCGGCAGCATCGCCTTCCTGGTCGGCCGCCGGCGCAGAGCGGCCGCATGACCCAGCCGATCGCCCTGCTCGACGGGCCGCTGTGGCCTTATCTCGCGCTCATGCTCTTCGCCGTGCTGCCGACCGAGATCTGGCGCTGGCTCGCCGTCGGCTTCGCGCGCGGGCTCGACGCGGATTCCCCGCTGCTCGAATGGGTGAGGGCGGTCGCCACGGCGCTGCTCGCCGGCATCGTCGCCAAGCTGATGGTCTCGCCGCCGGGGGCATTGGCGCACGCACCGCTGTTCATCCGCGTCGCCGCGCTCGCCACCTCCGCCGCCGTGATGGCCATCAGCCGCCGCCGGATGATGCTGGCCGTGCTTTCGGGCGAGGTGGTGCTGATCGGGGGCGTCTGGCTGTTCGGGGCGGTCTAGCTGATCGTCGCGTTGAGCCGGTCCCGCACGGGACCGAGCTTGTCCGGGTTGCGGATGACGTAGATCGCCTGGATCTGCCCGTCGCGGATGTCGAGCACCACGGCCTGCTCCGTGTCCGTTTCGGCGCTGATATAGCCGGGCATGCCGTTGATCAGCACCGGCTCGTAGCGGGTCACGAAGCCCTGCTGTTCCGGCTTGCGAGCGAGACCGGCGAAGAAACGGCCGATCTTCTCGCTCCCGAAGATCGGGTTGAGCACCGAGTTCGCCTTGCCGCCGCCGTCGCCATGGAGCACCGCGTCCTGCGCGAGCAGGCCCTTCAGCGCGGTCGGATCGGTGCTGTGGGCGGCTTCGAAGAAGGCCGTGGCATAGCGCTTCGCCTCCTCGGGTGAGAGCGGATGGCGCGGCCCGTCCTGCCGCGCATGCCGGCGCGCCCGCGAGACGAGCTGCCGGCAGGCCGCCTCGCTGCGCCCGAGCGTGTCGGCGATCTCGGAGAAGGGCAGGTCGAAGACATCATGCAGCAGGAAGGCGGCGCGTTCGAGCGGCGAGAGGCGCTCCAGAGCGAGCTGGAGCACATAGGGAACGTCGAGCCCCTCATCGCTATGGGAGGCGCCGCCGATCTCCTCGATCAGCGGCTCGGGCAGCCATGCACCCACATAGTTCTCGCGCCGCCGCCTCGCCGATTTCATCAGGTCGAGGCAAAGCCGCGTCACCACGCGCCCCAGCCAGGCGCGCGGGTTCGACAACGCTTCCGGGGCGGAATCGTGCCAGCGCAGCCAGGCGTCCTGCACCACATCCTCGGCGTCGCTGAGCGAGCCGAGCATGCGGTAGGCGAGGCGGGTCAGATAGGACCGATGCGCCTCGAAGAGGCTGGCGGGTGCTGTTGTCATGCTCCGGTGGCGTCGGACGGCTCAGGCCGCTGCGGCCTTCGGAGCCCTGTCGTTGGGATGGTGCGAGCGGAAGCCGACCGCGACCCGGTTCCAGACATTGATCGTGCCGATGAGCAGCGTGAGCTTGACCATCTCCTCCTCGCTGAAATGGCGCAGCGTCTCTTCATAGTCGGCATCCGGCGCGTGGGTCTGCGGCAGAAGCGTCAAGGCTTCCGTCCAGGCCAGCGCGGCGCGCTCGCGCGGGGTGTAGAGGGCGGATTCGTGCCAGGCGCTGAGCAGGTAGAGCCGCGCCTCGCTCTCGCCGGCCTTGAGGGCATCGGCCGAATGCATGTGCAGGCAGTAGGCGCAGCCATTGATCTGCGACGCCCGCATCTTGACGAGCTCGATCAGGCTGTATTCCAGGCCAAAATCCTTGATCGCCGCTTCGAGTGCGATCAGCGGCTTCATGACATCGGGCGCAACTGTGTAGGGATTGAGACGTTTGCTCATCGTGGTTCTCGCTGGCAGTGCGGCTCCCGGCCTTCAGGTTCGGCCTCGGGGCCGGGAGCGTCAAGAGGTGGAGGTCAGGCGGCAGCCCTGGCAGGCTTGTCGGCCGGATGGCGCGAGCGGAAGCCGGCATTGATCCGGTTCCAGGCGTTGATCGTGCTGATCGAGAGCGAGAGATCGACGCATTCCTTCTCGCTGAAATGGGCGCGGAGTTCCGCAAAGGCTGCGTCGCTCGGGGTCGCTTCCGACAGTCGGGTCAGGGCCTCCGTCCAGCCGAGAGCGGCCTTCTCGCGCGGCGTGTAGAGCTCGGATTCGTGCCAGGCGTCGAGCAGATAGAGCCGCGCCTCGGTCTCGCCGGCCTTGCGGGCGTCCATCGCGTGCATGTGCAGGCAGTAGGCGCAGCCGTTGATCTGCGACGCCCGCATCTTCACCAGCTCGAGCAGGCTGTGCTCGAGCCCGCTCTCGTTGACGTAATTCTGCGTCTTCAGCAGCGCTTCGATCGCTCCGGGCGCGACCTGGAAGGCATTGAGGCGTTGGCTCATGGTCATCTCCATCGGTTGATGACGATAAGACGAGGCAGCCTCCGCCCCTGTGACATCCGCCGTCAGATTTTTTTCAGGGCCTCGCGAATTTTCTCGGCATTGTCAGCCAGCACCTCGTTCTTCTCCATCGCGCCGGTGTGCGGCCGCAGCGCCACGCCGTCGAAGCGAGGCATGACGTGGACGTGGAGATGGAACACGACCTGCCCGCCGGCGGCCTCGTTGAATTGCTGGATGGTCACTCCCTCGGCGGCGAAGGCGGTCTTGACCGCCCGCGCCAGCTTCTGCGTCGACAGCGCGACGGCCTTCAGCGCCTCGGCCGGCGCGTCGAAGACGTTGCGGCAGGCCGCTTTCGGGACCACCAGCACATGCCCGTCGGCGCGCGGCATGATGTCCATGATCGCGATCGTCTCGTCGTCCTCGTAGACGGTGTGGGAGGGCAGTTCGCCGCGCAGGATCTTGGCGAAGACGTTGGACGGATCATAGGCGGTCATGGCGGTTCCGGCGGCTTGGAAGCGGAACATGCAACCTGTGGCTCGCTAGCGAGGGCGTCAAGGCCGCGAAATCGGACCCGTCCTGCGTCAGGCACCCAGCGACAATGTCGTCTCGACGGCGCTGTCGAGCACGAGATCGTCGCAGGCGCCCATGACCTGCAGCTCCATCACGGTCAGGCGCAGCAGCGGCTCGTTCCACCAGCGCGAGACGATGCCGGCCAACGCCGCCGTCTCGGCGGCATCGAGATCGTCGACGAGATTGTAGAGGCCGACGAGCCAGAGATCGCCGGGCGGGCGCCCGAACGCGGCTTGCGCGGCCTGCAGCATGTTCCTGCCGCCGCGCTTCTCCGGATAGACGGCGAGGTAGAGTCTGCCGCGATTGACGTTGCCGGAGAACAGCCCGCGCAGCTCCACGGCGAAAGGTCCCACCTGCCGGAGTGCCCTGGCGGTCTCCTCGGCGATGACCGGCGGCTCCCCGATGCCGAGCGAGCCGCAGACCGTGGCGTGGAGCCTGTCCTGTCGCTTCGGAAGGATGTCCCAGGCGATCTTGCGGGCGAAAGGCGCGGCCTTCAGGTCCTGTTCCAGCGCGAGAAATGCGGGCGAGGCGCGTAGCGCTGCATCCTCGACCGGCAGCACCAGCGAGAACACACGCGGGTGCCGCCCAATCTCGTAGAACCCGTCCGCACGCCGGGCGATCACCCCCGGATGCTCCGGCGCGACCAGCGGCAGATGTGCCAGCCGGTAGCTGTCGTCGAGCCGAAGCGGCGCGGAGAAATCGGTGAGGCTGCGCCGGTAGCCGAGTTCGGCATCCCCGCAGAAGCTCGACGCGGCCGGCGCGGCCGCAATGCCCGGGGCGTCAGTCATCGGCCGTGTCACTCTTGCGGAAAGGGCTTTCGGCTGCGAGCGCCACTTGTGCCGCTGCGATCTGATCGCGCTCCTGCGCGATGTAGGCCGCGACCGGCCGGCGCAGGCCGGGATCGGCGATATGGTGCAGGGAGTGGGTGATGACGGGCCTGTAGCCGCGCGCCAGCTTGTGCTCGCCCTGTGCACCGGCTTCGACGCGGGTGAGCCCATGCGCGATCGCATAGTCGATGGCCTGATGGTAGCAGACCTCGAAATGCAGGAAGGGGTGATCCTCGATGCAGCCCCAGTTGCGGCCATAGAGCGTGTTGGCACCGCGGAAGTTGATCGCGCCCGCGATATAGCGGCCGGCGCGCCTGGCCATGATCAGGACGACGCGCTCGCCCATCGCCGCGCCGACTTGCGAGAAGAAAGCACGGTTGAGATAGGGGCGGCCCCATTTGCGCGAGCCGGTGTCCTGGTAGAAGCCGAAGAAATCGTCCCAGACCGCCTCGGTGAGATCGCGGCCCGACAAAGCTTCGATGGTGATGCCGGCGGAGACGGCCTCGCGCCGTTCGCGCTTCAGCGCCTTGCGCTTGCGCGAGGCCAGCGTGGCGAGGAAGTCGTCATAGGTGCCGAAGCCTTCGTTCTGCCAATGGAACTGCAGATCGTTGCGTTCGAGATAGCCGGCCTGCTTCAGCGCAGCGATATCGGGCTCCTGCGCGAAGGTGACATGGACGGAAGAGGCTTGCGTCTGCGCGCGCAGCGCTTCCAGCCCCGCGATCAGGGCCGCGCGGGCTTCCTCAGCGCGCGGGCCGTCGGCGACGAGCAGGCGCGGGCCCGTCGCGGGCGTGAAGGGCGCCGCCACCTGGAGCTTGGGGTAGTAGCGACCGCCCGCGCGCTCATAGGCGTCGGCCCAGCCATGATCGAAGACATATTCGCCCTGGCTGTGGCTTTTCAGGAAGCTCGGCGCGGCGGCGAGGATCTGCCCCGCGCCATCCTCGACGACCAGATAGGCGGGCGACCAGCCGCTGCGCCCGCCGGTGCAGCGGCCCTCCTCCAGAGAGGTGAGGAATTCGTGGCTGACAAAGGGGTTGTCCCGGTCGATGGCCAGGTCCGGGCGAGCGCTGCCGGGCACCGAGACGGCATCCAGCAGCGCGTGAGGATTGGCGCAGGCGTTCCACGCGCCTGCGGGGACGGCCTTGAGGGAGGTCGCGACACGAACGGTGAGATCGCCGCCCTCAGGCTCGCTCAAGGGCGAAAACCCTCGAAGACCATCTGGTCGGCGTATTTCGCCGCTCGCTGCCGTTCCTCCGGCGTGCGCACGGTCCAGCTCATCAGCGGCAGGCCCAGCGCGTTGCGGCAGAGATAAGGCGCGGCGCTTTCGAGGTCGGTGACCTTCCATGACAGGAAATGCGGCCGGCTCTCGGTGAAGTGCAGCAGGTTGGCGAGAGCATGCTTTCGCTCCGGGGAGAGCTTGTCGTAGTCCCCATAGTCATAGGAGTTCATCGCCACGATGCCGCGCGGAATGTCCGGCGCGAGCTCACGCAACGCGGTCACGATCGTGGGATCGAAGGATTTGATCACGATCGGATGATCCCTGTAGCCAGCGACGACCTCGACCGTCCGGCGCGTCAGCGCCAGATTGCCGTCGAAGCGGCTCTTGATCTCGATGACGAGTGGCACCCGCCCGCCGATCAGGTCGAGGAAGGCCGAGAGCGTCAGGATAGGGTCGTTGCTGCCTTTGAGCGTGATGCCGGAAAGCGCTTCGGCCTTGCGCTCGACGACCGCGCCGGTCTCGCCCGTCAGGCGGTCGAGCACGAAATCGTGGAACACGACCGCCTCGCCATCGGTGGTGAGCTGGACGTCGCACTCGATGCCGAAGCCGCCGGCGATCGCAGCCTGTGCGGCCGAGGGGCTGTTCTCGATCACACCGGCGGCAAGATCGTGCAGGCCGCGATGGGCGATCGGCCGTGCGACCAGCCAGCCGAGATCGGGTCGGCCGGCATCCCTGGAAGCCTGAGCCATCAGATGATCTCGAACATCGCTTCGACCTCGACTGCGGCATCGGCCGGCAGCTCGGCGACGCCCACGGTCGAACGGGCATGGCGGCCCTTGTCCCCGAGCACCTCGACCATCAGGTCGGATGCGCCGTTCATGATCGCCGGCAGCGCGGCGAAATGCGGGGCGGCATTGATGAAGCCGCCGAGGCGGACACAGCGCACGATGCGGCCGAGATCGCCGTCGAGCGCGGCCTTGGCCTGGGCCAGAACGTTGATGGCGCAGAGCCGCGCGGCTTCCAGCCCGGCCTCGTTGAAGATCTCGGCGCCGAGCTTGCCCTTGTGGGAGTCGGAGAGCTTGCCGTCGAGGCCGAAGCAGATCTGCCCCGAGATGATCAGAAGATTGCCCGTGATCACGTAAGGCACATAGTTCGCGACGGGCGCGGCCGGGCTCGGCAGGGTGATGCCGAGTTCGGCGAGACGGGTTTCGACGACGTTCATGGCGTGGCTCCGCGAGCGAGGCAGGGTCTTTCGAGACGGTCTTTCATGGCCGAAGCCCGGACGGCCCGCAAGCATCGCGCCATGCCGCCTCGGCAGGGCCGCTGCGCCGCTCGCGAAACGGTGTTTCGCCATGTTTGCGCCATTGCCGCAATGCACCTAGATTTCCAACGAGGACGGAACGGAAAGCGGCGCATGAACGGAACAGGTTTGAGGCTCGCGGCTTACGCGGGCCAAGTCGGTATCGCAGCGTTGATGCTGGCCGCGGCGCCGGCCTGGGCGCAGGGAACGGCGGCTCAATCGGGGGCGGATCGCGTGATCCTCGCCCCGCATCGCGCGGTCTATGATCTCGTGCTCGACAACGCCAAGCCTTCCGGCAACATCGAGACGGCGCGCGGCCGCATTGCCTTCGAGTTCACCGGCGATGCCTGCGAGGGCTATGCCCTGTCGTTCCGGCAGGTCACGCAGCTCGGCACCGAAGCCGGCCCGCGCGTCATCGATGCCCGCACCACCAGCTTCGAGGCGGGCGACGGCGCCAGCTACCGCTTCAAGACCGAAAGCTCGTCCGGCGGCGCCAAGCCTGAGACCGTCGACGGCACCGCCGCGAAGAATGGCGGCGGCTACGAGGTGAAGCTGCGTCAGCCCAAGGACGAAACCCATCGCGACGGCAGCGACGCGCTCTTCCCGAATGCCCAGATGAAGGCGGTCATCCAGGCAGCGCGCGCCGGCCAGCATACGTTGAACGTGCGGCTCTATGACGGCGCGAACTCCGGCAAGGAGGTCTACGACACGCTTTCGGTCATCGGAAAGCGCATCGAGAGCGAGCCGACGGAGAAGCCGCTGCAGCGTCCCGAATTCGAGAAGATCGCGCGCTGGCCGGTCACGATCTCGTATTTCAAGGTCGGCTCGGGTGAATCGACGCCGTCCTATACGATCTCGTTCGAGCTCTACGACAACGGCGTCACCGGCGCGATCAAGCTCGACTATGGCAGCTTCGCGCTGCGCGGCACGCTCACGCGTCTGGATCTTCTTCCTCAGGAAGCTTGCGCGAAATAGCCGGTTCGCCCGAGCGCCGCTGCGGCAGCCTGAGGCTGAGCCCCTTGCCGATCGCTTCGTCGCCGAAGCGGGCGCGCAGCTTGTCGAGCGCGCCTTCCATCGCCTTCAGGCGTGGCGTCGCCGTGTCGGCGAGGTCGCCATGGTCCGCCTCCGTGGGCGGGCTGAAATCGCTCGTGCCGATGCCGATCAGGCGATAGCGCGGTCCTGTGCATTCGCGCTTCAGCAGGTCGCGGCCGGCGGCGAAGAGCCGCGCGGCAAGCTGCGTCGGCTCGGGCAACCGGGTGGCGCGGGTGATGGTGTGGAAATCGGCCGTCTTCAGCTTCAGCGTGATGCTCCGGCCGGCGAGTTCCTGCGCTTTCAGGCGTTTCGAGGTCTTCTCGCAGAGCCGCCATAGGATCGGCTCCAGCTCATCGAAGCCCGAGAGATCGACATCGAGCGTCGTTTCACTGGACACGCTCTTGGTCTCGCGCTCCGGCGTGACCGTGCGCGCATCGATGCCGTTGGCGAGATTCTTCAGGCGAGGGCCGTCCTTGCCGGCGAGCCGGAACAGCTTCTCGACCGGCGCCTCGCGCAGATCCCCGATCAGCTTGAACCCGCCTTCCGCCAGCTTCGCGACGCTCGCCGGGCCCATGCCGGGGATGAGGCTGACCGGCTTGTCGGCGAGGAAGGCGACCGCTTCGCCGCGGCCGATGATCGAGAAGCCCCGCGGCTTGTCGAGGTCGGACGCGACCTTGGCCAGGAACTTGGCATAGGACAGGCCGACCGAGATGGTTATGCCGAGTTCGGCCTCGATGCGCCTGGCGAAGCGCGCCAGCGTCGCGGCGGGGCTGGCATGATGCAGCCGCTCCGTGCCGGAGAGATCAAGGAAGGCCTCGTCGATCGAGAGCGGTTCGACCAGCGGCGTCAGCTCGCGCATCATCTGCCGGACCTCGCGGCCGACGGTGACGTATTTCGCCATGTTCGGCTTGACCACTACCGCTTCGGGGCAGGCCTTCAGCGCCTTGAACATCGGCATGGCCGAGCGGACGCCATAGGTGCGGGCGATGTAGCAGCAGGTCGAGACGACGCCGCGCTTGCCGCCGCCGACGATCACCGGCTTGTCCTGCAGGCTGGGATCGTCGCGCTTCTCGATCGTCGCGTAGAAGGCGTCGCAGTCGATATGGGCGAGGCTGAGCGTGTCGCGCTCGGCGTGGTGGATCAGGCGCGGCGAGCCGCAGGCCGGGCAGCGCCGCAACGGTTCGGGTCCATCATGGTCCGCCAGGCAATCGCGGCACAGGCTGCGTAGCGAGAGGGCGCCCGCGCTCAAGCGAAGTCGTCCGGCTCCGGCCCGGCGAGCAGGCGGCGCGCTTCGCCGACTCTTTCCGGATTCAGCCTTAAATTCTCTGCAAACTCTAGCAGTAGCGAATCGCTGCCCGAGATATGGTCGAGCACGGCCGCCAGGAAGCCGGGTTCGCTCGCAGCGGAGCGGAGATTCGCGGGGCCGAGGCCGGTCGTGCTCAGGAACGGCTCGATCCGCTCCGGTTCGGCGGCAAGGAAGCCGAGGGCACGCAGTGCCAGCGCTTCTGCGTCCTCGTAGGTCAGTCTGAGTGCCATGGGGCTTGGAGTCGCGTATCCGGTTTGCGTTTCGTCAACTGCTCGCGTGCTACTGCAATCATCCAACGACGCCGCCATTTTGGGAAGACCACCGCCTCACGGCGGGTATCCCTGGCGCAAATGAAGGGCGGCCTGATGAAGACGGTTCTGATCGTCGAGGACAACGAGCTTAACATGAAGCTCTTCAACGATCTTCTCGAAGCGCATGGCTATGCGACCTTGAAGACGTCGGACGGCATCGAGGCCATCGAGCTGGCGCGGACGCATCATCCGGCGTTGATCCTGATGGACATCCAGCTTCCCGAGGTTTCGGGCCTCGAAGTAACCAAATGGATCAAGGAGGACGACGACCTCAAGATGATCCCGGTGGTCGCGGTCACCGCCTTCGCGATGAAGGGCGACGAGGAGCGGATTCGCGAAGGTGGCTGCGAGGCCTATCTTTCCAAGCCGATCTCGGTCGCGAAATTCCTGGAGACAGTCCGCACCTATGCCGGCGCGGCCTGACGACCCTAGAGCGATCCATGCCCGCCCGCATTCTCGTCGTCGATGACATAGCCGCCAATGTGAAGCTGCTCGAGGCCAAGCTTTCGGCCGAGTACTTCGCCGTGGTGACGGCATTGAGCGGCGCCGAGGCGATCGCGATCTGCGAGCGCGGCGAGGCCGACATCGTGCTGCTCGACGTCATGATGCCCGGCATGAACGGCTTCGATGTCTGCCGCCGGCTGAAGAGCACGCCGGCAACCGCCCATATTCCCGTGGTCATGGTGACGGCGCTAGACCAGCCGCGCGACCGCCTGCAAGGGCTCGATGCCGGGGCCGACGACTTCCTGACCAAGCCGCTCGACGATGCGGCTCTTTTTGCGCGTGTCCGCAGCCTGGCAAGGCTGAAGGCGATGACGGACGAGCTGCGCGGCCGTGCCGTCGCCTCGGTCCGGCTCGGCATCGCCGATCCGCTGGTGGCTGCCGCCGCCGAGACGGGGCTCAATGGCCGCATCCTGCTGGTCGAGGACCGTCCGCATGTGGTCGAGCGGCTTCAGAACGCGCTTTCGGCCTTCCACGCGGTCGAGGTCGAGAGCGATATCCGGCAAGCCGCTGTGCGGGCAGCCGAAGACAGCTTCGACAGCGTCATCATCAGCCTCGACTTGAAGGACCAGGATGGCTTGCGGCTGTGCAGCCAGCTGTGTTCGCTGGAGCGCACGCGCAACATCTCTGTGCTCCTGATGGGGGAGGTCGAGGACCGCGCCCGCATCCTGCGTGGCCTCGACATCGGCGCGCATGACTTCCTGATGCGTCCGATCGACCGCAACGAGCTTCTTGCCCGCGTCCGTACCCAGGTGCGCCGCAAGCGCTTCACCGAGCGGCTGCGCGACAGCGTGCAGTCCTCGATGGAGATGGCGGTGATGGACCAGCTCACGGGCCTGTACAACCGCCGCTTCATGGACAGCCGGCTGGCGATGATGTTCGACGAGTCGGCTTTGCGCGCCCGTTCGCTGGCGATCCTCGTGCTCGATGTCGACCACTTCAAGGCGGTCAACGACAGCTGGGGGCATGATGCCGGCGATGAAGTGCTGCGCGAATTCGCCGACCGCGTCCGTGCCTGTACGCGCGGCATCGATCTCGTCGCCCGCATGGGCGGCGAAGAGATCGTCGTCGTCCTGCCCGATACCGGGCGCGATGCCGCCTGTCAGGTCGCCGAACGCATCCGCGAGAGGGTCGAAAGCGAGCCGTTCGCGATCCAGAACAAGACGCGCGACATCAGGGTCACGGTTTCGGTCGGCGTCGCGAATCGTCGCGCGGGGGATGCCTCCTCGGCCGATATCATGAAGCGCGCGGACGACGCCGTGTATCGGGCGAAAGCCAACGGCCGCAATCGCGTCATCGTCGCCAGCGCCGCCTGACGACGCCTCCCGGCGCCATTCCCAATTCCTAAGAGGGTAGGAGCGGCTCGGGTCGATCCCGCGGCGGCTTCGGCTGCGTCGATCGTTCGGGCTTCGGCGCGCTTCGGTGAGGGTTCTCATCCAATGCGCGAAGAACCGCGGGCAAGATTCTGAAGTTATTTTGACAATTGCCGTAGAGTCAGGTCGGCATCCCGGAAATTTAAGATTAGCAGGTAGGGTTAACGATCGATGAACATTAGCGAATCGGTCGGATTTGATTGATTCGGATACGCTGCATTGTAAGGGTTCTTGCGAGGCAGCGATCCACGGATCGCTCCCAAATGCCCCTCGGGTGCTCAGGTCCGCCGCATCTCCTGGGAAACCGGAGGGCTCGGTCGGTCGGTGACGGAATTCTGGCCTCCTCAGAACCGCCGCCGGCCGGCCACCTCGTTTTTCGGCGCAAGGTCAGTGACCGAAATAGCCGGCAATAGCTGCCGGCAGCCAGTATCCCACCGCGCCGAAGGCCGCGAGCAAGGCGATCAGGCCGAGTGCCGCCGCAGCGCGTGTCGTCAGGAAACGCGAGGAATCGATCTCGACCAGTAGTTTCAGCAGCCCTCGCAACATGCCGTTCGCGCCCTGTCGCGCCTGCCGATCTCGTTCACCACATATCCGAGGCGAAGGCCGGCCCCTGAGGGGCAATGTGGCCTCGCTGGTCATGCGTCAAAAGATTCAGGTCGCGTGACCTCGTTGAAGGGTCATCTGGCCGGCGCTTTCCCGAAAGAGTCAATGGCGGATGCTGCTGGGCAGCTCCCGGGGGAGGCAGGCTCAAAATTCTCGTGCTCGATGGCTATCGACGGCCTGTGGCCGGCCTCGAGCTGTTCAGCTTTGCGGAGGCGGCTGTTGCTGCTCTGTGGCTTCGATGACGCCATGTCGGGCGACGAGCGTCATGATTTCCCTGGCGGCGGCTTCCGGGATGATCGCGTCCAGCACGATGTGTACACAATTAGGAGCATATCGCTTGGCCGAAAACTCGAAGGAGGAGCGCTGGCCTCGACGAGCCTTCGGGTTCCAGCCGCGGGAAATCAGGAGCGAATCCAATCGCTTGCCGAATTCGCCGAGCTCGAGATCCAGCCCGGCTTCAGAGAGTTCGTCCATGTCGGGCTGCTCCACAGGTGTCATGCAGCCTTCATCAACGCGATTCTGCTCAACAAATTCATTTACAAAACATTAAAATTCTAGCTATTGCCGCGCGGGGAATCGGGGGCAGTAGCGTCATGGTCGAAGCCTTGTTGGTGGCCGTCCTCATGCTGGGCACGGGCCTGTTGTCGTGGCTCATCGCCGATCGCACGCATCTGCCGCTCGAAATCTAGCCGCTTTGGCCGCTCGATAGGGCTTTGCGCTCGCTCGATCCGTGGGTGCTGGCGACGAAAAGCACACTGAAATCCTGGCAAGAAAAAACCGCCCGAAAGGGCGGTTTCATGTTGTGCCAGATCGGTAAGGCCAAGCCTTACTTGATCTTGGTTTCCTTGAACTCGACGTGCTTGCGCGCGACCGGGTCGTACTTCTTCTTCGACATCTTCTCGGTCATCGTGCGCGAGTTCTTCTTCGTCACGTAGAAGAAGCCCGTGTCGGCGGTCGAAAGCAGCTTGATTTTGATCGTCACGGCCTTGGCCATGGGACTATCCTCGAACCATGCGGGCCGTCGGCCCTCGGAAAAGAAAATGGCCGGGCGAACCCGGCAAACCGTCAGCGCGGGGAATGCCGCAACGGGCCGGTGAAGTCAAGAAAGAATAACGATTGGATGACGTCCGACCCGCATGGACAGGCATCCGCGCCGTCAGAGTTCCTCGCGAACGAAGCTGCCGCGCTTCTCCCAATAGAACGGAACCGGCAGATAGGGCGCAAAGCCCCCGGCGATGCGGGTTTCGACCTCCTGGATGATCACCTTGGTGATCGTCGGCAGGTCGAGTTCCTTGGCCTCGTCGAAATCGACCCAGACAAGATCCACGAGTTCCGAATCGGGGCCGATCACGCCCTCGACCTTCTTGGCGACGGCCGAGGCGTCGATCGTGAAGAAGCGCGTGTCGAAGCGCTTCGGCCGGCGCGGCGGCGTGATGGCGCGGGCGACGAAGGTGACGGCCGAGAGATCGGGGAAAACGCCCTGCGCCGCATAATCGGCCCAGCTTCCGGGCGGTGGACTCTCGGGCGCGCCGAATTCATCCGAGCCGAAGAGCAGCCCGGTCTCCTCGAAGGTCTCCCGGATCGCCGCGAGCGCCAGCGCGCGCGCCTTTCCGGCGCTCGGGCGCAGGCAGCGCTTGCCGAGGCGGTCCTCGCAGATCTGCGGCACAGCCCCGGTCGCGACCATGCGCCGGTCGCCCTCGTCGAGGCGTCCACCGGGGAAGACGTATTTGCCCGGCATGAATTTGTGGCCCGCATGGCGCTTGCCCATGAGCACCTTCGGCCGCGCCCCGCTGCGGTCGAGGATCATCATGGTGGCGGCGTCCTTGGGCCGCAGATTGACCCCGGTTCGTGCCCGTTCGGCCTGGGTCAGGGTGACGGTGTGATCGGTCATGACGCGGTTCGTTTCAGGCTTGGGGGCCGGGTGAGGGCAGGGGCTGGCGCTCCGGCCTGTCGGGCACGCCGCCGAAACCATGCATGCGCACGGCCCATTGCAGGCCGACGACACCGCCCTTCACGGGCTGCATCAGGACCAGCGACAGGATCAGGGTGAGCGCCGGCCAAAGCGCCATATGCCACCACATCGGCCAGTCGGCGTATTTCTCGGCGAGCAGGATACCGCCGACCACGATATGGCCGACGATGGTGATGACGATATAGGGCGGCAGGTCGTCGGCGCGCTGGTGGTGCAGGTCCTCGCTGCAGGCCTCGCAGCGGTCGACCGGCTTGAGGAAGGCGCGGAACAGGCGACCGCGCCCGCAATGCGGGCACTGGCCCTTCAGCCCGCGGGCCACGGCCTGGCGCCAGTCGCGGCTCTCGACATGCATACCTGCGCTATGGATCTGGACGCCCATCACCGCCTCTTGCCGGGCTTTCCCCAGTTCGGCTTGCCCTTTTTGGCGAAGCTGGCCGGCCGGCTCTCGCCATATGGCGCGCCGCCGCGCCGCTTGCCAGCGCGTCCCGTCGCCACAGTCCGACCGGCGGAGAGCAATTCGAAGCGCAGGGCGCCGGCGACAGGGGCCGCTTCGACCAGCTTGACATGCACCCTGTCGCCCAGCCTCCAGCTCTCGCCGGTGCGTTCGCCGATGAGGGCATGGGCGGCCTCGTCATAGCGGTAGTAATCGCCGCCCAGTGTCGAGGCCGGAATGAAGCCGTCTGCACCGGTCCCGTCGAGCTTCACGAAGAGCCCGGCCCGGTTCACGCCGCCGATGCGTCCGTCGAAGCTGGCGCCGATCTGGTCGGCAAGGAAATGTGCGATCAGCCGGTCGGTGGTCTCGCGCTCGGCCGCCATGGCGCGCCGTTCGGCGGCGGAGATGCGCGTCGCGACCTCGCGCAGTTCGGCAAGCGTCGTGCTCTTCGGCAGGCCGTCATCGCCGAGCCTGAGCGCGGAAATCAGCGCGCGATGCACGATCAGATCGGCATAGCGCCGGATCGGCGAGGTGAAATGGGCGTAGCGGCGCAGGTTGAGGCCGAAATGGCCGTAATTCTCGGCGACGTATTCGGCCTGGGCCTGCGTGCGCAGCACCACCTCGTTGATCAGCGTCTCGTTTTCCGAGCCCTTGATCATGCCGAGGATGCGGTTGAACAGCACCGGCCGGAGCGCTCCATCCTTGGGCAGCTTGATGCTGATCGACGCCAGTACCTCGCCGAGCGCGCGCATCTTCTCGAGCGAGGGCTCGTCATGGCAGCGATAGATCAGCAGGCTCCCGGCCTTCTCCAGCGTCTCGGCCGCCGCGACGTTGGCGAGGATCATGAACTCCTCGATCAGCCGGTGCGCCGCCAGCCGTTCCGGCGTGATCACGCGATCGACCGCACCGTCCGGCTTCAGCACGAGCTTGCGTTCCGGCAGGTCGAGTTCGAGCGGCTGGCGCTGATCGCGGGCGCGGGCCGCGATTCCATAGGCCGCCCAGAGCGGCATCAGGATGCTCTCGCGGATCGGCCCGGTCTTGTCGTCGGGATTGCCGTCGATCGCGGCCTGAGCCTGCTGGTAGGAGAGCTTGGCGGCCGAGCGCATCAGGATGCGATGGAAGGAATGGCCCTTCTTCGACCCGTCCGCCTTCAGCACGAGCCGGACGGCGAGCGCCGGCCGATCCTCGTGCTCGCGCAGCGAGCAGAGGTCGTTCGAGATCCGCTCCGGCAGCATCGGCACGACACGGTCGGGGAAATAGACCGAGTTGCCGCGCTCCAGCGCTTCGCGATCGAGCGCCGAGCCTGTCCGGACGTAGGCCGCGACATCGGCGATGGCGACGGTGACCACGAAGCCGCCGGGATTGTCGGGGCTTTCGTCGGGCGCCGCATGGACGGCGTCGTCATGGTCCTTGGCGTCGGCGGGGTCGATGGTGACGAGCGGCAGGTCGCGCCAGTCCTCGCGCCCCTTGAGACTGGCGAGCGGCGCCTCGGCTGCTTCCTTGAGGGCGGCCGGCGGGAATTCATGCGGGATGCCATGCGCATGGATCGCGATCAGGCTGACCGCGCGCTCCGACTTGATCGAGCCCAGCCGCTCGCGCACCTGCGCCTCCGGCGGGCCGAACCGGCTCTCCCGGCGCAGTGACACCGAGACGAGGTCACCGTCCTGCGCGTCGCCGGTGCGGCCCTTCGGAATGATGGCTTCTCGCTCACGCGCCTTCTTGTCGACCGGTACCAGCCGGCCCGAGCCGTCTGGCAAGGCGCGGAAGATGCCGAGAATGGCGGCCTTGGCCTTGCCCATCACCTTCAGGACGCGGCCGGAATAGCCGAAGCCCTCGACGCCGCGCAGCCGGGTCAGCTTAAGGATGACCTGGTCGCCGACACCCGGCGCGGGCGCGGCGGTCTTTTCCTTCCGGCGCCCTTCGCGCGACCTCTCGATCAGGATCTGCGGCGGGGCGCCATCCTCGGCTTCGTTCCATTCGAGCGGCTGGGCGATGAGGTCGCCCTCGCGGTCGCGGCGCTTGATCTCGGAGAGCATCACGGGTGGCAGCGCGCCGCGCGGATGGACGGGGCGCTCCTTGCCGTCTCCGCCGATCTCGCCCTCCTCAGCCATTTCCTTCAGGAGGCGCTTCAGCCAGATCTTGCCGCCCTGATCGAGCCCGAAGGCCTTGGCGATCTCGCGGCGGCCGACCTCGCGGCCAGCGGCGCGCTCCTCCTCGATGAAGTCGAGGATGGCTTCGCGGCTCGGCTCAGGAACGGTCACGGCCGGGGCTCATTTGGCGGAGTAGGAAAAAACCAGGACACGGCGCCTGTCTGCCATGCCTTGCGCTCTCGCGCCAGCATTCGCCAGAGCATCGGACCGAAAAGTGGGTCCCGGTTTTCGGAGAAATCCGATGCGGCAACAGATATCTGCGTCAAAAGAAGAAGGGCCGTCCTTTCGGACAGCCCTTCCATTGTCGAACCGCGATCCAGCGAACCGGATCAAAGGTGCGAAAACTCACGCGGAACACGAACCCCGGGAAGAAGAGGTCCAGGTCCACCCGCTTTGCACCAGCGGCTGATGACAATGAGACACTGGATCACCTCCTTTCAGTTGTTACCGACGAAGATGAGGCTAAGGCGATTCTCCGGGACTCGTAAATGCCAAAAAAAGCGCTGTGCCCCGCTATGCAAAGCCAGTGCGTGTCGATGAAATTCCGGGCAGATGCTGCGATGCACAAACAAGTGGCAAGGCATATGTCTATAAAATAGGCGGATTCGGCCTTGGATGCCGGATGATTGCGTAACGGCACGACGCTTTCGCAGGAAGTTCGGCAAACGCGACTCTGGCAGCAGAGATTTGCGTCACTTGGATGACGTTGGGCACGCTTGGCACGGCGCTTGCCAATACCCCTCACGGGCCAGGGAGGCCTGCCGGCGCCGAGGGGCGCCGCCAAACAAACATCCTTCGGGAGATGTCCGTGAACAGCAATCGTCGCGAATTCCTCGGCACGGCTCTGGCCGGTGCCGCTTTCCTCGGATCCTCCTATCTGCCGGCGGCGGCGCAGCAGGAGACGATCAAGGTCGGCATCCTTCATTCGCTCTCGGGGACCATGGCGATTTCCGAGACGACGCTGAAGGACGTCATGCTCATGCTCATCGAGGAGCAGAACAAGAAGGGCGGCCTCCTCGGCAAGAAGCTGGAGGCCGTCGTCGTCGATCCCGCGTCGAACTGGCCGCTCTTCGCCGAGAAGGCGCGCGAGCTGATCACCAAGGACAAGGTCGCGGCCACCTTCGGCTGCTGGACCTCGGTGTCGCGCAAATCGGTGCTGCCGGTCTTCAAGGAGCTCAACAACATCCTGTTCTACCCCGTCCAGTACGAGGGCGAGGAGAGCGAGCGCAACGTCTTCTATACGGGCGCCGCGCCGAACCAGCAGGCGATCCCCGCCGTCGACTATCTCGCCAAGGAGGAGAAGGTCGAGCGTTGGGTGTTGGCCGGCACCGACTACGTCTATCCGCGCACGACCAACAAGATCCTCGAGGCCTATCTGAAGTCCAAGGGCGTGAAGGCCGAGGACATCATGATCAACTACACGCCCTTCGGCCATTCCGACTGGCAGACCATCGTCTCCGACATCAAGAAGTTCGGCTCCGCCGGCAAGAAGACGGCGGTGGTCTCGACCATCAACGGCGATGCCAACGTGCCGTTCTACAAGGAGCTCGGCAACCAGGGCATCAAGGCCACCGACATCCCGGTCGTCGCCTTCTCGGTCGGCGAGGAGGAGCTTGCCGGCATCGACACCAAGCCGCTGCTCGGCCATCTCGCCGCCTGGAACTATTTCCAGTCGATCAAGACGCCGGAGAACGACGCTTTCATCAAGCAGTGGCAGGCCTTCACCAAGAACCCGAAGCGCGTCACCAACGACCCGATGGAAGCCCATGTCGTCGGCTTTGCCATGTGGGTGAAGGCGGTCGAGAAGGCCAAGACCACCGACGCGGACAAGGTCATCGACGCGCTGCCCGGCATCGAGGCGCCGAACCTGACGGGCGGCGTCTCGAAGATGCTTCCGAACCACCACATCACCAAGCCGGTCTTCATCGGCGAGATCAAGGATGACGGGCAGTTCGACGTGGTCTGGAAGACCAGCGGCCTCGTTCCGGGCGACGCCTGGTCGAAGGAACTCGACGGCTCGAAGGACCTTGTCGGCGACTGGGTCGACAAGAAGTGCGGCAACTTCAACGTCAAGACCGGCAAGTGCGGCAGCGCCTGATGGGCTGCATGTGAGATCATGAGGGGGAAGGGCGGCACGGGAAAATCCCGGCCGCCCTTCATTCACCCGCCCTTCCACCTGCGCTGTTCCACCGCTCCGTCATCCCGGCCGGAGCGAAGCGCAGAGCCGAGATCCATGCCTGAGCTCTTCCGGGAAGGGTTCAGGCATGGATCCCGGGTCGCCCTCCGGGCGCCCGGGATGACGTGAATGCGGAAGCTGGTCTCAATGTCCTTACTTCACCGCCTGAAGCACGCGGTCATCATTCTTGTGGCGCTGGTCGCGGCCTCGGTGGCGTCCTTCGCGCAGACGGCCGACGAAGCCTTCGCGCGGCTCGCGGCGGACAGCTATTCCGACACCTCCCGCGCGATCGAGATCCTGATCGCGACAGCGCATCCCAATGCGGCAGTGATCGTCGAGGCGCTGAGCGACGGGCGCCTGCTCGCCGGCGGCGGAGCCGTTGTGGTCAAGACGCCTACGGGCGGCTTTGTCGATGCCCGGACCGGGCAGGCCCTGGCGTCCGCTCCAGGCGGGCTGAAGCCGGTGCGCCTGAACAACGCCGTGCGCCGGACCGTGCAGGCCGCGCTCGGCGGCATCGGGCTGCTGAATCCCGATCCCGGCAAGCGCGCGGCTGCGGCGGAAGCCGTGTTCAAGTCGCGCGACGCCAGCCTCCTGCCGGTCGTCGAAGCTGCCATCGCCAAGGAAAACGACCCGCGTGCGCTTGCCGCGCTGCGCCAGGCCCAGGCCGCGATCCTGATCGCGAAGCCTGACGCTCAGCCGCTCGACCGGGTCGCGGCCGTCGAGGTCCTGCGCGAGCGCGGCGACCAGGATGCGCTGGCCGCGCTGCGTGGCCTGTCCGGCGAAGTATCGCCTTCGCTAAGAGATGCGCAGACGAGGGCGATTGCCACCATCGAGGGTCGGCTCGCGCTGTGGCGCGTGGCGCAGAATCTCTGGTACGGCCTCTCGCTGGGCTCGGTGCTGCTGCTGGCTGCGATCGGCCTTGCCATCACCTTCGGCGTGATGGGCGTCATCAACATGGCCCATGGCGAGATGGTCATGCTCGGCGCCTACACCACCTTCGTGGTGCAGGAGCTGATCCGCACCAATGCGCCCTGGCTGTTCGACTGGTCGCTGGCCATCGCCTTGCCGGCGGCCTTCATCGTCGCGGGCGCTGTCGGCATCGCGATCGAGCGCGGCATCATCCGCTTCCTCTACGGCCGGCCGCTGGAAACGCTGCTGGCGACCTGGGGTATCAGCCTGATCCTGCAGCAGGCGGTGCGCACCGCCTTCGGCCCGACCAACCGCGAGGTCGGCGCGCCGTCCTTCATGTCGGGCGCCTTCGAACTCGGCGGGCTCGCCATCACCTATAACCGGCTCTGGATCATCGTCTTCGCGGCGCTGGTCTTCGGCGCCCTGCTGGCGATCCTGAAGCTGACGCCGATGGGCCTGCAGATGCGCGCCGTCACCCAGAACCGGCGCATGGCCTCTGCCATGGGCATCCGCACCGGGCGCATCGACGCGCTGACCTTCGGGCTCGGCTCCGGCGTCGCCGGGCTCGCCGGTGTCGCGCTCTCGCAGATTGACAATGTCAGCCCGAACCTCGGCCAGAGCTACATCATCGACTCGTTCATGGTCGTGGTCTTCGGCGGCGTCGGCAATCTCTGGGGCACGCTGGTTGGCGCGATGACGCTCGGCGTCGCCAACAAGCTATTGGAGCCTTACGCGGGCGCCGTGCTCGGCAAGATCGCGTTGCTGGTCTGCATCATCCTCTTCATCCAGAAGCGCCCGCGCGGCCTGTTCGCGCTGAAGGGCAGGGCGGTGGAAGCATGATCACCCGCTTCCTCCTCCAGAACATGGACAAGCGCGGCGGCATCTTCCTCGCCATCCTGCTCGGCCTCGCTGTCCTCGTGCCATTGGCGAACCTGCTGCTTCCGCCAAGCTCGCCATTCCATGTCCCGACCTCGACCATGTCGCTCTGGGGCAAGTATCTCTGCTATGCGCTGCTCGCGATCTCGCTCGATCTCGTCTGGGGCTATTGCGGCATCCTGAGCCTCGGCCACGGCGCCTTCTTCGCGCTCGGCGGCTACGCCATGGGCATGCATCTCATGCGCCAGATCGGCGCCCGCGGCGTCTATGGCAATCCGATCCTGCCGGACTTCATGGTCTTCCTGAACTGGCAGGAGCTGCCCTGGTATTGGTGGGGCTTCTCTTCATTCCCCTTCGCCATGCTGATGGTGCTGCTGGTGCCCGGCCTGCTCGCCTTCGTCTTCGGCTGGTTCGCCTTCCGCTCGCGTGTCACCGGCGTCTATCTCTCGATCATCACCCAGGCGCTGACCTACGCGCTGCTGCTCGCCTTCTTCCGCAACGACATGGGCTTCGGCGGCAATAACGGCCTGACCGATTTCAAGGACATCCTCGGCTTCAACATCCAGGCGCAAGGGACTCGCGCCGCCCTGTTTTCCATGACCTGCGTGATGCTCGCCGCCGGCTTCCTGATCGCGCGCGGCATCGTCGTCTCGAAGCTCGGCAAGGTCGTTATCGCGATCCGCGACGCCGAGTCGCGAACCCGCTTCCTCGGCTACCGGGTCGACCGCTTCAAGCTCTTCGTCTTCACCGTCTCCGCCTGCATGGCAGGCGTCGCCGGCGCGCTCTACGTGCCGCAGGTCGGAATCATCAATCCCAGCGAATTCGCCCCGGCCAACTCGATCGAGACCGTGATCTGGGTCGCCGTCGGCGGGCGCGGCACGCTCGTCGGCGCGGCGCTCGGCGCGGTGGTGGTCAACTGGTCAAAGACCGTCTTCACCTCGGGCTTCATGGCGCCCTATTGGCTCTTCGCGCTCGGGGGCCTCTTCGTCGTCGTCACGCTCTTCCTGCCCAAGGGCATCCTCGGCACGGCCGAAGCACTGTGGGCGCGCCGCCGCAAGCCCGAACCGACCCCGGCCGCCGAGCCGGCCCCGGCGGAGTAAAGGCGATGAACGCTCCCGTTCCCGGCGCCTTGACCTCCTCGCTGCTCTATCTCGACGGCGTCAGCGTTTCGTTCGACGGCTTCAAGGCCATCCGCAATCTCTCGCTCACCATCGCTCCCGGAGAGATGCGCGCGATCATCGGCCCCAACGGCGCCGGCAAGACCACGATGATGGACATCATCACGGGCAAGACGAAGCCCGACCTCGGCACGGTGATGTTCGGCGGCACCGTCGACCTGACCAGGCTCGACGAAGCCGCGATCGCCAATCTCGGCATCGGCCGCAAGTTTCAGAAGCCGACGGTCTTCGACTTCCACACCATCGAGGACAACATTCTGCTGGCGCTGAAATCGAAGCGCACGGTCGGCAAGACGCTGTTCTGGAAGACCGAGGAGCCGCAGCAGAAGCGCATCGACGACATCCTCGGCATCGTGAAGCTCGCCGACAAGCGCGACCGGCTGGCCGGCTCGCTCTCGCACGGCCAGAAGCAATGGCTCGAGATCGGCATGCTGCTGGCGCAGGACCCGAGGCTCCTGCTCGTCGACGAGCCCGCCGCCGGCATGACGGATGGCGAGACGGCGCAGACCGCCGTGCTGCTCAAGGAGATCGCCAGGGATCATTCGGTGATCGTCGTCGAGCACGACATGGGTTTCATCCGCGAGCTCGGCGTGAAGGTCACGGTGCTGCACGAGGGCTCCGTGCTGGCCGAAGGCCCGCTCGACCAGGTCAGCGCCAATGAGCGCGTCGTCGAAGTGTATTTGGGGCGGTGAGGATGATGCGTCTGTCTTGTTGCTCTTACCGTCGTCCCAGCCTTACCGTCATGCCGGCCGGAGCGAAGCGGAGCGCCGGGATCCATCATCGAGCGACGACGGTGCTCTATGATGGATCCCGGATCTGCGCGGCTTCGCCGCTTGTCCAGGACAACGGCGCCTTCTCTTCCGACGTTTTGGCTGGGATCGGGTCGAGCCCATGCTGACCGTCGAAGCCATCGACCTCCACTACGGTGCCGCCCAGGCCCTGCGCCGCGTCTCGGTCGCGGCCGAGGCCGGCAAGGTCACCTGCGTGATGGGCCGTAACGGTGTCGGCAAGACCTCGCTGATGCGCGCCATCGTCGGCCATCAGCCGATTTCCGGCGGCCATATCCGCTTCGATGACGAGGACATTTCCGGCCTGCGCAGCGAGGATCGCGCGCGTGCCGGCATCGCCTATGTGCCGCAGGGGCGGGAGATCTTCCCGCTGCTGACGGTGAAGGAGAATCTGGAGACGGGGTTCGCGCCGCTGAAGCGCAAGGACCGCTATGTCCCGGATGAACTCTTCGACCTGTTCCCCGTGCTGAAGTCGATGCTCGGCCGGCGCGGCGGAGACCTCTCGGGTGGCCAACAGCAGCAGCTCGCCATAGCGCGGGCGTTGGTCACCCGGCCCAAACTGCTGGTTCTCGACGAGCCGACCGAGGGCATCCAGCCCTCGATCATCAAGGATATCGGCCGCGCCATCGACTACCTCCGCCAGAAGGGCGGCATGGCGATCGTGCTCGTCGAGCAGTATTTCGACTTCGCCCGCGACCTTGCCGACACGATGTTCGTGATGGATCGCGGCGAGGTCGTCCTCTCCGGCCCTATGAACGAGCTGGACGGCAATCAGGTGCAGCGGCTGATCCAGGTGTGAAGGCGAGACCCGCTGATCAGGAGTCAGCGGGTCCAGCCAAGCTTTGCTTCACGCTGCGAGATCACGCGCCGCAAACACCTCCTTTGCCGCGAAAAGCCCGTTGAGGGCGGCGGGAAAACCGGCATAAACAGCCATCTGCATCAGGATTTCGGTGATCTCCTGGCGCGATATCCCGACATTCAGCCCCGCCTCGATATGCACCTTGAGCTGCGGCGCGGCATTGCCCATGGCGGCCAGCGCGGCAATCGTCGCGACCTCGCGGGAGCGCAGGTCGAGGCCGGGGCGCGAATAGATGTCGCCGAACGGGAATTCGAACACGTAGTCGGCGAAGTCCGGCGCGATGTCGGCGAGCGCGGCGATCACCTTGTGGCCAGCCTCGCCGTCGATTTCAGCGAGCGCGCGCTTGCCGCGTTCGCGCCGGCTGCTTGCGGGGTTGGAAATGTCTTGCGTCATGGTCGTCGATCCTCTTCTCCACGTCGGCATAGCCGGCGATCTTGGTGTCGAGGACGAGAAGGCAGGCGCCGAGTTCGGCGATGCGGGTTCGGACCTGTTCGCGATGTTGCTCCAGCAGCGCGCGTCTTTCGGCTTCGGTGTTTGCACCCCGTTCCCTCAAGGCAGCGTAACGCAGCATATCGCGGATCGGCATGCCCGTGGTCTTGAGCCTGCCCAGGAACTCGGTCCAGGAGAGGATCGAGGCATCGTAGTCGCGTTGGCTCGACCGGTCCCGGTCTGCATAAGGCAGAAGCCCGATCCGCTCGTAATAGCGGATCGTGTGGGCCGTCAGCCCCGAACGCCGGGCCAGTTCGCCGATCTTCATGGCCGCCTTCTTCTCGTCGTGACGCCCCGGAAGCTACGAGTTCGAGCGCACTCTAAGTCAACAGCGCAGCCGAGAAATTTTTCGACGCCTCGAGAGGGTGCTCAAAACGCCAGCGGCGCGTTGTCGACGACCTCCTTCATCACGAAGAAGGTCCGCGTCTGCCGCACGCCGGGCAGCGCGATCAGCTTGTCGGCGTGAAGCTTGTTGAAATCGGCCATGTCGCGGACCCGGATCTTGAGGATGTAGTCGAAGTCGCCGGCAACGATGTGGCAGTCCAGGATCACCGGCATGCCCCGTATGGCGGCCTCGAAGTCGCCGAAGCTCTCGGGCGTCGAGCGGTCGAGCACCACGCCGACGAAGGCGAGCGTCCCCATCTCGACCTTATGCGGCGACACCTGCGCCCGGACCGAGGTGACGTAACCCTCCGTGAACAGGCGCTGGATCCGGCGGTGGCAGGTCGCGGCGCTGGTGTTCACCCGCTTGGCGATCTCGGCATTGCCGAGCCGCCCGTCCGACTGCAATAGGCGCAGGATTTTGAGGTCGGTCCGATCGAGATTCAGAGTCATGAAAGAATCTTCCAGATTGAGGCCATATTCTGGGATCGCAGCTATAGCGAATGCCACTATTACGTTGATCGGAGGCAGAAAGATGCCTCACTTCGGAAGGACGTTCCAGCCGCTTTTCAGTAGGTTTCCGGGCATCGAACCCGATGAAGGACCGGCTGCCATGCTGAGTAAATTCGAGCGTTATCCCCTGACATTCGGCCCGACGCCGATCGAGAAACTGCCGCGCCTTTCGGCTCATCTCGGCGGCCAGGTCGAGCTCTTCGCCAAGCGCGAGGATTGCAATTCAGGATTGGCGTTTGGCGGCAACAAGCTGAGGAAGCTCGAATATATCGTTCCCGACGCGATCGCCTCGGGTGCCGACACGCTGGTCTCGATCGGCGGCGTGCAGTCGAACCACACCCGCATGGTCGCCGCCACCGCCGCCAAGATCGGCATGAAGTGCCGGCTGGTGCAGGAGAGTTGGGTGCCGCACGACGATGCGGTCTATGACCGTGTCGGCAACATCCTGATGTCCCGCGTCATGGGCGCCCATGTCGAGCTGGTCGATGAAGGCTTCGACATCGGCATCCGCGCGAGCTGGGAAAATGCCCTGGCGGATGTGAAGGCGAAGGGCGGCAAGCCCTACGCGATTCCGGCCGGAGCTTCCGTCCATAAATACGGCGGGCTCGGCTATGTCGGCTTCGCCGAGGAGGTGAGGGCGCAGGAGGCCGAGCTCGGCTTCAAGTTCGACTATATCGTCGTCTGCACCGTCACGGGCTCGACCCATGCAGGCATGGTCGTCGGCTTTGCCGAGGATGGCCGCCAGCGCAACGTCATCGGCATCGACGCATCATTCACCCCGGCCCAGACCAAAGCGCAGGTGCAGGAGATCGCGCAGAAGACCTCGGCCTTGATCGGCGGCAAGGAGATCGTCGAAGCGGATGTCGTCCTCAATGAGGACTACGCCTATCCGGTCTATGGCGTACCCTCGCAGGAGACCATCGAGGCCATCCGCCTGTCCGCCCGGCTCGAAGGCATGATGACCGACCCCGTCTATGAGGGGAAATCGATGCAGGGCATGATCGATCTGGTGAGGAAGGGGTTCTTCCCCGCGGGCTCGAAGGTGCTCTACGCCCATCTCGGCGGCGTGCCGGCGATCAACGGCTACAGCTACACCTTCCGCAACGGCTGAGCCGCGATGGAAGCGCTGCTCCTCCTCGAATACGACGCGCAGCCGTTCAGCACCCGGCCGGCGCTGCTCCGCCGGGTCGAGGCGCTGGCTCTTGCCCGCCAGGGCCGACTCCGCTTCGTCGCCAGGCAGCGGATCGCCGGGGGCACGGTCCGCGAGATCATGGCCGTCGATCTTGCGAAAACGGGCGACGCCAGCGCTATTCTGGCGCGCTGGCAGGCGGACTCCGCCTTTCCGGGCGGCGTCCATACGCGGTTGCTGACGGTCGAGCCGGTCCGTGGGACCGAGCCGCCCGAGCCGCTCTTTCCGTGAACGCATCAGCCGTGCAGTTTCAAGCCCTTGATGATCTTGTCGGTCTCCTTGCGCTCGGCGTGGAGCGCGAGGCCGACAAGGTCGAGCTCGGCGGTCGGGACGGCGGCAACAGCTGCACGGTTGTCGACATCGTTGCCGGTGGCGAAAAGCGCGCTCGTGTAGAGATGGGGCCGGACGCCGCGCTGCTGGGCTCGCTGCAAGACCCCCGTCAATTCTTCGGCGGTCGCAGCGAAGATCAGCACCGGCTGGCGGATCAAGGGCCCGTAGAAGCGGCCGGAGCCGTCGCTGTAAGGTTCGCCCGCCAGTTCAGGCGAGGCACCCTTCAGAATGGTTCCAAAGCATCGCGCTGAAGCGCCGCCGGCTTGCTCAGCCCGCCGCCGCCATGCTTCAAGCAGGCACGCAAGCCGGCTTTGCCGCAGGAGTGTCTGACATGCAGCTCGGAGTGATCGGCCTCGGCCGGATGGGTGGCAACATCGTGCGCCGGCTGATGCGCGCCGGCCATGAATGCGTGGTCTATGACCGCGACCCGAAGCCGGGCCAGGCACTTGCCGCCGACGGCGCCGTGCTGGCCTCCGACCTCAAGGACATGGTCGCCAAGCTGAAGGCGCCTCGTGCGATCTGGGTGATGCTGCCGGCCGGCAAGATCACGGAAGGCACGCTGGCCGAGCTCGCCGGTCTCGTCGATGCCGGCGACACGCTGATCGACGGCGGCAATGCCTTCTGGAAGGACGATGTCCGCCGCGGCAGGGAGCTGGCGGCCAAGGGCATCCATTACATGGATATCGGCACGTCCGGCGGCGTTCATGGGCTGGAGCGCGGCTATTGCCTGATGATCGGCGGCGACAAGGAAGCCTTCGACCGGCTGGAGCCGATCTTCAAGGTGCTGGCGCCTGGCAAGGGCGAGATCGAGCCGACCAGGCACCGCGAAGGCCGCAACCCGACGAGCGAGCAGGGCTATCTGCACTGCGGCCCGACCGGCGCCGGCCACTTCGTCAAGATGGTCCATAACGGCATCGAATACGGCATGATGCAGGCCTTCGCCGAAGGCTTCGACCTCTTGCGCAACGCTTCCGCCAAGGAAGGGCTGCCCGCCGAATACGGCTTCGACTTCGACGCAACCGAGATCGCCGAGGTCTGGCGGCGCGGCTCGGTCGTCACCTCCTGGCTGCTCGACCTGACGGCCGAGGCGCTCGCCGCCGACGAGGAGCTCTCCTCCTACACCGGCAATGTTTCGGATTCGGGCGAGGGCCGCTGGACGGTCGATGCCGCCGTCGAGACGGCGACGCCGGCCGAGGTGCTGACCTCCGCGCTGTTCGCCCGCTTCCGCTCGCGCGTCGACCACACCTTCGGCGAGAAGATCCTTTCCGCCATGCGCGCCGGCTTCGGCGGCCATGTCGAACCCAAAAAGCAGGGCTGACCAGCTTGAGCGCAGAACATAAGGGCGGCAGTCCGGCCGTCGTCGTCGTGATGGGCGTCGCCAGCTCGGGCAAGACCTCGCTGGGCGAGCGGCTGGCGGAGCGGCTCGGCTGGCCATTCCGCGACGCCGATTCCTTTCACCCGCCGGAGAATGTCGCCAAGATGGCCGGCGGCACGCCGCTGACCGACGAGGACCGCAAGCCCTGGCTCGCGGCCATCGCTGCCTGGATCGACGATCTCAGGGCGACCGGCGAGCACGGCATCGTCACCTGCTCGGCGCTGAAGCGCGCCTACCGGCAGGTCATCGTCGGAGATCGGCCGGATGTGGCCCTGGTCTACCTCAAGGGATCGCGCGAACTCATCGGCCGGCGCATGGCGGCCCGCCAGCATCACTTCATGCCGCCGGCGCTGCTCGACAGCCAGTTCGCCGCGCTGGAGGAGCCCGGCGCCGACGAGAGACCGCTCGTCGTCTCGGTCGAGGACAGCAAGGACGCGATCGTGCAGGACGTGATCGACCGGCTGGGGCTGTAAGGTCGTCTAGGGACTGGCCTACCTCACGCGGTCATCCCGGGCGACCGGAGGGAGACCCGGGATCCATGCCGGAACATCTCCGCCTGAGTTCTGCCATGGATCCCGGATCGGCGCGACTTCGTCGCTTGTCCGGAATGACAGGGTGTTTCCGCCTTAGCCTTTACGTCACCTCGAACCAGCTCCACACGCCGAGGTCGAAGCGCTCCAGCACGGTCGAGGAGATCAGCCAGCGGCCCGGATTGTCGGCGATGAAGGCGATGTGCAGCTTCTTGCGCTCGGGTATCTGCACGGTGTCGAGGAAATAGGCCTCCCAGCCGTCGTCGAGAGGGTGCAGCAGCCGGAAGCTGTGGCCATGGACGTGAAACGGCTGGATGAAGGCGGTGCGGTTGTCGATGGCCAGCACGATCGGCGTGCCGCGCTTGACGCTGAACAGCGGTTTGCCGTCGAGGCTGCCGACGCCCCCGTTGACCCGCCAGGGCCTCGCGAAATCGACGCCGGAGAAATCGAGCTTCTGGTCGTCGCTCAGCTTCGCGCCGCCTTCGATCACGATCTCCGGGCGCGTCGCATCCTGCATTCGGACGGCTGCGGGCAGCGTTGGGTTGAGCTTGAGCTGGGGAACTGCGGCGGGCGGTACCTTCGGCTCTCCCGCGGTCACGATTCGCACGAGCGGCAGGCCCGGTCCGATCAGGGCGGTGACGTTGACGGAGGCGCCGACTTCCACCGGCAGATCGAGGATGACGTCGTAGCGCGTGCTCGGCGCGAAAGGCAGTTGCGAGCGGACCGGCTCGAAGCTTTCCGTCGGCTGGCTGTCGACCGCGATCACGGTCGGCTTGCCGCCGTCGAAACGCAGCCGCATGATCCGCGCGTTGCAGGCATTGGCGAGGCGCAGACGGATGCGCGCGCCAGGCCGGGCGGTGACGGGCCGCGGCGGCGAACCGCGGTTCACGGTCACCCAACTGCCGAGCCGTCCCGCCGAGGCGGCAGGGTTGCCTTGCAGGACGAAGGGCTGGAGCGACTGGTCGTCGCCCAGCAGCCAGTCCGTCACCAGCACCGGCAGATCGAGATCGACCGCCGGCGGCTCCTTCTCCTCGACGATGAGGAGGCCGCTCAGCCCGCGGCCGCAGGGCTCCGACGAGCCGCCGAGCACGAGCGGCCGATAGAGCAGGGTGCCCGTGTCGGGCGGCGTCAGGCGGACCTCGCCGGTCTCGCCCGGCAGGATGGGCGGCTGGCTGAAGCCGCCGACGCCGTCGCTCGCCGCATCGCCGCGCGATCCGTACCAGTGCAGCCCGAGCGGCGCAGTCGTCCGGTTTTCGAGCTTCAGGTTCACGGTCTCGCCCTGCTTGATTCGCAGCGTAGGCCCGGGCGTGGCGCCGTCGAACGTCCAGATCTCGGTATCGAGCGGCGGTGTCGGGCGTAATCGCGCCTTGGCCGAGGCAGCGACGAGGGTGCGGGTCTGTGGATCGGCCGGAGCCTTGAGAGGGTCGGTCTGTGTCTGCGCGAGGGCTCCCAATGACGGAAACATACCGGTGCCACCTATTCCCGCCAGCAGATGGCGGCGGGATATGCGGGAGGATCGGGCGGAGTTCTGCTTCGTCATGGCCTATCGCATAATCCGGGCGGCCCGCTCTGGCGAGAGGGGGCTTCTCGCCCGCGCCGAAACGCGGCTGCGCGGGCTTCTTCGCAGAACCGTCATTTTTTTGCTGCAAGCGCCGGCTGAAATGCGTATAGCACCGCGGCCCAATGATGGCCGCGCTGCGTTTGCTCGCGCGCAGCGCTATCGGGCCGGCGGGCGTGGCGGAATTGGTAGACGCACTGGTTTTAGGTACCAGCGGCGAAAGTCGTGGGGGTTCGAGTCCCTCCGCCCGCACCATCGGTTTGGTTTTTTCGCGAGCGCGGCGGCGGTCGATCCGGCGTCGCGCTTTGGACATTGAGACGTAAACGAGCTGTTGGCGGTACAAAAATGAACGTGACCGAAACCCTGTCCCAGGGCCTCAAGCGCGAATTCCAGGTGGTGCTGAACGCCGCCGACCTGAAGACCAGGCTCGACGACAGCCTGCAGGACCTTCAGGGCAAGGCCAAGATCAACGGCTTCCGCCCGGGCAAGGTGCCGGTCGCGCATCTGCGCCGCCTCTATGGCCGTTCGGTGATGTCCGACGTGCTGCAGAACGCCGTCAACGAGGCGAACCAGAAGATCGTCGCCGACAACAACCTGAAGCTCGCCTTCGAGCCGCAGATCCGCTTCCCCGAGAACAAGGAAGAGATCGAGGCCGCGATGGAGGCCAAGGGCGATCTCGCCTTCACCGTGGCGCTCGAGGTTCTGCCGAAGATCGAGCTCGCCGACATCTCGGACGTCGCGCTGGTCAAGCCGGTCGCCGAAGTCCCGGACGCCGATGTCGACGCCGCGCTGGAGCGCATGGCTGCCGGCAACCGCAGCTATTCGCCGAAGGGCGAGAAGGCCAAGGCCGAGACCGGCGACCGCCTGATCATCTCCTATGTCGGCACCATCGAGGGCGAGGCCTTCGAGGGCGGCACCGGCGAGGGCATCCCGCTCGATCTCGGCTCCGGCCAGTTCATCCCGGGTTTCGAGGAGCAGCTCGAAGGCGTGAAGCAGGGCGAGAGCCGCACCATCAAGGTGACCTTCCCCGAGAACTACACCGCGACCCACCTCGCCGGTAAGCCGGCCGAGTTCGAGGTCACCGTCACCGAGGTGCAGGGGCCGGACGCCGTCAAGATCGACGACGAACTCGCCAAGGCCTTCGGCATGGAGTCGCTCGACGCCATGAAGACCGCCGTGCGCGAGCAGATCGGCCGCGACTTCCAGGCGCAGTCTCGCCGCAAGCTTAAGAAGGGCCTGCTCGACTCGCTTGACGAGAAGTACAGCTTCGATCTGCCGCCGACCCTGGTCGAGCAGGAGTTCAACAGCGTCTGGAGCCAGGTCGAGGCCGACATGAAGGCCGCCAACAAGACCTTCGCGGACGAAGACACCACCGAGGACGCCGCCCGCGCCGACTATCGCAAGATCGCCGAGCGTCGCGTCCGCCTCGGCCTGGTGCTGGCCGAGATCGGCGAGCAGGCCAAGGTGCAGATCTCCGAGGACGAGGTCACTCAGGCCCTGATCGAGCGCGCCCGCCAGTTCCCCGGCCAGGAGAAGCAGGTCTGGGAGTTCTACCGCAAGAACCCGCAGGCGCTGGCCGAGATCCGCGCCCCGATCTTCGAGGAGAAGGTCGTCGATCATCTGCTCGGCCAGGTGAAGGTGGAGGACCAGACGGTCTCGCGCGAGGCGCTCTACGCCGACGACGAGGCCGAGGAGACCGCCGAGGCCAAGCCGAAGAAGGCCGCCGCGAAGAAGACCAAGAAGGCCGAGGCCAAGGCTGACGAGAAGGCCGACGACGCTTCGGCCTGAGGGCCACGGCAACCTTAATGCCACTATTTGCGCCGCCGGCTCTCGCGACCGGCGGCGCTTCCCTTTTCAGCCACGCTTGGCGTGCTTATGTGGGTGTCTTCCTGAACACCGCTGATTCGACCAATCGCCGCTACAGGCGCATTCACCCGAGGACAGATCCATGCTTCGCGATCCGATCGAGACCTACAACAATCTCGTCCCGATGGTGGTCGAGCAGTCCAGCCGGGGCGAGCGCGCCTTCGACATCTATTCGCGCCTGCTGCGCGAGCGCATCATCTTCCTGACCGGCCCGGTCGAGGATTATTCGGCGTCGCTGATCGTGGCGCAGCTCCTCTTCCTGGAGGCCGAGAACCCCAAGAAGGAGATTTCCTTCTACATCAACTCGCCCGGCGGCGTGGTCACCTCGGGCCTGTCGATCTATGATACGATGCAGTTCATCCGCTGCCCGGTGACGACGCTCTGCGTCGGCCAGGCCGCTTCGATGGGCTCGCTGCTGCTGACGGCCGGTGCCAAGGACATGCGCTTCGCCCTGCCGAACGCGCGCATCATGGTCCACCAGCCCTCCGGCGGCTATCAGGGCCAGGTCACCGACATCCTGATCCATGCCAAGGAAGTCGAGAGCCTGAAGAAGCGGCTCAATGAAATCTACGTGAAGCACACCGGCCGTCCCTACGAGGACGTCCACAACGCTCTGGAGCGCGACAACTTCATGACCGCCGAGCAGGCCAGGGATTTCGGGCTGATCGACCAGGTCATCGAGAGGCGCCCGGAAGAGGCGGCTTGATGCCTGCGACGCGTGGTCTCGAAGCTGTGGGTTGGCGCGCCGGCCCGCAGGGACCATATTGAAAGCAGGCCGGCCCCGTGTTTGCATGGGGTCGGGGGTGAGCGGACAAGCGCTCCATGTTGATCCGGTTTGGATCGGTCCAGCGTATCCGGATGTATCGGAACGGGCCGTTAACCTAATCATCGTGATCTGGGCGCTTAATTTATGACGGAGAGACGACGGTTGCATCGGCCTAGGCTGGTGTTGTCCCGGTCTCCGGAACTGGAGATGGAAAATGGCTAATAAGCCCGGCGGCGACTCGAAGAGCACGCTGTACTGCTCTTTCTGCGGCAAGAGCCAACACGAGGTCCGCAAGCTCATCGCGGGCCCGACCGTGTTCATCTGCGATGAATGCGTCGAGCTCTGCATGGACATCATCCGCGAGGAATCGAAATCCGCGCTGGTGAAGTCGAAGGACGGCGTGCCGACTCCCAAGGAGATCCGGAAGGTTCTGGACGACTACGTCATCGGCCAGGAGCACGCCAAGAAGGTGCTCTCCGTGGCGGTTCACAACCACTACAAGCGCCTCTCGCACGCGACGAAGCACAACGACGTCGAGCTCGCGAAGTCGAACATCCTGCTGATCGGGCCGACCGGCTCGGGCAAGACGCTGCTCGCGCAGACGCTCGCCCGCATCCTCGACGTGCCCTTCACCATGGCCGATGCGACGACGCTGACCGAGGCGGGCTATGTCGGTGAGGACGTCGAGAACATCATCCTCAAGCTGCTGCAGGCCTCCGACTACAATGTCGAGCGGGCGCAGCGCGGCATCGTCTATATCGACGAGATCGACAAGATCAGCCGCAAGTCGGACAACCCATCGATCACCCGCGACGTGTCGGGCGAGGGCGTCCAGCAGGCTCTGCTGAAGATCATGGAAGGCACCGTCGCCTCCGTGCCGCCGCAGGGCGGGCGCAAGCATCCGCAGCAGGAATTCCTGCAGGTCGACACCACCAACATCCTCTTCATCTGCGGTGGCGCCTTCGCCGGTCTCGACAAGATCATCTCGAGCCGCGGCAAGGGCACCTCGATCGGCTTCGGCGCCAAAGTCCAGTCGCCGGATGATCGCCGCACCGGCGCGATCTTCCGCGAGGTCGAGCCCGAGGATCTGCTGAAGTTCGGCCTGATCCCGGAATTCGTCGGCCGTCTGCCCGTTCTGGCGACGCTGGAGGATCTCGACGAGCCGGCGCTGAAGACCATCCTGACCGAGCCGAAGAACGCGCTGGTCAAGCAGTATCAGCGCCTGTTCGAGATGGAGGACACCCAGCTGACCTTCACCGACGAGGCCGTCAGCCTGATCGCCCGCAAGGCGATCGAGCGGAAGACTGGCGCGCGCGGCCTGCGCTCGATCATGGAGGGCATCCTGCTCGAGACCATGTACGAGCTGCCGGGGCTGGAAGGCGTCGAACAGGTGGTGATCGGCCCCGAGGCCGTGGAGAACAAGGCCCGGCCGCTGTTCATCTACGCCGAGCGCGAGGACGAGACCAAAACCGCCTCGGCCTAATCCTTCGTGGCCCTGCGACAACGCAACGCGCGCCTTTGGCGCGCGTTTTGCGTTTGATAGACATGGGCTGGCGCGGTGCTGCATCGCGGCAGCTCGACACGAGACCGAACCGCCACAGGTTGCGGTATCCGCCCTTCGCCCGTTGCAGGACAGCGGTGCATGGCCTGGATACCTCGCTTGAAAGCCGGCGAGGAAGTCTCCACTTTAGGTGCACTTGCGAGAGTCGCATGCCTAAGAGGGTGCGATGCGCGAGGGCGGAGGAGCGAATGGTCGCGTCCCTCCGCACACGTCCGATCGCTCCGCCCATCTTGGGGGTCCGCCGGGCGCAACTGCAAAGGAACTGCCATGACTGGCTCGACGCCACGCGCTCCCTTCGTCCCAGGCGAGACCGGCACCTACCCGGTTCTGCCGCTGCGCGACATCGTCGTCTTCCCGCATATGATCGTCCCGCTTTTCGTGGGCCGCGAGAAGTCGATCCGCGCGCTCGAGGAGGTGGTGAAGACGGACGGGCTCATCCTGCTGGCGACCCAGAAGAACGCCGGCGACGATGACCCGCAGACCACGGACATCTACGAAATCGGCACGCTCGCCCGCGTGCTCCAGCTGCTCAAGCTGCCCGACTCCACCGTCAAGGTGCTGGTCGAGGGCGTCGGCCGCGCGAAGGCGCTTTCCTACTCGGCCGCCGAATCCTTCTATGAGGCGGAGGCTACCGGCCTTGCCGAGGAAGAGGGCAAGAAGGTCGAGGTCGAGGCGCTGGGCCGTTCGGTCGTCAGCGAGTTCGAGAGCTATGTGAAGCTCAACAAGAAGATCTCGGGCGAGATCGTCGCTGCGGTCTCGCAGATCGACGAGCCGACCAAGCTCGCCGACACCGTGGCCTCGCATCTGGCGGTCAAGATCGCCGATCGTCAGGGCGTGCTGGAGATCACCAACGTTGCCCATCGTCTGGAGAAGGTCCTGTCGCTCATGGAGAGCGAGATGTCAGTGCTTCAGGTCGAGAAGCGCATCCGCTCGCGCGTCAAGCGCCAGATGGAGAAGACCCAGCGCGAGTACTATCTCAACGAGCAGATGAAGGCGATCCAGAAGGAGCTGGGCGACGGCGAGGAAGGCCGTGACGAGCTGGCCGAGCTGGAAGAGCGCATCGCCCGCACCAAGCTGACCAAGGAAGCCCGCGATAAGGCGACGGCGGAGCTGAAGAAGCTGCGCCAGATGTCGCCGATGTCGGCCGAGGCGACCGTCGTGCGCAACTATCTCGACTGGATGCTCGGCATCCCGTGGGGCAAGCGCTCGAAGATCAAGAAGGACCTCAACGCCGCTCAGCTGGTGCTGGATGACGATCACTTCGGCCTCGACAAGGTCAAGGACCGCATCGTCGAGTACCTCGCCGTGCAGCAGCGCACCAACAAGCTCGCAGGTCCGATCCTGTGCCTCGTCGGCCCTCCGGGCGTCGGCAAGACCTCGCTCGGCAAGTCGATCGCCAAGGCGACCGGGCGCGAGTTCGTGCGCATGTCGCTCGGCGGCGTGCGTGACGAGGCCGAGATCCGCGGTCACCGCCGCACCTATATCGGCTCGATGCCCGGCAAGATCATCCAGTCGATGAAGAAGGCCAAGACCTCGAACCCGCTCATCCTGCTCGACGAGATCGACAAGATGGGCCAGGACTTCCGCGGCGATCCCTCGGCCGCCCTGCTGGAGGTGCTCGACCCCGAGCAGAACTCGACCTTCAACGACCATTACCTCGAGGTCGATTACGACCTGTCGAACGTGATGTTCGTCACGACGGCGAACACGCTGAACATCCCGCCGGCCCTGCTGGACCGGATGGAGGTGATCCGCATCGCCGGCTACACCGAGGAAGAGAAGACCGAGATCGCGCGCAAGCACCTGATCGCGAATGCGATCAAGAAGCACGGGCTGTCCGGCAAGGAGTGGTCGGTCACCGACGAGGCTCTGCAGACCCTGGTGCGGCGTTACACCCGCGAGGCCGGTGTCCGTAACCTCGAGCGCGAGATCTCCAACACGGTCCGCAAGGGCGTGAAGGACATCGTGCTCGGCAAGAAGCAAAAGGTCGTCGTCGACGAGACGCTGCTCGAGGAATATCTCGGCCCGCCGCGCTATCGCTACGGCATGGCGGAGACGGAGGATCAGGTCGGTGTCGTCACCGGTCTGGCCTGGACCGAGGTCGGCGGCGAGTTGCTGACGATCGAGGGCGTCATGGTGCCCGGCAAGGGTCGCATGACCGTCACCGGCAACCTCCGGGACGTGATGAAGGAATCGATCTCGGCGGCGGCGTCCTATGTCCGCTCGCGGGCCGTCGATTTCGGCATCGAGCCTCCGCTCTTCGACCGGCGTGACATCCACGTCCACGTTCCCGAAGGGGCGACCCCGAAGGACGGTCCTTCGGCAGGCATCGCGATGGCCACCGCCATCGTCTCGATCCTGACGGGCATCCCGACCAACCGCGACGTCGCCATGACCGGCGAGGTCACGCTGCGGGGCAGGGTGCTGCCGATCGGCGGCTTGAAGGAGAAGCTCCTGGCGGCGCTGCGGGGCGGCATCAAGAAGGTGCTGATCCCGGAGGAGAACGCCAAGGACCTGATCGACCTTCCCAAGTCGGTGAAGGACGGCATGGAGATCGTCCCGGTCTCGCGCATGGAGCAGGTGCTGAAGCATGCGCTGACCCGCCAGCCGGTTCCGATCGTCTGGGAAGAGGATCTCAAGGCCGTGCCCGCTCCGAGTGCGGACGACGAGGCAGCGGGCGTCGTCGCCCACTGACCTCTCGCGAGAGACATGAGAGCCGCCGGTGCGCAAGCGCCGGCGGTTTTCTTTTGGGCGCAGGGCAGCGGTAGGGGCAGAACCGCGCAGGTCATGCTGCCCAACGGGCCAGCGTCCTGGAGAAGGGAATACCGGGAGAAATGATGGTGGGCGGTGACGGGCTCGAACCGCCGACCCTCTCGGTGTAAACGAGATGCTCTACCAACTGAGCTAACCGCCCCCGGGCGCTTGCGTTTAAGGCTTCGGGAGCGGCATCGCAAGCGCTCTCGGCCGGCGCCCCTCACGAATCCACGCGCACGGGCGGAATTCCGCCATCTTCATCGGCAGGCTGGCGCGTGTGAATACGCCATTCCTGAGCCGCTTGAATGTCCGCCGCCGCCTCTCGGCCGTCGCCGGCTTTTCCGTCATGCTGGGCGTGCAGCCTGCCTTCCCGCAATCGCTGCTGCCGGATGCGTTCTTCGCCGGTCGCCCGGCCTTCTCGCATCCCGAGCAGCCGGGCAAGCCGGCGAGCTGCGAGGACATCGCCGGGCAGCTGCCCGACTCGGTGCCGGCCGATTCGCGGGTAGACATGGCAATCGCGGGCGAGGTCAGTCTGGTTCGGACGGACGGCGCGCTTTGGTATGTCGCCATCTGCGCGGAGCCGGGCGTGCGCGTGCTCTGCGTGACCTACAGCGCCAACCACCTCAAACTGGGCGACAAGGCCATCCTGCGGGGCGGATATAACCGCCAGGACCGCCGCCATGTCCTGCTCGATCCCTGCCTCGCATCGCCTGCGAATGATGGCAGTGTCCCCGAGCCCTGAGTGCCGGCGAAGGGGATTTTTCCCCAGAGGCAAATTTGCCGGCATCACGCGCTTGACACTTCCGGCCGGGGGCAATACTCACCACGTCGCTGGCGGCGAATGCCTCAGCCGCCCTGCGCGGGCGTAGCTCAGTTGGTTAGAGTGCCGGCCTGTCACGCCGGAGGTCGCGGGTTCGAGCCCCGTCGCCCGCGCCATATACTTCAAGGGCTTAGAGCTCTTCTCCCCTCGGCCGCTACACTTTTTCAAGTGAGGCCGTTACAATATCCGCCCCCGGTTTGTCCTGCGGAAATTTGCCTGGCTTTCGCGCTGGCTTGCGCCAACACCCCGACCTCGAGCGCGCTACTTTTCATAGAACCACGCAGTCATCCCGGGCTTGACCCGGGATCCATGCCAGAGCCTGCCTGGATGAGGTTCAGGCATGGATCCCGGATCTCCGCTTCGCTCCGTCCGGGATGACCCGCGTTTCGACGAAAACGCAGCAGGCTCTAGGGTCGTCTGCCGGGTGTGGATCGGTCTCGGCTCGATATCCGCGGCATCATTGAAATCGCTGGCGCGCGCAGACCGGGGTACACGCCGTAAGGCTTTATCGCCTGCGTGGTGACAGCGCCGCCGGACGGCCGGGGCGCTGGGTTCCTTCTCAATCGAGCAAGACTGCGCCGAAATTCCGCTCGGGGTCGATATCCGCGACAAGCCTGCCCGCCGGGGCGGCTGCGGGGCCGCCTTTTCGGCTCAGCCAGCGCCCGGAGCCCGGATTGGCCCGCAGCGCGCCATCGGCCACGATGTCCTCGCCCCGGACGAGGACACGTTCCGGCCAGCCCGTGACGCTGCGGCCAGCGAAGGGCGTGAAGCCGGTCAGGTCATGCATCGCCGCGTCGGTGATCGTGACCGTCTTCTGCGGATCCCAGATCGCGATGTCGGCGTCATAGCCCGGCAGGAGCGCGCCCTTGCCCGGCAGGTTGTAGATCGCGGCGGGCGCGGTCGCGGTCAGCTCGACGAAGGCCTCCAGCCCCCGCCCGGCGAACTCAGGCCGGCCTTTCGAGACCAGCGCATCGAAGAGCAGCGGCAGCCGTGTCTCCAGCCCCGGCAGGCCGTTGGCGATCTGCTTGAAGGTCGGATTCGGGCCGGCCGAGAGCTTGCCGGTCTCGTCGAAGCGGTAGGGCGCATGGTCGGACGAGACCGTCTGGATGTCGCCGAGCGCCAGAGCCTGCCAGAGCGCCTCTTGGTCCGCCACCTCGCGCGGCGGCGGCGAGCACATCCACTTCGCGCCTTCCAGCCCGGGCTTGTCGAGATCGTGCCGGGTGAGGAAGAGATATTGGGGGCAGGTCTCGGCGAACACCTTGAGCCCGCGTCCACGCGCTGCGCGGATCGCCTGCGCGCCCTCGGCGGTCGAGACGTGGAAGATCATGATCGGCTGGTCGAGCAGCTCGGCCGCCGTGATCAGCCGGTTGAAGGCTTCGGCCTCCGAGCCGCGCGGATGGCTGATCGCGTGATATTTCGGCGCGACATAGCCCTTCTCGACCAGCTTCCTGCCCATCCAGGAGATCATGCCGTGGTTCTCGGCGTGGACGCAGATCAGCGCCCGGTTCTGCCGGGCCGTCAGCAGCAGGTCGAGCAGGGGCTCGTCGTCGACCTTGATCAGGTCGTAGGTCATGAAGACCTTGATCGAGGCGTGGCCCTCGCCGATCAGCGCCGGCAGATCCTGCTCGATCGTCTTGCGGTCGGGATTGGCGACGATGAGGTGGAAGGCGTAGTCGATCAGCGCGCCGCGCCGGGCGAGCGCCGCATAGTCGTCGACGACCTGCCTGAGATCGAGGCCGCGATGCTGGGCGGCGAAGGAGATCAGCGTGGTGTTGCCGCCGAAGGCCGCCGAGGCCGTTGCGCTTTCGAAGGTGTCGGCGTTGAGCAGCCCGCCGGCCGAGACCTGCTCGACATGGGCGTGGGTGTCGATGCCGCCCGGCAGGACGAGCCTGTCGCTGGCGTCGATCTCGCGGGCGCATTGCGCGAGGCCGAGGCCCAGCGCGGCGATCTTGCCGTCCTTGACCGCGACATCGGCCCGGAAGCTGCCGGTCGCGGAGCCGACAGTGCCGCCCCGAATGACCAGATCATAGGTTGTCGTCATGCTGCTTGCCTCTCGCATTCCACGGCCAGTTTGATCCTTGTCGAGCTCTCGTCCCGAGGAGCCGTGTAGCGGCGTCCCGAAGGATGGTCGAGATGGTCCCGGAGCCTCCTGAAACATCCTTCGAGACGCATTTCGCAGCTGATTCTCAGGATGAGGTTTCGTGGGCAGGCCCTTCTCCAACGCAGCATAATCGCGCCGATCGCCATCGCGACCGCGGCCTGGGTCGGGTCGATGACGGGGATGCCCAGCGCATCCTCCAGCGGCCTGCGGTGGCGCGCCATGCCGGCGCAGCCCATGACGATGGTGCCGGCGCCGTCCTCGTCCCGAAGCTCGCGCCCGATCGCGATCATGCGCTGCAGCGTGCCTTCGCCCGAGGCGCTTTCCGCGACCGACATTTCGAGCGGTCGTTCGCCCGCCAGCCGGTCCATCTGTCCGATCTGCCTGAGATAGCGGATGTGGCGCGGGATGGAGCGCGACTTGATCGCGATGACGCCGAAGCGGTCCGCCCGCGTCAGCGCCGTCAGCACGCCGCATTCCGCGATGCCGAAGACCGGGCTCGCCGTGCCCTCGCGCGCGACGTGAAGACCGGGATCGGAATAGCAGGCGATGACGAAGGCATCGACGTCGTTGGCGGCTTCGATCCGGCGGCGCAGGGGCAGGGTGACGCTCTCGACATGCTCTTGCGTCTCGATGCCGGCAGGACCCTCTCTGAGCGTCTCGCAGACGATCTCCGGCCCCTCCGCGAAGGTGAGCGGCACAAGCGCCTGCCGCAGCCCTTCCGTGACCGCTTCGTTCGAATTGGGGTTGATGACGAAAATGCGGGGGCGGCGGCTCATGGGCGAAGTCCTGAAAAGAATGACTCGGAACCTGCTGATTTTGCATCAAACCACGCAGTCATCCCGGGCTTGGCCCGGGATCCATCCCTGAGCCCTTCCGATGGAGGCTGAGGCATGGATCCCGGCTGTTCGCCTCGCTCCGGCCGGGATGACCCGCGTTTCCGATCAAAAGCTGCATGGTCCAGGTTTCAACATGGCACCGCTCGCCGTTTCAGGCGACCTCTCTCGCCACCCAATCGGCCAGGATCGTGCAGGCGGCGAGGAAGTCGTCGATCTCCATCGCCTCCTGCGGATTGTGGCTGCCATGCTCGTTGCGCACGAACAGCATGGCGATGGGCACGCCGGCCGCGGCGAAGGCGGCCGAATCATGGGAGGCCGGGCTGCCGAGCGGCATCGTCGCGATACGCTGGCGCGCCGCCGCCGCCTCGAGCCCGGAGACGATGGCGGGGTCGACCGGCCCGACGGCGGCGCTGGCGCGCGCGCCGAGTTCGAAGGTCACGCGCCGGCGCGCCTCGATCTCGCGGACAGCCGCCAGCATCCTCGCCTCGACACGCTCCAGCACGGCGGGGTCATAGGCGCGCACGTCGAGGCTGAAGGCGAAGCTGCCGGGAACCGTGGTCAGGCCATGAACGGCGGGGTCGGTGTGGAAGCGGCCGAGCGTGACGGCCATCTGGAAGCCCGCCTCTTCCTCTTCCTGCCAGAGCCGGTCGAGCATCACGGCGAATTCCGCGCCGGCCATGGCGGCGTCGCGGCGGAAGCGGCGCGGCGTGCCCACATGGTCGTGCCGCCCGACGATGCGCGCATCCGGGTAGCGGAAATTGCCGGGCACGCCGGTGCAGATCGCGACCGGCAGGCCGGATTCGACCAGGCTCGGCGCCTGTTCGATATGGACTTCGAGGAAGGCCCGGATCGCAGCCGGATCGAGATGGCGCTGGCGCCGGCGGATCGCTGCGGAATCGCCGCCGCTGGCGTCGATGCTCGCCGCGAGCACGCGGCCGTCATCGATGCGCCGTGCCTCCAGCGCGCCGTCCGGCAGGGTCCCGAGCGCCGAGCGGCTGCCGATATAGGAGACCTGGAACCAGACGCTCTCCTCGGCCCGCACACCCATCGCGGTGACGTCGCAGCGCGGCTGGATGCCGAGCGCGCGGAGGGTCTCGATGACGACGAGCCCGGCGATGACGCCTGCCGCCCCGTCGAAATTGCCGCCATGCGGCACGCTGTCGAGATGCGAGCCCATCAGGATGCGCGGGGAGGCGGCGTCGCGGCCCGGCAATGTGACATAGCTGTTGGCAGCGAAGTCATGCGAGACGACGAGCCCGCGGTCCTTGCCGTGCTCTGCCAGCAGCCGGTGGCCGAAATCCTCGCCCGCGCCATAGGTGTCGCGCGTGATGCCGGGCTCGTCACGGCTGCCGGCCGCCAGTCGGTCGAAGAGGGTCTTCACCCAGTCGCGCTGGGCGGCGACGGCCTCGGCGATCGCCGTGTCGGCGCGGGGCGTCTGGACGGTTGCGGTCATGGTCGTCGTCGATCCGGTCGGTTGAGCCTGCGTCCGGCCGGGATCGATGATCCGCGGTGGACCGATGTCGCTGCCGGCAGCCGGCCCTGAAACCTTGGGCCAGCCTGCGCGGCCGTACAATGGCGTCGCCTATGCGGAATTTCGGGGTGACATTTGCGTGTTGAATACCGCGGGAGCACTCAGCCCTGGCCGAGTTTGGCGGCCGTTTCGGCGGCAACCAGCCTGACTTCGCGCAGAAAGGCCTCGGCGGCGCGCGAGATCGGGCGCTTGCGCGAGCGGACGGCCGAGGCGATCACTTCGGAGGCCGGAACGAAGGGGCGGATCGCCAGCTCGTAATGTCCACAGAAGACCGGGGAGAGGGGGTCGACGACGGCGACGCCGACGCCGCTTTCCGCGAGAACGCAGGCCGTGTTGCAATAGCGGACCTCGACGGAAAACTTGAACGGCACGTCGGCCTGGGCAAAGGCCTTGCGGACGATCGTGCCCATGCGGGTGCCCTGTTCGAGGGCGATGTAGGGCACGTCGCGCAGGTCCTCCGGGGTGATCGCCGGCTTCGCGGCCAGGGGATGGTCGGGGCGCATGACGCACACCATGTTCCCGGCGAAGAACGTCTCGGAATCGAGCCCCCGATCATCGTCCAGGCCCATGACGAAGCCGAGCTCCGCCGTGCCGTTCTCGACGCTCTCGACGACGTTCTCGAAGCGCCGGACATCGAAGGAAACCCGGACCTTCGGGCGCTTGGCGAGGTAGTTGCGCAGCGCCGACGGGATGACGCCATAGCCCAGCGGCGGCGTGGCGATGATGCGGATATGGCCGGCGCGGTTCTCCTTGATGTCCTGCAGCTTTGCCTCGAAGGCGGCATGCAGGCTGAAGATCGGGTCCGAATCCTTGTAGAGCATGCGTGCTTCGGCCGTCGGGAACAGCCGGTTGTTGACGCGCTCGAACAGCGGGAAGCCGACCTGGCTTTCGAGATGCTTGATCGCGTTGCTGACCGCCGGCTGCGACAGGCCGAGTTCATGCGCCGCGCGAACCGTCGTCTCGCAGCGGACGACGGCGCGCAGAAGCTCGATCTGGCGAAGGTTCATATGCCCGCTCCGAATAGAGTGACCCCACTCTATTCGGTCAGCAAATCATATGCCAGCTTCAGGCCCAGCGCAGGCTCGGCGGAGCAAGCTCGTCGACGGAGCGCCCAGCCCAGTCGAGCGAGGAGGCCTTGGCGAGCGCGCGCCGCTGCGCGGCTTCGAGCCCTTCGGAGGCCGCCGGGTAGTCCATGGTCACGACCTTGCCGTCGGCGACGATCTGCTTGCCCTGCACGAAGACATGGGCGACGGCGCGGTCGGCTGCGGCGTTGACGAGGCTCTTCAGCGGGTCGCGGGTCGGGCGCATCATCGGGTGGGTCAGGTCGACCATGACGAGGTCTGCCTGGGCGCCCGTCGCCAGCCGGCCGATATCGTCCCGCCCGAGCAGCTTCGCCCCGCCCAGCGTCGCAGCGCGGAAGACCTGTCCCGTCGTCACCACCGCATGGCTTTCGCCGGTGATGCGGGCATAGACGCCGGCATGGCGCAGTTCCTCCAGCATGTTGTGCGGGAAGCTGTCGGTGCCGATGCCGATATTGACCCCGGCCTTCAGATAGCGGCCGAGGTCGCGCAGCGTGAAACCGCGCCGGCCGAAGACGGTCGGGCAATGGGCCACCGAGGTGCCGGTCTCGGCGAGGCGCGTCAGATCGGTGCGGGTCGGCCAGCGCACCCAGGGATGGTCGTCGAGGAAGATGGCATGGGCGATAGAGGCGTTGGGCGCGAGGAATCCGATGCTGTCGAGCCACTGGATAGGCGAGAGCCCGCTGCGGCGGACCATCTCGTGGAACTCGCTGATCGACTGCCCCGCATGGGTCTGGATCGGAATGTTCCGCTCGGCGGCGGCGGCGATCGAGGCGCGGAACAGCTCTTCCGTGCAGGTGTCGATCTGGGCCGGGCAGGCGAGGCCGGAGAGTCGCCCGGACTCATGGGCGAGGGCGGCGTCGATGACCTTGAAGGCCTCCTCCATCGCCTTGCGGCCAGCGGCATCGTCGAGCTCGTATTCGACGGTGTAGCCGTTGCGGGTGAACCAGCGGCCATTGCGGTACATCGACGCCATGACCATGCGCAGGCCGCTTGCCGCGGCGCGGTCGAGCCAGCCATCGCTCGGGAAGGAGAGGTCGACCAGCGTGGTGACGCCGGACATCAGCAATTCCGACCAGGCGACATGGTTGAGATGCGGAATGCCCTCCGCATCGGCGCGGAACAGCCAGAGGAATTCGTAGAGCGAGGAGCTGTAGAGCTTCGGCGTGCCGACCTCGTCGGTCATGCCCTTGTTGCCGGGCTCGCTCGACGGGTGGGAGTGGATGTCGACCAGGCCCGGCATGACCATGAAGCCCTTGCCGTCGATCTCGCGCTCCACCTCGCCGGCGAAGCCCTCGCCGAGATGAAGGATGCCGCTTGCGTCGAAGACGACGTCGAGATTGCGTCGATAGACATGGTCGTCGGCGGCCGGATCATAGGCGATGACGATGTCGGCATTGCGGATGCGGGTGGTCATGGCGCGGTCTCGCTGCGATGGGAAGGCGGGGAGGCGTCATGCCCGGGCTTGACCCGGGCATCTTGTGACGCGGAGGTTCGGGCGCCTCTCCCGGTTCGAGATGCTCGGGTCGAGCCCGAGAATGACGGCGGTTGCCCGTAAGTGGTCGCGGGGTGCCGCTCAGCCCGCCTTCTTTTCGTGCGCGAGAAAGTGCTCGGCGATCTCCTTGCCCGTTGCGATCCAGACATCGCCATAGCCGCGGGCGCGCGCCAGGAAGTCGCGCATGATGCCAATCCGCATCGGCCGGCCCGAGACCTGGGGGTGCATCACCATGGAGACGAGCCCGCCCCATTCGCGCGTCTGGTCGAGCTCGTCGTTCCAGATCGAAAGCACGTGCTCCTTCGGGAACATCGGGCGCGGCGAGAAGCGCTGCGACAGGCCATAGAGCCAGTCGTCGAACGACATGTTGACCGGCAGCTCGACGGGCCCCTTCGAGCCGTCGCGAAGCTTGTGGCGGTAGGGGCGGATGTCGTCGCGGAAGGAGGAGGAATAGACGATGCCCTTGTCGCGGAGATAGCCGAGCAGCTCGTCGTAGTTCTCGCCCGAAGGCGCGCGGTAGCCGATCGGCGTCACCCCGAGGATGCGCTTGAAGATATCGAGCGTCTTGTCGATCTCCTCCTTGTCGGCGGTGAAGTCGTCGGGGTCCGGCCGCTTGTGCGAATAGCCGTGATGGCCGACCTCGTGACCGTCCTTGACGATGGCCTCGCACATCCCAGGATGCACCTCGACCACCCAGCCGGGGATAAAGAAGGTCGCCTTGATCTCGACCGAGCGGAGATGGTCGAGGATCTTCGGAATGCCGACACGCTCCTCGTAGCCGCCGAAGGAAAGCGTCACCAGGCGGTCGGTGTTCTTGGCGTCGTATTGCAGCCAGGCCGTCTCGGCATCGACGTCGAAGGCAGGGAACACCGCGCATCGGTATCCGGCCGGCCAGGGATAGTCCGGGGCCGGGTCGGCGGGGTTGGCGATGCGGTGGGGGAAGTCGGTGAGCATGGGTGTTCGTCTTTCGCTGGAAAATGCCCGGCCTGTGGTGCCGGGCACAACGGAGGCGGTCAGTTCTTGGCTTCGCTGTTGATCATGAGCTTGTCGACCTTGGCGTCGCCCAGCTCCCACTTCTTCAGCACGGCGGCATAGCTGCCGTCGGCGAGCATCTCGGTGAAGGCCTTGGCGACGGCGTCGCGAAGTTCGGTATCCTTCTTGGCGAACGCCAGGCCCTGGTAGACGGTGGTGAACGGCGTCCCCAGGATGGCGTAAGTGCCGGGCTCCTGATTCATCAGATAGGGCAGGGTCTCGCTGCCCTGCACGGCGGCATCGAGGCGCGTTTGCCGGAGCTGGGTGCGCGCGTCGGCCGAGCCTTCCGTGCCGACGATCTGGAGCGCGGGCTTGCCCTTCGCTTCGCAGTTTTCCTTGCTCCAGCCTTCCATCTCCTTGGGGAAGGAGGTGCGGCGGCTGGCCCCGACCTTCTTGCCGCAGAGGGCGGCCAGGTCCTTGAACTCGTCCTTGCGGTCGGCATTGGTGTAGAACTGCGCGCCCGACGCCAGATAATCGACGAAATCCAGCGTCTCGCGCCGCCCCGGCAGATCGCTCATGCCCGACAGGATCATGTCGACGCGGCCGGTGGTCAGCGCGGAAACCATCTGCTCGAAGCTGATCTCCTCCCATTTGACGGCGATGCCGAGCTTCTTGCCGAGCGCTTCGCCGAGATCGATGTCGAGGCCGGTCAGCTTCGAGGTCTTGGGGTCCTTGAATTCCAGCGGCGGATAGTTCGGCACGTTGGCGACGACGAGCGCCTTCTTTTCCAGGATGCGGGCCGGCAGGCTCTGGGCCTGGGCGAGGCCGGCGGCGGCACAGAGCGCTATGGCCGAAAGGCCGAGCAGGATGGATTTCGACATGGTTTTCCCCTTTGGCTTCAGTGTCTGACGGCATTGATGAAGGTGCGGGTGCGCGGCTCCTTCGGATCGACCAGCACTGCGCGTGGATCACCGAGTTCGACGATCTGGCCCTGGTCCATGAAGGCGACGCGATGGCCGACATCGCGTGCGAAGCCGAGCTCGTGCGTGACGCAGATCATGGTCATCCCGCTTTCCGCGAGATCGCGCATCACCTTCAGCACTTCCGAGACCAGCTCGGGATCCAGCGCAGAGGTCGGCTCGTCGAAGAGCAGGAGCTCCGGGCGCATGGCGAGCGATCGGGCAATGGCGACGCGCTGCTGCTGGCCGCCGGAAAGCTGGGAGGGGTAGGCGTCGCGCTTGTCCGAGAGCCCGACCCGCTCGAGCAGCGCGAGCGCACGCCCCGTCGCTTCCCTTGCGGGCTCTCCGAGCACCTGCACCGGCCCCTCGACGATGTTCTGCAGGGCGGTCAGATGCGGGAACAGATTGAAGCGCTGGAACACCATGCCGATCGAGCGGCGCTGGCGGGCGATCGCGGCGTCGTCGAGCTCGTAGAGCTTGTTGCCCTCGCGGTGGTAGCCGACGCGCTCGCCCGAGACCCAGAGCGCGCCGCCATCGATGCGTTCGAGCTGGTTGATGCAGCGCAGGAAGGTGCTCTTGCCCGAGCCTGACGGGCCGATGATGCACAGCACCTCGCCCTTCGGAATGGCGAGGTCGATACCTTTCAGGACCTTGAGCTGCCCGAAATGCTTCTCGACCTTCTGGGCGAGGACGAGCGGGGCGCCGGCGGCGAGATGATCGGGGTCGATAGTCCTGACATTGGGGAGGGCGGCTTGAGCGAGGATGTCGGTCATCGCGCCACTCCTCAGCGTCGCGCCGGGGCGGCGACGCCGCGGGCATAATAAGCCTCGATCCGACCCTGGATCAGGCTTAGGGCGGTGACGACGATCACGTACCAGATCGCGGCGACGATCAGCAGCTCGATCACGCGCGAATTGGCGTAGTAGATGTTCTGCGCGCTGTGCAGGATCTCGGCGAACTGGATCACGCTCGCCAGCGAGGTGAGCTTCACCATGCCGATGAACTCGTTGCCGATGGGCGGCACGATCACGCGCATGGCCTGCGGCATGATGATCCGCCGCAGCAGCTTCAGGCGCGTCATGCCCAGCGTCTGCGCCGCTTCGTATTGGCCGTTGTCGACGGAGAGCAGGCCGGCGCGCACCACTTCCGCGGTGAAAGCGCCTTGCTGGATGCCGAGGCCGAGGAGCGCCGCGACGAAGGGCGTCATCACCTCGACGGTCTTGAACGAGAACAGGCCGGGTATGCCGATGGTCGGGAAGACCAAAGCGAGGTTGAACCAGAGCAGCAGCTGCAGAAGCGCCGGCACGGCCCGGAAGAACCAGATATAGCCGACCGCCGTCTTCGACAGCACGGGATTGGCGGACAACCGCATGATCGCGAAGACGACGCCGAGCGTGACGCCGAGGAACATAGCCAGGATCGCCATGACGATCGTATTGACGAGACCTTTCATGATGGCTTCGACCGTCAGGAACTCGGCGACGTAGCTCCACTCGATCTGCCCGACCGCGAAGGCGCGCACGATCGCGGCCAGCGCCAGGCAGACGATCGCCGCGCCGACGATCCGCCCGAAATGTCGTCGGGGGACGATGATAAGGTTGTCGGATTCTGCGATCATCTTGCCTCGATGGCTTCAGGTCGTCGGGGGAGCATGAGGGATAGGCGCAGGCTTGCCGCGCTTTCGATCTTACCGAAGGGGAACCGGTATAGGACGCGGCTCCGCCGCGCGCGCCTATGATTTATCCCGCTGCGGTATTCGCGTGCCTTATATGCAGACGGCGTTGTCGGTCGCCCCGGTGCGCGGGGCCGGAGCATCCTCGCAAACGAGCACCTCCGGCCTGCACAAGCGCGGCAGCCTGACGGCTTTCATCGGCCGGGCATTACTGCCCGGCGTCGACGGTCGGTTCCGGAAGGCTCTGCCGCTCGAGGCCGAACTTCTTCAGGGCCTGCTGGTAGCTGCCGTTCTTCATGACCGTCGAGGTTGCCTTGGCGACGGCATCGCGCAGCTCGGTGTTCTTCTTGTCGAAGGCGAGGCCGAAGAGCGTCTTGTTCAGCGGTTCGCCGACGAAGGCATAGGTGTTGGGCTCGTCCGCCATGAGATAGGCCACGTATTCCGGGCCAAGCACGGCGGCGTCGAGCCGGCCCTGCTTGAGTTCGAGCCGGGTCGCCGTGGCGCCGGCGGTGCCGTTCACGGTGATCGCCGGCTTGCCGGCCCCGGCACAGTTCTTCTCGCTCCAGGCGGCAGTGACCGGCATGTAGCTCGTGGTGCGGGGCGCGCCGACCGTCTTGCCGCAGAGATCGGCATTGCTCTTCAGCTCGCCGGCCTTGGCCGCAAGCGCGAAGGGCTGCGCGCCGGTGGCGAGGTAGTCGACGAAGGTCAGCTTGTCGCGGCGGGACGGCAGGTCGCTGATCGCGGTGCCGATCATGTCGATGCGGCCGGTCGTCAGCGAGGTCATGAGCTGCTCGAAGCTCATTTCCTCCCATTTGACGGGGATGCCGAGTTCCTTGGCGATCGCGTTGACGAGCTCGACGTTGAAGCCGACGCGCTCGTTGGTTTTCGGATCCTTGTAGGCCATGGGCGGGTAGGTGGTTTCGATGCCGACCGCGATATGCCCGGCGGATTTGAGCGAGGCGGGCAGCGGGACGCTGCCCTGCTGGGCGGCGGCCGGCGTCATTGCCGTCAGGCTGAGCGTCAGGGCGAATGCGGCTGTCGGGAGATATCGTCCGGCTGCGATTTTGGCGGTCATTGTTGTTCCCCGTTTTGTCGCTGACGAGATCGCGGGCGCCCCAAGGGCAGCCACGCTCGACAGGCGGGCGCCTTTCGATCGACGCCGCAGCGATCTTAGCGGGCAGGTTTCGGAACGGGGCGCCCGCGCGCTATGATTTATCTCCGGCCGCTATTCGGCGCGCTTATATGCGCGGGCGATTCAAGGCCATCCCATGTGCTGGCCGGCCTGCCGTAGCGGGATCGAAGTAAGCGAGGACTTCTGCGGCGTAGTCTTCAATTCGGCGGAGTTATGGAGGGGCCGAAAAACTGATAGCCGACGGAATTGCCTTTGGGGCCGCCGTAGTGTCTCTGAATTCGTCGTGCGTCGACGAAGGGGACCATAATGAAATTTGTCTTGAAGGCTGTGTTTGCCGCAACCGCAATCGTATTGGCGTCGGGAGCCCAGGCTCAGACGTTGAAGACGGTGAAGGCGCGGGGCGTCCTGAGCTGCGGCATCGGCACCGGGCTCGCCGGCTTCGGCCTCGCCGACGCAGGCGGAACCTGGCGCGGTGTCAATATCGAGTTCTGCCATTCGATTGCCGCTGCGATCTTCGGCGATCCGGCGAAGGTGAAGTTCGTTTCGTTGTCCTCGAAGGACCGCTTCACGGCGCTGCAGGCGGGCGAAAGCGACCTCGTCTCGGCGACGACGACATGGACCATGTCGCGCGACGTCCAGGTCGGCCTGAATTTCCGCACGGTGTTCTACTATGATGGCCAGGGCTTCATGGTGAAGAAGTCCACGGGCATCAAATCCGCCAAGGAACTCAGCGGTGCCTCGATCTGCATTCAGCAGGGCACGACCACCGAGCTCAACACCGCGGATTATTTCCGCAAGAACAACATGAAGTTCGAGCCGGTGACCTTCGCCACCAACAACGAGGCGACGGAGGCATACGAGGCCGGCCGTTGCGACGCCTTCACCACCGACCAGTCGGGCCTCTATTCCGAGCGCCTGCGCTTCAAGGATCCGTCGGAGCACGTCGTGTTGCCCGAGACGATTTCCAAGGAGCCGCTCGGCTACGCCGTGCGCCACGGGGACGACCAGTGGTTCGACATCGTCTCCTGGGCGCAGTACGCGCTCGTGACAGCCGAGGAACTGGGCGTCACTCAGGCCAATATCGACGAGATGCGCGAGAAGTCAGACAACCCCGACATCAGGCGCCTGCTCGGCAAGGAAGGCGCCTTCGGCCAGTCGCTCGGGCTCGATAACGACTGGGCCTACCGCATCATCAAGACCGCCGGAAACTACGGCGAGATCTTCGAGCGCAATCTCGGGCAGCAGTCGCCGCTGAAGATCGCGCGCGGACAAAATGCGCTCTGGACGAATGGCGGCCTGCAATACGCGCCGCCGATCCGCTAGGCGAGCGCCGGCAGCTGCGCGTCGCGCGATCGACGTGCCGCTTTCCAAAAGATGGGCCCGGCCGCACTGCGGCTGGGCCTTTTTGCTCAAGCCTGTTTCACACCAGGGACAGCAGGGCTGGTCTCGCTGAGGGGCCCGCAGCTGATGCGTCAAAGTGGTTGTCGGCCGGCAAGCGGCCCGGACACTCACTCGAAAAGGGCATGCGCCTCGGGCGTGTATCGAGACAGTTTCTCGCGATCGATCACGACCCCCAGCCCCGGCAGGTCCGGTATGGTCAGCCAACCCTCCTCATCGAGCGCGAAGGGTTCGGCCAGGATGCCGTCGACATAGGGGCTGCCGCCGATGAACTCCACGAGGTCGGCATCGGGGAAGGCGGAGGCCATCTGCAGATCCGCGGCCAGGCCGAGCGCCGTATTCCAGCCATGGCCGACATATCGGATGCCGAGATCGTAGGCCATCCAGGCGATGCGGCGCTGTTCCGAGATGCCGCCGACCTTGGTGACATCCGGCTGGACGATGTCGACTGCGCCCGTGGTCAGCCAGGGGATGAAGCTCTGGCGCCGGGTCAGCACCTCGCAGCCTGCGATCGGCACGGGGGAGGATCGGCGCAATTCGCGGTAGTCGTCGATCGCATCGGGCCTGACCGGCTCCTCGAACCATCCGACCTCGTAGTCGGCCAGCATCTCGGCCGTGCGCTTGGCCCATTTCAATCCGTGGGGCCACAGCGCGTCGCTGGCCCCGGCGTCGACAAAGAGCTTGGCGCGCTCGCCTGCGGCCTCGCGCGCGGCGCGCACGATCGCCTCGTCCAGCTTGACGTCGAGCGCGCGGCCGAACGGGCCCCAGCCGATCTTGAACGCCGTGAAGCCTTTGTCGCGAAAGCCGGCGACCACATCCCTCATCGCATCAGGTTCCTCCATCAGGAGCGAGCAATAAGGCTGCACGCGTTCGCGGTAGCGGCCGCCGAGCAACCGTCCGACGCTGAGCCCGGTGGCCTGGCCGAGGATATCCCAGAGCGCGATATCGATTCCGCTGATCGTGTGGGTCAACGTGCCGCCGCGGCCCATCCAGAAGGTGTTCTGATGCAGCTTCTCGCTGACGAAATCGGGGGACAGCGCATCGGCTCCAATGAAGAGCGGCTCCAGCACCTTGAGCGCGGCCTGCACGAGGCGTCCGTCCGTGAAGACGCTGCCATAGCCGATGAGCCCCTGATCCGTGTGGACGGCGATCAGCGCGTGAATCGAATCCTCCGGCCGGATTTCCGCCGACCAACCCCCTTTCGGGCTTTCCCCGAAGAGAGGCGCCGCCTCGATGCGGGTGATCCGGAAAGGCGGCAGCCCCGGCCGGCTCCGCGCGCGCGTCTGCTGGATGGCCTGATCGGTCACTATGCGTCCCTTTCCCTGCGGCGCTGCGCGACGATGGCCTCGTAGTCCATCGCGTGGTTCATGACGGTGATGTGGTCATCGAGCGTGCGTGCGATCTCTTCGATGTCGCCGGCTTCGAAGGCGGCGAGCAGATCGACATGCTCCTCGACGACGCCGGCCATCGGCTTTCCGAAAGTCGCGAGGCCGAAGATGATCGTGCATTGCGGCGCGAGCGTCTCCCACAAATCGAGCGTGACGCTGTTGCCGCCGAGCTGGCAGAGAGCGCGGTGGAAGCGGGTATCGGCGACCGCAACGCCATAGGCGCTGCCGCGAGCCGCCATCAGCTCCATCTCGGAGACCGCGCTGCGCAGCTCATCGAGATGGCTACCGCGGTTTCGGCCTGCGGTGACGGCGCGCGCCGTTGCGCTGGCTTCCAGCGCGATGCGGGCCTCGATCAGGTCCGCGACGCGCTCGTTCGTGACCGGGCGCAGGCGGATGCCCTTATAGGCTTCGCTGACCACGACGCCCTGGCTTTCCAGCAGGCGCAGCGCCTCGCGCACCGGCACACGGCTCACCCCTAGTTTCCGGGCGAGCTCGACCTCGACGATGCGGTCGCCCGGCAGGATCAGTCCTGCGGCCGCGCCCGCTATGATCGCCTCGATCGCATGATCGACGAGGGTCTGGGGCTGGAGCGGCTGCCAGTCCGGGCTGGGAGGTCCAGCCCTTTCGATCGCCTCCGCGCGCTCGCCAGTCTCCGTCATTCAGGCCTCGCTCGAGTCTCGCTTGACACTTTGTATGATCGTATACAATCCTACAAACACAAGGGCAAGGAGGGGTTGGCCATGACGTCCGAGAGTCGGGTGCGCTGTGACATCGACTTCGAGGCATCGGGGCGACAGGCCGGCTATCTGCGCGCGCCCCTTTCCCGCAACACCTCTGGTTGGGGAACAGTCGAAATTCCCGTCGTCAGCGTGAAAAATGGCACCGGCCGCACGATCCTGTTCACAGGTGGGGTCCATGGCGACGAGTATGAGGGGCAGATCGCCATCTCTCGCCTCGCGCGCAGCCTCGATCCGGCCTCGGTTCAGGGGCGCGTCATCATGATCCCCGCCCTCAACATGCCCGCGGTGATGAACGACACGCGGCTCTCGCCCGTCGACAATCGCGATCTGAACCGCTGCTTTCCGGGCAACCCGAAGGGCACTTTCTCGGAGATGCTGGCCCATTTCGTCGATGCGGTGCTGCTGCCGCTGGTCGATGTCTCGGTCGATCTGCATACGGCAGGTCATTCCGGCGATTCCGCACTCTCGACCAACATGCATTATGTCGACGATGCCAGTTTGCGGGAGCGCACCATGGCGGCGGCTGCGGCGTTCGGCGCGCCCTACAATGTCGTTTTCTGGGGCGTCGACGAGAGCGCAACCCTGACCTCCTCGGTCGAGCGGCGCGGCATTCTTTCGCTCGGGACCGAACTCGGCGGCTGGGGCCGCGTCAATGTCGAGGGCGTGCGCATCGCCGACCGGGCCTTGACCAACATCCTCAAGCATTTCGGGCTGATGGAGGGCACGCCGGATACCCGCCAGCGCGACGGCTCTCCCGAAACCCGCCACATGATGGTGCGCGATGCGTCCGGCTACTCGTTCTCGCCGGCAGGCGGCTTGTTCGAGCCGCGCAACGTCGTCGGCGACGTCTGCCGCGCGGGAGAGCTCGCCGGATACCTGCATTTCGTCGAGGATGTCGACCGCTCGCCCCTCGAGGTCCGCTACCGCCGCGACGGCGTGCTGTGGATGTCGGCGGGACCAGGTCGCGTGCAGCGCGGCGATGTCGTCGCCGTGCTGATGGAGGATTACGACGCGCGGCGAGCCGCAGCCTGACTGTCTTCGTGCCTGACCATCAATCCGCAGGGGAGAAGAACATGGCAAAGCACATCATCCTCGGCGCCGCTGTCGCGGTCGCCATTGCCCTGGGAGGGGCGCCGGCCGCGATGGCCCAGCGCAAGGGTGGCGACGTCGTCGTCGGCATCAGCCAGGCGCCACCCTCGCTCGATGCGCAGATCACTTCGGCGCAGGCCTCCCGGAACATCACGCTCCACATCTTCGAGACGCTCTACGCCCGCGACGAGAACGCGAAGCCCGTGCCCGAGCTGGCCGAGGGCGTCACGGTCTCGGCCGACGGCAAGACCTATGTCTTCCCCATCCGCAAGGACGTGACCTTCCACAACGGCAAGAAGCTCGATGCCGGCGACGTGGTGGCCTCGCTCGAACGCTATCGCAAGATCGGAGCCTCGCCAGCCCTCGTCGCTGCCATTGATGCGGTCAAGGCGAGTGGCGAGCACGAGGTCACGGTCACGCTGAAGCAGCCGCAATCGACCTTCCTCGACAACCTGTCATCGCCGCGTGCGCCGATCGCGATCTATCCGGCGAGCGAGGCTGCCAAGGAGGCCGGCAAGATCGAGATCGTCGGCACCGGCCCCTACAAATTCGTCGAGTACAAGCCGGACAGCCACGTCAAGCTGACGCGCTATGACGGCTATGCGCCCAATCCGAAGGGAACCGGCCGCGACGGCTTCGCCGGCAGGAAGGAAGCCTTCCTGGACACGGTGACCTTCCGCTTCATGCCGGAGGGCGGAGCGCGGACGGCGGCGCTCGAAGCCGGCCAGATCCAGTTCAACGAGACCGTCGACGGCCCGACGGCGAAGCGCCTCGGCACCGATAACCGCTTCACCATCCACAAGGTGATGCCGTTCGGCCTGCAGGTCATCAAGTTCAACCAGGCTCAAGCACCGGCCAATGACGTGAACTTCCGGCTCGCCGTCCAGGCGGCGCTGGACATGGAGGAGATCATGGCGATCTCCTACGCCGACATCTATCAGCTCGATCCGAGCTGGCTCTATCCCGGCTCCGCCTTTTACGGGACGGCCGGCAGCGACAAGTACAACAAGGCCGATCTGAAGCTCGCCAAGGAACTGCTCGGCAAGTCCTCCTACAAGGGCGGCAAGGTCACCTTCATCGTCGACAACCTGCGCGCCAATGTCGACACCGCGACGGTGGTGCAGCAGCGGCTCAAGGAGATCGGCGTCGATGTCGACATCGCCGTCTCCGACTGGCCGACGGTCTCGAAGATCGGCTTCACGCCGACAGGCTGGACGTTCTGGACCCACGGCTTCGGCATCGAGCCCTTCGAAGGACCCGGATCGGTGATGGCGCCCTGGGTCAACGGCCTCTCGCAGCAGGCGAAGGACCCGGAGATCGACCGCATCGCCGCCGCCTTCAACGCCGAGCTGGACGAAGCCAGGCGCAAGGCACTCTACGACGCCTTCCAGAAACATATGTACGACGCTGCAGTCGCCATGAAGGCCGGCAATTACGGCGTCTTCCAGGCCTCGACGGCCAAGCTCAAGAACTTCAAGCCCTATCGCATCCCCCGCATGTGGGGCGTCTGGCTGGAGCCCTGAGCGCGCGTGGTCGATACCAGCCGTCATAGGCATCGGCCGTCGCCTCAACTGCGGCGTCATCCCGGACAAGCCGCGAAGCGGCGCCGATCCGGGATCCATGCCTGAACCTTCATCGGAAGCGTTCCGGAATGGATTCCGGGTCTCCCGGAGCCTGTCATCGGGCCGACGAAGGTCGTACCCGGTGGGTCGCCCGGGATGACCCGCACTTGTCAAAATGAAGCGCCAACGCTCGGAAGGAGGGCAGCATGGGAAGCTTTCTGATCCGCCGGCTCGCGGGCGCCTTCGTCGTGCTCGCGCTGGTATCGCTGATGTCCTTCGCGCTGATCTGGCTGGTGCCGGGCGATCCGGCGGCGGCCTTTCTCGACGCCTCGGCAACACCGCAGCAGATCGCCACGCTGCGCAGCGCGCTCGGGCTCGACCTGTCGCTGCCCCAGCAGATGCTGGGCTGGTACGGCCGCATTTTGAGCGGCGACCTCGGCCAGTCGATCCTGCTGAACCGCTCGGTGAGCGCCGCCCTGATCGAGAGGCTGCCGGTCACGCTCTCGCTGGCGGCGCTGGCGCTCGCCTTCGCCGTGCTCTTCGGTGTCGCTGCCGGAATCATCGCGGCCGTCAACCACAACCGCTGGCCCGATCAGGTGGTGATGACCACGGCTTTGCTGGGTCTTTCCGTGCCGGATTTCTGGCTCGGTCTCGTAATGGTCCTGGTCTTCGCGGTTTCGCTGGGATGGCTGCCGAGCGGCGGCTTCACACCCTTCATGGAATCGCCGGGAGTTTGGCTGCGTGGCATGATCCTGCCGGCCCTGACGCTGGGCCTCGTCCAGGTCGGCTTCATCGCCCGGATGGCGCGCGCTTCAATGCTCGACACGCTCGGGCAAGACTATGTCCGGACAGCCGATGCCAAGGGCCTGGCGAAGCTCGACGTCGTCCTGCGGCATGCCCTGCCCAATGCCATGATCCCGATCCTGACCGTCATCGGCATCGTCTCCGGCGCATTGCTGGGCGGCGCGGTCATCGTCGAGCAGGTCTTCTCGATCCCGGGGATCGGCCGCCTGATCGTCGGTGCGATCGCGTCCCGCGATTTCCCCGTGCTGCAGGGCGGGCTGCTTTTCCTCGCCGTCGTCTATCTCGCGATCAATCTTGTGGTCGACATCCTCTACGCCGTGGTCGATCCCCGGGTGAGGCTGTCGTGACGCAAGGCATACCGCTCGCCGGCCGCGCCGTCTGGGCACGCCTGCTGCGCAACCGCTCTTTCGTGATCGGGGCCGTGCTCGTGCTGGCCATGGTCTCGGTCGCGCTGCTCGCTGGCCTGCTGTCGCCGTTCGATCCTCTGCGCAGCAATATTCGCGCCCGGCTCGTGGCGCCCGACGCCGTCCACTGGTTCGGCACCGACCATTTCGGGCGCGACATCCTTTCGCGCGTCATGGTCGGGGCGCGCATCTCGCTCGCGATTGGCGCCTTCACCGTCGTGGTGGCCGGCATCGCCGGCACGCTCAGCGGCGCGGTCGCCGGCTTCTTCTACCGTCTCGACCAGCCGATCATGCGCGTGATGGACGCGTTGATGGCTTTCCCCTCGATCGTGCTCGCCATGGTCGTCTCGGCGGTGCTCGGCGCTTCGCTGGCCAATGTCGTGATCGCGCTCGCTATCGCGACGACGCCGCACACGGCCCGCATCGTGCGCGCTTCCGTGCTGCTGGAGCGGGAGCAGGAATACGTGTCCGCCGCCCGCTCGATCGGCCTCGGCGAATGGACCATCCTGTTCAAGCATGTGCTTCGCAATGCGGCCGGCCCGCTGATCGTGCGGCTGACCTATGTCTTCGCCATTGCGATCCTCGCCGAGGCGGCGCTGTCCTTCGTCGGCGCCGGTCCGCCGCCCCCGGCAGCCTCTTTCGGCTCGATCATCGCCCAAGGCCGCGACTTTATGCGCGAAGCGCCCTGGATCACGGTGTTTCCCGGCCTCGCGATCATCGTCTGCGTGCTCGGCCTCAACCTCCTCGGCGACGGCTTGCGCGACGTGCTCGACCCTCGCCTGAAATTCTGACCCGCCGGAGCCGCCCGATGAAGCGCATCCTGATCGCCGACTGCAAGCAGGAGATCTCCTCCTTCAATCCGCTGCCGTCGCATTACGAGAATTTCCTGATCGGCCATGGCGAGGGGCTCTACGACCAGCGCGGCAAGAACCAGGAACTCGGCGGCGCACTCGCGGTCTTCGATGCCCGGCCCGATATCGAGATCGTGCCGACGATCTGCGCCCGCGCCGGCAGCGCCGGGCTGCTCTCGGCCGAAGGCTGGAAGAAGCTGTCCGAGGAGATTCTGGCCGCGATCTCCGCGAAGCTTGACGGCATCGACGGCATCTATGTCTCGCTGCATGGCGCGATGGGCGCCGATGGCGAACTCGACCCGGAAGGCTACCTGCTGGAGAAGCTGCGCGAGCGGGTCGGCCCGGACATGCCGATCGTCATCTCGCTCGACCTGCACGGCATCCTTACCGACCGCATGCTGCGCAACGTCGACGGCTTCGCGATCTACTGGACCTATCCGCATGTCGATTTCGCCGATACCGGCCGGCGCGCCGCCGAACTGCTGCTGAAGCTGATGGATGGCGGGATCAAACCCGTCGCCGCCCGCGTGGTCATTCCCGCGTTGGTACGCGGCGATGAGCTCATCACCAAGACCGGCTGCTATGGCGAGCTCCTCGCCGAATGCCGCCGGCTGGAGGAGGAGGGGCGGGCGCTCGCGGCCGGCATCATGATCGGCAACCCTTTCACCGATGTGCCGGAACTGTGCTCGCAGGTGCTGATCCTCACCGACGGCGACAGGGAGACCGCCGAGCGCGAGGCCATCCGGCTGGCGCAGGAGTTCTGGCCGCTGCGCTTTCGCATGCAGGGCAAGCTCGTGCCTGTTGATCGCGCCATCGGCCAGGCACGCAGCATCGACGGCCCCGTGATCTTCACCGATGCCGCCGATGCGACCTCGTCCGGCGCCTCTGGCGACAGCAATGCGATCCTGGCCGCGCTTCGAAAGGCTGGCTACGGCAAGCGCGTGCTGGCCCAGATCGTCGACGCGCCGGCGGCCACAGCGGCCCATGAAGCCGGCGTCGGAGTGACCGTGACGCTCACCCTCGGTGGCACGATCGATCCCGCCCGCTTCCCGCCGATGCCGGTGACCGCGACGGTCAAGCTGCTCTCGGACGGAGAGGCATCGCTGGAGACGATGAAGGCGCCTCTCCGGGCCGGGCCGACCGCCGTGCTGACTTACGACAACGTCACCGTCGTCGTGATGAGCCGCTCCGTCAGTCTGTTCGACCGTGCCATGTACTACGCCAACGGGCTCGACCCGGCCGATTTCGACCTGATCGTGGTGAAGTCGCCCCACACCGAGTTCCACATGTACGACCAGTGGTGCGCGCGGAATTTCAACGTCGACGCTCCCGGCGCAACCTCCGCGAACCTGAAGAGCCTCGGCCATCGCATCTGCGCCCGCCCGGTCTATCCGCTCGACGAGAACGTCTCCTTCGCGCCGCGCGCGACGATCTACGAACTGTGAGGAGCAAGCCTGTGCCCAGCATCGAAGCCGTTGACTTCTTCTATCTCGCCATGCCCGTGGTCACCGACGAGGCCGACGGAAGCCAGGATGCGCTGCTCGTGCGGGTGGCGGCGGGAGGCCATATCGGTTGGGGCGAATGCGAGGCCGCGCCGCTGCCGTCCATCGCTGCCTTCATCTGCCCCATGTCCCATGGAGTCTGCCGGCCGGTGGCGGATTCCGTGCTTGGCCAACCGCTGGAGAGCCCCGCGGACATTGCGCGCATCGCTGCGGCGGTGGCCTACAACTCGATGGACCTGCTGCAGGCGCCCCATACCTTCTCGGGCGTCGAAATGGCCTTATGGGATATCCTCGGCAAGATGCGTTCCGAACCGGTCTGGCGCCTGCTCGGCTATGGCAAGAGCACTCCAAAAACGCCCTATGCCTCCGTCCTCTTCGGCGACAGCCCGCAGGAGACGCTCGAACGCGCCCGCGGCGCCAGGAAACGAAGCTTCCGCGCCGCGAAGTTCGGCTGGGGCCCGATCGGCCGCGGCAGTGTCGAGGCCGATGCCGAGCATTTCGTCGCGGCGCGCGAGGGGCTCGGAGAGGATGGCATTCTGCTGGTCGATACCGGCCAGATCTTCATCGAGGACGTCGAGCGCGCGGCGGCGAGGCTGCCCGCCATGGAGAAGGCCCATGTCCTCTGGTTCGAGGAGCCTTTTCATGCCAGCGCGTTGGAGGCCTACGGGGCTCTCGCCAAGCGCAGCCGCAAAGTGCTTCTTGCCGGCGGTGAAGGCGCTCATAACGAATCCATGGCCAAGCAGCTGATCGACTATGGCGGCATCGGCTACATCCAGATCGATTGCGGCCGGATCGGGGGCATCGGCCCGTCGAAGGCGGTCGCCGATTATGCGGTGGCGAAAGGCGTGACCTTCGTCAATCACACCTTCACCTCGCATCTGGCGCTGTCGGCCTCGCTGCAGCCTTATGCCGGGCTCGCCGACCATGAAATCTGCGAATACCCGGCCATGCCGAAGCCGCTCGCAACGGCGATCACGGCCAATCACATCGAGCGCGACACACTGGGCAGGATCGCAGCGCCGGATGCTCCGGGGCTCGGAATAGAGGTCGATACCGCGGCGCTTCGCAGCTATCTTCAGGATGTTGAAATCGTGGTCGCAGGAGAGCGGCTCTATAGTACTCCTTCTCTCTGAAGGGCATACGGAACAGCCCCATCTGCGAGAAGCCTGATGACGACCTCTGCCTGCCCGCCGATAGATGATGCCGACTGGCCAGAAGCGATTGCCGGGATGAAGGGCGGTTTCGCCGGGGCGCTCAACGTCTATCGCACCATGGCGCACCATCCCGAGCTGCTGAAGGCGTGGGCGCCGCTGCGCCAGCATGTCGTCAAGGACAGCGCTCTCGGCCCGGTGCGCTCGGAGGTGGTGATTTTGCGCGCGGCGCATCGCATGGGCTCGCCCTATGAGTGGGCGCACCACGTCAGCCGTTCGCGGGTGCTCGGGATGAGCGACGAGCGCATCATCGCGATGCGTGGCATGCCGGAAGGTGAGGATGGGCTGATCGCGCGCGCCGTCGACGCTCTGTTCGACGACCGTCGCCTGTCGCCCGCCCTCGAAGCCGAACTGGCCGCCGCCCTCGGCCGCAAGGCCGTCTTCGACCTGATCGCGACGGTCGGGTTCTATTCGGTCCTCGGCTATATACTGATGACCTACGACACGCCGATCGACACTGCCGTCGCGGCGGAGATGGCCGAGCGGCCGCTCGCGGAAGCAGGCCCGCCTAAGAGCGACTGAGCGGGCTCGTTCGTCTAAGATCCCATCGGCCTCCACGCGTCGTCGTCGCCGAGTTCCGCCAGCGCCAAACAGAACGCGGCCTGCATCGCCGCATGGGTGAGAGCATCGGGCGCAAGCTCCCCGAACTCGCAATGCAATACCGACGTGCTGCCGCTTCTGGCCACCCCGACGAACACCCGCCCGATGGGATTGCCGTCCTCGTCCGACGCCGATCAGGCGGTCCCCGTGGCGATCGACGTTGTGCAGGGCGGCACGAAAACGTCGCCGTAAACCGGGAACTCCGATCCGGGGCGGGGGTTCATTGCGGGCAGCGCCTTTTCCGAAGGAGCCACCATGTCGGCGCAATCAAAGCGGGGAATCTCTCCGGGCATTCGCGACGAGGCCGAGAACAACCGTTTCGTGATGACGGTTCCGGGCGGGGAAGCCTTCGCTACCTACAGGCGCATCGACGACTATCTGGTCGTCTCGCATACCGAGGTTCCACAGACATTGCGCGGCCACGGTGTCGGCTCGGAGCTGGCTCGGGCGCTGTTCGAGCATGCCCGGGATCGTGGCGAGCGGATCGTCCCCGCGTGTTCCTTCATTGCCGACTGGGCGAGGCGGCATCCCGAGTATCAGGACGTTCTCGGCGGCCGGAAGGAGTCGGCGCGATGATCGATCATGTCTCCGTGGGAAGCAACGATCTGCCCAGAGCGCGGGCCTTCTACGACGCGGTGCTGGCTGAGCTTGGGCTGCGTCTCCTGAGCAGCACCGGCCGTTCGGCGGATTATGGCGTCAGCGGCATCCTGTTCAGCATCGAGGCGCCGGTCGACGGCAACCGCGCTTCCGGCGGGAACGGAACCCATATCGCATTCTCGGCCGGCAGCCGGGACGTGGTCGACGGCTTCTACCGGGCTGCCTTAGCCCGTGGCGGCGCCGATGCAGGCCCGCCGGGCCTTCGTCCCGAATATGACGCCCATTATTACGGCGCATTCGTCTTCGATCCCGATGGCAACAAAATCGAAGCCGTCACCCGCTCATCCCGGTGAACCCGCTCACTCAGTGAAGGAGCACGACATGCCTGCAAAATCCGCTGCCCAGCAGAAGGCCGCCGGCGCCGCGCTCGCGGCAAAGCGTGGCGATATGAAGAAGAGCGAGCTCAAGGGCGCTTCCAAATCGATGGAAAAATCTATGAGCGAGAGCGAGCTCGACAAGATGGCTTCGACCAAGCGCAAGGGAAAGCCCGAGCACAAGGCCAAGCATTGACATCATCGCGGCGATGGATCTGAAGAGGTCGGGAGGTCGCCACTAGCCTCCGGACGAACGCGCGTTTCAGTACGCGCTTCCGCGCCGGCGGAATGGCCTCGGTCCCGAGAGCTGCGTTTTGTGGCGCCGCCCGTTTCGCTTCCGCACTCGCTTTGCAATGATCGGTGCATGACCTCACCGCGCGAAACTGGAATTGCCATCGTTCCTGGCACGGCCTGCGGGCCAATTGTCGTGATGAAGGAGCCCCTGAGTTTCTGGGGCGGCGTCGATGCGTCCACCGGAGTGGTGATCGATGTGCACCACCCTGCACACGGCACTTCACTCGCCGGTGCGGTCGTGATGATGCCAGGCAGCCGTGGCTCCTGCTCTGGCTCCGGCGTGCTGCTGGAGTTGGCGCTTTCAGGCCAGGCCCCCGCCGCGCTGATCTTCGCCGATCCCGAGGACACGCTGACGCTTGGGGCCATCGTCGCGGCGGAAATGTTCGAACGCCGCATTCCGGTGATGCGCCTCTCGGACGACGCGTTTGGCAGGCTCGCATCCGCCGCGGAGGCGAAGATCGCGCCGGACGCCATCGTGGCCGATGGCGGACGCGTGCATATCGCTCTTTCGGCGGTGGGACATGCCGAACTGCATCTTTCCCCCGACGATCGCCGCTTGCTTGACGGGGCTGAAGGCAGCGCCGCGCAACAGGCGATGCGCATCGTCTGCGCCATGGCGAGCCAGCAGGGCGCGGCCGCGCTCGTCGATGTGACGCGGGCCCATGTCGACGGCTGCATCTATGCCGGCCCGGCCAATCTGGTCTTCGCCGAGAAGATGGAAGAGCTCGGTGCGCGCGTTCGCGTCCCGACGACGATGAACGCGATCTCGGTGGACCACGCCAATTGGCGCTGCCAGGGCGTGGCGCCGGCCTTCGGTGAACCTGCCGCGCGCCTGGCCGATGCCTATGTGCGGATGGGGTGCCGCGCGAGCTTCACCTGCGCTCCCTATTCCCTGCCGGATCCGCCCGGCTTCGGCGAAGCGATCGGCTGGTCGGAGTCGAACGCCGTGATCTTCGCCAACTCCGTCTTGGGAGCCCGGACGGCGAAGCATCCCGATTTCCTGGATTTCTGCATCGCCGTCACCGGCCGCGCGCCACTCGCCGGCGCCTTCCTCGATGAGGGAAGGCGTGCCCGGCGAGCGGTGAGGGTGGAGGTGCCGGACGGAGTGGACGGCTCGGCCTGGCCCTTGATCGGTTATCTCGCCGGGCTGGCCTCGCCCGATCGCATTCCGCTGATCAAGGGCCTCGCGAAAACCCGTCCGATGCAGGACGATCTCAAGGCACTCTGCGCCGCTTTCGGCACGACCTCGGCGGCTTCCATGCTGCATATCGAAAGCATCACGCCGGAGGCGGAAGGCCTTGGAAGCAACCCGGAGGACGAGGTCGTCATTGACAGCGAGGCCCTCGCAGCCGGCTGGCGGAAACTGAATGACGGCCCGGCGCGTGTCGATCTCGTCGCCATCGGCAGCCCTCATGCCTCGCTCGAGGAATGCCGAGCCGTTGCCGAACGGCTCAACGGACGTCCTGTCGCCGAGAATCTCTCCCTCATCATCACCGCCGGGCGAGATGTCGTGGCGGTGGCCGAAGCCGAGGGAACGCTGGCAAGGCTCCGGAACAGTGGCGTCGGCGTGATTCCCGATCTCTGCTGGTGTTCGATCACGCGCCCCGTCTTCCCCGAGCGGGCGAAGGTGGTCCTGACCAACTCAGGGAAGTACGCCCATTACGGGCCGGGGCTTTCCGGCTGCACCGTCAGGCTCGGGACGCTCGACGACTGCATCGAGGCGGCCGTTACAGGCTCTGCAGCAGCCCGGTTGCCGGGGTGGCTTTCTGCCGCGAGGATATCGGGGCGGGAGCCTCCCCGGAGCTGAGTATACGAGGCCGGCCGAGCGCGGCTTGATATCGCGCAGACCGAGCGGCCATGAACGGGCGGAACAGCTCGGCTTTCCCGGGCAGCCGCCGGCCGCGCTCGACGGCGGTCAGTGGTGGATGGAGGAGCCGTCCAGGGGGCTCGCCCGAATGAGCGCCAGCTCGGACGCGACGGCATGAGGCGGAGCGTCGCTCTCGGTCCTGAAGGCGCGCCTCAGCCAGCCATTGGCATCGACCAGAATCTGTGCGGGTGGCGAGGGGCTCCCGGTCAATTCCGCCAGAGCTGCCGACAAAGGCAGCGGATCCTCGACAGGGCATCGCTCGGCGGCGCCATCGGCCTGAACCTGCGCGTTCGCGCCATGCTCGTCGTGCCCCAGCCAGAGCTGCAACGGCTTCCCGCCTCCCGGCGTGACGACGACGCCCCCCTCGCAGCGGGCGGCGAAGCCCGGCATGCGCGTGACGCCACCCCAGCGCATGTCGGAAGGGATGAAGATGCGGGCGCCGGCCCGCAACCGGATGAAATCGATCAGCGACCAGATCGCTGTATCCTCAAGCTGCGTCGCCGGCGGCATCGTGCCGATGCCGTGCCGGATCGACCAGAACAATTCCCCACCCGGGCGGCCGGCGATCAGCGGCGCGGAAAGATCCGGCGGCCAGACGGACTGTGCGACAGCAACCGGCCCACGGCCACGGGCATCCTGGCCATGGCAGCTTGCGCAATCGCGCTGGAACAGCTCGCGCCCCGTCGCGACCCATCGTGCGCCATAGCCGGTGGGGGAGAGCTGGAAGGTCGTCGGAACGGCCGCGGCGACATAGGGGCGCCAGGGCGGCAGCTGGATGGAGGCCAGCACGGCCACTCCGGCGAGAAGGGCAGGCCAGCGCAGCTTCCTCGCGAGGGCGGCAAGGGTGAAAAGCGCCAGCGCGATCACGGCGGGAGCCAGCAGCCGGAAAAGCCCGTCGCGCAGATAGGCGTCTTCCCATAGGCCCGGAACCGGCCGCAGCGAGAAAGGCCAGATAGGCTGCTCATGGATTGCCGGCGGCTGGCTGGCCAGCGCGGCGGCAACCGCAACGGTGGCCAGCCCCACGCCAGCTTCGGCCGCGATCGACAGGGCAAGGCCGCGCGCCGAACCGCTGGATTCGGCAAGCGGCACGAAGCGGAAACGGTTTGCAGCCGCCAGCAGCAGGAGGATGCCGAACAGGGCAAGCTTGGCGAGGGCGAGCTTGCCGTAGTCTGTGCCGAGCGTCGCCGCCAGCGTGCCGACGAGTGCCTGTGTCTGGAGGAGGGACGTGGCCGCGAGCACGGCTATGCAGGCCATTCCGAGCGGCGTGAAGCGTCGTGCGAGCGCAGGCGCCTCCATCGGCAGCAGCAGGCAGGCTGCGAGCAATGGCAGCAGCGATCCGAGCCAAAGACCCGCCGCCAAGACGTGAAGGCCCAAAGCCGCCGTCGTCCATCGATCGGTCGCGGCGCCATGCCCCAGCCAGCCCTGCAGCAAGACGGCAATTGCCAGCACGGGCAGAGCGGCCGATCCGGCGCGCCCACTGCTGCGCAGGAGCCAGATCGTGAGAACCAGCAGGCTGGCGCGCAGCAGCAGCGCCTGACCGAAGAGCGTCTCGGCAATGGTCCGGGCCGCCTCGATGCTGTCGACAGGCCGCCCCAGCATCGCGCTGCCTTGCAGCCAGAACCACGCCGCGCCGCTGGCGAGGGTGACAAGCACGGAGAGCCGGGCGTAGGAGACAAGGCCGCGAAGCAGCGCCTCGCCGGCCGAAGTGGTGGCGAGCGCGCGCCGCGACAGCAGGCGAAAGGCCTCGGCGCCGAGGCCGGACAACAGGGCGGCGAGGTGAAGCCAGCGGATTGCCGGCAGCGCCGCCCCAATCAGCGCATCCACATCACGGCCTGACGGTGAACCGATACTGGCCGGTGACGCGGTGGGTATCGACCGAGGTTGCAGCCCACTCGACGGTGTACGCGCCTGGCGGAACTGTCTCGAGCAGGACTTTCAACGCCTTGCGGTCACCGGGCACGGCTTCGGCCGGAGCGGCACTGACGGTCTCGCCGCCTGCAGTCTTGACGGTGATGCTGCTCAGCTTGACCTCCAGATCCTCCGTGAAGCCGAGAATGATCTCGTTAGGCGGTGCGACCGTCGCTCCGTCGGCCGGCGAGGCGGTCTTGAGATGCGCATGGGCGAAGGCCTGCGATGAGGCGAGGGCGAAGGCGAATGCCAGCCCGAGACGTCGAGACATGGACCGATCCTATGATTGAAAAGCGGCGGCGCGGGCTCACCAGCTCGCGTCGAGCCCGAGATGGGCGAGGGCCTGTCCGCGCAGCTCCACGAGGCGCGGGTCGCCGCGATGGCGCGGATAGGGCAGGTCATTGATGATCTCGGCCTTGATCCGGGCCGGGCGCTCGCTCAGCACGATGACCCGCTGGGCTAGGAACAGCGCCTCCTCCACGTCGTGGGTGACGAGCAGCGTGGTGAAGCCGCGCTGGCGCCAGAGTTCGGCGATCTCGGTCTGCATGGCGATCCGCGTCAGCGAGTCGAGCTTGCCGAGCGGCTCGTCCAGGATCAGCACGTTGGGATCGTTGACAAGCGCGCGGGCCAGCGCCGCGCGCTGGGCCATGCCGCCGGAAAGCTGGCGCGGGAAGGCGCGCTCGAAGCCGGCGAGCCCGACCGTCTTCAGCGCGTCGTCGACGCGGCTCTTCTGGGAGGCCAGCAGGCCACGCGCCTCTAGCCCAAGCGCCACGTTCTTCCAGACCGTGCGCCAGGGATAGAGCGTCGGGTCCTGGAACACCACGACACGGGACGGGTCGGGCGCCGTGATCAGCTCGCCGGCGGCTGCGATGCGGCCTTGCGATGGCTGTTCCAAGCCGGCGACCAGCCGCAGCAGCGTCGACTTCCCGCAACCGCTCGGCCCGAGCAGGGCCACGAACTCACCCGCCTTGATGTCGAGGTCGATGTCGTCGAGCACTGGCAGGGGGCGGCCTTCGAGATCGAAGGCATGCGAGACGCCTTCGATGGCGAGGTCGGCGCCGCGCGACGCAGCGGTGCCGCGTGGCGTCGAGACCGCAAGCTGAGCGGCTACCATTTCACCACGTCCTTCTGCCAGCCGAGCAGCCGGTCGCGCGCGGCGAAGAGCAGCGTGATCAGGCTCGAGAAGATCAGCGCCATCACGATCAGCGCGCCATACATGTTGGCGTAGGCCGCCCAGCCCTGCGCCCATTGCAGGTAGTAGCCGAGGCCGGATTTGACGCCCATCATCTCGGCCGCCACCAGCACCGAGAACGACGCTCCGAGGCCCATGAACAGGCCGACGAAGACATGCGGCAGCGCGGCGGGGATCGCGACCTTGAAGATCAGGAAGGCACGGCCCGCGCCCAGCGTACGGGCGACGTCGTAATAGGCCTTGTCGACGCTGGCGACGCCCGACCAGGTCAGCACCGTGACCGGGAACCAGGTCGCTAGCGCGATCAGGAAGATCGCCGCCGAAAAGCTCGACGGAAAGAAGAAGAACGCCATCGGCAGCAGCGCGGTGGAGGGAATGGGCCCGAGGAAGCGCAGCACCGGGTGGACCCAGTAGCCGAGCCCGCGCGACCAGCCGATCGCGACGCCGGTGACGAAGCCGGAGATCGTGCCGAACAGGAAGCCGAGCGCGAGCAGGCGCAGGGAATGAAGCACGCTCTCGCCCAGCCGCGGCCAATCATCGGCATAGACCTCCACCAGGGACGAGGGAGGCGCGAAGAAGGGCACCGGCAGCACGCCCAGCTTCGCCGTCAGCAGGTCCCACAGGCCCACGAAAAGCGCGAGCACGACGAGCCATGGCGCAGCCCTGGCGACTCTTGCGCCGAGGGGCGGCCAGAAGGCACCGATCGTCGTGGCGATGGCCAGCAGGGCCGCCCAGCCGGCGAGCCCCAGATTGGTTTCGGTCACGTAGAGCGGTTCGGCGAAACCGACCTTCTTGTTCGCGAGCAGCGTGACGGAAGCGGCCACGGCGGTCCAGGCCGTCGTGGCAAGCGCGCCACGTGCCAGGACCGAGCCGTCGACCTGCAGGCGCGGCCGGCCGAAGGTCGGTGCGGGGCCGGTCTGTTCAAACGGGGACATTGGGGACGATCTTCTGCGCGAAGGCCTTGGCGTCGGTGTTCTTGCGGATCACGTTGACGAGCTTGAGCTGTTCGGTGAACAGGGCGACGTCGTCGCGCAGCGCCGCTCCGGTGGAGTGGTGGTCATGCGTATGGCTGCGCAGGATCGCGGCCACGGTCTCCGGCGTCACCTTGGCCGGAACGAAGGGCGCGAAGATCTCCGCCGTCTTGTCGGGGTTGGCCGCCGTCCAGGCCTGCGCCTCGACGATGGCGCGTGAGATCGCGGCTGCGACCTGGGGCTGGTCGCGGATCAGGGCGCCGCGCAGGCCGAGCACGCAGCAGGTCGACTTGGCATACTGCCCTTCGAGGTTGGTGGCGAGCTCGACCAGCTTGTCGCTCTCGCGGATGAGGTAGAGATGCGGGTCATCGCCTGCCAGCGCATGAACCTCGCCCTTCTTCAGCGCTTCGCCGAACAGGTCCTGCGGGTACTGCACCCAGCTGACGTCCTTCTCCGGATCGAGCCCGATCTCGGCGAGGCGGATGGCGAAGAAGTTGCGCACCGGGCTCGCCGGATCGGTGACGGCGACGGACTTGCCCTTCAGGTCCTTCAGGCTGCGGATGCTGGCGTTCTCGGGAACCAGCAGTCGCATGCAACCGCCATGGGTGCCGACGGTCAGGCCGACATCGAAGCCCTGCTCGAGCGGCTTGAGCCAGCGCAATGCCATGCCGATGCCGCCATCCGCATGGCCGGTCGCGATCGCCTGCAGCAGCGCATCGGTCGGACCGCTGAAGTTCACCGGCTCGACATTGAGGTTGTACTTCTCGAACAGGCCCTGCTTGAGCGCGACCGAGATCGGCGACTGGCAGACGGCCGTCTGGCCCCAGGCCAGCTTGATCGTCTGCCGCTGCGCGAGCGGCGTTGCCTGGGCGAAGGCATGATGTCCGGCGAAACCGGCGAGGGGAGCGGCGGCAAGAGCGGCGGCCCCGCGCAGAAGCGCGCGACGGGAAGGGAAGGTGGTTTGCAGGGTCATGGTGGCTCCTTGCCGCCCGACTGGCGGCTGCATGATGTTTCAGGAGTGGGTCAGGCCGCGGCGCGGCTCACGGGAATGCGCTCGACGGTGCCGCGCACCTCGGTGCCGCGCCGGAGCAGGTTGAGGATCGGGCAGAAGCGCTCGACGGCGGTATTGAGTGCGTCCAACTCGGTCGCATCCGTGGTCAGCCGCACCGTGTAGGAAAGATCATGCGGATAGACCGGCGTGGTCTCGAAACCGGGCGTACCCGCACGCGGATCGAGCTGTCCCTGCACTTCAACCGAGACATCCTGCAGATCGATCTGCTGGTCGGCCGCCTGGATGAGGTAGGTATGCGTCAGGCAACTCGACAGCGCGCCGAGCAGCAGTTCCGGCGAGCTCGGTCCGAGATCGTATCCCGCGAAATCGGGCGGGCTGTCGCTGATGACCTGGAAATCACGGATGCGGATTCGCCTGACGCCGCTGCGCCCCTCTGCACTGGCCTGGGCTTGCAGGCGTTGCGGACGCGCCTCCGCGGAGCGGGCGTAAGCCTTGCGACGCAACAGGGCTTCGCGCTTCTGTGCGAGATATTCCGTGAGATTGGACATGGATGACGGCTCTGCGCGTATCTGTTGATGGAGCGCCTGGACAAGGCGCGCTCGTTCGGCACGCAGCCGCGGGGAAGCGGCTGCGCGGAAGAAGTCGAGATTCCAGCGCTTTGGTCGGTGGATCGCCGTCCGAGATATCCGACACTGCGGACTGCGGTTCGGTGCTCCGACGGCGTATCGTCCGCGTTGCTGCAGACGACAGTCGGATGGCGAAGATCATAGTCTGCGATGACAGGGCGGTTTTTCGCCGAGCAATGTTCTTCGAAAAATCAGAGGCATTCGCGTCTCCAAAGCAAAGGAGCCCACGAGACATCGTGGTTCTTTTAGCGTTGCTGGCGCGGCGCAAGCTGCTCCAGCAAATCCCGCGGCGAAGAGTTTGGTATTGCTCTTCACGATCAAGATTATCGCGCAGAGTATTATTTGTGGCAATGAAACAAACTATGCGTTTTTATTGAAGGAAGGCGATAATTCGTTCCTGTTGCGGGCACGTAGCGACGTAATCAGGGACGCCAGATCCAGCAGTGCACGATCCTCAGAAGGCTGCGGCGATATCCAGTGACGATGGCATTCTCTCCGTCCGCGCCAGCGGGATGGCGGGGCCGAGCTTGGGAGGGCTGAGGTAGCGTTCGCCGCTGTCGGCAACGATCGCGACGATCGTCTTGCCGGCGTTTTCGGGGCGCATGGCAAGCGCTGAGGCGGCAAACAGCACCGCCCCAGACGATGTGCCGGCCAGGATGCCTTCCTGTTGCGCCAACGTCCGGGCGACCTCGCGGGCCTGGGCCGTGTCGGTCACGATCACCTCGTCGACGACGGCTGCGTCGAAATTCTCGGGCAGGTAGCCGGCTTCGACGTCGGTCACCTTATGGACGCCTTCGATACTGTCGGGGTAGGGCGCCTCCGGTGAGGGGATCGAGGCCGGGCCCGGCTCGACGACGACGACTTTCACGCCGGGTTTCTGCGCTTTCAGGAAGCGACCGGTGCCCGAGATCGTGCCGCCGGTACCGACTGCCGCCACGAAGATGTCGACCTCGCCCTTCGTGTCGCGCCAGATCTCGGGGCCGGTCGTCTCGAAGTGAACGCGCGGATTTGCGGGGTTCGCCCGCTGGTTGGTGTAGTAGGCGTCGGGGTTCTCGCGGCGCACGCGGTCGATGATGGTGTGGATCGCGCCCGCCTCGAGGAATGCGCTGTTGTCGATCAGGACGACTTCGGCGCCATAGTGCTGGAGCAGCTTGATCTTGTCTTCGCTGATCGTGTTCCGGAGGTAGAACTTCGAGCGATAGCCACGCGCGGCGGCCAGGGCCGCGAGCCCGATACCGGTGTTTCCGCTGGTGAGATCGACGATGCGCTGGCCCGGCTTCAGCCGGCCGCTCTCCTCCGCTTCCCGGATGATGCCCCAGGCCGCACGGTCCTTGATGCTGCCGGCCGGGTTCAGGTACTCGATCTTCGCGAAGATGCGGGAGCCGAGATGCAATCCTTCCGCAAATCTGCGCAGCTCCAGCAACGGGGTATTGCCGACCAAAGCTGCAAAATTGTTGTTTCTCGGTTCCATCACGGTCTCTCGCAGAGGGATGGCGACTTGTGCCGTCACGGACGGGTGCGCCCGCCGATCGGGCTCGCAGCCACCCGTCGTTTCATCGGTAGTCGCGGCTCACGGCCCGTCTCGCACCTGGAAAAGTTTTCACCTTCGCTACGCCGCGGTTGCGCGACGGGCGGCCAGCCGGGCTGCAATCCCTGCTTCCTGCTGGGCCTTGATCGCGCCCACGCGGGCTGTCGCCTCATCCGGCGATGCGGCAGGGGCATAGACGGGCGCGCTGCCGGCCACGCCGGCCTTTGCCCCGATATGTTTCTCGAAGGGCAGGGACCGGTACAGGACCGGGTCGACGGAGGTGTCGAACAGCGGTCGATAGCCGAGCGACAGATAGAGGCCCGTCGCTTCCGGCTGCCGGAATCCGGTCGTGAGATAGGCTCTGGTGTAGCCGAGCTCGGCAGCGCTCTCCTCGAGCGCCAGCACGATGCGGCGCGCCAGACCCTGTCGCCGCAGAGTCTCGCGCGTCCAGATGCGCTTGAGCTCGACCGTCTCGTCGTCATGGCTCATGAAAGCGCCGCCCGCGATCGTCTCACCGCCGCGCTGAACCAGCAGGAAATCCCCGAGCGGCGGTGCGAACGCTTCCGCCGGATAGCGCATGAGCTCGGAGCGCGCGCCGCCCGGCCTGCTGTTGACGCCATACCGGCCGTCATATTCGGCAACGAGCCCTTCGACCAAGGCCTCTGCTTCAGGCGAAAGAGGAGATGATCGCACGATCAGGTCAGGCATAGCAGAATTCCAACGGTATCGCGTAATCGCGAAAAGAGCGCCGATGACATCAATATTCAGATCATCGAAACAATCAACGATCGTTGGAAAATAAGAATACGTGCATTTATTCTGGTTATGATTTTGAGAAATACTTCCACGCGCGAGGGCGATCCAGATGGATTTATGCTATTCGCTGAGCGCGGGTAGGCTTCGACGCAGCTCCCCGGGCTCGGCAGGATGAGCGCCGTGGCGTCCAGCCCCATGCGGTTGCCGGCTGACACGGGCTCGTCGCCGACAGCGCTTACCGGCCGGCCGAGAAGCTGGCCCGTTGTGCATCTCCGCAAGAGGCCGTCTCCGAGCCGGCTTCAGTCATGCCTCATCGAGTGCGAGCTCCAGTTGATGAATGGCCGCGAGCAGGCGCTTGGCATCCTTGCCGAGTGCTCCCAGGATTTTCGCTTCGAAAGCCAGGGCCCGCGGGACGATTTCCGTGTAGGTCTTCAGCCCAAGCGGCGTCAGGCATAAGATCTCTTCGCGCCTGTCATGGGGACTCTCGCGCCGCTTGAGCCAACGGCGCTCCTCGAGAGCGCGCACGGCACGGCTCACCTTCGTCTTATGCATCGCGGAATGAGTGCCGATCTCCTTGGCGCTCATCGTCTCGAATTGGCCGAGCGTCGCCAGAACACGCCATTCGGGAACGGTCAGGTCGTGATGCGGTCCGTATACGGCCCGAAAGGCCTGCGAGACCGTCGTGGCGAGCCGATTGAGGCGATAGGGGAGGAATTCTTCGAGAGCGAGCTTCGTCATCATTGTTAGTTACAAAATGGACGGTTACCGATGCAACGATATATTTGTCCGAGCGCCGAATGAAGCGATGAGGTCGCTGGATCGGGAATGCCGACGACGTTTCACCGCTTCTCGGGGCCGGGCCTGCGTCCTCGGCGGTAATTCCCCACGGGAGAACAGACATGAACGTTCAAAATCCGTCGTCCAATCCGAAGGGCCCGGAGGTCCGAAGCGCCATCCAGGCGGGCTACATGTCCGGCTTCGGCAACGGATTCGAGACCGAGGCGCTGCCGGGCGCGCTTCCGATCGGCCGCAACTCTCCCCAGAAATGCGCCTATGGCCTCTATGCCGAGCAGCTTTCCGGCTCGCCCTTCACCGCGCCGCGCACAACCAACGAACGCTCCTGGCTCTATCGCATCCGGCCGACCGTGTCGCACTGGAACCGGTTCCGGAAGGCGGAGATCGGCCTGTGGCGCACGGCGCCGGCGCGCGAGGTCGACTTGCCGATCGCACCAATGCGCTGGAGCCCGATCCCCATCCCCTCGCGGCCGCTGTCCTTCGTCGAGGGTATGCACAGCATGACGACGGCCGGCGACGCCGGAGCCCAGGGCGGAATGGGTGCGCATGTCTACCTGATCACGCGCTCCATGGTCGACGAATACGTCTACAACGCCGATGGCGAGATGCTCTTCGTGCCGCAGCAGGGCGACCTGCGCCTGTGGACCGAGTTCGGCATCATCGACATCGAGCCAGGGGAAATCGCAGTCATCCCGCGCGGCGTGAAGCTCCGCGTCGAGCTGCGTGACGGCCCGGCGCGCGGGTACATCTGCGAGAACTACGGCGGCGCCTTCACCCTGCCGGAGCGCGGACCGATCGGCGCGAACTGCCTCGCCAATCCGCGCGACTTCCTGACGCCTGTCGCAGCTTACGAGGACCGCGACGCGCCTTCGAAGATGTATGTGAAATGGGGCGGCAATCTCTGGGTCGCCGATATCGAACACTCGCCGCTCGACGTCGTCGCCTGGCACGGCAACTACGCCCCCTACAAATACGATCTCAGGAAGTACTCTCCGGTCGGGCCGGTCCTGTATGACCACGCTGACCCGTCGATCTTCACGGTGCTGACTTCGCCTTCCGAGACGCCCGGCACGGCGAATATCGATTTCGTCATCTTCTCGGACCGCTGGCTGGTGGCGGAAAACACCTTCCGGCCGCCCTGGTACCATATGAACGTGATGAGCGAGTTCATGGGGCTGGTTTACGGTGTCTATGATGCCAAGACCGGCGGCGGCTTCGTGCCCGGCGGCATCTCGCTGCACAACTCGATGCTGCCGCACGGCCCCGACGTCGACGCCTTCGAACGCGCGAGCAACGTAGAACTCAAGCCCCACAAGCTGGAAGGCACGCTCGCCTTCATGTTCGAAACGCGCTTCCCGCAGCAGGTCACCGCTTTCGCCGCAGGAACGGACGCGCTTCAGGGCGACTACGGCGGCTATGGCCACAAGCTGACGAAACACTTCGATCCGAACAAGCCTTGAGACAAAGATGACTGCCCTCGACGAAACCCACGACGCGACGCTTCGCAGTTTCGAGGCGTCCGCGAACGGCCATGCCTACTTTCCCATCCAGAACCTGCCGATCGGCGTCTTCAGCCCGCCGGGCGAGCCTCCCAGGGGCGGGATCGCGATCGGCGACAAGATCCTCGACCTCAAGCTGGCGCTGGAAGGCGGGCTCATGGCGGAGGATGCCGGTTTGGGCGCAGCCTGCGCACAGGGCAGCCTCAACGGCTTTCTCTCGCTTGGCTCGGCCGCGCGTGTGAAGCTTCGCCGTCGCGTCTCGGCCCTTCTCGCTCTGGGGGGGCGTGACGAGACGAAGGCGGCGCGCTGTCTGCGTTCGGCCTCCTCCTGCACTCTGCACCTGCCGGCGCGGATCGGCGACTACACGGACTTCTACGTCGGCATCCACCACGCGACCGAGGTCGGAAAACTGTTCCGTCCGGACAATCCCTTGCTGCCGAACTACAAGTACGTCCCTATCGGATACCACGGGCGAGCTTCTTCGGTCCGACCGTCCGGCGCTCCTGTGCGGCGCCCGAACGGACAGACGAAGGCGCCGGACGCGGCAGCCCCCGTCTTCGGCCCGTCGCGGCGTCTCGACTACGAACTGGAACTCGGGATTTGGGTGGGGGCAGGCAACGAGCAGGGCGAGCCTGTTCCGATTGCCGAGGCGGCCGAGCACATCGCCGGGTTCTGCCTCCTGAACGATTGGTCCGCGCGCGACGTCCAGGCGTGGGAATACCAGCCGCTCGGACCGTTCCTGGCCAAGAATTTTGCCACCACGGTCTCGCCCTGGATCGTCACGCCGGAGGCCCTGGCCCCGTTCCGCATCGCGCAGCCACCGCGCCCGGAAGGCGATCCAGAGCCGCTGCCTTATCTGTCAGACAGCCGGGACAAGGCTGCCGGCGCTTTCGATCTCGACCTGGAGGTGTTCATCACCACCGAGACGATGCGTCGGCAGGGTTCGCCGCCGCATCGTCTCGGGCATTCCAATACGCGGCACATGTACTGGACCGTCGCTCAGATGCTGGCCCATCACACCAGTAACGGCTGCAACCTCGCCGCTGGTGATCTGCTGGGCTCCGGTACGATATCTGGTCCGGATCAGGCCAGTCGCGGCAGCCTTCTGGAAACCACGGAAGGCGGTCGGACACCCGTCCGCCTACCCTCCGGCGAAGAGCGCCGCTTCCTCGAAAACGGCGACGAGATCATGCTGAGGGCCCAGGCACGTCGCGATGGCTTTACGTCGATCGGCTTCGGCGAATGCCGGGCGATCGTCCTTCCAGCGAGGTGAGAGTCCGATGAAGCTCTACGGCTATTGGCGCTCGACCTCCTCCTACCGCCTGCGGATCGCGCTGGCGCTCAAGGGCATAGATGCGGAGCAGGCTTTCGTTCATCTCGTTCGCGGCGAGCAGAAGACCGAGGCTTATCGCGCGCTCAATCCCCAGGGGCGCGTTCCTGTCCTCGTCCTCGACGATGGGACCGCGTTGACGCAATCGCCGGCCATCATCGAGTATCTGGAGGAAGTTTTCCCTGATCCGCCGCTGTTGCCCGCCGAGCCTGTAGCGCGTGCGAAAGTTCGCGCCGTCGCGGCGATCATCGGCTGCGACGTGCACCCGCTTCACAATGTCGGGCCGCTCAATTATCTGCGGGGCCCCCTCGGGCGCCCGGAAGCGGAGGTCGAGGGGTGGATCGCGACCTGGATAGAGCAGGGGCTTGCCGCCGTAGAGGCGATGATCGGCGAGGAGGGCTATTGCTTCGGGGCGTCGCCGGGCTTGGCCGATGCCTATCTCATCCCTCAGCTATACGCGGCCCGACGCTTCGCGGTCCCGATCGATTCATATGTGCGGATATCGCGGGTCGAAAAACTGGCGGCGGAGCACGCAGCCTTCCAGGCCGCGCATCCCAGCAGCCAGGCTGACGCCGTTCCTTAGATCGTCCCGGACCCGCGGGTCGCTGTCGCCCGAGGGCTTATTCCGCGGCGTCCAGGTTCTTCTTGCCGTCGGCGAGTTCGGCCACGCGCAACGTGATGTCCTTCGCCGCCTTCTTGGTGATCTTGATCAGCTGGGCTTCGGTCACGGGCGGAGGACTCAGCGTGGGATAAGACAGCGAGATCGCGCCCATGATCTCGTTGTTCTCATCGAATACGGGGCTCGCGATACCGACCAGACCTTCGGAGATCTCGCCGCGGGAGAGATAGTACCCGTCGCGGCGGTTCTTCTGGAGCGCGGCGCTGAAGGACGCCCAGTCGGACCCGATGCCGTTTCTTCCGGAGTCCTCCTCGGAGCGGTCGAAAATCCGCCTTTGGCGGCGCCTGTCGAGATGGGCGAGGATGATGCGCGCCTGGGCCCCCCTGAAGACGGGAAGCCGCCTTCCCGGCCTCAACGGCATTTCGGACGAATTCTCCGGCCTCGTGGAATAGACGTTCACCGCGCGGTCCTGGTACATCCTGCACAGGAATGTATGGATGCCGAGAGTCGTCGAGAGCTTCTCCATCACCTCCCTTGCGGCCAGCAGGATCGGATCGAAGTTCGCCAGTATGAATTCAAGTTCCATGATCGTCGGGCCAGGCGCGTAGCGCCCGGAAATCCGCGAGAGGAGCCCGATTTCATGCAGGTCGTGCAGGTACCGGTAAGCCGTCGCCTGGCTGACCTGCAGCACGGATTCGACGTCTCCGAGCGAGATGGTCGGTGAATCCTCCGAAAACAGATTCAAGATTTCGGCGACGCGCTTAAGTACAGACGTCTCGTTCTGTGACTTAGCAGGAGGCATCAGTACTTTCTCGTTTCATCGTGCATCAAGTCCGTCTTTCTGTGTCGGCGTAGATCGACGAAAAGTCAAACATTCGGAGTTATCGCGAGCCGTTCGAATGTTATCGGTCGCAAAGAACGAATTCGCTCGCGAAGAAACGGGCTCCGTTCGCGATGAAGTGCGATATGTCGTGCATGATCTCTTCCCGCCCACGATCGCTGTCGAAGTATCGCGTCAGCATGTCGTCGATTGTCGGGAAGTTCAGCTGGGCAATACCGCCGGCAGGGCGTCCTCGCGAGGCATCCACGATCCAGTTTCTGACGTACTTGTCCATTCCGACATGAACTCGCAGCGCAAGAGGAACGTGGATGTCCCAGCTGCGCCGAGCCGCCGTCGAAGGCAGATCGGGGTGGAAGTTCAACCGCCCGATATACTTGATGCCGGGAGATCGTTCCCCAAGGACGATGACCTGCCGGTCGAGCTGAACGATTTCCTCGACCTGGTAGATCTCGGTGGTGGCGACGTCCTCGGCGCAGGAGACGAGTGTCTCCAGAATTTGCTCTGCCTCGTCCGCCGGTGGTGAGAGCTCGACGATAACGTCGTAGACCGCATCAGCCTCCGCGGTGCGCAGGTTCACGGGGCGAAACGGGACCCCTTCCGGCGTTTCCTCGACCAGGTTGACGATCAGCTTCCCGCCTTGGGGAAGAGCGGCGGCGACTTTGCGAGCGGCCCGCAGGTAGGCCGATTGGAAGTCCGCCCTTCGGCTGCGATCGCGGCCAGCCAGGTAGATGAAGTATTTCGATGCCATCAAGTGCAGCTCCTGCGGCTGGCGTCCGCCGCGCAGATGGGTGCGAACAGCCGGTGCCTAGGCAACTTCAAGCCACTCCCGCCGCACGGAAGGCGTTGCGAGCAACTCCTCCGGCGTTCCCTCGAAGACGATGGCGCCGTGGCCCATGATCAGGCATCTGCTGCAGAGCTTCAGGGCGATCGTCATCTTCTGCTCGACCAGCACAGACGCCACGCCCTGTCGGTTGATGTCGCGCATCACGTCGGCGAGATGATCGACGATCTTGGGCGCGAGCCCCTCGGTCGGCTCGTCGATCAGGATGACGGTCGGTTGGCCCAGCAGCGAACGGCAGAGCGTGAGCATCTGCTGCTCGCCGCCGGAGATCGACCCCGCCTTGACGTTGCGGCGCTCCTTGAGGCGAGGGAAAAAGCCGTACATGTCTTCGAGGCTCCACGCCTTGGCGTTCGGCCGGGGCGTGGAGACCCCGATATGCAGGTTCTCTTCCACGGTGAGATTGCTGAACGCCAGCCGCTCTTCCGGGACATAGGCGATGCCCGCGCGGTTGATCTTGTAGGACGGGAGCCCGGCAAGCTCGTTCGCTCCCAATCTGATCGAACCCCGCGTCGGCGGGACCAGTCCCATGATGGCTTTCATGGCCGTCGACCTGCCCGACCCGTTGCGACCGAGCAGGGCAATCATCTCGCCGGCCGCCAGCGTGAAATTCATGCCGTGCAGGATGTGGCTCTTGCCGTAGTGGGTATGGAGGTTGGTCACCGAAAGCAGGGTCATGCGGCCACCTCGCCGAGATAGGCTTCCTGGACCCGGCTGTTCGTACGTATCGCGTCCGGCGTGCCAGACGCGATGATCTCGCCGTAGACGAGGACGGATATCCGGTCGCAGAGGGAGAACACGACTTCCATGTCGTGCTCGACGACGAGGAGCGTTTTCCCCTGCGTGATGTCTCGGATCAGATTGATCATGTAGTGCGTTTCCTCGCGCGACATGCCGGCCATGGGCTCGTCCAGAAGGATCACGTCGGCGCCCGGTCCGATCGCCATTCCGATCTCGAGGGCGCGCTGCTCCGAATAGGTCAGATCACCGGCGAACTTGTCCCGCGCTTGCGTGAGACGGACCAACTCCAGCAACTCGTCGGTGTCGCGGTTGACGGCGGTGGCGTTCGAGGCGAGCGAGAACAGGGCATAACGCCGCCCGTGCTTGGCCATCGCCGCTATCCGAAGATTCTCGTACACGCTGAGGCGCGGGAAGATCGTGGTGATCTGAAACGATCGCGACAATCCACGGCGGGTGATCAGATGTGGTGCCAGCCCCGCGATGGACGTGCCGTTCAGGCGAATATCGCCGCTCGATGGCTTGTACAGGCCCGAAATCAAATGGAAGAGCGTCGATTTTCCGGCGCCGTTGGGTCCGATCAGGGCGTGTCGTTCGCCCGGCTTCACGCCGAGATCGACGCCCCGGATGATCTCGCTCTCCCCAAAACGCTTCCTGAGGCCGGCCAGCTGGATGATGTCGTTGGTCATCGGGCGTGCTCCTCGGCGAGCGCGGCCGTCGGGGCTGTCTCGCGACCCGTCCGCGATATCACCAGGAATGCGAGACCGGCGCCGACGCCGATCGCCAGGGCCGGGACGAGCCAGGTCGACGCGGCGATGGGGTCCCATTTGAGGCCGTACAGGGGTACGGGTGGCCAGGCCTTCGTCCGGCCGACGATTGCGGAGTACTGTTGATCGAGGATGCGGGAGGCCAGCTCGAGGAGAGTGACGACACCCGCCGCGGCAAGCAGGCCGGGTGGGAGCAAGAGGGCTCGCAGCTTGAGGGCGCCCCAGTTGCGCTCCTTGAACTCGTTCACGATCCTCAGCCAAAGCATGGCCAGGCCATCGCCCATGAACATCATGATGACGACGAAAAGGATGCCCTGATAGAGCAGCCAGTTCTTCGTCACGTCGGAGACCAGGCTGCCGAACAGCGCGAAGATGAAGGCGCCGACTGCCGGGCCGAAGAACACGCCCGAACCGCCGACGAAGGTGTGCAGGACGACCGAGGCCGACATGCCCATGCCCAGCATCGAGTAGTTGATGCTTTCCGTGGTGAACGCCAGGAGGCCGCCCGCGATGCCGGAGAACATGGCCGACACGCCGAACACGATGATCTTGGTGTGATGGAGGTTGTAACCGAGGAAGGAAACCCGGCGCTCGGCCTCTCTCAATCCGACGGTCAAGCGGCCGAACAGCGTCTGGTTGTACGCGTAGAGCAAGCCGATGCAGAGGACGACCCAGGCGACGACCGTGTAGTACACGTGGACCTCGTTGCCATAGTCGAACGACGACCAGGGCATCCTCATGGTCGTCAGCCCGACCTCGCCGCCGAATATCCCGCCCAGGTTCGGCGCTATCGCATGAAGCAGTTCCGCCAGGGCGAGCGTCACCATCGAGAAGTAGACGCCGCTTCTCAAGGTGGCGAAGTACCCTGCGCAAAGCCCGCCGATCAGCCCGGCGACGCCGCCGACGAGCGGCAGGAACGGGGTCGGCAGCCAAAGATTGCCCTTCTCGATCGCTTGCATCGCGTGGATTACGGCAAACCCGCCGATGGCGAAGTAGGCCGCGTGGCCGAAGGAGAGCATGCCGGCCCGGCCGCTCAGAAGGTTGAACGCCATCGCGAACAGGACGGCGATCAGCGCCGTCGTCAGGACGCCCACCACATGTCCGCTGAGCGCGAGGGGCGCGCCGAGCAGCAGGACGACGACCGAAGCCAGTATTCCGATCCGGAGCATGTTCTAGTTCCTGTCGCCCATGAGGCCGGCGGGCCGCGTCAGCAGCACGACGAGCATCAGCAGCGCGGGTAGGGAGGCGGACAGCGACGAGACTTCCAAGGTGAGAAGACCCCCGATCTGCCTGGCTTGCTCGCCGTAGCCAAAGATCTGCGCGAGATCCGCGAGGGAGACCTGGAACCCGACCGAGAACGAGGTGAGGAGGCCGATCAGCAGCGACGCGATGAAGGCCCCGAGAAGCGAGCCGAGGCCGCCGACGACCACGACGACGAATGCGATGACGCTCATCTCCGCCGCCATCGTGGGGCTCGTCGTCAGGAGAGCGCCGCCCACGGCTCCGGCAAGGCCGGCCATCCACGCGCCGACGCCGAAGACCCCGAGGAAGACCAGGGGGACGTTGTGGCCGAGCGCGGAAACCATGCCCGGGCGTTGGACGGACGCGCGAACGACGATGCCGATGCGCGTCTTTTGGAGCAGCAGGTAGAGGATGCCGAGGAGCACCATCGCCACGACGGCGACGAAGACCCGGTAGGAGGGGAAGTTCGTCCCGAACAGCGAAAAAGCCGGACCGCTGAGAAGGGATGGGGGACGGTAGGCGACCGGGAAATTGCCCCAGAAGAGCTTGATCAGCTCCTCGAACACGAAGGCGATGCCGAAGGTGAGGAGGAGCTGCTGCGAATGCCCGAAGCCGTGGACGCGCCGCAGCATGAAGCGTTCGATGAACATGCCCGCGGCCATCACGATCAAGGGCGCGATCAGCAAGGCCAGCCAGAAATTGGACATGCGGGCGATCGTGAAGGCGAGATAGGCCCCCAGCATGTAGAACGACGCGTGAGCGAAGTTGACGATGCCCATCATGCCGAAAATGAGCGTCAACCCGGCAGAAACCATGAATAGGAGCAGGCCGTAGACGAGGCCGTTGAGCGCCGAAATGACGATGAATTCCATGCCGGATTATCCTTGTCGAGAACGCCGGCTCCCTTCGGTCGGAAACCGGCGCTCAACTCGTCTTGATCGTGAGTGCGTTACGACGGGCGATCCATCTTGCACTTCGGATCGACCGGCACCGCGCTGTCCTCGGGCGAGACGACCTTCAGCAGCTTGAAGCCCATATCGGTCCCATCGACCTTGTAGCGAGCGTCTTTCGAGACCTCGGAAACGGTCACGGGGAGAAGCAGCTGATGGTCCTCCTTCCTGAACGACCAGCGGCCGGCCGGGCTTTCGTAGCTGGCTGTCTCGAGAGCCAGGGCGACGGCCTGCATGTCGACCTTGGCGCCCGGCTTGCTGACCTTCTTCAAGGCCTCGCCGAGAAGCAGCGTGCCGAATGCGGCAGTCGGCTCTTCGTTATAGGGGTAGTGGCCGATCGCTGCCTTGAAGTCCTCCGCGAAGGCTTCGCCCGCCTTGCCGCCCGCCTCCAGGTTATAGAGCTTCACGAGGACGGCACCCAAGGCCGAGGGCCCCATCGCGCTCAGCGCCCCGGTCGTATCGAGGCTGGTGTTGCCGACATTGGCCTTGAGGCCGGCGTCGCCCAGCGCGCGCATGAACAGGATGAGGTCGTTGCCCCAGTTCCCGCTCAGGATCGTGTCCGCGCCCGAGGCCTTGATCTGCGCGACGTAAGGCGAGAAATCCTGGATCTTCGCGGTGTCGTGCAGGGTCGAGCCGACGATCTGTGCACCGGCGGCCTTCACGTTGAGCGCCTGTGCCTTCTCGTGGTCGATGCCATACGAGTAGTTCTGGTTGATGCTGTAGACCTTGCTGCCCAGCTTGCCCGTATCCTTCATCGCGGACACGAGCGCCTTGATCCTGATGAAGGGGTTGCTGGCGCCCTTGAACGCCCAGAAATGGCATTTTTCCGCAGTGAATTCGGCGGCCTCGGATCCCTCCATCATGAAGAGGATCTCTTTGCCCTTGTTGCGCAGATTGTATTTGCGAACGTCCTCGGAGATTTGCGCGGTGATCGCCGAGTTGGTCGATTGGATGATGATGCGCGCGCCATCGGCGATGGCCGCCTTCAGCTTCTCGGCGGCGCCCGCCGTCTGATTGAGGCTGTCGTATTCGGTCACGACGATCGGCTCGCCGTTGAACCCGCCGTCCTTGTTCAACTTCGCGATGGCGTAACGGACGCCTTCGACGAAGGGGATGGCGGTCTGGGCGTTCGGCCCCGAGAACGCCTCGATCACGGCGACCTTGAGAGGCTCGGCGTGAGCGGCGGCGCTGCCGAAGGCGCACAACGCGGCGACGGCGGTAGAAAGAAGATATTTTCTCATCGAATACTCCCTAGGTATCGTATTTTATGTTGTTGTGAACTTTGGATAGGCAGCGATAGCGAATACGCAAGCTGAGTCCACCCGCTGCGATCGGATTCGCCGCGCTAAATCTCGGCCGTCGTCTCTCAGCTGCTTTTCGACTCGTCGAAGCGCGCCCGAAACCCATCAGGGGTCAAGCGTCACGCAGCGATTGACCATGGATCTATCCCAATGGCCGACAAGGGTTTTCCCCGGCCGGTCAGCCGTCTGTCGCTTGGGCGATTAGGGTCATTTCGCGGTTCCTCCCCCTTGTGCAGAACATTTTCTTGTGCGATCAAACTTCGCATATAACGAGAATACGGTCGCATACCTCCAGGGGGCTGTCAACGAGGCGGCGCGCTGGATCGACGCGGGGTAGAAGTATTCGATGTCGCATTCAAAATAATCTTCGAGCGAACGAACGTTCGAAGATCGCCCTGTCGTCGGTGACGGGGCGCGAGACGCGGGCGGCCTCGCAGCCGGTCCGTCACCAAAAACGAAGGCAGGAAACAGCTGATGAGTGCTCAACGCGAGGCGTGGTTGGATTTCTCGGGCAAGACCTGCGTGGTCACCGGGGCCGGCGGAGGTATCGGGCAGGAAATCGCGGCATCGTTCGCCGCCTCTGGCGCGAAGGTCGTCGTTCTCGACCACAGTCGAGAGGGGGCTGAAGCGACGGAGAGAATGATCCTCGACGCCGGCGGCGCGGCGATCTCGATCGTCGCCGACGTGACCGATGCGGCCTCCATCGATCGTGCCGTCGACCGGACGAAAGAGGCATTCGGGGACTGCGACATCCTCGTCAACAACGCAGGCATCCTGCGTTTTGGACCCTTGGAGACGGTCGCCCCGGAAACCTGGGACCTGACGATCGCCGTCAACGTCAAGGGCTATCTGCTATGTGCGCAGCGCTTCGGCGAGCACATGCGGCAGCGCGGCTCGGGAGCGATCGTCAACGTCGCGTCGATAGCAGCCACCGAACCTCATCCCTATTGCGGGTCCTACAGCGTGAGCAAGGCGGCGGTCGTCATGCTGACGCAGCAGCTGGCGCTGGAATGGGGCCCGTCCGGGCTCACGGTGAACGCCGTCAGCCCCGGCTTCATCCCGACGCCGCTCAATACCGAATTCTACGCGGTCCCGGGCGTGACCGAGCAGCGCAGCAAGCTCGTGCCTCTTCGCTCCCTGGGTTCGACGCGTGACGTCGCCAATTCGGTCATGTTCCTCGCCAGCGGCTACGCCCGATACGTCAACGGCCACAACCTGGTGGTGGATGGCGGGCTCTCGCACACCTCGATGATCCACGTCCCGCGGCCGGGCTACGACGACGGCGGGCGGTAACCGCATCTCGCTCATCGCGATCGAACAAGAAGTCCTAGGGAAGAAATCCAATGTCGAATTCCGATCAAGCCACGACGTGCTGGTTGCCGGAGAGATATTCGCTCTTGCATCGAACTGCGGTCGTTACGGGAGGTGCCAAGGGCATCGGCGCCGCCATCGTTCGCGAGCTCATGGCGCTGGGTTGCCGCGTGGTTGTGTGGGACCTGGACGTCTCCGCCGTCGAGACGATGCCGGGCAAGCTCGACGCCATCGCGGTCGATGTGACGAGCCAGGAAGCGATCGAGGCCGCCGAAGCCCAGACCGCCGCCCTTATCGGATCGCCCGACATCCTGGTGAACAACGCGGGCATCCAGGGGCCGACGGTCCCGCTGCAGGACTATGAGCGGACCGCGTGGGACCGTGTCATCGCGGTGAACCTCACGGCCGTCTATGCGGTCACCAGGATATTCGTGCCGGGGATGAAGAAGCGGCAGTCCGGACGGATCATCAACATCGCTTCTGTCGCCGGGATTCGCGGCCTCACCGACGGCTCGGCATATGGCGCGTCGAAAGCCGGGGTGATCGGCTTCTCCATCGGGCTATCCAAAGAGCTCGTAGGCGACGGCATCACGGTCAACTGCGTCGCTCCCGCGCTGATCGATACGGATCTCAAACTGCAGATGTCGGCGGACTTCATCCAGAAGGCGACCGGGCGCGTTCCCATGGGGCGCCTGGGGAAGGCGGAAGAAGTGGCCGCCAGCGTGGCCTGGATCGCCACACCGGCTTGCAGTTTCACCACCGGCGCCGTGTTCGACGTCGCCGGCGGAAGGCTCGGCCTGTAACGGGCGCCTCTCGCGCTCGATGAATCGAAGGGCCGGTCGCATCGCGCCTCGGGCCGTCGTCGTCGCATCCAAGCAGAATTGGCGTTAGAAAATGAGCCAGCAAACAACCAGGCCGATCGGCCTCGTCACCGGTGCAGCCAGGGGCATCGGGCTTGCGACTGCAAAGCGGTTGGCAACCGACGGTTTCCACGTGGTGATGACGGACATCGACCGACAAGCCGTCGAGGCTTCGGCGGCCGCGCTTGCGGAGGCGGGCCTGTCGGTCGAGGCACACCAACTCGACATCCGGGACGAAAGCGCCTGCGAGTCGCTTCTCGGTCGTTTCGCTCGCATCGACGCCTTGATCAACAACGCGGGAATCTTCGAGGTCAAGAAGACGGCCGACCTCACCACCGACGATTTTCGCCGGATGTTCGACATCAACGTGATCGGCATGTTCGTGTTGGCCCGAGGCGCCGCGGCGCGCATGACGTCGAGCGGGCGTATCGTCAACATCGCGTCCCGAGCCTATCTCGGCGCGGTCGACTACGCTCACTACGTCTCTTCGAAGGCCGCCGTCGTCGGTTTGACCCGCGCCCTGGCGCTCGAACTGGCTCCGCGCGGAATTCTCGTGAACGCGGTCGCGCCCGGCGTCATCGACACGCCGATCCTGGCGGCCTGGAGCGACGAGGCCAGGGCCAAGCTGGCGACGGCCCAACCCGTCGGCCATCTGGGTCGGCCCGAAGACATCGCGGCGATGGTTTCGTTCCTCGCCTCTGCCAAGACCGAATTCATCACCGGCCAGACGATCCTCGTCGACGGCGGGCGCTCGCTCGGCGGGCTCGCGACTTGAGAGGCGGCGCATCCAGCTTGCGCGCGGCATCCAGGCCTGAGCGCCCGGATCGCGCGCGATTTTACGGCCATCGGGTCGAAAAGGGATCTAAATATGCTTCGGTTGAAAGATAAGGTTGCCATCGTGACGGGCAGCTCGTCCGGGATTGGCCTTGCCATCGCAAAGACCTTTCTACGCGAGGGCGCCACTGTGCTCGGCGTCGATCAGAATGCCGCTCCGGCCGACTTCGCCGGCGCTAAGGCGTTCGACACACTCCAGCTGGATCTCACCTCGCCGGGAGCCTCCGAGCGAGTCGTCGCGCACGCGATGGAGAAGCACGGCCGCGTGGACATCCTCGTGAACAACGCAGGCATCGGCAATTCACGGCCGGTCCTCGATACCAGCGACGAGGACCTCGCTCGTTATCTCAGCGTGAACATCGCTGCGCCTTTCGCGCTTTGCCGGTCGGCGATCTCCGTGATGCGGGGCAAAGGCGGCAATATCATCAATATCGCCTCGGTATTCGGGATGTTGGGAACGGCGCGCGCCTCCGCCTATGCCGCGACCAAAGCGGGCCTGGCAGGGCTGACGAGGCAGTTGGCGGCCGAGTACGGCCGGGACGGCATACGCGTCAACGCGGTTTCGCCGGGGCTTATCGCCACCCCGCTGGTCCGCGAGCGGCTGGAAACGAACCCATGGTTTCGGCGGTCGATGATCGAGGATTGCCCGTTGGGCCGCCCGGGCCGCCCCGAGGAAATCGCGGAAGTCTGCGCCTTCCTCGCCTCCGATGCGGCGAGCTTCGTGTCGGGCATCGTGATGCCCGTGGACGGTGGCTGGTCCGGCACCAAGTTCCTGCCGGAGCCGTATGCCGAGGCGGAAGCGGGATCGCTCTGATGCACACCGTCTCAAGGGGCGGGGCGGCGGCCGATGAGGTCGTCGACATCCTTGTCTTCGGCAGCGGAGCCGGCGGACTGGCGGCAAGCCTCTTCGCTGCCAAGCGCGGCATGAAGGTGCTGCTGTGCGAGAAGTCCGGCTTGCTCGGCGGCACCACCGCGACTTCGGGGGGCGTGCTTTGGGTGCCCGGCAACCGCCAGGCGAAAGAGGCGGGGATCGATGACACGATCGAGCAGGCGCGGACTTATCTCCGCCATGAGCTCGGCAACTATTATCGGGAGGATCTCACTGAGGCGTTCCTGGAGAGCGCGGGCCCGGCAATCGACGACATCGAGGATGGCACCTCGGTCGCCTTCGACCTGATCCAGTCGCCGGACTACCATCCGGATAGCCCGGGCGGCGTCGACAAGGGGCGCTCGATCATGGCGCGCCGCTACGACGGCAATCAACTGGGAGCGGATTTCGAACTGGTGCGTCCGCCGATGGACAGGCTGATGGTCTGCGGCGGCATGATGGTCGGCCCGGACGAGATTCCCGCTTTCGTCAGGCCTTTCGCCTCCCTGGCGAACTTCAACCGCGTCGTCAGACGGCTGGCGCGGCACGGCCTTGATCGGCTCAAATATCGGCGGGGTGCGCAGGTCAGCAACGGCAACGCTCTGGTTGCGAGGCTGCTTCACAGCCTCAGGATGCACAAGGCCGAGATCTGGGTCGATGCGCCGTTGAAGGAGCTGATACGAACCGGGAACGGCGTGGAAGGGGCGATCGTCGAAAGGCAAGGACGTGCCGTTCGGGTGCATGCGCGGCTGGGGGTTGTCCTCGCGACGGGCGGGTTCCCTCAAGACCCCGCGCTTCGCCGTGAGTTCTCCGCTTCTTTCCCGCACGACCATTCGATGGCGTTCGAGGGAAACACCGGCGATGGCCAGCGGGCAGCACGCGCCGTCGGTGCGGTCATCGACACGGAGCTGAGCAGCCCCTGCCTCTGGACCCCATCTTCTTTGCTGAAGGAGCATGACGGGAAGAACGTCCCGGTCATCTACGGCTATCTCGACCGTGGCCGCCCTGGGATCATCGCGGTCGACCCCGAGGGACGCCGGTTCGTCAACGAGTCCAATTCGTACCATGACATCGTGGCGGCTCTGTTCCAGCGCCGGGCATCGCTCGGGGCTGGCGCGGATGCCCCCTTCCACTTCATCTGCGACGCGGCCTTTGTTCGAAAGAACGGTCTGGGTGCGATACGGCCCTGGCCATGGTCGCCCGGTTTGTCGCCATTCGTTCGGAACGGCTACATCACCACAGCTCCGACCCTGCCGGAGCTTGCGCGAAAGATCGGTATCGATCCGGATGCCCTCGCAGCGACCGTCGAACGTCACAACGCATTTGCCAAGACCGGCAAGGACGTCGATTTCGGCAAGGGATCGACGTCGTTCAATCGCGTCTGGGGCGATCCGACTGCGGGACCCAATCCCAATCTGACGCCGATCGCGAAAGCCCCCTTCGTCGCCCTGCCCATCCTGCCGGCGACGCTCGGTACGGCCGTGGGGCTCAAGACCAATCGTGACGCTCAGGTGCTCGACGCCTCCGGGGCGGTGATCCCAGGCTTGTTCGCGTGCGGGAACGAATTGGCCTCGTCTATGCGCGGCTTCTACCCGGGCGGCGGGATCACGCTCGGCCCTGCAGTCGTATTCGCCTACAGGGCGGTTCTGAAAGCGCTGGATGAGCAGGCCTGATCTTTTTTGGTCTCGCTACTTCGAAATGGATAGGAGAGATATCAGTGCCCTATGCGATTAGCTGGATGGATGAGCCGGGAACCGCTGAGCTGCGCCGGGATCTCCGAGATGCCCATCTGGATTACATGCGCAAGAATGTCGGCAATGTGCTTGCGAGCGGTGGGCTTCTTGACGATTCCGGCGAGACCGGGATCGGTGGACTCATCATACTCGATACTGACAGCCGGGAGGTGGCTGAGAATTTTGTGAAAGCGGACCCATTCTACACGGGTGGGCTCTACAAAAACCCGACGGTCGTCAGATGGCGGAAGGCCTTTTACGACGGGAAGGCCTATATCTGACCGGAAGGACGCGATCGTCCCGATCAAGCCATGCCGTGGTGATCTGCATGGCGGAAGAATCCTGCGTTGCCGGTCGCCGCTGCGACAGCGCCACTTTCGGGCTGGCCCGCGGGGCGAGGTGCTAGTCGGCTGTGCTGCTTTCCCATGTCGCGTGGGAAACGGCAGGTAGACGTTCCAGCTTTTCGACGACGTGATCGAGTTCTTTGCGGTCAACCGCCGTGCTCACCAGCCTCGCCACGATATCCACCACGTCTTCGCTGCGTTCGATCGTGGTGATGTCGCTGACCGGATATTGCGCGGCCTCCAGATAATCGATCAGCGTCTCACGCGTCTCTCCAAGGGCGGCCGGAGTGGTGGTCGCGACCACCTCATAGGTGGCTTCAAGAGCGCGTTCGTTGAACGGAATGCGATTGATGGCGTTGACCACAGGTCGCAGCAGGGTGTTGCCGGCAATCACGAACACCGTCACCAGAGCGGCCTCGGCGATCATGTCGGCGCCGGCGCAGGCTCCGACCGCTGCCGAGCACCACAATGTCGCCGCCGTATTGAGCCCGCGGACGTTCATGCCTTCCTTCATGATCACGCCCGCGCCGAGGAACCCGATGCCGGAGACGACATAGGCGATCACACGGATCGCGCCTTCAGCCCCTGTGAGCCTCATGGCCAGGTCGACGAAGGCGGCGGCGCCCACCGCCACGAGCACGGTGGTCCGCAGCCCGGCGGTGCGCTGGCGATATTGCCGCTCCGCGCCGATCAGCGCGCCGAGGAAGAACGCCGACAGCAAGCTCGCGAACGTGTCGAGAAAGGGAAGAAGCGCGAAGGTCTGGACGAAACGCATCGATAGTCTCCGGCACGGCGAGGGAGCGTTTTTCTATCCATGAAAGCTCAGCTCGACGGGCAAGCCGGCAAAGCCCGCTGCGAGGCTTTGCCGGAGGTGGTTTCAAAAGCGGTCGCCACGCAACGCCATTTCTGTTCGCGCGCCGCGTGGCTCCCTCACGCTGTGGCGGAGCTTTGTGACGATTGAACCGGCCGGAACGGGCGGAGCGAGACGGGGTCGTCGCCTTGGACCGCAGATCGCGGTATTTCCGCATCTTCCGGGGCCTTAGTGCCCGACGGCTCGCCATCGGGAGAGACGACGACAACCTGTATCGAACGCTCCTTGGTCCGACGGACGAGGTCGGCGGTGTGCCGGCCGCCCGGAAAGGCGACCACCAGATCGGGCCGGCTGTCTTCGAGCATGAAGGCATTGCGCAGGCTCTCTGCCCGCTTACCGAAGTATTCCCAGTTGGGTGGGTAGCGAATAACGGCAACGCCGTTGCGGCGCGCCCAAGCCTCGGCGGCGATGCCGACACCCGTCACGCTGCCGTGAATCAGGACCTGGATGGGGCGCTGCCAATGCAGCCGAACCAGCTCGCGGTGTACGGTATCAGCGTCCTCGAAGTGACGCCCACCACAGATCAGAACACGCATGGCTCTGTCCTTTCGGGTTGATATGCAGGATGTGCGAGAGGCAGATCGGCTGCCCCTTCTGACGCTGCGGCAGCTGCCAGAGCCGCCGCAGTTGCATCTCTGGTCGCACCGGAATGCGATCAGTGGCGAACCGGCATTCGCGTCGGTTTGCCGGCGGGCGCCGCTAGCAGCCGGGTGAGGCATTCCGGCAATGGCTTGCGCTCCTCGCTATCCTCGGCGGTTGCTCGGGACGGGCCTCTCGACACGTCCCAGCAGCGCAGGCTGAAGCGCCGGAGCTTCTCCGCGATGCGGGTGGCTATCCGCAGGATGCCCAGCGGAAGATAACCGGCGCGAAACCCCTTGAAGCTCGAGCGCAGCAGTCGATCCGCAACGCGCAGACTGGCGCGTGCGACAAACAGCAATGCTTGGTGCTTCGTGTCGGCGATATTGATGGCGAGCCGCATGGCCGCCTCCTTTTCGGGAGCGGCGCTGCGGAAAACCGCAGCGCCATCAAGGGGTCAGAGCCACTTTCCAAAGTAGCGGATGTAGGCCGTCTTCAGCAGCTGCGTCAGGACGCAGTAGCTGAGCAGGATGCCGACCAGCCACGGGAAGTAGGTCATCGGCAGGGGTTGCAGGCCGATTGCATCGCCCAAGGGCGAGAACGGCACGTAGATCCCGAAGGCCATGATCGCGCCCGTGAGCAGCAGCACCGGCAGGGATGCCGTGCTTTGAATGAACGGAATCTTCTGCGTCCGGATCATGTGGACGATCAGCGTCTGCGAGAGCAGCCCTTCGATGAACCAGCCGGACTGGAACAGGGACTGGTGCTCGGGGGCGTTCGCAGCGAAGACGTTCCACATCACCAGATAGGTGACGATGTCGAAGATCGACGAGATCGGCCCGATGAAGATCATGAAGCGGGCGATGTCCTTGGCTTCCCACTTCCGGGGCTTGGCCAGGAATTCACGGTCCATGCGATCCCAGGGCAGCGAAAGCTGGGAGAGATCGTAGAGCAGGTTCTGGATCAGCAGATGGATCGCGAGCATCGGCAGGAAGGGCAGGAAGGCGCTCGCGACCAGGACCGAGAAGACGTTCCCGAAGTTCGAGGAGGCCGTCATCTTGATGTACTTGATGATGTTGCCGAAGGTCTCGCGGCCCTTGATCACCCCGGCCTCGAGCACGAGCAGGCTCTTCTCCAGCAGGATGATGTCGGCGGATTCCTTGGCGATATCGGCCGCGGTGTCGACGGAGATGCCGACATCGGCGTCACGCAGGGCCGGCGCGTCGTTGATGCCGTCGCCCAAATAGCCGACGGTGTGGCCGTTGGCCTGGAGCGCCTTGATGACGCGCGCCTTCTGCAGAGGCGCCATCTTGGCGAAGACCGTGGTGCGTTCCACGACCTCGCGCAGGGCGTCGTCGTCGAGCGACTCGATGTGCGGACCGAGGATCGGGGTGCCCCCATCGAGGCCGACTTCGCGGCAGATCTTCAGGCAAACGACTTCGCTGTCGCCCGAGAGGACCTTCACGGCCACGCCGTTGTCGCGCAGGGCGCGCAGCGCCGGCGCGGCGCTTTCCTTTGGCGGGTCGAGGAAGGCGAGGAAGCCCTGCAGGACGAGCTCGCATTCGTCCTCGGATGCGTAGCGCATCTTGGCGTCCGCCACGGGGATCTCACGCGTCGCGACCGCAACGATGCGCAGTCCGTCCTCGTTGAACCGCCGCACGAGATTAAGCAGCTTGACTCTCCTAGCGGCGTCTAGCGGGAACACGCCGCTGCCTTCCTTGACCCAGGAGGAGACCGCCAGGGTTTCGTCGACCGCTCCCTTGCACACCAGAAGCTGTTCGCCGCCCGGGGCCTGCACCACGACCGAAAGCCGCCGGCGAACAAAGTCGAAGGGCAGTTCGTCGACCTTCCGGAATTGCACCGGGCGCCGGAAGTCGGCCGAACGGCGCCGATCTTCCGCCGCCTCGATCACGGCCGTGTCGAGCAGGTTCTTCAGTCCCGTCTGATGGGCGCTGTTAAGCCATGCCAGGCGCAGGACCTCTTCGTCCTCCTGTCCGGTGACGTCGACATGCCGTTCGAGGATGACCTTGTCCTGCGTGAGCGTGCCGGTCTTATCGGTGCAGAGCACGTCCATGGCGCCGAAGTTCTGGATCGCGCTCAGGCGCTTCACCACGACCTTGCGCTTGGCCATGGCCACGGCGCCCTTGGCCAGATTGGCGCTGACGATCATCGGCAGCATCTCGGGCGTCAGCCCGACCGCGATCGCCACCGCGAACAGGAAAGCCTCCCACCAATCGCCCTTGTTCAGGCCGTTGATGACGAGGACAACCGGCACCATCGTCATCATGAAGCGGATCAGCACCCAGCTGACGCTGTTCACGCCGCGGTCGAAGCTCGTCTGCGCCCGCTGGCCGACGATCGACTTGGCGAGCGAGCCGAAATAGGTGCGCGCGCCGGTCGCGACGACGACGCCCGTGGCCGTGCCGCTGACCACGTTGGTGCCCATGAAGCAGGTGTTCGGCAGGTCGAGCAGATCGGTCCCGATGCCGGCGCGATCCATCGCCGACTTGCCGGCGACATTGCCGAGCGTGTCGTACTTCTCGACTGGCAGCGATTCGCCGGTGAGCACCGCCTGGCTGACGAAGAGATCGCGCGATTCAACCAAGCGCAAATCCGCAGGGATCATGTCGCCTGCGGAAAGCAGCACGATGTCGCCGGGAACCAGCTCGCGCATCGGAATCTCGGCGCGCTCGGGCTTCGCGCCGTAGCGCGAGCGCCGGAGCACCGTCGCTGTCGTGCGAACCATGGATTTGAGCCGCTCCGCCGCGCGCGCCGAGCGGAATTCCTGCCAGAAGCGCAGCCCTACGCTCAGGCCGACCATGACGGCGACGATGATGACCGGCTTCAGATCCTCGGGATCGCTGACGTACTGGATCAGTGCCAGCGCGACGAGGACCAGGATGAACGGGTTCTTGAACGCTGCCAGCAACTGCAGGGTCCAATGAGGTGGCTTGTCGTGCGCGACCTCGTTTGGACCATCCTTGGCAAAGCGTCGCGTCGCCTCCGCTTCGACCAGGCCTTCAGGCCCGGTCCGGAGGATTTCGAGTGTCGTTTCGAGATGGTTGCGGGCTTCCAGCGCGGCGCGCATCGAAAGCTTCGGTTCGGCCGGAGCTTTTCCGGTTGGACGTGGATCCAGCTTGGATCCGGACTTGCTGGTGATGTTCATGGCTGCGCCCTTTCGGCCGCCCATGGCGGCGCGGGCGCAAGCTGGCGCGCCTCAGGAAGGCGACGCTGCGCACCCGCGCTCCGAAGGAGGCGGCGAAAAATTCAGAGGGATCGGTCGAGTGGGGGCGCTCGCCGCCGGCTTTCGCCGCACGGCGAGCGTGCGACTACTTCCAGGGTCCATGATGGCCTCCGGCATGCAGCGAATGGCGGATCCTGCGCGAGGACCAGACCAATGACGCGGGGGCAGGGCACATGACTGCGCGCGGGCGCGTTCCGTCGGCGAACCAACGGATGGCCTTGCGGGCGATGCTGGCGAAGCGTTCTGCCGCGGCAGAGAGGACGAGGCTTTTCATCGCTCGCCTCGCGTCATCGTACGGGTGTCGTCAGCCTTGCCGACCAGCGTCCATTCGCAGGTCAGCTGAGCGGATGCAGCGTCAACGCGCCAGGATGCGGCGAGACGCGGGGGGTACGACGCCGTCGGCGAACGATGGTCGCCGCGGCCGCAGAAGCTGGGGAGTTGAGTCGAACCTTTCAGAGCATGAAAGGCATGATGTGATGGATTGAACGAAACGTTCATGGCGCACTCCTTCGACCGGTTCGCACCGATCGAAGGCGAGCGACGGACAGCCCTAGAGCCGTGCGAAACCCGCCCGGCCGGTGCGTCCGGGGGCAGTCTTGCAGAGTTGAGATTGCGCCCGGCAGGCCACAATTGCAGCCGAATGGGCGCAGCTAGGGTAGCTGTCCATTTTTATGCTTGCTGATGCTGTAAAGAAGGTCCGATCCAAGCCGGACAGAACCGCGGTAACCCCTTCGATTCTGCTTGTCAACATATCGGGCGCGGCGAGATGTAAGATCTCTGGCTCAGAAACATCCTGGAGATCTGACCTCGGGCCCCGCTGCTCGAATATCCATTCCGGATATCCGCAACGGCCTTTGCCCTCACGCGATTCTGGCGTGGATGATGCGGACCGGCCCGGACGCCTAGAACGACACGGCGAGCCTCGCGTTGAATGCATGATCGGCAGCGCCTTTCGCGATCTGGCCCTGGTAGGACACGTCCAGTTCGGCGTTCTGCCCGATTCTGGCGCCAATGCCCGCACCGACGATCATGGCATCGCGCGCGATAGGGACGCCGGCGATCGAGAAGGGCGCTCCCCCCGCAAAGCCCTGCGAGGAAACCGGCACGACGTCGCCGCCGGCATGGCGCCAGCCCAGCGTTCCGTTCAGTGTCGCTGCTGCTCCGGCGAGCTCGAACTGCATTTGGATGCGCATCCCAAGCGTCGCAAAGGCCACCGCGCTCGTCTGGGGTTTGGCAAAGAGGGCCGCCGCGCCGCCTTCTTCGCGGATGGAATCCGTTCGCAGCGCGACGTAAGCGAGATTGGCGAAGGGCTCGAGGGCAAAGCGCCCCAGATCGAAGCGATAGGCGGCTTCGCTGAAAGCCTGGAGCGTCCCGGCGCGGTAACCCGCCGTGAGCCTTTCGGCAAAGCCCGGGAAGGCCGCGAGCCGCGAAGTCGAGATGTCGTGGCCGGTATAGCTCAGTCCGCCGCTCAGCCGGAGGCGGTCGAAGCGCGCGGCGCCATAGAGGCCGATATGATAGCTGTCAGTCTCGCCGGACGATGCACGGCCCGGAGCCGAGAAGGTCGAACGGGAGTAGCCGGCGGCGATGCCGATGCGCACATTCTCTCCCAGCGCGGCATCCGCGCCGGCCATGATACCGCCCGTCGCGCGCCTGAGCGAGGCAGCATTCCCATCGCCCTCTGTGTGCCCCCAGGAACCGAAGCCGCGCGCCCATGCGGCAAGGTTGGGTTCCGTCAGGGTCGAAGCCGTGCCCGCGCTCGATGCATAGGCCAGGGTGGCGATCCGTGGCGCGCCGATGGCGGCGAAGACGGAGCGGAGCCGTTCGCTGACCGAATCCCGGATTATCGAGCTGCCGTCGATCAGTGTCGTTTTGGCGGAGGCGTGGATTTCGCCTGACAGGCTGTCATAGGCCTGTCGGACAACCTCGGTGTCCCGCAGCTGCGTGAAGCGCTGCCAGAGCGGATTCGTGTCGGAAAGCCCCTCCAGGCCGAGGCTGGTCTGTGTCTGATTGCGCGTCTGCGCGACCGCGGCGAAGGGCAGGTCGTTGCGCACGAGGGTCAGGTCGACGCCGGTAGCATCGTAGGCGAGCGTCGGATCGAGGAAGAGGAATCGGGAGGAAGCCCCGTCGAAGCGGCCCGCGACGCCCCCATCCGCGGCGAGGATCCGATAGCGCTGGAAAGGCTTGTAGAAGCCGTCCTGGCCGATATGCACGACGCTGCCGCCGTCGAGGCGCGCCGTGCCGCTGGCATGGACCAGATCGCTCTGCGTTCCTTCGGCGTTGACCTCGACTTCGTAGGTCGCCCCTGTCTGGAATGTGATGTCGCCCACCACGCTGAGCGTGCCGATGGAATTTCCGGGAGCCACCGTCGCGCCGGATCGAAGCGTTGTTGCGCCCACGGTCCCGTTGCCCTGGAGCCTCGCGCCGGACTGGATATCGAGCGAGCCGCCGAGCGTGCCGTTCACTGCAAGCGTTCCGGCCGTGACGGTGGTCGCCCCCGTGAATCCGGCGCTGTTTCCGGTCAGCTCGAGAAGGCCCCCGCCGGCCTTGAGCAGGCTGCCCGTGCCGGAGATCGCGCCGGCAAGGTTCGCATCGGCACGCTGGTCGAGGATGACGGTGCCATTATTGGCGATGTCGCCTCGGATCGAAAACGCATCGCCGATCAGTGTGCCGGCCTGGACGATTGTATTGCGATAGAAGCTCGGCCCGGCGAGCGTCAGCGAGCCCGCTCCCGTCTTGATCAGGTCGCCGACACCGTAGATGCCGCCCGAGGCCGTCGCATCGAAGCCATTCGTGTCGAGCGTGCCGTTGCCGGGCAGAAGCAGCGCTCGGCCGAGGGTGAAGCCGGCACCGAACCGCAGATTTCCGCCGAAAAAGCTGAGTGGTGCGTCGGCGGCGCCGAGATTGGCATCCGCCGAGGCTTGCAGAGTGCCGGCCAGGATGGCGGTGCCGCCCGCATGGCTGTTTGCCGCCGTGAGGGTGGTGACGCCGCTGCCCGACTGGATCACGGCGCCGGCGCCCGAGATCGTCCCCGCGAAGGTCAGGTTGTCGGAGCGGTTGAAGCTGAGCAGACTGTTGTTGACGACATCGCCGGCCAGAGTGCCGCTCGTCCCGCCATCGCCGATCTGCAGCATGCCGGCGGTGATGGTCGTGCCGCCGGTGTGAGCGGCGGTGCCGGCCAGAACGAGCGTCCCGCTGCCCTCCTTGGTCAGGTGATCGCCGAGCATGAGGCCGCTGCTCTTGAAGGTGGTCCCGATCAACGTATCGATGACGCCGGAGCCCTGCAGGATGATCGGCCGGGTGCTGTCGATGTTCGCCAGCGCCGCCAATCGGCTGCCGGAGATCAGGAGCGGGGCGGCGGCCGCGCCGAGATTCGCGTCGCTGGTGATGGCGAGTGTTCCGCTGATGACGGAGGTGCCGCCGCCATGCGTGTTGATGCCGGTCAGCAGGAGCGTCCCTGCGCCCGCCTTGGTCAGCATGCCGTCGCTGCCTGTGATCGTGCCGGCGAAGGCACTGTCCTGAATCTGGTCGATCGTCAGGTCGCCGCTGTTGCCCAGCGCAACTTCGCCGCCAGTGCCGGCGAGCAGGCTCACGGTCAACGGAAACCCGTTGAGATCGAGCTTTCCGCCGGTGAGCACGTAGCCTGTGTGGGAGGGCAGGGCGCCTGCGCTTTCGGCCCGCACGGTGCCGGCGCTGATCAGCGTGCCGCCGGCCCAGCTGTTGCTGCCGGACAGGGCGAGCGTGCCGTCGCCCCATTTGAGCAGGCCGCCCGCTCCGCCGAGATTGCCGCTCAGCCGTAGCGTCGTACCCGCATCTGTATCGAACGCCCCGGAACCGCCGAAGATCACGTTGCGGGCGGACAGCATATCCGCTGTTGTGCGCAGACTGCCATTCTGGAAGGTCAGTCCGCCGCTCGCCGCGCCGAGATTGCCGTCTCCGGCGATCTGGAGGACGCCGCCCGCGATCGTGGTTCCGCCGCCATAGCTGTTGGCGCCGCCGAGGACTAGCGTGCCGTCGCCGGTCTTGGCGAGGCCGTCCGATCCGGTGATCGTCGCCGAGATCGTCGCCGTCTCGCCGGCAAGGACACTGATCTCGGGAACCGGTATCGAGAAGCCGCCGCCGCTAAAACTGTGCAGGTTCAGGCTGCCGCCTGCGCCGCCCGCGAGGGTGTAGCTGCCGCCGGCGAACTGAAGCCCCACCGCGTTGTGCGCACCGTCGATCGTCACCACCCCGCCGGGGCCGCGAAACACGCCATAGCCGGAGCCCCAGCTCGTCGGAACGCTACCGCCGAGATCGAGCCAGTTCGCGTTGCCGGCGTTCCAGTTGCCCGTGCCGCCTCCCGAGGAGGTCGTGCCCCAGAGCTGCAGGATGTTGAGGCCATTGGGCTGGACCAGCAGGTCGACCACGCCGCTGCGTGTGGTGTCGACCTGATAGTTGTAGGCGATAGGGGTCGTCGGCGGCGTGGAGCCGATGAGGAGCAGGTTGCCGGACAGCGCGCCTGCATAGGTGAAAAGACGTTGGTAGCCGATGCCCGGCTGCGCGCTGCTGCTCGCGATGCCGATGTTGAGCAGCGCGCCGTTGAGCGCCAGATTGCCGCTCACCTGGACGGCGGAGGAGCCGGGAAGGGCGACACCGGCCAGTGTGGCCGGAAGCTGGTAGCCGACGAAGCTGCCGGCGTTGAGCGTGAAATCGCCGGTGACGAGCAGCGGCGCCGCCGTCCCGAGCGTGAGGGTACCTCCGGCATTCGCGGTCAGGCCGCCGGCGATCGTCAGCGAGGTTGCACCGCCGGGCGCGAGCGTCCCGCCATTGCCGATCGTCGTCGCGCCGATGCGGCCTTCGCCCTCGACACGCCCGCCCGCACCGATCGCGAGAGTGCCGCCGAGCTGCGCGCCCTGCGCGATCCTGAACGTACTGGCTTCTACAGCGGTCGCGCCGGTGAATCCGCTGCTGTTGCCGGTCAGGGTCGTCGTGCCCGAGAGGAAGCGGATGCTGCCGGCGCCAGAGATGGTGCGGGAGAAGCTGTAGTCGCTGGCGATATGATTGAAGACAAGTGCGCCGGAGCCGGCGCCGAAGCGGATATCGCCCGCCAGGGTTCCCGGAGCGACCGCAGCCTGGCCGGCTGCTGTGCCGATATTGACCGCGCCGCTGCTGCCGACGTTCCTGGCGACGTCGATCCTGCCGCTGCCGCCCGGGCTGACGCTGCCCCCATCCGAAACCGTGAGCGCGCCGGTGCCCGAAAGCCCGATCGTGATCGCGTCCGCTGTCAGGCTCGATCCGGCTCCCGTCACGGTGACGTTGCCGTCGCCGCCCGCCTTGTCGCCAGCTGTGACGGCCATAGCGCGGACCTTTCCGCCAGCCGCGACGGTCAGGCTGCCGCTGCTGGTGTCGCCGACGGTGATGCCGCCGCTGCCGCTATAGGCATTGGAAACCTCCCAGCTGGCATTGGCTCCCGCGACGCGCATCTCGGCCGAGGGGCCCGAGGCGCGGTTGATGTATCCATCGCCATAGGTCAGCAATCTGGCTCCGGCCGAGAGCACCAGCGTTCCCCCTTCGACATCCACCTCCCGGTTTGACGCGAGCGGCGTTCCCGACAGCGCCCAGGTGCTCAGGCCGGTTTTGACGAGGAGCGGGAATGATTTGTATGTCCTGCCAAGCGCCGACAGGTCGAAACTGCTGTTCTGGTCTCCGCCGAAGATCAGCCGTGGCGCGAACGCGCCGCGGACGTCGCCGACGATGTTCGACCCGGCTCGCAGCTCCAGCGCACTCATCGCGTTGTAGAGGATGATGGCGGGCGCGCGTGTCCCGTCGCCATTGAGCCCGCCGCTGATCGTGCCGCCATTGACGACCGTGGTGGAGCCGAAGGCGAGGATGCCGCTTCCGCCGCGCGCCGCGGTGCTGCCCGCACCGGCATTGCCCCCGGCGATGGTGCCGAAATTCGTGATGCTCGGGCCGCCCTGCATCCGGATGGCGCTGCCGCCATCGCCGGCCTCGCCATCGCTCCCGCTCGTACCCTGCGTGACGACGGCTCCCTTCCCCGAGGCCCCGCCGTTACCGCCGGAGATCGCTGCGCCGGCTGCGTTGAGGACGGTGCCGTTCTGGACAAGGACGCCATCGCCACCGTTGCCGCCTTTGCCGCCATTGCCGGCGGTGAGGCCACCACCGCCATTGCCGCCGCGGCCGCCGTTTCCAGCGGCGATTGTGCCGCTGTTGTCGATCCAGAAGCCGTCGTCCAGGAAGACTCCGCCACCGCCATTGCCACCATTGCCGCCGTTTCCGGCGACCTCGCCGCCGACCGACCCGTTGCCGCCGGCGCCGCCGTCACCGCCGCGGATAGTGGCTCCCGCCTGGCTCGTGATCGCGTAGTTGGTGCTGCCCAGCTTGAGGCCGAGGATGCCGTATCCGCCGCCGCCGCCGCTGCCTCCCGATCCCGAATAGCCGGGGCTGGCCGGCAGGCTCGGGAAGTCGGTGCAGGAGACACCGAATTCGGTGTAGGTGCAGGTCGGGATGCCGTCGCCGGTTCCGCCGTAGCTGGTGCCGGATATGCCGCCATTGCCGCCCTTGCCACCAGCGCCGCCGGTCACCAGGCCATTCGTCGCGATGGTCAGCCAGCCATGGTCGACGATTCCAGGGCCGCCGCCGCCACCACCGCCACCGCCACCGCCCACTCCGCCGGGCTGGGCCAGATTCATGTAGATCCAGTAGCTCAGAATGCCATTGCCGCCGGTTCCGCCGGCTCCGCCCGCGCCACCCGCGCCGCCGCTGATCTGCTGGCCGATGCCGGTGACGGTGGTGCCGAAGCCGGATTGCCAGCCGAGCGCGCCGCCGCCGCCGCCGCCACCACCGCCGCCGGCCCGTCCCGCCTTGCCGAAGTCGATGCCTTTGTCCCCCGTGCCGCCCGGGTTACCGCCACCGCCCGCGGCGCCGGAGACCGAACCGGAGGGAAGCGGCGAGCCGAGGCCGCTCGTGACCGGGCCGATGGCGCCAGCCCCTCCCGCCGTGCCGCCCTTGCCGCCATGTCCGCCGCTTCCGCCGCCAGCAGAAGCGCCTGGAGAGCCCGCTTGATCGCTGGCGCCGCCGCCGCCGCTACCGCCCTGATAGGGATTGCCACCTCCGACGAAGCCGCCACCCCCGGACTGGACGCCATGATCGGACGAGGGCCCTGCCGAGCCGCCGCTGCCGCCGGCCACATATTGCGCCTGGGCGGGGACAATTGCTGCGACAAGACCGCAGAAGGTGACCGACGCAGCCAGAACCCGGGCGGCTCCGGTGAACGCCGTCGTCGAGGACAGCTCGGACAGGAGGCTGTTTCGCGGCGGCTTTCCGGTCGCTGTGGCGATCGATACCGAAACAGGGGGGACGCGCTCGGCTCCCGAGCCGGCCGCTTGTCCCGTCCCCCGAATGCCCGGCTGTGCCATGGGTCAGAGCCGTCCTACTGTGCCGGCGCTAGCTCTGCCGCCAGATCGCGGACCGCTTGCCGCAACCCCTCGAACATGCCGAAATCGACCCGGCTCACGGACACGAAGATACCGAGCTTCCGGTTGGGCGCGAGCACGACATAGCTCATGAAGCCGCCGAGGCCGCCGCTTTTGCCGAGGAGCAGGGGGACGCGCTCGCGCGGGCGGCTGACGATCCAGCCGAGCCCCATGCCGATCGAATCCGTCGCCTCGACTCCGACAAGTCGGGTGAGCCCGTCATGCGGTCGCCATATCGCATGGGCGAGCGTGCGGGCCGGCTGGCCGGCAATGTCGTCCGCCAGATGCCAGCGCATCCATTTCACCATGTCGTCGGCCGTGGAATAGATGCCGGCGCTGGCCTGCATCACCTCGGTCACCTCCCAGTTCGGGTCGGGCTTGCCCAGCGGGTCGAGCCCGGACATCAGGCGAGGCTTCTGGGTCTCCGACAGCGCGAAGCCAGTGTCGGACATCCCAAGCGGTGCCGTGATGCGTGTCTGGACAAGGTCCGCGAAGGCTTTGCCGCCCGCCTTCGCGAGTGCCTCGCCCAGCAGGCCGAAGCCGAAATTCGAGTAGATCGCAGCCGTCCCCGGGCGATAGGCGGGGCGGTGAGTGGCAATCCAGTCCCAGTAATAAGTGGCCTTGAAGCCGGCGAAAGGGTTCTTCTCGCCAGGCGGCGTGGCGGGATCGGCAAGCTCCCGCGGCAGGCCGGCTGAATGGGTCGCGAGGTCGAGCAGCGTGATCGGCAGGTCGCCGAAGGGCAGCGGCGCCTTGCCCGCCGGAGCATAGCGGGCAAGCGGAGCCTCGAGCGAGACGCGGCCTTCCGCGGCCATGCTGGCGAGAAGATCGCCTGCGAAGACCTTCGAGATCGACCCGACGCGGACGATCGAGCGGCCATCGGGCTCCTTGCCGTTGCCGGGACTCGTCTCACCATAGCCCGCCACGAAACTGTCCTGTCCGTGAACGACGGCGAGCACGAGGCCTGGGGCACGGGCATTGAGGAACATCGCGACGCCGGCCATCGAGGCGGCGTCCCGCAGGGCGAGGTCTTCGGCTGCCGCCGGACGTGGCAAGCCCGATGACAGCGCGACGACGAGGGCCGCGGGCAGGAGGGAGTGGAGCGCCGCACGGCGCTTGACCGCGCCGACGATGCCGAGAACGGAGCTAAGGCGGAGATGGGGAAGCGGCACGGTGAATCTGGTGTTTCATCCTCTGATCGGATGAGAACGGGAGTTCGCGCCGGCGTCCCAGTTCAACAGTATTTCGACCAATCGACATGCGGGTTCGGTGAATGACCGGACCGCGCGAGCTTGATGACGAAAATTTACCAATCGGAAGGGATTTCGAGCGTGCCCGTTGGTATCGGAATCTCCCTCGTCAGACACCGAGCCGCTGGCGGAGTTCCTGTCTATGGCTGCGCGAAACCGGCCATGTCTCGGCGAAATGCCTGAAGGCGATATGCCAGCGGTCTCCGCTGGCCCGGTCCAGGCCTTGCACATGCTGCAGGTTGACGATGGCGGTGCGGTGGATGCGCAGGAAAGACGCCGACGGCAGGAGCCCCGTCCAGAGAGCCAGCGGGCGCAGGTCGAGCACCTTCGTTCCGTCGCGAAGCCAGACCTCCGCATAGTCGCGCGCCGACCGCACCCCGACGATCGCGTTCAGCTCGACGCCGACTGCTCGCCCCTGCCGGCGCAGATAGATCAGCGGCGGGAAGGTATTTGCGCTGCCGCTCGGCGCCGGCTTCGCCCGCTCGCCATAGCGCGCCAGCCCGATCAGCTCCGCAGATTGGAACAGGGCCTTGATGTCGGACGGCGGCCACCGATGGTACGCGGCCGTGGCGTCGAAGCCGATGCAGGCCTTCAACCGCCCCTCGTGAAAAACCGGGACGCTGAGCACGCTCTTGTCGCCCTGACGGAGCATTTCCACCTGCAGCGGGCGTGCCGGCCGCGGCAGATCGGCCACGCGGTTGATCATCACGGCCTCGCCGGCAGCGAGGAACTGATGCAACCAGGCGATCATCGTCACCGGCGTATTCTGAAGGTCCTCGACGAAGGAGTGGACTCCTTCCCGGCTCCATTCATGGGTGTTTCTGAACCGCAGGAGATCGTCGTCGTACTCGAACATCCAGGCCCGGTCGGCGCCAGCCGCTCTGCCGATCTCGGCCAGAGTGGCTGAGATCGCCGCATCACCTGGCTGTTGCATAAGCTGCCTGGCCGCCAGATAGGCCCAGTCCGGTGCCGAATGGGCGGCGCAGGCAGCAAATGAAAGAACCTCATAGACGCTATCGCGCCATTCGGTTTTCGTGATCTGCTCGGTCGGATGCATCGCACCGGTTTGTCGATGCCGGCTGGCTGTCACAGACGCGATCTCCACTCCAGGTGATCGTGTCATGAGACCCTGATTCTGCGCGCGCCAGAATAGGCCATCCGGGACAATCTGCTCGCCGTGAAGATATGGCGTTCGGCTGGCCGCGAATGTCCGTTTCCCAGCCCCGGAGACGGGTCGGCCTTCACGAGAATCTGACGTGGTTCGAAACATCTCGTCGAACGAATGTTGCCTGGAAGCTCGCGTCAATCTTCCATGCTACCAGGTCACGCGAAGCCCGACATTGCCGCTCAAACCGCGATTGCGGTTCGAATCTGTGTTCGTGAGATAGCTCGCCTTCGCATAGAGGCTCACCGCCTGGGTGATCTGCGCGCTGACACCGCCGCCGATTTCAAAGGCGGTCGCTTCGCGCTGGGTCGTGATCAGGTTGGTATCGAAATAGGTTTTGTCGCTGCCGCCGAAGCTGCGCCAGAGATTGGCGGTCAGATAAGGCCTGATCTCCGTCGGGCCCCAGAGCAGGCTGCCCTGCAGGCGCGCGCCGATACGCCCTGTAAACGCGTCGGTTCCGCCCTGTTCGATCGAGGAGAACAGGTCGCTCGTCCGATCGAGCGATGTTCGTTGCCAGATGAGCTGGCCCTGCGGCTCCAGGACGAAGCCACCGCCCAGCGCAATGGGATAGCCTGCCTCGACCTAGCCGGTGAAGACCGAACCGTCCGCCTCCGAACGAATGCCGCGGTCGGAACGCGGCGTGCCATCCAGCCAGCTGTTCATCAGGACGGTGTCGACATACCAGCCGCTCGGTCCGATATGGGTCCAGTAGGCGCCAAGGCTGTAGGAATTGAGCCCGAGCTTGCCCGTGGATGCACGCACCTGCCCGAGGGCGAAGCCGCGAACATCACCTTCGGCTCTCCCATAGCCGAAGAAGGCGCCGAAGCGGTCGCGGTGACCGCTTGGCCGGTCGATGCCATAGAGATCGAGGCCGGTTTGCAGGCCGATGATGCTGCCTTTGAATTCCGGGCTGACATCGCCGGAAAGCCGCTGCTCTCGTTGCTGGCCGAAGACGCGTCCCCATCCGGCTGATGCGATGCCGGTTGCCCGCAACAGCTCCTGATCGCCCTGGCGCTCGTGGAAGGTTCCGAGCGTGCCGAGGGCGAGCATGCGCGCGGTTGCGGGAGACAGCGCATTGGGCGCTACTTCGGGGCGGTAGAGCGCCACCACCGGCCCGTCTGGCGTCGCGATCGTTGGCGCGCCCGGGGATGGCGGCAAGATGGCGGTTGGGGCTCCCGGCGCCGGCTGAGGTTGCGGCGTCACGGTGGACGGCGCTGGCGCGGTGGAGCGAAGATACCAATTCTGCTCGGTGCCAGGGGTGACGCCGCCGCGATAGAGAGCGTATTCGAAGGCCCCCGCCGCAATCGGCCCCGCCTGCGTGAAGGCTCCGGCCGCGGTCGTCGCGCCGTTGATCGTATCGACAACCCGGATACCGCTGCCCAGGGTCAGTGCGCCGGTTCCGCCCAGGTTGACGACCGTGATGCCCGTCTGCCCGCTCGCCGAGCCGCCGGAGATGATCAGCTGATCGGAGGGCGAGGTGCTGTCGCCGAGCACCGTTTGCAACCTCAAGCCGCCATTCAATCCGATATAGCTGCCGATGATGGTGAGGCTGTCGCTCGCGGCCGCAGGGCCGTTGGTGAGATCGACGGTGCCGGCGTTGCTGACCGTGATGAACTGGCCGGCCGTGAAGGGCGCGATCGCATGGATGCCGTTGCCGGCAAAGACTGTGCTCGTCGCGTCGATCGACAGCGTTCCCGTCCCGCTGCCGGCATCGCCGAGCGTGAGCGTGCTGGCGAAGGTAAGCTGAGAGTTGTTGGTGAGCTCGAACAGCTCCCAATTGGTGAAGCGGGCGACGCCGGTTGCGCTCGTATTGACCCAGGTCAGGCGGTCGACACCGAGCCCGCCGTCGATCACGGCGCCCGGCACGATGTTCGCTGTCGTCAGGTTGGTGAAGGTCGCCACGTCGTTGCCTGCACCCAACCGAAAGCCGGATTCGAGCACGCCGCCGCCGTTCCAGTTCACCGTGTCGGTGCCGCTCCCGCTGAGCAGGAAGCCGCCGACGCTGCCGCCGGCAATGTTGAAGACGTTGTTGCCGTTGCCGAAATTGACGAGGCCGCCGATGCGCCCGCCGGCCAGGTTGAGCGTGTCGTTGTTCTGAGCCGCCAGCACATTGCCGACGACGAGCCCGCCCGACATGGTGAGGATGTTGTTGGCGAGCGTCATGTCGATCGAGCCGATCTGGCCGCCGGTGACCGTGACGAAATCGCCTTCGTTCAGGCCCCCGGTGATGACGCCGCCGGAGATCGTGGCGAAGTCCAGCTCGCCGCCCTGGTTGACGTTGCCGTTGATCGTGCCGCCGGTCATCGTGAAGCGATCGACGCCATCGCCGAGGCCGCTGCCCTGATCGACGGTGCCGTTCACCACGCCGCCGCGCATGATGAAGGTATCGGCGCTGTTGCCCTGATTGACGTTGCCGTTGATCACGCCGGAATTGTCGATGACGATCGAGGCGTTTCCGGTGCTGACGATGTCGCCGTTGATCGTTCCGGTGGCGAGGTTGTTGAGGGTGTTGAGGCCGTTGCCGGCAAAGGTGATCGCGGCGCCGGTTCCGCCATTGATCTGAGCTGCCGCGCCGCCGAAGCCATTGTTGATGACGATGGTCTGTGCGGCGCTGGACGCGCCGGTGCCGGCAGCGATCGCATTGGTCGATCCGCGAATGATCCCGCTATTGTCGATCACCAGCGAGCGGGCTGAAGCGCCCGCCGCAAAATTCTGGTTCACGCCCACGCCGGCGCCGCCTCCCGTCGCCGTTCCGGCGATCGTCGCGCCGGTGGCATTGACGATCCGGATCGTCGAGATCGCGTTGCCTTGCAGGAGAGATATGGCGAGCGCGTTGCCGGCCCCCGCGTTGGTGGCGGAGATGCTGCTGAAATTGTTGAGAATGCTCGTGCCGGCGCCCGTACCGGACAAGAAAGTCACGCCTGTCAACGCGGTGGCGGCGTTTCCGGAAGCGGCAATCGAGCCATTGTTGTTGAGCACGTTTCCAGCCGTGTTCAGGCCGAAGGTGACGGCCTGTCCCGTCGCGGGAGCCTGCAGGACGGTGCCGCCCGGCACGACATCGACGGTGAGCGGCGTATTGGCGGGCGCCGCGAAACCGTCGCTATCGGAGCCCGAGCAGGTCACCGTCGCGCCTGGTCCCGGCGGATCGGGCGCGCACTGCGCCCAGGCAGGCAAAGCCGCCAAGAGCCCAAAGAGACCCGGCGCAAGTGCAGGCATCAAGCCGCGAGTAGAATTTCGCCTTGTCCTGGTCTCTCGCAGGCGTCGCCGCATATACAGGCCTCGCATGTAGTCGAGCCCCGGTATAATGCTGCCGATGGAGCATGAAGTCGACCGGAAAATGCCTTGGGGACTGCCGGCAATATCGAAACATCCTGATAATTGAGTACAATCGACTGGTCGGACGCCCGTTTGTGCGCAAACGGTCAGGTCGATTCTACCATTTGGGTTTGCCGGGTCGGGATTTGCTCGCCGTCTCGCGGAGACGCATGGCTCACCGTTGCTGGTCACGATCTCCCAGATTGCAACGGCCCGTTCATCGAAGGGATTAAGTGGCCGGCGGGACTTCGATCTCCGACAGCAGCCCGGCTCTTGCCTCTGAAGCCACACAGCCGAGTGGAAACGTCTCGGGGCCGGCTGATCTAAGCAAGCTTGGCGAAACTGGCCATTTCCGACTGAAGGAAGCTGACAAAGGCCGGGTCGTCCGCATAGGCGACGTTGACCCGCATGCCGTTCAACCCACCGTCCAGTTCCAGCTGACGCCTGTCAGGAAGGAAGACTGTGCCGGGCGCGATGAAGATCCCTTGCTCCGAGGCGCGGCGCGCGAGCGCGAGGTCGTCCAGCCCCGATGGCAATGCGACCCAAAGATAATAGCCGCCTACCTGGCGCGCAAAAACGGGCAGACCGAGTTGCTCGAGATTGCCGAGCGCGCGCGCCGTGGCCTTGCCGATGCGTTCGCGCAGGCGCTTCAGATGGTGGCGATACTGGCCGCTGGCGATCAGATCGCTGACCAGGCGCTCCAGATAGCCGGAGCTGTTCACAACGGTAAGCATCTTCATGTCACCCAGTGAACGGGTGAGTGCCGGGCTTGCCGCCACGTAGCCGATACGTTGGCTGGCCGAGAGCGTTTTTGAGAATGTCCCGACATAGATCACGCGTTCGAGCTGATCGAGCGCGGCGAGCCGCGGCGCGCTGACCGGCAAGACGTCGGAGAAGGGGTCGTCCTCGACGATCGTCAGATCGTGGTGAGCCGCAATCTGAAGCAGACGGTGGGCGACCGGCAGAGTGAGCGAGCCGCCGGTCGGGTTATGCGCCAACGACTGCGTGAAGAAGACCTTGGGCCGATACCGCGCGATCTGAGCTGCCAGATCGTCGAGATCCGGGCCGTCCGCCCGGCGCCGGACGCCCGCCATCTCGATGCGCGCGAGCTTCAGCTTGCCGAAGAGCGGATAGTAGCCGGGGCTGTCGACAAGGACTGTATCGCCGGGCTGCAGGAGATGGCGGATGATCAGGTCGAGGGCGTGGTTGGCGCCGAAAGTCATCAAGATCTGCGCTGGCGAGACATGGATCGAGCGCTCCGCCAGCATCAGTCCGATCTGGGCGCGCAGCGGTGGATAACCCGTTGGGTCGCCGTAGCCGTGCTCTGCCGGCGGATCGCCCTTGCCGGTGCGCATGCGCAGATGGCGGCCGAGTTCGGAATCCTCCATCCAGGACGCTGGCGGGCGTCCGTCTCCGACGCGGACGGGATGGACCTGGCAAAGCTGCTCGCGCAACAGCGAAACGATGTCGATCGCCTCGGTCATATGCGGCGGAGCGACGTCGTTGGGGCGCTGGCCTGGCGCCCGAACGAAAAAGCCGGAGCCGCGCCGCGCCTCGAGCCGCCCCTGCGCGACCAGCCGGTCATAGACCTCGACCATGGTGTTCTTCGAGACGCCGTATTCTTCCGCCGCTGCCCGCAACGATCCCATGCGCTTGCCCGGCTGAAGCAGGCCTTGTTCGATCGCACGGACGATGCGCGCAACGATGCCTTCGGTTCGGTTGACCTCGGCCTGCTTATCCATCGCCCCTCGCGGTCGTACCAGCAAACTGACTGGTACAGAGAATGGGTTTGTCAGCAAATTGTCCCTTGTTCCTGTCCCGCCTTTGCTTGAGCCTGTCAATCAACAAGTCGGGCGATAAGCCGACAGAAGGCCCGGGCTGCGGGTGGAGGAAACACCATGACGACGGCAGAAGCGCGCGATGGCGTCGCGCGCCCAGTGAACTCGCGTATCGAAAACTACCGTAGCCTCTCCTGTGCCGCGCGGCTGGACACGGCGGTGGCCGCTGCCGGCCTCGGTCCGGAGGACGTAGCCCTGCTGGCTCAGCCCGGCGGGCTGCCTCTCAATCTCGCCAACGGCATGATCGAGAATGTCGTCGGCACGTTCGAGCTGCCGCTCGGCGTCGCGACGAACTTTACCGTCAACGGCAGGGACTATCTGATCCCGATGGCGGTGGAGGAGCCTTCCGTCGTCGCCGCCGCCTCCTATATGGCGCGGATCGCGCGCGGCTCGGGCGGCTTCCGGACGTCGAGCGACCGCCCGATCATGCGGGCGCAGGTCCAGCTTCTCGGCATCGGCGATCCGGAGGGCGCGCGGCACAAGCTCATCGCCGCGCGCGACGAGATCGTCGCCGCCGCCAATGCCAAGGACAAGGTTCTGGTCTCGCTCGGCGGTGGCTGTCGCGACATCGAGGTCCATGTCTTCCCGCAAACGCCGCGCGGACCGATCGTGGTGATGCACCTGCTGGTCGATGTACGCGATGCGATGGGCGCCAATACGGTCAACACCATGGCCGAGACGGTGGCGCCGATCGTCGAGCGCGTCACCGGCGGAACGGTTCGCCTGCGCATCCTGTCGAACCTCGCCGATCTCAGATTGGCACGTGCCACCGTCACCGTTCCGGAGGCAGCGCTGGCGACAAAGGACTTCTCTGGCCGGCGGATGATCGAGGGCATGCTCGACGCCTACGTCTTCGCGGCGATAGACCCCTACCGCGCCACCACCCACAACAAGGGCATCATGAACGGCATCGACCCGGTCGTGGTCGCGACCGGCAATGACTGGCGCGCGATCGAGGCCGGCGCCCATGCCTATGCAGCACGCAGCGGCCGCTATACCTCGCTGACGACATGGGAGGAGGATCGCGACGGCAATCTCGTCGGCTCGATCGAGATGCCGATGGCGCTCGGTCTGGTCGGCGGCGCCACCAAGACGCATCCGCTGGCGCAATGGTCGCTGCGCCTGCTCGGGGTCAAGACGGCACAGGAGCTGGCCGAGGTCACGGTCGCGGTCGGGCTCGCCCAGAACATGGCGGCGCTCAGGGCGCTGGCGACGGAAGGCATCCAGCGCGGCCATATGGCCTTGCATGCCCGGAACATCGCCATCGTCGCCGGGGCCGAGGGCGCGGAGATCGACGCGGTCGCCGCTGAGCTCGCCCGCAACCACGATGTCCGCGTCGACCGGGCCCGCGAGCTGCTCGCCGAACGGCGGCGCGGGGGCTGAAGCATGCTCGCCATGTCAGGAAGCGGCTTTTCCAATCGCGGGCTTGCCCCGGATAACGACGCGGCTTCGAGCCAGGACCACACCATCTAGACGCCGCGATACCATCCATCACCACAGAACCGCGCAAAGCGGACGAACCACCGGAGGAACGTGCATGAACACCCTGATTTCCCGTCGCGCGCTTGGCGCATTGCTGGTCTCGACCGGCATGACACTGGCGCTGCCGGCCTTCGCCCAGAACGAGATCAAGATCGGCTACAATGCCGACCAGTCGGCCACCGGCGCCGCCGAGCTCGGTCTGGCTGGCCTTTACGGCTTCCAGGCCGCGATCGAGGATTTGAACGCGCAGGGCGGCGTGCTCGGCCGCAAGATCGTCGGCGTGGTGCGCGACGATGCTGGCGCGCCGCCCAAGTCGATCCAGAACATGAACGAGCTGATCGACAACGAGAAGGTCGCTGCCGTCGTCGGCCCGACCAATTCCGGCAACGCCCTGGCCTGGCTGCACATCCCGCAGCAGAAGAAGGTGCCGGTGATATCGCATGTCGCGACGGCGACCGACATCACCGCCCGCTACGCCAAGGAAGCGCAGAACTACATCTTCCGCGTCTCGATGGTCGACCGGGAGCAGCTCGCCCTGCTCACCGCCTATGCGGTCAAGGCTTCCCAGACGAAGAAGATCGCGATCATCGCGGACACCACCGGATACGGCCAGGCCGCGACGAAGGACCTGCAGGAGATCCTGGCGCTGCACGGCATCACGCCGGTCGGCATCGAAAAGTTCGGCCCCAAAGACACCGACATGACCTCGCAGCTCGCCAAGCTGAAGGCCGCCGGTGCCGATATGGTGCTCTCCGGTTCGTTGGGAGATGCCACGGCGCAAGTGCTCAAGAGCATGGAAAAGATGGACTACTATCCCGGCCTGCTCTCGACCTGGAGCTCGATCAACACGCCGCTCGTCAACATCGCGGGGCAGAAGCTCTCCGAGAAGACGATCTTCGCCGCCTCGACGACCGAGGACGCGAACGAGCGCGCCGTCGCGCTGAACAAGCGCCTCATCGCCAAGTATCCCAACATGCCTGCCTTCGTTTCGGCCGCTCAAGGGTATGACGCGGTGATGCTGATCGCCGCCGCCGTCAAGCAGGCGGATGGCACCGATGGTCCGAAGCTTCAGCAGGCGCTGGAGAACCTTGGCAAGGTCCAGGGCATCATCAAGCTCTACGACAAGCCCTTCAGCAAGGAGCAGCACGAGGCGCTGGGCGTTGCCGACTTCCATCTGGCGCAGTGGAAGAACGGGCGTGTGGTCAAGGTCGACGACGCCGTCGTGAAGGGGCTGACGGCGGCCGATCTGAAGCGTTAAGCGGCAGGTGAAGAAGCGAACCGGTCGTCCCGGCCGAAGCGTTGCACAAAGCCGGGACGAGGGCGTGATGTCAGATCGCAAGGTTCGGTGCCGGCACAGCCGGCTCGCGGAGAGACCATGACAGCTTTTCTTCAGGCTCTGGCCAGCGGTCTGGCGCTAGGCGCGATCTACGGGCTGATCGCGCTCGGTTTCAACATCACCTATGCCACGACCAAGACCTTCAATTTCGGCCAGGGCGCCTTCCTCGTGCCGGGCAGTCTGGTCGGCGTCTCGCTCCTGCTGCTGGCTGCCGGTAAGCCGCATTTCGGCAATCTCTCGCAGCAGGAGATGACGCTCACGGCCTATGGGCTGGCGACGGTGGCGAGCGTCGTCGTGGTCGGCGCGATCGGCGTCGCGCTGTACTACTGCGCGATCAAGCCCTTCGTCGGGGCAGGGGGGCTGAACTGGGTTCTGAGCACGATAGGCTTCGGCATCATCATGCAGAACACCGCACTGGCGATCTGGGGCCCGGCTTCGATCGCCGTGCCGTCGCCGCTCGGTAGCGAGGTCTGGCGCATCGCCGGCGCCGGTATCCGGCCGCAGGAGGTCCTGATCGCGGTCGTCGCGGTCGCGGTGATGATCGGGCTCGACATCGTCCTGCGCAAGACGCGCTTCGGCAAGGCGCTCAGGGCCGTCGCCTTCAACCCGCAGGCGGCTGCGATCGTCGGCATCAACGTCGAAACCATCGTTATCCTCGCCTTCGTCATTTCGTCGGGCCTGGCGGGGCTCGCCGGCATCCTCATCGCGCCGATCACAACGGCTTCCGTCTTCATCGGACTCGGCATCGCGCTCAAGGCGTTCTCTGCCGCGATCGTCGGCGGGCTGACCAGCCCGCGCGGCTGCATGCTGGGCGGCTTCCTGCTCGGCGTGGTCGAGGCGCTGGTCGGGCTCTGGCGTGCCGAGATGCGCGAGATCACCATCTTCCTGCTGATCATCATCGTGCTGGTCGTCCGGCCCGGCGGGCTGATGGGCGCGCGCAGCGTGGAGAAGATCTGATGCCCGCGCTCGGCCATGCCATCGGGGTGGGGGCGCTGGCGGCGGCGCTCGCGCTGGTGCCTTATCTTTCCCTCAACGACTTCCACCTGCAGATCCTGTTCACCATCGGGGTGAACTATCTCGCAGCCGCCGGGCTGAACGTGCTCGTCGGTTATGCCGGCCAGAAATCGTTGGGCCATGCCGGCCTTTTCGCAGTCGGCGCCTATACGGCGGCGATCGCCAATATCGAATGGGGGATCAATCCCTGGCTCTCGCTGGTGCTGGCCTGCGGTTTCGGCGCGATTTTCGGCCTCGTCATCGCCATGCCGTCGGTGCGCGTCTCGGGGCCGAGCCTCGCCATGGTGACGATCGGCTTCGGCATCGTGGTCGAGAAGGTCGTCACGGAGTGGACCGACATCTTCAAGGGCCAGGCCGGTTTCTACGGCATCAACGCCCCCTCGCTCGGCGGTACCAGCTTCACCAACCTGCACTGGGTCTGGTTCGTCGGCGCGCTCTGCATCGCGACCCATCTGATGCTGCGCTCGCTGCTCGCCGGCCGTTATGGCCGCGCCTTCCTCGCGGTGCAGATGGCGGAGCCGGCGGCGCAGTCGGTCGGCATCTCGGTGGTGCGCGCCAAGACGCTGGCCTTCGTCATCTCGGCCGTGACCTGCGCGCTCGCCGGCGCCGTGGTCGCGCAGCAGAACCAGTATTTCAACTCCGACTTCATCACCTTCAACCTGTCGATCTTCCTGCTGGTGGTGGTGATCTTCGGCGGCTCGGGCTCGCTCTACGGCCCGCTCTTCGGCGCGGTGATCCTGACTTTGCTCGACGCCTGGCTGGCGCGCTGGCCGGCATTGCAGCACTTCACTTACGGCGCCCTGCTGTTGTTCTCGCTCTATCTGATGCCGAACGGCATCGCCGGCGCGGTTTCGGGCCTTGCGAAGCGTTGGGGCAGGCGTGACCGGAGCCTGCCCGGCGTCGCCGGCCACAGCGCTCTGGCCGCGGCGCCGGCGGCGTTGGCGGGCGGTGAAATCCTGGTCGTGAAAGACCTCTACAAGGCCTATGGCGGCATCGTGCCGGTTCGCAACGTCTCCTTCGCGATCGGTGCCGGCAAGGTGCATGCGCTGATCGGCCCGAACGGCGCCGGCAAGACGACCCTGCTCAACCTGCTCTCCGGCCATGTCGTGCCCGATGGCGGCTCGATCAGGTTCCAGGGGCACGAAACGGTCGGCCTGCCGGCGCATCGCGTCGCTGCGCTCGGCATCGCCCGAACCTTCCAGAACCTGAAGCTGTTCGGCGATCTCTCGGCCCTCGACAACGTCCTGCTCGGTGCGCATCTGCACATCGAGACCGGCTTTGCCGCCTCGCTGCTCGGCCTGCCATCGAGCCGTCATGTCGAGGCCAAGGCGCGCGCCGACGCGCTGGCGCTCCTCGGCGACCTCGGCCTCGGCGAGCGCGCTCACGAGCCCGCCAAAAGCCTGCCCTATGGCCTGCAGCGTCGGCTCGAAATCGCCCGCGCTCTCGCCTCGCGGCCGAAGCTTTTGCTGCTCGACGAGCCCGCGGCCGGGCTCAATCCGCAGGAGACGCATGAACTCGGCGAGGTCATCCGCCGCATCCAGCAGGCCGGCGTCACCGTGTTGCTGATCGAGCATCACATGGATCTGGTCATGGGCATCTCGCAGCATGTGCTGGTGCTCGATTACGGCGCATTGATCGCCGAAGGGCGCCCGGAGGTGATCCGGAAGGATCCAAAGGTCGTCACCGCCTATCTTGGCGCCGAGGACGACGCTGCCGTGACCGGAGACGCCGCATGACCATGCTCGCGATCGAGGGGCTCAAGGTCCGCTATGGCGCGGTCGAGGCACTGAAAGGCATCTCTCTGTCCGTCGGGCAGGGCGAAGTCGTCACGCTGATCGGCGGCAATGGCGCAGGCAAGTCGACGCTGATGCGGGCTGTCGGCGGGCTGGTGAAGGTCGCCGGCGGCGCGATCCGCTTCGAGGGGCGCGACATCGCCGGCATCAAGGGGCACGAATGCGTGCGTCTCGGCATCGGCCATTCGCCGGAGGGGCGCATGGTCTTCGGCGACCAGAGCGTACGCGACAATCTCGTGCTGGGTGCCTATGCCCGTCGGGACGACGATGGCATCGCCGCCGATATCGAGCGCTATTTCGGCATCTTCCCGCGGCTGGCCGAGCGGCGGGACCAACTTGCCGGTACGCTGTCGGGCGGCGAGCAGCAGATGCTGGCGATCGCGCGCGCCCTGATGAGCCGGCCCAAGCTGCTCCTGCTTGATGAACCCTCGCTCGGCCTGGCACCTTTGATCGTGCGCGAGGTCTTTGCCGTGATCCGCCGGCTGCGCGAGGAGGGAGTGACGATCCTGCTGGTCGAGCAGATGGCCAATCAGGCGCTTGCCGTAGCCGACCGGGCCTATGTCATCGAGACCGGCACGATCACGCTCGAAGGCACCGGCGCAGAGCTGCTTCGCGACGAGCGCGTCCGCTCGGCCTATCTCGGCGCCTGAGATGGCAGATCGTGAGGTTGTCATCGTCGAGGTCGGTCCGCGCGACGGGCTGCAGAACGAGAAGGTCCCGATCGCCACCGCCGACAAGCTCGCCCTGATCGGCAAGCTGGCCAGCGTCGGCCTCGCCAGGATAGAGGCGACTGCCTTCGTCTCGCCGCGCTGGGTGCCGCAGATGGCGGACCATGACGCCGTGATGCGCTGCCTGTTCCCGCGGCCGGGCGTGACATATTCTGCGCTGGTGCCCAATGAACGCGGAGCGGAAGCGGCGCTCGCAGCCGGTGCGCAGGCACTGGCGGTATTCACGGCCGCCTCCGAGAGCTTCTCTCAGAAGAACACGAACTGCAGCATCGCGGAGGGCATCTCCCGCTTCGAGCCGGTGCTGGCGCTTGCTCGAAGTGCAGGCGTGCCGGTACGCGGCTACGTCTCTTGCGCGCTTGATTGCCCTTACGAGGGTGAGATCGCGCCTTCAGCAGTCGCCGAAGTCACGGCGCGACTCCTCGCCATCGGCTGCTCGGAGATCGCGCTCTCGGACACGATCGGGCGAGGCACTCCGGACCGTACTGCGCAGATGATAGAAGCGGCCCTGCGCGTTGCCGCCGCCACGAAATTGGCCGGTCATTTCCACGACACCTCCGGGCGCGCGCTCGGCAACGTCGAGGCGGCCTGGCGGCTCGGTCTGCGCGTTTTCGACGGCGCCATCGGGGGCACGGGCGGATGCCCTTATGCGCCGGGAGCGGCCGGCAATCTGGCCACGGAGCGGCTCGCGGCTCACTTCGCAGCGAAGGGTATCGAAACCGGCATCGACCTCGTCGCATTGCGTAGCGCGGCCGCGTGGATCGGCACTCTCCTGCGATCGTGACGTATCGAAAAGGCGGCGCTGTCGATCCGGCTTATCGCAACTCGGTGAAGTCCTTTGTCCGGCTGTACGGCCCAGTGGCGGATTGTTAAGTCAGCGCACATTCATGCTTGCAGCAATCGGCGGCATCGGCGAGCGCAGTCGGCTTCAGGGCGCCAACAACAGCCCGCGCGAACGATGGCCAATCGCGTCGAGCCAGGTCGAAACCGCGGCGGCTCCGCCATCTGGTGAACCCAGTGCACGTTCTCCAAGATAGCTCGCTCGCCCCAGGCGTGGCTGCATCGCTGCCGTAGCCTCTGCGCCAGCCGCTGCAGCATCCGCTGCCAGCCGCCACGCCTCGGCCGGAGGCAGCTTCCGACGAGCCGCGTCGGCCAGGGCGTCTGCCGCCGGCAGAAGAGAATCGAGCATCGTCCTGTCACCGGCGCGTGCGCCTCCAAGCTCGGAAACGGCTTCGGCGCCCCTGGCAAAGGCATCGGCCCAGTCTGCGAGACTGGTGCTCGGCCCCTCGGCGAGACGGCGTGCCGCTCGCAAAAGGCCTACCGCGTAGAACGGTCCCGAACTGCCGCCAATCGCGCGTCGCAACTCATTGGCCAGAAGGAAGAGCACGCTTGCAGCACTGGCGGAACTGTCGGAGGCACAGCAGGTACGGATCGCGGCTGCGGCGCGACACATGCTGACTCCGAGGTCTCCATCGCCCCCCTTCCTGTCCAACTCGGTCAGGCGTGGCTCGGCCGCTTCCAGTGCTTCCGCACAGGCGAGCGCGGCCGCTCGGGCCACAGCACCAAGGCTGTCGGCCGAAGTCACCACATCCTTCACAACGTCCGGCTTCGCCGCAGGAATTGTGGCCGTGGTCCGCGGTATGATCCCGGGCCCCGGCCAGCTTGAAGCCTGAGTAGCCCAATCCAGGAGTTCGAGCCGTTCGTCGTCGACAGCGATGACGGAAATCGAGAAGCCCGGCATCTCGAGCGCGCTCAACAGGGTACCGGCCCAGGCGCGTTCGACCACCAGGCCTCGCTCGCGCAGGTAGGCGAGGGCACGCCGCGCGATAATGGACAGCTCCATCTGCGTGGTGCCACCCAGATTATTGATGAGCAGAGCGACGCGTGCGGCATCACCGTAGCCGCCATCCTTGAGGACGAGATCCAACATCCGGTCCGTGATGGCATCTGCGGAATCGACTTTCTGCCGCACCATGCCGGGTTCGCCGTGTATGCCCAGGCCGAATTCGATTTCGTCGTCACCCAGTTCGAAGCTCGGGACACCGACCGCCGGAATCGTGCAGGCACCGAGTGCCACACCCATGGTCCTAGCGGAGTCGGCCGCAGCCCGCGCTGCTGCGGCGACCTCGTTTAGGGATTGCCCCTGTTTGGCCAGCGCTCCCGCAATCTTGTGGATCAGGACCGTGCCCGCGATTCCCCGGCTTCGTTCCTTTAGCACCCGCTCACGGAGGGCGACGTCGTCCGCCACGACCACGATCTCGGTAGGGATGCCGCCTGCTCGTGCGATTTCCGCAGCCAGGCCGAAGTTGAGCCTGTCGCCGGTGTAGTTCTTGACGATCAGGACCGCTCCCGACGGCCCCGCGACCGCATCGATGGCGGCAAGCACCGCGTCGACGGAGGGCGAGGTGAATACGTCCCCCACGACGGCGGCGTGCAACATGCCCGCGCCGACATAGCCTGCATGGGCTGGTTCGTGCCCAGCACCACCCCCGGAAATCACCGCAACACCGCGCCGGGCCGGTTCGGGGAGATCGCTGCGGATGACGACGTCGTGTTCCGCCAGCAGGGCCAGTTCAGGATGGAGCGCGACGACGCCCTCGAGCATTTCCCTGACGACCTGACGCGGGTCATTGATGAGCTTCTTCACGTCATGCTCCCTCAAGGCCCGCTCGGATCTCACTTCGTATGGCTTGGCCAACTATCACAATTGCGGCTCGCAGCGATGGGGCTGCTCGGCCATGGAATTTCAGCCTGTGCAGGCCCTCGGATTCATCGGTGCCGATCGATCGCTCTCCGAGACTCGACACAAGCCGATCGCCCAGCGGTCGGACGCTCACGGCCTCCGGCTGTCGAGATCCAGGAATTGCGCATAGGAGATATCGGGATGATCCAGCCAATAGTCCGCATAGTACGGCACGAGCGGTTCATAGGCGTCGAAGATGCGGCGCAGGTCGCGTACCGCATCTCCTCCCTCGGCCGGCAATGGGTTCGCCATGTCGACCCGCAGATCGATCAAGGGCCTCTCCACGTCCGGAGCGCAGGCGATGAGTCCGGCGGATTTGTGACCGATCGGCTCTCCGCCCGCGGCGGCGCCTGCCTCGATCGCCCGCACCAACCTCTCGAAGAACGGTATGGCTTCGTTCGCGACGAACGCATCGTGGATGGCGTCCACGACTTGGGGGCCGGCGAGTCCGTTGCCCATTGCGACAAAGCCCTCGCCGACACGGTGGCCGGTATGTGCGGCCCCGTTTACGGGACTATGAGCAGCCGCACAGCCATCGGCGGTAACAATGCCGATCTGGCGGTAGTCGAAGAAGCGATCCTTGTGCCGCAAGGCGACGAGGATCTCATCGGGGCTCCACCCCTTGGCGGCGAGTTCGAGGCCGGTCAGGCCATGCCGCCAATCGGAATGGCACTGCGACGAGATTGCCGCGACGCCGCCACGTACATGCGGGCAGCGGGAAGCCACCGCGAGTGGGCTGGTCGCAAGGCAGACGCCAAGCAATTCGGTTTCAGGGCAGCGGGCGACAATCGTGAACGTCATGGGCGATCTCCCAGCTTGGGTCAGAAGGCGCGAGGTGCCACCGAGCGGGCGGCGTAAGTGTCGACCAATGGCAGATACTCGCCGTAGAGACGGCGCAGATCGGCAAGAGCATCACCGCCGTCTTCGATCGACCGGCTCGGCAGGTCGATGCGCAGGTCGATCTGGCTTTCTGCACCAGGCGAGCGGACGAGAAGCGAGGCGGAGTTGATCGGAAAGCTGTCGCCCAGCAGCCGCCTGGCGCTCTCCAGGCCGGTCAACAGGCGATCGGCCATCAGCGTTCCGGATGGCGTGCCGGCGAAGCCTTCTGCCACGGCGTCCAGCGCCGCCGCGCCCAGCGCAAGGCCATTGCCGAGGCAGAGCAGGTCATCGCCGATCCGATGCCCCGCCCAGCCGGTTGCCTCGCTGCCCGTATGCGCGCCGATCTGTCCGTCGGCGGTCAGAATCCCGATTTGACGATATTCGAGCCAGCGGTCGTGCTGACGCAGCGCTTCCAGAACCTCCGCGGCGGTCAATCCGCAACGCACCAGATCCAGCGCCAGCGGCCCGACCTTGAGATTGGTGAAGCCTTGGCTCGCGATGGCGGCTTGCTCCGTTTCCAGGTGGGGGCAGCGCGAACCGATCGCTATCGAGCTCGAGGCGAGTGCGATGCCGAGTGTGCGGTCGCGCGGGTCCCGCGCGAGCACGCTCAGCATCGTGCCCCTGTGAGTCAGATCGATGTTCATGCGGCGTCGTCGATCTGCTGGGAACGGGCTTCATCCACGAAGCTCTCGATCGCGCTTTCGGCAAGGCGGCGGATGAGGGTCTCGAGCCGCGCCTGCGCGGCGGGGTCGCCCAGGTCCGGAAGCGCGATGCTCAAGGAACGATCCGCTTGCGCGTAAACTTCTGCGGCGCGTTCGGGATGCGCTTCGACATAGGCCTCCAGAAAGATGCGCTCCTCTTCTGGCGTCAGCTCCGCGAGCTTAACAATCGCTCGGACTTGTCCCCCCGGGATCGCGAGATCGTAGGCTGGGCTGGTGATCTGCGTCACGAAGCTGCGCGTGTGGCCGAGTGACTCGGCAATCGCCTGGCGCGCGCCGGTGCCTCGGCGCTTCAGGAACGCCTGCAAAAGTAACTTGTAGCGTCGGACGGGCATGCGCTCGTCGAACAGTTCGAAATCTCGGGCCGTAGAGGCGGGCATTTTCTTAGGTCTCGTCATGGCGCAACCAAACGCCATTCTCCGCTGACGATCAAGAGGAATGTTTAGTAAGTCGGGGCTTGGTGCTCGAATTCTAGAAAGCGCGAGCGCCCGAAATTTAGGCCTTTAACGTTCAGTTTAACGGCATCTTCCATCTCGTTCTGCGGTCTGCTGTCGGTGATAAAATCTGAATTAAAGTCGATTTTACAATATGTTGAAGTGGTATTCCCATCGCTGTCGATGGGGCGGTCGCCGGGCGTCTATATTTTTCGCTTGCGATCCAATTAGTTTAGTCAATAAACTTTCAGTCGATGGTTCTCATCGCCCTGGGAGGGGTCACATGAAGGGTTCTGCATTTTTGATCGGCGCGACCGTTGCGCTTGCGCTGACAGGATCGGCGCATGTCGCGGCGAAAGCCGCCGAGCCGATCGTCATCGGATTGTTCGGTCCGATGTCCGGCGAGCGCTCGGCATTGGGGGTGCGCTTCAAGGAGGCGGCGACGATGTTCGCCGATGAGCTGAACGGGGCAGGCGGAATCGGAGGGCGTCCGATCGAGGTTCGCGTCGAGGACAGCCGGGGTAACCCGCGCGAGGCGGCGACGCTGGCCCAGAAGTTTGCGCAGGATGCGGCGGTGCTCGCAGTGGTCGGTGGGCAGACCTCGACGGAATCGATGGCGGCCGGCCCTATTCTCGCGGAAGCCAAGCTCGCCCAGGTGGCGCCGACGGCCGGTCATCCGGACTATGTAAAGATCAGCCCCTACCAGTTCCGCACGACGCCCACACACGCTTCCATGGTGCAGCCCCATGCCGACATGCTGCTCAAGAAGCTCGGCATGAAGAAGATCGCGATCGTCTACTTCAAGGACGATTGGGGTATGGTGACCAACACCATGATGAGCAAGCGCCTCAAGGAATTGGGCGCCGAGGTCGTGCTGTCCGAGGCGATGATCCCGGAGACCCGCGATTTCCGCCCGCTGATCACCAAGATCAGGGCCGCGGCTCCCGATGGCATCTTCCTTGTGAGCCACTATGCGGAATCGGCTTTGTTCATGCAGCAGTTGCGCCAGGCCGAGCCGAACCTCAAGGTTGCCGGCACGGATACCCTCAACGACCCCAAGTTCATCGAACTGGCCGGCGGTGCCGCCGAGGGCGTCGTGATGCCTACCCTGTTCCTGGCTTCGGCGCCGGAAGCGGTGAAATTCACGAAGGTCTATGAGGCGAAGTTCGGGAAGGAGCCGAATTATTACTCGGCTTTCACCTGGGATGCGATGCTGATCGTTACCAGCGCGATGAAGGAGCTGGCCGCCGCGGGCAAGCCGCTTACCCGCCAGGCCGTGCGCGACCAGATCGCCGCCGCGGCGCCGATCCAGGGCGTCAGCGGCAGCCTGAAATACGAAGGCTCCGGCGACCTTGGCGAGCGGCAGATCAACTACATCGTGGTGAAGGGCAAGGGTTACGAACCCTTCAACTGACCGTCTGTTGGCGCCGGCTTCAGAGAGGATGCCGCAACCATGATCGAATTCCTCAGCCAGATCCTGAACGGGCTGGTGATCGGGAACGTCTACGCGCTCGTCGCCATCGGCTTCTCGCTGATCTTCGGCGTGACGAACCTGATCAACTTCGCTCAGGGCTCCCTTCTGATGCTCGGCGCCTTCTTTGCTTATACCGGCGTGCGCCTCGGGCTGCCCCTGGCGGTGGCTGCTCTCTGTTCCGTGGCGCTCACCACCGCAGTCGGCATGCTGATCGAACGGGTGGCGCTGCGCCCGCTCGAGAATGCGCCTTGGATTGCTCCATTGCTTTCGACGCTTGCGATCACTTTCATGCTCGATCAGGCGGCCGAGATCATCTGGACGCCGGAAGCACATCCATTTCCGAACCCGCTATCGGGTTACAGCGTCGTTGTCGGCGCAGCCTATGTCACCGGCATGGACGCAGCGATCCTGGTGATCTCTCTCTCCTCGATGGTGGCGCTGTATCTGTTCCTGACGCGGAGTTGGGCGGGCAGGGCGCTGCGCGCCATGTCGCAGGATATGGATGCCGTCCGGCAGATGGGGGTTAGAACCGACCGCCTGCGCCTGCTTGCCTTCGGCCTCGGTGCGGCCCTGGCTGCCGTCGCCGGTGTCATGGTCGCAATGTACTATCAGACCGTCTATCCGCAGATGGGTGTGCCGTTCGGTCTCAAGGGCTTTACGGCGGCCTTGCTCGGCGGTCTCGCGAGCATTCCCGGCGCCGTCGCCGGCGGCCTTCTGCTGGGCATCCTGGAGGCGCTCGCAGTCGGATATGTCGGCGAAGGCTTCCGCGACATGGTTGCGTTCGGCATCCTGCTCGTCATCCTGACCTTCCGGCCGCAAGGCCTGTTTGGTGACAAGCGGCTCGACGCGCTGGGCGGCTCGCGGGGCGCTTCCGGTGTGATGCCCTCGACCAGCATCCTGATCGGGCAGGGCGGCCAGGCGCTGCCGCAGATCCGCGGGCTGAACCTGCCTTATCCGCTGCTGGCCCTGGGCGTCGCGGCCTGCCTGGTCCTGCCTTTCCTGCCGGTTTCCGCCTATGTCATTCAGGTTGCGCTGCTGATCGCGATCTTCGGACTGCTGGCGGCCGGGCTGACGATGCTTTCGGGCGCGGCTGGCATCATGTTCCTCGGCTTCTCCGGCTTCTTCGGCGTCGGGGCCTATGTCGCTGCTCTCAGCGCAAAGCAGGGGGCACCAGCCGATCTCGCCCTGCTGGCGGCGGCGGCTGTCAGCGCCGCTCTGGCCGGGATCGTCGGCCTCGTCTGCGCCGGCCTGACCGGGCATGTCGTTGGGCTCGCCACTCTCGCTATTGGCGTGCTGATCTGGCTCGTCCTGCTCAACTGGACCGATGTCACGGGCGGCCCCAACGGTGTCTTCGGCATACCCCGCCCTTCGCTGTCTTTTCTGCCGGACGTGTCGATGGCGTCGGTCTCGACACAGTATTGGCTGGCTGTCGGCCTGCTGATCGTGGCCGTGCTCGTCGTGGGGCGCCTGCTCGCATCGCCTGTCGGGCTGAGTTGGCGCGCGATCCGGGAAGACCGCGTCGCGGCCCATGCGGCCGGGCTGCCCGTGCGGCGTTATCTCGTCACCGCCTTCGTCATGGCCGGAATCTGCGCCGGTCTGGCTGGAGGCCTCTTCGCCTTTCTGCAGCGCTTCATCAGCCCGGACAGCTTCCGGCTCGACACCTCGTTCCTGATGGTTGCCATCATCGTGCTCGGAGGCCTTGGCAACCTGACGGGAGCGCTGCTCGGCGCTGCCGCGCTCATCGTCCTGCCCGAGATGCTCCGCGATGCGGCCGAGTTCCGCATGATCCTCTTCGGGGCAGTCCTCTACCTCACGCTGCGGTTCCGCCCGCAGGGGATTGCCGGAGTCCGCTGATGCACGGGACACGAGCCATGAACCCAAATCCCAACCTCGAGCTGACCGATCTGAAGGTCAGCTTCGGCGGGCTCAAAGCGATCGGCGGCGTCGATATGTCGGTGGCCCCCGGCGAGTTTGTCGGCATCGTCGGGCCCAATGGCGCCGGAAAGTCGACGCTGATCCAGGCGGTTACGGGCTTCGTCAAGCCGACCGGCGGGTCCGTGAGCTTCAAGGGGCATCGTCTGGACGGGCTGGCGCCGGAGGATATCGCCGCATTGGGCGTCGCCCGCACCTTCCAGACCAGCCGCGTCTTTCCGGCGCTGACGATCGCCGAGAGCGCTCGCGTGGGCACGCAACGCGGCCTTATAGGCGGTGGTCGTCAACGATCCCGCTTCGGACATCTCACCGAGCCGCTCGGGGCGATCTTCGGCCTCGCGGCATATCGAACGGCAACCCGGGAGGCCGACGAAAAGGTCGAGGAGATCCTCAAGATGTTCGGGGAGCGTCTCTGGCCGCGCCGCGATCGTCCGACGCATAGCCTTTCCTATGCGAACCGGCGGCGCCTGGACATCGCCAGAGCGCTGGCGACATCTCCGGATCTGCTGCTGCTCGATGAGCCGACCGCCGGGATGAATCCGACGGAAAGCCACGAGCTCGCCGACCTGCTCATCGATATGCGCCAGCGCTTTCCCCAGATGGCGATCGTCATGGTCGAGCACAAACTCGATATCGTCCGCAAGCTGACGCAGCGCACGATCGTCATGGCGCAGGGCAAGATCATCGTCGATGACGAGCCCGATCGGGCTTTCGCCAACCCGGAAGTGGCTGCGGCCTATCTCGGCCAAGGCGGCAATGCGCGCAGTTCCATTGTCGTGAAAGGTCATATCGACCACCAGCCCGAGATTGCGATGCCGGGGGAGCCGGACAGCCCGGCCGTCGAACTCAAGGGGGTCGACGTCTTCTATGGCTCGGTCCAGGCTCTTTTCGGCGTTTCCCTGCAGGTTGGCCGCGGCGAGGCCGTTGCGGTGCTCGGCGGCAACGCTTCCGGCAAATCCACCGCCATCAAGACGGTGTTGCGACTGACGACGCCGCGCAGCGGCGAGGTGTTGCTGTATGGACGACCTCTGGAGGCACGCTCCACGGCCGAAGTGATCGATCAGGGCATTGCCTCGATCCCGGAAGGTCGGCGCATGTTTGCCGAGCTTACGGTCCGCGACAACATTCTGATGGGTGGCTATGCGCGGCGCCATGTGCCCCGCCAGCAACTCGATCGCGACGTCGAGGCGGCTGTCGCCGAGTTTCCCTGGCTCGGCAAGCGGCTCGACCAGCTCGCCGGAACATTGTCGGGCGGCGAGCAGCAGATGGTCGCTATGGCGCGGGCCTGGCTGCGCAAACCGCTAATCCTCTGCATCGACGAACCTTCGATGGGCCTGTCCCCACTGATGGTCGACCGCGTCTATGAGATCCTCGCGCGTTGGAAGTCGCAAGGTCTGACCATCCTCATGGTCGAGCAGAGCGCCAACAAGGCACTCGAGCTGGTCGACCGCGCTTACGTCCTGCGCAACGGCATCGTGATCATGGAAGGCCGCGCGGACGAACTGCGCGAGAACCCGGCGGTCCGGGAAGCTTACCTCGGCGGAGAGCATGTCTCGGCCTCCGCCTCTGCGTCATCGGGCCTCGCGCCCAGTCTTGCTCACTGATCCGGCTCGAAGCCGTTCCATTTGGAGGTCCCTGCGATGGGCTTGCGCGTTGGCGTCGATATCGGCGGCACATTCACCGATTTTGCAGTGCTCGACCCGGCTACGGGGCATTTTGAGATAGGCAAGGTGCTGAGCACGCCGGCCGATCCGGCCGAGGCCGTGATCGAGGGCCTCAAGGCCCGGATGGCCCAGAGCGGCCGACCGATGAGCGAGATTGCCGAAGTCGTTCATGCAACGACGATCGCCACGAATACCGTGATTCAGCGCAAGGGCCCGCCGACCGCGCTGATCACCACCAAGGGCTTTCGTGATGTGATCCTGATCGGCCGCCAGAAGCGGTACGAGCTCTACGACAACATGGCGGGGCGCCCGGCGCCGTTGGTTCCGCGGGACTTTGTGTTCGAGGTCGCCGAACGGATGCTCTGGACCGGAGAGGTCGAGACCGCGCTCGACGAGGACGGGGTCCGCTCGATCGCTCGGGAACTGGTCGAGAAGGGCGTGGTCGCCGTGGCAGTCTGCTTCCTCCATTCCTACGCAAACCCTTCGCATGAAAAGCGCGTCGCGGACATTCTGCGGGAGGACGCCCCCGATCTGATGGTGTCGATTTCCTGCGAGGTCTCGCCTCTCTATCGGGAGTTCGAGCGGACCAGCACGACGGTCATGAATGCCTACGTCATGCCCGGGGTGGCCAGCTACATCGAGCGGCTGGATCGGCAGCTGCGGGCATTGGGCGCGCAAGTGCCGATGCTGATCATGCAATCCAACGGCGGCGTGGCGACCGTCGAGACGGTGAAGCGCTTTCCGATCCGCATCATCGAAAGCGGCCCAGCCGCCGGCGTCCTGACGGCAGCGCGCTTCGCACCCGCAGCGGGCACTGACAATCTCATTTCCTTCGACATGGGGGGCACCACCGCTAAGCTTTGCCTGGTCGAGGATGGAAAGCCGTTGCTGACGAGCCAGTTCGAGGTGGACATGACCCACCTCAAGAAGGGTAGCGGCCTGCCGGTCAGCATTCCGGCGGTCGATCTGATCGAGATCGGCTCGGGAGGCGGAAGCATCGCCAAGGTCGAACTCGGCGCGATCGCTGTCGGCCCCGAAAGCGCGGGTTCCGTGCCCGGTCCGGCCTGCTATGGGCGCGGCGGCGCCAAGCCGACCGTCACGGATGCCGATCTCGTGCTGGGTTATCTCAATCCGGACTACTTCCTCGGCGGCGAGATGAAGCTCGACAGCGAAGCGGCCCTTACGGCGATCGAGAGGGACGTCGCCGTCCCGCTGGGCATCGACGTCATGCAGGCTGCCTGGGGCATCCACGAGATCGTAACCGCACAGATGGCGCAGGCCGCGCGCGCGGTGACGATCAATTGCGGAAAGGACCCCCGCCTGTTCGCGCTTGTGCCGTTCGGCGGCGCCGGCCCGGTCCATGGCACCCGCCTCGCACGCATGCTCGGCTGCCCGAAGGTCGTCTTCCCGCGCGCCGCGGGCGTGGAGTCCGCCGTCGGGCTCCTGATGGCGGAGACCTCTCTGGATCTGGCGCGCACCCAGGTGATGAATCTTGACGCCGGCGCGATCAACGAGATCAACGCCCTCTACTGTGACCTTGAGGAACAGGCGCGCGGGCAGCTCGATGATGCCGGCGTCCCGCGCGACAGGCAGAGCTTCTCGGCGAGCTGCGACATGCGCTTTGCTGGCCAAGGCTTCGAGATTGCCGTCGATCTGCCAGCCTATCCTTACGCGGAGTCCGATCTCGACATGCTTCGCGAGGCCTTCCACGCCGCCTACGCCAAATCCTATGGCGCCCGAACGTTCGATCCCGACTGGACGATCGTCGCGGTTCACTGGCGGTTGCGCGCGATCGCCGTCGGCAAGACGCTGACCATGGACGAACTGCCGAAGCTGCACGGAGGTGTCGAGCGGGCCAGGCGCGGCCAGCGTCAGGTCTGGTTCCCCGAGACCGCCGGATTCACGCTGTGCGACGTCTATGACCGCTACGCGCTGAGCGCCGGCGATGTCTTTGCCGGGCCTGCCATCGTCGAGGAGCGGGAGTCGACCATCGTCCTGCCTCCGGAAAGCAAAACCACTGTCGACACCCACGGCAACCTGATCACCACGCTGAACTGAGGAAACCGCGATGAGCACGATCGATCCAGTTACGTTCTCGGTGGTGTGGGGCGGCCTTCTCTCCACTGCAGCCGAGATGGGCAGCACGCTGCTGCGCACCGCATATTCGATGACGGTGCGCGAAGGCTCCGATTTCTCGACGGGCGTTTTCGATGCCGAGGGCAATATGATCGCACAGGGCGACTACAGCCCTGGCCATCTCGGCTCGATGGCGTTCACCGTTCGTCAGATGCTCGACTACTACCCGAAAGGCACTCTTGGACCGGGCGACGCGGTCATCTGCAACGACCCCACGATCGGCTCCGGGCATCTTCCGGACTTCTTCATGGTCACGCCTGTCTTCCATGACGACGAATTGATCGGCTACGCCGTCAATATCGCCCACCATATCGATGTCGGCGGTAGTGCGCCGGGCAGCGAGGAAGTGGTCGGCGTCAGCGAAACCTGCCAGGAGGGCATCAAGCTGATGCCCGTCCTTCTCTACAAGGCAGGGGAGCCGATCCGGGAAATCCTGCGCATCATCGAGGGAAATGTCCGCATCAAGGATGTTCTCGGTGACCTGCATGCCCAATATGCGGCGAACATGACCGGTGTCGCCCGCATGCAGGCGCTCGCTCGGCAATACGGGACCACGCAACTCGCCGACTGCATGCGCGACATCGTTTCGCGCAGCCGTGACGCGATGGTCGAAGCGATCGCGGAGCTACCCAAGGGTACCTACCATTTCAGCGACGTACTCGATGATGTCGGGCCGGGCACGGAGCCCGTGCCGTTTCAGCTTGCGCTCACCGTCGAGGACGGTCGCATCATCTGCGATTGGGAAGGCACCGGCCCACAGAGGCCGGCCGGCATCAACGCCTACATGCAGTACACGCGATCCTACTGCATTGCGGCCATCAAGGCGGTCACGCTCCCGCGCTCGCCCCAGAATTTCGGCATCATCAGCTGCATCGAGATCCGGGCGCCCAAGGGCAGCTACGTCAATCCCCATCCGGGAGCGGCCAGCGGCGCGCGCGCCGTCAACGCCAACCGCATCTACGAGGTGGTGATGGGCGCGCTTGCGCAGATCGTGCCCGACCGCGTGATCGCTGCCAGCTCCGGCTTCTGCAACCCGAAGGTCAGCGGCTTTGTCAGCCCCTATACCGGCAAGCCTTTCCTCGCCTGGATGACGGCAATCGGCGGCGTCGGAGCGCACCGCCACCGCGACGGTCAGGAGGCCACGACCTCTCCGACGAACGGCACCAATACACCGGTCGAGGTCCAGGAGATGAATGCGCCGGTCTTTGTCGAGCGGATGGAACTCATACCTGATACCGGGGGGGCAGGGCGGTTCCGGGGTGGCATGGCGGTACGCAAGGACGTGCGCCTGTTGGCCGAGGCCGGACTCGTGACCAACCTCGGCGACCGCTATGTCAACGCGCCTTACGGGTTGGAAGGCGGGCTGCCGGGCTCTCTGGGGGCCACGATCCTGAACCCGGGCCAGCCAGGCGAGCGCAACCTGCACTCCAAGGGGACATATCCTCTCCGGAAAGGCGATGTGCTCAGCATGCGGACAGCGGGCGCCGGTGGTTTCGGCGATCCGGCCGAGCGTGCGCCCAAGGCTGTTCTGCGAGACGTCCGGCAGGGACTGGTCTCCGCCCGCGCGGCGCAGAGCCTCTACAAGATCGTGCTCAGCGAGGATGGCTCGGACATCGACGAGACCGAAACGCGCAAGGCCCGCACTGCTTGTTCGCTGTTGCCGACGGCTTGAGGCGCGATACCGGTGCATCTCCTGATCTGCTCAGGTGAATGACTGGCCGCCCGAGCACCAAGGCTCGTGACTGATGACGAGCTTGCTGCCGGCCGCATGGCGACGCGCTAACGAGCGCCTGCCATGCGGCCGCTGCTCTTTGAATATCCCGATGGTCGGCTCTCTCCGGAGCCGGGCGGCCGCGTCGTCCGCCTGCCTCAAGTGGCGGACGCCTTCCGGGTAACGAGATCAGGGACCCATTGCGGCGCTCGTGACTGTCGGCTCAGCTCGAGAACCAACTTGCATTGCGGTCTGGAAAAAACCGCGACAAGTATCAGTCGGCTGAATCGTCTGACGGGGAGCATAGCTCCCACTTGATGATCCGGAAGTCGATTAGGCGGGTTTGATGGTCACTCGAACAGAGCTGGTATCAAGGCTGGAGCGGGCGTTCCTTGATCACGGCCATGCTAACCTTACGATGATCAGCATCGCCAAATCGGTAGATGTAACGCGTCGTACATTGTATAACTATTTTAGAAATAAGAGCAAGATTTTCGATTTTTGATCGAGAACGGTAACGCTTACGCAGTCGATCTTGGCATGAGCGCCGCTCGATCGGCTTTGGTCAGTGGGCAAAGCACGGTCGACGTGCTCGCGACGATCCTTGACGTTCGCTATGGAGATACGCGGCGCCGGCTGGCCAGGTCGCCTCATGCGGTCGAGATCAATGATCAGGCATTTCGTCGCTGCCGCGATATTATGGTCGCGTCGGCGATTGCGTTTCAAGCTGAGCTGGCCTCTTTCATCGAGGAGCTTGAGGCGAAGGCCCTTGTTAAGATCAGGGCGGGAATAAGTCCTGCCGATCTGGCTCAACTATTGGCTGACGGTGCACGCGGTACCAATCAGAGCTTGCCGCCAATTCCGCCTGACCAATTGATACTTCGCTATCGCGGTATGGTTCGAGCCCTGCTCCACGGCACCGTGGAAGGAGCCGCCTGAGCAGCGCTGGCGCGCACAGGCTGGCAAACGTTCGATTCAGGTTTGCTTTCGGTTTCTCAGTTTTCTCCAACATGTGCATTTTGTGCTAGGCGCACGTTGCGGCAGCAGGTTCGTTCGTATTTGCGGGGGCAGCGAATGCAATCATTGGAATCGCAGTCACTGGAATCGAAAGCGCAGGATTGGCTGGCTGATCGTCGCTTCCACCGTGTCGTGCATCGGCTCGCATCGGGATTTGTTGGGGTGCAGACGATCGCTCCGCGCCTCGCTTCCCAATTCTCTACACAGCAGCGTTGGCTGATGTGCCATGCGGCCTTCTGGCGCTTTTTTGAAGCGGCGAGGGCAGGGCGCTTCGGGATTACACGGCAGGAGTTTGTTGATGCCGTGTTGGCTTATCGATTGGCCAGCCGGAACACGGCCACGGCCTTCTTCGCGCAGGCGCTCCAGTACGGCCTGATACAGCCGGTCAACCGCGGCGCGGGCAACGGCGCCGGGCTGGTTGAGCCAGCCGGCGCGACGTTGGGAGCGCTGATCGAGTGGTATGTCCTCCATCTGACAGCACTGGACGCATTGGATGGCGACAATCGTGCGCTGCGCTGGACGGAAGCAGGGCATCCTCTTCTGTCCGAGCTGGCGCCGCTCGTGGCTGAGAGACTCTTAACATCCGAGCAGATCCGGGCCCCTGCGCCGACTTACGCGGCGTTCGCATCCGTCGACGACGGCGGAAGCCTGATGGATCGGTTGATCGCGGGTCTGAGCGCAGATGCCTCCTTCGACGAGGAGAGGGCGATGACGAATGTGAGTTCGGTTTCATCCCTGGCTCGCCCGTTATCGCTGTCCCGCACGCATACGGGGCGCACCCTCTCGGCTGCCGCGGCTCTTGGTGGGCTAGGCTGGTGCGGAGCGCCAGGCCATTCGGCGATCTGGCTGTCGAGAACCTTTCGTTTGGAGTACGCCGCTTTCCAGGCTCTGAAGCTTGCAATCATCGACGATGCCTTCGAACGGACGCAGGCAAGCACAGAGACGCTTGGGTCAGGCTTGCCGTTGCTCGGCCGAGAAATGGCTCCTGAGGCATTGGGCAGCCAATCTTGCTGACGAAGACGTCTGGCAATGCCGTGAAGCGGCGATCTTGTGGGCCTGCGGGCCGATCCGGGCAGCCCGTCGTCTAAGACCCCGCATGGCCGGCGCGGGCAAGTGACCATTTTTGACAATCATATTGCACATAGAAGAGCAATCTGAGAATTGATGCGCCCATCATCCGGGCGTCTGGAAGGTCGCCTCGCCAGAAAAGCAACTCGCCGCCCGCTTCATTTACGTCAGCGGGCGTCTGCCGAGGGCCGAGTGCCCTGATGCAAACGCCGTCGTCGCCTGGGGTGAGACGGAACGGTGTCGAGGTGGGCTGTGCAGGCGAAGCAGATGATTTTGGGCTTGGCGACTCTTGGAGTGGTCGTGGCCTCAATTGGCTCGGGATTCGCGCAGAACGGCCCGGCGAAGCCGGCAGCGGCGCCTCCCGCTGCCCCGCCGTCGATCCCTGCGGTCTCATCGGAGCCCACAGTCACGACGGCGAGCTTCGGCGACTGGACGCTGCGCTGCCAGCGCATCGTCGACGCAGCCAGGGCGGCGCGGGTCTGTGAGGTTGCGCAGGTTCTTCAGGCGCAGGGCCAGCAGGCCCCGCTTGCGCAGGTCGCCCTCGGGCGGCTCGCGAACGGCGAGCCGGTGCGTATCACCGCCGTCATGCCGGCCAGCGTCTCCTTCCCGAGCAGCGTGCAGATCTTCATGGGCGAGAAGGATGCCAAGCCGGTCGACTTGCCTTGGCGGCGTTGCCTTCCGACCGGCTGTTTTGCAGACGTCGTTCCAGGCGACGATGTGCTGAAGCAGTGGCGCAAGGCGACCGAGCAGGGCCGGATCCTGTTCAAGGACGCGGCCGGTCGTGAGCTGGCATTGCCCCTATCGAGCCGAGGTCTCGATCAGGCGCTCGACGCACTCGCCAAGGAGCGCCTCTGAGATATCGAAGCGCCGCTCGCTCCGTCCGGTTCCCGCGTTTGTGCCGCGTGCAGCCGAGCGTCCGGCAGCGCGGGGCTTTCGCGCCGAGGTCGCGCCCATTCTGAGCTATTCCAGTATCACAGAACGGAAATCATCCCTCCGTCGACATATATGATTTGTCCATTGACGTAATTCGACGCGGGCGCAGCAAGAAATACGGCCGTCCCAATCAACTCGTCGGGCCTGCCCCAACGCTTGGACGGCGTGCGGTTCTTTACCCACGCATCGAACGCTGGATTGTCGATCAGCGCCTGGTTCATATCGGTCAGCATGTAGCCAGGGCCGATCGCATTGGCCTGGATGCCGTGCTCTGCCCACTCGGCCGCCATGGCCTGGGTCAGCATCTTGATGCCGCCCTTGGCGACGGTGTAGGGGGCGACGGTGGCACGTGCCAAGGCGCTGGTCAGCGAGCCGATGTTGATGATCTTCCCGTGGCCGCGCGCGATCATCCGCTTCGCAGCTTCCCGTCCGATCACGAAGGCCGATGTCAGGTTCGTGTCGATCACGCGCTGCCAGTCCGCTGTCGCCAGTTCCACCATCGGCTTGCGGAACTGAATACCGGCGTTGTTGACCAGGATGTCGACGGTGACACCGGACGCGTCGAAGCCGGCGAAGGCATTTACGACCTGCTCCTCCGAAGTGACGTCGAATGCGGCAGGATTGGCCTCGAAGCCGGCCTGACGCATCTCCTGCACGGCGGCACCGACACGGGCAGGGTCGGTACCGTTCACGAGGATGCTTGCGCCGGCCGCCGCAAGACCTTCCGCCATCGCCCGCCCGAGGCCGCGCGAGGAGCCTGTGATGAGGGCAGTGCGACCCGTGAGATCGAAAAGCGGATTGGTCATCCCGGAATCCTCACAGGCTCGAACGGCGATGATGCAGGTCCGGACGTTCGAAGACTGCCGGCAGCAGCTCGACGCCCAGCCCCGGGGCCTCCATCGGGTAGACGTAACCGTTCTTGATGACGGGCATCTCGGTGACGAGCTCCTTGTACCAGCCGGTGTAGAAGGCACGCACCGATTCCTGGATCAGCGTGTTCGGCTGGCTGAAGGAGGCGTGGATCGCGGCGATGAAGCCGACCGGTCCGATGCAGTCATGCGGCGCGAAGGGCCGGTGATAGGTCTCCGCCATCGCAGCGATCTTGCGCCCTTCGGTCAAGCCGCCGGTCCAGCAGAGATCGGCCATGACGACATGCATCGCATCGCGGTCGAGCATGTCCTTGTAAGGGAAGCGCGAGCCCAGCGTCTCGCTGGCGGTCACAGAGACCGTCGTAGAGCGCGCGAACTCGGCCAGCGCCTGCGGCGAGTTCATCCGGATCGGATCCTCGTACCAGCTCGGCTCATACTGCTCGAGCACACGGGCGATCTTGATCGCGGTCGGCAGGTTCCAGAGCGAATGGAACTCGACCATGATCTCCATTCTGTCGCCGACGGCCTTGCGGATCTTTTCGAAGGGCTCGATCGCCTTCCGCATCTGCTCGGGTGTGATGTACAGCCCCTGATTCTCGATCGCCGGCGGATCGAAGGGCCAGATCTTCATCGCCGTGATGCCGCTTTCGAGCAGGCTCTCGGCGACGGCATCGGGCCGGTTCATGAAGCCGTCGAGGTCTTCATAGGGGCCGCTGGTCTCGCCGAGATTCCAGGTCGAGACCGGCTTGATGTTCTGCGAGCGGACATATTTGTAGCCAGCGCAGGTATTGTAGATGCGCTGCTTGTCGCGGCAGAGCCCGCCGAGCATCTGATGCACCGGCTGGCCGCAGACCTTGCCGAAGATGTCCCAGAGCGCGATGTCTACCGCCGATGTGGCGCGCGATTCGACGCCGGTCGAGGCCTGCGCCATCGGCAGGTTGGTCATTTCCTTGTGCAGCGCCTCGATATGCAGCGGGTTCTTGCCCAGCAGGCGCATCGCAAGCGTGTCGTGCAGATGTGCCTCGACGGCGGCGGCGCCGTAGAAGGTCTCGCCGAGACCCACGATGCCGGCATCGGTGTGCACCCGTACCCACAGCACATTGGCGAACTCGTCCGTCCGCAGCGTTTCGATCGCGGTGATCTTCAAATCAGCCTCCCGGAGCTGCGCTCTTCGGCGAGACGAGCTCGGGAGCGCCTTGTTCGCTTGTCGCGGCCTGCCAAAGGGCGATGATGGCCGTGCAGTCTGGGACCATAGGAGCGCTTGTAAAATTTCACAACATGTTTATCGTTGCGTTCAAGATGGCGCCGCTACAGAGCGCCACGCGGGAGGAACAGGGTCATGGCGAAGCGCCAGAACCAGCCGCGGCTGGTTGCAGCCGACGACACGGCGACGCCGAAGCGGCAAAACCGCGTGAACCTGTTCGAGCTCGCCTATGGGCGCATCGAAGAGATGCTGGTGACCTGCGAGCTCAAGCCGGGCCGCTTTCTCGCCATGCAGGACCTGCAGGATCTGACCGGCTTCGGCCGCACGCCGATCCACAACGCGGTCAACCGGCTGGCGGCCGACACGCTGATCGTCATCCGCCCGCGCCACGGTTTGCAGATCGCTCCGATCGATCTGGCGCGAGAGCGGCTGCTGCTCAAGCTACGGCGCGATCTGGAGCGCTTCGTCATCGGCCTGGCGGCCGAGCGCGCGGGCCCCTCGCACCGCAACCAGATGCTGCACATGGAACGCCTGCTGCGCGAGCGCCGCGCCGGGCTCACTCTTGCCGAGTTCAACACGCTCGACCGGCGCATCGATCAGATGGTGCTGGCGGCGGCGGCCGAGCCCTTCCTGGAACATACGCTGCGCCCGCTGCACACGATCTTCCGGCGCATCGGCTTCATCTATCACAACTACATGCCCCATCGTGTCGGGCTGGAAGGCACCATCGACCACCATATCGCCGTGCTGAACGCGATCGCGACGCGTCATGGCGACCGGGCCGTCGCGGCCTCCGATGCGTTGATAGGCTTCGTCGATGGCATGTTCGACGAGATGGAGGCCGCAATCGACCCTTCCTTGCTGGATTGCAGCCTAGAGCCGCTGCTAAATACCTGACGTAAAGAGAGCCGCCGATCATGCGCATCGTCTTTCATGGTGAGAATGCCGCTTCCTTCAGCGAAGGCTTCGCCGGGCTGGTGGGATCGGACGCCGATATCCGTGTCCTCCCGGACCAACTCGAGGCCGAAGCCGATCGCCGTGCTTATGCCGATGCGGATGTCGTCGTCGGCGTGAAGTTCGATGCCACCTTGCCCGCCCTGACGAATCTGCGCCTATTCCATGTGCCGGGGGCCGGCTATGACGCGGTCCAGCTCGACAAGCTCCCGTCCGAGACGAGCCTCTGCAACTGCTTCGGCCACGAGCAGGCGATCGCGGAATATGTGATGAGCGCCTTGCTGGCGCGGCACATTCCGCTCGCCGATGCCGATCAGCGTCTGCGCCGCGGCGACTGGGCCTATTGGGCGGGCGCGCCCGACCGCGTCCATGGCGAGATCGCCGGCAAGACCATCGGCCTGCTCGGCTTCGGGCATATCGGCAAGGCGATCGCACGGCGTGCCAAGGCCTTCGAGATGCAGGTCAATGTCGCCAATCGCAGCCCGGTCGCGACCTCCGAGATCGTCGACCGCTCTTTCACGCTCGACCGGCTCGACGCGTTCTGGGGTTCGGCCGACGCGATCGTTGTTTCGCTCCCGCTCACCCCGGAAACCCGAGGGATCGTCGGCGCTGACGCATTCGCCGCGATGCGCCGCAATGCGGTCGTCTTCAACGTTGGGCGTGGCCCGTTGCTCGACGAGGCTGCGCTGTACGAGGCGCTAAAGCAGGAGCGCATCGCCGGTGCCGTGATCGACACCTGGTACCGATATCCCTCTTCCGAAGACGCGAATCCCCTGCCGGGCTCGTTGCCTTTTCATGAACTGCCGAACATCGTGATGACGCCGCATATGTCGGGCTGGACGAGCGGCACGATCCGCCGCCGCCAGCAGACGATCGCCGACAACATCCGGCGCTGTTTCGCCGGCGAGCCTCTGACCAACCTCGTGCGCGAGGGCAAAGCCGTCGCCTGATCTCCGATTTCCGAGCCGGACGCCAAGAAGCCGGCTGGGCCAACCGCGGACAATCCGCAAAAAGTAGGGAAGCGCACCATGGGTCTCTTCAAGCATTTCAGGGTTGCCGGCACTTTGCTGGCGCTGGGCGCCGGCATGCTGGTGGCAAGTCAGGCTTCGGCCCAGTCGGTCACCGACATCATCAAACGCGGCTCCGTCAAGATCGGCGTGCTGATCGGCGCGCCGCCATATGGCTCGGTCGACTCGCAGGGCAATGCGATCGGCTACGATGCCGACGTCATCGCGCTGATCGGCAAATATCTCGGCGTCAAGGTCGAGATGGTGCAGCTCACCCCGCCGGCCCGTATCCCGGCGCTGGAGGCCAACAAGGTCGACTTCCTCGTTGCGACGCTCGCCCCGACGCCCGAGCGTGCCAAGGCGGTGATGTTCTCGATTCCCTATAGCGCCTTCCAGACCGGCATCTACGCCAAGAAGAACGTCGCCATCAAAACCTGGGACGACCTGAAGGGCAAGAAGGTCGGCGTCAACCGCGGCTCCAGCGTCGAACGCGAGTTCACCAGCCGCGAGAAGGAGCTGAACCTCACCATTCTGCGCTTCGAGGACGACGCGACCACGATGCAGGCGCTCTTCTCCGGCCAGGTCGAGGCCATCGCCGGCCCCGACGCCCAGGCCAACGCCGCCATGAAGGCGCGCGGCGAGACCGAGACCGAACTCAAATTCGTCTTCGGCATGCAGCCCAACTCGATGACGATGCGCAAAGACGCCTATGAGCTGCGCCAGTGGCTCAACAACTTCATCTACTACGTGAAGCAGAACGGCGAACTCGATGCGATCGCCCAGAAATGGGTCGGCAGCCCGCTGCCGCCGCTGCCGACCTTCTGATCCTACGCTCGAGCCGGCGCGCGTTCCAGCGCGCCGGCGATCCCTCTCGACCTCCAGGGCCGAAGGAGCGCGCCGTTGCTCTTCCAAGACGTCTTTTCCAGATGGCCGATGATCCTGAACGGGGTCATGCTGACGATCGCGCTATCCTTCATCGCGATCGGCCTCGGCCTCGTACTCGCCACGCTCATGACCGCGCTTCGCAGCCTCGCAGGCAGTTGGGCCGGCTACCTCGTGGATGCCTATGTCGAGCTGATGCGCAATACGCCCTTCCTGGTCCAGCTCTTCATGATCTTCTTCGGATTGCCTCAGATCGGCATCCGCATGAACGGGCTCGAGGCCTCGATCCTGGCGATGACGCTCAACCTTGCCGCCTACGCGACCGAGATCATTCGCGCGGGCGTCGACTCCATCCACAAGTCGCAGATCGAGGCCGGCATGGCGCTGGCGATGACCAAGCGCCAGGTCCTGCAATATGTGATCCTGCAGCCGGCTTTCGCGCGTGTCTGGCCGGCGCTGTCGAGCCAGTTCGTGCTGATGATGCTGGCGTCCAGCATCTGCTCCTTCGTCTCGGTGCAGGAGCTCTCCGGCACGGCCGCGATCATCGAGCAGGATACCTTCCGCAGTTTCGAGACCTACATCGTCGTCACCGTGATCTATCTGGTGCTGGCGCTCTCGCTGAAGCTGTTCCTGAACTGGCTCGGCCGGAAGCTCTTTCCGCAGGTCTCGGGCCTCGCGCGCCTCACCGAAGCGCATGGGGAGGCCGCCTGATGCAGACCTTCGGTTGGCCAGAGGCCTATTTCATCCTGCGTTCCGCCGGCTGGACGCTGGCGCTCACGGCAATAGCCTTCTTCATCGGCAGCATCCTCGGTGGCGCCTTCGCGATCATGCGCCTGTCCCGGGTCAAGCTGCTGCGCCAGTTCGCGGCCGGCTACATCCTGGTCGTCCAGTCGATCCCGGTCCTCATGGTGCTGTTCATGAGCTATTACGGGCTTTCGGCTGTTGGCATCGAATTGCCGCCTTTCTTCGCGGCCTCGGCCTCGCTGTCGATCTACGTCTCAGCCTATCTCGCCGAAATCTGGCGCGGCTCGATCGAATCCGTACCGCGTCAGCAATGGGAGGCTTCCGCCTCGCTGGCGCTGACCACGTCGCAGCAGTACCGCTACATCATCCTGCCGCAGGCGGTCCGGATCTCGCTGCCGCCGACGGTCGGCTTCCTCGTCCAGCTCGTGAAGAACACCTCGATCGTCCAGGTCGTCGGCTTCGTCGACCTCATGCGTGCCGGGATGCTGGTCAACAACGCGACCTATCAGGCCTTCCAGATATTCACCCTGGTGGGTGCGATCTATTTCGCGATCTGTTTCCCGCTGTCCCGGCTCAGCCGCCATCTCGAAAAGGTGATGAATGCCAGCCGTTCTCATTGAAGACGTCCACAAGCGCTTTGGCTCGCTGGAGGTGCTGAAAGGCGTCTCGCTCAGCGTCGAGACAGGGCAGGTCGTCGCCATCATCGGCCGCTCCGGCTCGGGCAAATCGACGCTGCTGCGCTGCATCAACGGGCTCGAGACCTTCCATGCCGGCAAGATCGAGGTCGCCGGCCACACGACAACGCAGGACCCGACCAAGCTGCGCGAATTGCGCAAGGATGTCGGCATCGTCTTCCAGAGCTACAACCTGTTCCCGCACCTGACGGTCGGCCAGAACATCATGCTCTCGCCGCGCATCACCAAGAACGTCTCCCAAGCGGAGGCGCTCGCACTGGCAAAGGACGTGCTCGCGCAGGTCGGGCTCTCCGAGAAGTTCGACAGCTACCCCGACAACCTCTCCGGCGGCCAGCAGCAGCGTGTCGCCATCGCCCGCTCGCTGGCGATGAAGCCGAAGGTGATGCTCTTCGACGAGGTTACCTCGGCGCTCGACCCGGAGCTGACCGGCGAGGTGCTGATCGTCATGGAGAAGCTCGCCAAGGGTGGCATGACCATGCTGCTCGTCACCCACGAGATGAACTTCGCCCGGACCGTGGCCGACACCACGGTGTTCATGCATCAGGGGAAAATCTGGGAGCAGGGGGCGTCGAAGGCGCTGTTCGCAACCCCCCAGACCGCTGAGCTGGCGAACTTCGTCAGGGCTGGCGCTCATTGAGCGTCTTCGCTCCGCGTCGATGATTTGGCTCGGACCCTGGCGGAGCACAAACGATTCTGCTTCCGCAATGCGAAGGTGGATATTCCATAGGTGAGCTTCGAGCGTCCGCTTTCGGACGACGGCTCGATGGCGGCTGTTGGCGCCACTGCGCTTGCCACCTGATCGGGCGCAACGCCCCGGTTGGCAGTTCGCGTTGAGCCGCGGCGCATTGCTTCGATCTGGCTTGCGCAAGCCAGACATGTGTCGATGGCCTGAAAAGCCCTGATGCGCGCAACATCCTGGCCTGCCTGCTTATTCAGACGGGCGCGTTCCCCGGGCTCTTCGCCGATCGAATTCTTGTCGATGTTGAATAGTCCGGCGAAGCGGTGCTCGCGCTTCGGCCGGTCGAGATGCGCAGCGCAGCTATTGGCATCAAGCTGCAGATGGGCGCCGCACAGCATGTAGCGACGGCCACGTCTCGACGATATTGCGCTCGCCCTCAAATTGGTTCAACATTGGCTGAAATTGATCTGCATTGGCTGGACAAGGAATGCGACGGGCCATGATCATCGAAGACATCGCGTTCATCCCCTTGCAGGCGCAGCTTCCCCCCGGTCGCAGCTATGGAATGGCAAAGTCGCTCGCGAGCGCCCGGGCCACGACCCTGGTCCGCCTGCGCCTGTCCGACGGAACCGAAGGTGTCGGCGAATGCTGGGGCATGCCCACGGTAAATCTCGCCATGCTGCCACTGGTAAAGGGCTACCTGCTCGGGAGTCACGTGCTCGACATCGAGCATGTCTTCTCGCAGATGCTGGCTCGCCATTACCATTTCGGCGTCCAGGGTCCCCTGACCTGGAGCATTTCCGGCATCGACATGGCTGCCAAGGATGCGGCGGGCAAGGCGCTGGGCCTGCCGGTTCACCGCTTGATCGGCGGCAAGCAGGCTTCCCAGGTGCCGATCTATGCGTCTGGCGGTTATCTGACGGAGAATAGCGAGCGCGATTTCGAGCCGCAGATCGAAGCGATGGCGAAGGCGGGCCATCGCTCGATCAAGATCAAGATCGGCGTGTCGCCGGCCAGCGACGAGCAGCGTGTCGCTGCGGCGCGCCAGATTCTAGGCCCCGATGTCGAGATCCTGGTCGACATCAACTCCAACTACACCCTCGATCTCGCGCGCGAGAGCATCGGCCGGCTCGTCCCCTACGGCATAGGCTGGGTCGAGGAGCCGCTCGCGCCTCAGGATTTCGCCGGCTATGAGGCGCTCCACCGCTGGAGTCCGGTCCCGATCGCCACGGGCGAGGCCCTCTACACCGCCTTCGACTTCAAACGCCTGATCGATCGGCGTGCTGTCGATGTCGTGCAGCCGGATCTCTCGCTCTGCGGTGGTTTCTGGCAGGGCCGTCAGATCGCCCAGCTCGCGATGATGGAGCATTTGCGCCTGTCGCCCCATGTCTGGGGCACCGGGGTCGGTTTGGCGGCGGCGGTGCATTTCGTCGCGTCGCTGCCGGTTTATCCCCATGGCGGCAATGTCCCGCGCCCGACGCTGGTCGAATATGATCTGGGCGACAACCCGTTGCGGGATTCAATCCTGGTCGATCCGCTCCAGCAGGTCGATGGCGTGATCGCCGTGCCCGACGCGCCCGGCCTCGGTATCGAGATCGACTGGAATGCGGTGGATCGCCATGTCCTTCGCTGATGCAGTCGAACCTGATTCCACCGAGCTGGCGTCGAGGCCTGGCAGCGCCGGCACCGTGCTTGTCGCCGGCGGACTGGGCTTTGTCGGGTCTCATGTCGTCCGCGCCCTGATCCGTGCTGGGTATGCCCCGGTTCTGTTCGGGCCTGCCATGGCCGAGGACCGGCTTGCCGATGTCGCCGGCCGCTATCAGGTGTTCGAGGGCTCCATCGGCGATCGCGAGGCTCTCGACGCGGCCTTTGCCCGGTTCAAGCCGACGCAGGTGGTGTCCTGCGTGGCGCATAGCGTCGGCAAGCAGGGCCTGATGCGCGCCGGGGAAGCCGAGGCCGATGCCGCATTCGAGATCAATGTCGCCGGCCACGGCCGGCTCGTCGAGGCCGCGTGCCACGCTGGCGTGAACCGCATCGTCTGGACCGGTTCCGCCGTGGTGTATGGCCCCGCATCTGCCTATGCGACCACGCATGTCAACGAAGACGATGTCTCGGCTCCGACCACCGTCTACGGCGTGACGAAGCAGATGGCGGAGGTGCTTTCCGAGTTCCTGATGCGCCGGCACGGCGTCGAGATCGTCAGCATGCGCCTGCCGCTGATCCTCGGCCCCGGGCTCTGGTATCAAGGCGCCGCGAGTTCGATCTCCGAGGTCTTTGCGGCGGCACGCGAAGGGCGCCCGGCGCATGTGACGTTTCACGACCACCCCGTCGACCTGATGCATGTCGTCGACGCGGCGGCGGCGATGCTGACGGCGCTGCGCCATAGCGGGCCGGTCCGGCCGGCCTATAACATCAAGGGGTTCGAGGCGAGCATCCTCGACATCATCGAGGCCGTCCGGGCGAGGCGACCGGGGGTCGAGATCGGGTTCGAGCGCATCGAGCCGGCACTGCTGTTGCCGCTGAGCGACGGCAGTCGGTTCGTGTCCGAGACCGGCTTCGGACCGCGCTACGACCTTGACGGCCTCGTCGAAGATCTTCTCGCGCCAATTCCGGGACAAGCCCATGATTGACCAGCGTCTTGCCGAGCTCGGTATCGAGCTGCCGGAGGCTGCCTCGCCTTCGTTCAACTACGTACCGGTGAGGCTGCACCGGGGCGTCGCCTATGTCGCGGGTCAGCTTCCCAAGGTTGACGGCGAGGTCAAGGTCAGAGGCAAGGCCGGCGCCGGGGTCTCGCTTGAAGCCGCTCGCGCCGAGGCGCGTATCTGTATCCTGCAGGGACTGGCCTGCTTGAAGCAGGCGTTGGGCAGCCTCGATCGGATCGAACGCGTCCTGAAGGTGACGGGCTTCGTCGCGTCGGCTCCCGGCTTCAACGACCAGCCGAAGGTTCTCGACGCCGCCTCCGACCTGCTCGGCGAAATCCTGGGCGAGGCAGGCCGCCACGCGCGCTCTGCAGTCGGGGTTGCCGAACTACCGCGCGATGCGGCCGTCGAGATCGAGTTGGTAGTGGCCTATCGCGACTGAGCTTCTCGACATGGGGTACCGGCCAACGGGCGCCCGGCCATCCCAGGATCTCAGCAGATCCGAACCGGAGCCCGGTGAGGGGAAAACAACAATGTCGGATTCGGATCTCTTTGGCGGCGTCGACCGCCGCAGCCTGCTGCTGGCCCTCGGAGGATTTATTGCCACGGCGACCTTCGCCGGTTCGGCCGCCGCGGCCGAACTCTACGGGCCGAAGCCCACGGGCGCGAAGACGGGTGGAACCCTCAACATGGGTCTGCTCGTCGAGCCTCCGGGACTCGACCCGTTTCATCAGGCGGCCGATGCGCGCATCCGGCTGACGGTGTTGATCTATCAGGGGCTGTTCTACGAAAGCCCCGACGGCACCGCCATGCCGCTGCTCGCCGAAGGTTTCGACCTGTCTGCCGACCGGCTGGTCTATACCGTGCGCCTGCGCAAGGGCGTGAAGTTCCATGGCGGCCAGACGATGACCGCGAAGGACGTCGCCTACAGTTACAACTATATTCGGGACCCGAAGAACGGCTCGCCCGGGGCCGGCGATTTCGCCATGATCACGGCGATCGACGCCGTCGATGACGCGACGGTCAAGATCACGATCTCGGCGCCCAACGCGGCACTGCCGATGACGCTCGGCAACAAATACGGCGGCGTCGTCCCGGCCGGTTATTTCGATGCGGCCGATGCGAAAACCAAACTTAACCAGGCGAGCGTCGGCACCGGGCCGTTCAAGCTCGCCGAGTTCAAGCCCAACAGCAATGCCACCCTGGTCCGCAACCCGGATTACTGGGAGCCGGGCGTTCCTTATCTCGACCGGATCAACTTCATCTTCGTTCCGAATGCTGCGAGCCTGCTCGTCGGCCTGCGCAACAAGCGCATCGACATCGCGACGCTGAGCCGCCCGCAGGACGTCAAGCAGGTCGAAGGTGTCGCCGGGCTCGTTGTCGAGCGGAAGCCGTCCTTCAACCAGAAGGCCATCGATCTCGGTGCCGAGCTCAAGCCGCTCGACGATGAACGCGTCCGCCGCGCCATCGCCCTGGCGGTGGACAAGGACGAGATCATGCGCGCTTCGATCGGCGGGCTCGGCAACGTGGTCGGCACCATGGTCGCCGGCATGCAGGAGAGCTGGGGCGCGCCGCTCGACAAGCTGCCAAACCAGAAGCTCGACATCGCCGCCGCCAAGAAGCTGCTGGCCGAGGCCGGCCACCCCGATGGGTTCGATCTCACCCTGACCTCGATCATCGGCTACGACTGGATGGACGCCGCCAGCGTGATCCTGCGTGAGCAGCTCGCCAAGGTCGGCATCAGACTCTCGATCCAGCGCGTCGAGCTGGGCGTTTGGGTCAAGAATTTCCAGTCGAAGCAGATGGGCTTCACCTTCAACGACTGGGCGACGGTTCCGGACCCGAACCTGCTGTTCTACCGGCACTTCCACAAGGCGCCGGAAGGCGCCGATTTCCGCAACTGGAAGAATGACGAAGCCAGCAAGCTGCTCGACGAGGGGCGTGCCGAGAGCGATCCGGCAAAGCGCCGTGAGATCTATACACGCTATCAGCAGGTGATGGCCGAAAGCGTGCCGACGATCATGCTGTTTTCGGCCGACCATGTCGTCGTCAGGGGCGAAAGGGTGCACAACTACGATCAGCATCCCACCGGCTGGTATTACGGCCTGGCGCGCGCCTGGGTCGGCTGATCCCGCCCGCATCCGGCGCCGCATGGCGTCGCCTGCAACGCCGGCGCGGCCTCCAACTCCGCGCCGGCCATTCTTCCTGTCTTGAAATCCGCGGAGTCCGATGGGCGCTTATCTCGCAAAACGACTGGCAGCCTCTGCCGTCACGGCGCTGCTGGCGTCGATGGTGGTGTTCCTGCTGGTGCGGTCGGTGCCCGGTGACGTGGTCGGCCAGATGCTCGGCCAAACCAGCGACCCGATCGCGACCAAGGCACTGCGCGAGTTCTTCGGCCTCGATCAACCGGTCTGGCGGCAATATCTCGGCTGGCTCGGGCATGTCCTCACCGGCGATTTCGGCACCAGCTGGACGCGCGGGCAGCCCGTCCTCGGCATGATCGGCTCGGCGCTCGCGGTAACCGTTCAGCTGGCCTTCGCCACCCTCATTCTGGCGACGCTGATCGGCGTCCCGCTCGGCATTCTCTCCGCCATCTACGAAGGCCGCGCGCTCGACCGCGCGGTCCAGGCCTTCAATCTGCTCGGCCTGGCCGCGCCGGTGTTCTGGATCGGTCTCATGCTGCTGGTCGGCATGTCGGCCGGCTTCGATTGGTCGCCCCCGCTGATGTACGTGCCACCGACCGAAGCCTTGGGCGAAAACCTTTCGATGATCGCCCTTCCGGTGCTGAGCCTCGCTTTGCTGCAGGCTGCCGCCTACAGCCAGTTCGTGCGGCAGAGCATCGTCTCCGCCCTCGGGCAGGACTATGTGCGGACCGCGACCGCCAAGGGCGTCCCCACGCGGACCATCTTCTTCACCCATCTGCTGCGCAACATCGCGATTCCGCTGGTGACGTTCATGGGCCTGATCCTCATCCAGATTCTGGGGGGTGCCGTCATCATCGAGAGCCTGTTCGCGCTGCCGGGACTCGGCAGGTTGTTGCTGTCGTCGATCGAGACGCGGGACTATCCCGTGCTGCAGGCCGGGCTGCTGGTCGTGGTCGTGGTGGCCATGCTGGTCAATCTGCTTGTCGATCTCTCCTACCGGATCATCGATCCACGCGTCCGGCTGGGTTAGTCCGACATGAGCACCTCACCAACCTTTCCTTCCTTCCGCGCCCGCTTGTCGCGCCTCGTTCTGCGCGCGCGCCTCGAGCCGGACCTGGCTCTCGGCGTGGTTCTGCTCGCCTTCGTGCTGCTGGTCGTGCTGTTTCCGAGCCTGTTCACCAGCCATTCGCCGCTGGCGGTCAATGTCGACAGGGCGATGGAAGCTCCCTCGTCGGCTCATCCATTCGGGACGGACGATGTCGGCCGCGACGTGCTCGCCCGCGTCGTGCATGGCGCGCGCATGACCCTGTCGATCTGCGCCTCGGCCCTGGCTGCCGCGGCCTTGATCGGGGGCGCGCTCGGCATGATCTCGGGTTTCCTCGGCGGGCGCATCGACATGGTGCTCGGCCGGCTCGTCGACGTCATCCTGAGCTTTCCGCCGATCATCTTCGGCGTGATGGTCACCGGCATCCTCGGCCCGAAGACCATCAACCTCGTCTTCGCCCTCACGGTCGTCTACGTGCCGCTCTTCTTCCGCATCGCCAGATCGGGAGCCATGGCAGAAGCCGGCATGACCTATGTCGAGGCAGCCCGCAGCCTCGGCCTGTCGCCGCGCCTGATTCTCATGCGGCACGTCGCGCGAAATGTCCTGCCCGTCATCCTCGTCCAGTGCATGGTGCTGTTTCCGCTCATGCTGCAGATCCAGTCCGCACTCGGATTTCTGGGTCTCGGCGTTCAGCCGCCGACGCCCGACTGGGGCGCGATCCTTCAGCAGGGCAAGGACTACATCCTGTTGGCGCCGTGGATGTCGGCCTTTCCGGGCCTCGCCATTCTGATCACGGCGCTCGCACTGATGCTGGTGGGCCGCGCCCTGCAGCGCCGGATGGACCGGCGCTGAACCAGCCGGGGCGTCAGCTCTCGCTGACCGACATCAGCGTGCGCAGGAGATAGCTGCTGATGAGGTCGCGCGCCTTGCTCGCGTCCCGGGCCTTCAAGGCGTCGATGATCGCGGCATTGTCGCGAGCGGCGGCCGCGCGCACGGCGCTGATCGGAAGCGGATGACCACCCGGTCGACCCCAACCTGCCTTGCGCCGCGACGCGATGATCCGCTCGAACACCGAGACGAGGAAGCTGTTTCGCGAAGCGCGGACGATGGCGAGGTGCAAGGCGTATTTGGCTTCCTTGAACTCGCTCCAGCTCGCGGCATTGCGAAGTGCTTCGAGATAGGTCGACAGCGCCGCGAGATCCTGCTCGGTCGCCCGTTCCGCGACCAGTTCGGCCAGTGTCGGCTCGAACATCAGGCGGGCCTCCAGCAGTTCGCCCAGGCTGAAATCGGGTTCGGCGTTCGCTTCCGCGCTGGTCTTCGACTGGCTTCGGGCCACGAAAGTGCCCCGCCCGACATGGCGGATGATCAGCCCTTCGTCGGCGAGCTGGTTCATCGTCTTGCGCACGGTGTTGCGGGCGGCGCCGAAGCGCGAAGCGAGCGCCCTTTCGGTCGGCAGGCGCGCGCCCGTCCGCAACTGTCCCTCGACGATCGAGCTGCGCAGGCTCTGGTAGATGGCATGACTGTCCGAATCGGATTTCAGCCGCGCGCTGGGCTCGTCCGGTTGTCTTGCCAGGTGCTCGATCATGTTTGGTCTGGTTTGGTCCCGCCAATTCTCGAATATCGATACCTCATTCTCGCCAGATGTTCAAAAGGCGTGATCGACCGAGGCGGTGCGGAAAAATCGATGGCCATTGGTTGTAATTGGGTGATATTGGTTAAGGATTGAACCGGTTTCATGCAGGGAAGCGTTGTTATGGGCGAGCGAATGGCACGGACGGGCGCGCAGCTGCTGGTGGATTGCCTTGCCTTGCAGGCGGTGGACCGCGTCTTCTGCGTGCCGGGCGAGAGCTACATCGCCGTGCTGGATGCCTTGCACGACAAGCGCGACGAGATCGAGCTGATCGTCTGCCGCCAGGAGGGCGGGGCGGCAAACATGGCGGAGGCTCACGGCAAGCTGACCGGTCGTCCCGGCATCTGCTTCGTGACACGCGGGCCTGGAGCGACGAACGCATCGATCGGCGTCCACACCGCTTTCCAGGACTCGACGCCGATGATCCTGTTCATCGGCCAGGTCGGGCGCGATTTCGCCGACCGCGAGGGCTTCCAGGAAGTCGACTTCCGAGCGATGTTCGCGCCGTTGGCGAAGTGGGCGGCGCAAATCGACGACCCCGCGCGAATCCCCGAATATCTGCATCGTGCCTTCCAGACGGCGATGGCCGGACGGCCCGGACCCGTCGTTCTGTCGCTGCCGGAAGACATGCTCAGCGCGGTCGTCGAAGGTGAAATCGACCTGGGGCGGCGGGCCGACCCGCTGCCGGCCGCGCCCCGCTCGGATCAGGTCGCCGATGCCATGGCGATGCTGGCGAAAGCCCAACGGCCGATGGTGATCGCGGGCGGCGGCGGCTGGACCACGCAGGCCGGGCGCGACCTCGTCGCCTTCGCCGGCCGCAACCACGTGCCGGTCGCGGTTTCGCTGCGTTGCCAGGATTATCTGCCGAACGCTGACACCTGCTTCGTCGGCCATTTCGGGATCGGGGCTGAGCCCAGTCTCGTCAGGCGCCTTGCCGAGGCCGATCTTCTGCTCGTCCTCGGTCCGCGGCTGGGGGAAATGACGACGGCGGGCTACACGCTCCTGGCCCCGCCGCGACCAGCCGCGAAGACGTTGGTTCACGTGCATCCCGATCCGGATGAACTCGGCCGGGTGTACCAGGCCGATCTGCCGATCAATGCCGCGGCCAGCACGACGATCGCGGCGCTTGCGGCGCAGGCGCCCATCGCGGCGCCGGCATGGGCCGAATGGGCGCGCGCGTGCCGCGCCGACTACGAGGCGAGCCTGGTCCCCACAGCGCAGCCCGGCCAGGTGAATCTGGGCGAGGTGATCGTGCAGCTTCGCGAGGCGTTCCCCGACGACACCATCATCTGTTCGGGAGCCGGCAATTACACCGGCTGGCTGCATCGCCACTGGCCCTTCTCCACCTACCGCACGCAGCTCGCCCCGACCTCGGGCGCCATGGGCTATGGTGTGCCGGCCGCGGTGGCGGCGAAGCTCGCCTTTCCGGAGCGCGAGGTGGTGTCGATCGCCGGTGATGGCTGCTTCATGATGAACGGGCAGGAGCTGGCGACGGCGGCGCAATATGGGCTGAAGATCGTGTTCATCGTCGTCAACAACGGCATGTACGGGACCATCCGCATGCACCAGGAGCGCCATTATCCGGCACGCGAAAGCGGCACGGCGTTGACGAACCCCGATTTCGTCACGCTGGCGCAGGCCTATGGCCTGCATGCGGAGCGCGTGGAAGCGACGGGCGATTTCGACGCGGCGCTGCAGCGCGCACGCAGCGCAGGCACCGGGGCACTCATCGAGCTGGTGACCGATCCGGAGGCGCTCTCCGTCCGCTCGACGCTTTCGAAGCTGCGCAGCAGCTCGTTGGAGCGTCTGGCCCGGACCGCTTGAAGGAATTGCAGTGCCATCGACCGGCAGAGGATTAAGATGTCTTCCGATCAGTTCTTCTGGTCCGCGCTCAGCGCGGAAGAGCACGAGCTCCAATATAATCCGCAGGCAGCGTTCCCGGATTTCAAGGACGCCCAGGCAGACCGGGCGCCGATCAATGCCGAAGCCTTGGCGCGGCTGGAACGCCATGCAGACCTGTCCTATGGCGAGCATGCTCTGCGCAAGGTCGACATCTATCCCGCGCCGCGGAAAACCGAGCCGAGCCCGGTCCATATCTTCTATCATGGCGGCTATTGGCGTGCGCAGGACAAGGAGAACTTCGCCTTCGTCGCCGCTCCGCTGGTGGCGGCCGGGATCACCACCGTGATCGCGAATTACGAACTCTGCCCGGCTTCGACGCTTGACGGCGTGGCGGAATCCGCGATTGCGGCTCTGGCCTGGGTGAGACGCGAAGCGCACCGTTTCGGTGGCGATCCCGGGCGCGTCAGCCTGTCCGGGCATTCGGCGGGCGCCCATCTCGTCGCAGAATGCCTCGCGCATGACTGGGCGGCGGAGGGCGTCGATCCGGGCTTCGTCAGCGGCGCGGTGCTCATCAGCGGGATCTACGATCCGCGACCGGTCATGCCGACCAGCGTCAATGCGGATGTGCGCCTGACGGAAGAGATCGCAAAACGCCGCGATGTCGAGCGGCGGGACGTGCGTGTCAGATGTCCGGTCACCGTCTTCGTGGGCGGCCTCGAGCCATGGCATTGGATCGATCAAAGCTACCGCTACTCGCATCATCTCCACCGCAGCGGCATGAATCCGGAAGTCCACACGCTGCCGCGCTGGGGCCATTTCGACATCCTGAACGAGTTCCGTGAACCGGGAAGCCCGATCCTCGAGGCGGTCGTCGGACAGTCCCGCTGATCTCTCGGAGGCTCGGCGCGCGCAACACGGGTAAGGACGGACGAATGGCTCGCCGATACAGACTAACCGCCTACGATATCGGCGCGCCGGCCACTTGCAGGCTGGAGCGCGACAATATCGCCTTCGCGTTCGCGCAGGCGGGAGAAGTTGTGATTGGCGACTGCCGGTTTGCTGAAGGGGACGGCGGGTTCGCGCGCCCGGGAGATCTCGTTGCCAGCTCCGGCTGTGCCTGGCTGTTCGAGCTGACGCCTGAGGGTTCTGTCATACGCGAAGGCAACGGATTGTCGCCGGTGCTGTCCCGCATCGTCACCTTGCCCGAGGGTGACTTCATGCTCCGTGCGGATCGTGTCGGATCCGGAGCGGGAGCGAGAACGCCCGCTCATCGCCACCGTGGCCCAGGCATTCGCAGGCTGCTGACGGGATTGCTGCTCGCCGATGTCGGCGACCAGCTCGACCGCGTCGGGCCCGGACAGGCCTGGTTCGAAAGCGGGCATGAGACGGTCATCGGGACGAATATCAGCGGCGCCGAAAACGTTTTCGTTCGCGTGATGCTGCTGCCGACCGCGCTTGCCGGCGGCGAAAGCTCGTTCATCCCCGCCAATCCGGAAGAAGCCGCAAAGCCGCGCGCCGTCAGACTTCATCTATTCGGCGAGTGCCTGTTGGCACCGACGGCATAACGCCGAACCTGCCGAGCGTAGCGACCGCAGGCCCTTGGTCAAACCGTAGCATCGCGCTCAGCTGATTTGAGACAGACCCGACAAATGCCTCGGAGGGAGGTTTCCACCTCGTTGGCGTCCAGCGCTCCCTTGAGATCCATTGCTGGATCAGACGCTTGTGACAGCCAGCCCAGCACGAGGATGGTCGACGGCATATGACGGCGAAGGCGCTTGATGGCATATTTCATGTGAGCCGTACTCTGCGCACCGAGATAGCAAAGGCAGATCAGGGCCGGCTTCTGTTCAGCGAGTTGAGCAAGCCCCTCCGCTGACAGCGTGCTCGGCGGAAGAACCTTCGCGGCCAGGCCGTGCTTCTCCATGATCTGATTCAGCATCAGCGCAGCCGCCTCATCGAGCTGCGACTGTGCGCCGATACAGATTACGCGATCTCGGCCTTTGAAGGCCTCGCCCAGCGCCTCCTCGGCGAGCACGGGCAGATCGGAGGTTCCTTCGCTTTCATCTGTTTGTTCGACGGCCGCCTCGCTCTCCGGATCGGTTGTTGCAGCGGTGGGTCCTGGTCGCCGGTCGTCGTGGTCCGACAGATCGTCGACGACCTCGCGCACGGTCGCGAGAATCTGGTCTCGACGACTTGCGTCGAGAACGCCGCGCGCCTCGTCCGCCGCGGCGAGACGTAGGCCTTCGAGCGCGACTTCATCGTAGTATGCGGAAAGCGAGCGTTCCTTCAGCACCTCCTCGGCCTTGTCGGCCGCTTCTGCCGGGTCCCCTGCGAGGATGCGCTGATAAAAGATCTCCGGTGCCGAAAGCGGCGGTCGGTCACCCAACATGACGTCCAGGAACTCCAGCCGTTCGACGTGCCGGCCGAGAACCACGAGGCACACCGTCAACGGCGTCGCCAGAACGAGTCCGATGGGACCCCATAGCCAGGTCCAGAATGTCGCCGCGACGACGATGGCGACGGGCGACAGGCCGGTGGAGCGGCCGTAGGCCAACGGTTCGATCACATGGCCGACAATCGGTTCTGCGATCAGGAACAAGCCGGCCGTCAGCAGGAGCATCGTCCAGCCGGGATCGACCGATGCCGCGATCACCATTGGAAAGACCGCTGAGAGAACCGCTCCGAGGTAAGGTATGAACCGAAGGATTGCTGCAAGGATGCCCCATAGCAGTGAGCTGGGAACACCTATGGCCCAAAGGCCGCAACCGATGACGATGCCGAACACCGCATTGACGATCAGTTGAGTAAGGAACAGCCGGCTTAGACGTCTGGCCGCGTCGTCGAATGCGGCGGTGGTCTTTTGCAAGTCGTGGGTGCCGGTCAGCCGTATGAAGCGGTTTCGAAGATCTTCCCGCTTCAGAAGGATGAAGATCACAAAAATCAGCACGATTCCCGTCGTGGTGAGCGGATGGATCAGCGGCGACAGAAATGCCTGCAGCGTTTCCATCGCGCCGGGCTCAGGTTGGTGCACCTCGACGGGAATCGGACGGCCCTCCCGAGCGCCCGCGGGCGGCTCGTTGGCAGGGGGGAGTTCCGGCTTGGGACGATCAAGTTCCTTGCCCAGGTCTTGCAGGACATCCGCAGCCCGGCTGAGAACTCCGCTGCCGGCTTCCGAACCTTTCAGCGCGGCGATCTTCGCGCGCATCGTGCTCTGGTAGATCGGCAATTGACCGGCCAATTGCGTCGCCTGGCCGACCATGGCCATGGTCAGGATGGCCAGTCCCGCGAATGCTATCAGGACAACCGTGATGACCGCCAGGGCACGTGGGACGCGGAGCTTCTGCAATCCTTTGACCAGCGGCGCCAGGACAAAACTGAACAGGACCGCAAGCGCCACCGGGACGAAGACCTCTCGTCCGAAATACAGCGCGGCAATGATAAACGCTCCAATGGCAAGGCTGGCGACGCCGTCGCTGGGCGACTTCGCTGCTGCACTCGGGGTAGCCGATGAAGTCACGATCTCGCGCATCTTTCATTTTCCTTGGACCGCGATGTCGGCTCACCATCCGACGGGAAAGATCTCACGATGCAGGCTGTCAGCCTCTACTTGGTCTCTGTTTTGTTCGATTGAGATGGGGCCTCTTGTGATGAATGTGGGGTGAAGCGGAATCTGAGCGCGGACTGTCTTCGACCAACCATGAGAACCCGAAACCGAGCGGAACGCCCTGATTGTCCCGTAAGTCAATTCTTTGGCTTGTTCGGTGGAGCAGAGTCGCCAGCCGGAACCGACCAGGTCGCGGTCCACGTCTCGCTCAATGTTCGATTTCGCGATCTGAGGAAGATTCTGAGTTCGGCCGATTGGCCGTCAGGCAGGGTCGCATCGACAATCGCGCGCACCCCCTTGAGCGGCGTGTTGAACGCAAGGATTTTGGAAGTAATCGCGCCGCTCGTCGTCGTGGCGACGAGCTCCAATCGCTCTGGCTCGTTCCGGTAGTAGGCGAGGTCGCCCCCGGCAAAATCGATGATGAATCGCTTTGTGCCGTTGCCATCCACCACACCATCTTCGACATCAGAGCCATTGAAGCTCTGTTGCGCCTGCGCGTAGGGGTGCAGATGCCATGTCGCCGATATCGCAGAAATGCGATACCGGAATTCGGCGGGCCGTCCGATGGGCAGGGGCGTGTTTGGGGTCCAGCACGCAACCACATTGTCGAACGCTTCGTTCACCGTCGGGATTTCGATGAGATCGATCCGGCCATCCCCCCAATCTCCCTGCGGCTGCACCCAGTAACTCGGCCGCGCATCGTATCGCGCTTCCAGATCCTGATAGCTGCCGAATTCCCGGTCGCGTTGCATGAGGCCGAAGCCGCGCGGGTTCTTGTCGCCAAAGCTCGATATGCGCAGCGCCTTTGGATTGCGGATGGGACGCCAGATCCATTCGCCCCCGCCGGACTGCATCATCAACCCATCGGAGTCGTGAATTTCAGGCCGGAAATCTGTTCGCTGGGCCAGATCGCCCTCGCCAGCCTGAAACATGGATGTCAGCGGTGCGATGCCGACCCGCGCGATCTCCTTGCGAGGAATGATCGTCGCGGTCACATCCACATAGGTTTCCCGGCCTGGGCTGACGACGTAGCGATAAGCTCCGGTGACCGAAGGAGAGTCCAGGAGTGCGTAGATCACGAGTTCGGTCGTTTCGCGCCAGGGCTCCTCGAGCCAGAGCGCCCGCATAAACGGGAACTCCTCGGGCTGCTTCCCGCCGACGTCCAACGCCAAAGAGCGAGCCGAAAGCCCATAGCGATGCCCCCGCCCGATCAGGCGAAAATAGCTCGCGCCCAGGAAGGAGATGACCTCGTCCTGCACCTTTGGGTCGTTCAGATTGGTCGTCACGGCGAAACCCGCAAAACCGAGCGCGGGTGAGAGCCCCTTGGGAACCGGCACCTTGCCGTATTCGAACAGCCCGGTCGTGAACGGTATCGGGACCGCGGTGCCGTGATTGATGATGTGAATCTGGACCGGCTTGTTGTGAAGAAAACCTAGATGGAAAGGCAGGAGCCGGAAATCCGAACCACCATCGCGCCAGAACGCCTTGTCGCGACGAAAGCGGATTTCCCGGTAGCTGTCATAGGTCAGCTTCGATAATTCGGCCGGAATCGCGGCGCTTTCGGCATCGAAAGGTCGCTCCGCCAGCGCCAAAGCTTGCTGAACGACGTTTTCGTAGCCGAAGCCCTTCCTGGCATCTGCCGTCGATTGAGCCTCCGCTGAGCGGTATCCCATCGCCCAGGCGCTGGACAGCAAGGCGAGGATCCTGCGACGGGACGGTGTGGACACGACAGACTCCTGACCCCGGGAAGGATAACGACCACGCTACGGGTAAGCCTCCAACTGCAGCGAGGTTTCCGGGTTCCAGACGAGCCATTGCGGCCACGCATCCGGAGGTCCGCAATGTCCGCTTCTGGTACCTGAAGGAGGCGGGACCCGGGGGCTTGTAAACTGAGACACTCGCCCTTTTGGGCGGTCGCGTTGAGTGCGGCGCCGATCGCCTGATCGAAAAGGCCGCTGCCGACGTTTTACAAAGGCAATCCGAAACGACGCCCGAGTCTCAGAACGACCGTGGCGCCCGCGGCCAAAGCTGTTGCAAAAACCCAACCCGAAAGGGCGCCCGCTGAAATCCCCGACAGCAAGGTGCCGACGGTGCAGCCGAGGCCGATCACCGTTCCCCAGCCGAGCAGGACGCCGCCGGTAAGGCCGCGCAGGATTTGGCCGATGCTTGGCCAGCGAGGCTTGAACTCCCCAGCAAGGAGGGCTGCGATAAGCGCTGCCACAACCAGGCCGGCGATGAATAGGCCGTTCGGTGTCAGCAAGGCGTCACGGATGATGGTGGCGCAGCCCCGGAAGCTGTCGAGGCCCTCCAGGCGCGAAGGCAGGAACTCGAACGCGGCAGCCAATTGGCGTGAGCGCGAGCCGATCTCGGCCGTCACCCCGAGCGGCGACAGGCGCAGATAGGCGCCAACCCCGATCAGGCCGACAAGAAGGCCGCCCAGCCAGGCCGGTCAACGCTGCCGGAATACGGCGACGAGAGGATCGCGCTCCGGCAGTTCGCGCCGCGCGGGGAGGGGGCGAGCGCGCAGCAGGAATAAGGCTAGCACAGCCAGAACGGCGAGCGAGGCGACCAGCGCGCCGCCATAGCCGAGGTGGCGAGGCAGCCAAAGGATGGGCGCATCCGCGATTGTCCAGAGATAGAGCCCGTTCCAGCTTCGGAAGCCGATGATGAAGCCGCCCACGGCGCCGATCAGGGCAAAGGGCGCTGTCGGAGAGCCTTCGCCGAGGCGATAGAGATGGGCGCTGAGGCAGGAACCTGAGATCGCCATCCCCGCGCCGAAGGCGAGGCCCGCGAGAACAAGCGCGAGGCTGACCGGCCCGATATGGGCCGTCGGAGGCAGGCGCGATCCTGATGGGTCTGGCAGCCAGGCACCGAAGATCAGCGTATAGCCGGTGATGCCGATGACGAGAGCCGTGATGATGCCCAGGAGGCCGCGCGGGTCGCGCCGGTCCAGCCAGTCACGCCAGATGCAGAGGAAGCAGAAGCGCGATCGCTGGATCACGAAGCCGAATGCGGCGCCGAGGATCAGGGACAGCTGCAGCTGCGGCGCCGGATCGCCATCGCGGCCGACCGCGACGATGGCCGCCGCCAGCGCTCCGGCAAGGCAGAGCGCGATCACGATGCCCCAAGGGGGGCCGGAAAGGCGATGGGCCGCGGCGGCCGGGCCCGCCATGGTCGCTTCGCGGGCGCGCTGATACTCCAGTGCGCCGCTTTCTTCGGATATGCTCATCGAAGCGAAGGCGGCTTACTTGCCGCCCCACACCGTGCCGGCGGGGTTGCTGATCGGCAGGCCGACGGTGTTGCCGTACTCGGTCCAGGAGCCGTCATAATTCGCGACCTGATAGCCGAGCACGCGCGATAGGATGAACCAGGTATGGCTCGAACGCTCGCCGATGCGGCAGGTCGTGATGACCGGCTTCGAGCCGTCGATCCCGACATTGGCGTAGAGCTTCTTCAGCTCCTCGGGCGACTTCAGCGTGCCGTCGGCCTGGTTGACCGCCTGCGCCCAGGGCACGTTGACGGAGCCGGGGATATGTCCGGCGCGCAGCGCCAGCTCCTGGAAGCCCGCCGGCGCGATGATCTTGCCGGAGAACTCATCGGCCGAGCGGATGTCGAGCACGCGAGCCTCCGACTTCTTCTCGACGGTCGCGACGACATCGGCGAGGCGGGCGCGCAGCTTCCGGTTCGGCTCGGCGACGGTGAAGGCAGAAGCCTTGATGGCCGGGGGATTGGTCGAGACCGGGCGCTTCTCCAGCTCCCACTTCTTGCGGCCGCCATCGAGCAGCTTCACGTTGTCGCGCAGGCCGTAGATATCGAACACCCACGCGCCCCAGGCGGCGAACCAGTTGTTGCTGTCGCCGTAGAGGACGATCGTCACATCCTTGTCGAGGCCGAGCTTGCGGGCGAGCGCCTGGAATTTCTCAGGTTTGGCGATGTCGCGCTCGACCGTGTCGACGAGGTCGGTATGCCAGACGACGTTCTGCGCGCCGGGGATGTGCCCGCGCTCATAGAGGCCGGGCTCGACGCTGACCTCGACGATCCGCACCTTCGGATCGCTAAGGTTCTTCTCCAGCCAGTCGGTGGTGACGAGCGGGCCGGAATTCGCGAGCGCGACGCCGCCGAGCAGCAAGGTTGCTGCGAGCGAGAGGACGCTTCGGCGCAGCAGGGACAGGGCGGACATGGCGCGATCTCCTTCAACTGAATGGGTTCGCCATGATTTCGCCACAGAGCGATCAGCGGAAGCCGAACAGGATTTTTTTGTTTGACCGCTGCGGAGAACGAAAAAGTCGTACGACCTAGGTTTAAGAAAACGCCGCGGCTCGACGGGCCGTTTGCCCCTGCCCATTCGCCGGGCTCGGCGCCGCATTGTGTGGTCTTCGATCTTGTTCGGCGGCAGGTCCGAAGGCGAAGGCGCGCGCGTCGCCCTGTGCGCGGGAATCTGCGGCAGAGCAGCCTCGTGCTGCGTTGTTCGGCAAGCGGCAAGCGGGAAATCTGGATGGCCAAGGATCTGCGCCCCTTATGCCGGCGCCGCTGAGAGGCGCGCCGACGAGGCAAGGCAGACAAAAAGGTCGATTCCCGATCCGATCCGCCCGGCAGGCGGCACTCGATAGACCTGAGAAGAGAATTCCCCCGGAGCCGTGGACGGTGGAAGTCTTTCCACAAACGAACGCCGTCGAGCAGATAATCTACTAAGTTAGTAGTCTAATATTGACGGCCTGGATGCGCCCGCTCCAACAATGTGAGCGATCGCCTTCAACCCTTTAAACCCGCCGCGAATCTCTGCGGGCGGCGAGCTGTCGCGAGTGCTGCATGGTCCGGAAATCAGTCGATATCGCGGTTCTCGGCCTCGGCGCCATGGGTTCCGCCGCCCTGTTTCAGCTCGCGGCGCGCGGCGCGAAGGTCCTCGGAATCGACCAGTTCAGTCCGCCGCATCAGCTTGGTTCGAGCCACGGCGAAACGCGGATCACGCGGCTTGCAGTGGCGGAAGGCAGGGAGCTGGTGCCGCTGGTGCGGCGATCCCACGAGATATGGAAGGAACTGGAAGCACGCACCGGCGAGAGCCTGTTCGGCCAGGTCGGCTTCCTGGCTGTTTCTGGCGGCGGGCCGGGCCAGGGCTCCGGAGATTATGTCGATCGCGTCACCGCGGTCGCGCAAGGGGAGGGGATCGACCACGAAGTCGTCGATGCCGTCGAAGCGCGACGCCGCTATCCCTGGCTGAACGCGGCCGAGGGCGAGCGGGTCTATGTCGAGCCGGAGGGCGGCTATCTGCGGCCGGAGCACTGCGTTTCCGCGCAACTGCGCCTCGCCGTCGCGGCAGGTGCGCGGCTGTCGCTCGACACCCGCGTCCAGGCGATCGTTCCGGAGGGTGATCATGTCGAGCTGAGGACCGACCATGATACGATCCGCGCGGGCCGCGTCGTGGTGAGCGCGGGGGCCTGGGCGAGCAAGCTGCTCGGCCCGGACTTCACCAGCCTGCTGCGCCCTACGCGCGAAATCCTTCACTGGTACGGTCTGGAGTCCGCGGCCGCCCGCGAGTGGAAGGACGCACCGGTTTTCATCTGGGCGTCAGGCGAGCGGCAGGGCTTCTACGGCTTTCCAGCGATCGACGGCTCGGTGAAGGTTGCGCATGGGGAGAAGTCCGTTTTCGTCGACCCGGACCATTTCGACCGTTCGAGCGACGAGGCTGAATCGCGGGAGTTTTACGCGAAGGCGATCGAAGGGCGGCTCGATGGCCTGAATGTCGATGTCTCGCGTCGCGCGACCTGCCTCTACACTGTTTCGCCCGATGGCGGCTTCGTCATCGATCGATGGCCGCGCAGCGAGCGCGTTCTCGTGGTGTCGCCATGCTCAGGGCACGGCTTCAAGCATTCGGCCGCGATCGGCGAAGCCGTGAGCCAGCTTGTCCTGGATGGCTCAAGCCGTATCGACCTGTCGTCCTTCCGGCTGGGACGTTTCGACCGACGCGATGGCCGTGACGCTAAGCTAGGGTAAGTCTGCTGCGCGCGGCTTGCCCGATCTTCAACACGTCGCGGCGGGCGAGCGGCGATCGCGAGCATGACCGCCACGCCAGGATGGCACCAGGTGGCGCAAATCGAAACCGAAGCGACACATGCCTTCGTAATGACGCCCGAGCTAGCTGATCTCGATCCTCTGCCGCTTGCGCAGCGCCTGGTAGAGCGAGGCACCCTTCACGGCGAGGAGCAGCACGAACGTCAGGATCATGATGATGAAGGCCGCCGCTGCGATCGCCGGGCTGATGTTTTCGCGCAGCGACGAGAACATCTGGCGGGCGAGCGTCGTCTGGTTGGGGCCGGCGACGAACAGCGTGATCACCACCTCGTCGAGCGAAGTGGCGAAGGCGAAGACGGCGCCGGTCAGGATGCCCGGCATGGCCAGCGGCAGCGTCACGCTTCTGAAGACCTTGACCGGGGATGCGCCGAGACTAGCGGCGGCCCGTTCCAGCGCCGGATCGATGCTGGCGAGCGAGCTCGCGACATTGACGAGCACGAAGGGCACGCACAGCACGGCATGAGCGATGATGACGCCGAGATAGCTGGAGGCCAAGCCCATGCGGGCGTAGAGGATCTGCATGCCGACGCCGAGCACCACGGCAGGCACGACCATCGGCAGCAGGAAAACCGAGCGCAGCAGCCCGGAAAACGGCACGAGCTCGCGCCTCAGCCCGAGTGCCGCCAGTGTCCCGATCACGGTCGCGACGACTGTCGCGCCCGTGCCGATGATCAGCGAATTGACGATTGCGCGGGTCCAGGCCTGGCTTTGCGCGAGCGCGCCGAACCAGCGCGTCGAGGGACCGGTGATCGGATAGACGAGGAAGACGCTGTCGGTGAAGGCGAGCGGCAGGATCGCGACGAGCGGCAAAAGCAGGAAGGCGACGGCCAGCGCCCCGAAGGCGAGCCTCAACGTGTTGAAGGCCACGCCGCCCGGACGAATCGAAGCCCCGCTCATGTCTGCACCAGCGGCGTGCGCGAAAGCCGATTGTAGACGATGTAGAGCACCGTTGTCGGCACCAGCAGGAACAGGCCGAGCGCGCCAGCCATGCCCCAGTTGGCCGTTCCCGTGGCGTAGAAGGCGATGACCGAGCTGATCATCTGGTCGCCCGCTCCGCCGGTTAGGGCCGGGGTGATGTAGTAGCCGAGCGCCACCATGAAGACGAGCAGCGAGCCCGAGAGCAATCCGGGCATCGCAAGTGGCAGCAGGACGTGGCGGAAGGCTTGCAGCGGAGCCGCGCCCAGCGCCGCGGCGGCCGGCATCAGGTTGCGCGGGATTGCGATCAGGCTGGCATAGATCGGCAGCACCATCAGCGGCAGCAGCACATGCGTCATGGCGATCAGCACGCCGGTGCGGTTGTAGATGAGCGAAAGCGGCGAATCGATCAGCCCGATCGCACGCAACGTCTGGTTGATGAGCCCGTTATCCTGCAGCAGGATGAGCCAGGCCGCCGTGCGCACCAGCAGCGATGTCCATAGCGGCAGCAGCACGGCAATGAGCAGCGCATTGCGCTTCCACCCGGATACGCTCGCCGCCAGCATCGCGAAGGGCAACCCGATCGCCGCGCAGAGCAGCGTCACCTGTGCCGCGATGATGAAGGTGCGCAGCATGATCGCGCGGTTGACGACGAAGTCGGACTCGACCGGCTCGATCCGCGCATCGTCATTGCGCTTGAGGTCGACCGCCGCCAGCAGATTGGCGTCCGTATAAGCCGGCATGCTGCGCTTCAACGCCAGCCAATAGGCTAGGTCGCCCCAGCGCGGATCGACCGTGACGAGGTCTGCCACGTCGGTTTCGCCAGCTTCCCGTACGGCACGGGCCGTGCGCGGCAGCAGCGTGCGGAAGCCGGCCTGCTGGCTGTTGAGCGTGCGCACGGCATCGCCGAAGCGCTCCTGCGGCGTGTCGGCCCGCAAATCCCGGACGAGTGCAGCTTGCAGCGGGGCCGGCGGCGGGCTGTTGCCATTCCAGCTCGCGATGGCGATTGCCGTTTGCGGAAAGGCCAGCCGAACGGTGCCACCCTGCACCGCAGTGGAGACCATCATCCAGAGCGGCCAGAGGAAGAACAGGCCGAGGAACACCACCAGCGGCAGGATGAGGAGCGTTGCCCGGAGGCGCGCGCTCATGGTGCCACCAGCGAGCAATCGCCGGGTGCGAAGCTGGCGAACGCCCTGCTGCCGATCGGCGGTGCCGCATCGCGGCGCCCGGCCCTGGCGACGAGCCGGCTCTCGCCATAGGCGAGGTGCAGGCGGATGTGATCGCCATGATAGACATGGTCTTCGATCGTCACCGGCAATGCGTTCGCAGCAGCATCCGGCACGAGATGCAGCATTTCAGGACGAACCGAGACCATGACGTCATGGCCGGCCTCAAAGGCTGCCGCCCTGTCGCAGGTCACGCTCCCGCCAGCCGCAAGCGCGATCGTCGCGACCTCGCCCTGGCGCTGCGACACGCGCCCCGCCAGCAGATTGGTCTCGCCGATGAACTCGGCGACGAAGCGTGTCTGCGGCCGGTCGTAGAGGCCCGACGGCGTATCGAATTGCTCGATCTTTCCGCGGTTCAGCACGGCGACACGATCCGACATGGTCAGCGCCTCGCCCTGATCATGCGTGACGAAGATCACCGTCAGCCCGAGCTCGCGATGCAGCGCGCGGATCTCGAGCTGCATATGCTCGCGCAATTGCTTGTCGAGCGCGCTCAGGGGCTCGTCCATCAGCACGACCTTGGGCTCGTAGACGAGGGCGCGGGAGAGCGCGATGCGCTGCTGCTGGCCGCCGGAGAGCTGGGAAGGCTTGCGGTCGGCGAGTTGGCCAAGGCGCACGAGGTCGAGCGCGCGCTTCACCCGCGTCTCGCGCTCCGCCCGGGCGACGCCCCGCATCTTGAGCGGAAAGCCGACATTCTCCGCGATCGTCATGTGCGGGAACAGGGCGTAGTTCTGGAAGACGACGCCCATCTCACGCTTGTGCGGCGGCAGATGCTCGACGCGCCGTCCGTCGACATGGATGCCCCCGCCGGACGGCGTCTCGAAGCCGGCGAGCATCATCAGGAGCGTCGTCTTGCCCGAGCCCGATGGGCCGAGCAGGCTGACAAACTCGCCCCGCGCGACATGGAAATCGAGCGAGTCGACCACGGTTACCGTGCCGAATACCTTGCTGATGGCCTCGAAATGAATGAACGGATCCGGATCTCGCAAAGGATCAATATTCCCGTGACGGATGAGGCGAAGCCGTTGCGGCCGCGGCGAGGATTGCCGGAAGGGCAGGGCACGCCAAGCGGTCGGCCGGCAAGCCCCGAGCACGTTCTCGCGCGCCCGGGGACTTGTTGGATGACGAGCGGCAAACCGGAGGCGGCTGGTTGCCGACCTCCTTGCCGACCTACTTGCCGACCCAGGCGTTGAAGCGCTTGGTCAGGTCCTCGATGTTGTCGTTCCAGTAATCGACGTCGATCGCGATCGCGTTCTCGAGATTCTGCGGCGCCGTCGGCAGGTCGGCGGCGAGATCCGCAGGGACGGCGGCCGCGGCGGCCTTGTTGGGCAGGCCGTAGGCGATGTCCTGCGGCAGCTTGGACTGGTTCTCCGGCAGGCTGGCGAAGGCGATGAAGTCCATCGCCTGGTCCTTGTTCGGGCTGCCCTTCAGGATCACCCAGCTGTCGACCGCGTAGATGCTGCCCGGCCAGACGGTCTTGAACTTGGTGCCCTCGGTCTTGTTGATGCCGCTGATGCGGCCGTTATAGGCCGAGGTCATCACGACCTGCCCGGACTTCAGCAGCTGCAGGGGCTGGGCGCCCGATTCCCACCAGACGATGTCGGACTTGATCTCGTCGAGCTTCTTGAAGGCGCGATCGACGCCGCCCTTGTCGCGCAGCACCTTGTAGACGTCCTTCGGCGCGACCCCATCGGCGATCAGCGCGAATTCGAGCGCATATTTCGGTCCACGGCGAAGGGCGCGCTTGCCCGGGAATTTCTTGGTGTCCCAGAAATCCGCCCAGGAGGTCGGCGCCGTCTTCAGCTTGTCGGAATCGTACGAAAGGAGCGTCGACCAGACGATCGCCCCGACGCCGCAATCGCTGACGGCGCTCGGCAGGAACTTGTCCTTGCCGCCGAGCTTGGTCCAGTCGAGCTTCTCGTAGAGGCCGTCGGCGCAGCCGATGGCGAGCTCGTCGGCCTCGACCTGCACGGCGTCCCAGTTCGGCGTTCCCGCCTTCACCTTCGCCTGGACGACGCCGACGCCGCCGTCCCAGGATTCGTCGAGGACCGGCTTGCCGCTCTTGTCGGCGAAGGGCTTGAAGTAAATCTTGCGCTGCGCGTCCTGGTAGTTGCCGCCCCAGGATACGACGGTGAGGTCACGGGCGGATGCCGCGCCGAGGCCGGCGATGACGAGCCCCGCCGCGAGCGCGGTGCTGCCGAGTATGGATTTCAGAAACGTCATGGATCTTCTCCCTGCTTCTGCTGCAGCGACCCGCTCCGCCCCTCGCGGACAGGATCGTTGTTGCCCTCATTGGAACCCCCTTTTTCGTGGTGCGATAGAGGGTTTCCGGAAAATCTTGTCGCCGGTCAGGCTCCGATCTCGCTCAGCAACTGCGCCGGCGCGAGCCGCAGCGCCGCTGCCCGCCTGTGCCCCTCCAGGCCTTCGCTCGCGCTCTGGCGCATGGCCGGCGGAGCCACGGCCGCGACGCCGCGCTCGTCGAGCCATTGATGGGTACAGGTCTTGAGATAGGAACCCACCCAGAGGCCGCCGGTGTAGCGCCCGGCCGCCATGGTGGGCAGCGTGTGGTTCGTGCCGCAGCATTTGTCGGAATAGACCACGCTCGCGGCGACCCCGATGAAGATCGACCCGTAATTGCGCAGCTTCGCCGCCGTCGCATGCGCATCGCGCGTGTGCACTTCGAGATGCTCGGCGGCGATATGATCGGAATAGGCAAGCATGGCCGGTTCGTCGGCACAGACGACGATCTCGCCATAATCGCGCCAGGCGGCGGCGGCCACCGGCGCAGTCGAAAGATTGCCGAGCTGGCGCTCGATCTCGACGAGCACCTTCTCCGCCAGGGTGCGATCGGTGGTGATCAGGCCGACACGGGTGCGCACGTCATGCTCGGCCTGTGCCAGCAGATCGACCGCGATCGTCACGGCATCGCCGGTCTCGTCCGCGACGACGAAGATTTCGCTCGGCCCGGCCAACTGGTCGATGCCGACCAGCCCGAAGACCTGCCGTTTGGCCTCGTTCACATAGGCGTTTCCGGGGCCGACGATCTTGTCGACGGCCGGAATGCTTTCCGTGCCGAATGCCATCGCGGCGATCGCCTGCGCGCCGCCGACGCGGAAGATCCGGTCGACACCGGAAAGATGACAGCCGGCGATCATCGCCGGATGGGCTGCGGGCGGCAGGCAGGCGATGACCTCGTCGCAGCCGGCGACCTTGGCCGGCACGATCGTCATGATCGGCGCCGACAGCAGCGGATAACGCCCACCCGGCACATAGGCGCCGATGCGAGCGATCGGGATGATGCGGTGCCCGAGATGCAGGCCCGGCAGCGCCTCGATCTCCAGGGGCAACAGCGTCTTGCGCTGCGCCTCGGCGAAGCTCCGCACCCGTTCGATCGCGAATTCGGTATCAGCGCGTGTCTGCTTCTCGAGTCCTTCGAGCGCAGCGGCGCGCTCCGCGGGCGTGACCTCGAATGCCTCGATATCGACCTTGTCGAACTCGCGGGAATAATGCCGCAGGGCGGCGTCGCCGTCCCGCCGCACCGCCTCCAGAACGGCCTTCACCGTGGCCTCGACGGGGGTGTTGTCGCTCCAGGCACTGCGCTGGGGCGCCTTGATGCGCGTTATCCGGTCTTCCAGGGCGGGATCAGACTTGGACATGCAGTGTGTTCCGGTGAGCAGGAGTGAGCTGCAAGCTTCCGTGGCGCATCGAGGCAACGCAAGGAGGGCGGGCAGGCGTGTTGAAAATAATCACCAGTTGCGCTCAGATGCTGCGCCCGCACGAAGGAGGCTTTCCATGAAGGTCGGCGACCGTTTGAGGGAGCTTCGCCAGCGCCGGAAGCTCTCCGTCCGCGCCGTCGCCTTGCGCTCGGGCGTGTCCCATTCCTCGGTATCGCTGATCGAGCGGGACCTGATCAGCCCGTCGCTCGATACGCTGCACGCCATCCTCGACGCGCTCGGCACGACGCTATCGGGCTTCTTTCTGGATTTTCACGCCGTTTCACCGCCAAATCCCTTCTGCCGGGCAGCGGAAATGACAGAGATCGGCCGCGTGGACGCCATTTCCTACCGCGTCATCGGAACGGGCTTTCCTAACCGCTCGATGCTGATGCTGCACGAGACCTACGCTCCCGGCGCCGATACGGGCGAGGCCTTCTCCCACTCGGCCCAGGAAGGTGGCCTGGTCATCCGCGGCGCCGTCGAAGTCACGGTCGCGGGCCGGACGTCGATCCTGCAGCCTGGCGATGGTTATTATTTCGACAGCCGGGAGCCGCACCGATTCCGGAATGCCTCGACGGAAACGAGCGAAATCGTGAGCGCCATCACGCCTCCTACCTATTAGAGGCCGGGCGAGGGTGGGCGTATTGCGATTGTCGGCTCTCAGAGCCGAACTCAATCTCCGCTCAGGGCGGAGGAACGTAATTATAGCGTGGCGCGACCAGCGTCGGTTGGCGTGCCGACGCGGATCGGCAATCGGCCTTGTCGGCCGCCGCGTTGGGCTGTTCGACCTATTCCTTCTCGTATCAGGTTGTGATGCTGGAAGGTTCTTCGGGATTGCGTCGTATATTAAAAAGAACATTCGTTTGACTTAACGAACGATCCTTTCGCAAGATTTGATGCCTCGGCGCTGGATCGGCGTCGAACACGAATCCGCGAAAGGGTACGAACATGGTCGATGCGACCGAGCATTCGAAACGCTTCGAAGCCGACCGCCGCGCGCTGCTGAAGGCGGCGCTGCTCGTGCCGTTCATCGTCTCTGTCGCCGGAGCCGCAAAGGCACAGGGAGTTCTGCCATCGCAGATTCCCGCCGGCACGAAGCTGGTCGTTGCCGATCAGAATGAAGCGCTGCAGACCTTGATCCGGGCCTCCGGCGTGCAGGATCAGCTGTCGAGCACCGTCACCTATGCCAACTTCCTCGGTGGGCCGGCGATTTTGGAGGCGTTCCGGGCCGGCGCGCTGGATCTCGCGACGGTCGGTAACACGCCGCCGATCCAGGCCCATGCGGCGGGCGAGAATATCCCGATCGTCGCAGCGCGGGTCTCCTCCGAGACAGACTATTTCTTTGCCGTCCGTCCCGGCCTCAAGATCAACAGTCTCGAGGAACTGAAGGGCAAGAGCATCACCTATGGCGAGGGCACCGGGCGCCAGCCCTTCGTGCTGAACGCGCTGAAGCTTGCCGGGTTGACGCGCAAGGACGTCAAGCTTGTGCCGCTCAGGGCCGCCGACTTTCCCGACGCGATCCGGACCGGCCAGGTCGATGTCGCCGCGCTCAACGAGCCGCATTTCTCGCGCTATCTCACCGACTTCGCCGATCGCGGCGCCAGCGCGCTGCCCAAGGAGCAGAACGACAGGCTGCCGAAAAGCCTGACCTATCTCTACGCGAGCAAGAAGGCGCTCGACGATCCGGCGAAGGCGGCGGCGATCCGCGAATTCGTCGCGGGTTGGATCGACGCCAGCCGCTGGTCCCACAAGAATGTCGATGCCTGGGTCGATGCCTATTACGTCAAGCGTCAGAACCTGAAGCCGGCCGATGGGCGCAAGATCGTCGAGTCCGAGGGAGACTACCAGTTTCCGCTGCTGGCCAGCCTGATCGCCAAGCAGCAATCGCTCATCGACGTGATCCATGAAGCGGGCGACCTGCCGAAGCGGCTTGATGCGCGCGACGAATTCGACCTGCGCTTCGACGAGGTCATCGCGACCAAGACCAACTGACGTCCCGGTTCGGACGAAAGGACCGCCATGAGCCTGATCACCTATGCCACCGCATTCCAGGCAGAAGCGGGTGTCGAGGGGCATGCCGCCCGCACGTCCGGGGCGCATGCGGGCCGGCTGCCCAAGCTGGCGCCCGGACGGCTGCCGACAGGAGGAATCCTGCTGGGCCCGGTCGCGCTCATCGTAATCTGGGAACTCGCCTCTGTCCTCGGCTGGCTCTCTCCCAGGTTCCTCGCGGCGCCATCGACCGCTCTGCTCACCGGCTTCGAGCTTCTCGCCAACGGCACATTGGCCGACCATTTCCTCGCATCGGCCAAGCGAGCCTATCTCGGCCTCGGCATCGGCGTCGCGATCGGGCTTGCGATGGCGCTCGCCTCCGGCCTCAGCCGGATCGGCGAGGCCTCGCTCGACGGATTGGTCCAGATCAAGCGGGCCGTGCCGACGCTGGCACTGATTCCGCTTGCCATTCTCTGGCTCGGAATCGGCGAAACGATGAAGATCGCGCTGATCGCCTCCAGCGTGCTGGTGCCGATCTACATCAACACCCACGCCGCGCTGAGGGGTATCGACATCCGCCATGTCGAGCTCGCCCGCAGCGTCGGGCTGACACGCGGCGCCTTCCTGCGCGAAGTTGCCCTGCCGGGTGCTCTGCCGGGCTTCTTCACCGGCCTGAGGCTCGCCGTCACGACCTGCTGGACCGCTCTCGTCGTGCTCGAACAGATCAACACCAGCGAAGGCATCGGCTATCTGATGAACCGCGCCCGCGACTACGGCCAGACGGACATCATCGTCGTCGGCCTCGCGATCTACGCCATTCTCGGCCTCGGCTCCGATTTCGCCGTCAGGCACTGGGAACGCAAGGCGCTGTCCTATCGCAAGGCGCTCGCCTCGTGAACGCCTCGGCCCATCCGCTGCACCTGCCGCCGGGCGGCGTCGCTTCGGCTGCCGTCACGCTGCGCGGCGTCACCCGCCGCTTCTCGGGCCGCAATGTGCTGAGCGATGTCTCGCTCGATTTCGCGCCGGGCCAGTTCGTCGCGCTCATCGGCAAGAGCGGCTCGGGCAAGAGCACGCTCTTGCGCGCCATCGCGGGGCTCGACGACGGCGTCGAGGGTGAGGGGCGGATCGGCGTTCCCGCCGATCGCTCCGTTCTCTTCCAGGATTCCCGGCTGCTGCCGTGGAAGAACGCGCTGCAGAACGTCGTCTTCGGTCTGCGCGTGGCGGATGCGGATGAGCGCGGTCGCGCGGCCCTGGTCGATGTCGGCCTGGCCGGGCGTGAGGATGCCTGGCCGAACGACCTATCCGGCGGCGAGCAGCAGCGCGTCGCGCTGGCGCGTTCGCTCGTGCGCCAGCCGCGCCTGCTTCTCGCCGACGAGCCCTTCGGCGCGCTCGACGCGCTGACGCGGATCAAGATGCATGAGCTGCTCTTCCGCCTGATCCGCCAGCATCAGCCGACCGTGCTGCTCGTCACCCATGATGTCGACGAGGCGATCAAGCTCGCCGACCGCGTCCTCGTGATGGAGGGCGGCAGCATCGTCGTCGACCGGCCGGTGGCATTGGCGCATCCCCGGCTCAAGGATTCCCGTTTCGAGGCCTTGCGCGGCGATTTGCTCGCGGCGCTCGGCGTCTCCGATGCCATTTAGCTCCCACTCACAGGTCGATCCGCCATGTCACGCGAGCTGCACCTCAATCTCTTCATCAACGGCCGCGGCCATCACGAAACGGCCTGGCGCCATCCCGCCTCGACGAAGAAGGCCTTGAGCGATCTCGCCTACTACCGCGATCTCGCGCTTGCGGCCGAGGCGGCAAAGCTCGACTCGATCTTCTTCGCCGACCAGCTCGCGCTCGGCGACGAGCTGGCCCATGCTGCGCGTGGCGAGCTGGAACCCTTAACGCTGCTCGGCGCGCTCGCCGCGCTGACCGAACGCATCGGGCTGATCGCCACCGCATCGACGACCTATAATGAGCCCTACAACCTCGCCCGGCAATTCGCCTCGCTCGACCACCTCAGCGGCGGGCGGATCGGCTGGAACATCGTGACCTCCTGGGCACCGGGCGCCGCAGCCAATTTCGGCGGGGAGACGCAGCTCGGCATCGACCAGCGCTATGCGCGCGCCCACGACTTCGTCGAGGTTGTTTCCAAGCTCTGGGACAGCTGGGCAAGGGACGCCGTCATCGACGACCGCGAGCATGGAATCTATGCCCAACCGGATCGCGTCCGGCGCGCCGAGCATCGCGGCAGCCATTTCAGCGTGGCCGGTGCGCTCAACATCCCGCGCTCGCCGCAGGGGCGCCCGGTCTTCGTCCAGGCCGGGGCCTCGACCGACGGCCGCGCCTTCGCCGCACGTTACGCCGAGGCGATCTTCACCGCGCATCTCACCAAGGAAAGCGCGATCGGTTTCTACGCCGACATCAAGACGCAAGCGCGTACGCTTGGCCGGAGCCCGGACCAGATCGTCATCCTGCCGGGCCTCAGCGCGGCGATCGGCTCGACCGAGGCGGAAGCCAGGCGGGTCTGGGAGGAGCTCAACGAACTTTCACACCCGAGCGTCGGACTGGCCAGGCTGTCGAGCCGCTTCGGCGGACACGACTTTTCGCATCTCAAGCTCGACCAGGTTCTGTCGGCGGACGACTTCCCCGACCCGTCGCAGGTTCAGGCCTCGCGCAGCCGGGCCCAGTCGATCACCGCCCTTGTCGCGCGCGAGCGGCCGACATTGCGCGGCCTGCTGCACAGCCTGGCCGGCGCGCGCGGCCATTTCACCGCGACCGGAACGCCGGAGCAGATCGCCGACATCATCGAGGACTGGTTCCTGTCCGGCGCGGCTGACGGTTTCAACGTCATGCCGCCGATCCTGCCGGCACAGTTCGAGATATTCGCGGGCGAGGTTGTCCCGTTGCTGCGCCGCCGCGGCCTGTTCAGAAGCGAGTATGGCGACGGGACGCTCCGCGACCGGTTGGGCCTGGACCCCGTTCCCAGCCACTTCGATCCAGCGGTGCCGGCGAAGCGCTCCGCATGAGCGCGGGCGCCGTCCCGCGCCTGGCAGCCTGAACCGCCGCCATAGCGGCCGATGTGCCAGATCTCCGCGAATCCAAGGCCGTCTCGAATAGCATTCCCCGAGGCGGGCTAGGGTAGTGATTTATCAACGATACGCTCGCGGGCGCCGATAAATCAGTACGTCTCGAACAGTGCTTGTAGATCCTCGTGCGGGATCTCGCTCGCGATGCCGACCGCCGCCAGGATTCGCGCCTTTTGCGGCGTCAGTGAACCGGCGACGAGAAGGCCGAGCTCGGCGTCGCTGCGTAGGGGAGCAACGATGCCTTGGCCGGTTCTGCTGGCACGGATCACTGTGACGCCTGCATTGCGCGCGACGGTTGCCCCCTTGCGCATGCCCGGTGACAGACTGCCGTTGCCCATGCCCGCGACGACGAGCGCCTTGGAACCGGCAGCCACACAGGCTTCGCAAAGGTAAGAACCCGCGCCCGGATGGTCGAACAAGATATCGACCTGCGGAAGGCGATCCAGACGAGCGATATCGAATGCGCTCCGCCGCGTATGAAGACGCTCCGAGCGATGCAAAAACTGCACAGATTTCCCGCTGATCTCGGCGAGAATTCCATACTTGTTGGCTTGGAAGGCGTCGACCGAAGACGTGTCGCGCTTCACGACGTCGCGCGCGCCAAATACATGGCCGTTCGCCACAACCAGCACACCCTTGCCGGCGGATTCTGGCGCGGTTGCCGTAAGGATAGCATTATAAAGATTGAGGGGACCGTCGGCGCTTAACGCATTGGCCGGGCGCATTGCGCCGACGACAACAACAGGCTTGTCGGTCGGTACGACCAGATTCAGGAAATAGGCCGTTTCCTCGAGCGTATCCGTGCCGTGTGTGACGATAGCGGCATCGACTTGAGGGTCTTGAACGGCCGAGGCCACGGCACGGGCAATGTCCAGCAGGATCGCATTGTCGATCCGGAAACTTTCGATATTGATCGGCTGCTGGATCTCGATGCGGGCCAGCTCGGCGATCTGGGGCACGGCTGCCAGAATTTCCTTTGCGGTGCTGGTGACGCTGTAATTGTGAAAATCGTCCGCGCTCGCAGCCGCAGACGCGATCGTTCCACCGGTCCCGATCACCGTGATCCGTGGCAGATCCTTCGCCTCGTGTTTTGTCATATCAGCTCGATGCATCTGGCCGCTTCGGTCAACAAATCGCACGGAGCGCAACCTTGGGCCAGCGACGATCGTTCATTGCGTTATGCCGGATACGACTAGGAGGAGCCACGCCAGATAGCTGGCTAAAAAGAAGCCGGCCTTTCGTCGATTTGATCCGCCAGCCACATTCTGAAAGCATCCATCGCCGCGCAGTGCTTTGAATGCTCTTGGCTTGACCGGCAAGCGGATGCCGGACGTCGCACCTTCTCACCGCCGCCAAGGCGTGCGTGACAAGCAATCCTTTAGAATTTGCACGAAATGCTCCATCCGGGCTGCCCGGCCCTGACGTGGGCCGAGCAGTGCCACGACGTCGGCGTCAGGCAGGCGCCAGGGGCAGAGTACCTCGACCAACCGCCCGTCGCGTAAGTCGTCCGCAACGTCCCACTCCGATCGCTGAACGATCCCGAGCCCGGCGAGGGCCCAGCCTTTGATGACCTCGCCGTCGTTGCTGACGAGCGCCGGCCGGACACGAACTGTGGCCGTGTCTCCATCCTTTGCGGAGAAGCTCCACAGCGTCACGTCGGCCCGGTCTTCACGAATGACGCCGCAGACATGCCGTTCCAGGTCGCTCGGTGTTTCGGGCGCGCCACGTGCAGCGAGGTAGGCCGGCGCAGCGCACAGGATTCGCCGGTTCGGGGCCAGCCGTCGCAGTGCAAGCGCGCTGTCGGCCAGAGGACCAACCTGGACGATCACGTCCCATTGCTCGCTGCGGACGCTGCCGGGATCGTCGTGCAGCGTCAGTGTGAGCTCGACCTGCGGGAAGCGGCGGCGCATCTCTGCCATCGCCGGCGCGACATGGGCGCGGCCGAACCCAAATGGCGCCGCAACGTGCAGGCGGCCGCTTACGGTATTGCGTCGTTGGAGGAGCGAAGCCGAAATTCCTTCCATTCGCTCCAGCACGTCGCCACCTTGCTCGGCGAGCAACGTCCCCTCGGCAGTCAGCGTCAGGCGACGACCTGCGCGGTTCACCAGTCGAACCCCGAGACGAGCCTCCAAGCCTTGCAGGCGCTGCGACACGGCCGGCGGCGTTACGTCGAGCTCGCGGGCTGCTGCTGCGAGCGAACGCGCCCGGGCGACTGCGGAAAAGAAGGACAGATCCTGAGACGTCAGCATTAAGCTCAGACTTAATCCAAGATGCAGATCAGGTAAATTCTGCCTGGATGCGCGAACGGCTAAGGTCCCGCCCGACACGTTCAGGACGGGAGGCAACCATGAAAGTCGCCGACAAGCTGGCCGCGCTGCCCACGCCAGCACTGCTGCTCGAGGAAAGCCGAATGCTCGCCAATATCGACCGGCTGCGCGAGCGCCCCGCACGGCTCGGCGTGGCGCTCCGCCCGCATCTCAAGACCGCGAAATCCATAGAAGTTGCCCGTCGGCTTCTTGCGGATGGCAACGGGCCGGCAGTGGTTTCGACCCTGCGAGAGGCAGAGATGTTCTTTGCAGCCGGCGTCCGGGACATCCTCTATGCCGTTGGTATCGCCCCGCAGAAGCTGCCCCGCGTCGCTGCCCTTCGGTCCGCTGGCTGCGAACTCGCTGTGATCCTCGATACGACCGAGCAGGCTGATGCCGTAGTGAAAGCCTCCCGGGCGGCAGGCTCGCCAATTCCGGCGCTGATCGAGATCGACTGCGACGGCCACCGGGGCGGTATCGGTCCGGAGGACGACGCGCTGATCCGGATCGGACGCCAGCTCAGCGAGGGAGCGGAACTCCGGGGCGTGATGGCCCATGCCGGCGAAAGCTACGGCGCGGTCGGCGAAGAAGCCCAGGCGGAATTCGCCGAGCGGGAGCGCGCCGCGGCGGTTAGGGCCGCGACGCGGCTCCGAGATGCCGGTCTGCGATGCCCCGTGGTCAGCGTCGGCTCGACCCCGACCGCGCTTGCCGCCCGCAACTTGGCCGGCGTGACGGAAATCCGGGCGGGCGTCTCTACGTTTTTCGACCTTTTCATGGCCGGTATCGGCGTCTGCGCGACCGACGACATTGCCCTCTCGGTGCTGACGACCGTGATCGGACACCAGCGCTGTCGCGGCTGGATTCTTGTCGATGCCGGCTGGATGGCCATGTCTCGCGACCGGGGCACGGCGAACCAGGCCGTGGACCAGGGTTACGGAGTCGTCTGCGACGCGGAGGGCTGCGTAATCCCCGACCTCATCCTGGCGTCGGCGAACCAGGAACACGGCATCGTAACCGTGAGGCCCGGTAGTCGCGCGACGTTGCCTGATTTTCGAATTGGCGCCAGGCTGCGCATCCTGCCGAACCATGCCTGCGCGACGGCGAGCCAGTTCGATGCCTACGATGTCATCCCCGCCGAAGGCGGCAAAGCGCTCGTCCGGTGGGAACGCTTCGGCGGCTGGTAGGCGATCAATTATTCAGATCATCGCGGGGAGGAAAGTTCATCAGGGATTAACGCCGACGAAGTCGCCCGCAAGGAGCTGGTCGCGGTCATCCGTCTGGAGTCTGGAGACTCCCTAGATGCCTGCGACAGGGTTGGCGCGCTCCGGATCGGCAAAACCCGGATCGCTCTCAGGCAACTTGAGAAGCCTCTGTTCACCGATGTGATGGTCGAAGATGCTGCGCTTGGGCTTGGCGCGGATGAAGATCGCATACCCCTTTCGCGATACGTTGATGAGGAAGATATGTTTACTGTCCTCTTCAACGATCTCAGCCTAGCGTATGTGAACGGTACGCTCTTCCGAGACGACGCGCTGGTCGGCGGCGGAAAAATGTTCCTGCGGCACCTCATCGCGAATCCCTCGCTCGGTGCGGCCACAAGCGAGAAGGGATCGTTCGCGAACGGACAGGCCGAGTTCTCGCAAGGTTCGGTCTTCCGCGCTGTCGTGGACAGCGTTGCGCGTGAGGACGTGCTCATCTGCGACGATCTCGGCGACGAGTGGGCCGATTTTTATCGGCGTCGCGACTGAGACGACCCCGGCGACGATCAGCTTCTATCACGCCAAGCACGGCGATCGTTCGTTGAGCGCATCCGCCTTTCATGATGCCGTCGGTCAGGGCATCAAGAATCTCGGCCGGCTTAACCTCGCCGGAGATGTGATGGCGGTCAAATACGAAGGCTGGGACACTAGCTATCGGAATGATGGAGCGATGACCGCAATCGCTCGGTACATCCGCGGCGGCGCACGCGACGAGGTTGAGGTCAAGATTGGCCAAGTGGTCGGGGCGCCTGATGTCGTCCGCCGGGTTTTTATCGTTACCTCCTCGCTGAGCCGTACCGACGTTGCCAATGGCTTTGCGCAAGCCGCTGACGGTCATCCGCCCAGGCCGAATTTCGTTCAGCTGTATTGGATCCTGATGGGCTTCTTTTCTGCCTGCGCGGAAATCGGAGCAGTCGGTTATGTCGTCTGCCAGCCGTAAGCCCGTATGCACCGACGTTAGCTTTTCGATCGATCGCCGCCGACAACAACGAGCGCTAACCCGAGGCGGGCTGTGGCACACTAGTCGAAAGCGTCGCCAACGTTCAGAGTCTATAAGTCGCTCATGTGGGGCGAGATGCATATACCGCTGAACGTGGAGCGAGTTCGCATGACTGGGACTATGAAACCACAATGAGCTTTCTATCGGGTACAGCTGCAGGCGAGGCTTGGCTGCAAAACTTCGATACTGTTGACAAGCCGATAGCAAAGAAGTTGCTCGATGGATTGCTGCTAATTAGTGCCAGCGAGTTCAATTCAAAGATGACCAAGCAACTCGCGGTGATCGCCGCTTGCGCGAGGGAAGCAGGTCAGGTGATCGCGCTCTACGCCGAGCGAGAGATGGCTAAAGCAGACGGCACTGTGTTGCCGTTGTTCCCAAAGACTGAACGAGGACGAGCCACGGGTCATGGCGTCCAGCCGGTTTTAGTGTCGCCTAATAGGCAGGATGTTGGCAGCGAAGGCATCCTGGCTGCCCTGATATCTAAATTCCGCAATGCCAATCCAGCTACAGTTCTATCTCATCCTGGGCCCGATGATTTGCGAGCGAAGCGGGTCCGAAAAATTGTCATCGTCACTGACTTCATCGGCTCGGGTAAGCGTGCCTGCGAGATGCTGGAAGCTTTCGGAAATGTAGCGAGCATCCAGAGTTGGCGGTCATATGGGCTTATTGAATTCGAGGTCGTTTACTATTCAGCCGCAGAATGGGGTGCCAAGACTGTGGCTGACCATCGCCTCAATCCAACATTGACGATCTACGCGGCATGTCCCGTCGTCAGTGAGACCTTCATGGGAGCCGACCTCAAAGCCATCGAGGATCTGTGCAAAAAGTATCCGAAGGGATCAAAGTGGCCGATGGGGTTCAACGCCACCGGCTCGCTAATCGCGTTTTCTCACGGCATTCCGAACAACGCACCCCAGATATTTCATAGCTCGCTGAACGGCTGGCAACCGCTTTTTCAAGGCCGGAGCACGCTAATGTCGGAGCTGGATCAAGTTGCGGACACTTCGGACCATGTTGTAAAGCAATCGACAGAATTGCTTGGTGTTAGGAATGCCCGCGAGATTCTGCACAAGCAATCGGGCAGCGTGTGGACGCACACCATGCTTGTTCTGCACGCCGTGAGAAGCGGTTTGCAGTCCATAGAAGGCCTCTCCGCGCGAACGCGCCTGCCAATCGCCAGAGTCACCGAAATTGTGGAAGTGGCGTCAATTGCTGGATGGTTATCTCCGACCCGTCGACGGACCAAACTGGGACGGCGCGAATTGCGGTGGAAAGCAGCAAAGCACGGGGCGCTAATACTTGCCCGCCAAGATGATGAGCTCTATTTTCCAACCCAGTTGAGGGCTCCGTAGTGTCGTCTAGCAATGCACCGCGCAAGCGGTGCCGGGTTTCACAACCCGGGATGCGTGACCTGAGACCCATTTCTCCTCCGACCTGAGGGAGAGTCCTGAGTTTGATTGATCCGAGACCATTTGCTGGACCGCCGGAGGTTGGAGTTTCCGGCCTTCAATCACGACGGTGAGCTGGGCGCTCCGCCGGGATTTTGCAGCAGGATCGGGGGCTTGTTGCCGATGGCCCCGTGCGGCCGATCCTCGTTGTAGTATCTGAGCCAAGCCTCCATCTTTTCGGCCGCATCCGCAAGCGTCAGGAACCAATGCGTGTTCAGGCATTCGCTGCGGAAGCGGCCGTTGAACGCCTCGATGAAGGCATTGTCGGTCGGCTTGCCTGGCCGTGAGAAGTCCAGGGTGACGCCCTTGGCATAGGCCCACAGGTCGAGGTCGCGGCTGACGAACTCGGAGCCCTGATCGACCCGGATCGTCCTCGGATAGCCCAGTTTCGCACAGACCCTTTCAAGCGTGGCGACGACGTTCTCGGCCCGGTAGCTGAAGCGCGGATCGACGGTCGGCGAGAAGCGCGAGAAGGTGTCGACCACCGTCAGAACCCGGATCTTGCGGCCGGTGGCGAGCTGGTCATGGACGAAGTCCATCGCCCAGATATCGTTGGGCCGCGTCGCGGGCGCGCGGTCCTCGCGCAGCTTCGCCTTGACCCGTCGCTTGGGCGTCTTGTTCCGGAGCTGCAAGCCTAACTCATTGTAGATCCTTCGAATCCGCTTCTGATTGACATGCCAGCCCTCGCGCCGCAGCAGCACGTCGACACGGCGATAGCCGTAGCGAACGCGGGTTTCGCAGATCGCCTTGATCCGGGCTGCCCAGGGGGCCTGGTCGGGCCGGCACGATTTGTAGTGGTAGCTCGAGGTGTCGAATTCCAGGACCGCACAGGCCCGCCGGATCGACACCTGCCACTCGCCACACATCGTGCCGACAAGCTCGCGCTTGCGACCAGGCCTCAGAGCTTTCGGCGGATGACGTCCTGCAACATCTCGCGGTCCAACGCGAGGTCGACGACGAGCTTGCGCAGCTTCGCATTCTCGTCCTCGAGCTGCTTCAGCCGGCGCATCTCAGCCGGCAGCAGCCCGTCGTACTTCTTCTTCCAGTTGAAGTAGGTCGCCTGGCTGATCCCGGCCCGCCGGCAGATCTCCGCCACCGGAATCCCATCCGCGCCCTGCTTCAGGATGAACGCCTTCTGCGCGTCCGAGAACTTCGAATCCTTCATCGTCTTCCGCTCCTCCCAGCCCATGGGAAACGACGCGGAAAACTCTAGCTCAAAGCGATCCAGTTTTAAGGGCTCAGATCACCGGCAAGCCCGGCGAAGATCCGGTCGAAGACGCCGAGCCGGCTCCAGCGGAGGAAGCGGTTGTGAGACGCGTCTTGTGGGGACCGTAATCCTTGGGCGCGTCCTTCCACTGCAGGCCGTTGCGGATGACATAGACGATACCGCTGACCACGCGCCGATCATCGACCCGTGATACGCCGTGCGACAGCGGAAAATGCGGCGATATCCGTGTCATCTGCCGCTCGCTCAGCAGAAACAAATCCCCCATCACGGCATCCTCCTAGACACCGTGAATCACACCACAGACCAAATTAATAGGTCCTGAGCCTAGGTGGACTTATCTGGCATATTCGGTCAGCATCTATCAGCTGGCACCCACGCTACTCCGGCAATGGCCGTCAGGACCGTGCCAGGCAGGAAAGCGTGGCCGGGCTGGATCGTCCAGCGCGATAATCGTGTCCCTATGCAGACTGAATCCGAGCGAGCACACGACCTGTGACCGCGAGGTGCCTATCGCCGCGGTTCAAGATCGATACCGCGACGGCCTCGCCGTCCTCGCAGCCCAAGATGAGCCTGTGACAAAACAGGGTGTCGTCGAATATCGTCGTATCGAAGAGAAGATGGCCGGCACGACGGTCGTCGTCGTTGCTCGCAAACTCGTAGGAAACTTCAGCCCGGCGCCCATTGCGCAGGTACAGATAGCCATTTCCGGTAATCATAGCGTGTCTCCGCTCAATCGAGTCAGGAAGCGCCGCACGCGGTCATGTCCAAAAGCGGTATGGAGACGACGGCCCCATTATCAGACACCTTTCCCCACCGAATGTCGATGCCAAAAAGGCCCGGCCGCGCGCGAGCGAGACTGCGGCGATTGCGGAAAATCCCTGGCCCTTATGGGTCGACATGCTCGGGCATCTCCTTGAGCTGGTCCTTGGTCCAACTCGTAACGGCATGCACATCGCCATCTTCGTCTCGCATGAACTCAAGCTGATCGAGAGCCACCGACACAGGCTTTGCGCCGATCCCTAGAAAGCCACCGACGTCTACAACAACCTGGGTCGCCGACCCCACGCCGTGGATGTGAGAGACCGAGCCGATTTTTTCGTCGCCTGGACCATAGATCGCAGCCCCCTCGAGGACGCCGGCGTTGAGCTCGGTAGCGGAGAGACGCGCATGCTTCGAATGGTCCATGATTTTCCTCCTCGTTCCCCAGAGCGGAATGAACGAGTGGCGACAACCGCTGTTCCGCCGCCGAGCCAATCAAGTTCTGACCGACTTGGTCTCGGTAGAGTTTTTGAATCGAAGGAGAATCGAAAGAACGACCAGGAATTCGATTTCGAAGAAGCATTTTTGAAAGCCGGTATCGATCGGCCGAGTTGCTCAGTTCAAAAGTCCGACCTGATCGATATCCGCCCGCTCCCACCAAATGAGCCGGTTCCTGGGCGGGCGGTGCGTATCACCGCAACACCATGCCCGTGACAAGCGTCAGATTGAGCGCGATCAGCACAACCGCTATCGCGCTGGCCAGCCCTGTCTGCCAGAGGGGCGGTGCAAGAGCCCCCATCTTCTTGCGTGAAGCTGTCAGCAACACCAGCGGCGTCACAGCGAAAGGCAATTGCAGGGCCAATACGACCTGGCTCAAGATCAGGAGGTCCGTGGTGCGGGTGTTGCCGTAAAATTGCAGCACGATCACCGCGGGCAGAATGGCGACGAGGCGGGTTACCAGGCGCCGCAGCCATGTTGGCAAGCGGATCTCGATGAAGCCCTCCATCACGATCTGCCCGGCCATGGTCGCCGTCACGCTGGCATTTATGCCGCAGCACAGGAGCGCGATCGCAAAGAGTGTCGGCGCAGTTGCGCTGTTCAGAAGCGGCGTAAGGATCTTATAAGCCTGCTCCAACTCGGCCACGTGGGTCTGGCCGGCGGAGTGGAATATCGCCGCGGCGACGATGAGCAACGAGGCGTTGACGAGAAAGGCGAAGAGCAAGGCGGCGCTGGAATCGATCGTCGCGAAGCGAAGCGCCTCGCGGAGGTCGCGCTCCTCACGGCCGTAGGCGCGAGTCTGGACGATGCCCGAATGTAGATAAAGGTTATGCGGCATGACCGTTGCGCCGATGATGCCGAGCGCCAGATAGAGCATATCAGGGTCGGTTAGGATTACGCGGCTCGGGGCAAATCCACCTAGCACTTCGCGCCAGTCCGGATTCGCCATCGCCAGTTGGATGGCGAAGGAAATGGCAATCACGCCGAGCAGTGTGATGATGAAAGCCTCGATCCAGCGAATGCCCTTGTTCTGCAGCCAAAGCACGACGAAAACATCGAGCGCGGTCAGTACCACGCCGACCTCAATCGGCAGGCCGAAGAGCAGATTGAGCGCGATCGCTGTTCCAAGCACCTCGGCGAGGTCGGTCGCGCAAATGGCGAGTTCCGCCAGCACCCAAAGAGGCACGCTTATCCAAGGCGGATAGGCGTCCCGACAGGCCTGCGCAAGATCGCGGCCAGTCGCAATCGCGAGTCGGGCGCAGAGCGCTTGCAGAACGATCGCCATGACGTTCGAAAGCAAAGCGACGAAGAGGAGCGCATAGCCGAAGCGGGATCCTCCGGCGACGGCGGTCGCCCAGTTCCCAGGGTCCATATAGCCTACGGCAACAAGGTACCCCGGCCCCAGAAAGGCGAGGAATCTTCGCCACGATGTCGCTCCGGGGCCCAATGGCACCGAGGCAAAGGCCTCGACAAGCGAAGGTTCGCGCGGGGCGCGTTGCCAACCGATTTTTCTCGGCTGATGGCCAATATTCGCCGTCATGAATCCGTCGGCCTCGGCGTTGCGCCGGGGAAAGATGACGCAACAACAGCAGCCTATGTCAGCTCTCAGGATTCGCAAGTTGAATTCTTATTACTCAGGGGTAGATAACGGCAATAAAGAGGTACTTCGTAGTGCAAATCCGTATAATTTTGACAATTACTCAATCGTTTATCATGGTGTTGCAGTTACTCCTAAATGCGGCGTCGTGAATGCAAGCTAAAAAATGAGGGGAATATGGGGAAAATATCGATCGCGGTTGTCGACGACCATCCACTCTTAATGGAAGGTCTTATGGCCCTCATGCAACGAAATGTCGGGTTTTCATTGGCTGCAGCCGGCTCAAATGCGGGCGACATCTATTCGATTACAGAAAAATTCCGACCTGACGCGATGATAGTCGACCTGAACATGCCGGGGGACGCGTTTCTGGCGATCAAAGACGCTACAAAAGCGGCGCCAGACATGAAGATTGTCGTATTTACGGCCTCGACGAACACGGACCATGCCATTCAAGCCCTTGAGGCGGGCGCCAAAGGCTATGTCTTGAAAGGCAGCAGCGCCGATGAACTGATCAAGGCCATCGAGATGACGTGTCGGGGCGAGATTTACATCACTCCCTGCTTTGCCGCCAAAGTGATCAGCGCCTTGCACGGTAAAGCGCTGGACCGACAGGTCGCAGAGAGCGCGAAGCTCAGCGTTCGGGAGGATCAGATCGTCAGGCTGCTTTTGTGCGGCAAGCAGAACCGAGAAATTGCGAGCGCATTGTCCCTCAGCGAGAAGACCGTCAAGGGCTATATGACGCTTCTCATGCAGAAACTGAAGGCACGCAACAGGTTGGAAGTGGTGATCGCAGCACAGCGGCTGAATCCCTCGGCTTTTGAGGGCATGCGCGTTTCGCCGCGGCCGCAGAAATCGATTTAGGCCGGAATCAGGAACGCACCGGCAGAATTGCTCGAACTTCGGTCCCGCCGTTGACCAGCCGCGCGATGGTCAGGCTGCCGCGGAGCGCCCTGACGCGACTGTCCATGCCTTGCAACCCGAGCTTCGCACTGCGCGCGGGATGGTGGCGTTGCAATGTCGGAGCCGTGCCAATATCCGTCACCACGATCTCCAGCATCTTGCCGTTGCGACGCGCGGACACCCGTTGCCCCTGGCCTCCTGCATGTTTGTAGGAATTGTTGAGGGCCTCCTGAACCACGCGATATGCGCAGACCCGAATGGCGCGCGAGACGCGCTCGGGCAAATCCTCGAGATTGCGCAGGACCATGGTTCCGGTCTGGTGTTCGTGCCGCGTGATCGCCAGATCGATCGTCTCCATCGGGGACAGATTCTCGACCTCGGGAAGCACCAGCCCAGCGGAGAGATTACGCAGATCTGCAAGCGTTTGCTGGATCAGGGGCTCCAGATCCTTCCGCACCATGCCCAGTTCGTCAGGTTGAGTTGCGTTCGCCTTTGCATCAGGCAGTTTAAGCATCATCAGGCTGAGCACCTGGATGGGCCCGTCATGGATATCCGCGCCAATGCTGGCGAGATATGTCTCGTTCAAGACCGTCGCATTGAGCCGAGCGCGATCTGCCGCGCGCCGCAGGGCGTTGTTTCTCTTTGCCAATTCGGCCGCGCGGGCAAAATTGGCTTCCAGCAATTCTTGTTGGTCTCCAATGGTTTTGCCAGTTTTACTCACGATTATATGTAAAAGAACAATAATTATGATTGAAACATTGAATATCAGGAACCAGGTTCCGTATTTGACGCTTTTAATCTCACTTATCAGAAATTTATCATACTCATAGAATTCCCCGATGGCTATTATGTTATTGGAATTCATTTTGTATATAGGCGCATAAATTTCGATCAGTCTCGGAGTGATGTTAATCGATTTTAATTCTGAAGCATGGTCGTCTGTGTCATCATCAACAACGACTTGCCCGTCTTTAATACGATCGATGTAGCCGCTATGAAGTTTTTCATGTGAATCTGAATTGTTCGTACTGTATATAAGATTTCCGTCGAGCCCCCAGATCTTTATGATCGCGACCCGGTTACCAAGGCGGGTATTGGACAGCAAGTTCTGGATCTCGATTTGGCTCGCTGCGGGCAAGATCCGGGAATTTTCGAGCGTCTGGACATGATGCGCCAGAAAGCCCTCGAGATAAAGAGCGCCTGTCTCCGCCATGCCCTGAATCCAACCTACGCGGATTCGCTTTTCGACCCAGTAACCCAACGTCACCATCGATAACACGATGGCTAGTGTGGCAGTGAGCAAGAATTTGCGCTCCAAGCTGAGGGCGCGCCAGGGCCTCACAAATGGGCTCAGCGCCGCCAGCCAGCGCGCAAGCTTTTGAACACTGGAAACCGCTTGCCCGCGTCCTTCTACGGTCACCGGGTTTTTTTCGAGCTTTCCATCAGTAGGCTTGCCCATCCGTGATCCATTTTGTGGCCGCAGACCTAACAATCACTCATCCAGCGAATCTGGGACGAAATCTACAACAAATCGGAATGAAATGGCGACATGCGGACGACAGCATTGATGCCGTTGCCCGGCAGCGTGCTGACATGGCGTTGTAATCATGTTTCGGGACGCGATTTATTGCGATTGCGATTGTGAATTCGCAGCGCAACATGACGTGTTGTCGACCCTGCCGATCTTCGCATCGAGCCGAAAAAGGTCGCCTGGGAATACGGACCAAAGTCTCACTCTTTGGCTGGACCTTCCGATCTATGAACAAACGCGCCCCAGTACAATGATACTCGCTGAGATCATGAGCGTCGCATTGCGGTCTATTCGTCATGTTTCGAGAAGACCGAAGCCCCGTTCGAATAAATGCAGCGTCGATGCCCTGTTAAAGCTCAGTTCGCGCGAAGTTGCGCTTGGTGTCCATAACATTGGGGATAAGTACGATGGTAACCTACATCAAGAGCGACCTGGACTTCATCCTCAAGCAGATCAAGATCGCTGAGGCTGACGCTGCGTTCCGGCAGGGCATCTCGACCGGCGATCCGGGCAACCCGGCAAAGCCGCTGTTTGGACCCGGTGGATCGATTCCGACCTACAACCTCTCCTGGGGGCTTCGCACCGTCGACGGCTCCTACAATCACCTGCTTCCCGGCCAGGAAAAGTGGGGCGCGTCCGATACGCCGTTCAACGAGCTGATGAATCCGACCTTCCGCACGATCATGGTGGACCCGGATGGCGCTGGCCCTGCTGGCCCCGTTCCGATGCTATATCGGCCCGGCGTCGACAATGACGGACCGACCATGCAGGTTCCCGGACCGAATGGCCCGATCACCATCGGCAATCGCGCCGGCCCGAGCGATGTCATCGACCCCTATGTGCGTGTGATCAGCAATCTGTTGGTCGACCAGACGCTCTCCAACCCGGCTGCCATCCTGACAGCTCTTCAGAATGCCGGGGTTGAAGATCCTGGCATGGTGATCACCGGCCAGATTGCCGCGCTCTACGTTCCACTCAAGCCGCTTTTCAAGACATTCGAGGAAGCCGCGCGCGCTGAAGCTTCGGCCGCCGCAGCAGCAGCAGCCAGCCCAGGCAACGAGGCCCTGCAGGACGCCGCCGATGCGGCGCGGCTCGCCCTCGATGCGGCAAAGGCGGCTATCGATGTCGCCGCCGGGCCAGCGCCGACCGGCAATGGCCTCTTCGAACTGCTGACCGAGAACGGCATCGCGCTGGACGGCATCAACGTCCACATCCCGAATTTCGCGCCAGACGAAGGCCTTTCGGCTCCGTTCAACTCCTGGTTTACCCTCTTCGGCCAGTTCTTCGACCATGGCCTCGATCTCGTCAACAAAGGCGGCAGCGGCACCGTGATGATTCCGCTCAGCCCCGACGATCCGCTTTATGTCCAGGGCAGCACCACCAATTTCATGGTTCTGACCCGCGCCACTGTTTCGGCCGGCCCGGACGGGCAGCTGGGTACGGCGGATGACGTGCGCCCGGTCAATACCACGACCGCCTATGTCGACCAGAACCAGACCTATACCTCGCACCCCTCGCACCAGGTCTTCCTGCGCCAATATGCAGCGACCGCCGGCGGCCCGGTTTCGACCGGCCACCTGATCGAAGGCGCCAATGGCGGCATGGCCACCTGGGGCGAAGTCAAGGCGCAGGCCGCGACCCTGCTCGGCATCGAATTGACCGACAACGATGTGGGCAAGGTGCCGCTGCTGCGCACCGACCCCTATGGCAATTTCATCCCGGGCCCGAACGGCCTTCCGCAGATCATCTACAATATCGGTCTGGACGGGATTCCAAACACCGGTGACGACCTCACGGTCGAAGGCAATCTCGCCAATCCGGTCAATCCCTCCAACCTGTTCGACGTCGTTGCACCGGCGGTCCCGACCGAGGCGGTCCGGCTCAACCACGCCTTCCTCGCCGACATTGCCCATAATGCAGTGCCGACCGGACTGGCTGACGGCGACATCACCATCGGGCTCGACAATCCCGGCAACGAACCGGGCGTCTATGACAACGAGCTGCTCGACGCCCACTTCGTCGCCGGCGACGGTCGCGCCAATGAAAACATCGGCCTGACGGCCGTCCACCACGTGTTCCACTCCGAACACAACCGCCTCGCCGAACACACCAAGGCGACGGTGCTCGAGAGCAAGGACCTGGCCTTCATCAATGAATGGCTCGTGGTCGACATCACCCAGGCGCAGCTCAACGCCCTGCCGGCGACACTGCCGACCGACGCCGTGGCCCTCAAGGCCCTGCTCGACAGCTTCACCTGGGATGGCGAACGCATCTTCCAGGCGGCCAAGTTCGGCACCGAAATGCAATACCAGCACCTGGTGTTCGAAGAATTCGCCCGCAAGGTCCAGCCCAACATCAACGTGTTCCTGGTGCCCGATGGCTTCGATACGATGATGGACCCGACGATCTTCGCCGAGTTCGCGCATGTGGTCTATCGCTTCGGCCACTCCATGCTGACCGAGTCGATCGACCAGTTCGACCCGAACTTCAATCCCAACCACATCAGCCTGATCCAGGGCTTCCTCAATCCCACCGCCTTTACCAGCACCGATGGCGTCGACGACGGAATTGCAGCGGGCGCGATCATCCGTGGCATGACCCGCCAGGTCGGCAACGAGATCGACGAGTTCATCACCAGCGCGCTGCGCAACAACCTGCTCGGCCTGCCGCTCGATCTCGCCACCATCAACCTCGCCCGTGGCCGTGACGTCGGCGTGCCCTCGCTCAATGAAGCGCGCCGCACCTTCTTCGAGATGACCAACCAGGATGCCCTCCTGACGCCCTATACGAGCTGGATCGACTTTGCGGGCAACCTCAAGCACGAAGCCTCGATCATCAACTTCGTGGCGGCCTACGGCACGCATTCGCTGATCACCGGCGAAACGACGGCCGAAGGCAAGCGCGACGCCGCGATGACGCTGATCTTCGGCACGCCCTTCGGCAAATTCGCCGCTGATCCGGCCTTCGTCATGCCGACCGATGCGGAGGCATTCCTCAACGGCACCGGCATCTATGCCGCGAACCTGGGCGGCCTCGAGAATATCGATCTCTGGATCGGCGGCCTTGCCGAAAAGATCATGCCCTTCGGAGGCATGCTCGGCGCCACCTTCAACTTCGTCTTCGAAGCACAGATGGAACTGCTGCAGAGCGGGGACCGCTTCTACTACCTGCAGCGCCTCGACGGCCTGCATCTCTTCGGCGAAATGGAGAACAATTCCTTCGCCGCCATGATGATGCGCAATACCGACGCGACGCACCTGCCATCGGACGTGTTCTCGACGCCCGGCCTCATCCTCGAGATCGACCAGCGCCGGCAGTACAATCCGGGCCTGGGCGAAAGCGGGGGCGCCGACGGCATTGTCGAAGACAATCCTCTGACGACCGATATCGACGAGAGCGCCGACAATCTGGGCATTGACCCGACCGGTACCGGCATCCTGACCCAACTGGTCGTCCGCAATAATCCGGCGACGGCAGGCACTGACACCAACTATCTCAAATACAATGGCAGCGACCACGTCGTGCTCGGCGGAACCGATCCGGGCAATACGTTCAATCCCTCGGGCAATGACGTCCTGATTGCCGGCATCGGCGACGATACCGTCTATGGCGACGGCGGCAACGACATCATCGAAGGCGGTTTCGGCAACGATATCCTCAATGGTGGTGACGGCGACGACATCATCAAGGACATGGGCGGCGACGACAACATCAAGGCAGGCAAGGGCAATGACGTCGTGCATGCCGGCCCGGGCCTCGACCTCGTCATGGGCAATGACGGCCAGGACTTCATCTTCCTCGGCACCGACATGGGCTCGGAAGTGTTCGCCGGCACCGGCAACGACTTCATCTATGGCAACCGCAATGCCGAACGCATCCTCGGCAACGAGGGCGACGACTGGATCGAAACCGGCACCTTCGACGGCGCCCCCGGCGACAATTTCGACGAGGTCTTCGCCCATGACGGCATCGACGGACACGACGTGTTCCTCGGCGATGGCGGCTTCGACGAATTCATCGGCGAAGGCGGCGACGACATCATGGTGGGCAGCACCGGCCGCGGCAAAATGGCCGGCATGTCGGGCTATGACTGGGCGACCTACAAGGACAGCACTTTCGGCATCAATGCCGACCTGTCGCGGCCCATCGTCTTCGACGAAGCCCCGACGCTGCCGGCGAATGCCGCCCTCGACGAATATGCGTCCATGGAAGGTTTGTCGGGCTCGAAATACAACGACGTGCTCGGCGGCTCCAATGCCCTGGGCTCGGAACGCCTGCCCTTCGACCCCAATGCTCCTGATGGAACGACCGGCCAGGAAGGCTATCGCGGTAGCCAATTGACCAAGGAAAGCCTGGCGCTGATCTCTGGCCTTGCCGAAGTCTTGGGTCTTACTCCTGCGCAGGTCACCGCAATGGCGGCCGGCACCGTTGTCTTCAATGCCGGCGACATCATCCTCGGCGGCGACGGCAGCGACATCATCCAGGGCAATGCCGGCGATGACATCATCGACGGCGACAAGTGGCTCGACGTGCAGATCGCCGTCTATGCGACCACCGAGCGGACCGGCACGCCGATCGCCTATCACAACAGCATGACGACGCTAGCCGCGAGCATGTTCAACGGCTCGATCAATCCCGGCCAGCTCGGCATCGTCCGCACGATCAAGACGGACACGACGAGCGGCGACGTGGACATCGCGCGGTTCCAGGGCGCCCGCGGCGAATATGCCTTCTCGGCCACGGCGGATGGGCAGATCGTCGTTTCGCATGCCGTCGAAGACTCGCTCGATGGCACCGACAAGCTGCGCAACATCGAAAAGGTGGAGTTCGCCGGCGGCGGCGCACTCAACATCATCGTGGGCACGCCCTATAGCGACAATGGCCTTGCCCCGCAGGGTGCGGCTCCGCTCAACCAGCCCGTGCTCAACGGCACGGCGGCCGACGACCTGATCCTCGGCCTTGCCGGCTCCGACGTTCTCAACGGCAATGGCGGCAACGATATCCTGGTGGGCGGCGCCGATGGCGCGGTCGCTGCCCTAACGACCGTGACCTTCCAGGACAATTTCAACACTAGCAGCTTCGCCAACTCCAACGGCAATACCGCTTGGACGACGCCTTGGACAGAAGCCGGCGACGGCAACGCGCCCGGCGGCCAACCGACAGGCAGCCCAACTACCGGCCAGATTCGCCTCGATGATGGTCAGGACAACCTACGGTTCAATGCCGGGGATGGCGGCCAGATCCAGCGCACCGTCAACCTTGCCGATGCAATTGCAGCCACTCTGACCTACACCGTGGGCCGCAGCACCGGCGGAAACAGCCTTGACGCCGCACCAGACGACGACGCTGTCAGGGTCTATTTCTCGCGGAGCGGCCTCGATGCCGACTTCATCTTGGTCGACACTATCAACAGCACGTCGTCCCTGGCGGCGCGCAATATCAATCTCGCTCTCGTCGGTACTGGTCCCTTCACGGCAAATGCGGCGATCCGCTTTGTCACCAGCACGCTAGAAGGAAACGAGTTTGTCTCGATCGACACCCTGGCTATTACCCGCACCACTGTGGGCAGCGGTGCTGTCGCCGGCGACACGCTCAATGGTGGGGCCGGCAACGACACCTATTCGTTCGGCCTCGGTGACGGCATCGACGTCATCAACGAAGCCGGCGGCGTAGGCGCAGGCACGGCAGACAAGATTTCCATCCTGGCCCCCAGCACGGGCTTCGATGTGGATGGCCTGCCGATCCTGACCATCAACGCCCTCAATGCCTTTGACAGCAATACAGGCAATGAGAACGGCAATCTGGTGATCAACTACACGCTGCCCACCGGCACGCAGCAGTCCATCACCGTGAATGGCCACTATACCGGCACCACCGCGGAGACGGGCATCGAGCTCATCAACTTCAATGGCGCCTTCTTCAATGGCTATCAGCTGGTCGGCGACTATGCCGTCAGCCGGGCGGATCCGACCGGCGGGACGCGCACCGTCAACCTCGCGGCCTCCACCGCCAATAATTTCATCGCTGGTGAGGACGCGGACAATGACGCCATAACCGGCGGTCTCGGCAATGACCTGATCTTCAGCGGCGGCGACAATGACGATCTCGTCGGCGGCCTCGGCGACGACCTGCTCGTCGGCGGCGCGGGCAATGACGACCTCGATGCCCGCGATACAGGCGATCCGGATGCTCTCGACCTCGTCGGAGCGGGTGGCGGCGACACGCTGGTCGGCGGCCTCGGCAATGATACCTACGGCGTCGACGACCTGCTCGACGTGGTGGTGGAAGCTGCCGGCGAAGGCACGGACACGGTCGAAACCTTCATGACCGAGCTGTCCATGGCAGCCATGGCCAATGTCGAAAACCTCGTCTATCGCGGGGCCGATGCGGGAGCCTTTGTCGGCACCGGCAATGCCGGCAACAATGACATCACCGGCGGCGACCTCAACGATACGCTGAGCGGGCTCGGCGGCATCGACATCCTCCGGGGTGGCCTCGGTGCCGACACCATGATCGGCGGCGATGGCAACGACACCTACTTCGTCGACGATGCCGGCGATGTGGTGACCGAAACCAATACGGACCTCGTGGTCGGCGGTACCGATCTCGTTGAATCCAGCGTCGATTTCACGCTCGGCGCCAATGTCGAGAATCTCGACCTCAACGACACGGCAGTCAGAGGGACAGGCAACGCCGCCAACAATGTCATCAACGGCAATAACGCGAACAACGAGCTGTTCGGTGCCGGTGGTACCGACACGCTCAATGGCAGCGACGGCAATGACCTGCTCGATGGCGGGGACGGCAATGACACGATCAACGGTGGCGACGACAACGACACCATCATCGGTGGTGCCGGCAACGACACCATCGATGTCGGCGGCGGCTTCAACACCGTCGTCTACAACGCTGCGGGCTTCGGCGCCGACATCATCAACAGCTTCGACTCGGTCGGTGGCACCGCCGCCAACCAGGACCTGATCAATATCAGCGCCCTGGGGATCACGGCAGCGAACTTCGCCCAACGGGTGACCATCGCCGATATCGAAGACGGTGCGACGGACGATACCCTGATCACGATCTATGATGCCGGCGGCATTGCCGGTGGCGTGGTCCTCGGGACCATCCGCCTCGAAGAGGTCGAGGCCACGGTCTCCGGCACCGGTGCAACCGCGGTCGGCGTCAGCGCGCTCGACTTCATCCTGGCCGGCGCCGCGCCCACTAGCACGATCAACGGCGACAACAACGCCAATACGCTCAACGGCGTGGGAACCACTTCCGAAACGTTCAATGCCAATGGCGGCAATGACACCGTCAACGCCAATGGCGGCAATGACGTCGTCAATGGTGGCGAAGGTGCCGACATCCTCAATGGCGGCGACGGCAATGACACGCTCTTGGGCGGGATCGGCAGCAACAACGGCGCCTTTGTCGACAGCTTCGGCACCGAGGCCTATTCGAACAATAATGGCACAATCTCCTTCGCCGGAGACTGGGCCGAAGGCGGTGGCGAGACCACCAGTGCCACCGGTGGCGATATCTCCATCGAGGGCGGTCGCTTGCAGTTCAACGAGAACCTTGATGGCGGCGAATGGATCCAGCGCGCCTTCAACCTGACTGGCGCAACCTCGGCGACGGTGCAGTTTGCCTTTACCGGCGACGGCAGCGTCACCGGCACGGAGAACGTGACCGTCCAAGCCTGGAATCACACCAGCAATAGTTGGCAGAACCTGGCCGGTGGCGTGCTCAATTCGACCAATACCAACTTCTCGGTGGCCCTGTCGGCGCAGCAAATCGGGCCGCAATCCGCGATCCGTTTCCAGGTAAATGGCGACTGGGATGGCGGCGACAACGTCTTTATCGACAACTTCATCGTCAACGCGACCATTCCCGGCCTCAATGCCGGTGTGGACACCGTCAATGGCGGCAACGGCGACGATACGATCGTCTGGAATGCCAATGCCTCCGGCCCGACCGATGGCAGGGACGTAGTCGACGGCGGCACCGAAGGCGGCGCCGGCGACACCTTCTCGATCGTCGGCAATGCTTCGGCCGAAACCTACCGCCTCTATACGAGGGCCGAATTCGCGGCGCTCAATCCGGCAGCGGCGCTGTTGGCGGCCACTGAGATCGTCGTTACCCGCAACGGCACCGATGCCGCTTCCGTGATCGCCGAACTCAGCGAGATCGAAGAAATTCGCATCAACGGCGCCGATCCTTCGGGAACTGGCGGTCTCGCCGGCAACGACAGCTTCGAGATCATCGGCGACTTCTCGACCACGAGCCTGCGCCTCAACACCATCACGATCGATGGTGCGGCCGGCGACGACACTGTCGACATTTCGGCCCTGACCTCGGCGCACCGCATCGTGTTCCGCTCCAATGGCGGCAACGACACCATCGTTGGGACGTTGCGGCCGCAGGACGTGATCGAGCTGCCCGACGGCGCGGCGCCGGAGGACTACGAGATCACGACCGACGCGAACGGCGTGACCACCATGACGAGTCCGACACATAGCATCTGCTTCACCGCCGGCGATGGGATGCCGCAATTCGGCTCCGGCGATGAAGAAGACGAAGACGAAGATGACGATGATCATGACGACGACGACGATGACGATTGCGACGCTGACGACGATGATGCGGGTACGCCGGCTCCCACGCCGACGGGTGGCAGCAACGTCCGCGTCGGGACGGCCTCGGGCGATGTCCTGCTCGGCACGAGCGGCGGCGACAGCATCATCGGCCTGGCCGGTGACGATGTCCTCATCGGCGAAGCCGGGGACGATGCGATCTCCGGTGGCGAGGGCGCCGATTTCGTCGACGGTGGCGCGGGTCGCGACACGGTGCATGGCGGCTCGGGCGACGACCATGTCTTCGCCGGAGCGGACGCTGATCTGGTCAATGGCGAGGCCGGAGCCGACAGGCTCTTCGGCCAGGGCGGCAACGACGTCATCAATGCCGGAGCGGGCGATGATGCTGCCTTCGGCGGGGCCGGCAACGACCTGTTCGTCGGCGAGGTGGGTGACGGCAACGACACCTATTACGGCGACGAGATCGATGGCGGCAACGGTGTCGACACGCTCGATCTGTCGGCGATCAGCGCCAATCTGACGGTGGATCTCGGCAATGGCATGCTGGGGCGCGGCAGCGCCGTCAGCAGCCAGAGCGGCAGCGACACGCTGTGGCACATCGAGAACGTCGCGACCGGCTCCGGAAACGACACGATCACCGCAAGTCGCGCGGTGAATGTGATGGAGGGCGGCGCCGGCGATGACGTCTTCCGCTTCTCCGATGTCGAGAGCGCGGATGGCGACACTATCCTCGACTTCCAGCCCGGAGATCGCCTGGATCTGTCCGGCATGGATGCCAATAGTGGGGTGGCGGGCAACCAGAACTTCACGCTCGTCAATGGGCCTGCCTTCGATGCGGCGGCACAGTTGATGGTGTCCTACGAGGAGCGGGAAGGCGTCGCCTACACGGTTGTGAGCGGCAATGTCGGCGGCGACGCGGCGGAGGAGTTCCGCATCGAGCTCAAGGGCAGCCACAACCTGAACGCAAACAACTTCGTCTTGTGAATGTGAACGAAGGCCGGCGGGCGGGCCGCGTGGTCCGCCCGCCTTCTCCACTTTCCTTCACCGCTAAGATCAAGGGCGCGCTGCCATGGCCTCCTCTGCCCGTCTTACCGAAGCCCGCAAACGCGACGGAGCCGTGCTGACCCGGGATTTCCGCCAGGTCGCATTGTTCCTGTTCCTGATCTCCGGCTTGATCAACATCCTCGCGCTGACCGGCTCGTTCTATATGCTGCAGGTCTATGACCGCGCGCTGACCAGCGGCAGTGTTCAGACGCTCGCCGCCCTCTCCATCCTCGCAATCGGCCTGTATCTGTTCCAGGGCGGCTTCGACATTGTCCGGTCGCAGGTCCTGATCCGGATCGGCGCGCGGCTCGACAAAGATATCGCGCCACTCGCCCATCGCGTCGCGCTCGATATGCCGCGTTTCGGCTTCTCCAGCACGGAGGCACTCGAGCGCGGCCGCGACGTCGACACGGTGCGCGGCTTTCTCGGCAGCCAGGGTCCGGCGACCCTGTTCGACCTGCCCTGGATCCCGCTCTATCTGGCCTTCGTGTATTTCCTGCACCCTTGGCTGGGCGCGTTGACATTGGGCGGCGCCGTGGTGCTGTCTCTGCTGACGCTCCTGAGCGAGATTCTGGCGCGGAGGCTGAGCAGCAGCTCGCGCCAGGCCGCGATCGCCCGCAATGCGATGGCCGAGACCCATGCCCGCAACGCCGAGGTCGTGCGGGCCATGGGCTTCTCCGGCCGCGCGGTGGCACGCTTCGACCGTGTGAATCGTGAGCACTTGGCGCTGCAGACCAGTGCCAGCGATCTCGGCGGGACCTTCGGCGCAGTCGCGCGCGTCCTGCGCATGATCCTGCAATCGGCGACCCTCGGCCTCGGCGCCTTCCTCACCATCAAGGGCGAGCTTTCCGCGGGCGCGATCATCGCCGCGTCGGTCGCCTCTGCGCGGGCGCTCGCGCCAGTGGACCAGGCGATCGGCAACTGGAAATCCTTCGTCGCCGCGCGCCTCGCCTTCGGGCGGCTGCGCGAGACCGTGGTGGCGCTGAGCAAGGCGGTCGAGCCGATGGAGCTGCCCGCACCGCACCGATCCCTCGGGGTCGATCGTATCACGGTCGCCGCGCCGGGATCCGGCCAGGTGCTGCTGAGCGAGGTCAGTTTCGAGCTGACCGCGGGCAAGGCACTTGGCATCATCGGCGTCAGCGGCGGCGGCAAGACCACCCTGGTTCGCGCGCTCACCGGCATCTGGCCGTGCCTGCGCGGCTCGGTTCGGCTCGACGGCGCGAATCTGGAGCAATGGCCCGAGGATGCGATTGGCCGCCATCTCGGTTATCTGCCGCAGGAGGTGAGCCTGCTCGACGCCAGCATCGGCGATAACATCTCGCGGCTTGCGCCGGATCTCGACCCGGCCGCCATCGTGGCCGCAGCGACCGCAGCCGGCATCCACGACATGATCGTGAAGCTGCCGGAAGGATATCAGACGCGGCTGGGCCCGCAGGGCACCGCGCTTTCGGCCGGCCAGCGCCAGCGCATTGGCCTGGCCCGCGCGCTCTATGGCAATCCCTTCCTGGTCGTGCTGGACGAGCCGAACTCCAATCTCGACAGTGAGGGCGAGGCAGCCCTGACGAGGGCGATAGAAGGCATCAAGGCGCGCGGCGGCATCGCGATCATCGTCGCCCACCGGCCGAGCGCACTTGTCGCGGTCGATTTGCTCGGCGTCGTGCAGGGCGGCAAGCTTACCGGCTTCGGTCCCAGGGACTCCATCCTCAACCCCGTACAGAAGCAGCCCGCACCCGCCGGGACCGATGTTCCGGTCGAACCACGCCTGCCCGCCGCCAGCGGGATCGATGCGGGCGCTGGTCCGCTCAGGAGGGTGACAGCATGATCGAGGTCAAGGCGCTCCGGCCCGCTCGGAATTCCGCACCCTCAGCTGAGGAAATCTACCGGAAGGCGCAGGGAGAGCCCGCGCCGTCACGCTGGCCGGCCGCTCTCGCGGTGATCGTTCTGGCGGTCGCCGCATATCTGCGCTCGCTGACCTCGACGCAGGCCGAACCGGAGCCAGGCCCAGTTGACACTGCGGCCGCACCCCAGCCGGCCGGCGAGGTGGAGCCTCAGGGCGACCCGGACGAAACCGGTTCGATTCCCGAGGACAAGAACGACCACGAACTCGGCTCGGGCGCGGCGAGCGATCCGGTGCCGGGGCTGGTGGATTTCCTCGGCATCGATTCACCGCCGATCGACTATGAGCAGCTGCCCCTGCAGCCCTTCGTGCGCGAAACCATCGCATTCGGCCTGGACCGGGTCAGCAACGACAACCGTTTTACCGCGGAGGGCTCGCAGACGATCGGCGGCGCGAGCATGTCGAGCAGCCCCCTTCTTGTCCCGATCGAGGGGGGCGGCGCGCGGGTGCCGGTCGTCGTGGCGCCTTTCAACCCGGTGATCTTCGTTCCCGAACCGCATGATCCTCCCGACGGGCCCGATCCCGATCCCGATCCGGTTGGACCGCAGGATCCAACGACCCGTAACCGATCCCCGCGCCTGGCGAAATCGGTCCAGCTTGGCGAGATCGGTGCCTGTCAGACATTGCTGCTGACAGCGGCGGGGTTGCTGGTGGGCGCGTCGGATGCCGACGCCGATCCGCTGACGGCCCGCAACCTGCAGGTGTCGTCAGGCACGATCGAGCTGACCGAAGACGGCTGGCAATACCGGCCGGCTGCCGGATATTACGGCCCCGTCTTCGTGAGCTACGGCGTGACCGATGGCATCGCGACCGTCTCGCAGGTCGCGGTACTCCGGGTGGTCGAAATCCTGGAGCTGGACGGCACTGCCGGTGACGACGTGCTGACCGGCACGGACTGTGCCGACCTGATCAGGGCCGGCGATGGGAACGACACCGTCGATGCGCGGGCCGGCAACGACATCGTGCACGGGGGCGCGGGCGACGACCACATCATAGCGGGTGCCGGCAACGATATCGTCTATGCCGGCGCCGGTAACGACGTCGTCTATGGCGGCACCGGCATGGATGTCCTATTCGGCGGCGCCGGCAATGACCGCCTTTACGGCGAGGACGGCGACGACCGCCTGTTCGGCGAAGCTGGCGACGACCTTCTTGTCGGCGGCCTGGGGAACGACGAACTCTCGGGCGGCGACGGCAACGACACGATCTTCGGCGAGGCCGGTGACGATGCAATCGACGGCGGCGCCGGCGACAACGAGCTGCATGGCGGCCCGGGCAACGACCATATCCGCAGCGGCCCTGGCAACAATGTTATCTCGGGCGGTCCCGGCGACGACATCATCGCGACCGGCGACGGCGACAGCGAGATTGACGGCGGATCGGGCGATAACATCATTTCGGTCGGGAACGGCCTGAACCACGTCAGCGCCGCCGATGGCAACAATACGGTGCTCGGCGGCGCTGGCGTCGAACTGGTTCAGCTCGGCGCCGGACGCGATGTCATGCGGCTCGGCGGCGGCGACGACGTCGCAAAGGCGGGTGCTGGATCCGACCTTCTGTTCGGCGAGGAGGGCGACGACACCCTCTTCGGCGAGGCGGGGGACGATCGTCTGGACGGGGGCGACGGTGACGACACGCTTTCGGGCGGGGCCGGTAACGACGTTCTCGTCGGTCGTCGGGGCGACGACCTCGTCGATGCCGGGGAGGGCGACGACCTCGCCGATGGCGGCGAAGGAAACGACACCTTGCTCGCCGGCGCCGGCGACGACGAGGTCGTGGGCGGCGATGGCTGTGATGTCATCGATGCCGGCACAGGCGACGACGAGGTCGATGCAGGGAACGGAGACGATGTCGTGTTTGCCGGATCCGGCGACGATAAGGTCGACGGCGGCGATGGCGACGACGTTGTCCGCGCCGGGGACGGCGATGACATCGTCGAGGGCGGGGACGGGAACGATACGCTCGATGGAGGAATGGGCCGTGATACGGTCAGAGCGGGATCGGGCAACGATATCGTGATTGCCTCACTGGATCAGCAAGACGATTGCCTCCATGGCGATGAGGGGCATGACACCCTCGATCTTTCCCAGACGAGCGATGGCGTAACCGTCGACCTGACGGAGAACAGGGCCGTTGGCATCGAGATCGGGGAGGATACGGTTCTCGATTTCGAAGCCCTGATCGGCGGCGAGGGAAACGACCACTTCATCGTGGGGTCGAAGGGCGCGACGGTGACGGGCGGCAGGGGCGATGACCGGTTCGAGTTCGATGTATCCGCTCCCGCCGATAACGACCTGATCCACCAGATCCTCGATCTCGAGGAGGGCGACCGCATCATCGTCAAGCAATACCAGGTCCATTCCGACGCCGAGGCTGGCGGTACCGAGATCGACCCGTTCAACGAAACCTATAACGGCACCGACGAGGACCGACGCCCGTTCCGTTTCCGCATCGAAAAGATCGGGGAGGACGACAGGACCTTTGTCGATGTCTTCGTCGCGCAGCAGGACGAAAAGGATTTCTCGATCGAAATCTATGGTGCTCACAAATTGTATTATTACTGATCCAGCGTGGTGTGGTCGCCGCTCGCTATGGCGCCGAGAGGGTTCGTGTCATGAATGCCCAAAATTTCGACGCCAAGCTCTTCGCCAAGGCACAGAAAGGCGCTCGCGCGGCCGAACGGCGGGCCGATTTCGGCCTCGGTCCGCACATTGCCTCCGGCGTGGCGCTGGCGTTGCTGCTCGTGGTCGGATTCGGTGGCTGGGCTGTATCGGCCAATCTCAATGGCGCGGTTCTCGGCCAGGGAATGGTCAAGGTCGATCAGAACCTCAAGGAGGTGCAGCATCGCGACGGCGGCATCATCCGGTCGATCGCGGTCAGGCAGGGCGACAACGTCAGCGAGGGCCAGGTTCTGTTCCAGCTCGAGGACGTCCAGACCCGTGCGGAACTGTCGATCGTCCGCTCTCAGCTGGCGGAGCATCTTGCCCGCGGCGCCAGGCTGGTCGCCGAGCGTGACGGTTTCGACAAGGTCGATTTCCCTTCCCCTCTCGCCGCCTTTTCCGAGGAAGCCGCTGAGATCATCAAGGGCGAGACGCGTCTGTTCGAGGGGAACAGAACCAATCGGGAAAGCCGCAAGGAGCAGCTCGAGATCGGCATCGTCCAGTCCGGGGAGGAGATCAAGGGGCTACAAGCGCGGCATGTCGCCAAATCCGAGGAGCTCAGGCTCGTCGAGATGGAGCGCACGAAGTTTCTCGGGCTCTTCCAGAAGGGCTATATCGATGGCTCAAAGGTCTTCAACATCAACCGGGAATGGGCGCGGCTGCTCGGTGAGCGCGGGGAGATCGAGGCGACGCTCGCGCGTGCCAAGCTTCGCATCAGCGAAACCCGGCTGCAGATCATCTCCATCAACGACACCGCGCGGACGGAGGCGCAGCGCGAACTGCGTCTGGTCGAAGCCAAGCTGTCGGAGCTGCAGGACCGCCGCGTCGCCGGCGAAGACCGGCTGTCACGCACCGAGATCCGCTCCCCAATCGCCGGGACGATCAACGAGATGACGATCTTCACCATCGGCGGCGTCATCACGCCGGCTGCGCGGCTCGCCACCATCGTTCCCATCGGGGCAAAACTGACGATCGAGGTCCGTATCGCACCGGCTGATATCGACCAGGTCAAACCCGGTCAGGCCGCGCGTCTGCGCTTCTCAGCCTTTAATCGCAACATGACGCCCGAAATTCCCGGCAGGGTCAGCCATGTCTCGCCGGCCACGACGAAAGATCCCGCGACCGGCCAAAACTACTATACATGCGAGGTCCAGATCGAAGGGGATATCGCGGTGCTCGGCGACCGCAAGCTCCTGCCGGGAATGCCGGTCGAGGTGATGATCACTACCGAAGAGCGCAAGGCGCTCTCGTTCCTGACCAAGCCTTTCACCGACCATGCGAGCCGGATGTTCCTGGAGCGCTGAGTTCTATTCACCTGCGAGTGAACTGAAGCAACGTAACTGGATCTAACAGCGTGGAAATTGTCGACGCGCTGGCCCTGCCCGCGCCAAACTGGGACCATCCGGGAGCAGACATACCGCACGTCCGCAATGGGCCAGCTTCGGAAGCTCAGGTTCCCAGAAATGAACGTGCTCATCGCTGCTCGCCCGGCCATTGAGAGCGGTAGATTGGTCGTCGCAACTGTCGGAGTTCCGCTCGCGAAGCCGATAGACGGGACGCGGGGAGGGGCGCGGGCACCGGGCAATCAACAATAGTTCGACAGGAGGCCACTCGATTTTCGAACGAGCTTTGCCGAAGTGGCGCCCTTGCAGAGGGCGGACTGGATTGCCAGCTGGCAGGAAAACCGAGCTTCTTGGCCTGTTTGAAAACGAAGTGACGCCCGGCAGGGCCGGGCGTCAAAAATCAGATTGCGGAACTTCTCCTACAATCGCGGCAACACTATGCCTCGTTTTTCAAACCGGGCACCCCGGAATAATCAACTACAGCCTGTCGTGGATCCGCAGGTGTTGCATTTCAGGCAGGTGCCGTTGCGGACCAGGGTGAAGTTGCCGCATTCGCCGCAGCTGTCGCCGACATAGCCCTTCATGATCGCCTCGGCCCGGCGCTCGGACTGCGACGGCTGGGCGGCCGGGGCCGCGAAGCCGAGCTTGGCGATCTCCGCCTCGCCATAGGCTTCCGGTTCTTCCTTCAGCGCGGTGGCGCCGGCGGTGGCGAGCGCCGTCACCGATGAAACCGACCGGGCGACCGCATCGTTGGCCGCGCCGCCGCCCTGGATGGCGAGCAGGTTGATCGGCTTGCCGCGGCGGAACCCGGTGGAGGCCAGCGGGGTCGAGGTGATCGGAGCCGTCGCGTCCGGCGCCTTGTCCTGGCCGACGCCGCCGCCGATCACGTCATGGCCAATCTCGGAGGGATCGACATGGGCGAGGTCGTTGCGGCCGAGATAGGAGATCGCGAGCTCGCGGAAGACGTAGTCGAGGATCGAGGTCGCGTTCTTGATCGACTGGTTGCCGGCGACGAAGCCCGAGGGCTCGAAGCGGGTGAAGGTGAAGGCCTCGACATACTCTTCCAGGGGCACGCCGTATTGCAGGCCGAGCGAGACCGCGATGGCGAAGTTGTTCATCATCGCCCGGAAGGCAGCGCCCTCCTTGTGCATGTCGATGAAGATCTCGCCGAGGCGCCCGTCCGAATATTCGCCGGTATGGACATAGACCTTGTGGCCGCCGACCACCGCCTTCTGGATGTAGCCGGTGCGGCGGTCGGGCAGCTTTTCGCGCTCGCGCTTGCGCTCGATACGCTCGACGATGCGCTCGACGATCTTCTCCGAGATCTGGGTGGCGCGCGCCGCCATCGGCGCTGCGACCAGTGCCTCGATGGCGTCGTCGGCATCCTCGTCCTCATCCGAGATCAGCGCCGAGTTCAGCGGCTGCGAGAGCTTGGAACCATCGCGATAGAGGGCGTTGGCCTTCAGCGCCAGCTTCCACGAGAGCATATAGGCGCTCTTGCAGTCCTCGACCGTGGCCTCGTTCGGCATATTGATGGTCTTGGAGATCGCGCCCGAGATGAAGGGCTGCGCCGCCGCCATCATGCGGATATGGCTCTCGACCGAGAGATAGCGCTTGCCGATGCGGCCGCAGGGATTGGCGCAGTCGAAGACGTTGTAATGCTCGGTCTTGAGGTGCGGGGCGCCTTCCAGCGTCATCGCGCCGCAGACATGGACGTTCGCCGCTTCGATCTCGGCCTTGGTGAAGCCGAGGAAGGGCAGGAGCTCGAACGACATGTCGTTGAGCTTCTCGGCCGGGACCTTGAGCGTGCCGGTGAGGAAATCCTCGCCCAGCGTCCATTTGTTGAAGACGAACTTGATGTCGAAGGCGCTCTTCAGCCCCTTCTCGATCGCCTCGATCTTCTCGTCGGTGAAGCCCTTGGAGCGCAGCGTCGAGGGATTGACGCCCGGCGCCTGCTTCATTGAGCCGTGGCCGACGGCATAGGCCTCGATCTCGGCGATATCAGCCTCGCGGTAGCCCAGCGCCCTGAGCGCGTCCGGCACGGCGCGGTTGATGATCTTGAAGTAGCCGCCGCCGGCGAGCTTCTTGAACTTCACCAGGGCGAAGTCGGGCTCGATGCCGGTGGTGTCGCAATCCATGACGAGGCCGATCGTGCCGGTCGGCGCGATCACGGTCGACTGGGCGTTGCGGTAGCCGTAGCGCTTGCCCTGCTCGAGCGCCTGGTCCCAGACGGCGCGCGAGCGCTCCGCCATGGTGACAGCCGAGCCGCCGAGGCGGGCGAGGGTCGCATGGTCGAGCGGAACCGGGGTGACGCTCAGGCCCTCATAGCCATCGGCAAGGCCATGGGCCGCGGTGCGATGGTTGCGGATGACGCGCAGCATGTGGCTGGCGTTCTTCTTGTAACCGGGGAAGGGGCCGAGTTCGCCTGCCATCTCGGCCGAGGTCGCATAGGCGACGCCGGTCATGATCGCGGTGAGGGCGCCGGCGAGCGCACGGCCTTCGTCGGAGTCGTAGCCGAGACCCATGGTCATCAGCAGGCCGCCGATATTGGCGTAGCCGAGGCCGAGCGTGCGGTACTCGTAGGAGAGCTCGGCGATCTCGCGGGACGGGAACTGCGCCATCGTCACCGAGATCTCGAGCACGACCGTCCAGAGCCGGCAGAGATGCTCATAGGCCGCGACGTCGAAGCTCTTGGTCTCGTTGTCGTAGAACTGCAGCAGGTTGGCCGAGGCCAGGTTGCAGGCCGTGTCGTCGAGGAACATGTACTCGGAGCACGGGTTGGACGCCCGGATCCGGCCCGAGGCCGGGCAGGTGTGCCAGTCGTTCATCGTCGAGTTAAAGTGCAGGCCCGGATCGGCCGAGGCCCAGGCTGCGTAGCCGATCTTCTCCCAGAGGTCGCGCGCCTTCAGCGTCTTTCCGACCTTGCCGTCGGTGCGGCGGATCAGGTTCCAATCCGCATCCGTCTCGACGGCACGCAGGAAATCGTCGGTCAGCGAGACCGAGTTGTTCGAGTTCTGGCCGGAGACGGTGAGATAGGCGTCGGAATCCCAGTCGGTGTCGTAGGTATCGAAGGAGATGTCCTTGTAGCCCTGCTTGGCGAACTGGATGACGCGCTTGATGTAGTTGTCCGGCACCAGCGCCTTGCGGGCGAGCTTCACCTCGCGCTTGAGGGCCGGGTTCTTCTCGGGGTCGAAACAGGAATCGCCTTCGCCCTCGCAGTTGATGCAGGCCTTGAGCACGGCCTTCATGTGCTTCTTGACGGTCTTGGAGCCGGTGACGAGGGCGGCGACCTTCTGCTCCTCCTTCACCTTCCAGTCGATATAGGCCTCGATGTCCGGGTGGTCGGCGTCGACCACGACCATCTTGGCGGCGCGGCGCGTCGTGCCGCCCGACTTGATGGCGCCGGCCGCGCGATCGCCGATCTTGAGGAAGGACATCAGGCCCGAGGACTTGCCGCCGCCGGCGAGCTTCTCGCCTTCGCCGCGCAGCATCGAGAAGTTGGAGCCGGTGCCGGAGCCGTATTTGAACAGGCGGGCCTCACGAACCCACAGGTCCATGATGCCGCCCTCGTTGACGAGGTCGTCCTGCACGCCCTGGATGAAGCAGGCATGCGGCTGCGGATGCTCGTAGCTCGACTTAGACTTCACCAGCTTCCCGGTCTTGAAATCGACGTAGAAATGGCCCTGGCTGGGGCCGTCGATGCCATAGGCCCAGTGCAGGCCGGTGTTGAACCATTGCGGCGAATTCGGCGCGACGCGCTGGGTGGCGAGCATGAAGCGCAGCTCGTCATGGAAGGCCTGGGCATCCTCTTCGGAAGAGAAATAACCGCCCTTCCAGCCCCAATAGGTCCAGCAACCCGCAAGGCGATCGAAGACCTGCTTCGACGAGATCTCGGAGCCGTAATGCTCGCCCTCCGGCAGCTCGGCGAGAGCGGCCTCGTCGGCGACGGAGCGCCAGAGGAAGGAGGGAACGTCGTTCTCCTCGAACTTCTTCAGGCGGGCGGGGACGCCGGCCTTGCGGAAATACTTCTGGGCGAGCACGTCGCTCGCGACCTGGGACCAGGCCTCGGGAACCTCGATACCCTCCAGCCGGAAGACGACGGAGCCGTCCGGGTTCTTGATCTCGCTGACGGCCGATCGGAACGGGATCGCGGCGTAGGGCGACTGTCCGGCGGTGGTGTAGCGGCGCTCGATGCGCATGATCTTCGTCCCTTGATCTGCCGCGGGCTTGCCTTGAAGCCTCGCGCGGCCGGTTGATCACCGGCTCCTGATGTCAGCCAAAACTCGGTTCGACGCCCTGTGGGTCCTCGGCGATGTCGCCCCGCTTGCAGGCCCGGTCACGCCCAAAATGCCCGCGCAATCCCGTTCGCTTCCACGTTAGGCGCGGATGCGGCGGCAGGCCCGGAACACTCTGGAAAACTAGGGTTCCGCAGTCATCCAGAGGGGTTGCCACCGGCTGTCATGCGATGGTCAAAATCTAGCGCCGATCGCTACCGTTCGTCAAGGAATAGTGCGCTGCCATCCCTGTGGACACGACATCTGGTAGGTATGTGTGAGTTATGGGGATAAGTTTCAAGGCGCCGGCTAAGCCTTGGAAATAGCGACGAGAATCGCCGGCCCGCGGCAAGATTGCCACAGAGCCGAGCGAAGCGCAGTCCGTAAAATCCCCACTATTCATGGTTGACGAGGCGTGAATCCTGGCGTGTCGCAAGCGTGCCACATAGGGCGGTTTCGGGGAGCGGGCCAAGTGCTTGAAGTCGGTGCGCTTCGGCCCGCGCATCATGGCGGCGGGCAGGCCGAATCACGGCGAAAATCCGGCAAAGCGCTCCTGACAGAATCAGGCATTGGCGCGACGAGATTGGATGGAGATCGCTCTTCCTTATATGGGCCGCCATGATTCAAGTCGCATCGAAGGCGAGTTCGCTTGCCGCCGCGGATACCGTTTTCGAACTCAGGCGCTACCTGCTGAAACGAGGGCAGCGTGAGACGCTGATCGCCCTGTTCGATGCGGAATTCGTCGAGACGCAGGAAGATGTCGGCATGAGCGTCGTCGGACAGTTCCGCGATTCCGGCCAGCCCGATCATTTTGTCTGGTTCCGCGGTTTTGCCGATCAGGCGGTGCGCAGTGCTTCGCTGCCGCGATTCTATGGCGGGCCGGTCTGGGCCAAGCATGGCCCTGCCGCCAACAAGACCATGATCGATTCCGACGATGTGCTGATGCTGAAGCCGGCGGGGAGCGAGTCGGCTTTCGCCGGTCTGCCGGAGCGGCCGACCGGCATCTTCCCGGATGCAGGGAGGCTGATCCTCGTTTCGACCCATCACGTCCCCGCGATCTCAGCCGAAGACGAGCTGCGGCAGGAGGCGGCTCGGATCGCGGATACGGCTCTCGCCGCGGGCGCGACCGTTCTGGCAAGCCTGATCAGCGATCACAGCCCGAACGGCTTCCCCCGATTGCCGGTGCGGGCGGAAGCGAATGTCGTGGTGACGGTCGTTCGGCCGCCAGAGGGCGGGAGCCCTGCCGTCGCCGCGGCGCTGGGCACGATTGGCGCTGGAGCGGCCGCGACCTCAGTCGAGGTGGCGGAGCTGATACCGACGGGGCGCTCGCGCCTGCGTTAGCGCGGCGTGACGCTAGGCCGCCTTGCTCCGGGCTGGACAGGGCAGGGCGCTGCCGCCATAAGTCAGGCCGAGACGCGCCCGCATATCTGCGCGGCGCCGCAACTGCACGGACTGACGACGATGAAGGACTGGCTGCTGCAGATCTTCACCTGGTGGAACGGCCAGACCATCGGCACGCGCTTCCACACCTGGCGCTTCGGCGAGAAGGTGGGCGAGGACGAGTTCGGCAATGTCTATTACCGCACCGCAGGCGGGGTGAAGGACAAGGCGCTCGGCTTCCAGCGCCGCTGGGTGATCTACAAGGGCGAGGCCGAGGCTTCCAAGGTCCCGCCCGGCTGGAACGGCTGGCTGCACCACACCGTCGACGTCGCGCCGTCCGAGGAAAGCTATCAGCCGCGCGAATGGCAGGAGCCGCACCAGCAGAACTGGACCGGCACGGCGCTGGCCTATCGCCCGCAGGGTTCCACCCTGGCCGAAGGCGAGCGCCCGGCCGCGACCGGCGACTACCAGGCCTGGACGCCCGGCCGCTGAGGCGAAGGCTCCGAGACACAGGGCCGCTCCATTCGGGGCGGCCTTTTTCATGGTCGGTGGGGCAAGATAGCCGGCGCGGCGAATGCTTCGGGCGGTCGGGGAAACAGAACCGGCTCAGCTGTTATTCGGCGTGCTCAGCGTTCCATGTCGCCGCATATTCGGCGCACATGCGGTAGACCGCATCGCGATCCGTACAGCCCGCTGGTTTCAAGCGCGTTGGCAGAGCGGTCTGAAACGGCACGTAACCCTGATGGGCAAGCCGCCAGAGGCGACGAAGCTCTTTCAGCGGCTCAGGATGGTCGTCGACCCGCAGATCGAAGCTTGGAAACGGAGCCTCGGTCCATATGCGAATGGCGCAGGACTGGCGGCCCCTCTTGTCGCCTCCTGCGCGTTCGCCGGCTTCCATTGCGACGATGAGGCGCTCGTCAAAACTCAAGGCGGAGGCCGAGACATAGGCATTCAGGGTTTCATCGACGACCTGCTGCCCCGTCAGCATATTTCCCGCGACGGAGACTTGTGGGCCTTCGACGTTCCCGCTCCAGCCGATACACGCCGAACCCGTATAGGCGGACACCCTGCCTTCGCGGTCGACCAGATGGATTTGTCGGTGGTCGCGACCTTCGTCCAAGGCTGACAGTGCAGCCACGACGTCACGCGCGGAGCAGCCTTCCTGCAGCAGCCTCACCCCGTCGACGCCGAAAAACGGGTTGGCGAGGGCTTGGGTCGCTATCGCACCGGTGCGGCCGGCTCCATACGGAACCACAGCTCCGACAGCCAGCGCCTTCGATGCGCACAAGATGCCAAACGCGCCGGTTTGCGCGTGTCTTGCGACAATCGACCAGGTCATGGAGCGTTCCTCGTCTCGGCAGTGAGGGGCAATAGGCGCCCATTCGACTTTTTGCAAAGCGCGCTCTATCGCGAGACGTGAACCGGTGGTCCTGCCAGACCGCACCGGCCATCGATGTCGGTGCAGCTTAGGTTGCTGGCGGCATTTCAGGCGCGATGCCCTTTTTCCGCTGCGTTTGCCGTGTTACTGCGCCTCGTCGCGGTCCTTCCGCGCTGTCGAAGAGATTCGCGCCAGCATGCCGTCGTTGTTCCGTTTTCCGATCCTGGCAGGCCTCGCCACGAGCGCCGTCGCGATGCTGGCCGCGATGGGGCCGGCGCAGGCCGACCGCATCCGCAACCCGACCGCCGTCTTCGCCGGGCTCGACAAGATCACCGGCCGCATCATCTCCTTCGAGGTCGCGGTCGACGAGACCGTGCAGTTCGGCGCCCTCCAGCTGACGCCGCGCGTCTGCTGGACCCGGCCGCCGACCGAGGCGCCGCAGACCGACTCCTTCGTCGAGGTCGACGAGGTCACCTTCAAGAACGAATACCGGCGCATCTTCACCGGCTGGATGTACGCGGCGAGCCCCGGCCTGCATGGCGTCGAGCACGCGATCTATGACGTGTGGCTGACCGACTGCAAGGGCGGCACCGAGCTCGTCGTCGATCCGAAGGAAGCCGAGCCTCCACCAGCGCCGGAAGACCCGCGCCGGCCGCGCACACCGCCGCGCGATCCCAACCAGCCGCCATCGCTGCAGCAGCCGGCGCCGCTGCCCGGCGGGCGCATCGATGTCGAACCGCCGCGCGGCGTGCCGGTGCAGCCGCAGCGCCCGAGCCAGCGCTTCTTCCCGACCAACCCCGGGCAGGGTCGCGACCCGACCGGCGGCGGCTGATCCGTGTCGCCCGACGGCGCCGATAAAGGGGCCGGGCGCGAGACGACGCGCATCAGGCGCCTGCGCCGCCGCCTCTCCGAGCTGCGCAAGCGGCTCTCGGCCGGGCAGCGCTTTCGGGACGGGCTCGAACACGCATTGATGTCCAGCGCAGCGGCACTCGCTGCCTATCTCCCGACGCAGGCGCTGGGGCTGCGCGAGGGCTTCTGGGCGGCGATCACGGCCATCGCGGTGGTGCAGACCGAATTCGGGGCGACACGGACGACGGCGCGCGACCAGTTCGTCGGCGCGGCCATCGGCGGCGGGATCGGCGTCGCGGTCGTGCTGGTCACCGGGCAGAACATCCTTAGCTACCTGCTCGCGGCGGCACTCTCGGTGCTGGCCGCCTGGATGCTGAACGTCGCCAGCGCCGCGCGGCTGGCCGGCATCACCGCCACCATCATCCTGCTCGTTCCCCATCCCGGCACGAGCGCCCAGCAGATGATGCTCTCGCGCGTCGTCGAGGTGGGCTGGGGCGTCAGCGTCGCGATCGCCGTGGTCTGGCTGGCCGAGCGCCTCGATCCGCGCCGGCCGGCCTGATAGGGACTGCTCAGAGTTCGGCGAGCGCCTGGCTGCCGCTCAAGATCGCCCGCGCCGGCCAGGCATGCCAGTTGCCCCGGTGGCGCAGCGCATCGTCGAGCCTGGGCCTGTAGGCGTCGCGCGGAATCTCGATCGTGCCGAACTGTGCGAGGTGTCCGGTCTGGAACTGGGTGTCGAGCAGCCGATAGCCGCCGCGCCTGAGCCGCGCGACGAGATGGACGAGTGCGACCTTGGAGGCGTCGGTCTCGCGGTGGAACATGCTCTCGCCGAAGAAGGCGCCGCCGAGCGACAACCCGTAGAGACCGCCGACGAGGCGCCCTTCGCGCCAGCATTCCACCGTATGGACATGGCCGAGCGCGAAAAGCTCGCTGAAGATCGCGCGGATGCGGCCGTTGATCCAGGTCTCGGGACGGTCCGGGCGGGCTTCGCCGCAGGCGGCGATCACCGCGTCGAAATCGCTGTCGATCCTGATCTCGAAACGGTCCGAGCGGACGGTGCGCGCCAGCCGGCTGGACAGATGGAATCCGTCGAGCGGGATGATGCCGCGCAGTTCCGGCTCCACCCAGAACAGGCTCGGATCGTCGGCGCTCTCCGCCATCGGAAAAATGCCGGCGGCATAGGCGCGCAGCATGATCTCCGGCGTGATCGCGGGCGAGCGGACGGGCACGGAACGGGCCTTCATGCGTGGATGGGAGCGCGGCGTGGGCGGGGAGTCAAACAGAAGCTGCCGTACTCGCAAAGGAGCTGATCGTCACGTCAGGCGGTCGCCGGTCTCCGCATCGGAGTAGCGGAATGGCAAGCGTCATTCTCGGGCGGAGCGAAGCGCAGGCCCGAGAATCTCAGGACCGGAGGGAACTGGTTTCCGAGATGCTCGGGTCAAGCCCGAGCATGACGAGATTGATCATGCATGGCTCCTGCAGGCAGGACGGGCGGTGGCCTCAGAAACGACCTGAAAACACCGCCGCAACACGCTGAAAGATCAGCTTTCCGCAGCTTCCTCGCCGGGTGCGCTGTCCTCGACTTCGGCATCGCCCTCGCCATCGTCGTTGATGCACTCCACCGAGACGACCTTCTCGTCCTTGGCGGTGTTGAACACCGTCACGCCTTGCGTCGAGCGGCCGGCGATGCGGATGCGGTTGTCCGGGCCGGCATCCACCGGCACGCGGATGACCTGGCCGCCATCGGTGACGAGCATCAGCTGGTCGCTGTCCACCGCCGGGAAGGAGGCGACGAGCTTGCCGTTGCGCTCGTTGACCACCATGGCGACGATGCCCTTGCCGCCGCGTCCGGTCACCCGGTACTCGAAGGACGAGGTGCGCTTGCCGTAGCCCCGCTCCGAGATGGTCAGGATGAACTGCTCGGCAGCCCCCATCGCCGTGTACTTCTCGAGCCCGAGCTCGATATCCCCGGCGCTCTCCTCGGCATCGGCCTCGACGGCGGGTGCTGCGTCCGCTCCCTCGTCCGATTCGCCATTGAGGGCGCGGCGGTTCGCAGCTGCGCGCTTGAGATAGGCGGCGCGCTCATCCGGCGTGGCATCGAGATGGCGAAGGATCGCGAGCGAGATGACCTCGTCGCCCTTGGCCAGGTTGATGCCGCGCACGCCGGTCGAATCGCGGCCCTTGAAGACGCGCACCTCCGGCACCGCGAAGCGGATGCACTGGCCGTCCGCCGTGGTCAGCAGCACGTCGTCGTTCTCGGTGCAGATCTGCACGTCGACGATGTGGTCGCCCTCGTCGAGCTTCATCGCGATCTTGCCGGCGCGATTGACGTTGACGAAGTCGGAGAGCTTGTTGCGGCGCACCCCGCCCGAGGCGGTGGCGAACATCACGTCGAGCGTTTCCCAGCTCGCCTCGTCCTCAGGCAGCGGCATGATCGTGGTGATGCGTTCGCCGGTTTCGAGCGGCAGCATGTTGACCAGCGCCTTGCCGCGCGCATTCGGCGCCGCCAGCGGCAGCCGCCAGACCTTCTCCTTGTAGACCTGGCCTTCCGAGGAGAAGAACAGCACGGGCGTGTGCGTGTTGGCCACGAACAGCCGCGCGACGAAATCCTCGTCCTTGGTCGCCATGCCGGAGCGGCCCTTGCCGCCGCGCCGCTGCGCCCGATAGGTCGAGAGCGGCACGCGCTTGATGTAGCCGCCATGCGAGACGGTGACGACCATGTCCTCGCGGGCGATCAGGTCCTCGTCGTCGAGATCGGAGCCCCAGTCCTGGATGACCGTGCGGCGCGGCGTCGCGAAGGCGTTCTTGACCTCGGCGAGCTCGCTCTTGACGATCTCCTGGATGCGGGCACGCGAGCGCAGGATGTCGAGATAATCCGCGATCTCCTTGGCGAGCTTCTCCAGCTCGTCGCCGATCTCGTCGCGGCCCAGAGCCGTGAGGCGGGCGAGGCGCAGCTCGAGGATCGCCTTGGCCTGCGCATCCGACAGGCGATAGGTGCCGTCCGGATTGATCGGGTGCCGCGGATCGTCGACCAGCGCGATCAGCGGCGCGATGTCCTCGGCCGGCCAGTCGCGCGCCATCAGCGATTCATGCGCCGCCGCCGGGGTCGGCGCGGTGCGAATCAGGCGGATGACCTCGTCGATATTCGCGACTGCTGTAGCGAGACCGCAGAGCACATGGGCGCGTTCGCGGGCCTTGTTGAGCAGGTAGCGCGTGCGCCGCGAGACCACTTCCTCGCGGAACTCGACGAAGGCGGAGATGAAGTCCTTGAGGTTCAGCACCTCCGGCCGCCCGCCGGTCAGCGCGACCATGTTGGCGCCGAAGGAGGTCTGCAGCTGGGTGAAGCGGTAGAGCTGGTTCAGCACGACATCGGCCAGCGCGTCGCGCTTGATCTCGATGACGACGCGGACGCCCTCGCGGCTGGATTCGTCGCGCAGGTCGGAGATGCCCTCGATGCGCTTCTCGCGCACCATCTCGGCGATCTTCTCGACCATCGACGCCTTGTTCACCTGATAGGGAACCTCGGTGACGATGATCGCCTCGCGCTCCTTGCGCAGCTCCTCGATATGCGTCTTCGAGCGCATCACGATCGAGCCGCGCCCGGTGTGATAGGCCGAATGGATACCGCTGCGGCCCATGATCGAGGCGCCGGTCGGGAAATCCGGGCCGGGCACGATCTCGATCAGCTCGTCGATCGAGATCTCGGGGTTGTCGATGAAGGCGACGCAGGCATCGATGACCTCGCCGAGATTATGCGGCGGGATGTTGGTCGCCATGCCCACGGCGATGCCGCCGGCGCCGTTGACCAGCAGGTTCGGATAGCGCGCCGGCAGGACGGTCGGCTCGTGCTCCTTGCCGTCGTAGTTCGGCTGGAAATCGACCGTATCGAGATCGAGGTCTTCCAGCAGCGGCATCGCCGCCTTGTCGAGGCGCGCCTCGGTGTAACGGTCGGCGGCGGGGCTGTCGCCGTCCATCGAGCCGAAATTGCCCTGGCCATCGATCAGCGGCAGGCGCAGCGAAAAGTCCTGCGCCATGCGCACCAGCGCGTCGTAGACCGCGAGATTGCCGTGCGGATGGTACTTACCCATCGTGTCGCCGACGATGCGGGCGCATTTGGTGTAGGGCCGCTCGGGCAGGTTCTTGTTCTCGTGCATCGAGAACAAGATGCGGCGGTGGACCGGCTTCAGGCCGTCGCGGACATCGGGCAGAGCGCGGCTCACGATCACGCTCATCGCGTAATCGAGATAGCTCTTCTTCATCTCGTCGGTGATCGCGATCGGCTTGATGTCGCCGCCGAATTCCGGGGCGCCGTCGCGCTTGTCGTCGGTGTCGTCGCTCAAAGGGAAATGTCCCGATTCCTGCTAGTTTTTCAGGCTTCTGGCTACCCGATTCCGGCCTTTGGCGCCAGCAAAAGCGGGCTCTGTCCCGGCAAAAATAAAGCCTGCGATATCAATCGCTTGCAGGGGGTTTTCTGAGCCGTCCACAAGCGCTGCCACAATCCCGCCTTTCTTGACGGGTGACGGCGGGCAAAAGCCGTGGTCAAGTCGGCGCCGCATGTTCATCGAATTCGCCACTTCCGCGCTCGTCACCATGCTGGTGACGCTCGATCCGCCCGGCCTTGCGCCGATCTTCCTGTCGCTGACGCGTGGCATGTCGTCGGGCGAGCGTCGGCAGGTCGCCGTGCGCGCCTGCATCATCGCCTTCGGCATCATGGCCTTCTTCGGCGTGGCGGGAGACGTCGTGCTGAAGGCGCTCGGCGTCTCGCTGCCGGCCTTCCGCATCGCCGGCGGGCTGCTGCTGTTCTGGATCGCCTTCGAGATGGTGTTCGAGCGCCGCAACGAGCGCAAGCAGCAGACGGCCGAGACGGCGATCACGCAGGACCATATCCGCAACGTCGCGGCCTTCCCGCTGGCGATCCCGCTGATGGCCGGGCCCGGCGCGCTGACGGCGATGATCCTGCTCGCCGGCCGCGCCGGCGGCGACCCGCTTCTGCTGGTGACGCTGGCGCTGATCTGCGGGCTGGTGATCCTGTCCTGCCTCGCCGTGTTCCTGACCGCGACGCCGATCGCGAAGCTGCTCGGCGTCACCGGCAATGTCGTGTTGACGCGCCTGCTCGGCGTGATCCTGGCGGCGCTCGCCGTTCAGTTCGTCATCGACGGGATAAGGGCGGCGATGCTGGCGGGGTAGGGGGCGAGGCGGAGTGTTCCGCTTCCGACCCTTTCCGGACTCACGCGCCTAAACTGCGAGGGCAGGGATTTGCTCCGGCTTGCAAGCGGCTCTAACACTTGCGGCCCTAACACTCGGGCGCAGTCGACAATGCAGCTGCGCGACGAGCACAGGAGCAGGATTTGACGGGGTTCGCGAGGGCCGTACAGGTGTCGATCGTCTGCACGGTCCTGCTGTCTGGCACGCCCGTGGCCGCTCGGAGCCTTCTGGGTTGTTTCGCTCGGACTTATGATGCCGCCCATCTTCACCTGCATCTTGACCAGCAGGTTCAGCGCCTATGGCTTCGCGTCGAAAAGTCCCGCTACGATCCGGGCAAGATCGATTTCGGCATGAATCTCTGGATCAGAGGACGGCAACAGATCTGGCGCGCAGGCGGCCGCTGCGAACAGAGCGCCGAAGGATTGAGCTGCCAGCCCGACACGGACGGCGCCTCCGGACTTCTACTATCGCTGGAGGGTCGCAACCTCAGACTCACGAACCCCGGCAAGCTGAAGATCTTCGACGATGAGACCGGGCCCGATTTGAACGAAAAGCTCATCGGCGGTCCCAACGACTCGACTTTCTTGCTCAGGCCGGCGAGGGGCGCTGTCTGCAACGCCTCCCGCTGACGAGCGCTCCGTTGCAGGTCGCCTGACCTCGACGGCGCGATGCCGGGACGCAGGCTTTGCATCCCGGTATCGCGAAGACGTTCATGCCTTACGGCACGGCAGTGCTCAGAACTCCGACCAGCCGCTCTCGTTGACCGCGCGGCCGCGCACCGGTGCGGACGGTGCCATGGCACGGCCGATCCTGCGCAGGTCGCGGGCCTGTTGCGCCGCGGCGTCGTGCACGATCACGGGCTTGGCCGCAAAGCCAGAGTCGCCTCCGCCGGTGCGGAAGGTCGAGACCAGCCCGTTGAGCTGGGCGATCTTGTCGGAGAGCGAGGCGGCGGAGGCCGCGCTCTCTTCCGCAAGCGCTGCGTTCTGCTGGGTCATCTCGTCGAGATGCGCCACTGCCTGGCTCATCTCGTCGATGCCGTTGGCCTGCTCGCTGGCGGCTGACGAGATGTCCGAGATCGTTGAGGACACCCGCTGCGACGCCTCCAGGATACGCTGCAGGGCGTCGCCGGCCTGGCGCACCAGCTTCACGCCCTCGCCGACCTCGATGTTCGAGGACGAGATCAGCCCGGAGATGTCTTTGGCCGCCTCGCCGGAGCGTTGTGCCAAAGTGCGCACCTCGGAAGCGACGACCGCAAAGCCCTTGCCGGCATCGCCGGCGCGGGCCGCCTCGACCGCCGCGTTCAGCGCCAGCAGATTGGTCTGGAAGGCGATATCGTCGATCACGCGGATGATGTCGGAGATCTTCTGCGAGGCGGTCTCGATGCGAGCCATGGCATCGACCGCCTGGCCGGCGATGGTGCCGCCGCTTTGCGCCGCTGACATCGCCTCCTCGGCGATCTGGGTCGCCTGGCGCGACGCCTGGGCCGACGCCTTGACCGAGGCCGCCAGCTGCTCGGTGGTTGCCGCCGTCTCTTCCAGCGATGAGGCCTGCTCTTCCGTGCGCTTCGAGAGGTCGTTGGCGCCCATGTTGATCTCGCGGGCGGCCAGGCCGACATCCGACGAGGTCACCTGGATCGTGCGCACCGTCGCCGAGAGGCGCTCGACAGTGTCGTTGATCGCGCCCTTCAGGTCGGCGAAGCGGCCGCGATAGGCCGTCGCGATAGTCTGGGTCAGGTCGCCGGCCGCGACGGCGGACAGCGTGCCGGCGAATTCGGTCGTCGCCGAATCGACCACGGCATTGATCTCGTTGATGCCGGCGACGAGCTGCTGCATCTGCTCGTCGGCCTGCTCGATCTCGAGCCTGGCCGAGAAGTCACCGGCGGCGGCGGAGGCGACGACCTCGCCGATGTCGCTGACGATGCGGGCCATCGAGTCGGCGCGTTCGAGCCTGGCCTTGGCCTCGGTGCGCTCCTGCTCCTCGAGAGCGCGGATCTTCTGCAGGTTGCCCTGGAAGATCTGCAGCGCCGCCGCCATCGCGCCGACCTCGTCCTTGCGGTCGGCATGCGGCACGGCGGGCTGAAGATCGCCCTCGGCGAAGCGCGTCATGATGCCGGTCAGTTCGCGCAGCGGGCTGATCGCCTTGAGCGACCACCAGGCGATCGTACCGCCGACCAGCAGGCCGACACCGCACAGGATCATCGTGAGCAGCGTGAAGCTCTGTGCCACGCCGCGCACGTCGTGTCCGAGCGCCTGATTCTTCGCCTCTTCCAGATCGATGAACTGGTTGATGCGGCCGAGCCATTCGGTGAAGAGCGGCTTCGCCTGCGTCATCAGCGCGGTCTTGGCCTGCTCGCCATCGCCAGCGCGCTGCAGATCGATCACCTTGGCGATCAGCGGCATCGTCTTGGCCTCGGTCTCCTTGATGCTGGCCAGGATGCGCTGCTCGTCGGAATTGCCCGCCGCGCTGCCGGCATAGAGCGCATCGAGCGCGACCGCCGACTTGCGGTAATTCTCGGCCAGCCTGGCGATGTCGTCGACATTAGCCTGAAGATCGCGCGCACCGCCGAGGCTGACGTCGCGCAGGCTGATCGCACGGTCGTGCACGCTGCCGCGGAAGTTGATCGCGAAGCGCTGCTTCACGGAATTGACGTCGTTGATGGTCGTCAGGCCGTCATTGATGACACCGACACGGTCGACGCTGACGACCGCGAGCGCGATCAGCATGACGAGAATGATGCCGAAGCCGACGACGAGGCGTTGGCCGATCTTGAGCTTCTTGATCATATCCGTCTTGCTCTTCTGCGTGGGGCTTAGGCCGGGGAGGGCTTGGCAGGGATAGTCGGCTCGACATCGCGGGGAGCGACGCCGACCACGCCAGGTTCGGGAGAGAACGAACGACCCTGGGCCGCCGTCAGCTGCGCACGCGGGTAACCCCTGCCTGCAACCGGGCCCATATCATTCCCCCTCCGCTCGGATCGCGATACGGCGCCTGCCGACCTCCGATCCGCTTCTTGCGCGGTCGGGTTCACCATGGTCATTTGTGGTAAATATTCGGTGAAACGCTGGGGCATGCGGCCGATGATGGCGCGTCGCCAAAGATGCACCCGACGACTTCTGATGCGTTTTACAATTAATCTAAAACGACGCTCGGTCGAAATTAAGTATTATCGAAGACATAACTCTGGGGCACCACGATCTGCCCAGATCAAGCAGCGGTTGCCGCGGCGCAGGGTGCCGGCGCGTTCGCATGGTCACGCGCGGCGGGCGGCTCTCGGCCCGCCGGGGAATCGGGCTGGCCTGTGAGGCGAATGCCGCGAATCGATGCGGCGTTCGCCTCGTCGCACCAGCGTTCGCGGGTCACTTCGCCAGAAACGCCCGGATCGCGCCTTCGGCCTGCTTCATCGACATCACGCCGTCGAGATGGCCACGCGAGCCGTCGATGGTGACATGGGTGATGTCGCGGCCGGCATCCTTGGCCACCTTCACCGTGCGCTCGACCGCGTCCGGCGTGAAGACGAGGTCCTTCGGCTGGGTGATGTAGAGCATCGGCGCCCTGATCTTCGCCATGCCATCCGCGAGCGAGGTGCCGCCGGCGGTGAAGAGCTGGTTTGCCTTGATCAGGTAGAGGAAGTGATTGGCGTCCGAGACCTTTGCGCGGGCAGCGCCGGCATTGTCGAGCACGCTCTGGAACTGGAACCTGTTGAGCAGCGCCTTGGCCGGATCGTCGCCCTCCTTGGCCGGCCTGCGGCCGAAGGTGGCGTTGGCCCAGTCCTGATGGTTGGCCTGTAGCGTCACGGCCGCCAGCGCCTTGGCGAGCCCGGCTAGCGGCGGCGCCTTGCCGTAGTAGTTCCCGCCGTTCCAGTTGGCGTCGACCAGGATCGGAGCGGCCCAGACGTCGAGCCAGCCGATCAGCATGGCGTCGGCTTCGGCCGCGCCGATCACCGGCATCGCCTTGGCAACCATCTCGGGGTGGCTCGCTGCCCATTCGAAGGTCTGGAGCGAGCCCATCGAGGGGCCGGCGACCAGTGCAAGCTTCTTGATTCCAAGGCTTTCGACCAGAGCTTTCTGAACCTCGACGAAGTCGCGGATGCCGACGATCGGGAAATCCAGCGCATAGGGCTTGCCGGTAGCGGGGTCGATCGAGGCCGGGCCCGTCGTGGTTGTCTTCGGGTCGCCGGTGTTGAGGTTCACCAGTGTGTCGGAGGCGATGACGAAATACTTGTCGGTGTCGATCGCCTTGCCGGGGCCGATGATGGCATCCCAGTATCCGGGCGCAGCGTCCGAGGCCGCGTATTTGCCCGCAGCGTGCGAATTGCCCGAGAAGAAATGGCAGATCAGCACCGCATTGGATTTGTCGGCGTTGAGGGTGCCGTAGCTCTCCCAGCCGACGCGGACCTGCTTCAGCGTGCGGCCGGACTGGGTCGTGAAGCTCGGCAGCTCGAAGACCTTCTTCTCGACCATCAGATCCTGTGCGCCGGCCATTCCCGCTGCAACCCATCCCGCAAGGGCGAGAACGCCCGTGATCCAAATCCGCATCGCCGCTTCCTCCCTCGGCCGTCATGCGGCCGTTGCCGCATCAGAGCGGATTTCCGCGCCCTGTGGAAGCGGCTTCGCTCAGCGGGTGAGGAGGGCCGGAAAGGCCGTGCCGCTGGCAGGGCTTACGAAGGCCTCGGTCTCCAGCTCGAAGAGCGGGGAAGCCACCGGCCCCTTGAGACTGAAGGGCAGCTTCAGCGCGCTGCTGGTCGAGGCGAGCGAAGCGACCATGTCGAGAGTGCGGCTGCGCAGCGAGGCATTGCCGCTCAGGTTGAAGCGATAGGTTTGGCCGTTCATCTGGGCTTCGGTCAGAACCAGCAGCCCGCCGGCGATGCCTGCATTGGCGGTCAGGCTCTCGAAGGGCGTCTTGCCCTGGCGCCAGTCGCGCAGGGCCTGTGCGGGGTTGCGCTCGGCGCGGCGCAGCAGATCGGAGAAAGCGGCTCCGGCGAGCTCGCCCTGCTTCACGGAGAGGTTGGCACGCCCGGTCAGCGACCCCAGCATCTCGTCGAAGGTGCGGCCGGCACCGTCGAGCGCCAGCTGGAACGTGCCGTTGCCGCTCAGGCGCCCAAGCTGCGGAATATCGCTGCTGGCCTGCCCGATATTCACCTTCTCGAGCCCGGCCTGGAGCTTGATGTCGACGCCGGCAGGGGCGCTGACCGCCAGCAACCGCGTCTTGACGCTGCCGCCATAGGCGCCGGCGCGCAGCAGGCCGGTTTCGAAACGCCCCTTCTTGATCAGGAGGTAGGTCGCGACGTCGTTGAGGCGGGCGCCATTCAGCCTGGCGGCATCGACGGAGATCCTGAGATCGATCTCGCGCGCCGTCCAGGCGTCGAGATCGAGCGGGCCGGTGTCGGCGGCATCGATGGCCGGGATCGGCAGGCGGTTGACGAGACGGCCGATGTCGAGGGTCGCGCCTGCGAGAGTTCCGGAGAGCGCGGCGCGCCCGCCCGCGCCCTCAGACAGCTTGATGACGCCGTCGAGGCGTTCGCCGTCGAGGCTGGCGATGGCGTTGTTGAACGAGGCTTCGTGCGGCTTGAGCTGCAGATCGGCCGAAAGCGTGAGCGCGCCGAGGGCCGAGGCCAGTCGCGAATCCTCGCCGAACCAGCGCAGCAGCTCGGGAACCGACGGCGAGGAGAGGGCGAGAAGACCGTTGACGACAGGCTCCTCCGGCCCCGAGCGCGTGCCGTCGAACCGCAGCTTCAGCAGCGGCGAGGTGACCGAAAGCGCCGCCTTGGCGCTCCCGCCGACCATCGGCCAGCGCAGGTTCACTTCGGTCGGGACGCCGCGCCAGGTGAGGGAGCCGGCCAGGTCGAGCGGCTCGTTCAGGCTGCGCTCGTCGATGACGAGGCTGAGATCGCGCACCACGCTCTGGATGACGCCATTGGCACGCAGGAAGATCGAGCCACCCTGGACGACGATCTTGCTCTGGCTGCGCAGCCTTTCGAGCTCGGCCAGCGGCGCCGCGAGCCATTCGGTCACACCGTCGCTGCCGGGTGCGACCGAGACGTCGATCTGCGGCGCGACGAGGTCGATCCTGTCGAAGCTCAATCGGCCGGTCAGCAGGGGCAGGAGACGCAGATGGGCGCGCACACGGACAGCCTCGCCCGAGAGCGCGCTATCCCGCTGGCTGAAGCCGACGCGGGACAGGCTGATGCGCGGGAACGGCAGGAGCGCGATCTCGGCGCGCTCGATACCTTTGACGACGAAGCCCGTCTTCTCCTCGACCGCGGCGATGGCGCTACGCTCCACCCGGCCGAGCGCGAGATCCCAGGACTGCAATCCGAGCAGCAGGCCGATGACGACGGCAAGGCTGAAGGCGAGGATCGCTGTGCGTCTGGTCATGGACTTCCGAATCGGACGGGCCGAAAGTCAGCCAGCCCCCTGGCGGCGCTTGGTTTAGGCCGATGCGGGCGGGTTGTCGAGGCCGGGAAACCAGCTATCCCACACGATTTGCACCGGTTTTGGCCAGAACGATGGCCGGATAGAGGCCAGCGAGGATGATCAGCAGGGCAGCGAGCGCGCCATCCTCGAAGACCCCGCGCGAGGCGTGGCCGTAGACCACCGTCGCCAGCGTATCGAGGTTGAGGGGGCGCAGCAGCAGCGTCGCCGGCAATTCCTTCAGGCAATCGACGAAGACGAGCAGCGCCGCGCCGGCGATGGCCGGGCGCATCAATGGCCAATGGATGCGGCGCAGAATCTCGGGCTGGCCGGCGCCGAGCGCACGGGCTGCGTCGTCGATCCGCGGCGAGACGCGGCTGAGGCCGCTCTCCACGCCGGAAACGCCGATGGCGAGGAAGCGCACGACATAGGCGATCACCAGCGCCGCGCCGGAGCCGATCAGCAGCAGGCCCGCCTTGATGCCGAACAGGGCCGTGACGGCATTCGCCAGCACATTGTCGAAGGCGGCGATCGGGATCAGGAGGCCGAGCGCGAGCACGGTGCCCGGCACGGCATAGCCGAGCGAGGCAAGGCGGGCGAGGGGCCTCAGCCAGGATTCGCGGCCGGCGCGGCTGGCGGTGGCGATACCGAGCCCGAGCAGCAGCACGATGGCGGATGCAATGCCCGCGAGCAGCACGGCATTGCCGAGGAGCCGCAGCAGCGCGATGTCGAATTGCGCGAGCAATCCGCGCTGCAGGATCTCGCTGGCGAGGTAGCCGATCGGCAGGATGGCGCCGAACAGGACGGGCAGGGCACAGGCGCCGGTCGCAATGACGGCGGCGCGGCCGCGCAGCGGCTTGCGGCCGGCGGGGCGCGGCTGGCGCACCGGCAGAGCGAAGCGGCGCTGGCCGCGCAGGCGGGCCTCCGTCAGGATCAGCAGGAAGACGACGAGCAGCATCACGCAGGCGATCTGGGCCGCGCCCGGCAGCGAGCCGCGATTGACCCAGGTGGTGTAGATCGAGAGCGTTAGCGAGCGGACGCCGAGATATTCGGTCGCGCCGATATCGTTGAGCGTCTCGAGCAGGACGAGCGTCAGCCCGGCGGCGAGCGCCGGCCGCGCGAGCGGCAGCCCGATGCGCCAGAACAGCCGGCTCGGCGTCGCGCCGAGGCTGCGCGCCGCCTCGACGATCGTCGCACCCTGAATGCTGAAGAGCGCGCGGGTGGTGAGATAGACATAGGGGTAGAGGACGATCGCCATGATCGCGATGGCGCCGGGCAGGTTGCGCGGATCGGGGAACCAGTAGTCGCGCAGCGTGCGCCAGCCGGTGACGGCTCTCAGCCCGCTCTGCAGCGGCCCCTGAAAGCCGAGGAACTCCACATAGATGTAGGCCGTCAGATAGGTCGGCAGGGCCAGCGGCAGCACGAGCAGCCATTCGAAATGGCGCCGGCCGGCGAACTCATACTGTGTCACCAGCCAGGCGGTCCCGATGCCCAGAACGGCGCTGACGACGCCGACGCCGCCGAGCAGCAGCGCGGTCTGGACAAGCGCCGTCGGCAGCACGTTGGCCGCGAGGTGCGGCCAGATTTCCACCGCCTGCGACGATGACAGGGCCGTCGCGACGAGGGCCAGCAGGGGCGTCAGGACAAGGGCGGCGCCCAGCAGCGAGGCCAGGGCAAAACGCGTCGACGGCCGCCACGCGAATGGCGACCGTCCGGAGATTGCGAGCGACGTGCTCGGGCTCAACTGTCGAAGCCGACCTTGTCGACGAGATTGGCGGCGGGCTTGCGCTGCTTGGCGACCTCGGAGAGCGGCAGCTTGTCGGGCGTGATCGTGCCGAGCAGCTTCACCGCGTCGGATTCGGTGACGGCGGGGTTGACCGGAAACTCGAAGTTGCCGTTGGCATAGAGGGCCTGCGCCTTCTCGCCGAGCATATACTCGACCAGCTTGACGGCGTTGTCCTTGTTCGGAGCGTTCTTGGCCAGCGCCGCGGCCGAGACGTTCACATGGGTGCCGCCATTGGCGAAGGTCGTCTTGAGCGGCTTGATCGCGTCGAACCAGCCCTTCTGCTCGTTCTTCGCCTGGCTCATCAGCCCGATATAGTAGGTGTTGATCACGGCGACGTCGCAGAGGCCGGACTGGATGTCGCGGGCCACGTCGCGGTCGCCGCCGCCGGGCTTGCGGGCGGCGTTGGCGCGCAGAGCCTTGAGATAGGTTTCCGCCTTCTCCGGGCCGTTATGCGCGATGAAGGCCGCGAAGAACGCATTGTTGTAGGGGTGCTGGCCGGCGCGGATGCAGAACTTGCCCTTCCACTTGGGATCGGCGAGCTCCTCATAGGTGATGGCATCCTGGGCCACGCGGTCCTTCGAGGCGACGACGATGCGGGCGCGCTTGGTCAGCGTGACCCAGTTGTTGTCCGGGCGAAGCTGCGCGGGGACGATCTTGTCGACCGTCGCCGATTGGATCGGCTGGGTGATGCCGGCCTCGACCGCGGCGTTGATCTCACCGACATCGACCACCAGCATGACATCGGCGGGGCTGTTGGCGCCCTCGGCGCGGATGCGCTCCTGCAGGCCGTCCTTCAGGAAGACGGCATTGACCTTGATCCCGGTATCCTTGGTGAAGGCTTCGAGCGCGGGGTTGAGCAGGGCCGGCTCGCGGGTGGTGTAGAGATTGACCTCCTGGGCGAGGGCCGGCGCGGCCAGCAAGCAGGACGACAGCGCCAGGGCGTGGAGATGGGCTTTTCTGATCATTTTTACGCTCCGTCGGTGAAGGCGCCAAACGCGCGACGACCGAGCGTTAATGCGCCCCCGGCGAGGCTGTCAACGAAATCGTCCTTTTAAATCAGCGTGTTATAAGAATGTGAGCATAGTCTTTATTTGGACTAATTATAATAACACCGCCATGACCTTGGAAAGGCGAGAAGATTTCTCGATGAACCAGGTCGTACGCCTTTAGTCCAAGCCCTCTCTCAGCGTCAGCGTGACGCAGTCGTGATGGGGATCAGGCGCACTGGCGCATGCGAAGTCGGATCGAGAGACCCGCGCAGCACGGCATCGCTGACAACGTCGTCGTCCTGAAGCCTGGCCTCGCGAACCCGCATCTGCCGACGAAGGCTGCTGGCATCGGCCTCCATGCGCGAAATGCCGACCCGTTCGTCGATCTGCTGGCGCTGGCCCTTGGTCAGCTCGGAAGCTGTACGGAAGTCGCGGAAGTCGCGCCGGCTATAGGGCCAGCTCGATCCGCCGGCGAAAGTCGACACCTTGCCGTCGAGGACGACGCTGTCGCCCGGCCGCAAGGTGATGTCCCGCAGCAGCGAGATGCGGCGCTCCCCGGCCTGCACGATGGCGGGGCGGCAGGCGCGATCGGCCGCCTTCTCATGGCTGTAGGCCATGGGCAGCGCCGCATAGCGCTGCCCATCCGCGGCGACCGCATTGTCGATGCTGGTCGAGCCGGCGGCGGCCCGAAACACCTTGACCGGAATGCCGGGGTTCATCGCCTTGCACAGGGCGTCGTGGGCGCCGATGTCGCTCGCCGAACGCAGAAGGCCGAGCGGGGCATGGAAGCCGTCGCAGAGCCGCACGCAGAAGGTCTGCGCGTTGTTGACGGAAACCAGGGCGGCTCCGGCATCGGCAGGCTTATGCTGCCGGTTCGCGACCTTCTTCGGAGCCTGCCGGAATGGGTTGATCTGGATCGGCGGGTGAGCGATGCGTCCGTTCGGCTGCATCTGCAGCAGGGGGAGGCGCCAGCCATTGCCGGCGGGAGCATAGGCAGTCGGGCGGGCCGATGCGTAGGAAGCGCTCTGCGCCGGGGCGCGTGCCGCCTTGCGCGCGGCTTCTTCCAGAAAGAAGGAGCGGATGCCGGCGTCGTCGTCGGCCTGGACCAGCGAGGCCGTCAGCACCATGCCGCCGGAGCCGATCGCGATGCCGAGCACGGTTACCGCGGCCCAGCGGCCGGCTCGCGACCGAGCGGACCTTGCCCTCTTGGCCGAGCCGACAGGGACAGCCTCGCCGTCACGGGGCAAAGCCCGCACGGGGACCTCACGGACTCGCAACATCGCGTCACTCCAACCTACGCTTGTTCCACCGTCCGCCGCCTTTTGGATGTAGTTTACTTTTCGTTAAGCTTCAACGCTTCCGCCCCGCTGGCGGGGGGAAACCCGCAGGATGATTAACGCCGGGCTGGGGTCTGCTGGTGGTCGCGCTCGCGATCAGAGTATGGCGAGCAGGACGCCGATCCACATCCCGAACAGGGCGATGACGCCGACGCCGTAGATCGCTCCGCGCAGCGGAAGCTTGTTGGGGCCGATATGGATGAGCGTGTGGACGACGCGGGTCGCGACGAAGAGCCAGGCCAGCGCGGCCATGACATAGCTCGTCGCATTGACCTCCATCGCCAGCATGATCAGCGCGAAGAAGACGACGGGCGTTTCGAACTGGTTCGAGAAGTTCGCGGAGGCGAGGCGGGCCGGGACGGGATAGCGCTCGGTCGAAACGTCGACGTCACCCGGGCGCACGGCGCCCGAGGTGAAGGCATCCTTCCGGCGCATGGCGAGGATGAGGCCGACCACGAAGATCCAGAGGATCATGGCCAGCGCCGGATAGACCAGCTTCAGTGTCATGTGTCGTGCTCCGCCCCGGCCGTCCGGCCCGCTTGTCGGGGCCAGACTGCACAAAGGCGCGAAAGGCTCAAGACCGGGTCGGGTAGTTCGGGCTCTCGCGCACGATCGTCACGTCATGGACATGGCTCTCGCGCAGGCCGGCGCTGGTGATGCGGATGAAGCGGGCCTTGTTGCGGTAATCCTCGAGGGTGCCGCCGCCGACATAGCCCATGGCGGCGCGCAGGCCGCCGGCGAGCTGGTGCAGCACGTTCGAGACCGGGCCCTTATAGGCAACCTGGCCCTCGATGCCCTCGGGCACGAGCTTCAGCGCGTCCTTGATGTCCTGCTGGAAGTAGCGATCGGCCGAGCCGCGCGCCATCGCACCGACCGAGCCCATGCCGCGATAGGCCTTGTAGGAGCGGCCCTGGTACAGGAAGGTTTCGCCCGGCGTCTCGTCCGTGCCCGCCAGCAGCGAGCCGACCATGGCGCAGGAGGCGCCGGCGGCGAGCGCCTTGGCGAGGTCGCCCGAATACTTGATGCCGCCATCTGCTATGACCGGAACGCCCGCCTTGCTGGCGGCCGAGGCGGCATCCATGATCGCGGTCAGCTGCGGCACGCCGACACCCGCGACGATGCGGGTGGTGCAGATCGAACCCGGGCCGATGCCGACCTTGACCGCATCCGCGCCGGCATCGATCAGGGCCTGCGCCCCGCCGGCGGTGGCGACGTTACCGGCGATGACCTGCACCGAATTCGAAAGCTTCTTCACCCGGCTGACCGCGTCGAGAACCTTCGACGAATGGCCATGCGCCGTGTCGACGACGATGAGGTCGACGCCGGCATCGATCAGCATCTCCGAGCGCTCGAAGCCCAGATCGCCGGTCGTGGTCGCGGCGGCGACAAGGAGGCGCCCCTGCGAGTCCTTGGCCGCGTTCGGATGGGCGACCTGCTTCTCCATGTCCTTGACGGTGATCAGGCCGATGCAGCGATAGTGATCGTCGACGACGAGCAGCTTCTCGATGCGGAACTGGTGGAGCAGGCGGCGGGCTTCTTCGGGATTCACGCCCTCGCGCACCGTGATCAGGCGCTCCTTGGTCATCAGCTCGGAGACGGGCTGGGCCGGGTTGGCGGCGAAGCGCACATCGCGGTTGGTGACGATGCCGACGAGCTTGCCCTTATGGCCCTGCGGCCCGCGCTCCACCACCGGAATGCCGGAGATGCCGTTGTTCTTCATCAGCGCCAGCGCGTCGGCCAGCGTCTCGTCCGGGTGGATGGTGATCGGGTTGGCGATCATGCCCGACTCGAACTTCTTGACGAGGCGCACCTGCGCCGCCTGCTGATCGGCTTCGAGATTGCGATGGATCACGCCGAGGCCGCCGGCCTGCGCCATGGCGATCGCCATGCGGGCTTCCGTCACCGTATCCATCGCCGAGGCGATGATTGGCAGGTTGAGCGAGATCGACTTGGTGAGCTTGGTGCGGATGTCGACATCGGCCGGCATGACCTCGGACGGGCCGGGCTCAAGCAGCACGTCGTCGAAGGTGAAACCGTCGCGAATCAGACCGTCGAGGGAAAGCGTCATCGTCAACTCCGACGCCGGGCGAAACCGGCTTTTCAAAGGGGCAGGGCGAAAGGCCCAATGCCGAGTTGACGAGGCCCGTTAGCATGCGCGCGTTGCCTCGGCTAGTGCGCGGGGCGGGATTCTTTTGCAGTGCAGAAACGACGCCGGCTCATGGCGGCGCCGTTTCGGTGTCTTTGCCCCGGTTCAGCGGGAAGGGCGCTGCGTGATCGGGGCAGCCGGCGCGTCCGGGGCAACGCCGAAACAACCCGCCGAGTACATCGTGGTGCCTGCGGCATTGGCCATGCGCTGGCAGTCGGACTGATGCATGCAGTTGTTGTAACGGATGCTGTCGCCATAGCCCTGAGGGGCCGCCTTGTAGTCGCAGCCCGCGCGCCAATCGTTCGAGGCTGCGGACGCCGGACCCGTCATGGCTGCGCCGTAGGTAAGGCCGGCGAGTAGGGCGAGAGCTGCCATCCGGACGCTCATGGGCACCCGGCGCGAAAGGGTGGAAACACTTGAAACAGGGGTCATGTCAGCTTCTCCGGAAAGTTACGCCGCGCGCCCCTCGCGACGATCCGGACAAGGCCGGATGTCCGGAAAATGGGGCTTCCCGAGTGCGTCTAGGAGTGAGGCAAACGCATGGCAGATTTGTGCCATCCGACGGGCCATAAGCTCAGCGCATGACGGAAGCGCGTGACGAGCCGGCGAAACCGCCGGAAAATGCGACTCCGCCTCTCGTCAGACCGTAACCATCGCATTAATAGCCGAGCTTATGATTTCCACGCGCGCTCGCTTCACCGCGAGCGCGAAAGGTCACAGCCTTGCAACGCGCCAAACTGCTCCCCCTCATCGTCGCCTGCGCGTTGTTCATGGAGAACACGGACTCCACCGTGATCGCGACCTCGCTGCCGGTGATCGCGAAGTCGCTGGGCGAGGACCCGATCGCGCTCAAGCTCGCGCTGACCTCATATCTCGTCAGCCTCGCCGTCTTCATCCCGATCTCCGGCTGGATGGCCGACCGCTTCGGCGCGCGCACGATCTTCCGCTCGGCGCTCTGCGTCTTCATGCTCGGCTCGATCCTCTGCGCGATGTCGAATTCGCTCGGCGCCTTCGTCGGCGCGCGCTTCGTCCAGGGCATGGGCGGCGCGATGATGGTCCCGGTCGGGCGCCTCGTGATCCTGCGCAGCGTCAGCAAATCCGAGATCGTCGGCGCGCTCGCCTATCTGACGGTTCCCGCGCTCGTCGGCCCGGTAGTCGGGCCGCCGCTCGGCGGCTTCATCACCACCTATTTCGACTGGCGCTGGATCTTCTTCATCAACATCCCGATCGGCCTTATCGGCATCGTGCTGTCGACCCTGTTCTTCGAGGATATCCGGGAGGAGGATGTCGCGCCGCTCGACGTCAAGGGCTTCATCCTGTCGTCCTTCGGCTTCGCCAGCCTGATGCTCGGCCTCGCCACGGGCGGGCGGCATCTGGTGCCGCAATTCGTGTCCTATGGCTGCGTATTGGCCGGCGCGGCAGCGCTGCTGGCCTACTGGTTCCATGCCCGGCGCGTGCCTTACCCCGTGCTCAACCTGTCGCTGTTCCGGATTCCGACGTTCCGGATCGGCGTGATCGGCGGCTCGATCTTCCGCACCGGCATCGGCGCGATTCCCTTCCTGCTGCCGCTGATGCTGCAGCTCGGATTCGGGCTCGATGCGCTGCAATCGGGCCTGATTACCTTCGTCTCGGCGGCGGGCGCGCTGATCATGAAGACGTTGGCGAAGACGATTCTGGCGCGCTACGGCTTCCGCCGCGTGCTGACGTTCAATGCGGTGATCGGCGCGGCCTTCCTCGCGGCATCCGGCCTGTTCACGCCGACGACGCCGCACGCGATCATGCTGTCCGTGCTGCTGATCGGCGGCTGCTTCCGCTCGCTGCAGTTCACCGGCATCAACGCGCTGAGCTATGCCGATGTCTCCAACCGGGACATGTCGAGCGCGACCAGCCTGTCGAGCGTGGCCCAGCAGCTCTCGCTCAGCATGGGTGTGACGATCGGCGCCTTCGCGCTGGAGAGCGTCAACGCCTTCCACGGCGGCCAGGCCCTGGGTGCCGGGGATTTCTGGCCGGCCTTTGCGCTGGTGGGGCTCGTCTCGGCCTCTTCGGTGCTGTGGATGGTGCAACTCGCGCCAGATGCCGGCGCCGAGGTCTCGGGCCATGTCCCGGTCAGCGCCCGCAAGGTCACCGCCGAGGCGATCGCCGATCAGAAGCCGCTCGAATAGCTTGCCCGGCCGCGCGGCTTGCCGCAGGGTCAAGCTCATGCAGGCTGTGCCCGATCCGGCATCCGAGGCGCGTTACAAGCTCTGCGTCGGCACGGGCGGAGTTCGGCTCAAGCATGTCGAAACCGAACTGACTCTCAGCGACGAGGGCATCGCTTACGAACTCGATGGCCGCTCGGGTCTCAGGCCCTTCGCCGATCTGCGCAGCGTGCGCCTGCAGGCAGTCAATGGCGGTCCGCGGGCGCCCTGGGAGGCGATGGCGGAGCTGACATTCGCTGCCGGCCTGCCGCTTGTCGTTCTCTCGAGTGGCCCCTGGGGCACGGACGATCCCCCGCGCGACGCGGTGTTCGTCGCCTTCGTCGAGGATCTGCATCGGCGCCTGATCGATGGCCGCCATGGCCATGTCGTGTTCCGGCGCGGCATTCCGGAAGGGCGCTACCGTTTCATGCTCGGCGTCGCCATCGTCTCGGCGATCGTCTTCGGCGGCGCCGGGCTCCTTGTCCTCGGCATCTGGCTCAGCGACAGGGCCGGTTTTCTCGAAGTGGCCGGGCCGCTCGCCGGGCTCGTCGGCTTCGGCGTCTGGATCTGGCGCTCGATAGAGCGGACAGCGCCCGGCGGCTACGATCCCCGCCACTTGCCGCGCGACATCTTCCCGGAGTGATCGGCGCGATCAGGTCTCTGCGGAGGGCTCCGCGTCGGTGCTTGCGGCTCCGCGTGCGTCACGGCGGTAGCCGGTCGCCAACACGTAGAGCTCCGAGGAGTCGGAGCGGCTCGCGGCCGGCTTGACGTTGCGCACCGTGGTGAAGTCGCGCTTGAGCTGGGCCAGCAGCTCGGCGCTCTCGCCGCCCTGGAAGAGCTTGGCGAGGAAGAAGCCGCCGGGCGCCAGCACGCTGTGCGCGAATTCGACTGCCGCCTCGGCCAGCGCGATGATCTTGAGATGGTCGGTCTTCTTGTGGCCGGTGGTGTTGGCGGCCATGTCGGACATCACGCCATCGGCCGGTCCGCCGAGACGCTCGGTCAGCAGGGCCGGGGCCTCCTCGGCCATGAAGTCCATCTCGATCAGGTCGACGCCGGGGATCGGGTCGACCGGCAGCAGGTCGATGCCGACGATGCGCCCCTTGCCGTTCTCCAGCCCGATGCGCTTGGCCGCGATCTGGCACCAGCCGCCCGGAGCGCAGCCGAGATCGAGCAGGCGCTGCCCGGGCTTCAGAAACTTGTAGCGGTCGTCCATCTCCTCGAGCTTGAACGCGGCGCGGGAGCGATAGCCCATTTCCCTGGCGCGCTTCACATAGGGGTCGTTGAGCTGGCGCTCGAGCCAGAGCTGCGAGGAATGCTTGAGCTTGCCGGCCTTCTTCACCTTGACGCGCATGTCGCGCGCGCCGGCAGATTTTCCGCCGCCGGTCTTGCCGCCCGATTTTCCGGTACTCATGGTCTCAACCTATTTCCGCCGCCACCAGGCGCGGTCCTCGTGCATCATGCGCAGCAGCATGCCCTCGCGCAGCCCGCGATCGGCGATGCGCACGCGCTCGCTCGGAAAGGCACGGCGGATCGCCTCGAAGATCGCGCAGCCGGCCAGCACCAGATCCGCGCGCTCGCGGCCGATGCAGGCATTGGCCGCCCGGGCGGCATAGTCCATCTCGATCAACCGGTCGATGACGGCGAGGATGTCGCGCTGCTGCATCCACAGCCCGTCCACCTCGCGGCGGTCGTAGCGCGGCAGGTCGAGATGGATGCCGGCGACGGTCGTCACGGTCCCTGAGGTGCCGAGCAGATGGAAGCCCTTGGCGCTGCGCGCCGCTGCGGCCTTTTTCGCAAAGGGCTCAAGCGCCTGCGCGCTATCCTGCACCATTCGCTCGAAGAGTTCGCGGCTCACCTGGATGCCGCCATAGCGTTCCGCGACGGTGACCACGCCGATCGGCAGCGAGGCCCATTCGCGGATGCGGGCGGCCGGGTCGCGCGCCTCGCTGCGCCCGCCGAGCCAGACGATCTCGGTCGAGCCGCCGCCGATGTCGAAGACGATGACGCTTTCCGCCGCAGGGTCCGTCAATGCCGCGCAGCCGGAGACGGCGAGAGAGGCCTCGGTCCGCTGGTCGATGATCTCGAGCGAGAGCTCGGCCTCCGCCGCGACGCGGCGGATGAAGTCGAGCCCGTTGGTCGCGGCGCGGCACGCTTCGGTGGTGACGAGCCGGGCGCGGGTGACCCCGCGATTCGCCATCTTGCCGCGGCAGATCTTCAGCGCCTCGACCGCTCGGTCCATGGCGGCATCGGCCAGCTTGCTGCTGGCGGCCAGGCCTTCGCCGAGGCGAACGATGCGGGAGAAGGCATCGACGACGCGGAAGCCGTGCTGCGCCGGGCGCGCGATCAGGAGCCGGCAGTTGTTCGTGCCGAGATCGAGCGCCGCGTAGGTCGCGATGGTCCGCGGATCGATCGAAGCCGGATCATAGGTCTTGAAGGCCGCGCTAACCGAAGCGGCGCCGGCCCGTTGCGGATCGGCGTTAGGTCTACGCGGCGGCGTCACATGCGTGACGTCCCGTTGCTGCCGGTCCTCGACCGCCACCTTTTCAATCCCTTGACCTGCCGGGCGCATCGGTCCGGCAGGGGCCGCGACGCAGCGCAGCCCGTTGCTTCGATGTTGAGCTAACTACAGCGCAAGCCCCATGCCAAGCGGAACCTTGCCGCGGCACCCTGCCGGCCTTGCGCGAGCGGGGGCTGATCGGCAGTGTCCGCCGGCCGGCATGCCGGCCAATCCAGATGAGGGCAGGGAATCGCCATGGCCGCCAGACACATCCTCGCCATTGATCAGGGCACGACCTCGTCGCGCGCGATCCTGTTCAACGCGTCCCTTTCGGTCGTTGCCACCGCCCAGCAGGAGTTTCCGCAATATTTCCCCGCTTCGGGCTGGGTCGAGCACGAGCCGGAGGATATCTGGGACAGCGTGCTGGCGACGGCCCGCGAAGCGATGTCCAAAGGCGGGCTGGGCGCGAGCGAAGTCGCCGCCATCGGAATCACCAACCAGCGCGAGACGACGCTGATCTGGGACCGGCGGACGGGCCGGGCGATCCACCGCGCCATCGTCTGGCAGGACCGGCGCACGGCGCAGACCTGCGCGAATCTCGTCGCCGCCGGCCATGAGGAGTTGGTAGCTGCGCGCACCGGCTTGCGCATCGACCCCTATTTCTCCGCCACCAAGATCGCCTGGCTGCTCGACAATGTTCCCGGAGCCAGACGCCGTGCGGAGGCCGGCGAACTCGCTTTCGGCACGGTCGATTCCTTCCTGCTCTGGCGTTTGACTGGCGGCGCCGTCCACGCCACGGACGCGACCAACGCCGCGCGCACCATGCTGTTCGACATCGGCCGCGGCGCCTGGGATGCCGAACTCCTCGCTCTCTTCGGAATCCCCGCCGCCATCCTGCCGGAGGTGCGCGATTGCGCCGCCCATTTCGGCGACACGGTGCCGGAGCTCTTCGGTTCGCCGATCCCGGTGCGCGGCATTGCGGGGGACCAGCAGGCGGCGACGATCGGGCAGGCCTGCTTCACGCCGGGAATGGTGAAATCGACCTACGGCACCGGCTGCTTCGCGCTGCTCAACACCGGCGACAAGCCGGTTCGCTCGAAACACCGCCTGCTCAGCACCGTGGCCTATCAGCTCGGCGGCAAGCGCACCTATGCGCTCGAAGGCTCGATCTTCATCGCCGGCGCGGCCGTGCAGTGGCTGCGCGACGGGCTCGGCATCATCGAGAAGGCGAGCGAGACCGGCCCGCTCGCCGAGGCGGCCGATCCCGAGCAGGACGTCTATCTCGTGCCGGCCTTCGTCGGCTTGGGCGCACCGCATTGGGATGCGCATGCCCGCGGCGCGATGTTCGGCCTGACCCGCAATTCCGGGCCGCGCGAGTTCGCCCGCGCGACGCTGGAAAGCGTCTGCTACCAGACGCTCGACCTGATCGAGGCGATGCACGCCGATTGGCCGGAGGCCGGGCAGGGCGGGCGCTCGGTGCTCAGGGTCGATGGCGGCATGGTCGCCTCCGACTGGACGATGCAGCGCCTCGCCGACATCCTCGACCTGCCGGTCGACCGGCCGACGGTGCTCGAGACGACGGCGCTCGGCGCGGCCTATCTCGCCGGTCTCGATGCGGGGTTGCTGCCGGAGCCGGAGCGCTTCGCCGATCAGTGGCGGCTGGAACGGCGCTTCTCGCCGGCCATGGCTGCGAGCCAGCGCGAGCACAAGGTCCGGGGCTGGCATGACAGCGTAAGGCGGACGCTGAGCGCAAGGTAACCGAAACGCCAGCGCAGATCATCGAGGCTCGGAGATCATCGCCGACACTGTGGGCTGGAGCGAGCTGATCCGGCACGGAACCACGCCGTCATCCCGGGCCTGCCCCGGGATCCATGCCGGAGCGTTTACGAGGGATGGTCCGGCAGCCATATCCGTCGTCTTCTCGCCGGCGTTTGCCTCTCCGAAACGACTATCGGCGCATGTTCCGGAAGACTGTCGGCGAGGTGCGATGTGGAAACGTCTCTTTATGGACCCGTCAAGCGCTTCCTCGAAGGCTTGGGTTATACCGTCAAGGGAGAAATAGGGCCCTGCGATCTCGTCGGGCTTCGGGACGATGACCCGTCCGTGGTGGTTATCGGCGAGCTGAAGCTGACGTTCAATCTCGAACTCGTTCTGCAGGGCGTCGACCGGCTGAGCCTCGGCGACGAGATCTGGCTGGCCGCCGAACTCTCCGCCAAGGGCAGGGGCCGCGAAAGCGATCCGCGATATCGCAATCTCTGCCGGCGGCTCGGCTTTGGAATGCTGGGCGTTTCCAAATCCGGCCGCGTCGACATCCTCGTATCTCCGACCGCGCCGATACCGCGAAAGGATTCGCGCCGGCGTTCGAGATTGGTGGAGGAGCACAAGCGGCGTCAGGGCGACCCCGTCGCTGGCGGGGGTACGCGCAAGCCGATCATGACGGCCTATCGCCAGCAGGCGCTCGCCTGCGCCGCGGCGATGTCATCGGGGCCGCAGCGGCCGCGCGACCTCAAGCCATCCTTTCCCGATGCCCAGAAAATCCTGCGCCGCAATGTCTATGGCTGGTTCGAACGCTCCGGTCGCGGCGTCTACGCGCTAACCGAGACGGGCCGCAGCGCATTGGCAACGTGGCTGCCCCAGCCTTCGCCGCGGCAGGAGGAAAGCGTGGTATCCGCTTAGGTACTGACGATCAGCGCGCGAAAGGCGTGGGCTGGCGCAATTGTCAGTCTCAGAGATCTCTTGTGCGATCGGTTAGCGAGTCGATCGCCTCGTCCGCGCCCTGATCCGTTTTCAGCACGCCCTCGCGAAGCACCTTCGTCGCCGCGTCGGCCTTCTTCGCCGGGTCGTCCGGTAGCGGCTTCGTTTCGGCGGTTGCTTCGAGCCCGATATCGTCGGGCTTCTTGCCGTCCTTGCGCGCGGCTGCGGCGAAGGTTGCGAGAGCTTCCGGTTGCTTGGCCATATCAGCCTCCTGACTGCATCGGGAGCAACTCAGGCGCCGGATACGAAGTTCCGGAAACATTTAGGCTTCGGGCAGGAACGGATCGGCAAACGACGGGTTTGGCTTCCACGACCCCCTCATTCCGGAGATGCGCCATGGCCACGACACCGAAGCCGCTGGACGAGATGTTTCTCGACATGCTCAAGGACGTCTACTACGCCGAAAAACAGATCCTGAAGGCGCTGCCCAAGATGGCCAAGGCCGCGACGGCACCCGAACTGAAGAAGGCATTCGAGACCCACCGCGAGGAAACGGAAGGGCAGGTCGAGCGGCTCGGCCAGGTCTTCGAGATCATCGGCAAGGCGCCCCGTGCCAAGACCTGCGACGCCATTCTCGGGATTCTCGAGGAAGGCAAGGCGGTCATGGAGGATTACGCCGACAGCCCGGCTCTCGACGCCGGCCTCGTCGCCTCCGCCCAGGCGGTGGAGCATTACGAGATGGCGCGATACGGCACCCTGAAAGCCTGGGCCAAGCAACTCGGCCACAACGACGCCGTCACGCTCCTCGACGCCACGCTTGCCGAGGAAACCAAGACCGACAAGACCCTGACGCAACTCGGCATGCCTGCAAATACCGCCGCCGTCGCCAAGGCCGCCTGAGGAATCGATCGCTCCGGAAACAGAGCCGGAGCGATCACCATTTCCGCGATCCCAGGACCCTGCGCCGTGCGGGTGTTTATCTCATAGCGGGCATCCGGATCAGATAGCGCGGCACGCGGCGCTCGCCACTCCGCCTCGAAGCAAGCCGTAGGCTCCCTTCCGAAATTTACAGAGTGGTGGCCGCAAGCCGGCCTTAACGCGGCGCGTGCGAATTTGCCCGCACAATCGCGGCCCGCGTCGCCACGGCAGAAGCTCACAGTGTAAGTATCAAGATTTATCGGGCTGTGCGTCGCCACTGGATGAGTGGCTGGGGGACTAGGATTCGAACCTAGACAACCAGAGTCAGAGTCTGGGGTCCTACCGTTAGACGATCCCCCAACGACGAGGGCGCTGCAGTGGTGCGCCGCGTTGGTGAGCCGGGGTCTAATCAATGCGATCCGGCTTGGCAAGAGGTGAATTCGCGACAAGCGCGAAACCCTTCACAGCATGATGACGATCACTCCGCGCGTCGGGACTGAGCACGGCTCGGCAGGAGTGGCGTCGCGCTGTTTCGATCGTGGCGGCGGCAGAGGCGGCTATGGCGGGCCACCCTGTCGGGAAGCCAGGCATCCGGCCGCACGCTTTGCCGGCCTGTGCCCAGTGCATGGAAACCGCCTTGCGCGGCGAGGGCCTCTTCGGAGAACATCGCGCCCATGAATCAGAACGATGCCGCCGCCGCGCTCTCCGTCTGGGTTGCGCTTGAAAGCCCCACCAGCCATGCCGCCGGGCTGAACGGCATGATGGACCTCGTGCAGAAGGAGGTCGACGGGCTTCCGATATCGGTCGAGCGCATTCCCGGCCGTGACGGCCTCGGCGATATGGTCGTGCTGCGCGCCGGGCTCGACAATGGCCAGCCGACCGTCGCTCTGATGTCGCATCTCGATACGGTGCATCCCGTCGGCACCAGCGCCAAGGACCTGCCGGTGCGGATCGAGGGCGACAGGCTCTATGGCCCCGGCGTCTACGACATGAAGGGCGGCGCCTGGCTGGCGCTGCAGGCCTTCAAGCAGGTCGCCGTCGCCGGCAGCGCCAGGCGGCCGATGGTCTTCCTGTTCACGCCGGATGAGGAGATCGGCTCGCCGACCAGCCGCGGCCTGATCGAGGAGCTCGGCCGCGGATCGGCGGCGGTCCTCGTCACCGAGCCGGCGCGGCAGGGCGGCAGGATCGTCACCGCCCGAAAGGGCGTCGGCCGCTTCGATGTCAGGCTGGAAGGGCGGCCCGCCCATGCCGGCTCGCGCCATGCCGACGGCCGCAGCGCGATCCGCGAGGCGGCGCACCAAATCCTCGCCGTCGAGGCCATGACCGACTATGGCCGCGGCATCACCACCAGCGTCGCGCTCGTCGGCGGCGGGACGGCGGCGAACGTGATCCCGCAGCACGCCTGGTTCAGCGTCGATTGCCGCGTCACCACGCTGGCCGATGGCGTGACGATGGAGAACCGCATCCTCAGCCTGAAGCCGCATGATCCCGACGTTCAGCTCAAGATCACCGGCGGCATGAATCGCCCGCCCTATGAGAAGTCGGCGCCGGTGGCGGAGCTGTTCGAGACGGCGCGCCAGGTTGCCGCCAGGGTCGGATTCGATTTGCAGGACTGCCCGATGACGGGCGGCGGCTCGGACGGCAACTTCACGGCCGCGCTCGGCGTGCCGACCCTCGATGGGCTCGGCATCGACGGCGACGGCGCGCATACGCTGCAGGAATACGCGCTGATCTCCTCGATCGCGCCGCGTCAGGCGCTGATCAAGGGTTTGCTGGAGACGGTCTGAGGCGTCGCTGCGCGCAGCGATATCGAGAGAAACACGGGTCATCCCGGGCGACCGCAGCGAGACCCGGGATCCATGCCCGAACCTTGGTCGGAAGCGCTCCGGTGTGGATCCCGGGTTTGCGCTTCGCCTCGCCCGGGATGATCGGCGCATTTCATTTCGAAGGTGCAGAACAAAAAAGCCCCTCGCGATGCGGGGGGCTTTGTCGTTTCCGAGCTGGACCGGCGCTCAGGCTTCCGGTTCGGCCATGCCGCCGGCGGCTAGGAATTTCTCGAGCCAGTGGATGTTGTAATCGCCGTTCAGGATGTCCGGGTTGCGGACGAGCGTGCGGAACAGCGGCAGCGTCGTGTCGACGCCGTCGACGACGAACTCGTCGAGCGAGCGGCGCAGGCGCATCAGGCATTCGTCGCGGTTGCGGCCATGGACGATCAGCTTGCCGACGAGCGAGTCGTAATGCGGCGGGATCGTGTAGCCCTGATAGGCCGCGGAATCGACGCGCACGCCGAGGCCGCCCGGCGTGTGGAACGAGGCGATCTTGCCGGGCGAGGGGCGGAAGGTCGCGGGATGCTCGGCATTGACCCGGCACTCGATGGCATGGCCCTCGATGACGATGTCGGACTGCTTCAGCGAGAGCGGCGCGCCGGCCGCGATCCGGATCTGCTCGTTGACGAGGTCGATCCCGGTGATCATCTCGGTGACCGGATGCTCGACCTGGATGCGGGTGTTCATCTCGATGAAATAGAACTCGCCGTCCTCGTAGAGGAACTCGATCGTGCCGGCGCCGAGATAGCCGAGCTTGGCCATCGCCTGGGCGCAGACCTCGCCGATCCGGTCGCGCTCGCCGGCGTTGAGCGCGGGCGAGGGGCCTTCTTCCCAGACCTTCTGGTGGCGGCGCTGCAGAGAGCAGTCGCGCTCGCCGAGATGGATGGCATGGCCGCGGCCATCGCCGAGAACCTGGATCTCGATATGGCGGGGCTTCTCGAGATATTTCTCGATATAGACGGCGTCGTCGCCGAAATTGGCCTTGGCCTCGGTGCGCGCCGTCGATAGCGCGACCGACATCTCCTCGACGCTGCGCACGACCTTCATGCCCTTGCCGCCGCCGCCCGATGCCGCCTTGATGATCACGGGGAAGCCGATCTCGGCGGCGATGCGCAGCGCTTCGTCGTCGTCGCTGACGCCGCCCTCGGAGCCGGGCACGCAGGGGATGCCGAGGCGCTTTGCGGTGCGCTTGGCCTCGATCTTGTCGCCCATGCTGCGGATATGCTCGGCCTTGGGGCCGATGAAGGTGATGTTGTGCCGCTCCAGGATCTCGGCGAAGCGGGCGTTCTCGGAGAGGAAGCCGTAGCCGGGATGGACCGCATCGGCGCCGGTGATCTCGCAGGCGGCGATCAGGGCGGGGATGTTGAGATAGCTCTCGCGGGCCGGCGGCGGGCCGATGCAGACGCTCTCGTCGGCGAGGCGAACATGCATGGCGTTGGCGTCGGCCGTGGAATGGACCGCGACGGTGGCGATGCCGAGCTCCTTGGCAGCGCGCAGCACGCGCAGCGCGATCTCTCCACGGTTGGCGATCAGGATCTTGTCGAACATCTTGAAACCCAGCCCGGCCCCAGCAGCGCCTTGCGCCCCGCTCACTCGATCACCAGCAGCGGCTCGCCGTATTCGACGGGCTGGCCGTCTTCGACGAAGATCGCGGTCACCTTGCCGGCGCGCGGGGCGACGATGTCGTTGAAGGTCTTCATCGCCTCGACCAGCAGGATGCGCTCGCCCTGCTTCACCACGCTGCCGATCTCGACGAAGGGCTTGGCCTCGGGCGAGGGGCGGCGATAGGCGGTGCCGACCATCGGCGAGGTGACGGCGCCGGGATGGGCGGCGGCCGGCGTCGGAGCTGCCGCTGCGATGGCCGGGGCGATGGCGGCCACCGGCAGCGGCGCTGCGGTCGGGACCTGCACGGTCGCGGTGATGCTGCGGGCGACGCGTACGCGCAGATCGCCCTTCTCGACCTCGATCTCGGTGAGATCGGTCTGGTTCAGGAGCTCGGCCAGCTCGCGGACAAGTTCGGGATCGATCGGGCTCTTGGTCGCCATGGCGGATATCACCGTCTTCTTCGGATTCTCGGATGGGCCGGCCGCAGCGCCGCCGCCCCGTTCATTCGGTCTCAGGCGGCCTTCGCCGCCCGCTTTTCCAGCAGCGGCACGATGGCGTCGAAGGCCAGCTCGTAGCTCGCGACGCCAAAGCCGCAGATCACGCCGACACAGACCGGCGCCATGTAGGAATGGTGCCGGAATTCCTCGCGCGCATGCACATTCGAGATATGGACCTCGATCGTCAGCGCATCGACGCCCTTGATCGCATCGCGCAGCGCCACGGACGTATGGGTATACGCCCCGGCATTGATGACGACGCCGGCGCCGGCCTGCCCGGCCTCCTGGATGAAGGTGACGAGTTCGCCCTCGAAATTGGTCTGGCGGAAGGTGAGGTCGACGCCCGCGGCCTCGGCCCGGCGCCGCAGCCTTTCCTCGACGCCGGCCAGCGTGACCGCGCCATAGGTTCCCGGTTCGCGGGTTCCGAGAAGGTTGAGGTTGGGTCCGTTCAGGACGTGGACGGCGACCATGGAAGGCGTTGATTCCGGCGCCGCGCGCGGGCGGCAGGTGCCGCCCTCATAAACGTTGCGGGGCGGCAGGGGAAGCCTGAACGGCGCCTGCCGGCCCGGCGTGTTTCGTCTCGCGGCAGCCTGGGGCGATCAGCCGGCGCAGTCGGTCTTGCCGCAGCGGCGCACGGAGTCGATCTTCTGCTTCAGCGCGGCCTGGCCGACGGCACCGAACACGATCTCCTCGCCGACGATGAAGGCGGGCGTGCCGGTCAGGCCGAGACGGTCTCCGAGCGCGACGGTGTCCTCGATCGCGGCCTTGGTCGCAGGCGCTTCCATGTCCTTCTTCAGCAAGGCGACATCGGCACCGGCTTCCTTGGCGATCTCGATCGCCTTGGCCGCGTTGACCTTGCCCTTCACGGCCATCAGCTTGTTGTGGAAATCGAAGTACTTCTGGCCCTGGAGCTGGTTCTTCGCGGCGACGGCGACGCGGCTGGCCTCGACCGAATCGGGTCCGAGGATCGGGAAGTCCTTCAGCACCACGCGCAGCTTGGGATCGGCCTTGGTGAGCGCGGTCACGTCCTCCATCGCCCTTTTGCAGAAGCCGCAATTGTAATCCATGAACTCAACGAGGGTGATGTCGCCCTCGGGGTTGCCGATGATCACGGAGGTCGCGGGATCGGTGATCCGGGCCTTCTCGGCCGCGACGGCGCCGCGCTGCGCCTCGGCCTGGGCCACCGTGTTGCGGCGCTCCAGCTCGACCAGCGCGTCCTGGATGATCTCGGGATTCTTCAGGATCGTCTCGCGGATCAGATCGGTCACCGCCTTGCGCTGCTCGGGCGAGAGAGGCTGGCCCTGCGCCATGGCCGGCGCGGCGGAGGCCGCGAGCCACAGGCCGAGCACGAGGCCGGCTGGCCGCAGGCAGGCACGCGCCAGGCTGGTGAGGGTGCGGAAAGCCATCTCATCTTCCTTTCAAAGCCGCCGGGTCGGGAGACCGGCGGCGGAACAAAGCATTTCTGAGCGCGAGCTTGTGTGCCTTCGCCCCTTCAAGGTCAAATCACAGCTCTGACAGCAGCTTGCGGCAGCCATGTGGCTTTTGGACGCGCTGGTCGCGTTCTTGCTGCGGTCTAACGGCCGGTGTGGCACTCCGTGATGCGATCGGGCTTGAAAGCCGCGCGTTTCGCGGCCAAACACGCCGCCGACCCCGCCGCTCTTCAGCGAAAGCCTGCCATGATCGACCTCAAGACCCCGATCATTCCCGCTCTGGCGGCGCGGGCCGAACGCGTCGCGCCCTTCATCGTCATGGATGTGATGAACCAGGCGGCCGCGATCGAGCGGCGCGGCGGCTCGGTGGTGCATATGGAAGTGGGCCAGCCCTCGGCGCCGACCCCGGCCTCCATCCGTGCCGCGACCGCCCGCGCCCTGGAGCATGGCCGCATCGGCTACACGCAGGCGCTCGGGACGGATTCGCTGCGGGCCCGGATCGCACGTCACTATCGCGAAGCTTATGGCGTCGAAGTGCCGGCCGAGCGCGTCGTGGTCACGACCGGCTCGTCGGGCGGCTTCATCCTCGCCTTCCTCGCCTGCTTCCAGCCCGGCGCGCGAGTCGCGATCACCGCGCCGGGCTATCCGGCCTATCGCAACATCCTGATCGCGCTCGGCCTCGATCCGGTCGCGATCGAAGTCGGTCCCGAGACGCGCTTCGCTTTGACGCCGGAGTTGATCGAGCGCGCTCATCGCGAGAAGCCGCTCGCCGGCGTGCTGACGATGAGCCCGGCCAACCCGACCGGGGTCGTGATGGCGCCCGAGGCGATCGCCGACGTCGCCGCCTGCTGCCGCAAGCTCGGGCTCTGGTACATCTCCGACGAGATCTACCACGGCCTGACCTATGAGACGCCCGCGACGACCGCGCTCGCGGCCGATCCGGACGCGATCATCGTCAACTCCTTCTCCAAATACTACTGCATGACCGGCTGGCGCGTCGGCTGGCTGGTGGTGCCGGAGCGGCTGGTGCGCACCATCGAGCGCCTGCAGCAGAATTTCTCGATCTCGGTGCCCTATCTCAGCCAGGTGGCGGGCGAGGCGGCCTTCGACGCGACGCAGGAATGCGAGGCGATCAAGGCCGGCTACGCCGAGAATCGCGCCTTCCTGCTGAAGGCCTTGCCGGAGATCGGGCTGGGGGACTTCCTGCCGGTCGACGGTGCCTTCTACATCTATCTCGACATCGGGCGATATTCGAATGATTCCATGAGCTTCTGCCGAAGCGTTCTGGAGGAGGCCGGGGTCGCGATCACGCCGGGGCTCGACTTCGACGAGGCGCGGGGTGCGCGCACGGTGCGTCTCTCCTTCGCGGGCTCGCTCGCCGAATGCGAGGATGCCGTCTCCCGCATCGGCGGCTGGCTCAAGAAGCGCTGAGGCTACAGCCCGGCACGCCACTTGCCAGAATCCGCGGAAGCTCCGCATTCTGCATCGTCGAGGACGAGCCGGAGGTAGGCCATGGACGTCGCAGCAGCTGGCGGGGCTTCTCCGAAGCGGGCTTCAGCCCGTCTCATCGGCGCTGTCGTCTTCGCCACGACCCTTCTGGCCAGTGCTTTTCTCGGCATCTCCAGCACGGCGCAGGCCGAGACGCAGGCGCCCGTCGTGCTCAACCTGCGCGGCGACGAGACTCCCGAGACGATCCGCAAGATGGTCGATGCGCTGTCGGCTCCGGGCCGGCAGGTCGAAATCCGAGTTGGCGGGGTAGCCTCCACGGTCGAGCCCGCTGCCGCTCCGCAGGAGCCCGCCGCAAAGGCGAAGGCAAAGCCAAAGGCCGCCGCGCCCGCGCCCTCGATGGCGGACGAGGAGGAGAGCTTCCAGGCCGAGGTCAATGTGCTGGTCGACCGTTTCGTCGACGGCGTCGAATACAGCGCGACCTCGATCCCGACCGTCACCCAGCTGCCGGGGGATTGGGGCCAGGCCTGGCAACGCAACCTGAACGGCCGCAGCGGCCCGACGCCCGGATGGCGGGTTTTCGGGATCATCTGCCTTGCGCTCGCCATCGCCCTCGCATTCAGGATGGCGACCGCACGATGGTTCGCCCGCAAGCTGCGGCCCGCGGGGCCCGAATTCACACCCCGACTCATCGCCTCATCCTGGGGGTTGCTCCAGGATGTCGCGACGATCCTGCTGGCGCTGGCCGTGGCGCGGATCGCCCGCAATGCCTGGCTGCCGGAAAGCGATCTTGCGAATATCGCCCTCTCGACCGGCGCCAACGGCGCGGCGATCGGCGCGCTCTATATCGCCGTCGGTCGGTTCCTGGGTTCGCCGGGCGTGCCGGAGCGGCGTATCATGCCGTTGCCGCGTGCCGAGCGGCATTTCCGGCGGCTGGTCGTCTACGCGACCCTGACGCCGATGATCGTGACTGGAATCCTGCTTGCACACCATGTCAGCTCCGGTCCGCGGCCGGTGACGGGGCTGATCGCGCTGACCGGGCTTGCCATCACGCTGTTCAAGATCTGGTGGTTCTACGACGGGCGGCACGATCTCGCGGTGCTGGTCCTGTCCGGATCGTCCGAACCCGGCCCGATCCGGCGCTTCATCGCGGCCGGAACGGCCTGGTTCTATATCGCCACGACGGCTGTGCTGTGGATGGTCAGCAGTGCCGCCGCGATGATGTCGAATGGCGGGCGCTGGGCCGAGGCTTCGGCCCTGACGCAGGTGGCCATTGTCATCATTCCGATCCTCGCCGTGGGAATTGCCAGCCTGCTTCGCTGCCATGCGATGCGGCAGGAGGCGGAACATGGCGCCACCCCGATGAGGCGCGCCGGCGGCGCGGCGCTGCGGGCCGCAGCGGTCGGATTGTTGTGGGCCGTCGGTTTCTTCATTCTGGCGCGGCTCTGGGCCGGGCTCCTCCTCGGCGTGAGCTCGGGACAGTTCGCCGCCGTCATGCGGCAGATCGCCGGTGTCGCCGTGTTCGCCTTCGTCGGCTGGGTCGCTCTGGTTTTCCTGCATGCCTTCTTCGAGGCCTACAAGCCGCAGCACCGGGTGGTCGGCCCTGGTGACGAGGATGTGGCGCATGAGGAGGGCGTGCCGAGCCGGCTGGCGACGGTGCTGCCGGTGCTGCGCGGCGTCGTGCTCGGCGCAGTGCTGGGCCTGACGATTCTCGTGGTGCTGTCGCGGCTCGGCGTCGATATCGGCCCGCTGCTCGCCGGTTTCGGCATTCTCGGCCTCGCGATCTCGTTCGGTTCGCAGGCCCTTGTGCGCGACATCGTCTCGGGCGTGTTCTTCATGCTCGAGGACGCTTTCCGCGTCGGCGAATATGTCGATACCGGCCGGCTCAAGGGCACGGTCGAGAAGATCTCGCTGCGCTCCATGCAACTGCGTCACCAGAGCGGCCAGATCCACACCGTGCCCTTCGGCCAGGTCCAGTCGCTGACCAACGCCAGCCGCGACTGGGCGACGGTGAAGTTCAATGTGCGCCTCGACCATTCGGCCGATATCGAGCAGGCGCGCAAGGCCATCAAGAAGGTCGGGCTCGCCTTGCTGGAGGATGCGGAGTACGGGCCGCACTTCATCGCCCCCCTCAAGATGCAGGGCGTCGCGGATATCACCGACCAGGCGATCGTGATCCGGCTCAAGTTCACCGGAAAGCCCAATCAGGCCTCGATGCTGCAGCGCGAGGCACTGAAGCGCGTCTATCGCGCACTGAACGAGGCCCACATCCCCTTCGCGTCCAACGCCGTCACCGTGCGCGGCGGCGAGGGCGGGTCGCAGAGCGGCGCGGCAGCAGCGATCGCGGCGGTGCCGCCACCGACCCCTCTCGCGCCGGCCGCGAGCTGAGCGACTACAGCAGGAAGAACAGGCCGAAACCGGCGACCGCCAGGCCGCCGCCGAACAGGCTGGCAAGGCGGGCGGCGCTGGCGATGCCGCCGCGCTCGGCCGTGCGGCCCGCACGCTCGGCATGGCCATGGGCCGCCTCGCTGCGGTACTGGCTCGCGTGGAGATCGGCCGTCATCGGCGGGCCGATCGGCCGATTGCCTTCGAGATCGATCCGGACCGCGATGAACAGCACCAGAAGTCCGAGAAGCCCGACGCCGAACCAGCCGACAGCGCGCCAGGCGAGATAGGCCGAAACGAGCAGCGCAACGGCGCACACGGCAATCAGAACGTCGCGCTCCCTGTTGCGAGGCGGCGGCATGGCTTCCTTTCCCGAGAGGCGACGAAGGCGGAGGTCATCATGGCCCGCCTTCCAAAAACTGCCAATGGGGCCGCCAGCCGATAGCGCGAATGAAAAAGCCCGCTGCGGATCGCAGCGGGCTTCATCTCTATGGTTTTGGCGCCTGGCGCTCAGGAGCGGCCGGCAAGCTTGTTCCACCAGCCGCCGCGCTTGGGCCGGCTCGGATCGGCCGGGGTCAGCACGACCGCGACGGGCTCCTCGACCGGTGCCGGGGCAGGCGCGGGTTCCGGCGCTGCCGTAGGCTCGGCCAGTGCCGCCGGTTCCTCGGCAGGCTGAGCCGCCGCAGCGGGCTTTGCCTCGGCGGGAGCGGCCTCGGCAGCAGCTTCCCCACCTTCGGTGATCGGCACCACCTTCTTGCGCGAACGGCTGCGCTTGGGCTTCTCGCCCTCCGCCGGGGCGGCTTCGGCGACGACCGCCTCGGCCTTCACCTCGGCTTCCTTCACCTCGGCTTCCTTGGCCTCGGTTTCCTTGGCGGCTTCCGCCTTCGGCTTGCGGGCGCGGCTACGCTTCGGCTTGGCGGTCTCGACGGGGGCAGCCTCTTCCGCGGCCGGCTCCGTCGCGTCGATGGCAACGGCCTCGATCACGGTCTCGGCGACCACCTGATTGTCGTTGGACTCGGCAGCGTCCTCGCCGTCCTCGCCCTCGTCACCTTCGGCATCGTCGTCCGACTGGCTTCCGTCGAGCTGCTGGCCCTGGCCGTCACGCTCGCCGCCGCGCCGCCGACGACGCCGGCGCCGGCGCCGGCGGTTGCCGTCACGATCGCTTTCGCCGCGCTCGCCTTCACTGCGCTCGCCTTCGCCGCGTTCTTCCTGGGCTTCGGCGGCCGTCGTCTCGTTGCCGCCGGTCTCGGCGTCGAGCGCGGCTGCCTCGGCCGCCGCATCGAGCGCCTCGTCATCGACGTCGGAGGCGATTGCCTCGGCCTTGAAGCTCGTCGGAACGACGCGGGCTTCATTGCCGACGAACTCGCCGCGCTCGACCTCGAAGTAGCGCGTGCCGATCAGGTTGCTGTCGGTCGCGATCGTGATCGCGATGGCGAAGCGTGCCTCGAGATCGGCGAGATGGGCGCGCTTCTGGTTGAGGACATAGAGCGCGACTTCCGGCCGGGTGCGGACGGTCAGGTTGTGCGAGGCGCTCTTGATCAGCGTCTCCTCCAGCGCGCGCAGGATCTGCAGCGCGACGGACGGCGTCGAGCGGATCATGCCGGCGCCGGCGCAGTGCGGGCAGGGGACCGAGGAGCTCTCCAGCACGCCGGTGCGGATGCGCTGGCGCGACATCTCGAGCAGGCCGAAGGCGGAGATGCGGCCGACCTGGATGCGGGCGCGATCGTCCTTGAGGCACTCCTTCAGCTTCTTCTCGACCGCGCGGTTGTTCCGGTTCTCCTCCATGTCGATGAAATCGATCACGATCAGGCCGGCAAGGTCGCGCAGGCGGAGCTGGCGGGAGATTTCCTCCGCAGCTTCGAGATTGGTCTTGAGGGCGGTGTCCTCGATATTGTGCTCGCGGGTCGAGCGCCCGGAGTTGATGTCGATCGCGACCAGGGCCTCCGTCTGATTGATGACGATGTAGCCGCCGGACTTCAGCGTCACCGTGTTGGAGAACATCGCGTCGAGCTGGCTCTCGACGCCGAAGGCGGCGAAGAGCGGGGTCTGGTCGCGATAGGGCTTCACGCTCTTGGCATGGCTCGGCATGAGCATGCGCATGAAGTCCTTGGCCTCGCGATAGGCCTCGTCGCCGGCGACGTGAACCTCGTCGATGTCCTTGTTGTAGAGATCGCGGATCGAGCGCTTGACGAGGTTGCCCTCCTCATAGACCAGCGCCGGAGCGACGGAGGCCAGCGTCAGCTCGCGCACGCTCTCCCACATCCGCATCAGGTATTCGTAATCGCGCCGGATCTCGACCTTGGTGCGCGAGGCACCGGCCGTGCGCAGGATCAGGCCCATCCCATCCGGAACCTCGAGCTCCTGGGCGATCTCCTTGAGGCGCTTGCGGTCCTCGGCATTGGTGATCTTGCGCGAGATGCCGCCGCCCTTGCCGGTGTTCGGCATCAGCACCGAATAGCGGCCGGCGAGCGAGAGATAGGTGGTCAGCGCCGCGCCCTTGTTGCCGCGCTCTTCCTTGACGACCTGGACCAGGATGATCTGGCGGCGCTTGATCACCTCCTGGATCTTGTACTGGCGGCGCGACTGGCGGTGCGGACGCTCCGGCATGTCGTCGAGGGCGTCGCCGCCGCCGAGCTGCTCGGGCTGCTCCTCGGCATCCTCGCCATGATCTTCGTCGTCGCCATCCTCGGATGGCTTGCGGGCCTGTGTCTCGGTCTGCTCCTCGGAGACGGCCTCCGTCGACGACTCGTCCGGCGTGCCGGCTTCCGTGGTCTCGAAGGTCAGCGGGGCCGCGTTCTCGGCGACGTCCTCGCTCGTCGATTCCGCGACGTCCGGAGCAAAGAACTCACCGAAGGCGGGCGCGCCCTCATTGACCATGGCGGCTTCCTTGCCGTCGGTCTCGACGCGCTCCCCGGCATCCTCGCCATTGGTCTCGACCTCGGCCGAGACGGTCTCGTCGGCCACGGCCTTCTTGGCGCGGTTGTCGCGGTCGCCACGGCGACCGCGGTCGCGGCGGCCGCGCTTTTCGCGGCGCTCCTCGTCGCGTTCCTCGTCACGCTCGGCGCGCGCCTCGTCGTCGATGAGCGCCTGCCGGTCGGCGACCGGGATCTGGTAATAGTCGGGATGGATCTCGGAAAAGGCCAGGAACCCGTGGCGGTTGCCGCCATACTCGACGAAGGCCGCCTGGAGCGAGGGCTCCACGCGCGTCACCTTGGCGAGATAGATATTGCCCCGGAGTGGCTTTCGGCTGGCGGATTCGAAATCAAATTCCTCGACGCGCGATCCGCGGACCACCACGACCCGGGTCTCTTCCGGGTGGGTGGCATCGATAAGCATCTTGTTGGCCATATGAAACTTCCATTGGCGCGGCTGCCGGAAGCCTCGCGGCTACGGATGGGAGTCCGCTGCCGCGGGCAGGGGCGCCGCGTTGAGGCCGGCATGTGCCGGCATGTTGCAGGAGGAGGAGAGCGGTCTGGACAGAAATGCGGCTCGGGACGGCCACTCGGGCTGAAAGCCCGGCGCGGTCCCGCAGGTTCGGACGGTTCACCGTTGGTGCTAGCGGCGTCGTATGCCCCGTCATCTGTCCTGACCTGCAATGCACCCGCCTCACGGCCGGGCCCATCGCGTTTGCACGCTCGCGAGACAGGGCGGGGCGCAGAAAACTCGCAATCCCCATACCAACCGTCTGCGGACGATCCGTTGCGGCCGTCCCGCCGCTGCCGCTCCCGGAGGAGAAGGCAGCACGACCTGCTCCGGACGCCGACGGATATCTCGATCCGGGTGTGTCCCATGGGCAGGCTGACAGGCAGCCAATTCCATTACAGACAGGTGATGGTGATTTGCAAGTCACATGACGGCTGCATTTCGCCGACCACCGCTCCGAGGCGGTTCACGCCCTGTGGAGGAGATGGTAACCGCCTCTTAAGATTTCACCCCCGTTATGGTTAAGCCTTGGTGACGATAGACGGGATTTTACAGCTGTTTTCGCGCATCAGCCACGCCGCTCGGGGTCGCCGCGATAGCTTGCCGCGCGGTTTCGCATGGCGGGCCGCCATCGTTGCGGCTGCCTGCGGTTTCGCGATCGTCACATCGCGTGCATGGGCCGAGGGCAAGCCGCAGAGCGAATATCCGGTCGCGACCGACGCCCGCATCGAGCAGAGCGGCGAGAGCGTGCGCTTGACCATGACGCTCTCGTCCATCGTGGAGGTCGATGCCTGGGTGCAGGCCTCTCCCGATCGCGTCATCGTCGAGATGCCCTCGACCAATTTCCAGATTCAGCCCAGTGCCAGGAAGGCGGCCGGTTTCGTCAGCGGCTATCGCTACGGCTTGTTCACGGCCGACAAGGCGCGAATCATCATCGACCTGGCCCAGCCCGCGACGATCGCCAGGACAGAGATAAAGACCGTGCGTGGCGGCTTCGGCGAGCTGACGATCGAGCTCAGGAAAGCGGCGCGGGCCGAATTCCTGGCCGAAGCGGGCAAGGCAAAGAAGCCCCAGGAAGCCGCGGCGCTTCCCGTCATGCCGGCCGTGCCTTCCAAGCCTGCCGGCGAGTCGCGCCGCACCATCGTCATTGATCCCGGCCATGGCGGCATCGATCCGGGTACGCTGGTCGCCTCCATCGCCGAGAAATCGGTCGTGCTCGCCTTCGGCAAGGCGCTCAAGGAACAGCTCGAGGCCAGCGGCCGCTACCGCATCGTGATGACGCGCGACGACGACCGCTTCGTCGCGCTCTCCGAGCGGGTGCAGGTCGGGCGTGCCGAGCAGGCGGATCTCTTCATCTCGATCCATGCCGATTCGCTGGTGCAGGCGCAGGATGTGCGCGGCGCCACGGTCTATACGCGCTCCGAACGGGCGACCGATGCCGACGCGGCCAGGCTCGCCGCAAAGGAAAATGAGGCCGACTCTGCCGCCGGCCTGGAAACGAGCGAGGAGGTCCAGGACGTCGCCGGCATCCTGATGGACCTCGCCCGCAGGGAGACGCGGACCTTTTCCGGCGTCTTCGCCCGCAATCTCGTCGACAAGCTCGGCGGCTCGATCAAGATGCACAAGATTCCGCTGCGTTCCGCGCGATTCTGGGTGCTGAGCGCGCCGGATGTGCCGTCGGTGCTGATCGAGCTCGGCTACATGTCGAGCCCCAAGGACGCCGAACTGCTGAACTCGCCGGAATGGCGGGGCAAGGCCGTGACGGCGGTTTCCGGTGCGATCGACAATTATTTCGCACGCGAACGCGCCTCCGTCGGGCGGGCGGCGGAGAACCGGAACTAGCGCAGGCCGAGCAGGCGCTTCCGTTACTGTGTCGGATCCTGCGAAATGTGGTCTCAAGGCCACGGTTCCGCCATCTACGTCATGTTATAGCTGTGATTTGCGAAGCGCCCCGATTTGGCGCCGCCGGTTGGCAGATATGAGGTCCAGGGCCTGAGATGCGGTTCATTCTGCGAATCTTCGGATGGTTTTTCGCCGCCGGTGCGATCGCCTTCGTGATCGGTGCTGCCGTGGCCGGCGGCCTGATCTGGCATTATTCTCAGGATCTGCCGGACTACGCCCAGCTCCGGAACTACGAGCCGCCGGTGATGACCCGCGTCCATGCGGGCGACGGCAGCCTGATCGCGGAATACGCCCGCGAGCGCCGGCTTTATTTGCCGATCCAGGCCGTGCCGAAGCTCGTCGTCGACGCTTATATCTCGGCCGAGGACAAGAATTTCTACAAGCATATGGGCGTCGACCCCGAAGGCCTGGTCCGCGCCGCGATCTCCAATTACCGCAACCGCAGCGCCAATCGCCGGCCGCAGGGCGCCTCGACCATCACCCAGCAGGTGGCGAAGAACTTCTTCCTGAGTCCCGAGCAGTCGATCGAGCGCAAGATCCGCGAGGCGCTTGTCGCGCTGAAGCTCGAAGCGACCTACTCCAAGGACAAGATCCTCGAGCTCTACGTGAACGAGATCTATCTCGGTGCGCCGGCGCCGGGGCAGGGCAGCTACGGCATCGCCGCGGCCGCGCTGAACTATTTCGGCAAGTCGGTGCATGAGCTCAACCTGCAGGAGGCGGCCTATCTCGCCGCGCTGCCGAAGGCGCCGTCCGACCTGCATCCCTTCCGCAACCGCGACCGCGCGATCGAGCGCCGCAATTACGTCATCGATCGCATGGTCGAGAACGGCTACGTCAAGCGCGAGGTCGCCGAGGACGCGAAGAAGCAGCCGCTCGGCGTCAATCCGCGCACCGTTTCGCCGAACCAGATCGCCGCCGGCTATTTCGCCGAGGAGATTCGCCGCGAGCTGCAGGACCGCTACGGCGAGAAGAAGCTGCTCGAGGGCGGCCTCTCCGTGCGCGCCACCGTCGATCCCAAGACCCAGCTGATGGCGCGCAAGGCGCTCGTCGACGGTCTCGTGCGCTTCGACGAGGCGCGTGGCTGGCGCGGCGCGATCCAGAAGCTCGATGTCGGCCGCGACTGGGGCGCCGCGATCGGCGAACTCCCGGTGCTCGGCGATGTCTCGCCCTGGCGGCTCGCCGTCGTGCTCGATGTGAACGGCGACAGCGCCAAGCTCGGGCTGCATCCGCTGCGCGACAATGCGGGCCACCTCAACAAGGAACGCCAGACCGTCACGCTGGCTGCCGAAGGTATCAAATGGACCCGCCGGGCGCGGGTGTCCCAGGCGGTTTCGGTCGGCGATGTCGTCTATATCGAGCCGATGGACACGCGGCCGGGCTTCGCGCGCCTGCGCCAGCTGCCCGAGGTCAACGGCGCAATCGTGGTCATGGATCCGTTCTCGGGCCGCGTGCTCGCCATGGTCGGCGGCTTCTCGCACGACCAGTCGGAGTTCAACCGCGCGACGCAGGCGCTGCGCCAGCCCGGCTCCTCCTTCAAGCCCTTCGTCTACGCCACGGCGCTCGACAACGGCTACACGCCGTCGAGCATCATCCTCGACGCGCCGATCGAGATCGATCAGGGGCCGGGGCTGGGGATGTGGCGGCCGGAGAACTACGACGGCAAGTCGACCGGTCCGCGCACGCTGCGCTACGGCATCCAGTTCTCTAAGAACCTGATGACCGTGCGGCTCGCCAAGGATGTCGGCATGCCGCTGATCGCGGAATATGCCCGCCGCTTCGGCGTCTATGACGATCTCCAGCCGGTGCTGTCGATGTCGCTCGGCGCCGGCGAGACGACGGTCATGCGCATGACCGCGGCCTATTCGATGCTGGTCAATGGCGGCAAGCGCATCCGCCCGACCCTGATCGACCGCATCCAGGACCGTTCGGGCTCGACCATCTTCCGTCACGACCAGCGCGTCTGCGAAGGCTGCAACGCCGATAAATGGGCGAACCAGTCCGAGCCGCGCCTGATCGACAACCGCGAGCAGGTTCTCGATCCGCTGACTGCCTACCAGATGGTCTCGATCCTCGAAGGCGTGGTCAATGCCGGCACGGCGACGGTCGTCAAGTCGGTCGGCAAGCCGCTCGCCGGCAAGACCGGCACGACCAACGACGCCAAGGACGTCTGGTTCGTCGGCTTCTCGCCGGACCTCGCGGTCGGCGTCTATATGGGCTTCGACAAGCCCAAGTCCCTCGGCACCTCCGCCACGGCCGGCCAGTATGCCGCGCCGATCTTCCGGGACTTCATGACGGTCGCGCTGAAGGAAAAGCCGGCGACTCCGTTCCGCGTGCCGGCCGGCATCAAGCTGATCCGCGTCGATCCCCGCAGTGGCATGCGCGCCGGTGGCGAGGGCGGCATCCTCGAGGCTTTCAAGCCGGGCACGGCGCCGCCGGACAGCTATTCGGTGATCGGCGCCGCGGGCGACGGCAGCGCGCCGCTCTCGGTCGGCCCCAGCGGCGGCCGCGCCGTCGGCTCAGGAACCGGCGGCCTCTACTGAGCCAGCCCAGCGTCTTCTCGATGCCCGGAGCACTGCTCCGGGCATTTCGCTTTTTCGAGCCAAGCTTCGCTGCAATGGCGGGCTCAGGTCGAGGGGGCGTTTACAGCCGCGGCTTTCACCCCTATCTCAACGCTCGCACAGAGCTCACAAGGACGTTTCGACGGAATCATGCGCCCCGAAATCCAGACGCAACTCGATAACGCCAAGCAGTCGATCGGACTGCTGAGGAGGCATCTTTGACTGGGATCAAGCCCAGCGCCGCCTAGCGGAACTCAACGCCCTCTCGGAGGGGCCCGATTTCTGGAACGATGCCGAAGCTGCGCAGAAGCTGATGCGCGAGCGGACCGGTCTGGAAACCCAGATCGAGGGCATCACCAAGCTTGAGCGCGAACTCGATGACGCGTTGACGCTGATCGAGCTCGGCGAGATGGAAGATGACGCGGCCACCGTCACCGAGGGCGAGCAGGCGATCAAGGCCGTGCAGGACGAGGCCGCGCGGCTCCAGGTCGAGACACTGCTCTCCGGCGAAGCCGACATGCTCGACACCTATATCGAGATCCATCCCGGCGCCGGCGGCACCGAGAGCCAGGATTGGGCCGAGATGCTGCTGCGCATGTATCGGCGCTGGGGCGAGCGGCGGAAGTTCAAGGTCGAGACGCTCGAATATCAGGACGGCGACACGGCCGGCATCAAGTCGGCGACGCTCCAGTTCAAGGGCCACAATGCCTATGGCTGGCTGAAGACCGAATCCGGCGTGCACCGTCTCGTCCGAATCTCGCCCTTCGATTCGAACGCGCGGCGTCAGACCTCCTTTGCGTCGGTCTGGGTCTATCCGGTCGTCGACGACCGGATCATCATCGATGTGAAGGAGTCGGACTGCCGGATCGACACCTACCGCGCCCAGGGCGCCGGCGGGCAGCACATCAACACCACCGATTCGGCGGTGCGCATCACTCACCTGCCGACGGGGATCGCGGTCTCCTGTCAGCAGGAGCGCTCGCAGCACAAGAACCGGGCCAAGGCCTGGGACATGCTGCGCGCCCGGCTCTACGAGGTCGAGCTGAAGAAGCGCGAAGAGAAGGCCAATGCCGAGCAGGCCTCGAAGACCGATATCGGTTGGGGCCACCAGATTCGCTCCTATGTGCTGCAGCCCTATCAGCTTGTGAAGGACCTGCGCACCGGAGTGGCCTCGACGGACCCATCCGAGGTGCTGGACGGCGCTCTCGACCCGTTCATGGAGGCATCGCTGGCCCAGCGCGTCTACGGGACCGAGGTCGAAGTCGAGGATATCGACTAGAAGGCTGCCGGCTTGCTGCCGGACCCGCGCCGTCATCCCGGGCTTGACCCGGGATCCATGCCGGAGCGGTGCCCGTCAAGGTTCAGGCGGGGATACCGGCTCTCCGCTTCGCTCCGCCGGGATGACAGCATTCACCTGAAACAGAAAAAGCCGCGCGGGTTGCGCGGCTTTTTTGTTGCGGCCTGAACTCAGAGAGCGTTCGCGAGAAGCTTGCTGCCGGCTCGCAGGAAGCGCGTCGGATCCACCGGCTCGTCGTTGATGCGGGTCTCGTAGTGCAGGTGCGGACCGGTGGAACGGCCGGTCGAGCCGACCCGGCCGACCACTGATCCGGCCTTGACCATCTGGCCGACCGAAACCGAGATCGCCGACATATGGGCGTAGCGCGTGCTCAGGCCGTTGGCGTGCTCGACCTCGACCATGTTGCCGTAGCCGCCATTGTACTCCGCCGCGACGACCTTGCCCGGCGCCGTGGCGACGATCGAGGAACCGGTTTCGGCGCGGAAGTCGACGCCGGTATGCATGGCGAGCCCGCGGGTGAAGGGGTCGGTCCGGTAGCCGAAATTGGAGGTGAAGTCGTGGTCGCCGGCCATCGGCCGGCCGAGGGGCAATTGCTCGATCGCGCCGCGCAGGCGCATGACCGAGGCCATGCGCGGCTGGAGCGCGGTCAGCGTCGCCTCGAACGGACCGGCCGAGGCGTCGAGCTTGACCGGGACGAAGGGGCCGCCCATGCCGCCGGCCGCATTGCCCGGCGCCGCCAGTCGTTCGACATCGAGCCCGGTCTCGGCAAGGCTGCTGCGCAGCCGCTTCTGGGTTGCCGCCAGCGTCTCGTCCATATCCTTAAGCGCCGATATCTGGGCGTCGTAGGTGCTGGCGATAGCCTGATCCAGTTTGGTCAGGGTCGCTTCGACGCGTTTGGCGGGCGGCTCGGCCGGAGCCTCGCCCGACTGCCAGCCGCCCGTCGGATTGGTTTCGGCGCCGCGCAGCGGCGGCGTATCCGGGGCCGGCATCGGCTTGCCCGGCATGATCGGCGCGAAGCTGGTGACGCCAGAGGCACGGATCGGCTCCTCGGGCTTGATGACCCGCGAGCGCAGCGGCAGCTTCGCAGCCGGCAGCAGCCCGCTCGACTGCAGCGTGTCGGTGAGCGCGGTGACGAGCGACTGGCGCGATTCCAGTTCGGCCTGGCGGATCGCGAGTTCATCGACGCGGGATTCCACGCCGTCCTGATCGAGCAGGGCGCGGCTGGCATAGCGATCGATATCGGCGCGCAGGCCGGCGATCCGATCTTCGTAAGCGTATTGGCGTGTCGTCTCGCGGGCGATCAGCCGCGCGGCGAGATCGTCGCGGCTCAGGATGTACCACCCCGCGGCGCCCGTGCAGGCTGTCGTCAGGGTCAGCCATGCCAGCCCGGCGAGCATCGTCGAGCGGCGGATCGTGTAAGTCTTGTGGGTGACCAGGCCGACGGTCGAGAGGACAGGGCCCGTTTGTGGCTGATTATGCATACGCGGAACCGGAAAGAACGCTGCCGATACCGCTATTAGAGATTGTTAGGGTTAATCTTTCGCAAATCCGACCGGTGCCGGCTCACAATTCCTGAGCGGCAGCCAGCACCTCGTCGGCATGGCCGGCGACCTTGACCTTGCGCCAGATGCGGGCGAGGCGGCCCTCGGCGTCCATCAGGAAGGTCGAACGTTCGATGCCCATATATGTACGGCCATACATGCTCTTCTCGACCCAGATGCCGTAGGCGGAGGCGAGCTTCTGCTCCTCATCCGCCAGCAGCGCGAAGTCCAGCTCATATTTGCGCTTGAAATTGCCGTGACGTTGCACGGAATCCGGCGAGACGCCGATGATCTCGGTGCCGCATGCGGCGAAGGCCTGGCGCAGGCGGTTGAAGGCGATCGCCTCCTCGGTGCAGCCCGGTGTGTTGTCCTTTGGATAGGCATAGAGCACGATTTTCCGGCCGCGCAGCGCGGAAAAGCTGATTTCTCCGCCGCCGTCGCGGGGCAATGTGAAATCCGGCGCGGGATCACCTTCCTGCAATGCCATCGCTTCTGCCTTCCTTTCGTCGCCTTCTCGCTGCATGGACCGCGGCACTGTAAGCAGGCCAGCGACGTCATCGGTCAGCGAAGGATGTGGCAATCCTCTTCCGGATTGCCGAATCGCTTCATCTGCCCGCATCGACATGGATGACGTCTCCCGGGATTGCGGCAAGGGGCGAACGGACGCACCCTGTGCAGACCGATACCGGCGCCGAGAAGGACCACGCGGATTTTGTCGGACCAGGACGTTCAGGCCGCGGCTTCGGGGCAGGCAAAGACGCAGCCCGCAGGCGAAGATTGCGACATCGAGATCGTGAAGCGCGGCGCAAAGGCCGGGCTCGCGACGATCTGCGTCGCTGTCACGGTCGCCGTCCTGGTTCTGGCTGCGGCGGGAATCACGCTCCTGGTGACGGGGATCGTTCCGCTGTCGGGCCTCGAGGGCCGGATCTCGTCTGCGATCGAGGAGCGTCTGGGGCCGGGCTGGGAGGTCGAGGCCGCCGCCGCCGAGCTCAGCCGCATCGACGGCCACTCCCAGCTCAGGGTTCGGCAGGTTTCGTTCCGCCACAGCAGCGGCGCCGTCATCCGCGCTCCCGAAGCGGTTCTGGGCTATGAGCCTCTCGCCCTGCTCAAGGGCGATATCCGGCTCGTGTCGGTCGACCTGCGCGGCGTCAATGTCCGCCTCGGGGTCAACAAGGACGGGGCTCTCGTCATCAATGCCGATTCGGCGCCGGTCGAAGCCCCGCCGCAGCCGACCTTGCCCGACGCGGCGCAATGGAACGCCTTCACCGGCATCATGGGCGCGATCTCGACCCTGGCTCGCGGCGACGGGCTGCTCGGTGCGCTCGAAACCGCCGGCATGAACGGCGCGCGCCTGTCGCTGGTCGATCCCGATGGCCGCCAGAAGGCGGGGCTCGAGGATGTCGAGATCCGCCTGACCCGCAACGGCGAGCGCGGCACCCGTCTGTGGATGAAGGGGCGCACCGGCCAGCGCTGGAAGGAGCTGGCGGTCGACATGTCGACGGAGGCCGACGGCACCCAGCGCGCCGATATCGACATCCTGCGCTTCGAACCGGCCGAGGCGGTCGCGCTCGCCTTCGGCACTGGTGGGCTGATCGTCGAAGGCATGCCCATGCAGGGCAAGGCGACGCTCCGCCAGACGCCGGACGGCCGCAAGTCGATCACCGCCCAGATCGACGTCCACTCGGGCACGCTGAAGTTCCCGGAAAGTCCGATGCCGCCGGTGGTGGTCGATTCGGCCCGTTTCGAGCTGGCGAGCGGGGCCGACCTGACGCAGCTCGACATCCGCAGCGCGGAACTCAAGGCAGGGGCGACGCAGCTCAAGGCCAAGGGCTCGCTGCGCGAGGACGATGGCGGCTGGCGGCTGGCCCTCGACGCAGGCGGACAACTCGCCGGGCTCGATGCCGACCCCGCCGTTCAGATCGACAGCCTCAGGGCAGCGCTGAAGATCGATCCCGCCAATGGCGCTCTGACGATCGAGGAGGCCGCGATCCGCGGACCGGCCGCGACCGTCGACATGACGGCCTTCATCCAGAAGGTCGGCGATTCCCCGCTGCAACGCTTCGCGATCAAGGCCGCCAACTCGGATGCGCGCGCGCTCCTGGCGATCTGGCCCGAATTCACCTCGCATGATGTTCATCGGACGTTGCGGCGCCAGCTCGCTGCCGGCCGGATGAAGTCGCTCTCCGTCGATCTCGATCTGGCGCCGGAGGATCATGCCCGCCTGATCCGTGGCCACGGCCTGCCGGACGGCGCCCTGTCGGTCGTCATCGATGCCGATCAGGTTCGCTACCTGCCCGATCCGGGCCTGCCGCCGCTCGCCGATGCCACAGTCACCGGCAAGGTGACGGGCCGGACCGTTCAGCTCGCGGTCGGCAAGGCGACGGCCGAGCTGGGAAATGGCCGGCAGTTGCAGCTCAGCGAAGGCAGCTTCGCGATGCCCGATTACGCGGTGCGGCGGGCGCAGGCGCGCATCGGCTTCCGCTCGCTGGGCTCGATGGACGGGCTGGCCGCGCTGTTCGCCTTCCCGGCGCTCAAGGATTTCAACCTCGGGCAGATCGATCCGAGCGCCGTCAAGGGAAGCAGCGACATGAAGGTCGTGATCACCTTGCCGCTGGCGGACGATTTGCGGCCGGACGAGGTCGCGGTGACCGGGTCGGGCACACTGTCGAACGTCAGCTCCGATACGCTTCTCGGCACGGAGAAGCTTGAGGGCGGTAATCTGTCCGTCAATGTCGATCGCAATGGCCTTGTCCTGCGCGGCGATGCGCGCATCGGTGGCGACAAGGGAACCATCGAGCTCAGGCAGAACGGCAAGGGGCAGGGCGAGGCCATCCTGCAGCTCAATCTCGATGCAGCCGCCCGGCAGAGGCGCGGCTTCGGCACGGATTCGGGCGTCTTGGGCACGCTTCCCGTGAAGGTCGCGAAAACCTTCGGCAAGGGCGGCGACGGGCCGCCGCGCGTCGAGATCGACTTGACCAAGGTGGCGTTGGACGGCGTCATTCCGGGCCTGAACAAGCCGGCCGGGCGCGCCGGAAAGATCAGCTTCCTCTATGTCGCCGATCCGGACGGCCCGGATCTCGATGACTTTACGTTCGATGCCGGATCGGCCCTGATCAAGGGGCGCGTGGAGCTGAACAAGCAGAACGGCCTGGATGTGGCGAGTTTCTCGCAGTTTCGGTTGTCGCCCGGCGATAACCTGAAGCTCGACGCGCGGCGGGACGGCAACGTCACGAAGCTCACGGTGCGCGGCGCCGTCGCGGATCTGCGCCCCTTCATCAAGGATATCCAGGGCGCGGCGCCGTCGGGCAAAGGCGGCGACAAGTCCGGGACGAAGGGTGCGGATTACGATGTCGACCTCGACGTGCCGATCCTGACCGGTTTCAACAACGAGGCCATCACCAACGGTACGCTCAAGCTTGCCAAGCGTGGCGGGGACCTGCGTTCCATCAATTTCCACGGGCGGATCGGCAAAGCCGAGGTGACGGCGAAACAGGGGCGCCAGAACAACCAGCTCGTCGTCCAGTCAGAGAATGGCGGTTCGTTCCTGCGCTTCCTCGATCTCTACAACAAGGCCTATGGCGGCGACCTCATCCTGACCATGGGCGCCGGCGAGAACCAGAGCGGCGACCTGCTGTTCCGGAACTTCATCGTGCGCGATGAGCCGGCCCTGCGCCGCGTGGTCGGCGCCCAATCCGCGAATGCCTTTTCCGGCGATCGCCCCGAAGAGCAGCGCATCGATACCACCGAGGTGGCGTTCACCAAGCTCAAGGCCGAGTTCACGCGCTCGGCCAGCCGCCTCGACGTCTCCGACATGGTGATCTGGGGCCACCAGGTCGGCTTCACCCTGCAGGGGCATGTCGACTATGGCCGCGACCGGGTCGATATCGGCGGCACCTTCGTGCCGGGCTATGCCTTCAACAACGCCTTCGCGCAGGTGCCGGTGGTCGGTGCGCTGCTCGGCGGCGGCAGCCAGTATGGCGGGCTGTTCGCGGTGAATTTCCGCGTCTCCGGCCCGGCGAGCGCGCCGACCATGACGATCAACCCGCTATCGGCGATCGCACCCGGCATCCTGCGCCGCTTCGTCGACCCGCTCGGCGGCGCGCCGGCGCAGCGCCCGGTCCAGCCCGGCCAGGCGCCGCTGCGTTGAGAGGTTCCGCCGCGGCTTATTCCGGCCGCAGCAGGATGTGCTTCTTCTTGCCGAAGGAGAGCTTGATCACGCCGTCGGACGACAGGTCGGCGAGGCCGAGCGCGGCGCGCTCGTCCATCACGACCACGTCGTTGACGCGCAGGCCGCCGGCCTTGACCTGACGGCGGGCCTCGCCGGTCGAGGGCACCAGCCCCGCTTTGACGAAGGCCGTGAGCACGCCGAGGCCCGGTTCGATCTCGCCCCGTGCTATCGTGACACTCGGCAGGTCGACTGCTAGCGCACCCTCCTCGAAGGTCTTGCGCGCGGTCTCGGCGGCGGCTTCCGCGGCCTCGCGGCCGTGGACGATCGCCGTGATCTCGGTGGCGAGGATCTTCTTCGCCTCGTTGAGCTCGGCACCGCCGAGCGCGGCGAGCCGGGCGATCTCGTCCAGCGGCATCCGCGTGAACACCTTGAGGAAACGGCCGACATCGGCGTCCTCGGTGTTGCGGAAGTACTGCCAGAAATCATAGGGGCTGAAGACGTCGGCATTGAGCCAGACCGCGCCATTGGCGGTCTTGCCCATCTTGGCGCCCGACGAGGTCGTCAGCAGCGGCGTCGTCACGCAGTAGAGCTGCGGGCCGCCCATCCGGTGCGAGAGATCGACGCCGTTGATGATGTTGCCCCACTGGTCGGAGCCACCCATCTGCAAACGGCAGCCATAGCGGCGGTTGAGCTCGACGAAGTCGTAGCCCTGCATGATCATGTAGTTGAATTCGAGGAAGGACAGCGACTGCTCGCGATCGAGCCGGAGCTTCACCGAATCGAAGGATAGCATGCGGTTGACCGAGAAATGCCGGCCGACATCGCGCAGGAACTCGACATAGTTCAGCTTCAGCAGCCAATCGGCATTGTTGGCCATCATCGCGTCGGTCTGCCCGTCGCCATAGCGCAGGATGCGGCCGAAGACCCGCTTGATGCTCTCGATATTCCTGGCGATCTCCTCGACGGTGAGCAGCTTGCGCTGGTCGTCGCGGAAGGAGGGGTCGCCGACCATCGAGGTGCCGCCGCCCATCAGCGTGATCGGGCGGTGGCCGGTCTCCTGGAACCAGTAGAGCATCGTAAGGGAAATGAGGTTTCCGATATGGATGCTGGTCGCGGTCGCGTCGTAGCCGACATAGGCCGTCTGGGTTCCCTGACGGCACAGAGCATCGAGGCCTGCCGGATCGGAGACCTGATGGATGAGGCCGCGCTCGTCGAGCACGCGCAGGAAATCGGACTTGTAGGTGGTCATGGCGGCTTGCGATCTGATGGGTGTCGTTCCGCCGTCGTCTAGAGCATCGGACCGAAAAGTGGAAACCACTTTTCGGAAAATCCAATGCCGAACAAAGAGCTGGATCGCCGCTTGCGTCCGACAGGACGCCGGGCGACCCGGCATGTTCCAGCCAAAGTGGAAACCGCTTCTGCGGCCGGGGCTGTCCCTGAATACCTTCGGCGCGTTCAGACAGGTGGCGGCAGCTGCTGCCACAGCTCGGCCGCGTCTCGCGGGCCGGGCGGCGCCAGCAAATCGCGCTGGAGCCCGAGATCGCGCAGGGCACGCTCGTCGAGCGAGGCGAGATAGCGCCCCGCCCGCCACGCGCCTCTCCAGCGATCCCATATCGCCAGCCAGGGATGATTGAGGGGCAAACGGCTTGGCGCGCGCAGGAGCGCCGTCTCGGAGAGACATGTCATGATCCGAACCTCGGCATTGCGGGCACAGGCGCCCGCCGGTGTGGGTCGAAACTGAGCGAAATGCCGTGGCACGACAAAGCGGAAGATTGTCACCTGCCATAAGGAGAGCTTATGCTTCGGCATGCCCGCTCACCTTCCGCCGCCGAAGCTGCCGCCGCTTGCCGCCGTCCGTGTCTTCGAGGCTGCGGCGCGCCACCAGAACTTCACCCGCGCCGCCGAGGAACTCGGCATGACGCAGGCCGCCGTGAGCTATCAGGTCCGGCTGCTGGAGGATCGCGTCGGCGCTGCCCTGTTCGTGCGCCGGCCGCGACAGGTCGAGCTGACGCCGCTCGGGCAGCGGCTCGCAAAACCCGTCGCAAAGGCGCTTGCCGACATCGGCATGGTGTTCCGGGAAATCTGCGAGGAGAACCAGACGGTCCTGACGATCTCCTCGCTGCAGACGATGGCCATCACCTGGCTTTCGCCGCGACTGGCGCAGTTCCAGATGAAGAACCCGCAATTCGCCGTGCGCGTTCGAACCTCGCAGCATCTCGTCGACTTCTCCACCGAGGGCGTCGATCTCGCCGTGCGCTATGGGCCGGGCTCATGGCCGGGCGTCACGGCGGAGAAGCTGTTCGATTGCCACTACGCGCCGCTCTGTGCGCCCGAACTGCGCGAGCGGCTGCAACTGCGCGAGGCGGCCGACCTGTTGCGGGCGCCGCTGCTCAGCGCCGACGAGACGTCCTGGAAGGTTTGGTTCGCCGATCTCGGCCTCGACATGCCACAGCAGGCCGGACGGACGATGTCGCTGGAGATGCAGGCGATGAATGTCCAGGCCGCGATGCGCGGGCACGGCGTCACGATGGCCGTGCCCGAGCTCTTCGCCTACGACATCGCGGCCGGGCGGCTCGTCTATGCGGTCGAGCACGCCGTACGCGACGAATGGGCCTATTGGATCGTTTATCCGCAGGAGCGCCAGCGCGAGCGCAAGATCAGGCTGTTCCGCGACTGGATCCTGGCGGAAGCGCGGGCAGCGGCCATGGCGCTGCCCGTCATGGCATCGAGCCGGGGGCTGACCCGCCCGGCGCCATGAGCCGGCCCGCTCAGGCCTGTTCCTGCTCGCTCTTAAGGATCTCGGGGCCGACCTTGCGGTCGAGATAGACGCCGACCTGCTCCATCAGCACGTCGACCTTGCCGTCGAAGAAATGGTTGGCGCCCTCGACGACCGTGTGCTCGATTTGGATGCCCTTCTGGGTCTTCACCTTCTCGATCACCGCCATCACCTCCTTGACCGGCGCGACGCGGTCTTCCGAGCCGTGCACGAACAGGCCGGAGGACGGGCAGGGCGCCAGGAACGAGAAGTCGTAGCGATTGGCCATCGCCGCGATCGAGAGGAAGCCCTCGATCTCGGGGCGGCGCATCAGCAGCTGCATGCCGATCCAGGCGCCGAAGGAGACGCCGGCGATCCAGCAGCTCTTGGCCTCCGGGTTGAGCGCCTGCATCCAGTCGAGCGCGGCGGCGGCGTCCGAGAGCTCGCCCGCGCCATGGTCGAAATGGCCCTGGCTGCGGCCGACGCCGCGGAAGTTGAAGCGCAGCGCCGAGAAGCCGCGGTTCACATAGGTGTAGAACAGGTTGTAGACGATCTGGTTGTTCATCGTCCCGCCGAACTGCGGGTGCGGGTGCAGGATGATCGCCAGCGGCGCGCCCCGCTTCTTAGCGGGCTGATAGCGGCCCTCGATCCGGCCTGCCGGCCCGTTGAAAATCACCTCTGGCATCGTCTCACCGCTTCTTGCGGCAGTGCCGGCGCGGGCGGGCAGAAAGCGGGCGCATGCCTGCTCGAAACCCGGCCACCCTTGACGGCGCCACCATGCGCGCCCTAGATGAAGAGCGCTTAGAATAGTTCTAACAGCCGTGAACAAGTCAGGAACAAAACGGTGGATCGCTCATGCGAACCGCGTTTCGACCGTTACGGCCGGTTGTGATGGGCGGCTATAGCACGGCGCACTGGTGCGATTTCAAGCATTTCGTGTTGGCAGCTGCATGATGATGACGATGGAGCAGGAAGGATCGTGACGGCGGGACGCGCCTATCTCGACCACAACGCCACGACCCCGGCCCGGCCGGAGGTGGTGGAGGCGGTCGCGCATGCGCTGGCACTGCCGGGCAATCCATCCTCCGTCCATGGCGAGGGACGCGCCGCGCGCGGCGCGATGGAGCGGGCACGCGAGCAGGTCGCGACGCTCGTTGGCGCCAAGGCGTCGAACGTCGTCTTCACCAGCGGCGGCACCGAAGCGAACGTCACGGTGCTCTCGCCGGGCCTGATGGATTGCGATGGCGGGCGGGACTGCGTGCGCACCCCGGCCTCCCTGCTGCTTCACAGCGCGACCGAGCATGCCTGCGTGCGCGAGGGGCATCGTTTCCCCGCCGGCGCCGTCGAGGCGATCCCGGTCGACGAGCATGGCGTGGTCGATCTGGGCTGGCTCGACGAGCGGCTAGCACGCTTCGTCACGGAAAACCCGGGCGCGCGTGCGCTGGTCTCGATCCATCTGGCCAATAACGAGACCGGCGTGATCCAGCCGGTGGCAGAGGCCGCAGCGATCGCTCATCGCCATGGCGCTCTGCTTCACAGCGATGCCGTGCAGGCTGCCGGCAAGATCGCCATCGACATCATGGCTCTCGGCGCCGATGTGCTGACGCTCTCGGCGCACAAGATCGGTGGTCCCAAGGGCATCGGCGCCATCGTCTTCCGCACCGGTGCTCTCGAACTCGCCGACAAACCCATGCGCGGCGGCGGGCAGGAGCGCGGCTGGCGCGCCGGAACCGAAAACCTTGCGGGAATCATCGGCCTCGGTGCGGCGGCTGACATCGCGCGCGAAGCTCTGGCAACGGAGCCTGGCCGGCTGGGCGGATTGCGGGAGCGGCTGGAGGCCGGCTTGCTGGCGCTCTCGCCAGAGACGGCGATCTTCGGCAGCAGCGTTCCGCGCCTGCCCAATACCAGCGCCTTCGCGACGCCGGGCCTCAAGGCCGAGACCCTTCTGATCAGGCTCGATCTCGCCGGCGCGGCGCTTTCCTCCGGCTCGGCCTGCTCCTCTGGCAAGGTCAAGCGCTCGCATGTGCTCGATGCGATGAAAATCGACCCCGCCATGAGCGCAGGGGCCTTGCGGGCGTCGCTCGGATGGACCACCTGCGAAGCAGATATCGATCTCTTTCTTGCGGCCTACGGCAAGCTCGTGGCTGCGAGCACCGATCGGGGCACCCGGGCTGCCGCCTGAGCGTTCCGCAAAACGAAGACCAAACCGGCGGGCCTTGAACCCGCGACTGGAGACTGAACATGGCAGCGGTCCAGGAGACCATCGATCAGGTCAAGTCGATCGACGTGACCGAGTACAAATACGGCTTCGTCACCGAGATCGAGGTCGACAAGCCGGCCAAGGGGCTGACTGAAGACACCGTCCGCTACATCTCGGCGCGCAAGAACGAGCCGGAATGGATGCTGGAATGGCGGCTCGACGCCTTCCGCCGCTGGAAGACGATGACCGAGCCGGTCTGGTCGCGCGTGCAATACCCGCCGATCGACTATCAGGCCCTTTACTACTACGCCGCGCCGAAGAAGGGCGCCTCGCCGAAGTCGCTCGACGAGGTCGATCCGGCGATTCTCGAAACCTACAAGAAGCTCGGCATCCCCTTGCGCGAGCAGGAGATCCTGGCCGGCGTCGCGCCGGAGAACCGCGTCGCGGTCGATGCCGTGTTCGACTCCGTCTCGGTGGTTACCACCTTCAAGAAGGAGCTGGCGCAGGCCGGCGTGATCTTCTGCTCGATCTCGGAAGCGATCCAGGAGCATCCCGAGCTGGTGAAGAAGTATCTCGCCACCGTCGTGCCGGTGACGGACAACTACTTCGCGACGCTCAACAGCGCGGTCTTCACCGACGGCTCCTTCGTCTATGTGCCGAAGGGCGTGCGCTGCCCGATGGAGCTCTCGACCTATTTCCGCATCAACGAGCAGAACACCGGCCAGTTCGAGCGCACGCTGATCATCGCCGACGAGGGCGCCTATGTCAGCTATCTCGAAGGCTGCACGGCGCCCAAGCGCGACGAGAACCAGCTCCACGCCGCGGTGGTCGAGCTGATCGCGCTCGACGATGCCGAGATCAAATACTCGACCGTCCAGAACTGGTATCCGGGCGATTCCGAGGGCAAGGGCGGCATCTACAACTTCGTGACCAAGCGCGGCGACTGCCGCGGCAAGAACTCGAAGATCTCGTGGACGCAGGTCGAGACCGGCTCGGCGATCACCTGGAAGTACCCGTCCTGCATCCTGCGCGGCGACGGCTCGCGCGGCGAGTTCTACTCGATCGCGGTGTCGAACGGTGCGCAGCAGGTCGATAGCGGCACCAAGATGCTGCATCTCGGCAAGAACACCACCTCCAAGATCATCGCCAAGGGCATCGCGGCCGGCAAATCGGACTCGACCTATCGCGGCATCGTCTCGGCGCATCGCAAGGCGACGGGCGCGCGCAACTTCACCAACTGCGACTCGCTGCTGATCGGCGACCAGTGCGGCGCGCACACCATCCCCTATATCGAGGCCAAGACCGCGACCGCGATCTTCGAGCACGAGGCCACCACCTCGAAGATCGGCGAGGACCAGCTCTTCTACTGCCAGCAGCGCGGCCTCTCCGAGGAGGAGGCGGTGGCGCTGATCGTCAACGGCTTCGTCAAGGAGGTGCTGCAGCAGCTCCCGATGGAGTTCGCCGTCGAGGCGCAGAAGCTGATCACCATCTCGCTCGAAGGCTCGGTTGGATAAGGGCGGTCATCCCGCACGCGCTGCGGCACGAAGTGCTGCTGCGCAGATGCGGGACCGTCATCAGGACCATCACTGGACAAAACGATCCCGGGTCTGCGGAGCACCGCTTCGCGCTGCACCGCGCACGGGATGACACAGGAACGAAACGATGCTCGAAATTCGCAATCTGGTCGTCAAGATCGCCGACGAGGACAAGCAGATCCTCAATGGCCTGAACCTCACCGTGAACGACGGCGAGGTCGCCGCGATCATGGGGCCGAACGGCTCCGGCAAGTCGACCCTGTCCTATGTCATCGCAGGCAAGGAGGACTATGAGGTACTCGACGGCGAGATCCTGCTCGACGGCGAGAATGTGCTGGAGATGGAGGCCGATGCCCGCGCCGCCGCCGGCATCTTCCTCGCCTTCCAGTACCCGCTGGAGATTCCCGGCGTCGCCACCATGACCTTCCTGAAGGCGGCGATGAACGCACAGCGCAAGGCGCGCGGCGAGGCCGAGCTGCTGACGCCGGACTTCATCAAGCTGGTCAACGGGGCCGCCGACAAGCTCGGCATCGCCAAGGACATGCTGCGCCGGCCGCTCAATGTCGGCTTCTCCGGCGGTGAGAAGAAGCGCATGGAAATCCTTCAGATGGCTCTGCTTTCGCCGTCCATGTGCATCCTCGACGAGACCGATTCCGGCCTCGACATCGACGCGCTGCGCATCGTCGCGGAGGGCGTCAACGCGCTGCGCGACAAGAGCCGCGGCTTCCTGGTCATCACCCACTATCAGCGCCTGCTCGATCACATCGTGCCGGACACCGTCCACGTCATGTCGAAGGGCCGCATCGTGAAGACCGGCGGCCCGGAGCTGGCGCTGGAGCTCGAGAAGTCGGGCTATGCGGCCTATGCGGAGGCGGCGTGATGGCCATCGTCACCCCGTTGAAGACGGCGGCCGAGCAGCAGCTCGCGCAGCAATACGCCGACAGCAAGGCCGAGCTGCCGGGCGGCCCGGCCGTGCGCAAGCTGCGCGAGGACGCCTTTGCCGGCTTCGAGGCCAAGGGCCTGCCGCATCGCCGGCTCGAATCCTGGCGCTATACCGACCTGCGCAGCATCCTGCGCGAGGCGCGCCCGCTCGCTGACGCCGCCGATGTGACCGCCAGGGTCAAGGCCCGGCTCGGCGAGATCGAGCTTGCGGGTCTGCGGCTGGTGCTGGTCGATGGCGCCTTCGCGCCGGAGCTATCGGCGCTCGATGCGATCCCCGAGGGCGTCTCGGTGCACTCGCTCGCCGACGCCTTGGTGTCGCCGCGCGAGGATCTGACCCGCATCCTGGCCGGCCCCTCGGTCGGCGCTGACGATACGGGGTTGATGCTCAACACGGCGCTGATGCGCGACGGCGTCTTCGTCGAGATCGCCGAGGGTGTGGAGCTAGAGGAGCCCGTCGTGATCGTCTCGCTCGTCTCGGGCGAGGAGGAGCGGGCGGTGTTCCATCGCTCGGTCGTTCTGGCCGGCAAGGGCGCCAAGGGCACGATCGTCGAGGTCAGCGAAGCCGCGGGTTCCGCTGCCCAGCAGATCAACGGCGCCATCGTCTTCGAGACCGGCGACGACAGCGAGATCCAGCATGTCCGGTTCGTGACCCGCCAGCAGCCCGCGACCGTGCAGGTGCAGAGCCTGCTCGCGACGGTCGGTGCCCACGCGAAGTTCGACTCCTTCGCTCTGGTCTGCAAGGCCGGCACCGTGCGCCAGCAGCATTTCGTCCGCTATGCCGGCGAGCACAGCGAGATCGGCCTGCGCGGCGTCAACTTGCTCCGTGCCTCCGAGCATTCGGACGTTACGCTGATCGTCGACCATGAAGTGCCGCACGGCACCAGCCGCGAGCTGTTCAAGTCGATCATCGGCGGCGAGGGTACTGGTGTGTTCCAGGGCAAGGTCGTCGTGCGTCCCCACGCGCAGAAGACCGATGGCAGCATGAAGAGCAACGCGCTGCTGCTCAACGACGGCGCCTCGATGTACAACAAGCCGGAGCTCGAGATCTTCGCCGACGACGTCGTCTGCGGTCATGGCGCGACCGTCGCGCAGATCGATGGCGACCAGCTCTTTTACCTGATGGCGCGCGGCCTGCCGCGTGCCCAGGCCGAAGCTCTGGTGCTGCAGGCCTTCGCCGGCGAGGCGGTCGAGTTCATTGCCGACGAGAACGTGCGCGAGATCGTCATGGGCGAGGTCGTGGCCTGGCTCCAGGCCCGCGAGGCCGCTTCCGAGGTGAGCACCGTCTGATGCCCTACATCAATCTCCAGATCACCAAGGGCGCGACGCGCGAGCAGAAGGCCCAGATCGTCAAGGAATTCACCGAGACGCTGGTGAAGGTGCTCGGCAAGAACCCGCAGAACACCCATATCGTGATCCAGGAGATCGAACGGGAGGATTGGGGGCATGCCGGGGCGCTCGTCGCCGACCGGCAGCCCGGTTCCGGAAAGGCGTGAGCATGAACGCGGTCACCGGCCAGCCCGTGCTGAAGCCCTACGACGTCGAGGCGATCAGGCGGGATTTCCCGATCCTGTCGCGCGAGGTCTACGGCAAGCCGCTTGTCTATCTCGACAACGCCGCCTCGGCCCAGAAGCCGAACGCGGTGATCGACGCGATGACGAAGCTGATGCGCGATGACTATTCCAACGTCCATCGCGGGCTCCACTATCTCGCGAACGCCTCGACCGAAGCCTATGAAGCTGCACGCGAAAGCGCGCGGCGCTTCCTAAACGCGGCGCATCTGGAGGAGGTCGTCTTCACCCGCTCCTCGACGGGCGCGCTCAACACTGTGGCGTCCTCGCTCGGGCGGTATCTGAACCTCGGCGAGGGCGACGAGATCATCGTCTCGATCCTCGAGCACCACTCCAACATCGTGCCCTGGCACTACTGGCGCGAGCGCCACGGCGCCGTGCTGAAATGGGCTCCTATCGACGAGGACGGCAACTTCCTTGTCGAGGAATTCGAGAAGCTGATCTCAGCCCGCACCAAGGTCGTGTCGCTGACGCATATGTCGAACGCCACGGGCACGATCGTGCCGATCGCTGAGGTCGCGAAGATCTGCCGGGCGCATGGCATCCCACTCGTCGTCGACGGCAGCCAGGGCGCGGTGCACCTGCCGGTCGATGTGCAGGCGCTGGGCTGCGATTTCTACGCCTTCACCGGCCACAAGACCTATGGGCCGACCGGCTCCGGCATTCTGTGGGGTCGCAAGGAATGGCTGGACAAGCTGCCGCCCTACGAAGGTGGCGGCGAGATGATCGTTACCGTCACCGAAGATACCGTGACCTATAACGACCCGCCGCACCGCTTCGAGGCTGGCACGCCGGCCATCATCGAGACGGTGGGGCTCGGCGCGGCGCTCGAATACATGATGGCGCTGGGCCGCGAGAACATCGCCGCGCATGAGGCGAAGCTCGGCGCTTATGCGATGGAGCGGCTCGGCGAGATGAACTCGATCCGCATCTTCGGCAAGGCGAAGGACAAGGGCGCGATCGTCGCCTTCGAGATGAAGGGCGCCCATGCGCACGACGTCGCGACGGTGATCGACCGCGCCGGTGTCGCGGTTCGCGCCGGCACCCATTGCGCAATGCCGCTTTTGGCACGATATGGAGTGACATCGACCTGCCGCGCTTCCTTCGGCCTCTACAACACGCTGGAGGAGGTCGACAGCCTGGTGGAAGCGCTGAGGAAGGCCGAGAACCTGTTCGCATGATTTCTTCGAGGATCCCAGCCTTGGCTACGTCCGAACCCATCGAGCTGAAGGAAGACAGCTACAAGCCCAACGAGCCGCAGGTCGGCTCGAGCTCGTCGCTGCCGCCCGAGGAGATCGACCGGCTGACCGACGACATCGTCGCGGCGCTGAAGACGGTCTACGACCCCGAGATTCCGGCCGATATCTACGAGCTCGGCCTGATCTATCGCGTCGACATCGCCGACGACCGGCAGGTCTCGATCGACATGACGCTGACGGCGCCGGGCTGCCCGGTCGCGGGCGAAATGCCGGGCTGGGTCGAGAACGCGGTCAGCACCGTCAACGGGATCGCCGGCGTCACGGTGAACATGACGTTCGATCCGCCCTGGGATCAGTCGCGCATGTCCGACGAGGCTCGCGTCGCCCTCGATATGTGGTGAATGCCGCCGGCCCCATGCCGGCGTGATGAATCGCATTCCATCGCTTCATTGGCGTTCGGTCGGCTTCGCTGGCAGGAAAGGCTGAGCCCGATCCGCCCCCGGAGCCTGCGATGCCGCGCTTCCCCTACGAAACCGTCGACGTCTTCACCGACGGCCCCTTCGGCGGCAATCCGCTCGCCGTCTTCACGGATGCGCGCGGGCTCTCCGATGCGCAGATGCAGGCGCTCGCGGCGGAGATGAACTACAGCGAGACGACCTTCGTCCTGCCGGCTGACGACCCGGCCAACGATGCGCGGGTCCGCATTTTCCACCGTACGGCCGAGATGCCCTTCGCCGGCCATCCCAATGTCGGCACCGCCTGCGTGCTCGCGCGCCATGGCCGCGACCGCGATGGCGTGCTGCGTTTCGAGCAGATGGCTGGCCTCGTCGAGATCGCGATCGAGCGTAATGGGGCAGGCGAGGTGACTGGCGCCGTGATCGCCGCTCCGCAGGCGCTCTCGCTTGGCATCGAGCTGCCGGCCGAGGGCATCGCCGCCTGCGCGAGCCTCGCGCCCAGGGATATCGTCACGGCAGCCCACCAGCCGGTCCAGGCCTCGCTCGGGGTCAAGTTCGTGCTGGCGCAGGTCGCGCCCGAGGCCTTGGCCACGGCCACCCCCGATCTCGCAGCCTTCCGGAGCCTCGAAGGTCAGTATGCCGAACTGGCCGGGCGGCTATCGCTGTTTCTCTATGCGCGCGACGGCAACAGCATCCGGGCGCGGATGTTCGCGCCGCTGGCCGGCACCTGGGAAGATCCGGCAACCGGCAGCGCCAGCGCGACGCTCGGCGCGCTCCTGCTCTCGCTCGATGGCGGCGACGAGGCCGCGTATACGATCACCCAGGGCGTCGAGATGGGCCGGCCGAGCTTGCTGAACGTGACATCCCGGCGCGTCGCGGACGGCTTCCGCTCCCGCGTCGGAGGCGGCAGTGTGCCGATGTTCCGCGGCGAGGCGCTGCTCTAGCCGGTGTTGACACTTGGCCGCGCCGGCTTCGAGCCCCGCCGCCGTCATTCCGGGGCGCCGCGAAGCGGCGAGCCTGGAACCCATGAACACGACGCATGAGAGAGGGCTGAGCCGGTCTGCAGCGCAACTTGTCCGGCCCGGTGTTTATGGGTCCCGGGCTCTTCGCGAAGGCGAAGCCCCGGAATGACGGCGTGGTTCCGTCAGAACCCAGCAGGCTCTAGGCGAGCCCCAATTCGGCCCGCGCGCGCTTCGTCATTCCCGCGGCGGCCAGGCGGTGGCTCTCGCGCAGATAATCCTGCAGGGCATCGTCCGGCATGCTTTCGCCGGACTGCCACTGGATCCATTTCATGCCGCGCGAGGCGAGATAGGGCGCGGGTCTCAGGCCCGGCAGCTCGCTGAGGATATCGAAGGCCATCGGCGAGCATTTGAAGCTGATGGCCATCTCGCCGTCATCCTGCTGGCGGCCGATGGCGAAGACCTTCTCTCCGACCTTCCAGACATCGACACCGCCCCATTGCACGACATGGCGCGTGGCGGGCAGGGTGGCGCAGAAGGCGTTGTAGGCCTCGGGCGACATGGCCGCCTCAATAGCTCTCGGCGTCGATGCCATGGCGCGCGGCCGCGGCCTTGATCTGCGACCAGGTCTCGTCGTCCAGCGGAATACCGGCCGCGCCACGCTCGGCCCGGACCGTCCGCTCCTTGTCGCCCGGCGCCAGCACCGGATTGGCCGGGTCCTGCGGCTTCGCCGCCCGCACGAAGGCCAGATAGCTCTCGATGCGGCTGCGGCGCAGCTCGGCATCAGGCTCCAGCCGGGCGGGGTCGATGATGACGCCGAAGAGCGAGTTGATGATCCAGGTCTTTCGCGGCTTTTCGTCGATGCGGGCAGCGCCCATCAGCCCAGCGGATAGCAGCTCGGCGATCAGCGAGAGCCCGGCGCCCTTGTGGTCGCCGAAGGGCAGGAGGGCTCCGAGCGGATGATCCGGGCTGGCGAACACATGCGCCGGGTCCGTCGTCGGCCTGCCTTCGCCGTCGATGATGTAGCCGGGCGGCACCTGCTCGCCCTTGTTCAGGGCCACGCGGGCCTTGCCATGCGCCATGCGGCTCGTCGCGAAGTCGAGGATGAGCGGCTCGCCGCCGGGGACAGGGATGCCGATCGCATGCGGATTGGTGCCGAAGCGCGCCTCCTTGGCCGCATAGGGCGCGACGATCGGCGGGCGGCCGGCGACATTCACCCAGAAGAACGAGATCAGCCCGGCTTCCGCCGCGACCTCGGCGTAGTGGCCGATGCGGCCGATATGATGCGAATCGAGCAGGTTGACGATGGCGACGCCGCCGGTCCTGGCCATTTCGACCGCGCGGTCGACGGCATTGCGCGCATTCGGCTGGCCCAGAGCGACCGCGCCGTCGATGATCAGGAAGGGTGCGGCGTCGACCCGCGTCTGCGGCTGCGATTGCGGGCTGAGATTGCCGTCGGCCAGCGACTGGAAATAGAGCGGAATCATGCCGACGCCGTGGCTGTCATGCCCGCTCAGATTGGCGAGCACGAGATGGTCGGCGGTCTCCTGCGCCTCCGCGTCCGTCCAGCCGGCTTTCGCGACCATGTCCCTGACGAGGGCGCGCAGCGATTCGGGGCGGTGGAGGCGATGAGGCATGGGCTTTCCGGCGCTTGAGCTGGTCTCGAGGGCGATCGCGCCAGAGTGCATGCCTCGGCTCGATCCACAATGCGTCTGGCGGGCGGGGGACGGATCGGCGATGCATGGCCACGCCATCGGCATCTCGACGTAGGGCGGCGCAATCCCTATGTTAGGCGGACAATCTTGCTTCACCGGGCCTTGACCCCGGTCGAGGAGGGACAACGATGTTTTCGATACCGGGCCTCAAGGTCATCTCTCTGACCGACGCCGCGGCCACGCGCATCCGTGAGATCATGGCTCAGTCGGCCGGCGGAGACATGCCGGCGCTCGGCCTGCGCGTGGGCGTCAAGAAGGGCGGCTGCGCCGGGATGGAGTATACCTTCGAGATCGCCCGCACGGTCGACAAGGGTGACGAGGTCGTGAGCGAAAAGGATGCGACGGTGATCGTCGACGCCAAGGCCGTGCTGTTCCTGCTCGGCACCGAGCTCGACTTCAAGACCGACCGCTTCTCCTCGACCTTCGTGTTCAACAATCCCAATCAGGTTTCGGCCTGCGGCTGCGGCGAGTCGGTCGAGATCAAGCCGCGCAGCGAAAGCGCGCTCGCAGCGTCCTGAGCGGCCCACGCGGCCGCGTCAGGACGGTTCAAGCCACGCGGCTCGTCGTCTCCAGCGCATCCTCGGTGACGGTGCGGTTCCGCCCGTCGCGCTTGGCCTGCATCATCGCCTGATCCGCGCGGTCCACCAGCGAGCCGGCGGTGTCGCCGCGCCGATAGCTCGATACGCCGAGCGAGATGGTGATGCGGCCGAGGTTTTCATTGGTCGAGCGCTTGATCAGCTCACGGGTCAGCAAGGCCTGGCGCACGGTTTCCGCGCCGAACTTGCCGGCGATCAGATCGGCCTCCGGCAGGATGATCGCGAATTCCTCGCCGCCGAAGCGGGTGATGACCGCCTTGTCCTTGAACTTGTCCCTCATGGTGCGGGCGACGAGGCGCAGCACCTGGTCGCCGGTCAGATGGCCGTGGGCGTCGTTGAAGCGCTTGAAGAAGTCGATATCGGCCATCACCAGCGCGAAGGGCTCGCGCCGGAGCGTCGCCTGATCGATCGACTTCTGCAGCATCTCCTCGAAATGGCGGCGGTTGGCGAGGCCGGTCAGCGGATCAGTGAGCGCCTCGGCGCGGGTCGATTCCAGCGCCTCGCGCAGGTTGCGGATCTCGTTGGCGCTGTTGCGCAGCTCGGCCTCGAGCTGGGCCTTGCGGACGACTTCCTCGCGGGTCGACATCACCAGCGCCTCGACCCATTCGCGCAGCTGGTGTCGGTCGGTCGGCGGCGGAACCTCCTCCGACATCGCGGTGAGGCGGCCATGATAAAGCTCGCTGGAGCCGAGCGCCCTGTCGACCAGCGACATCATCGCATCGATCTCGCCGAGAACCTGCATGCTGGTGCGCTCGGCCTGGCGGGAGAAGCGCTCCGAACTGATGAAGCGCTCGTAGAGGTTGTCGATGTCGGCGGCGTTCACCTGCCCCTCGCTGCCGGCGATGATCGCGTTCATCGCCATGCTGACGGCCGGCATCTCGCCGCTCAGATGGGCGTACCAGACCTCGAAGGCGCGGGGATAGCTCGGCGAGCCGTGCTGTCGCATGGCGGCGACGACGCGCTCGGCGAGATCGTTGGTGCGGGCGGAAACCGAAGCTTCGTCGTCCATGCCTTCGCCATTCCGGTATGAAGCCGGATCGTGGCCTTCGGCCACGTCAGCTTCGATTGATCCAATCGAAGCGGGACATCCTGTCCGTCTATACGGCGGCATGCGCCCGTCCGCTGCTGCGATGATCTCGCTGCAGCGACGGCCAATCTAGGAAGCTGGCGTTAAAATCCGGTTGATGCCGTAAGGTCAGCCGACGCGGACCGGACGCAGCAGGAAGGCCGGCACGTGATCGCCGAGCCCCTTCACCTGCGGGCCGTCATCGTCGTCACGCGTGCGGGGCGCGCGGGAGCGCCGGGGCTCTTCCTGACTCCGCGCGACGGGCGGTGGCGGCGTCGTCTCGGAATCGGGCCGGATCGGGACACGGCGTGGTTTGCGCTGCGTATCCGCCGCGTTCTCGTCGCTGCCCGCCCGCGAGGCCCCTGTCTCGGAGCGCGAGCTGCGCTCCGGCCGCCCGCGACCGCCCCGCGAAGAGCTGCGCTTCTCGTCCCGACGGCCGCCACGACGCTCGTCCCGCGGCTCGCCCGGCGGCAGGGCGTCGAGACCGCCGCCCTCATAGGCGATGGCCTGGCCGGTCAGCTTCTCGATCGCGCTGACGAGCTTTTCGTCATGGCGCGTGACGATGGTGAAGGAAGCGCCTTCGCGCCCGGCGCGGCCGGTGCGGCCGATGCGGTGGACATAATCCTCGGCATGGGTCGGCACGTCGAAGTTGAAGACATGGCTGACGGCCGGGATGTCGAGGCCGCGAGCCGCCACGTCGGACGCGACGAGGATCGGGTTCTCGCCCGTACGGAACGATTCCAGCGCCGCCATGCGGGCGTACTGGTCCATGTCGCCATGCAGGGCGACGGCCGGGAAGCCGTGGCGCAGCAGCGATTTATGCAGCGTCGCGACATCGCGCTTGCGGTTGCAGAAGACGATCGCGTTCTGCAGATCGGTCGCGCCCTTGATGAGCTTGCGCAGCGTCTCGCGCTTTTCGAAGTCCTGGCCGTTGGAGGCGATCAGCCGCTGGGTGATCGTCGTCGCGGCCGTCGCGGGGCGGGAGACTTCCACGCGCACCGGATTGTGCAGGAACTGCTCGGAGATGCGGGTGATCTCCGGCGGCATGGTCGCCGTGAAGAACAGCGTCTGCCGGGTGAAGGGGACGAGCTTGCAGACGCGCTCGATGTCCGGGATGAAGCCCATGTCGAGCATGCGGTCGGCCTCGTCGATGACGAGCAGCTCGACGCCGGTCAGCAGCAGCTTGCCGCGCTCGACATGGTCGAGCAGGCGGCCGGGCGTCGCGATCAGCACGTCGACGCCGCGCGTGATCTTCGCGTCCTGATCGCCGAAGGAGACGCCGCCGATCAGCAGCGCCACCGAGAGCTTCTGGTTGACGCCGTAGCGCGTGAAGTTCTCCTCGACCTGCGCGGCAAGCTCGCGCGTCGGCTCGAGAATCAGCGTACGGGGCATCCGGGCGCGGGCGCGCCCGGTTTCCAGGATGGTGAGCATCGGCAGCGTGAAGGCTGCGGTCTTGCCCGTGCCGGTCTGGGCGATGCCCAGGACGTCCTTGCGTGCAAGGACATGCGGAATGGCCTGGGCCTGGATGGGTGTCGGCGTGCTATAGCCTGCGGTCGTGACGGCCGTCAGAACCTTTTCGCTCAAGCCGAGTTCGGCAAATGACATCGCGTATGGCGCTTCTTCAGGGTCGGTGAAACGCGGCGGGATGACCTGCTCGACCACCGCGTTGGCGCGACAACACTTCCTGCGCGCCTTCGGACTCGTGTGGAATGCAAAGAAAACGCGGCAAAGTCAATCATCTAGCCTTGAAAGGACGTTTTTCACCTCATGAAGGAGCCGCTCATTCTCGTTCCGGGGCTCAGTTGCAACGCTGCGCTCTATGCCGGGCAGTGGCCCGCGCTAGCCGATGGACGCCCCATTCTGGTCGCCGAACACAGTCTCGACGACAATTTGGCCGCCATTGCACGCCGTCTGCTCGATAGCGCTCCGGAACGCTTCGCGCTCTGCGGCCTGTCGATGGGCGGTTATGTCACGTTCGAGATCCTGCGGCAGGCGCCGGAGCGTGTCACGCGTCTCGCCCTGCTCGACACCAGCGCCAAGCCGGCGACGCCGGAGACGAATGTGCCGCGCGAGCAGATGATCACGCTGGCGGAGAAGGGCGCCTTCGACAATGTCACCACGCTGCTCTGGCAGAAGCTCGTCGCCCCCGCGCGCTTGACCGACGAGCCGCTGCGACTCCTGGTGCGTCAGATGGCGGATGATGTCGGGGCGGAGGGCTTCATCCGGCAGCAGCAGGTGATCATGCGGCGCCCGGATTCGCGGCCCACGCTCGCCAGTTCGACCTGCCCGACGCTGGTTCTCGTCGGCGCGGAGGATGAGATCACGCCCGTTGCCGAAGCGCGGGAAATGGCGGGGATCGTCGGCGAACGCGGGCGGCTTGCGGTCGTTCCGCAGTGCGGCCATCTCTCGACGCTGGAAGCGCCCGATGCCGTGACCCGCGAACTTCTGCGCTGGCTCGGCTGAGATCAGCGCGGCAGGACGCAGGGGTCGAGGCGCGTCTCGTTCGCGGCCTTTGTGATCGAACCCGTGGTCAGCGGATCGACCGGCTGCCGCTTGGAAGCCGCGAGGCTGACGGCCGCCATCCGGTCCTTGTCCAGTGGCGGCGTGCGGCTCGACATGAAGTTGGCGGCGATCACCGAAAGGAAGGCGATGGCCGCGCCGGCCTTGGCGACATCGGCGGCCATGGTGCCCCGGTCATTCTTCCAGAACAGTTCGATCAGGCGCATGGCGCACTCTCCGCGTCTCGTAACGTCACGAGCACTGGAGGCGACGTTACGCGAGAGCCGTAAAAGCTTGGTTAGCCGGTTCTTGCCGGGATACGCGCAATTCTACCGACCGGGCTCCGCTTCGACGGCGTCTCCCGCAAGGCGGGATCGCTGCTCGCGGAAGAGCCTGCGCAGCGCGGTCAGCACGGCGATCACGCTCGGCCGCCCGCGCGAGACATCGTGCGAAATCAGATAGATGTCGTCGCCGGTCTGCTCCGGCGGCGGCTCGAGGCGGACCAGACCCGGATCGGCGTCGCCCATGAAGCACGGCGCCATCGACAGGGCGCCGGCCGAGCGGATGCTTTCGTAACGCGCGGAGGAATCGCCGACGCGCGCCGCGATGGGGCGGCCGGTCGCATAGGCCATGATGTAGTCGTCGATTCGCGAGGAGGTTTCGCGGTTGACCGAGATGACGGGGGCGCTCGCAGGATCGATGTCGCGCCGGACATAGAGCGCCTGCATCAGCCGGCCGACCTTCTGTGCGTAGTATCCGGGCTCCGTCGGCACCTTGCTCATGCGCAGCGCGATGTCGGCCTCGCCGCGCGAAAGATCGAGGCGGCTGCGCGTGCTGAGGATGACGATCTCCACACCGCCGGCCGCCGCCGAGATGGCGGTCGCATGCATCGTCAGCAGCAGGCTGATCGAGGTCGTCGCGGTGATGCGGACCGGCGCGTTGGCGAGCGGCCGTGCGACATCGGCCCGGATGGTGAAGCGATGAGCAGCGGCCTCGATCTCGCGGGCCTCGGCGGCGAGTTCCAGCCCGATTGCCGTCGGTGCCAGCCGGTTGGCCTCGCGCGTGAAGAGCTGCAGCCCGAGATCGCGTTCGAGCGCCTTCAGCCGGCGCGCGACGGTCGCTTCGCTCAATCCGAGCTGCGCCGCCGCCACGGCCATCGACCCGCCGACGGCGATCGCGTTGAAGACGCGGATGTCGTCCCAGGAGACGTCCCAGCCGGGCGATGCCAGATCGCCGTCGCGTCGAGATGGAGGTGGAGCAGGCTCGGCCATGTGGTCAGCGGCCAGTCGCGATGTGCCGCGTGGTGCTTGCGGTCATGGCGGTCCGTTGGGAGGGGCAGGTTCGGCATGCGCGGACCCTGCCCGTAACCGCATCTCCCGGCAGCCCGGCGGGCATGAGGCCCAGCCCCTCAGGATTGCGGGGCTCGACCCTCACAGATCGATCAGTTCGCCGGCGAAGGCGGCGCGCTCCTGGATGAAGGTGAAACGCGCCTCCGGCTTGTTGCCCATCAGTCGTTCCACGGTATCGGAGGTCTCCTCCTTCGCCTCATGGTCCACCATGACCTTGAGCAGGATCCGCTTGCTCGGGTCCATGGTGGTTTCCTTGAGCTGGGCCGGCATCATTTCGCCGAGGCCCTTGAAGCGCGAGATCTCCGGCTTTTTGCCCTTGAAGACGGTCTCGATCAGCTCGTCCTTATGGGCGTCGTTGCGGGCATAGACGCTCTTGCCGCCGTGCTGCAGCCGGTAGAGCGGCGGCACGGCGAGGTAGAGATGGCCCTTCTCGATCAGCCGCGGCATCTGGCGCCAGAAGAAGGTGACGAGCAGCGAGGCGATATGCGCGCCGTCGACATCGGCGTCGGTCATCACGATGACCTTCTCGTAGCGGAGATCGTCCTCGCGAAACTGCGTGCCGATGCCGCAACCCAGCGCCAGGATCAGGTCGGCGAGCTGCTGGTTGGCGTTGAGCTTTTCGCGCGTCGCATTGGCGACGTTCAGGATCTTGCCGCGCAAGGGCAGGATCGCCTGGTTGGCGCGGTTGCGCGCCTGCTTGGCCGAGCCGCCGGCCGAATCGCCCTCGACGATGAAGAGTTCGGAGCCGGCCGCGCCCGCATTGGAGCAGTCCGCGAGCTTGCCGGGCAGGCGCAGCTTGCGCGTCGCGGTCTTGCGCGAGACCTCTTTTTCAAGGCGCCGGCGCTGGCGCTCCTCGGCACGGTCGACCGACCAGTCGAGCAGGCGCAGCGCCTGCTGCGGCGCAGCGGCGAGCCAGTGGTCGAAGGCGTCGCGGATCGCATTCTCGACGATGCGATGCGCTTCCTGCGTCGCGAGCTTGTCCTTGGTCTGGCCCTGGAATTCCGGCTCGCGGATGAAGACCGAGAGCATGGCGGCGCAGGTCGCCATCACGTCGTCGGATGTGACCTGCGCCATGCGCTTCGACTGGCCGATGCGCTCGGCATGGTCGCGCAGGCCGCGCAGCAGGGCGATGCGCAGGCCCTGCTCATGCGTGCCGCCTTCGGGCGTCGGAATGGTGTTGCAGTAGGAGGAGGAGAAGCCGTCCTCGCCGGTCGCGAGCCAGGCGACAGCCCATTCGAGCGAGCCGTGGCTGCCTTCCTTGGTGATCTTGCCGGAGAAGATCGGCTCGGCGACGAGGTCCTTGCCCTCGATCTCGCGGCCGAGATAATCGCGCAGGCCACCGGGGAAGCGGAACACGGCCTCCGCCGCTACATCGCCTTCCGGCTTCAGCAGCGACGGCGCGCAGGTCCACCGGATTTCCACGCCGCCGAAGAGATAGGCCTTAGAGCGCGCCATGCGGAACAGGCGGGCAGGGGAGAAATGCGCACCCTCGCCGAAAATCTGCGCATCGGGATGAAAGCGCACTTTGGTGCCGCGCCGGTTGGCGACGGGGCCGACCGTCTGCAGCGGCCCCTGCGGCAGACCGCGCGAGAAGATCTGGCGATAGAGCGTCTTGCCGCGCGCGACCTCGACTTCCAGCCGGTCCGAGAGCGCATTGACCACGGAGACGCCGACGCCGTGCAGGCCGCCAGAGGTCTCATAAGCCTTGGAGTCGAACTTTCCGCCGGCATGCAGCGTCGTCATGATGACTTCGAGCGCGGACTTGCCGGGGAATTTCGGGTGAGGATCGACCGGGATGCCACGGCCGTTGTCGTTCACGGCGAGCGAGCCGTCCTCGAACAGTTCGACCTCGATGAAGCTGGCATGGCCCGCGACGGCCTCGTCCATCGCGTTGTCGATCACCTCGGCGAAGAGATGATGCAGGGCGCGCTCGTCGGTCCCGCCGATATACATGCCGGGCCGGCGCCGCACCGGCTCCAGCCCTTCCAGCACCTCGATCGCGGACGCGTCGTAGCCGGCCTCGGACAGCGTGCCGTTGCGCGGCGCATTGCCCGCATTGGCCGGAGCGCGGGGCACAGGAGCCGGTGAACGCGCTTCCGGCGCGGGGTCGGCCGCGCGGGGCCGCTCCGGTTCCGAGCCGAAAAGATCGCCGTTATCCGCCATCACTGCCAAACGCTTCCTGATTCGCGACTTTAAATTGTAGCGCATCGCCGCGCGGAAAGCCCGGCCAAGCTGCTTATAGACAGCTCCCCATCACATCGAAACTCTCTCGCCGGCGGCTATGCACCGGCCGTCATACCGCTGTGACGATCCAGGTTTAAGACCAATGCGGAACCGGGCGCGTTCAGCCTGCGTTAACCACGGCCGCAGAGGATGCAAGCTGCGGTCAGGGCTTATGCGGATAGTCGCATTGCGCTATGATCGGCCTAAGGGGGATGAGACCGTGGCTTCGCGTCAATCAGTGCCGGTTACGGGTATCGCGGGTCTGCAGCGCGCGGCGCGCCTTGCGGGCGAATCCTTCGGTCATGAGGATGTCGTCAGCGCCTCGCTGAGCGCCGAGACTGCCTCGTCTCGCTGGCTGTGGTGGCTCGCGGCGCTCGCCGCCTCGGCCGGGCTGGCGGCCCTGCATTGCTACTGAGCCGGTCGCTCCGACAACACGGAAATATCAACCTTTCTGCCCTAGGCCTGTGGCCGGAGGGCAATTCGATGTGCTGCGCCATCGCTGGAGATTTCAAGCCGGCCGATAGCGGCGCGCGGCTGCGTGCTGCGCCTGGCATGGCCTGAGCGGAGCATCGCGCGGGTGGGCCAGATCGCTGCTCTCGGAGCCTATGTTTATCAGGCCGTGCTGGCGCTCGGGCTGCTGCTCCTTGTCTCGCGCATCCTGGCGCCGCAGCAGTTCACCCATTATTCGCTCTTCATCACGATCAGCCAGTTCGCCAGCATCACCGTCTTCGAATGGATTCGGTTCTCCTGCAGCCGGTTCTATCCCGGCGCAGACGAGACGGCCCAGCGCTCGGTCATCCTGTACGCTTTCGCCGTCTGTGCCGCGCTGTGCCTGCTGGTGGGAGGAGGCGTTCTCGCGTCGGGCGCGGCGTCGGCAGGCATCGCCATCGGCGGAGTCTTCTTTGCGGTGTTCCAGGGCGGCACGGAGCTGCATCTGACGATGCTGCGCTTCCGGCAGAATTTTCGGCTGTTCTCGATCCTGCAGGCTGCTCGGGCGTCGCTCGTGGCGATCGGGACGCTCGGCGGCGCCATGCTTGCCCCGACGCTTTCAGGCGCGGTAGCAGGCATGCTGGCTGGAAGCCTCGTCTATATCGTGCTGGCGCGGCTTGCCGGTGGCCCGCTGGCGCACGGGCTCCACCGCCCGCAGCGCCATCTGTTGAAGAAGTACCTGGCCTATGGCGGCGTTTCGGCCGGAGCATCCGTGGCCAGCCTTCTGGCGCCACTCGGGCTCAAGACGCTGCTGACGGCCGTGATCGGCAGCCAGGGGGCGGCCGGCGCGCTGCTGGCGCTCGACCTCCTGCAGCGACCCTTCATCCTGGTCGTCTCGGCGCTACATGCGATCCGCTATCCCGAACTGGTCGCTAGCTACGACCGCGAGCCGGATTCGCCGGCGTTCCGGACGCGCCTCGGCCGCTACTACGGGCAACTGGCGAACAGCTCGCTCGTGACGGCGGCCTTGATTTTGTGCCTGTTGGCGCCGGCCGCGGCCTGGCTGGTCAAGGCCGAGCTGCGCGAATCCTTCCTGCTCGCCGCCCCGGCCGTGACGATTCTCGCGCTGTTGCGCGCCTGGGTCCAGAACCTGCTGCCGACGCCTGCCCATCTGACGCAGCGGCTGAAGCCGATCATAGGACTTGCCGTCATCGACGCCATCCTTCTCAACCTGAGCTCGCTCGCCGGCTGGAGCCTGTCCGGCGGCTCGCTGAGCGGGTTGCTTTACAGCGGTGCCGCCGGGGCGGCGGTGGCGGTCATCCTGGGGAGGCCGCTGTTCCTGTCGATGCCGTTCCGCTGGCCCAGACTGACATTGGCCAGCGCGCTCGCGGCACTCGCCATCGCCGGGCTCGCCAATGCCGGCACGCCGCAGACCTCGTTGCCGGTGTCGCTGGCTGTCTTCCTGCTGTGCATCCCGCCGGCGACGGCAACCGTCGCGTCGCTGCTCCGGCGCCAGGATGCGGCGTCCGAGATTTCGTGAAGAGCGCGGTCAGCGCCGTGGCGCAGCCATGTCCGACAGGGTCGACAGGAGGGTCTCGGCACTCTTGTTCCAGGAAAAGCGCGCGAGATTGGCACGGCCTTTCTCGACCAGCCCGGCCGCATCGCCATCGGCACCCATGATCCGGCGCATCGCGCTTTCCAGGTCGGCACGATCGCGGGGATCGAAATAGAGCGCCGCGTCTCCGCAGGCTTCGCGAACGGCAGGAATATCCGCAGCCAATACCGGGCAGCCCTGCGTCATCGCTTCGAGCGGCGGAATGCCGAAGCCTTCATAGAGGCTCGGAAAGACGAAGGCGCGGGCGCGGCGTTCGAGCGCGACGATCTCCGGATCGGTCAGGCGCCCGGTGAAGATGAGGTTGTCGGCGATCGCCGGGGTATCGGCCTTGAACACCCCGCTTCGGTCGAGCGCCCCTGCGATGACGAGTTTCCAGCCGGTGTCGCCGAGTGCGTCGAAGGCGCGGATGGCGAAATCGACATTCTTGTTGGGCTTCAAGGTTCCCAGCATGAAGAAGAATTTCGCGCCTTCCAGGCCCAGGCGTTGCAGCACGGTTTCGTCCGGGACGATCCCGGAGAAATGATCGGTAGCGTTGTAGAGGACCGGGATCGTCTCAGGCGCGACGCCGAAGACCGCGCCGAGCTCGCCACGGGAGAAGCGGGAGACGGTCGCGACGCGCGCCGTGCGCGTCAGCCCGAAGCCGAGGAGCTTGTGCGTGGCGCGATAGGAGGTGCTGAATGCCTCCGCGTGGCGGAAGATGGTGACGTCGTGGATCACGACGATCTGCCTGCGATGCAGCAGCGGCCCGCTGCCGCCGAAGCCGACGAGGATGTCTCCCGCAGCCCGGCGTGCGAGCGCGGTTTGCTCCCAGAGATGGCCGGAGAACGGGCCGAAGCGTTCCAGGGCGATATGCCGGAATTCATGGGTCTCGGGGGCATCCCGCGGAGCGAGGAGGCGCCAGCGCGCAGCCTTGAGCGATTCCGGAACCGCGCCTGCGCCGATCCGCCGGTCAAGCGCCCTGGTCAATTCCAGCGCAAAGCGCTGCACGCCGGTCAGCGGCTGGCCGAGAAAACGCCCATTGATCGAGATGGTCTGCAAGTCTTGCGCGCCGCCGTCCGGAAACTGTCTCCTGAACCTGCCGGATCACGCGTGAAGGTGACGTTACCTCGGCCTGGGAATGACAGCGGTCAAGCAAAAAGGCCGGGGGTTGCGCGTAGGAATATATACCCATTATGTTCTTTGTTCGTTCTTGTCTTCTCTTGCTAACGATGAGGCGAGCAAATCCTCGGCGGTCCGCGTCAATGGGGGCTCGCGGGTTCTCATTCAGGGCAACTCCTGCTGGAACATCCGCGAGGCCTGCCTCTACTACGAAGCCCCGGGCGCGGGACGGAACGGAACGGGCGCGACCATCGTGAACAACCGGGTCGACACGGCCGGCGACGGCATCAACATCGCCAATTCCGGCTATTTCAACGATGGCGTCGCCCGCCGCTCGATCGTGGCCGGCAACCAGATCAGCAACCTGACCGTCGCCGCGATTCCGGGTTCAGGTGGGGTTGGAAACTACAACACCACCGCCATCGGCATCACCGTGGAGCAGGATTCCGCGGTGAACGGGAACATCATCGAAGGCGCGGCCGGCGGCATCAAGCTGGGCGCGGCGCAGGGCGCGCGCGATCTCGCCTGCGACGGAAACCTGGTCCGCGATTGCGGCGTCGGCATCGCGTTCTCGTCGAGCGCCCAGACCGGAAAGATCGTCGTGAGCAACAACATCATTTCGGGGGCGGGCGCCAATGCGATCGTCTCGGCGTCGACGGTCGGGCTCGTCCCGCCGCTGACGAGCTACAATGCCAATCTCGCTTCCCAGACGGCGGGGAGCTCCGGGCAAATCCTCATCGTCGACAACCGCGCATCCTGACGAGGCAGGTGGGGGGCGCACAAAAAAGCCGGGGCGCATAAGCGCCCCGGCATCCTGGGCCGGTGCGGCTGAGCCGCATCCGGCGAGGTTTGCCCGGTGGGCGCCAGGAGGCGCCCACCGAGATCCCTCAGTAGGAGTAGTACATCGCGAACTCGACCGGGTGCGGCGTCATCTCGAAACGCGCCACATCCTGCATCTTGAGCTCGATATAGCTCTCGATGAAGTCGTCGTTGAAGACGCCGCCGGCCTTGAGGTAGGCGTTGTCCTTCTTGAGCGACTCCAGCGCCTCGCGCAGCGAGCCGCAGACGGTCGGGATCTTCTTCAGTTCGCGCGGCGGCAGGTCGTAGAGATCCTTGTCCATCGCCGGGCCCGGATCGATCTTGTTCACGATGCCGTCGAGGCCGGCCATCAGCATGGCGGCGAAGGCGAGATAGGGGTTCGCCATCGGATCGGGGAAGCGGACCTCGACGCGCTTGGCCTTCGGCGAGGTCGTCCACGGAATACGGCAGGAGGCCGAGCGGTTGCGCGCCGAATAGGCGAGCAGCACCGGAGCCTCATAGCCCGGGACGAGACGCTTGTAGGAGTTGGTCGAGGGGTTCGTGAAGGCGTTCAGCGACTTGGCGTGCTTGATGATGCCGCCGATGTACCAGAGGCACTCCTGCGACAGGTCGGCGTACTTGTTGCCGGCGAAGACCGGCTTGCCGTTCTTCCAGATCGACTGGTGGACATGCATGCCCGAGCCGTTGTCGCCATAGATCGGCTTCGGCATGAAGGTCGCGGTCTTGCCGTAGCTCTGGGCCACATTGTGGATCGCGTACTTGTAGATCTGCATCAGGTCGGCGGTGTGCGTCAGCGTGTCGAACTTCATGCCGAGCTCGTGCTGGGCAGAAGCGACCTCGTGATGGTGCTTCTCGACGACCACGCCCATGGACTGCATCGCAGCCAGCATCTCGCCGCGCATGTCCTGCGCCGAATCCTGCGGCGGGACGGGGAAGTAGCCGCCCTTGGTGGCGACGCGGTGGCCGAGATTGCCGCCCTCGTAATCGGCATAGCCGTTGATCGGCAGCTCGACGTTATCGAGCTTGAAGCCGGTGTGGTACGGGTCGGCAGCGATCTTGACGTCGTCGAAGACGAAGAACTCGGCCTCGGGACCGACATAGACCGTGTCGCCGATGCCAGTCGACTTCAGATAGGCCTCGGCCTTCTTGGCGATGCCGCGGGGATCGCGGCCATAGGGCTCGCCGGTGGCCGGCTCGAGCACGTCGCAGTTGATGACCATGGTGGCGGCCGAGAAGAACGGGTCCATCGTCGCGGTCGTCGGATCCGGCATCAGCAGCATGTCGGACTCGTTGATGGCCTTCCAGCCGGCGATCGATGAGCCGTCGAACATCGTGCCCTCGGCGAAGATGTCCTCGTCGATCATGCCGACATCGAAGGTCACATGCTGCCACTTGCCGCGCGGGTCGGTGAAGCGGAAGTCGACATATTTGACGTCGTTGTCCTTGATCGCCTTGAGGACATCCTTGGCGCTCTTCATTTCAGCATTCCTCTTGCCAATAGTTTCTCAAACTCGTGGGCCGTCGCCGGCTCCAATCCAGCCGCGGCCTTTGATTCCGAATGATGGGGAGAGAGTCCTCAGATCGCGTCTGCGCCGGTCTCGCCGGTGCGGATGCGGATCGCCCCCTCGATGGTCGATACAAAAATCTTGCCATCGCCGATCCGGCCCGTCTGGGCGGCCTTGACGATCGCTTCGATGGCGCGGTCCACCATGTCGTCAGCCAGTACGATCTCGATCTTCACCTTCGGCAGGAAATCGACCACGTACTCGGCCCCGCGATAGAGCTCGGTATGCCCCTTCTGGCGGCCGAAGCCCTTGGCTTCGAGGACCGTGATACCCTGAAGCCCCACCTCCTGAAGCGCCTCCTTCACCTCGTCCAGCTTGAAGGGCTTGATGATCGCTTCGATCTTCTTCATGCGCCGATCGACCTCCACTGCGCTTCGAGGATCCGGCTCGCGCCGGAATGGAACCACAACGATCCGCCGTCTCGGGCAGATGGGCCCTCAGCTTCGGACGGTTGCGACCGTTCTTCTGCTCATAGCATCGGCGCGAACGCCCCGCCATGCGGCAGGGGCGGTCGGACAGCCTGCCTATGAGGCAAAAAACAGCACAAAAAATGATCATATGCTTATTTCTAGATCAATCAGCCAGGCGAGCCTTCTCTTGAAGTGCTTGGTGACGCAATCCAATGTTGGCATATGACCACCGCCGAAACCGACGCGATGAAGCCATCGGAACTCGTCCTGCTTTCCACGGAGCAGATGCGCCGGGCCGACAGCATCGCGATCGCTGCTGGAACGGCGGGAATCGTCCTGATGGAACGGGCCGGACGTGCTGTCGCCGAGGCGGTGCTGCGCCGCGTCGGGGAGGGCGCGACCATCGCGGTCGCCTGCGGGCCGGGCAACAATGGCGGCGACGGATTTGTCGCTGCGCGGCTGCTGCAGGAGCAGGGGCTGAAGGTCCAGGTGGCGCTGCTCGGCGCGTCAGAGGCTCTCCGAGGCGATGCTGCGATCGCCTTCTCCCGTTGGAACGGGCCGGTTCTGCCTCTGGCGTCGCTTGCAGATCCAAAGCCCGGTCTCTTCGTCGATGCGCTTTTCGGCGCCGGGTTGGGGCGCCCGCTTTCGGGCGAGGCTGCGGGGACCGTCGCCATCATGAACGCTTCCGGCCGGCCGGTGATTGCGGTGGATGTTCCCAGCGGGGTGTCGGGCGATACCGGGCAGGCGGAAGGCCCCGCCGTACAGGCGACGGAGACCGTCACCTTCTTCCGGTTGAAGCCAGGTCATCTGCTGCTGCCGGGCCGCTCGCTTTGCGGCGAAACCGTCGTCGCCGATATCGGAATTCCGGCCCAAGAGGCGCTGCGGGACATCGCACCGACCGCCTTTCGCAACGAACCTGCGCTTTGGCTGGGAGCCTGGCCGCATCACGGCCTCGATACGCACAAATTCCGCCGCGGAGCCGTCGCGGTGGCCGCGGGCGGCATCGCCAGTGTCGGTGCACCGCGGTTGAGCGCGAGGGCCGCCCTGCGCATCGGCGCCGGGCTCGCGACTATCCTCTGTGCACCCGAAGCGCTGGCCGCGCATGCGTCGCGCGGCCCGGATGCACTGATGCAGCGGCCGATTGCGGATGGTGAGGCCTTTTCCGAGTTCCTTCGCGATCGGCGGGTTTCGGCCGTGTTGGCCGGCCCGGCGCTGGGATTGGACGATCGGGCTTCCGGGCTCGTTCGTGCCGCCCTCGTCAGCGACAAGCCGATTGTGCTCGACGCCGATGCGTTGACCTTGCTCGCGACATCTCTGCGAGGAGAGGCCCTCACTCCACAGCGCGACGCCGCTCGCGTCCTCACCCCGCACGAAGGCGAATTCCAGCGCCTGTTCGGCAACGAGCCTACGATTGCGGCGGAGGGCTCGAAGCTGGAGCGCGCCCGAAGGGCGGCTGCCCTGTGCGGAGCCATCGTCGTCTACAAGGGGGCGGATACGGTCATCGCCGCGCCGGACGGGCGGGCTGCGATCAATGCCACCGGTTCGGCGGCGCTGGCGACGGCGGGCTCCGGCGATGTCCTGGCGGGGCTGATCGCCGGCCTGCTGGCGCAGGGGATGAGCGCTTTCGAGGCGGCCTGCGCGGCCGTCTGGCTGCATGGCCGGGCCGGAGAAGCGCTCGGATTCGGACTGATCGCGGATGATCTCCCGGAGGCGATCCCGCCGCTGATGCGCGGCCTGCCTTTCGGCTGAACTTTCCAGACGGCAAGAAGCCCGCCCTGGCGGGCGGGCTCCAGTGCGTGCTAGGAACAGCTCGGGCTTAGCTGCCCGAATACGTCACGGCGGGCGCCGAATGGAGCTGGTCCTTGGTCAGCGTGATCTTGCCGTGATCCGGATACATCGCCGGTGCCCTAGGCGCCGCGGCGACCGGAGGCGTGGCGGGCATCGTCGCGCTGCCGCCGGCGGTGCCGCCGCTACCCGAAGCGGCCGGAGCCGGAGCCGGCGCGGGCGGCGTGATCGGCTGGTCGCTCCAGCTGACCTGTTCGAACGGGATCGCGACATCCTTCGCGCCGATGCCGAGGAAGCCGCCGACGCCGACGGTCACCATCTCGATCTTGCCCATCTTGTCGACGATCACCTCGGTGACGTCGCCGACCTTCTTGTCGTCGGGGCCGTAGATATCGACGCCGATCAGCTTGCTCGTGCGCCACTTGCCCTGGCCGGCGAGATTGGTCGGCGCCGGCGTGGCCTTCTCGGCCGAGGTCGAGGCGCTCGGAGCCGAGGAGGGAGGCGTCGGCGAAGTCGTTTGGGCGATGGCTGTAGCCGAGAGCAGGCCCGCGGCGACGGAAGCTAACACAATACGTTTGATCATTTGCTGTCCTCCTGAATGTTTCCGCAGCGATGCGGGTTGTCCTAACAACAAACGAGAGGCAAATTTGTTCAGACCGTAATGTATCGAAGCTGAGAGGATGCACTAAGACAAGGATAACCTGCCCGAAGACATCAGTTTCGCTTCGGTTCTGAAAGAATTTGCTCGCGGAACGAGGTCGTGCTCGTATGCCGCACTGGGAAAACGCCGCAGGCGCGGCGCTGTTCCCTGGAAATGACGATGGAGGCTTCGATGTCGCTGGCTACAGTTGCGGTTGCACTCGGCGACGAGACGCTGGCGGCGCTCGATCGCTATATCGAGAAGCAGGCTCCCGGCCGCTCGAGGGCCGATCTCGTCGCGGAGATCGTGACGAAATGGGCGGCGCGGCAGGCCGGGCCGCCGGATGAGGGGATGCGCCCCGAGGAGCTTAACGCCAGCAACGATTCATAAGGCGCGGCCCGGCTGAGACGGCCCGCGCGCCTCAGTCCTCGGCGTCGTCGCGGCGCAGCTCGAAGGCGAGCATGGCTTCGGCCAGCGCATGCAGCTCCTTCTCCTTGTCGGAACTCTCCGGCAACCTGTTCAGCTCGGCCACGCGCTGCTGCGCGCGGTCGTAATCCTCGTCGGTATGGATGGCGATGGGCAGCTTCACGTCGGGTCTCCTGTGCTCGGCCGGGTCGCCATGCCGCCGCGTCCGATCGGCGCGCGCCGGTTCGGACGCCCCCTTAAGCGTTCGGCAAGGGCCTGCCGGCCATCATAGGGCTCCAACCCTGAACGGGAAGAGGCGATGAACAGGATGTTCCTCCTGGCGCTGATGGCCGGCGCCGCCGTGCCGGCCGCGTCGCAGCCGGCCGCAGCCTTCTGGCAGCGCTCGCAGGTTTCCCGCTGCAACGACGCCACCACCGAGTCCGAGCGCCAGAAGCTGCGCTGCTGGGAGCTCAACGCCTATGCCGATCCCGGCTGGCCGGCGCTCGGTGTCGGCTTGGGCGCAGGCGGCGGCGCCTATTATCTCGGCCCTCCCGCCCCCCATGGCCGCGTGCAGAAGGGCGGCGTGACGCGCCGCCTCGGCTGAGCGCAAGGCGCGCCATCACGGCAAGCATGCGTCCGCACGCGGCGAAGGCTGGCTTCGCCGCGTCGATACGGGGCTGGCGGAGCGCCGCGAGGCGCGTTGGTCGAGTGATCCGCGTCCACTGCCAGGATGCGGCGCGGATGGATTGAGCCACCATCCGCACAAATATTCTATAACTCTTTGGATTATTTGCATTTTTTATGGTTGGAAAAATCGCGTCCCCCCTTCAAGCCCCCTCAATGTTCATGTGGATTTCCCCACCACCAGCGTTAGCTTCACCCGCCGTGGCTGGTGGCAGCGCCTGACCGGCTGACCAAGCGGAACGATTCGCATCGCCCCGTTGCCGGCTCCGTTGAGTGGTGGAGCTGCGTTGATGGGTGCGCGTCGCTTGTTTCGGTCCGGCCCGATGGCCAAGACGGTTTGGTCGGCACCGGCCACCGTGAATACTGGACGGCGAGTCGACTCGCGCCGCATCCGGCGGCATCCTGCTGGCGTGTCCCAGGCTGACCTCCCCCCGGATTTACGCGAACGGATCGCGCGCATACGCCAGCGCCCGGTCGATCTGGGCAACAGCGCGGTTGCGGCGATGAAGGCGGGCGACGCCAACGCCCTGAACTCGACGCTAAGTCAGGCGTCCAATGAACTGCTCATGCCGGATGTGCTGCGCGCTCTGGTGCGTTTGCGCCACAAGCCCGATCCCCGCTGCCGAGCCAAATTCGCTGCGATGTACGCCTCTGACAGCGAGACTTTGAGCGATTACTGCGACGACCGGCTCTTATTGGATGCCTTGTGGATGATGATGCCGCCTTATCGAGGCCCCGGCCGGACGCTTTATCGGGGGTGCTCCGGGGATGAACGTCGAAGGCGTATCTACGCACAGTCATGGAGCGCGCGGCGCGATGTCGCGGAGCAACACGCGGAGAACACTTCCGTCCGATTTTCTTCCGGCGCTGTCCTGCTCCAGACCGAGGCACCGGCCGAGGCCATCATCACATCGCTCGTCCGTAGCGGCTATCGCGAAGCCGAATATCTTGTCGACCGCCGGCATCTCGGCCGGGTGACGGTGCTTAAGCGCTGGCCGTTTTCCCCCCCGCGATCCGCAGATCGAGGGCTAATCGCGCTCGAAATAGGGCAGCGCCAGGACGCGCTGGTCGGTCAGCGCCCGCGGTTCGGCCCGAGCCCGGAACTCCACCACGTTCGCCAGCCGGGCGCGCGTGCCCAGCCCCGGCATCTCGCGGCGATAGACCACCGACTTGAAGGTCTCAGGGCTGGCACCCTAGCGCCGTGCTGCCTCCGGAACGCCGATCTCGGCCACGGTCGCCTTGACCGCCTCGCGCAGCATCGGCCACGAACCGGCGTCGAGCGGCGCGCCGAGCCGATGACCGATGGATAAGGATTCTTCGACGCAACCTGCCGGCTCCGTCGACCTGGACATGCGGGCCAGACACGGGTTGTAGAGGAACCAGAGCCGTGCGCGAACTGGGGATCGCGGCGCCAACGAGGGTAAACGCGCGACGGCGCCGGGCCATCGCGCGCCGCGATTAGCCCTTCGTTACGATTGGCGATGCGACCGGCGGAGGCGCCTTCCCCTTGCCCTTCCCGACGGCAACGCAGCCGCCGATGACGAGCAAACTCATGGAAAATGCCAAAATCGCTGATGTCTTCATCGCACCATCTCCCGCGGTGATCTCTCGAAATAGATATCGCGTCGATTTTCGCCCCCCACGGGTTAACATCTTATGTCCAGAAGGTTCTTGATGAAGGAGCGTCCGCTCGAACAGCCATCGAGCCTGGCACATAATCGAACTCGCAATTTGTTGAGCCCATGCCACGTCCTCGATTGAAACAGCCATGGTGAAGCGTGCCCGCAGTTATCGTCCCGGACTTTTCGCCCGGCTGTTCTCTGGCGAGAACTGGACACTGACACCGGGTCGGCGTTCGACCGCCGGTATTTGCCTGGTGTCGGGCGGCAGCGAGACCGAGTTGGAATGCTTAGATCTAGTATCGGTCCAAACCGCCAAAGGGGCGCTGTGGCACGCCGTTGAGATCCGCTCAAGGACCAACACTGATCGCCTATCGGGCCTCGGCCGAGCTGCCGCAGATGAACTCGCGGCCGACCTCGTGGCGTTCGTCAACCAATATCTGGGCGAGCTGATCCGTTCCGCGACTGATCAGCTGCGTGAGATCGACGCGAGACTCGGCGCGGTCGTGACGGACAACCACCGATATCTGGCGAATTCGGACCTCGGCAGCGCAATGGCCGGGGTGCCAGTAAAGGCGGCAACGGCGTTCTCCCACCCTATGTTCGATCCCGGGCTGATGGCGCAGATGCTCAAGGCTGCCTTGCCGGCCTCTTACTCGTTCCTAACTGATCCAAACGCGCGCCATCACTTTAACGAGCGGTTCGTCATGGCTGAACTGGCCGCTTTTGCTTCGTTCTTCGACGACCTGGACGGCCGGTCGTTGTCCGGGCAGCAGCGCGAGGCCTGTATCCGCCTCGAGGACAACAACTTGCTCATCGCGTCGGCCGGATCGGGCAAGTCCGCCACAATGGTGGGCAAAGTGGCGTATGTGCTCGAGAAGAAGTTGGTACGCCCTGACGAGATACTGGTCTTGGCCTTCAACAGAAAAGCGGCCGATGACCTCAGGGAGCGCATCGCCAGTCAATTGAAGGTCGAGCCCGACAAACTTGAATGTCGTGTGACAACCTTCCACGCCTTAGGCCGCGGCATAATCCAGGAGGTCAACGGACGGCCACCCCAGCTTGCCAACTGGGTCGAACATTCCGCCGGGGAAGCCCAGGCGATTGAGGAAATCATCGTTGAACTAGCCAGTTCCGACAGGGAGTTTATGCGGCTTTGGGTTGATCTCCTGGTCGTGCATCCCAAGGCCGATATCCCCCGGGAAACGTTCGACAGCGAGGTTGACTATGACCGATACATTGCGGAGCGGCGGACCAGAGGTAAGGCGACGATCGGCTCGCTGGCCGGAATTTACGTCAAGTCATTGCAGGAACAGTCGATCGCCAATTGGCTTTGGATGAACTCGGTCGCGTTCGAATACGAACGACAGGTCGAGGTGCAGGATGCGGAAGGAGCCGTCCGACATATTCATCCCGACTTTTATTATCCGGCGACCGGTACCGTGCACGAACATTTTGCGATCGACGCAAACGGAGCCTCACCGTTCAAGGACTATGTCGACCACGCCGAGGCAAAGCGCCGCGACTATCACGCCGGGCAGATCGATTTCTTCGAGACGCGATCCGCCCAGGCCGCTGACGGCACGATATTCGATGTCATGCACGAGCACCTTGAGTGTCGCGGGATACCAATCGTGCCGAAGCCGTATAGCGATATGGCGAAGGCGCTGGAGCCAGTGGTGGTCAAGCACTACCACCAGCTCATCGGAACATGCATCAAGCACATCCGTGCGAGCCATCTGACGCTCGATATGCTGCTCGGGCGCGCGAAGTCGCTCCACGATAAGGAACGCGGCCGAATATTTTCGCGCGTCGTTTACAGAGTCACCCAGGCCTATTCCAAAAAGCTCGAGGATGCCGGACGGATCGATTTCGATTCCATGATCGCCGATGCGTCGCAGCTGGTTGAGACGAGACGATACACCAGTCCCTACTCGTTGATCCTCGTCGACGAATTTCAGGACATATCTGGACCCAGGGCTAAACTCATTAAGTCGCTGCGAGACCAGAAGCCGTTCTCCAAACTCTTCGCCGTGGGCGACGACTGGCAGTCAATCTACCGCTTTGCTGGTTCGGATGTGACCCTCTTCACAAGGTTCGAGCGGAATTTCGGGTCGAGTTGGCAAGGCCGGCTCGAGCAGACTTACCGCTGCAACCAGCTGATCGCGGAGACGGCGGCGCGTTTCGTTCAACGGAACCCGGAACAGCTCAGTAAGTCGGTACGCTCTGTACGCCCCGCTATACCCAAATCGCTCCGCGTCATCCCGATCGGAAGCGCAAAGGAGAGGCCGGACTTCGGCGCAGCCTGCCTGCGGCTTTTAACGCGGCTGGATGTGTTCCTGGGAAGCATCGCGGAACAGTGGCGCGGCACGGCAAGGCATAAGCTTAGAGTACTTGTTCTCTGGCGCTACAACCATCTCAACCCGTTCGCCGAACACAGGCCGGCATTCGCCCATATCGACGTTTCGTCGCTTTCCTTCCACCGCTCGAAAGGCCTCGAAGCCGACTACAGTATCCTCCTGGACATCAGCGAGGGCGACTATGGTGTTCCGAGCCGTGTAGAAGACGACGAACTGCTGAACCTAGTGATTCCCAATCCCGAGACCTTCGCATACGCAGAGGAACGACGCCTGTTCTACGTCGCCTTGACCAGGGCCAGCCGCGGCGTCTTCCTGCTGGCCGACAGTGCCCAGCCCTCGCGCTACATCCAGGAACTCTGCGAGGTCGTGGGCGAGGAGATCCGCTTCGAGACCATCGACGGCCATCCGCTACAGCAATGCCCGGCCTGCCGGGTTGGTCAGTTGGTCGAAAGGAAAACGAAGACCGGGCGCTCGTTCGTCGGCTGCAGCCAGTATCCAAACTGCAGGCACGCCGTGTTCGCAGGCAAGCAAAAGCAAAATAGATCGCGAGCGTCTCGGCGACCTACAGTTCAGTAGTGCTAAAGCCACCGCTGTCGGCAACGTCGCCGTTGAAGCAACGCCGATCCCTTCAAGATTTCCCCCGGGACCGGCTCACGTCGGCCTTCGAGCACTTGTGGAGGTGATCCCCAGGGCCGATATGGGCGCCTCCGATCCTGCGGAGCGGACTACCAAACTTCAGCTAGCCACCCAAACTTAGCCGTAGCAGAGCGCCTTAGGGAAGCCCTGCGCCATAAGCCGACATGCGGCCGCGGCCCAACAGCAGACTCAAGCTAGACTACCTAATGTCCCGGCTGCAGCACGTTCCGCTGGCGGACTTTTTCGGGAGCGGACGAAGCGTCGTTCACAGCGGGGACGCTCCGACCGCGAACTCGACGCCGGACGACGCTCTCGGTCGAGTCCGGATCAGGCATTGCCCTACCGATGCGCCAAATTTTTCAGCAACGGCGATTGGTACTGCTTCGCTTCCTCATCGACGCGCCGCCGTTTCGAGACGGCGAAATGTCTTCGTGACGGCCAATCCGGGTGCCATACGGGAAATTTGGTCGAGTGCGTCGGCAAGATCGTAGGGGACTACCGCCCCTTCCGAGAAGCCGATCGTCAAGTCCAGCAACCGGAGAAGTCCCTTAGCCTTCTCCTCGGTGTCGACGATGGCCAGTTTTCTTTGCTCCTCTTCGTCGCCGTACAGGCCGTATTCGAGCATCGACCAACACTCGAACGGCACGAGGAACGGCGCGATCGCCTCAACGGCCTCGGCAAACGCCTCGCCGGAGGTTGCCGGCAGGTCGGCCAGCGCCCTGCTAACGCCAGGCGTCGCGAGTGATCGCTCCTGCGGCCACACTTCGCGCAAGAAAGGCACCGCAGCGGAGCGAAAGAGAGTAGCAGCGGTTGCCTCATCCGCGGGCGCCTCCGCCTTCTCTTCGCGATCGGCTTCCCCGCCCGAATTTTTGGCGGACAGGTCGCGAACGAATTGCTGTATCACGTCGGCGGCCGACGCGCGGACCTCATCGTCCAGCATTCGCAATGTTTGCTGCAGTCGCGTGTTGGGCACCGCTGGAGGGCGGCCCTCGCGGAAGGCGTGAAGCGACTCGACGACCAGGCTGAACACCAACCTGCGCCGCGTTTCTCGGCCCAATCTACGATCCTTCGCCCGTTCGGCCATCGCCGGGCCAATGATCTTCAGGACCTCCGTGAAGTGGGTGTTCCTGGCAACGGCCCGCCAGAGCGCCGGCGCCGCGCCGTCGTCCTTGAACAGTGGACCGACAAGGTGTTCTTCCGTCCAGTCGCGATCGGCCTTCAGGAAATAGCGCAACCCCTCGATCATCCGGTGCCTGGCGATGAGGCCGCTGCGACCTTCTGCTTCGATCACGGTGTCGCGCATCTCCCTTTCCGTCGAGCGTGAAGCGAAGGCCTGCGTCTCGGGGGCCAGCTTCGGGCAAGCGGCGAGGAACACGCCAACGAGCTTACCGGCGGGCGTATTGAGCGTGTCCAGATCCATAGGTTCGTTGTCGTCGCGTGCCGTCGGCGAGGCGACGGTGAGTTCCTTCTGGTCTTCGCCCTCGGGAACGCGGTTCGTGGCTTCAACGGCAAGTGGCCAGAGCCGGCGCCAGATCGGCAGCGCCAAAGGCGAGCCCACGGCGCGCTTTCCCCAAGCGTCCAACCAAGCGCAGACGCCTTCTATTGCGGCATAAAGCGTCGACTTCGATAGTTTGTCCAAGAGCGCGAGTACACGGGCGGCCTCCGCGTTCAACTCCGCGTCCGGTGCCGCGCGTCCGTCCTGCTGACGTGCCCTGTGCGCCCAGCCGAACCGGTTCCAAACTCTTGGAAAGTCATCGCCGCCCTCCTTGGCGTCTTCGAGATCGGCCAGCACCTTCTCGGCGTTGCCCTCTTGATTTATCCAATCGTTCGCACGTTCGGCAGGATCGTCATTCCAACCGCCTCGACTTGCCGCCAAGGCCGTCTCCAGAGCTTGGAGCCGCGCCACACCTTCAAGATCGTTGTACCGACCATCGGGGTTCGCCGGTACGGATCTGGCGGTGGCCACTTCCGGAAATCCCTCGTCGATCGCCATTCGCTCCAGATCGGCGAATTGCGGCAACCAATCATCCAGCCATTCCTTCGGGCGAGGAGGCAAGACGCCGCCTGCAATCTCAATCCGCCTCAGCTCGCGAGCGGCCGAATACCGCCGGGCCTCTGCAACTCTTTCTCCTTCTGCCTTCCTCGGCCAGTGGTTGCGCGGCGGGCCCTTCCGTAGACGAGCTGCTATCTCCGCTTGCGATCGCGGACTTAGCTCAGGGAACCGAAGAGCGCGAAGCTCGGCGATCTCGGGGAAAGTATGCACATTCCAGAACAGCCGGTCGGCGAGTGAACTCATGAAGGATGCTACCGCCTCCACCGACACGAGCTGCGCGCTGCGGGCCATCGCAGTCCAAAGACGGATAAAGACCGTCGAATGATTCGCGTGCCAGCGGGCGACGAACGGCCGGGCCGCGTCTGGCTCGACGGTCGACAGCTTTTCCACGACCGCGTGTAAGAGCTTCACCGAGGGAGCGATGCCGTGATGGTAGGCGTCAGGCTCGCTGTCTTCGTTGTTCTCGCCGCCCCGTCTTGTCGGTTGGGTGTAGTAGACTCTGTTGAGCATGCCCAATCCGAGGAACGACCGCGTTTCGCCCCAACCCAGCCTGCGCGCGATGTCCAAGCCGTGGTTGACAGCCGCTTCGAGCGCATTGGCGAGGGATGTCAGGAAGGCGACGTCGTGCACTGCCGCCAGCTCGAGCACGTTCAGATCGACCAGACCGCCGCTTGTGAGGGCGGCCGATAGGACGTCCTCAACGGTCGTTGGCGTCCGCGGCCTCTTGACGTAGTCCCATCGCCACGCCTCGATCGGCTCGACTTTGAGGCGCGGCATGACCAGGTTCACAATTGCTGCGACCGCTGCGCCGGAGCGGTCTCCTGCGCGGAGCCTTCTCTGAACACCGTAAACAGCGATACTGTCGCGCTCGGCTAAGCCCGTGTTCGACCAGCTCTCGTCGATGAGACGCCAGGCCGTTGCCCAGGGTTCGGCAAGCTCCTGTGCGCCTGGCTCATTCAGCAAACCCTCCAGCACGATCCGTTCGATCCGCCGGTTCGCATCGAGCCGAAGCGCCCAATCCACGGTTTCCTGCTCCGCAAGTCGATTTTTAAGGAAGACAGTTGCCGCCCGGAACGTCTCGCGCTCCGTCGGATCGAGATATCTCCAGGGCCGTATCAAGATTGACGTCTCCGCTCTGGCTCGGCGCTGATCTTCAAGATCGCGTCGAGCCAGTCGATGCCGGCCCCGGCTTCAGAAACCAGAGAGGACATTCTTGCTCGTTCGCTCGCGGTGTCTCGGCGGAAGAAGTGGTCGAAAAGGTCGCGATCAACATCGCTCGCCGATCGCCGATCCGTTCTTACGATTCGTCGAAGGGCGGCGTCGACGAGCGCCTTCTTTCCGTTGATCGCAGACAAGGCCGCCCATCGCTCCAGAGTTGTCCGTAGCGGGCGATGATTGTCATTAGCGTCATACTGGATCGGCGTGATCCCTCGCCCTCTCCAGTCCTCGAGCGCCACGAGGTCGGACGTACTCGTAAAGGTGAAGCGTTCCTTTAGGTCGTCGAAGCGCTTGCCGTCCGCGGCGACTGCATTGAGCAGATAACGCATTGGAGCGTCGTTGGCGCTATAGCCCACAAGCACCAGGTGGTAGAGGCGCGCCGCGTCGTAGATGAAGTCCGGCACCACGCGCCGACGCAGATAGATTTCGCCAAAATCCTGATCCGAAAGAACGAGTTCCGATGTCCGGTCGGCGCTCCGGCCGAGTGCTCCATGGATGTGAAGCACTCCCGAGAAATCGGGCTGGCGCGACGGCCGTGGAATGGCCCCGAGCGAATAAGTTTGGACCGACGAGCGCGACCGCTGTGCTGCCAATTCAAGAAGAAGGTCAAAATTCGTCGTTACGATAGAACGAGCAGCCCCACGATCCGCCAGGACCATAAGCGCCTTGTGGATCGGGGCTGGGCTCGTGGAGCCTGAGCGCAGCATTGCCGCCACGGTTCGTCTGACCCGATTTCCGCCATGTGTCTGGTCGTCCAGCCGTCGCTCGAGCATGCCCAAGACGACATCGTAGTCGCCGATGATAAAGCGCCTCACTTCGGCCGTCTGACGATCGGTCAACTCACCGTTGGGGGATTGCCACTCATTGGAGGCGACTGGCGGGAGATTGGCCAGCACGGCGTGTGTTGGGGCGTCGAGTTCGCCGTAAACGTCGAGGACGAGTTGTCGGAAATCTGGAAGTCCCGCTGGCTTCGATATGCCAGCGCCGCAAATGAACAACACCTCACCGCGCGCATGGGCTAGCAGTAGGCGTTCAGGAATCGCGGCCAGCCCAGTGCCTAGCTGAATAACCCTGTCTTCGGGAGCAACGTCGGTAGCCATTAAAACTCAAAAAATAGAATGCAGAAGCACCATGCTCGCAATTCATAGGGTCGTTGCCAACGATCAAAATCGTCCGACGTTACTTGGGATTCCGTTCGACCCTCCAGGCGATTTGGACACGCGTGAAGATTGGATTGCCGGGAAGCGGATGTTCTGGACGTCGGCTAGGGGGCCAACTCCGGTTGCGCCGCGGGTCGACATCCGATCATGCGAAGGGGATTCCAAGGCTGGTCGACCCAGCGGCAGAAACCGCTGACCTAATCGCCTAAGATGCTGGAGGGCGCGTTTAACCGGCGTCGCGCCGCTTTACCAGACGATAGCGTCGTGATGTATCGGGATAACCGCTATTCTAGCCTACAAGAGGTAAGCCTTAGATCGCGAGATGCCGAATGGCAGGTGGAATGCCGGCAAGGCAGCTAGGCGGCCACTCCAGTTGTTTCTTTTCTCAGTCCTCGCACCGGGTCAGTTGCTCCCCGGTAGGCACGATGGTGAAGATGGCGCCGTCCTCACGATCGACGGGTGTGCCGTCATCGAGCGAGTAGAAAGTCTTGTCGAGGCCAGGATAACTTCGCCAGACAATGACCGTGTAATGGTTTTGATCTTCATCGCGGCATTTCACTCGAAAGAGTTCGCGCCTTTCTGGGTGCTCCTGCCCTTGCGGGAGGTTCATATGTTTGCTCCGTCAATTTTACGCCGCCATCGTCAAACACCTTGTCGGGGGCCCGGTTCCAGTTGGGACGCGTGATGGCGCTCCCAGCCGCTAAGCGGCAATCAAAAGCTGATCTGCCCAATCTTCGCCATTCATATGGATGACCCGGAACACCGGGCCTTGATGCAGCGTAAGAGGACTGCGGGGCGCCGACTCCTCCCAGGCCGGCGAACCAACTGCCGGCGCGCATCTCATCCCCGCGCGTCGGCAGCTTTTTTGTGCAGGACTAGCGGCTCCGGAGCCGACCCAGCGAAGCCCACTGGTGCACGGCTTACGCGGCATCTCGGCGGCTGGCTGACAAGCCCGAAATCACCACGCTGTCCTAGGATGTTGCCGACTCGCAACTTGACTCTCGATGGTTTGATGTTCCTCTTATGTTCTCAACAGAGGAGCGCTGCCTATGCATGCCCAGCCTGCGGTCGTTGGGCCGCCCATGCTCATTCCGGTCTATCTGAAGGCCGTTCGAGCGGGCTTCCCGTCGCCGGCTGATGACTACCTTGATCAGCCCATCGATCTGTCGCGAACGCTGATCAAGAATGCTCCCGCAACCTTCATCATGACCGTCGCGGGGGATAGCGCGATCGATGTCGGAATTTTTGATGGCAGCCTGATCACGGTCGATCGCAGCCTTTCCCCGCGTGACGGCGACGCTGTGGTTGTCGACGTAAACGGTGAGCGGTCGGTCAAGGTACTCCGCATCTCCGGGGGCCGGCAAAGCCTCGCTTTCGGCAATCGTCGGTATCCGGATTACGAGCCTGGGGCTGATGCCGAGATCGAGATTTTCGGCGTCGTCACCAATTCGGTGCGGCGCTTTCGGCGATGAAACGTTCGTTCGCCCTGATCGATGGAAACAGCTTCTATTGCTCGTGCGAAAGGGTGTTCGACCCGAAGCTGAAGCGACGCCCGGTTATCGTCCTGTCGAACAACGACGGCTGCGCGGTTGCTCGGACGGCCGAGGCCAAGGCGCTCGGCATCAAGATGGGCGCCCCGATGTTCTCGATCCGAGACCTCTGCAAACGCGAGGGCGTTATCGTCTTCTCGTCCAATTACACGCTTTACGGCGACATGAGCCGTCGCATGAACACGGTCTATCAGGGGTTCGCCCCCGATATCGAGATCTACTCGATTGACGAGAGTTTCCTGGATCTGACGGCGATTGCGCCAGAGCAGCGCGAGGAGTTGGGGCGCGATCTACGCTCGACAGTTTCACAGTGGACGGGCGTGCCGACCTGCGTCGGAATTGGTCCAACCAAGACGCTGGCGAAGCTCGCCAACAAGATTGCGAAGTCAACGCCCCAGCTCGGCGGCGTCTGCGACCTAACCAGCGACGAGGCCCGGCGCGAGTGGCTGCCGCTCGTGGAACTGGCGGATGTGTGGGGCATTGGTCGCGCCAGCCAGGGGAAGCTTGGCGCCTTCGGCTGCAAGACGGCCGCGGATGTAGCGGCGCTAGACCCAAAGCTCGCGAGGAAGACGCTCACGGTCGTGGGCGAACGCATCATCCACGAGCTTCGCGGCCTGCCCTGCATCGATTTGGAGGCCGTCGCGCCTACTCGGAAAGGCTGCGCGGTAACTCGATCCTTTGCCGGTCGGGTTGAAAGCCTGGAGATGATGCAAGAGGCAATCGCCGCGCACGCGACCCGGCTTGGCGAGAAGCTTAGGCATCATGGCCTCGCAACGGATCACGTCACGGTGTTCTTTCACACTTCGCCCTTCGACAAAGGTCCGGCGCGCTCGGTCTCAACCACCGTCGACTTCCCCGAGGCCAGCAACGATACTCTCGTCCTGGTTCGCGCTGCGAAATGGGGCGCGCGCCGCATCTGGGAGCCGGGCTATCGGTACTCCAAAGCCGGTTTGATGACGGTCGACCTCGTTGCGCCGGAGCACTCGCAGCGAGCCCTGATCAGTGCCCTTGATCGTGAGAAGAGCGGCAGGCTCATGCAGGCCTTGGACGCCTGCAACCGTCAGCATGGCCGTGGGTCAGTGTTCCCTGCCGCTACGGGAATCGCCCGCCAGCAGAAGGCTTGGGTGACCAAATTTGAGATGCGGTCGCCTCGCTACACGACCCGTATCAGCGAAGTACCTGTGATTGGAGAACGCGTGTCAGCGTGAGGAGTGAGGCTATGGACGAGTTCCGACTGACTAGCCCGGAGTGCCCCGTCGACATCCCGGCGAAGGCTTTAGAGGTGATCCGCCAGTCCCTCGCAGAAACCCGGGACACCGGGACGTGCGGTGGCGTCGGCTTCCACATATTGGCCGGCGCAACCGATGTGATGCGACAGCTTGAGGAACTTGCCGAGGAGTACGGTTGCCTCGTCGACGGTCCGTACGACAGCGACGAAGAAAACGGCGGTGGCTATTTTATATTCGAACGCCGTGAAGGGGCGTTCCGTCTTCCAACGAATAGGAGACGCCCGGAATCCTCGGATTGTTCTGCCAGACAATGACCGTATAGCGGTTGTCGTCGTCGTCCTGGCAAGTCTCTCGATAACGTTCGCGACGGGCCGCCGGGGCGGGGCATGCCATGTATCAAGCCAGCCGACCCCGAAACTTGCTTGAGATTCAGGCGGCGACGCGCCTGTCGGCGATGGACTCGATCAGCATCCGCGCATTGGCATCCCAGTCGAAGAGGCCTTTCGCCTCTTCGTAAGCTTGGCTTTGCCTCGTGTTCAGTCCGTCGATGTCGTCGATCTCGATGAGGATGCGGTCGGTGAGGCTGTTCATCCCGTCCTCCACGATGAAGGTATCTGATACGGCGGGGGGAAGCCCCTCGTAAGACCTTGACAGCGCGGCGACAGGGACGCGGTGAAAAACGTAGTCCTGCAACTTCAGTTTGAAACCGCCCCCGGTCGCCTCGATCATCAGCCCGATCCTCGCCTTTGCCATTTCCATGGCCACGTCGTCGACGAAGCCGCGGAACCTGGTCGCCTTCAGGCGGGGTTCCCAGTGATCTCGGAACCCCTCGTCGACGTCGCCGATGATGTCGATGGTTACGCCCGCGCGATGAAATTTGTCGTCGGCCGCCCGCAAGAAGGATGCCACATTCATCTGCTTGGCCGTCCAGCGCACCGATCCGAGCATGACGGCATGGCGCGGCGTCTCTTCGGTTATGACGCGCTCAGGAACGCGCGGCCCCGAATACCCAGGAGGTAGGATCAGATAGGATACGTTGTGTGATGTTTCGGCCTCGAACACTAGGCGATCAGCGTCCGTAAGACATACGATAAGATCGGAGTTCCGCACGACCTTGCGCTCCAGACGCGCGATCTTTTCTGCATTGCGCTTAAGGAGATAACCTCGTATCGGGTTACCTGTGAAGTCGTTCGCGATGTCGGATGACAGCCGGGCTTCGTGATTATGTGCGATGTAGAGTATTTTGCCCGAATGCGCCGATCGACGGACTTCATTGAAAGCCCAGCCTGAGGCGTAGTAGTCGAAGACGACGACGTCAAAGCGCCGCCTTTCCAAGAGGTCTCGAAGCGCCGCGACCACTGCCGGCGGAGATGAACGCGCAGAGACGAGCGGCAGTGGACTCAGAAGACTGCGCACAGTCCCGATTTCAGGTGTATCGATCGCGTGCCATTCGATGGACGTGGGTAAAGCTGTCGGGTCCACCCCCTCGGGCAGGATCGAACACGACGTTACATCGGCAATCCGGGCGGCCGCTTCCATCAGCCGATAAGAATAAACCCGATCTCCGGCGTCGAGAGGAAGAGGGACACGCCGACACAGCCAAAGGATAGAAAGCCTTTCGGATTTGCCCACAATGTTCCCTTCACCGCCCGTCACGTGCACGTCGCTGTGCGTTTTTCAAATGCAATATAGGGGCCGCTGGGGCAAGTCGCGTTTCGAGCATTGATTAACGCGAGCGATCGTCCGGTATGCCTTCTCATTCCTGGATTTGCAGTTTCCCAGCGCGCTAACGATAACGCAGGCTTACGATTGCCTACCGTTCCGCAACGTGCTGAATTCGCGTCCAATGAGCGGGACCTTTTACTCGAGGAAACTTACGTGAAGCGCTTCCGTTGGGGGATATTCGGTACCGGCGCCATTTCCGCAAAATTCGTATCGGGCCTCATTACTGCGAGGGGGGCGGGGCCAGAATTCGTCGCTTCGAGGTCAAGCGAATCCGCCAAAAGGTTCGCAGCGGAATTCGGCATCCCGCGAGCCATTGAAGGTTACACGAAGGCAGCTCAGCAGGGCGGGGTCGATGCGATCTACGTAGCGACGCCGCCTTCCGAACACGCCTCCCACGCGATCATGTGCATCGAGGCCGGAATTCCCGTGCTGGTCGAAAAGCCATTTGCAACAAGCGAAGCGGAAGCCTCAGAAATTGCCAGCGCGGCGAAGGCCCGGTCTGTTTTCGTTATGGAGGCGATGTGGACGCGTTTCCTGCCTGCCGCCGGCGCGCTGCGGGAGCAAATCCTGGAAGGGATTGTTGGCCAGCCGAGATTCGTCTCAGGGAGTTTCGGAACGTCCCAGGTTCCCGAGGAGGCCAACGGCATGTTCAATGCGGCGCTCGGCGGAGGTGCCACCTTCCATCTGGGTGCCTACCCGCTGTCGCTGGGCCAATGGCTATTCGGCTCGCCGGTCCACGTGACGGCGACCGGGACGGTCGGCCCGACCGGGGTCGACGAGGATGCCGCTTTCCAGTTGACCTATCCCGGCGGCGTGATCGGATCGTTCCATGTTAGCTTGCGCTCATGGGCGCCCGATGGATTTCATGTGCTCGGCGATCATGGGATGATTGCGGTGGAAGGTTCGATCGTTCGGCCGACGGGGCTCATCGTCACACGCGAAAAACCCCTTTCGTTCCGGGGCGCCACGTATGGCTGGAGGTCCCGGCTGAAGCAGCATCCCCTCGTTCATCTCGCCGCACAGATAGCCGGGCGCTCTAGCCGCGGCCGCGGGGCTCGTTCGAGCCACCGCTACGTCGGCAACGGCTATCACTACGAGGCGGACGAAGTCCGAAACTGCGTCGAAGCGGGATTGCTTGAAAGTCCGCACATGCCGCTGTCCGACAGCGTCGCGGTGATGCGAACCATCGAGACGATCCGATCCGATATCCATTCCTGTAAGTCGTCGATCAGGGGTGCCGCATGAAAATCGCGTTCGTCGGCTGCGGCTACGTCTTCGACATCTACATGCGCTCTCGCTGGGCCTACCCCGAAATCGAGATCGCCGGCGTCTTCGATATCGACACCGCGCGGATGGGAGTCGTCTCCGCGCATTATGGGTTCAGAGCCTTCTCGAGTTACGACGAAATCCTCGAAGATTCGAGCATCGACATCATCGTCAACCTGACGAGCATCCGATCTCATTACGAGGTGATCAAACGGGCGCTTACGGCGGGCAAGCACGTCTATTCAGAAAAGCCACTGACGACGGATCTTGAACTGTCCCGGGAACTGTTCGATCTGGCGAGATCGAAAGGACTGATCTTCACGGGCGCGCCGTGCAATCTGTATTCCGACGCCGTGATGACGATTTGGAAGGCTGTTAGGGACGGCGCCATAGGGAAGCCCGTCCTCGTCTATGCCGAGCTGGACGACAACCCGGCGCATCTGATGAAGCTCGAGACCGTGCAAAGTCCAACTGGAGCGCCGTTCCCCTATGCGGAGGAACTCCAAGAGGGCTGCACCGTCGAGCATGTTGGCTACCATCTGTCCTGGATATGCGCGATCTTCGGCCCGGCCACTTCCGTGTCGGCCTATGCCTCGCACCTCGTGGAGCGGAAAACCGACACGCCCCTAGACCCCAACGATACGCCCGATTTCTCCGTGGCCTGTCTGACCTTCGCCGACGGGGTCTCAGCGCGCATCACCTGCTCATGGGTCGCCCCGCGAGACCACTCGATGAGGATCATCGGCATCGAGGGGCAGATCAGCGCTGACAACGCCTTCCATGATCAGTCCCCGTTGAGGCTTGAGCGTTTCTCGCGGGTGAGCCTGGCCGGCCGCAAGTTCTATTCGGCGAGGGCCCAGCCCTTGATCGGGCGGCTGTTCGGAATCGGCGGGCGGGCGATGACGCTCGTGCGGCGCTGGAAGTCTCACGCGGTCGAGGCGGAGAGAGGTGTTGGCACGACTCTCAAGCATCGGCTCGTGAGCTGGCTGCGCCGCAAGGAGGTCTATGCCCAGGACAAGTTGCTCGGTATCGGGGAAATGATTCGGGCCATGGAGCAGGGTCAGCCCCAGCCGATGTCGCCGGACTACCTGCTGCACCTCAATGAACTCACCCTGCTCATCCACCATGCAGGCAAGGGGGGAGCGGCGGTCAAACCGACGACCAGCTTTGCTGCGATGCAACCGCTCGGTGACGAGGTCAAGCCGTCGCCGCAGTATCGCGAGAGCTACCGTCCGGCGCGATCGGAGGCCATTTTCGCAGGCGCCGTCGCGAGGATACACAAGAGCTAACTTTCAGTCGGCGACGTCCAGCCTACCGATGAACAGCCCTTCGCCATCGACGCCGTCGAGAACGCGCAGGACGAGGCCGTATTTGCGGCGCTGGGCGGCCAGTGCGGCGATCCTGGAATTCGCGATAATCATCTGGCGTTCCGCCCCGACCAGTTCCTGCTCGACGTCGGGTTCTCTTTCCGCAAAGGAAGCATCCATCGTTCCGAGAGCCGCCGCTGCCTGGTCCCTCGCCTGTTCGAAGCGACGGGACAGGCCGGAACTCTCCCTGTCTATGGCATCGATTACGTCCTTCACCTTCCGGCGAATGTCATGATGCCTGGTCTCGTCGGCTTTTCGGTCGCGTCCAGGCGCACGGAAGCGCATTAAAAGGCTCATTGCCATCTCCTGACGCAACGAATTCCCGAAGGGAACCAAGTCGTTAGCTGTGCGCAGAATGGCCGGCATGCGTCCGATCCGCAATGGTGGAATTGGGGTAACGGTTCGATCGGGTGCTCCGTTCACCATTAAGATTTTCTTAAGTTGCCGCTATGGGAGATCTCCCATAGATGGAAGAGGAGAGTTCAAGTTGCGCTTCTGATCCTGGGGTCGGGAGGGCGTTGCGAGAGGTATCGCCGCATGACGTTCCCGGATTTCCTCTCGGTCCTGTGGAAGCGTAAATATCTGATGCTGGTTTGCGTCGCGGTGGTGAATCTGGCGACTATTGCGGTGATCAAGTTCGTGCCCCCGCTCTTCGAAGCAACGGCCCTGATCCTCTTCAACGATTCTAGGGCGGCGCAGCTCGATGCATCCAGGACGCAGGGAGGGGCCAGTACGCGCCGGGAACAGGCCGTTCAGTCGGAAGTCATGATTGCTCAAAGCGAGGCCGTCATCGCGCGGGCCGTCGACATTTCGGATACCGTCGCCCATCTTCGCGTGACAAGGCCTCAGATCTTCCGCGATGACATCCCCTCAAATCGGCAGGCGGAACTCTTCGTGCTTGCCAATCTCAGGGTTCTGATCGAGCCGAACACCGACATCATCAAGCTCGCCTTCCGCGATCCCAATCCGGTTTATGCCGCCAAGGTCGCGAACGCGGTTGCCGCCGCCTTGCGCGAGCGGCACCTGTCGCTATCAACGAATCCGGAGACGACCGACTTTTTCCGAAATCAAGAGCGGCACTACGAGCGTGAATTGGGGGAAGCCGCCAGCAATCTAAGGAAGTACGAGGCCGAGAACAGCGTCTTCTCGGTCAAGGAAGAGCGGCGCCTCGCGCTTGAGCGCCGTGACGCCATCGCACGCGACCTGTCCGCCACGCGCGGCGGCATCCAGCGGGTCGACAGCGAGATCAACTCGATCAAGGTTCAGGTGGCGGCCCTGCGGAAGCGCATCAGCCTTCCTCCGGAGATTTTCGGCCCCACGAGCGCTGCGAGCACCACGCAGGACGATGCGGCGACGTCTTCCGCCCGCCAGCTCGGCCAGGATCCTTCGTTGCTGCACGTCAAGATCTATCAAGACACCGCCCAGAAGCTGGTCACGTCGAACGCGGAACTGGCGGGGATGCGCGCTCTGGAAGCCAGTCAAGTCGGGGAGATCAAGGCGATCGAGGAGCGTCTCCTGAAGCTGTCCAGAACGGACGAGGAGTATGGCAGCCTGAACCGGAAGGTGTCCGCCGCCGAGAGCTATCTCGAAATCCTGCGACGCAAGGGCGCGGAGGCCGATATCGACAATGCGTGGCGTTCCAATGACCGTCTCTCCAGTCTTCAGGTCGTGCAGCCCGCAGTTCAGCCTCTGCGACCAAGCTTTCCGCGCGCATCGCTGCTCTTGCCGCTGGGTGTCCTTGCCAGCCTGATGCTCGCTGTGCTGGCCGCACTGGCGGTCGAGATGGTGTGGAGACATCACCTGGCGAACCTGACCATCGTCGGCGATTTCAAGTACGACCAGACCTCGCACGCTCGCATCCCGGCGGGGTTGAGCTGAACCCGTGGGCGCTCCGGGGAGGTTTGATGGGATGGCGTTTGCTGCCGGACGTGAATTGGTGGTGATACCGCGTTCGAGAGAAAGACAGGCGACCGAGGCGGTGGTCCTCTTCGCCAAGGTGCAGATCGCTACTCTGGTCTTCCTTCAGAAGTTCGCGATCCCGGCCGGGGCCGGAGGCGAAATCCAGCTTGTGCTTCCCGTCTTCATCGTCGGCCTGATCCTGCTGTTGACCAGGGGGGCGGTGCTGGTGGATCTGCTGCGCCTGGTCGGCTTCCTGATCTTCTCGGTGCTCGCCATCGCGAGCCAGATGATGGCGTTCCAGTTCTCGATCACATCGCTAGGGATCGTCATAGTCCTTTACGCGACGATGGTTTTCCGGGCGAGGATCGACCGGGTCGCCTATCTTGAGATCATGCGGTTCTTCGTTGGCTGCGTCGCAGTCATGTCGATGCTCGCCATCTTTCAAGTCGCGACGCAATACACGGTCGGGATCGGCTTTTGGGTCAATCTGGATGCCCTCATGCCGAAGGCGATGCTGTTCTCGAACTACAACTACATGCAGCCTCTGTCCTACCTGTCGCCCTACTACAAACCGAACGCCGTGTTCATTCTCGAGGCCTCGTTCATTTCCCAGTTTTGCGGCATCGCATTGATCCTGGAGGCCCTGTTCTTCCGTCGCATCGTGGTGTGCGGTGTTATCGCCTCCGCGCTTTTGCTCTCGCTTTCGGGCACGGGATTGATGATCCTCGCCTTCTGCGCCCCACTCGTCGTCGCGCAGCTCTCGGGTCGCATGGCGGTCGCGGCGGCCTCGGTTGGATCGATCGGCATGGTCGTTGCTGGCTTGGTCGGATGGTTCGACACGATTGGGCGCAGGATGGATGAGTTCACATCGCAGGGAACGAGCGGATATGCCCGTTTCGCGGTGCCGATCAGTCTTTTCCTCCAGCAGCTCGGCGATCCAGCATTTCTACTCACCGGAAACGGGGCCGGGGCCACGGCGAAAGGCGATGCATATCTGCTGTTGCCGTTCGCCAAGCTTGTCTCGGAGTACGGCATCCTAACTTTCGTGGGGTTCTACACCTTCCTGCTCATCGCATTGTTCAGGGGGGCTGCGAACCTGACGATGGCCTTCACCATGTTCGTCTTCTTCAACATCGCGGGGAGTACGCTGGCCCTGCCCATGTGCGTCCTGCTCATCGTGCTCCTCTCAACCTTGTACGAAGTTCCCGAGCAGGATAGAGCCGTCGGCAAGATGACCTAGAGTTCGCATGCCATATGTCCGGATCGCCGTCCGCGTTCATCTAACTAATCTTGCCGACTCTCGCACCGATCGCTATGCGGCTCCATCTCGTCGATTCCGTCGCGAATTATCAGCCGCATGATGGAATGGTCCTGCTGGGCTTGTGCACTTGCGCTCGGATAACCGCCGCGGCCGTGGCGTATGGGGGCGTTGCTCTTGATCGCGATCCTGATCATCGAGACGGGCCAACTGCTTGCGCCCACCCGGCATGGGGGCGCTTCAGGATGTGATCGTGAAGGTGAGCGCCGCGGCATGGCCCTTCTGATCGTTCAGGGGATCCTGCATGCGAAGGCGCTGTGGACGGCGCGAAGCCGCAGCGGACGGCACCTGTTCTTTTTGCCCTCAGCCGACCGCTTCAACATGCAAGCCGCCATCGCCGTCGGCGGCCAACACGGTGACGTCACCGGGGCGGTTCAGCCGGGCAAGCGGGGTTCCCGTCTCATTCTCGACGACGACCGGAAAATCTCCCTTCGCCGTCACATCGCGTCTGATCCGGACGGTATCCCCCCGGCCGCGGAGGTGGTGCCTCTCGGTCATCCCTGGCGCCAGGAACGACGACACCCTGACACGACGCTCCGCGGTTAACGGACTGATGAAATTGACCGTCGCGTGTCCGAAGTGGCCGTAGGCTTCGAAATCCCTGTCCATAACGGGCAAGACCGCGCCGAGGACGGTCGACCGGGGTTGTCGGTAAGTGTAGCTCCCGAATGAGGAAATCGCCCCTAGGGACCCCGGGGTCGACGCGTCGATTTCGAGCTTCCCGGCGTCATAGCCGGGGCCTCCGACGTTCAGGTGGCGGATGGATACGGCAGGGCTGCCGACCCCGCTCTCGTCGACGTCCACCAGCCGCACCGGTTGCCCCATAACGGCTTCGGGATGATGACCCGGACCCGACCAGTGCAGCTCCGCATCGGCGACGTCGATGGTGCTGCCGTAGTCGGCAAAAAAGACCGAAGCCGATGAAGCTTCGTTCGCGACCAAATTATCCATCATCACCAATGACTGTATCGCGAGCTTGGAATTCGTCACGTGGAAGAGCCTGGGATTGGCTCCGGTGAGCACGCAACCCTCAATGCGCAGGCTGTTGAACGCGCCACTCCGCATGCCTTCGCAGAACATCAGCCTGTTGGCGACGACCCATTCGATGTTGAGCTGAGATATGCTGCCGCCGGCATGCATCTGGCTGTCGCTGGAAAAGTGGACGGCCGCTCCGGTGAGTTGCACCCGCTGCTTGAAACCGCCGCCACCCAGGTAGACGTTCTGCCAGCAATTCCCCGTCCCGAGGGAACTCGTGCGAAGTAGGTTGCGCTGCGCCGACATGATGCGGATGTTCGAAAGGATGTTCGAGAAGCTGAACTGCTTGTTCGCGGTGAAGAAGTGCAGTCCAACCATTCCCGGAAACATCTTGCCGTTTCCCGCAAGGTAGCTGTGTTCGATAATGTCCTCGAAGCGACATGCCCAGGTTCGCCCCAGCATCAGCGTGGAGGCGAATGGCTGATTGCTCTGGTCGGTCCCGTAGCCGACGGCAAAGCCCTTGTAGATCCGGCCGAAGGCCTGTCGGCGCTCGTCGTTTCCGACGTCACTGATCGTCAGGGCCGGATGGTTCCGGGCGAACTGAATCAGCCGCGTCCCTCTTTCGGGTGCGGGACCTGCGCCGATGAGGCCCGGGCAGTCGAAGGGAACTTGCAATCCTACGTTGACGCCTTCCTGGACGTCTGAGGCGTCGTATTCGAACCTGTCCGGCGACAGTTCGATGAAGCGCTTCTTGTCGAAGGCTTCAGCCATCTTCTTCGCGTTGAGCTTGCGTTGAGCCTCCACCGACGGGCCGGCGCCGAGCATCCCGACCTCGATGCCCGGATATCGTGCCAGATCGATGGATCCAGTGATGAACGCGGGAAGGGCCAGCGAGAGGTCGATGGACGGAGGTTTCGGGGGAGCCATGGGGTGCCTGTAGTCGGTGATTCGTCGAGGGTGTCGGGGTTCAGGGCAGTTTCGCGATGACGGGAACTCGGCCGCCGTCCCGCTCGACTGTTACCAATCTCGCGACCCCGTCTGCTCCGATGGCATGAACGAACCCGTATCCGGCGGGCAGCATCTCCGCGATGGTAACGGCGGCGGATACGGGACAGGTGGAGACCGTTAGGGAGGTCGCTCCCGCAAGCATTCCTCCTACGAAGACGCGTCGGGAAACCGTGAAGTTCGAGGGATCGTCCATCTCAGGCCGGATCCTTCGAAATGACGAAGCCAAGTCGTGCGCCAGCTGTAAGCCGCCTGATAGGGCCCTTGAGTGCCCGAGCGCAGGCCCATCCCCCGGCGATCAGATAAGGGAAGGCTCCGCCCGGCGCGATGCCGACGGCAAGGCCGAGGCAGGCCAGCCCTATCGAGAAGAAGCCCAAGCGTAACAGGTCGCGATCGAAGGCCTTGGCATCGCCTCCGGCACGATAGAACACGTATCGACCCCACATCTGCGAAATCTGCGCGAACAGCAGGATGGCGCCCGGCAGGGACGGCACCAGTAGTGTGAAGGGCAGACCGTATTTCAGGAACTGGAGCAGGGCGTAGGCGTAGGTCCGAAGCCTCGTCGGCAGCCCGTTGTAGAAAGAGAAGACGCCGCGCAGGACGATCAATGCACCGACCCATCCGATAGCCGAGGGCATGAATTGCTCGCCGCGAAGGATGCCACACATCCATCCGAGCCCGGTCCCGACCAGTCCGAGGCCCACGCCCGCCACCCAAGCACCGAACCCTATCGGGTAGTCGCGATAGCGTTCGACGTTGTCCGAAACCGTGGGCTTGGCTTCCTTCAGGGCAGCCTTCATGTCGTTTTCGAAATAGCCGACCTCGTAGATGCACATCACCGAAAGCATCAGTGGCGGCACGACGAGGCATGCACTCCAGAACGTCGACGGATTCAGGCTGGCCGCCGCGATCACGAGCAGGATGTCGACGAAAAGGAACTGATCCAGGGCATACGAGCGCGGATACTTCACCATCGTGGTGTAGCGCATCGGCAAATAGAGGTGCTCTACGGCCCTGAACCTGTCCCCGCGAGGTTCGATGAGGATTCCGCGACCGGCCTCGTCAAGGACGTCCTGGTCGTCGAGCGAGTCCGTCACGCACGTGCTCCGACGGATGGCGTCCTCCCCCAGCCGTGCTCTTGCGATCTCGAGCTTGCCTCGGGCGAAATAACCCGGCGTCGCGAACCCCGACGTCGCGACAAGGACAGCCTCCCGCCAGCGGCTGTCTCGGATCAGAGCTTGGATGATCCATCGCATTCCGAAGCTGACGATGGCGACTTTCGAGAGGTCCGTGTCCTCAAGTGCAGCCGCCACATCCCGGCTCTCGTAGCGGGAGAAGAGTGCCGGGGCCTCTCTACGCCAGAGAAACACGTTCCAGGGCGTCAGAAGGACGATTAGCAAGCAGCAGACATAATCACGCAGCCGATACCAATGCGGGATGCGAGTGAGCTTCCACGGTATCAGCTTTCTGATCACGAAATCGATGATCGCGACCAGAAGATTCGGTTTGCATCGCGAGATGAAAAGCTCCGTGCTGTTGCATGCGAGCAAGGTGTGATCGAAGTCGACGAGGACGAGTTCGCCGCCACCGTCGATTCGTTCTGGTATGGCTTGGCGCAGCATCATGCCTCGCTAGGGATGTTTCGGTTCGTAACGTTCCATCCCGCGCCGAACGCACCGAAGTGGAACGGATCGACATCGAATGGGTGGGTTAGCGGTTTCTTAGCGTTCGGCTTGCAGAAGATGTGCCGTTGTCTTTCACGGAACGATAAAATGGCGACTGCGGCTCTCGTGACGTTCGTCCTCGTGATCTGTATCGGCCTCGGGTTTTTGGCCCATCAACGCACCCGCTCGGGTAAGGGCGAGGTGGAAACGGTGCTGACCGCCTTGATCGGTGATCCGCGGTCGTTCTGAGAGGACGATCCAGTTTCTACGATGCGTGGGGGCCTGATGTGGTTCCGCCGCTTTCCGGTGTCGTGTCGCCCCCGGATGAGCCCCATCAGCCCGACGAGAAAGCCGCTCCCCCACGACAGGTGCATGACCGCCAGCGCGACCGGAACACCGAGCGCGCATGGGGTGCGGTAACGCATCAACGCCGAGAGCGTCGCGCCTCCCAGTAAAGCCACATAAGCGAGCAACGGCAACAGCAACCAGGGCGAGATCAGCATCGCGGCGGGCAGGCACGCGGCCAGGTACAGCGTCAACACGACCGGAATTGTCTGCCGCGCCTTGGGAATGGCGCGGTGCTTCATGACTGTGCGCAGCCGACCAACGCCGTACCGGAAATATTGCCGCGCCAAGGCTTTCGGGGTTTCCCGCGGGAAGTATCTGACATCCGCTTCCGCGCAGAGCCAGATGCTCCCCTGCGCCTTGACCAGTCGGTGATCGAATTCGCCATCCTCGTTGGCTGCGAAACTCTCGTCGTAGCCTCCGAAGGCGAGAAAAGTCGTGCGTCGGATCGCGGCGTGATGCCCGTGATCCACGTACCGTGAGCCATTTCCCATCCGGTGGGACGACCCGCCGGTTCCGGAGGCGCTGTTCGATACGAAGGCGACTGCACGCTGGAAGCAGCCCGATCCCTCGGTCCGCATGCGGACGACGACGCTGTCGACATCGAGACGCCTCATCTCGGAGAGAATGGCCTCGACAAAATCATCTCCGTAGTCCGCGTGCGCGTCCATCCGCACGAGAACCTCCGACGCCGAGTCGGACGCCAATGCCGCCAGGTTGACCCCGACCGATTGGATACGGCAAGGATTGTCGATTAGGCGAACGCGGCGGTCACGTTCCTCGTATTCGTGGACGATGTCGCGGGTCCCGTCCGTGCTGCCGCCGTCCGCGACCATGATCTCACGAACCGTCGGGGGAGCATGTCGCAGCAATTGATCGAGCAACCCGCCGATATGACGGCTTTCGTTCAATGTGGGAATAATGATCGTGGCCGTGGGCAAGGCATGCGCCTCGTCGCTTCCGGTCAACGACTTCGGAGGTGGTCGCCTTGTGATGGCCATTCTGTGCCCTCAGAGTTAACCCGTCCTTAACCGCGATCCGGCACAAGGATGGAGCGATGCGTTTGCGAAGATCCGACCTGTCCGGACTATTCGGGCGTTTCCGCGACCGGAAGCGAGCAAGCGGCTTGTCCGAGAAAGGCAGAAGTCCGATGCGCGGCCTGATGATCGGTTACCCGTTGTCTATTAGCATCTGGGCCGCGCTGTGCTGGGCGATCTGGCGCGCCTTCTTCCACTGATCCTTTAGTAAGCTCCGTCACCCGAGATGACGGCCCTGAACGTCCTAGCGACGATCTTCATGTCACCGGACATGGATTGGTTTATCACGTAGTCGACGTCGTAGCGGACCCGCATGTCGTAGGTCGTTTGCTCCGTCCGGTTCACCTGCCACTGCCCCGTCAGACCCGGCCTTGCCCGCTTGTAGATCTCGGCGGCAGCCCCGTAGCGATCCAACTCCGCCTCTGTGACCGGGCGCGGGCCGACAAGGCTCATCTCGCCCTTCAGGACGTTGAGGAGCTGAGGAAGTTCGTCGAGGCTGCTTCGCCTCAACAGTCGGCCGAACCGAGAGATGCGAGGATCGTTCTTGAGTTTCCGCGTCTCCGCCCATTCACGGGCGGCTTCCGGGTCTTGGTCGAGCAGTTCTTTCAGGATGTCCGCGGAATTCACGGCCATGGTCCTGAATTTGTGGCAGCCGAACTGCGCTCCATCGCGTCCGACACGGCGATGACTGTATAACGCGGGGCCGCCCTCGGATATCTTCAAGACGAGGTAGATGATGATCATCAAGGGGGCCAGGATGATCAGCGAACCGATGGCGACCGCGATGTCGAATACTCGCTTTGATTTGCCTCCGACCGGTCCGTCGGTGCGACTTTCCTCTGCCGGGACGAGGCCTATCACCCCTGACTCCGGAGGCGTGGAACTGTGGCTCACGAATTGACTCCCAACTACCCCGTGCTCAGAGGCCTTCCTTAGAAGGCTCCTAAAATTTCGATCGCCGCATTAACGGTTGCTTAACTCACGTAAAAAGAGTGCGCAATCTGGTCTGCCCAGGAAAGTTAATGTCCGGGAGGCTTCGAGGGGATTATCTTGGCGCGACCCCGGAATTACCAGGCATCGTTTGGTAAGCCGACGGCCTGTGCCGGAGCCGAACTAGATTAAATTGTGAGCACGCCTACCGTTGCCACATCGATGGACGCCGTCTCGACCGAGCCTAAAGCCCATTTTTTAAGCAGTCCGGACCCGCGTCCTGCTGCGCGACCAGACTTTAGGTCGTAACAACGAGCCACGGTTCATTTTGATGCCCCGCCCCTTCGTGACTACTCCGAAATTGCGGGGATAAAGTTCAGGACCAAGGAGATCGCCCTCGAGCGAAGGAGACGAGCATCCGGCGTACTCGTCCGTCTAGCGCGAGAAGGCTCATGGCATAGACCGCGGCGCCAAGCGGGACCAGCAGGGAAAGCCGAGCGCCGGGAGTGACAAATCCGGGAATGAAGCCCTCCAGGGCGTAGAGACCGGCGCACATCATCACACTGGCCAGAAGGGCGGGAAGAGTGTCAGCAAACTGGGCCCGGGCGTCGGGACCGATTTCCCTGCGCACGTATACGGTGTTCAGAGTGAGGAACGGGACCGTCCGCAATGCCCATCCGATAGCGGCCGGGACCAGGCCGAAAAGGGCGCCGAGGGCTACCCCCGCGAGCGAAAGGACGCTTCCGAGAACGTGGGTCCTGAAGACCAGTCCGGGTTTTCCGATCGAGATCAGGGCGATCTCCCCAACCTGTCGCAGTACGATGGCGACGGTGCCGAGACAGACGATCCGCATGATGCGGGTGGCTTCGAGCCACTGGTCGCCGATGAAGAGGCCGATGACCTCTGGTGCGCAATAGGCGAGACCCACGAAGACGGGCACGAACAGTGCCGCCATCGCATGGGTTCCGAGCCGGAGATAATCGGCGATCGCCGAACGATCGGACTGCTTCCTGGAAAACAGGGGCAGAGTGGTTTGACCGACCGTGGTGGCGAACACGACCAGGATGGGTTCGACGAAGCGGAAGCCGACGCCCCACAGGCCGGCTGCCAGCGGACCTAGAGCGCCGCCGACGATGAGCGTTATCACTCGGGTGCTCGCGGAAAGAAGGAACTGGGTGCCCGCCGTCGGCCCCGCGAAGGCGAGGAACGGCTTGAGCCGCTGCCAGTGCACCGCCCCGATCGGTAGGCCCGTCCTGACCACCAGAAAGAGCGCGGAAAAGAAGGCAGTGACAAGAATATGGCCGATGACCGCCCATACGCCGTAGCCGAGAACCGCCATCCAGGTTCCGACGATCAAGCCCAGCGTCCGAGCACAGACCGTGCGGATCGCGAGGGAACGGAACTGCATTTCCCTGCGGGCGAGGGCGCTGACGATCGCGGACATACCGCAACAGACGAGGCCAAGTCCCAGTATCGGGAGATAGAGGGCAAGGGACGGAACGGAGAGGAGCCAAGCCAACGACGGGGCAAGCAGCCACAATGTCAGTGCCAGGAAGGCGCTCCAGCCGAGACAGAAGGTCGTAGCGGTGGTGACGTCCCGATGGTCGAGACCTTCCTTCTGAACGATAGCGTCGTGGAACAGGGAGTCGATCAAAGGTTGGAGCATCTGGTAGATGCTCAGAACCAGCATGGCGATACCAAACTCGACCGGCGGAAGCAGTCGCGCCGATATGACAAAAAAGGCGAAAGCCAGGAAGGCGGCGCTAAAGCTGTCGAGGGCCGCCCATGCCCCTGACCGAACGAGACGTTTCAGCAAGTGGATGAAACCCCTCCGACTCCAGCGCGCTCCTTACGACGCGCGAGCCGGCCCAAGCAAGGACCATTCCCAGATAGCCTAGCCGAAGGTCAACAGGCGTTTCCACGTTAATCCGGTCGGACCGTAGGTGCGTGTGGTCGGCCCGCTGCTTCTGGAACTCCAACAGGCCGTTCAGCCGCATGCGGAAGCCAGCTTCTCCTCTGCGCGAACCGTCATTGAACGGCAGCTTTTACCGAGCTGATGCCCTTTACTGCAAAGGCCGACCACGCTCACCTGATGAGCGGGATGAAGACCATCGCGCCAACCACGATCACGATGGCTGTCCGGATTAAAAGGCGGTTGACCCGCGCCATCTCCGCCTCGGTCGATTTTGAGGTCTCATGTCGGGACTCATTGCCAGCATTCAGTTTGCGCCCGGTTTCAAACCGGACCCGACCCCTCGTTCAGATCAAGAGGGCCGCTGGTCGACCGGCACGGGATCGAGAGTCAATCTCGGTTAGACGTCTGCACGCAGCTTGACGAAACCGTGCGCTGTGACGGAACGGCACACATCCTGCCCAGCGCGCTGAGCGCGACGGCCGTCGATAGTCAGGTCAGCAACGCGACTGTGTAACAGCCAGTTATGTGGGTCGCCGACGCGATCGACCGTCTTGTCGCTCATGACGAATTCGATGGATCATCCTCGGACTGATGGCCGCTTTTATGGATGACAGGCATGACACGCGCTCAAGGATGGCGCGCGGACTATAAATCATCGCTGTTTCACGATGGGGAAAACCGGAACCTTTATTTCGCCGGGCACCTGCGCTGCCAGCGAGAGCAGTTGCATGCCAATTTGCATGCTCGGCGCTCTCCGATCTCCCCGGGCCAGCATGGTCACATAGCTCGGCGAAATCCTGACGCGCCGGGCTATTTCGGAACGATTGAGCCCGGCCGTTTCGAGGCCGGCAATGATAGCAGCGAAATCAAAGGGCTGAGCCATCGCCCAGTATATCGCAAGGCCGGCCCGGAAAATACCGTCCCATGGACGCGAGACGCCACCGGCCCTTTGGGCCGGGGGGCTTTTGCGGTCCGGTGGCGTTCGACCGCGTCCCAGCGGTGGGTCGAGGCTACGCCTGCCATCGTGTATCGTCCACTAATTGTGGAGCGAGATCCTGACTATAAAATTCTAGGAAGCCGACGGCGCTGCCCCCGGGGACTAGCCGGTCGGGCGATGGCGCCGGGATTCGGAATCGGCCTCGGCCATTGTGATGGCGTCGTGCTCGATCGAGGCCGCAAGGAGGCAGTAGTCGTCGAAGCTGAACATCGCGCAGTGTTCGTCCTGGGACATCGCCTCCCAGACAAGATCGTACTCCTCGCAGACACCGCGAAAACGTCGGTCCTCCATTCGCGCGAAGCGGTCGCGGAACTCCGGGAACCTCATCTGCAGTCGGGCTAGCCCACGATCTTCAGCCGACATCGGACGCCCCCATGAACCACGGAAGACATAAGCGAGGAAGGCATAGGCAAGAGTGGAAGGTGGGAACGAGCAGCATTCCCTTGGGACAGGCTGACACAGCCTCGACAAACGGCAAATGTAATTCAACGCGCTCACCATTGCTTTAGCGGCGCGATGTGGGGGGATCCTTAAAGCGGACTTGCCCCATTCGCAGAAACTCGCAACCGGGGTTTCTTCCAAGGGCGTCCCACCAGACTGACACACAACCTCTCAGTTGTTCGATCTTCGCGGTACGGCCGGCCTGTAGACCTGGCCGTCGAGCAGCAGCGCCAGGGGATCATTGTCGACGTTCTCGGGCGCGCTGATCCGGGCGCGCGCGACCGGGCTCAAGCCAAGTGCCTCGCCGGCCAGATGCATCTCCTTTGCTGCGAGACTTTGAATCCGGACTAGCGGCGACATCGCCAACTGGCCGGTCGAGCCTCTGCTGAACATCGTCAACGCCCCGATCTTGCGCTGGCATTCGCGGAACCTCGCCCACGCGACGCACATCCTTTCGACCGCCTGACTGTCGGCCAAAGTCAGCAGGCCGGGCGGCATACCGGCCTCGATCTGTTTCCACAAGCCCCGCTGCTCGTCGTCGAGATAAGCGGGCACCAGTGGCCGGCCATAGCTCTCGACGCTGTTCGGGATAGGTCGATGCCCGCGCCGGCCCTCTAACTCGCGGATGCGACGCGGCTTCGGCGGGCGTCCTGCTGGCATCGGCCGTGCTCCGAACGTGGCAAGTATCTGCGCCGAGAGAATGGACACAATCTCGATTATTGTACTTCAAAATTCGTTGAATTTCGGGCGAGCGCGAGCGATTGACTACGGGTCGGTTCCCGGAGGCCCCGGCCGGGCTTGCAGACCTCCCCCCCGGCCTCGATTCCCCCGGTCGGATCAGTTCAGGCTGGTGTCGGTCGGTGGCGTGCCGCCATAGCGACGCGCGAGATCGGGGTCGTCGGCGAGAGCGAGGTAGAGCTTGCCCCTCTGCCTCAGCTCGTCAGCGAGCGCACGAATCTCCTCAGGTGTCAGCTCACGAGTCGGAACCGTGACCCGCTTGCCGTCCCGCACGACTGAATAGCTCTCGCGCACATGCTTGTATTCGTCCATGACGTTGCTCCCGTTTGGCTGGCCTGGCCGGGCCGGTTCGGTGGGTCGTCGGGCGTGGCCAGCGCCGGACAAGTCACGTGGTCGTGTCAGTGAAGTCAGTGAAGTCAGTGGTTCCCTATTTGCTGCGGGTTTTCTCCCATCCACCCTCTCAGCCTGTCCCCAACCCAAAAGTTCAAGAAAGAGGCGTGCGCGTGAGGGAATAGGCGAGCGGAATAGGGAACCACTGACTTCACTGACATCACTGACGGGCAAGGTCTGCTGCGCGCCGGAGGGCTTCGGCCTTTGGCAGCACCTTCCGGGCATAGATGGCCAGCCGCTTGCCCTTGATGGACCACAGGCCATCCTCGGCGTGCGGGTTCGGAACCTTGGCGTAACCGACCTTTTCCAGCTCCGCCGGTATCATCCGTCGGTTCTTTCGGTCATTGAGCCATTCACTGAGGGCGTCGTTGCCGCTCTTGCGGGCCTGGGCGGCCAGCTGGGCAATCGTCACGACATCGGTGTTCTGGCTGCCAGCGAGGGCGTCGAGCACGTCGCGCAGCTCGCTTTCCTCGCCGCCGTTGGCAGCGGCGATCTCGTAGAACGCCGGGGTCTTGCGGGGCGGCGCCTTCGCGTCGAAGCCCGACAGGTCGTATTGGCGCAGATAGGCCGCGATGTGTCCGTGGCCGCCAGCCTTCTCCAACCACGCCCACAACCCGGCAAAATACCCTTCCGGCAGATCGGCCGTAGTTAGGTTCGACCAGGCGACATAGTGGCGCCTGTCGTCAGCGGGCAGATACAGACCGTTGGTCTTGTAGTTCGTCGTGAAGACCACGCCGCAGATATTGGAGACGGCGTATTCGGGCCGGTTCTTCTCGTTGCAGCACAGGTAATCGGGCGGGGCCGCCAGCAGTGTCTTGCAGTGCTCGTAGAAGTCGTAGCGGTTGATCTCGCCGAGGTCGCGGGCCTCGCTGATCCGGAGGATCACCGATTTGACGTGAGGATTGAACTGCCCGAGCAAGCGAGCCGGGGCGACGTCGCGGACATTCCAGGGCCCGACGGCGTGGGTGACTGGCTCCACCAGCGTATCCTTGCCGATGCCGGGGCTGCCGCCGAGGACGAGGGCGTGATTGATCTTCTCGCCCGGGCGCTGGACGCGATGCGCCAGGAAGGCGACGATGTGAGGCCCATCGTCCGGGTAGATGAGCCGGACGTGATCGAGCCAGGGGCCGGCCAGCGTCGCATCGCCCCTCGGCGGCTGCGGGCGGCGATAGAGATTGAAGACGGTTGCGCCGGGGCGGTCGATAACGCCGCCATCGACAAACAGGCGGTCCCGGACCAGCGCCGGCTCTCCCGGCAGCCAGGCCATCTGCTCGACCCGCCTGTGGCGATCAAGCCAGCGGGTTGCCTTGATCTCCTTGGTGCCGACGCCGCTGACCTTGGGCAGCACGGCGTCGACACTGACCCCCGGCCATGAGTTTCCGGTCGGCATGTGGATGTACTTGTGATCCGGCAGATGGGCGACGAAATCGTCCAGCGTGAGCGCGGGCTCCTTTGCCTCGTCCCCGGCGCCGGCTGCGTCCCCGTGCTCGTCCTCTGGCGCCTCGCGGCCCGCCCTGGCCTGCTTCTGGTTCTCCCGCTTCTCGAACCAGCCGAGCAAGCCTGCGATGTGCTTCGGCGACCGACGGCGCTGCCATCGCCCGTCGCGCTGCTCGGGCGGCACGGCATCAAGCTCGGCAAGCAGCTCCGCCCCGACCGCGTCGCGGGAATGGCCCCGGCCGAACAGCGAGCCCGCGAGCGTCTTCATCGCGTCGTGGAAGTTGGTGCCGCGGCGGATCGCCTGACGGGCTGCGGCGATGTCGGGGCGGCTGGCGCCGTTCGTGGCGCCGGCAGGGCTGCCTGCGCCAGGGTCGGCCGGGGTGGCGACATAGCCGGGCTTGGGTCGCCAAATCTCGGGTCTGCGCCGGGCCGCCTGGTCGACCGCCTCGCCGTCGATCAGTTCGACGCGATGATGCTGCTCGTTTCCGACGACCGAGCCGAAATAGAACGACTGGCTCGCCGTCCAGCTCGCCCCGTCGAAGACGTCGGCGCCGTAGTGGACGAAGAACAGGCCCGCGACAAAGCCGAGCAGCTGGTCGCGGTAGCTCTGTTCCAGCGGCCTGCTGGTCGGCAGCAGGAGGCGCCATTTCGGACGCTCTGCCGTCGACGAGGGCGAGCTGTAGAGCACTGCGGCGACGTTGCCCTTGAGCAGCACCTCCGCGGCCTCGTCGAGGGTGATCTCGCCGCCGTCGTAATCGATCTCGAGGCCTTCCATCGCGAGCAGGTTGGCGTCGTGTCTCAGTGTGCCGGCGTCGGTCGCAAGGTTGCCGAAATTGGAGAGCTTGAGGAGGGGCAGGGCAGCCTTCTCGCGGCCGCGGTGGTGCCTGATCCTGTCCGCCAGCTTGCGCATCGTCGTCTGTCGGCCATGATCTTTTTTGGCGGTGACCGAGTGCCAGATCGTGACATGGAGGGGGCGATCGAGAACGGATGGGGACGCGGTCATGTCCATGGCGTTTGCCTTTGCGGACGCGGCTGCACGCGGTCAGTCGATGCCGGGCAGGGGGAGCTGCTGCGGCTGGAACGGGCTCACTGTGTCGAAGCCGGGCGGGCGCGGGGTCCAGCCACGCAGCGTCCCTTTGATCAGCGTGGCGGTGATCTCGTCGATCCGGATGAGCGCGGCTTGGCCGGGATGCCCGGCCCGGTCGCGCGCGGCGAGGAGGTCTTCAGCAAAGCGCAGCCACACCGGCTCGGCCGAGACGAGCGCCCGAACCCGGCTGTCGCGAAACAGGTGAGGGGCGCTGATGCTGCAATGAAACCCGCGCTTGCAGCCCCGTGGCCGGCAGCCACTGTCCTCATGTCGGAAAAGCCGATATCGCCCCTCGCCGTCATGCCGTAACCAGGCGGCGGCGAGTCGTTCGATATCGAAGCAAACCGATGCTGCAGTCGGGTCGAACCGCCTCGGCCCGGTCGGTGTCCACTCCCACCAGGCGCCGTCCGAGGCTTGGATGATCGCGGGGTTGTGCATGTTGGCCTCCCGTTTTGGGTGGCCGCAGGCTGATCGACAGGATGGCGCGTCTTGGCTAGATTCCACGTTGTGTGGACGTGAACATTGACGAGCCGCCGTTGCTGTCGAACCAGCCGCGGCGGTAACTATGTTGCGGGCGAGATGTGTTGCGTGCGGGCCTTGCGCCGGGACGCCGGCTTGTTGCCGATCGCGCGCAGCTTCCCAACGTCCCAAAGCCGGATCTTGCCTTGGCGGATATCGGGCGGAGGGACGATCCCGCTTTTCATCAGCCGCCAGAACGTCGTCTCGGAGACGCCGCCGAGAAAGTCGCGGACGGTCGCGCCGTTGACGAAGCCCTCGTGCGGCAGCCGGGCGTCTGCGTTGCGAATGTCGGTCATGTAATGGCTCCAGCGATGGGTTCTGAAGCCGAAGATGGGCCGATTAGAATTTCGGCGAGCGGGCCATAATTGTACCTTTTGCAAGAAATCCGGCTAGAGCCGCCAGAAAATCGGGCGTCCCTGCGCCAGGCGGGCAACAGCGCGTTGAAAGGCCCGTCGCTGCGTCCGCGGTTCGTCAGTCCCGATAAGACGCATCATCTCGCGCATCATCGTGCTGCGGTTAATCGGCTCGCCTTTGAAGCGCTGACGGACAGCCTCATGCAGGAGCATGCCGCGCCTGGCATCGAGCGGCCTGCCGGGAGGCTGTTTTAGCTTCTGCCCAAACCCGACGCCGGAAACCCGCCCGTCTGGCGTAAATCTCAGCCAAAGCGCCATCACCGGATAAAGGCGCCGGGGGCTCATGCCGCAGCCCCATACAAGAACGCCGCCCAGCGCCGCATGACCGGAGCCCGCTCGGCCAGCAGATCGTCGCGGGCATAGGCGCGGCGCGTCTTGTCAGCCTCGATGTGTGCGAGCGCCCGTTCCTGCAGATCGTGGTCGATTCCCTCGCGCCGGCACCAATCGTTGAAGGCACTTCTGAATCCGTGAACGGTGAAACCGGGGGCGCTCTGCTTCAGAAGCTCGACCATCGCCATCGTGCTCAATGGCGTCTTGCCGCCATTGCCGGCGAACAGGTAGCGCTTGCCGTTGAAGCGGCTGGCCGCAGCCAACACGGCAAGCGCTTGTTTCGAGAGCGGCGTGCGGTGCGCGCGACCGCCCTTCATGTTCTCGGCCGGCGCTGTCCAGACCGCTCCGTCGATTTGGCCGGGTTCGAGCAGCCGAACCGGCTTCGACCGTGCCGCCGTCAAGATCGTGAACTCCAAGGCTCGCGCGGACGGCGATTTCAGCGCCGCCAGCTTCCGCATGAAGGCAGGCAGATCGTCGAGCGGCATGGCGGCGAAATGCTCGACCGCCCGGTCCTGCTTGCCGAGTTGCACGCGAACGGCCGGCAACGGCGACGGATGCGGATAGGCGCCCTGCGCCCTTGCCAGTTCCAGCACGGTCCCGATGCGCTGCAGGACGCGCTTGGCGGTCTCGGCTTTCGTGGTCCAGATTGGCCGCAGCGCATCGGCGATGGCGGATGCATCGACCGAGCCCACCGGCAGCTTGCCGAGCGTCGGGTTGGCATAGGCGTCGAGCGTGGTGCGCCATTGCGCGATGTGCTGCGCGTTGCCCTTGCCGGCCTGTTCGCGCGCCGTGCAGACCTGATCTGCCAATTCGCCGAAGGTGATCGCGGCAGCGCGCACTCTGGCTTTTTCACGGCGTGGATCGATGCCGGCGCGGACCTGTTGGCGCAGCGCCAGAACGCGCTCTCTGGCGAGCGACAACGGCGTGTCGCGCAGTGAGCCGACGCCCATCTCGACCCGCTTGCCGTCGATCTGCATGCGGGCGATGAACGAGCGCGTTCCGGTCGGCTTCACCCAAAGGATCAGGCCGGGAGTGCCGAGCCGCCCGCTGTCATGGTATTTTCCCGGGGGGAGGTCGTTAAGGTCTTTCTGGCGCAGCGGCATCGGTCCATCCCGGTTTCGTACACCCTTCCGTTCCCCCCAAAAACTGAAAGGGACGGAAATGTTCTGAAACCGAAATTGGTCCTAAACGTTTGAAATTGCAAGGAATGAATGCATCTGAAATCGACCGAAATCGACCGAAACTGAATCCTTATAGAGCCACCATCCGCACGCCCCGTGGCGCTCCGCCTTCGGCGATTTCAGTCTCCGGGCCGCGCTTCTACGGTCTCCGGTTCCGGCTCCACGCACCTCGACGCCAGTTCGGCACGGACCGCGAGGCGGCCCGTTTTGTCTCGTGCATCGGATGGTTCCGAAACGGGGAGCCCCCGGTTTCGGCCCGATGCCGGCCTTGTCGCGTCTCCGCTTGCGGAGCCTTCCCCTTCGATCCTCCCAGCGAGCTCCTCGCGCAGGGATCGTAATGTCCCCAGAGCGGTGCCCCGAAGCCTCCCGGGAGCGGGGCGTGACCCCCGCCCGCAGGCGCCGACCCTCACCCAACCTCCAGCACACCTCCGGACGGCCGCCCCGCTTGGGTGATGGGCGAGGGCAGGTTAGGGCGGGCGATGAGGGGCGGGGATAAGGGCGGCGCGCTATCCCCGCGCTGCGCGATCATGGCTGAGCTTGCGCCCTCCGTCATTCCGGGGCTCGCGAAGCGAGAACCCGGAACCCCCTGCCAGACGCCAACCCGAGCCACGTTTCCGAGCGTTCCTCTCGCCGGAGCTGTGGGGAGCGCTCACCCGGTCGTGAGTTCCGGGTTCGGCCCTTGGCCGCCCCGGAATGACGGGAAGGCGAGGGAGCCGCGACGCCTTTTCCTTCTCCCATCTGTCTCGGGCCTGCCCGAGATGCTCAGCCTGGGGTGTCGAAGTCGGCAACAGCCGACTTCCAGGGGGAGAAGGCGGCGCGGAGCGCCGGTTGAGGGCCTGCCGCTGCAATCGAGGACAAGGCGGCGCCGTTGCGCTCGGGCGATCAGCAGCCGCCCCTCACCCTGCCGGCGCCCTGCATGGGGAACCTGAGCGCCGAAAGCCCGTAGTTCCCGACGGGGATGAGATGGAGAGGATGATGAAGCTGCGCAAACTTGCGATCACCGACGCGACGCTGGAACGCTCGCCCGGGCAGGACGCCGAGATCTATGTCGGCAACCTCGTCGACGAGCGGCATGGCGGGCCGGTCACCATCGGCTATGGGCGCTGGGGCGCCGGATCGAGCCTGACCGAAACGATGGCGGTCGACGACATCATGATCGTGCTGAAGGGCCGGCTTTCCGTCACGACGGAGGACGGAACGGTGACCGCCGGCCCCGGCGAGATCGTCTACATGCCCAAGGGCGAGACGGTGACAATCCGCGCCGATGAGGAGGATGTCGTGACCGCCTATGTCACCTATCCGCATTGGCGCGACGCGCAAGGTTAGGCGAGGGAATCGCGACGCGCAGGGCTAGGAGAGGGAACCCTGCGCTCTTTCCTTCTCCCGGAGGGGAGAAGGTGGCCCGGAGGGCCGGATGAGGGTGTGCCGTTGAAGCGAGGCGCAACCCCCGCCCGCAGACGCCGACTCTCACCCAACCTCCAGCATACCTCCGGACGGCCGCCCCGTTTGGGTGATGGGCGAGGGCAGGATAGGGCGGGTGACGAGGGGCGCGATAAGTTTGGAGTTGTACTCAGGTACGGAGCTTCATACGTCGAATCCCGACGATGACGTCTTGGCCGTAGCGGGCTTCGAGACGTTGAAGAAATGAAGGCTCAACAGCTTTCACAAATGCCAACATACCAGACAATTTCTCAGTCGCCGCTAGATCAAGCCTGCCGCACATATATCGATGGACGCCCGCACTTATTTCGCGCTTCCTTTCACGTCCCAGTGATACCGCGCCATCATCAGTTAGAACGAGGCCAGTCACAAAGCGTCGATACTTGCTGGTAGCAAATACCGTCTTTTCTTCGTTCAAACGCAGCTTTGGGTAGCGTGTTTCCTTAATCACGCGGCGAAGGTATTTTTCGACATCAACTAAATTATATGCACGAGACGCGGAAAAGGTCATATCGTCGGCGTAGCGTGTATATATCACACTATCTTTCTCTATAGCGGACAAGATTGCATCATCGAATTCCTTCATCAATACGTTGGAAAGCACCGGGGATGAAGGGGCTCCGATAGCAAGTCTAAGAATAGAATTCTTGCTCTTTCTGAAAAATAAAAGATTAGAGCTCAGCCGTATATCAAATTCGTCACTAAAAATTCCCTCTTCTTGGCAGTATGTCTCCCAGTCGTCAGACTGGATAGATGGAAAGAAATCCTTAAAATCAAACTTCAATATTGAGTTTCCACGAGCATGCGCTGCCGCATTGTCTCGAATAGAGAGTCCTGGCCGATAAGCGGTGGCGGCGTCGCTAAGGCGGATTTTATTCAAGAACGTTTCAGCAAAAATGCGCTGTAAAAGCTTGACCTCTTTCGCGGGTTGAGAAATCTCACGAAAGCCGCCGTTTCGCTTTGGAATTTCGTAGGTTTTGTAACGCTTCGGCGCCGTTAACGCGATCGAAATCACGTCGCTCTCACTCAATCCGCTTTCGCTGACAAGAACTTTGAGTAGTTCGGACATCACGGCGTTCCACGCGCGGCTCTAATCGCCGCAAATCGAATTTTGTCTTTCGTTCGCCAATGATCGCGTATTATCGCACGGCGCCTAGTCTTGTTCCTTTCTTCTGCCGTCTCCTTTAGGTGGAATGTTGCTGCGTCCTGTCCCTTTTCGGTGGAAACAAGGTAGTCTTCTGATCCGCGAGGCACGAGAGTGAGCCAGCCTACCGAGCGTGCGCACAGCAGGTACCCCTTTATTGCCTCATTTGAGCGTATTATGTTCAATTTTGATAGCAATTCAGTAATTTCAATAAAAGTAAGCGCTCCATATTCTTGAACGAGACCGACGATTATTTTAATGATGTGCCCCGATCTATTCGGATCAAAAGTAGATGGTTCTTGGTCTCCACTCAATCTGATCTTCAAAGAATCATGCAGTTGTTCAACCAGCATGCGTTTATCTACGGTCGATATATTGCGCTTAGTGATTCCTACGTCGTCATCCGCGACGACTTGGATAGCCTTTCGTCCAATTTTTCGCTCAACTCGGCGCAAGGGGCCGAGCTTTATGAAAGAATTGTCATTCCAATGGTGCTCGCGCACAACAACGTAGAGTCTCTCTAGTATGTCATCTATCGCTGCAAAGGCGCCCAATTCGGCTGCGCTTCCTTCACTTTCGCAGAACAGTACTATTAGCTTGACAATTTGCGCAAGATCGGTCTCAAAAAGTAAAATGTCCCCATAATTGTCAAAAAAATCAGATCGTCTTGTAACTTCTTCGGCCGTTAGCCACTCGCCGATCTTCATGATTGGGTTGTCAAGCGCCCAGTAAAACGCATCACGTAGTGATATTGGAGGTGATCCATTATCACTAAGCTGTCCGCCGCAGAGAAATACTACCGAATAGGGCTCTTGAACGTGAATGTTGCCAGGGTCTAGGTCGTCAAAGAGAGGCAACAATTAGCTTACCTTTGGGGCATCGGAAGGCGGGTTTGACCCGTCGAGCGGAGCGACCCCCGGGGTCGACGGGGCAAACCCGCCTTCCGAGGCCGCAAGTGAACGCAATAACTTGAGACCCAGCGAAACACCAGGCCAAAGCACCTCTCGGTGCTTCACGCGTAAGCTAAGTCGGCGATAAGATTTGCGGCGATTCGTGTCAAGGCTGCTTGAGCTATTAGATAACGATGCCGCCAGACGCTGCATTGCTCGGTGCGCAATTGATAGACTAAGGGTTTAGGGGCGTTGTTAGATTACTCCGCCGCCTGCCGCTGCACCTTCGCCTTCTTGATCGGCCGCCTGTCCAGCACTTCCTTCAGGAAGCGCGCGGTGTGGCCCTTGCCGATGCGGACGATGTCCTCCGGCGTGCCTTCGGCCACGACCTTGCCGCCGCCGTCGCCGCCTTCGGGGCCCATGTCGATCACCCAGTCGGCGGTCTTCACCACCTCGAGATTGTGCTCGATCACCACCACCGAATTGCCCTGGTCGACCAGCTCGTGCAGCACCTCCATGAGCTTGGCGACGTCGTGGAAATGCAGGCCGGTCGTCGGCTCGTCGAGGATGTAGAGCGTGCGGCCGGTGGCGCGCTTAGACAGTTCCTTGGAGAGCTTGACGCGCTGCGCCTCGCCGCCCGAGAGCGTCGTCGCCTGCTGGCCGACCTTGACGTAGTCCAGCCCGACGCGCGCCAGCGTGTCCATCTTGTCGCGGATCGAGGGCACCGCCTTGAACAGGCCCTTCGCTTCCTCGACCGACATGTCGAGCACGTCGGCGATCGACTTGTCGCGGTACTTCACCTCAAGGGTTTCGCGGTCGTAGCGCTTGCCCTTGCAGACGTCGCAGGTGACGTAGACATCCGGCAGGAAGTGCATCTCGATCTTGATGACGCCGTCGCCCTGGCAGGCCTCGCAGCGGCCGCCCTTGACGTTGAAGGAGAAGCGCCCGGCCTGGTAGCCGCGCGCCTTCGCCTCCGGCAGGCCGGCGAACCATTCGCGGATCGGCGTGAAGGCGCCGGTATAGGTCGCCGGGTTCGAGCGCGGCGTGCGGCCGATCGGCGACTGGTCGATGTCGATGACCTTGTCGAGATGCTCCATGCCCTCGATGCGGTCATGCGGGGCAGGGTGCTCGATCGAGCCGTTCAGCTTGCGCGCCACCGCCTTGTAGAGCGTGTCGATGACCAGCGTCGACTTGCCGCCGCCGGAGACGCCGGTGATGCAGGTGAACATCCCCAGGGGTATCTCGACATCGACATTCTTCAGGTTGTTGCCGCGCGCGCCGACGATCTTGAGGCTGCGGCCCTTCTGCGCCTTGCGGCGCGCCTTCGGCACCGCGACCGACATCTCGCCGGTGAGGTATTTGCCGGTCAGCGAATTGGGATCGTCGAGGATGTCCTGCGGCGTGCCCTTGGCGACGATCTCGCCGCCATGGATGCCGGCGCCGGGGCCGACATCGACGACATAGTCCGCCGTCAGGATCGCGTCCTCGTCATGCTCGACCACGATCACCGTGTTGCCGAGGTCCCTTAGCCGGCGCAGCGTCCCGAGCAGGCGCTCGTTGTCGCGCTGGTGCAGGCCGATCGAGGGCTCGTCCAGCACATAGAGCACGCCGGTCAGGCCCGAGCCGATCTGGCTTGCCAAGCGGATGCGCTGGCTCTCGCCGCCGGACAGCGTGCCGGAGGCGCGGGCCAGCGTCAGATATTCCAGCCCCACGTCGAGCAGGAAGGTCAGCCGATCGCGGATTTCCTTGAGGATGCGCGGGGCGATCTCGTTCTGCTTCCTGGAGAGGCGCGCGGGCAGGGCGGTGACCCAGTCCAGCGCGTCCTTGACCGAGAGCTTCGAGACCTCGCCGATATGGCGCATGTCGATCTTCACCGCCAGCGCCTCGGGCTTGAGGCGATAGCCGTCGCAGGCGGCGCAGGGCGTCTCGGACATGAAGCGGCCGATCTCCTCGCGCGCCCAGTCCGACTCCGTCTCCTTCCAGCGCCGCTCCATATTGGTGATGACGCCCTCGAAGGGCTTCTTCACCTCGTAGCTGCGCAGGCCGTCATTGTAGGCCATGCGCACGGGCTCGGTGCCCGTGCCGAACAGGATGGCCTTCTGCGCGCTCTCCGGCAGCTCGGACCAGGGCTTGGTCATCGAGAAGCCGAAATGGCGGGCGAGCGCCTCAAGCGTCTGGCCGTAATAGGGCGAGGTCGACTTGGCCCAGGGCGCGATGGCGCCCTTCTTCAGCGTCAGCGAATGATCGGGGACGATCATGTCCGGATCGATCCGCATCTCATGGCCGAGGCCGTCGCAGACCGGGCAGGCGCCGAACGGGTTGTTGAACGAGAAAAGCCGGGGCTCGATCTCGGGAATGGTGAAGCCGGAAACCGGGCAGGCGAACTTGGACGAGAAGGTGACGCGGCGGGCTTCGCCGTTCTCCTGCTTCTCGTCGGCATATTCGAAGACGGCGATGCCGTCGGTGAGCTCCAGCGCCTGCTCCAGCGAATCCGCCAGCCGCGCGCCGAGATCGGGGCGGATCACGATGCGGTCCACGACCACGTCGATGTCGTGCTTGAACTTTTTGTCCAGCGCCGGGGCGTCCGGGATCTCGTAGAACTCGCCATTGACCTTGACGCGCTGGAAGCCGCGCTTCAGCCAGTCAGCCATCTCTTTCCTGAACTCGCCCTTGCGGCCGCGCACCACGGGCGCGAGCAGGTAGCCGCGCGTCTTCTCCGGCAGCTCGACCAGGCGATCGACCATCTGCTGGACGGTCTGGCTCTCGATCGGCAGGCCGGTCGCGGGCGAATAGGGCACGCCGGTGCGCGCCCAGAGCAGGCGCATATAATCGTGGATCTCGGTGACGGTGCCGACGGTCGAGCGCGGGTTCTTCGAGGTGGTCTTCTGCTCGATCGAGATCGCCGGCGAGAGCCCGTCGATCTGATCGACATCGGGCTTCTGCATCATCTCGAGGAACTGGCGGGCATAGGCCGAGAGGCTCTCGACATAGCGCCGCTGCCCCTCGGCATAGATCGTGTCGAAGGCGAGCGAGGACTTGCCCGAGCCCGAAAGGCCGGTGAACACCACGAGCTTGTCGCGGGGAATCGCGAGGTCGACGTTCTTGAGATTGTGCTCGCGCGCGCCGCGCACGGTGATGGCGCGGCTGTTCGGATCGGCCGCTCGGTTGCGGTCGAACATGTCCTCAAGCGCGGCAGCTTGCTGGGCAGCCGTTTGGGCGGCGGCGATATCGGTCTTGCGGGCCATCGGGGCGTCCGTATCGGAGAAGGCCTAGAGATAGGGCATATGCCGGGCCATACCAGCCTCGCGACAGTCTGCCCGGCATGAATAGCATGCAGCCGCGCCGGCTGCTGCCGTCGTCCTGACAGAAAACGTCAGCAGCGACGAATTGTTCGGGAGCGATTTTCGCGCCGCGATCGATCGACCTGCGCTCGGCCTGTCGACTCCGGGCGCCGGCCAAATTATCTATAAATCATGACGAAGCCTGCCGAAGACACCATCGCCGTCCGCATCGCCCGAACCCTTGCCGAGCGGATCATCGCCGGAGAGATCGAGCCGGGTGCCCGCCTGCGCCAGGATCATGTAGCCGAGGAGTTCGAGACCAGCCATGTGCCGGTGCGCGAAGCCTTCCGCCGCTTGGAGGCGCAGGGCCTCGCCATTAGCGAACCTCGCCGCGGCGTCCGCGTCGCCTCCTTCGATCTGTCGGAGGTGAGGGAAGTGGCCGAGATGCGCGCGGCACTGGAGGTGCTGGCGCTGCGCCATGCCGCGCCGCATCTGACAACCGCTATCCTCGACAAGGCCGAGCAGGCCCGCCGCGATTGCGATTCGGCGACCGATGTCCGCGCCTGGGAGGAGGCGAATCGCCGCTTCCACCGCACCATCGTCGCGCCCTGTGGCATGAAGCGGCTGCTCGCGACGATCGACGACCTTCATGCCGCCAGCGCCCGTTTCCTGTTCTCGGCCTGGCGTTCCGAATGGGAAACGCCAACCGATCACGACCATCGCGCCATCCTGACGGCGCTGCGCAATGGCGACATCGAAACCGCGCTGGCAACGCTGGCGCGGCATGCCCAATGGATCGGCGAGCGGCCGGTCCGGACGGCCTCAGGCGCGACGCGCGGCGCCTTCGCCATCGTCGGGTGATGGCCTTGGCACGGCTGGTCCACGCGGGCGAGGAGGAGGGTGGCTTGCCTTTTGAGCGGAGATATGGACTCCATCATAGATCAAAGATCAAAATTATAGATAATTTAATCCCGCCGAAGGAGTGACCATGACCGATATTGCCCTCAGCCGTCCCTTCAGCCCGCTGCGGCTGGAAAACCGTTCGCTCGCCTGGCAGGCCGGCGCCGTCATCATCGGCAGCCTGCTGCTGGCGCTGTCCTCGCAGATCAAGGTGCCGATGTACCCGGTGCCCATGACCATGCAGACCTTCGCGGTGACGCTGATCGGCGCGCTTTATGGTTGGCGCCTCGGCGCGGTCACTGTGATCGCCTGGCTGGCGCAGGGCGCTATGGGCTTGCCCGTCTTCGCCGGCGCCGTCGGCGGCGCGGCCTACTTCGCGGGCCCGACCGGCGGCTATCTGCTTGCCTTCCCCTTCGCCGCAGCCTTGACCGGCTGGCTGGCACAGCGCGGCTGGAACGACAGCCGCGTCGGCTTCGCCTTCGCGTCGATGCTGGCCGGCAATGCGCTCTGCCTGGTGATCGGCGTGGCCTGGCTGAGCCTGCTGATCGGCATGTCCAAGGCGATCGCCGTCGGCGCGCTGCCCTTCCTCCTCGGAGCGATCCTGAAGTCGGCGCTGGCCGCGGCGACGCTCAAGGCTTTCGCTCGCCGCGGCTGACGCTGCGAACAATCCTCGGATTGCGACCCGGCGGGTCTCTCCTGCCGGGTTTCTTTCCATCTTAGGTCGTTTGCGGAGCCGACCTCCCGATGCGGAGGACTGCTATGGTGCCGCAGAATAGGGGTAGCCCTCGATACGCATCGGAGGTTCCGCCAAGACGCCGATGATCTCATCCCGAAGGACGTCGCCAAGCGGGCCGTTTTCGTATGCGTCTTTCGCCGCCACTGATCGAAACACCTCGATGTTCCACAGAACATCGGGGTCTTCCTTCTCGCGGAAGATGATGAACCTGTCCGAAGCACCGGACTTCGCCATGCCGGCGGTGGCAAGTTCAAACAGCGTGTCACCCATTCCGGGCTTGGCTCTCATTTTGATGAGGTAGGCGGGTTGATCCGATAGAGCCATATCGTTCCTCTACAGTTCACAACGCAGATGCGCATGTTGACCTAGGATAGGTTCAGTGTCCGCAACGGGTCGGGAGCGGACCGCACCGAGAGGCACCTCAGGAAGGCGCACATGGAAGACAAGCTGGCCTACTCGTTCTTTACCGCCGTCCTCGCATCGCCGCTTCTCATCGCTGCTTTCAGCGCGAACTGGTTAGTACGAGGCGTTGGCATTGTGGGGACCGCCGCCGTTACGCTTTGGATCGCGGCAATCCTCTTCTTATAGCAGCGCGCCCGTCCGGCGAAGAATATGCAGGCGACCTTGGCGATAATGGCCCGCAACGGGTGGAAGCAGGCGCCTGACCCGCATCCATCTCAAGGCAATGGGTTTCACCGCAGCGTTACGCCCGCCGCCGCGAACCACGACGCGGCAGATCAAATGCCAAGTAGCGGCGCGGTCGCCGCTTTAGCAGTGCCCCCCGTCATCAGGAGATCGGCTGTCCGAGCAGATAGAGATACGGCGCAAACAGCACTTTGAGATAAGGGATGTTGCGGCCGCCCATTGTGCTCGCGACATCGCCCCAGCGCGCGAGGCCGAAGGCGCAGCCGATCCAAATGATCGCTGAGAACTGCCAGAGCTCGAGCATGCGCCCGGTGCCCAGCGAGAGACCTAGCCGATTGAAGCAGGCGGCTAACAGGAGCAGAGGCGGCGCGAAATTCGCGACGATACCGATTGCCCCGAAGACGAGTATAGGGAAGACCACCATCGACGACACAAACGTCACGAACGGAATTGCGAGAATGACCGAAAACACGGTCGCTCCGATCAACTGGCGGTGCGTCAGGACCATATCGGCTCCAGAGGGCATCAACCCAATTTGTGGCGATACGCTACCCAGAAGCGGTTCATAACTGATGAAAAGGGAGCGTCGGCGCCGATCGACACACTGCTACCAATGAGGTTTCATCACCGAGTCCGCAGCCGCGCGCCGACACCCCCCGGAGCCTAAACGTGATCCTAAGGATTGTTTTAGGCCGTGAACCCACAATCCGGGGACGTCCGGGTTGGGTCGGAAGCGGACGGAATGACGCTTGGAAGAGTAAGAAGGCGCCTTTAACCTATCTGGCGCACGATGAGGTATTTTAATCGGAGAGCAACTTGATATGGCGCTAATCTACATCATTGATATGCTTTTTATATTTATATCCACATACTTGCTGGTTTTTGTGTTTATAGAAATCAAGCCTTGGATTGGCGTTGTGGCGGTATTCTTTGCCGCATGCGCCCTGCATTTTGCTTTATACTATATGATAAAGCCAAAATAAACTTTCGCAACGCTACATATTGCGGCGGTTGTTACGCGGCGATGGAATTTCGGCAAAGGGTCGAAAACGGAAGTTCGTTCGCAGCTCCGTTGTGCATCCCCGCCGTAGCCGCATAGGCTGACCAAAGCATGGAGGGGCGCATGGCCGACATCGTTCGCTCGTGGTCAGGTGCCCCGCGCGCTCCCCTGCGCCGCGTGGATGACCTGCTTGAGCGCATCGCTGCGCTAGAGGCGGAGGCCGATGCCCGGAGCTTCCGGACGCTGTCATATTTCCTCGATATCGCGCGGATCGAGGCCAAGTTTCAAGCTGACCGCCTCGCTGACGAACAAGTGACCGGCAAGCGCATTCCCGAGGACCTATGGCGCCCGGTCCGGGATGACGATTGATGGCGAAGGAGCCTGCCAAACTGCCCGTGGCCATCAACGTCGAACTGGTCAGACGGCTGCTCGAAGTGCAGTTTCCGCAGTACGCCGCCTTGCCATTGGATGCCGTCCAACCAGGCGGCTGGGATAATCGAACCTTTCGGCTTGGTCGGGACCTGTCCGTTCGCTTGCCGAGCGCAGAACCCTATGTGGCGCAGGTCGAAAAGGAGCATCGCTGGCTGCCAAGGCTCGCACCGCACTTGCCCCTCCCGGTCCCGTGTCCGTTGGCAATGGGGGCGCCGGCCGAAGGTTATCCTTGGCCTTGGTCGATATATCGATGGCTTGAGGGGCGGCCGGCAACGACAGGGAGTATCGCTGATCTACCTGCTTTTGCCCGGTCACTGGCCTCGTTTCTGGCTGCGCTGCACCGTATCGATGCGACCGACGGGCCCGCGCCGGGGAGCCACAATTTTCATCGTGGCGGGCGTCTTGCTGTTTATGACACCGAAACCCGGGCCGCCCTGTCTGCGCTGGCCGGAAGGATAGATACCGCCTCTGCTGCCGAAGTATGGGCAGCGGCGCTCTCATCGGAATGGCGTCGCCAGCCGCTATGGGTTCATGGCGATATAGCTCCGGGCAATCTGCTGGTGCAATGCGGAGATCTTGACGCCGTGATTGATTTCGGAAGCTCGGCGGTAGGCGACCCTGCCTGCGATTTGGTGATGGCGTGGACGGAATTTTCCGGCAATAGCCGCAGCGTGTTCCGTGGTGAACTTCCATTTGATGACGACACTTGGAGACGTGCTCGAGGATGGGCGCTGTGGAAAGCTCTCATCACTGTCGCAGGCCCTGATGGAGATGCGTTGGCGATAGAAAAAGCTCGGAAGGTCGTGGCGGAGGTTATCGCGGACCACCGCCAGTTATCCGGGGCGTAGCTTCCGCAACGGCCGGAAGCGGACACCGAACATTTACTGCCATCGCGTGCAAGGTCGCCGTAGCGATCCAGGTCGATGTTGGATCGAACTCACGACTTGGGGACGGCCGATCCTGCGCAACGTCACCGGCGCCGCGGGATGGAACTCTGTCGATCTCTTCTTCATGCTCCATCGAGCGAACGCAGACGCGGGGGAGGTATGACAGCCTCCGACGCCCGTAGAAGCAAATGCAGTGGACGGTCGGTCAGCCGTCGTGGGTGTAGCTGCCGCCGGTAGGTACCGGGCCGAGCGTCCAGTTGTTGGTGCCACTCCACGGGAACATGTAGAGAGGGTGCGTCATCAAGACGGCGCGCAAGACCTGCCAGTTTGTCGGGTCGACGGGATGCGCGCCTCGATCCCCGCGCTGATATCGGGCAAGCAGACCTCTCGCCACCCGACCGGCGGAGACGAAGGGTTCGTTGCTCCAGCGAGGCGGGCGCACACCGGTCATCAGGAACGCCAGGGCGGAGACGACATAACACGATGCCTCGTCATCGGCGGCGGCGATGTTGGTGCCGAGCAGATCATAAGCGCAATGAAGGGACTCGTGCAGGATATGGCCCTCCTCGATGCGACCGAGAATGCGCGGCACCTCCATCGTGTTCGCCGGCACGGCACCGCCGCTGAAGCCGGTATATTGGGCGGCCGCTCCGGGAACCATCGCCGCCGGGGGTGACACCCTTGCTCGGCCGTTCTCCAGCGCCCGCGCGACGTAGTGAAACGTGCCGGGCGAAATCGCGATGGTCCTGCCCCCGGAGGGAAAGGTGAAACGGATGCGGGTCGCCGTAGGACCGCGCAATATGCGAACAACCTGTTGCTTCAGAGTCATCTGACGGCCACCTCCGCGTTCGAACCCCCTGCGGTGTTGTCGCGGCCATGTCCAAATCGGTTCATGCAAGAGCAGCCATGCCTGCGGCAAACCGCTCCCCAAAAAATGGGCTATCGCCGAACCTGAGCCTCCTGCCGTGTGAAGGAAAGCGTCAGTCCCTCATCGGAGCCGGCGTCACCAGCCTCGTTGTGGCGCCCAGAACGATGGCTGCGCCGAACGGCCGCAAAGCAGACGTCCCGAGTGTCCGCAAGGGGTCGGGAGCGGTCATCCCGGGCGCGGCTACTTGTCAGGAACGTCAGCGTCATTGCAGCGTGTATCAACAACCGACGCCTGATTGGTAAGCCGAATTATTTTGTTTCGACAGGCGCCTCTAGTCAGCTCGGGGAGATAAAATGCCGGCCGCCGCTGGAGATCATCGAGCGCGGGAACATCGCCTTCAATAACAATCAATCGCGACGACGCACTTAGGAAGCCGCTATTCAATAGATAATTGCCTCGCAGCGCGCCACCACCGACCATTTTGGCTTCTTCCAAGGGCAAAACTCGCGACGCTGCCAGATCGATATAATACGGCAAGGGTGACCAGTATCCGATCAAAGCGAGCAAAAATATAAGACCGGCCGCCCAGGCTGATGCCCGGCCGATCATGAAGGCTGTCAACGCGGCGGCTAGGCCAAGGGGGAGAGCGATCCAATTCAATCTGGAAACGAAATAGAGCGATAGCGCCGCCATAATCGAGCAGAGCAATATAGCGATTGCACGATACGTCGAGCGCTTCATCACCAGCTTTCCACCCCCGGAACGTCCTTTGCGCATGCAATTACACGATCATGGCGGGATGACCGAAAAGTCCGGAACGGGTCGACATGCGAGATACGGCAGTACCGCCCGGGCGATTGCGGAGGCCGCGGTTCCTCATCCTGTCATGGAGCGCCGGGAACGCTCCTTGTCGCCAGAACGAACGCGGTCAGTTCGCTCAGAAGCACTGCACGCCTTTGCCCTTCATCTTGCACGAGGTCGTCAGTCGCTCTTCGGCAGGCGGCGGCTCGTAGCTCCCTGCCGGTCCCTGCACATAGCTCTGTCCATCGCTTTGCATCGGATCAATGCGCGTGGGCTCGGACAAGCTGCCGACGGCAGCGCATCCCGTTAGCAGAAGACCGCACGCGGCCACGAAAAGCATCTTCATTCGGAGGCCCTCTTTCGAGAGCCGATCCTGCCGCGAAGCTAGGGCGAAGTCACGGCTTCTTGCGATGATCCTGCAACCGGTCGTGCCAGTGACATCAAAACGGTCGCTACTCCGATCGAGACAGGGAAGGCACGAGGGGCTCAATGCCTGTCGACCCATCCCACGGCTCCCGCGCTTGTTCTCGGCAGATGCATCTCGTGTTTCGGTCCTGACGGACTCTGGCAGGACTGGATGTGGCCTCGCCGCGCTGATTGAGCGATGCTCCCCGAACGAGAGGCCGCTGCATGGATCAATCGGCCCGGTCCGGCGTTACAGAGCGGGTCGTGCCAACGATCCTGCCCACGGCCTTTGTCACAATTTTGATCGGGGAGCGATGACGATGAAACCCCTTCTTGGAATCGCCTCTCTTGCCCTCGGTCTTGCGCTCAGCGCCCCGGCCATGGCCTGCGAACTCGACAGGTCGTTGAAGATGGCGGGGCTCGACTATGATTCCGCTGCCTTCCACACCGCCGTCGCAAGCGCGATCGCCGAGCGCGGCTTCGGCTGCAAGGTCGAGCGCATTCCCGGGGCCATCGCTCCGCTGGTCAACGGCGTCGCGCGCGGCGATGTCGACATCGTCATGGAAATCTGGATGGCGAACCCGGTCGAGGCCTGGGTGAAGGCTGCCGAGGCCGGCAAGGTCGAGCCGCTCGGCACGGCATTCCCGGACGCAAGCGAAGGCTGGTTCGTGCCGCGCTATCTGGTGTCCGGGCCCGATGCCAAGGCTCCCGATCTCAAAACGGTCGAAGACCTCAAGCGCTACAAGGCGCTGTTCGCCGATCCGGAGGAGCCGGGGAAGGGCCGTTTCTACAACTGCGTCGCCGGCTGGGTCTGCGAGGGCATCAACACCAAGAAGCTCGCGGTCTACGGGCTGGCAGAGGACTTCAGCAATACGCGCGGCGGTTCGAGCGAGGCGCTGGTCGCCGCCATCGAGGCCTCGCTGAAGCGCAAGCGGCCGGTCCTGTTCTATTATTGGGGGCCGAGCTGGCTGCTGGGCGCCTATGATCTCGTCAAGCTCGAGGAGGCACCCTTCGATCCGGCCGTCTGGGCCGAGCTCAAGGCGAGCGACAACCCCAAGCGCGCCACGGCCTATCCGACCAGCAAGGTCGTCATCGGCGCCAATATCGACCTCGCCAAGAAGGCGCCGCAGCTCGCCACTTTCTTCAAGAGCTACGGCACGACCAGCGACATGACCTCGAAGATGCTGGCCGAAGCCCGCGAGAAGGGCGTCACTCCCGAGCAGCAGGCGCTCGTCTTCCTGAAGACGCAGCCGGACATCTGGCGCAAATGGCTGCCGGGGGACATCGCCACGAAGGTCGCTTCCAGCCTGTGACGGCCGGTTTCGTCCCGGAATTCGGCAAGGCGCTGCAGAGCTTCGTCAATCGCGCCGTGGACGCCGTCGTCACCGGCTATGGCGACAGGCTCGACGGCCTCGGCGCCTGGTTGACCGCGCCTGTCCGATGGGTCGAGACGGGCCTTTTGCTCGTCCCGGTGCCGGCTTTCATCCTCGTCGTCGCGGCGGGCGCCTGGCTGGCCAGCAGGCGCATCGGCTTCGTGCTCGCGATGGCCGCGCTGCCTGCGGCGCTGTCCGGGCTGGGTGTCTGGAACGAGGCGATGCAGTCGCTCGCTTTGGTCGTCGTCGCCGTGCTGTTCGTGGTTCTGCTCGGATTGCCGCTCGGCGTGGCGGCGGCGCGGCTGCCGCGTCTCGGCCGTGCGCTCACGCCGCTCTACGACCTGATGCAGACGATCCCGAGCTTCGTCTATCTGATCCCGGTGGCGATGGTGCTCGGGCTCGGCCGGGCGCCGGCTCTGGTGGCGACGCTGATCTATGCCCTGCCGCCTTTCGCAAGGCTGACGGAACTCGGCCTGCGCGGTGTCGATGCCGGGGTCGTCGAAGCCTCGCGCGCACTGGGCTTGCGGCCACGGCAGGCGTTCTGGCTGGTCGAGCTTCCGCTCGCCCGGCCCACCATCCTGCAGGGACTGAACCAGGCGATCATGATGGCGCTGGCGATGGTCGTCGTTGCCTCGATGATCGGCGCCAAGGGGCTCGGCGAGATCGTCCTGCTCGGTCTGCAGCGGGCCGATCCCGGCCTCGGCTTCATCGGCGGGCTCGCCATCGTGCTGCTTGCGGTGCTGTTGGACAGGATGGCGCAGGCCGTCCTCGGTGCGCCGCCCCCATCGGAGACAGAGCGGCCGTGATCGGAATCCGTCCGCTTTTCGATCAACCGGGCGTCACCCGAATCAGCGGGGGAAAACCTCGCCTTGAGACCTTGAACAAAACAGGAACATCGTTGATAATGGATTTGTGGGTCGATAGGGTTCGGCTCCCGGTCATTCGGCCGGTTGTGTGTTTAGTGCGCAGGAAATGGAGCCTCTCATGGCTGGCAGCGTCAACAAGGTCATCATCGTCGGCAATTTGGGGCGGGACCCCGAAGTGCGCCGCCTCGGCAGCGGCGAACCCGTCGTCAATCTGCGCATCGCCACCTCCGAGACCTGGCGCGACAAGCAGAGCGGCGAGCGCAAGGAGCGCACCGAGTGGCACTCGGTCGTGATCTTCAACGAGAATTTGGCGAAGGTGGCCGAGCAGTACCTGAAGAAGGGCTCCAAGGTTTACATCGAGGGCCAGCTCCAGACCCGGAAATGGCAGGACCAGTCCGGCGTCGAGAAATACACCACCGAGATCGTGCTGCAGCGCTTCCGCGGCGAGCTCACCATCCTCGACAGCCGCCAGGGCGGCTCCGAGGAGTACAGCGAGGGCGCCGGCGCGAGCGGCTACGGGGAAGAGCGTTCGGGCGGCAGCTCCTTCGGCCGCTCCAGCGCGATGGGCGGCGGTAGCAGTGGCGGCGCCGCGCGCCAGCCGGCCATGTCGGGCGGCGGCGGTGGCGGCGGGCGCTCCTCGTCGAGCCATCTCGACGACGACATCCCGTTCTAGCGAACGCCTGCCGTAATCTGTAAAGCATTGGCAATAAGGCGCTGTTTTTGCAGCGCCTTATTCGTTGACAAGTGGACTGCCGCCAGCAGCTTCGCGTTTCGTTAGTGCGGCGCTTTGGATTCCGTCAGAATCTCGGCAAATCCGTTCGCTGGTCGAAATTCTCTGGCGGCGGTATCGTTTCATTTTGCCCCGCCGTTTAGGAATTATGCATAGGCGGAGCGGCGCGCCCTGAACCGCGTCGCTCCTGGATGGGCCGCATAATAGCGTACAGACACAGCCTTATCCTCAGTCGAATTCCGGTTGAGCTCGGTCGGTCTGGTCAATCATGGCGCGCCTCCATCAACCGGGACACGACCCCGGCCGATTTCGAGCTTAGCCCTGGCGCCTGATGAAGCCGGTGATCGAGACGCGATCCCAGATGCCTGCGCTATGAAACGGATCTGCTGCATTGAAGCGTTCCACCGCTTCGCGATCCGCGGCTTCCACCACAAAGAGACTGCCGATCATGGTCGAACCGTCGTCGGCGACCAGTGGTCCGGACATCACGATTTTCACGTTCAGTGCGGCGGTATCGGAGAGAAACGCCTTGTGCGCATCGTAGTTGGCGAGACGGGCGTCGAGCGCGCCGGGTTTGTCGAGGGCGTGGATCACGAACAGCATGCGGCGAGGCTCCTATCGGCGGCCGGATGACGTGCCGGCCGCCGCGGTGAGTGAGGTTCCGATCTATTTGCTGGCCATGGCGGCGGCATCGCTCCAGCTCGGGCAGGCTCGCGATTCCAGCGGCGCGTCATAGGGCTGGTAGTTCGAGGCGTTCACCACGGTCGGCTTCAGCACCACTTCCGTCACGGTGGCTTCCTTCCGCAAGGCCCGGATCGCGACCATGGTCCCGATGCAGCCCTGCAGGAAGCCGTTATAGTCGCCCGATGCCAGCAGCTTGCCGGATTTGATCGCGTCGACTGCCTCCTGCGTGCCGTTGATGCCGACGACCTTGGCCTTGCGGTTGGCTCCGTCGAGAGCCTCGATCGCGCCGATCGCCATCGCATCGTTGGCGGCGAGCACCCCGTCGATCTGCGGATGGGACTGCATCAGGTTCTCCATCACCTGCAGGCCCTGCAGGCGCTGGTAGTTGGCCGGCTGGCTGGCGAGCAGCTTGACGTCCTTCGTCTCCTTGATCGCGTCGTTGAAGCCGCGCACCCGGTCGATATTGGTCAGCGAGCCCTTGACGCCTTCGAGGATGACGACATTGCCCTTTCCGCCCATCGCCTTCAGCAGGTAGCGCCCGGTTTCGAGGCCGAGGCTGTAGTCGTCAGCACCGACGAAGGCGAGGAACTTGCCGCCGGCGCTGCGGTCGGTGACGTTGACGATCGGGATCTTGGCATCGTTGATCTGCTCGACGCCGGGCACCATCGCCTTGTAGTCGACCGGCACGAAGACGATGGCGCTCGGCTTCTTGACGATCACATCCTCGACCTGGCTGAGTTGCTCGGGGATCGAGTCCGGCTTGGTCGGGATGTAGTGCACCACCTTGGCGCCGAGCGATTTCGCCGCGGCCTCGGCGCCCACCCGCACAGTCTGGAAATAGGGGTTGGTCTGGTTCTTGGTGAAGACCGCGATGGTTTCGCCGGCGGCGAGCGCCGCGGTCGACATCAGGATGGCGGGCAGTGCTGCAACGAGAATTTTCGACTTGGACATGGGTTCCCTCCCTTGGGTTTCTCTTGGTTGGTTTTTTACGCGCGGCGGCGGCCTTGCATGTCGAGCCAGACGGCAAGGATGACGATCAGCCCGGTAACCAGGGGCTGCCAGTTGGCGTTGACGGCGAGCAGGTTCATGCCGTTCAGCACCAGCGTCAGGATGAGCGCGCCGATGAAGGTGCCGAACACGCTGCCGACGCCTCCGAACAGCGAAGCGCCGCCGATCAGCGCGGCGGCGATCGCCGGCAGAGTCATGGCCTCGCCGATGTCGCCCTCGGCCGAGTTCAGCCGGGCGAGGAAGACGATCGAAGCCACGCCGGCCATGGCGCCGGAAAAGGCGTAGACCAGGATCAGGCGGCGATCGACCGGGATTCCGGTGAGGCGCGCGGCGACCGGGTTGGCGCCGATCGCGTAGATCTGCTGCCCCCAGATCGTGCGCTGGGCGAAGATCGTGCCCGCCAGCAGGAAGACCACCATCAGATAGACCGGGATCGGCACGCCGAGGAAATAGCCGGAGCCGATCTGGCGGAAGCCGGGTGGGAAGCCGTGAATGGTCTCGCCGGCCATGTAGTAATAGGTGATGCCGTGCAACACCCAGAGCATGCCGTAGGTGGCGATGAAGGACGGGATGCGCAGCTTCGCCACCATCAGCCCGTTGCAGATGCCGATGGCGAGTCCGGTGGCGAGCCCCGCCAGCGTGCCGAGCGCGGGCGAGCCGGTCGCCTTGATCACCGTCGCGGCAAAGCAGGCGGAGAGGCCGATATTGGCGCCGACCGAGAGATCGAGACCGCCCGTCAGGATCACCAGCGTCAGCCCGGAGGCCAGGAAGAACAACAGGCTCGCCTGCCGGAGCACGTTGAGGATGTTGTTGGCGGTGAGGAAGGCCTCCGTCGCGAAGCTCAATGCAGCGCACAACAGCGCGACCGCCAGCAGCCGGTAGACAAGCTGTTGCACCTCACGAGAGACATGGAAGCCGGACGGACGGGCGGAGGCGTCGCTGGCGATGCTCATGACCGGGGGCTCCGCAGGCTGTCGATGAGAAGGGCGGCGATGACGAGGGCGCCGATGCAGGCGACCTGGACGGAGGAGGGCACGGCCATCAGGTTGAGGCCGTTGCGCAGCACGCCGACCGTCAGCACGCCGAGCAGCGTGCCGAAGAGCCAGCCATTGCCCTTGTCGAAGGAGGTGCCGCCGAGCGCCACGGCGGCGATGGCGTCGAACTCCATGCCGATAGCAGCTGTCGGGTGGCCGGCATTGATGCGCGCGGTCATCAGCAGGGCCGCGACCCCCGCCATTGCGCCGCCGAGCATGTAGACGGCTACGAGCAGGCGCTTCCAGGCCACTCCGGCGAGCGTCAGCGCATCGCGATTGCCGCCGAGCGCGCAGACATAGGTGCCGAAGCGGGTATGGTAGAGCAGGATGTGGAAGAGGGCGTAGAAGCCCGCACCGATCAGGATCGGGGTCGGGATGCCGAACGTGGTGCCGGAATAGATCAGCCGCACGAAGCGCGGGATGCCGACGACGCTCTGGCCGTCGCTGACGACGAGGGCGAGCCCCTGTGCGGCGCCCAGCGTGCCGAGCGTGGCGACGAAGGGCGGGATCGACAAGCCCGCAATCAGCCAACCATTGACGAGCCCGAAGACGAGCCCGACGCCGAGTGCGCCCAGCAGTGCCAGCACGAGCGATTGCGTCGAGACCACGATCAGCGCCAGCACCAGCGAGGCCAGCGTCAACACCGCACCCATCGAGAGGTCGAGCCCCTCGGTCATGATGATCAGCGTCATCGGCAGGGCCAGCAGCAGCAGGATGACCGACTGCACCAGCACGTTGGAGAGGTTTCCGGCGCTGAGGAAGCCAGGGCTCGCCACGGCGAAGAACAGCGAAAGTCCGGCGAGTGCGACCGCCACGCCCGGCACTGCCGGGACGCGCGGGGACGGAGAGGAGACGGCCTGATCACTCATCGTGCATCCCCATTCTGACGATGTTCTCTTCGGAGAGTTCGGAGCGGGAGAGTTCCCCGACGATGCGCTTGCCGCGCATGACATAGGCCCGGTCGCAGACATGGACGATCTCGGCCTGCTCGGAAGAGATCATCAGTACTGCCGCACCATCCGCGACGAGTTGGTCGATCAGCGCGAAGATCTCGGACTTGGCGCCGACATCGATGCCCCGCGTCGGCTCGTCGAAGATGAACAGCCGCGTGTCGGCCGCGAGCCATTTGCCGATGACCACCTTCTGCTGATTGCCGCCGGAGAGCACCCCGACGCTCTGGCTGGGCGAGGGCGTCGCGATACGCAGCCGCTTGATCAGCTCCTCGGCCGAGCGGCGGGCGCGAGCGGGCGAGAACAGCTTGTGCGGGAACAGCTTCGGCAGGCCTGCGGCGGCGAGATTGTCGCTGACCGTGCGGATCAGTGCGAGCCCCTCCGTCTTGCGGCTTTCCGGGATGAGGCCGACACCGGCGAAGGCGGAGACGTCCGGTCCACCGCGCTTGGCCTGGCCGAAGACCCGCACTTCGCCGGCCGTGATCTCGTCGGCGCCGAAGATGGCGCGCGCGACCTCGGTCCGGCCGGAGCCGACGAGGCCGCACAGCCCGACGATCTCACCGGCGCGCACGGTCAGATCGATGTCGCGGATGCCGTTCTTGGCGCTGAGGCCCCTGACCTCCAGAGCGATCTCGCCCGGTTTCTCCGCGAAGTTGCGCGGATAGCTCATATCGACATTGCGGCCGACCATCATCCGCACGAGCTCGTCCGGCGTGGTCTCGCCCGGCTGCGCCCGGCCGGCGAGCTTGCCGTCGCGCAGCACGGTGATGCGGTCGCCGAGCGCGAACACTTCGGCCATGCGGTGCGAGATGTAGACGATGGCGACGCCTTTAGCCTGAAGCTGGCGCATCACCGCAAAGAGACGTTCCGTCTCGCGGTCGGAGAGCGCGGCGGTCGGCTCGTCCATGACGAGGATGCGCGCATTCTGCGAAAGCGCCTTCCCGATCTCGACCATCTGCTGCTGCGCGACGCCGAGCGTGTGGACCTTGGTCCTCGGATCGACGTCGAGCCCGATCAGGTCGAGCACGGCCTGCGCCTCGCGATAGAGCCGCCGGCGGTCGACGAGACCGGGCATGCGCGAGGGAAATTCGCGGCCAAGGAAGATGTTCTGCGCGACGTCGAGATATGGGACGAGCGAGAATTCCTGGAAGATCACGGCGATGCCGAGCTTGCGGGCATCCGCCGGAGTGCGGATCTCGACGGTCTCGCCCTTGTGGAAATACGTGCCGGCATCGGCCTGGTAGGCGCCGCACAGCACCTTCATCAGCGAGGATTTGCCGGCGCCATTCTCGCCGAGCAGCATGTGGACCTCGCCCGGCCAGACGGCGAAGGAAACGTCGTCGAGCGCCTTCACACCGGGAAAGCTCTTGCAGATGCCCTTGAGCTCGAGGAGAGGCTTGCCCTCGGCCGCGCGGGGAGGCGGGAGTTCCGCTTCGATGCGGGGCTTGGCCGCGGTCATCGCGTTCATGCTGCGCCTCCCATCCGCGGCGAGGAGCGGAAGATCTTGCCGGGGTTCATGATCCCGAGCGGGTCGAGCGCCTGCTTCACGAGGCGCATCGCATCGACGGCGTCACCCAGTTCCAGCTCGAGGAAATCCATCTTGCCGAGGCCGATTCCGTGCTCGCCGGTGCAGGTGCCGTCCAGCGCGATCGCCCGCCTGACGAGGCGCCCGTTTAACGCCTTCACCCGCGCGAGGTCCTCGGCACTGTCGGGGTCGTGCAGGACGAGAAGATGGAAATTGCCGTCGCCGACATGGCCGACGACCGGGGCGACGAGGCCGCTCTCCGCGATGTCGGCGGCCGTCGCGACGAGACATTCGGCCAGGCGCGAGATCGGCACGCAGACGTCTGTGACCAGGGCGCGCGCGCCGGGCCGCAGGGCGAGCCCGGCATAGAGCGTGTTGTCGCGGGCGTGCCAGAGGCGGCTGCGCTCTTCCGGCGAGGTCGCCCAGGCAAAACCCTGCCCGCCGAACTCGCCGGCCAGCGCCTGCGCCGCCTCGGCCTGCTCGGCGACGTAATTCTTCGAGCCGTGGAACTCAAAGAAGAGATGCGGCTCTTCCGGCAGGCCGAGTTTTGCGTGCAGGTTCATGCCGCGCATCATCACCGCGTCGAGAAGCTCGATCCGCGCCACCGGAACGCCCGATTGGATGACAGCGATCGCCGTGTCGACTGCGGCTTTGAGATCGGGAAAGGCGCAGACAGCCGAGGAGATCGCTTCCGGCTGCGGATGCAGCTTCAGCGTCACCTCGGTGATGACGCCGAGCGTTCCTTCCGCGCCGACGAGCAGACGGGTCATGTCGTAGCCGGCCGCAGATTTGCGGGCGCGCCGGGCCGTGCGGATCACGCGGCCATCGGCGAGCACCGCCTCGAGCGCCAACACATTGTCCTTCATGGTGCCGTAGCGCACTGCCATCGTGCCGGAGGCGCGCGTCGAGGCCATGCCGCCGATCGAGGCGTCGGCGCCGGGGTCGATCGGGAAGAAAAGGCCGGTGTCGCGCAACTGCGCATTGAGCTGCTTGCGGGTAATGCCGGGTTGGACGCGTACATCCATGTCCTCGGGGCTCGCCGACAGAACCTTGTCCATGCGGGACATGTCGATGCACACGCCGCCTTGGGGCGCCGAGGCGTTGCCCTCGAGCGAAGTGCCCGCGCCGAACGGCACGATCGGCAGCCGCAGCTCGTGGCAGAGCGTCACAATGCTGCGCACCTCCTCCGTGGATTCCGGAAACACCACGAGATCGGGAGGCGAGGGCGCGTGATAGGCTTCGCTGCGGCCGTGATCGGCTAGGACGCCGGGAGCTCGGCTGACGCGCGGGCCGAGCGTTTCGGTCAGCCGCGCCACCGCCGTCTCCACGGCTCCCTCGTTGGATGAGGGTCTGGTCAACATGGTTTCTCCCTTCGCGTTGGCCCGCTGACCGGGCTCTCTGGATGCGATTGTCGGTGGCGTTCCCCTGTGGCGCAGGCGGCTGCCTAGAATGCGGGGTTGAGCTGGAAGTCGTAGGTCAGGCGGCACCACGGTCGGTCGAGTGCCCGGCCGTCCGGAGCGGTGCCCGCCGGCTGCTCGGTGAATTCGCTGATCAGCGAATCCTTCACACCGAAGACGGCATCGGAATCGAGATACTGGTCGCCGGAGACGAAGACATGGGTGACGAGCTTCTCGTGGCCCGGCGCCGCGATCATGAAATGGACATGCGCCGGCCGCCAGGGATGGCGGCCTTGCGCCTCCAGCATCTTGCCGACCGGGCCGTCATGCGGGATCGGATAGGCGGCGGGCTTTATCGACCAGAAGTGGAAGCGGCCCTGCGCATCGGTGCGGAAGCGCGCCCGGGCGACGAGATCGACCCCGTCGTCTGAATGCTGCACATCGTAATAGCCGTCCTCGTCGGAATGCCAGACATCGACGATTGCTCCCGCGAGCGGGTTGCCATCCGCCGCGGCGACAGTGCCGGAGACATACATCGGCTCACCCGGCAGCTCGCCGGAGATGTCGCTGCCTAGCGCCGCTTCCGGCGGGCCCTCGACATAGAAGGGGCCGAGCACGGTGCTCTCGGTGACGGCGCCTTGATGGTCGTGATTGATCGCGTCGACCAGCATCGAAACGCCGAGCGTGTCGGAGAGCAGGATGAACTCCTGCCGCGTGCCGGTGCACATCTGGCCGGTATCGGTCAGGAAGGCGATGCCCTTGGCCCATTCCTCCTGCGTTGGGCGGACCTCGCGAATGAAATCGTGCAGGTGGCGGACGAGTGCTTCGCTGATCTGCTTGGTGCGGGCATCCGGCGCGCCGGCGACGCGCTCCAGTACCGCCTGGGTGATACTGTTCTGGTCGAAGTTCCTCATCCGAGCCTCCCTGCGTTGGTGTCGAGACCGGGCTCGCCAAGCCCGGCGAGCCATTCGGCAAGGCGCACGGTCGAGATGAAATCGGCCTCGCCCTCGCCGCGTCCGATCAGGGCGCCGTAGGTTTCGCGCGTTAGTGTCGCCAGGGGCAGCGCCATCTCGGCGGCATGGCCCGCGCCGATGATCAGGTCGAGATCCTTGGCCATCTGCCGGCATGAGAAGGTTGGGGCGAAATCGCGCGTCTCCAGGCTCTTGGCCTTGTAATGCACCATCGGCGAGCCGACCGCGCTGTTGGTCAGCACGTCGAGAATATCCTGCCACGCGAGATTGCCCTTGCGGGCAAGCACGATGCTCTCACCCATCATCGCGGCGGAAACCGCGATCATCAGGTTGACGGCGAGCTTGGCGAAGCGTGCCTCCTCAGCCTCGCCGAGATATTTCTGGGCGCGAGTGAAGTCCTGCGCGATCGGCAAGAAGGCGTCGAAAGCCGCGCGCGGTCCCGATACGAAGCAGGTCAGATTGCCGGTATGGGCGATAGCGGCGTTACCGGAGACCGGCGCACGCAGATAGGCGACGCCGCGCTGCGCGGCTGCCCGCGCGACCTCGACCGAGATAGCGGGACTGACGGTCGAGGTTTCAACCAGGATCGCGCCCTTGCGCATGGCATCGAAGAGCCCGCCTGAGAGAGTGACGGCGGCGAGCACCTTGTCGTCCGGCAGTGAGGTGAAGACGATGTCGCGTCCGGCTGCGTCGGCAAGCGTCGTGGCAAGCGTGACGCCGCCACCCGAGGCCTCGGCGATGCGCTGCTGGTCGCGATCAAAGCCTGCGACGGCATGTCCGGCTGCCGCGAGGCGGGTGGCGATGGGCAGCCCCATCTTACCGAGCCCGATCCAGCCGATGGTTTGTGTGTCCATCATACTGTTGTCCTCAAGCTGCTCGCTGCGAGCGGCGAAGCTCCTCGACGATTCTTGTGCCGGAAGCAGCAAGGCGTTCGAGCTTCTCGTTCAGTCCATCGGCTAGCAGCCGGCCGTCCCGTTTCGCAAAACGTCCTGCGATCATCACGGCTTCGATGTCGCCGCGCCCAGCCTGCATGATGACGGTGGCCGCGGGATCGTGCACCGGCTGCAGATGCAGCGCCCGTGCGTCGATCAGGGTGATGTCGGCCTGCTTGCCGGGCGCAAGCGAGCCGATGCGGTGATCGAGGCCCAGCATCTTCGCGCCCTCGATGGTGATCCAGGATAGCGCCTGCCGCACGCGAATTGTCGAGGTCGGCGGAATGGCGCTGGTCTGGCGGCGGCTTTCGGCGTTGTCGAGCGCACGCTGCATGCCGAGCGCGATGCGGGCGACGCCCATCATGTCGCCGGCGAGAACGGATTCGAGATCGACGCCGAGCGATGGTGCGCCGCCGCGTGCGAGGAGCCGGCCGGTGATCGGAAAACCGTGGCCTTGCGTCATCTCGTTCTCCGGGGTCACGGAGAAGGACGCGCCGAGATCGAGCAGTTGGCTGAGCAGCTCGTCGGGCAAGTCGTTGCCGTGCACGATGTTGATGCCCGGCCCAACCAGTTCCTCGGCGATCAGCTTTTCCCATCCGCCTGGCGTCTTGGCGTCGCCGCCGCCCTGATGCATCGAGGCGACGAGGCCGAATTCGCGCGCGAGGCGGAAATCGGCGCGGGCTACCTCCAGCGTCGCATAGTGCGGGCCGAGGATGGCGAGGCCGAGCGTCAGCAAGCCGTCATCGCTGGCGAAGCGGCCGCGCCGCAGGCGCTCGATTTCGGCGCGCGGATGCGGCACCTCGGAGAAATGCGGTTCGCCGGGGTTCGGATCGGGCTTGGGCGAGCCGTGAAAGAAGGCGGCGCGGATGCCGCTCTCGGCCAGCGCCTCGACGGCGGCATCGGTATGGGCAGGGGTCGGGTTGTTGTGGCACCAGTCGACCAGCGTCGTGGTGCCGGCATCGATCTGGCCGAGCGCGCCCATCAGGGTCGCGATGCCGATGTCCTCCGGCCTGAACAGCGTGGCGAGACCGGCATGGACCCAGCGGAAATACTCGAGCAGCGTCCAGTCGGCCGCGAGCCCGCGCATGCCCGTCTGCCAGCTATGCATATGGGCATTGACGAAGCCCGGCACGGCGATCCGCCCGGCCACGTCGAGACGCTCGGCATCTCCGGCCTCGATGCGCGGCGCGATGGCGGCGATCTTACCGTTTGCGATGAGGATGTCGCCGCGAGGCAGGTCGCCCACGGCCGGATCCATCGATAGGATGGTGGCGCCCGAGAGGAGGATGCGGCGAGCCATGGCTCAAGCCGCCTCGTCTTCGGCGATAGCGGCGCGTGGCCGCTCGCCGGCGTAGGCGTGGGCGATCAGGTCGCGAATGCCGTCGCGCGTGATCGGGCGCGGATTCCAGTAGGGGTTCTCGACCGCGATATCCGCCGCCGTCGCGATGCCACTGTCCGGCATGCCGAGTTCGGCCAGCGAGAGCGGCACGCCGAGCGCGCGCACCAGATCGAACAGGCCCTGCGCCGCGTCGGGTGCGCCGAGCGCCCGGCAGATCGCGGCCATCGCCTCCGGCGCGGCCGCGGCATTGTAGGCGACGGCATGCGGCAGGATGACCGTATGCGTCTCGGCATGGGGCAGGTCGAAGCTGCCGCCGAGCGTGTGGCAGAGCTTGTGATGCAGCGCCATCCCGACCGCGCCAAGGCAGCAGCCGCAGAGCCAAGCCCCGTAGAGTGCGTTGGTGCGTGCCTCCAGGTTCCCCGGCTCATGGACGAGGATCGGCAGGGCCGAGGACAGCGTGCGGATGCCGTCCTCCGCCATCAGGGAGATGATCGGATTGCGGTCCCTCGCATAGAGCGCCTCGACCGCATGGGCCATGGCGTTGATGCCCGAGGTTGCCGAGAGCAGCGGCGGCAGGCTGACCGTCAGATCGACGTCGTAGATCACCGTTTCCGGCAGCACGTCGAGCGAGCGGATCGTCGTCTTCCGGCCGGCTTCCGTCTGGCCGAGGATCGGCGTCATTTCCGAACCCGCATAGGTCGTCGGGATGACGACCTGCGCCACTCCGGTGCGCAGTGCCAGAGCCTTGCCGAGGCCGGTTGTGGAGCCGCCACCCAGCGCCACGACGCAATCGGCCCCGGTTTCGCGCAGGGTGACGAGCGCCCGCTCGGTCACCTCGACCGGGGTGTGCATGGTTGCCTCGGTGAAATAGCCCGCGAGGACTGGGCCGAGCAGAGCGCCGAGGCGCTGGCCCGCGCCTACCTGCTGCGGCGTCGTCAGCACCAGAGCCCGCCGGCCAAGCCGCTCGACTTCCGCCGCAACGTCGCTGATCGTGCCGCGCCCGAAGCGGACCCGCGAAGGGAGAGCCTCATAAGTGAAGGTCTCGATCATCGGCCTCTCCTTGGATCAGGATTGCGGCGGGTCTTGCCAGCTCACTCGCCGGCAACGACTTCGCGGCGATGGTGCGGCTGGCTCCCGGCGAGGGCCGGCGTCTCCTCGCCGGTGTGATAGTCGACCTGGAAGCGCGCGATCCTCAGATCGGCAAGCTCCTGCCGCACCCGCAGGTGCTCGGGATGGGTGGCATAGGCTTCCAGCGCGGCGCGATCGGTGAATTCGCTGACCAGCACGACATCGCAGGCATAGTCGACATCGCTGAAATCGACGCCGATCTCGATGTGGCTGAGGCCGTCGATCAGACCCCGGAGTCCCTCGAAGGCGGACTTCACCTTGGCGCGCGCCGCGGCGCGCTCCTGCGGAGTGTCACCGCGCAAGCGCCACATTACGATGTGGCGGATCGGACCGGACATGAGTGTTTCCTCGACCCAGGGTCGTTCTTGTTGCAACCAATTAAGGCTTGCGGAACGCGGAAATAAAGACGACTTCCAGGAAGTCTCTTTTACGGAAAGCGGAAATATGGATCGGCTCACGCAGATCGAGGTTTTCGTAAAGACGGCGGAGATGCGCAGCCTTTCACGGGCGGCGGAAGCGCTCGGCATGTCGAACGCGGCCGCCAGCCGGCACCTGGCCGCCCTGGAGGAGCGTCTCGCCGCCCGGCTTGTCGAACGCAATACGCGGCGTCTTTGGCTGACGGAGGCAGGCCAAGCCTTCTATCAGCGCAGCAGCGCACTGCTTGGTGAATTCGCCGAGGCCGAAGACGCCGTAAACGCCCATACGCTTGCGCCACAGGGAGTGCTGCGGGTCACCAGCTCGCTCTCTTTCGCGACGATCTATCTGGCGCCGATGCTGCCGGCCTTCCGCTCGCTCTATCCCAAGCTCAGCATCCATATCGCCGTCGCCAACCGCTATCTCGATTTCATCGAGGCCGGGATCGACGTCGCCATCCGCACGCGGCTGCATGAACCCGATACGAACATCATCGTGCGTCGGCTGGGACGGATGCGGCGCGTGCTGGCGGCTTCCCCGGCCTATCTGCAAGAACGCGGCTGGCCCAAGGCGCCCGCCGACCTCGCTCAGCACGAGATGCTGGTTTACAACCTCGCCGCCGATCCGTTTTCGCTACGCCTGACCAGGGGGGATACGGAGCGGGTCGTCCGAATCAGCGCAGCCCTCGACTGCAATGACGGGCAGGTGATCCGCCAGGCGGCCATCGCCGGCCTCGGTATCCTCATCCAGCCGCTCTACATCGTGCAGGAGGACATCGCGGCAAGGCGCCTGGTGCCTGTGCTGCTCGACTGGCAGCTCCCGATGCTGACGATGAACATCGCTTATCAGAACCGCGACCACCTGCCTGCCAAGATCCGGGTGTTCAACGAATTCCTCGTCAATCATGTCCGCTCGACCTCGAATAGCCAGATATGGACGGCGTGACCGCCCTTCGCGGCGCCTTGGCTATAGACGATCGTCTCGGATGGCTGGGAGGCGGCCGATACGGACGCGTGCCAGCCGGGGGCGGCGTGAATCAGAGACAACTCGACTGTTTCACCCGCATCGCCGAACTCGGGAGCTTCCGCAAAATTTCCGAAGCGCTGAGATCGCCCAACCCGCCCTCACACGCCATATGCAACACTTGGAAGAGGAATTGGGAGTCCAGCTTTTCTTCTTCCACGGTTCGACCGCCATGCCATCGAAATCCGTGTTGCCGACACCTAGGAATGCATCGAAGCGGACCTCGCCATTGCCGCAGCAATCATCGCAGCGGTTAGGCAGCTGTATCTAAACGAAGCTGCCTTTCATGCGCCGTTGGATACCAGCCGCCTCGTCAGTATCGTCGCTGCATCGTACGGGCGGAAGACGCCCTCATCGACGATCCGGATTATCTTTCCGCCCTCGGGCCGATCGGGAAACGCATGCACTGCTGGCGAGCTTGGCGCAATCTGCTCGGGCACGCGGCTGACGGAAACGGGGCATCCCATTGGGAGAGCCTCCTTCGGGCCGGCACGATTGCGAGCAGAATCGAGCACGCACTCGGAACTTGCCCTTCCAGAAAGCGGATCGCGTCAGTCTATCGAGAATGTCTGACTGCCTCGCCAATGGACATCGTTCCGAGGCCAAACTTTTGCTCGCCACAGGGCGATAGACCTCGCTCGGTGCCTAGCTGGCCCCGCTTTCGGGCAGCGCGCCAATGGGCAGAACCGGCACGCTGCGAAGGCCCACGTCTTTGAGCGAGGGGCGTCAGCTTACTTCATTTCAGGCGTTCGGGGCCGGCTAGCGAGCAGTCCGTCATGGGCGACTCGTATTCCAGCGGTTGATTCGTTAGCATAGCAGACGTGAGTTGCGTAGCGATGAGGTGGTGTCATGCCGAATGCCCACGCCGTGATGATCTCGTCTTATGAACAGCGGAAGGCTGCTGTGCTGCGAGCTGCACAGCTGATCTCGTCCTCAAGTGGCTCTGACGGGGAGTGGGAATTCGAGATGCTGATCGAGGCTATCGCGGATTTCGACATCCGCCAGGAAGCTGTCGGCTTCATTGAGATCCCTACGGCTTTCATGCAATTCCTTTCCAGTGCGCATCAGAGCCGGGTTGCAAGCAGCCGTCGCTGAGATAAAAAGCTGGTCGTTAGGCCGCGCGCCGCGGTTCCTGGCCGCCGCGGAGTACGCGTGACATAGCCTTGCTGGCTCTATTCGCGTTCTCCCTCCAGGCCTTCGCGAGGCCCCTTGCCGAGTTGAAGCAGCGCTCGCTGCTGGTCTATGGGGCGAAAGCTACGCAGTTCTTCCGCGCAGATGAGTATCATGCGCTGGACGGCAATATTCTTGCGAGCTCAAGGGGCTGAGGGCTGGCGGTAACCCTTGCTGTTCCCCGGATGCCAATCGCACATTTCGAATAGCGGTCCTGAATGCGGAGAACGCGGCATTCTCCGAAATAGGCTTCTTCTTCCCGGAGCACCGTCGCCCATCTCACTCTTTTTCGCTGGGACCGCTGGGCCATGATGCTGTATTGATCTCGGCTCACGCACTTCAAACGCAATTCGGCTGATGAGAATGGTCCAGCAGGACTTGCGTCCGGAATGTTAACAGCCGCTCCAGTATGCTAAGCGAAATCGAGGACAATAGAGCTGCACTTGGCAGTTCGAGTGCGCAAGTGAGTTCGACCGGTCAGGGTGAGTAGTATGTGGAAGCAGCGGATATTCTTGTCGACGATCTTGGCGGCAATCCTGGCATCACCAGTCGTCAGCGCGCGAGAGGTCGTTTCCTATGCCGGCAATGAGGAGCCAGGCTCGATTGTTATCAGGACAAAAGACAGGAGATTGTATCTGGTTTTGGACGACGGCACGGCCATCCAATATCGCGTGGCAGTCGGGAGGTCGACGAAGCAATGGATAGGCGCTGTTAGAATTGAAGCGAAGTATGTCGAGCCGGCTTGGTCTCCGCCCGATGAAATAAAGCGTGACAATCCAAGCATCCCTGACGTGATTGCTGGAGGATCTCCGCGAAATCCCATGGGCGCCCGGGCGATGACCCTGTCAGGGGGAGGGCAATATGCTATTCATGGAACGAATAGACCCGATTCCGTCGGAACCTTCGCATCGTATGGATGCTTTCGCATGCTAAACGACGATATAATCGATCTTTTCAAGCGAGTTCCGGTTGGGACACCGGTTATTGTGCTGCGGTAGGACGGCAAACCGGTTGCGGCCGGGCTATTTTGCCAACATCGAAGGAAAGGCTGTCGGCCGTAGAATCGCCAATGCCGTCGCGAATCAAGCAGGAGCGGCCGGCGGCCAGCTTGATTTACCGATAGCGATGAGCCGAAAACTGTGGCTCGATAAACTTGCGGCTATTGAGAGAACGAAGGCTAGATATATACTCCGCTGGATATAGAAGCGTATTATCCGGGGCCTTCATTCCCATGAATGTAGCAACCTCACCCACCCAGCGATTGCAATTATATAGGACAGCATGCCACATCGTGGCAGTCCTTTGTTTGCGCTTGATGTAGGCTGAAACTCTCCGATATTGCGCTTCATCCAGTACGATGCGGAATCTATTGGAAATGTACTGGTCTTCCAAATCACCATCGCTCGGACCCGTTTCTGCCGGCACCGGAACGACGTGTCCTACCGACCAGAGTTGCGGTCCCTCGCCTGCGGGATGAAGGCCGGCGACTTGATCTGCCGTTACAGAGCCCACTTCGCCTCTCGCGTTAAGGCGCCCATGGACCAAGAACGTGTGGCCATAGCTTAGAGCGTACCGGGAACGAAACTCGACGAAATATAGCGCTTTCTCGCGCGACAACTGTGGCGACGCAGGTGCCGAAGCCGTTGCCGCCGACGGGGAGGTTTGGCCGATATCGTGGTAACTGCCGCGATCGCGCGCGCCCGCTCCATCGTGGCCGGATACGAGTAAAGCGCTCGACAGGCCGAACGCCAGGATCCAAGAGCGAGCCGAGGGTTTTTTGCCAAACCACATCGCAGACCTCCCGATCAGGCAAACATCCAGCTGCGGAATTTCCGCACGCAAAATTGCGTATTGCTATTCCATGGAGAAAGCGGCCGATTACTCGGCCGCTTTCATTATTAGCGAAGCTAGCCCTTAGTTACGATAGGGGCAGCGACCGGCGGGGGGGCTTTACCCTTCCCCTTACCGATAGAGGCGCATCCGCCAACGCTGATCAGTGCAACAGATACGGCCAACACTACGATTGTTTTCATCGGTTCGCCCTCAGTTAACAAGCCCACTCTCAGCCCTGCGCAATTTTTATTCTAGTGCAATTGCGCAACACGGTGCCGAACAATTTAGCATCAAATCGTCGTGTGGCACACGCTAACGATCTCAGATGCTATTCGCAATTTCAACTGGCAAAAGATCGATTGGCGGTCTTACGACGAATTAAGGTTGCCAAATGACACAGGTGGTGCGGCAACTCGGCGTCAATTTTGCCATCCTTCTGTCATTTCGTCAGCGTGGCGCGCGCGGGCGGTTCGCGCGTGGGAAGATGCGGCCGGTTCGCTTTATGTAATCTGCGTACTCGTGCCCGAATGCTTCATTCATCAATTTTTCTTCCTCGCTCACGCGAAATAAATAAAGCGTACCAAACCCGACCAGGCCGGCGGGGCCGGCAATCCAGTTGGGTAAAAGGAGGGCCTGCGCAATCGCCCATAGCCAAAAAGCTGAATACATCGGATGGCGTACGTAAGTATAAACGCCATCGGTAACTAACTTGTGGCTCTCTCGAACGTCTAGAGAGACGGACCAGTTTCTCCCCAAGGAGCGGTGAGTGAGATAAAAAAGCAGCAAAGCCGCTGCTGACGCAGCTGCTCCCGCCCAAGCCAATGAGGGTTGGAACGTGTACGTTGCAAAACGCGGAAACCCAAAGGCTACATAGGCGAAAGGCAAAATCCCGAGGCCGGTAAAGGAAATGCAGAGCAAAATTCGCTCCTTACCCCCTCGCGCCGAACGGGAAATCGGTGTCCGACGAGAGCGCCGCTCATGAGGAATCCGAACGATGTACCAGCCAATCGCGAGAAATAGGTAGATCGCTTTCGCTATCGAAAGGGTCATTTCCTTGCCGTCCCACCCTTGAGATCGCAGGCAAAGTCACCCGAATCGATCAATTGGCCCTCAGTATCGAAATAATCCATAGCGCCTCGCTCCGATCGCGCAATGCACTCTGCCGGAAGCGGTCCGCAGGCTGTCATAAAGTAATCGTAGGGAGCCCGTCGATCGTTACCTCTCACAAATTGACAGTGCATCTTGTACCAGTTCTTCCGAATCCGCGGATAGCGTCCCGGTGCTATCATCCGTCTTATGCTGACATTCCGAACGAGGGGAGAGCTGGCCGGGCGAAGTTTCAGGTCTCGTAGCATCTCTGCGCCGAAAAAATTCATCACGTCGGACCGAGCCCTGTAATCTACCCAAAGCACGTCAAGATTGGAGCTTACCCGCCCGATTGCGGCACGAAATCCAGATGCCGCGCGATGGAGCCCGATTTTGAGGGTTGAAGCTCCGACGGAAAAGAAGGCTAGCCTGCGGGTGTTGCCCGATTGATCAAGTTGAATTTTCATCGCCCGATCGATGAGGTCGATGGCAAGAACGGCGCCCAGGCTGTGCCCTATGATAAGAATCTCGTCGGCCTGATCGGCTGGGGCATTGCGCGCGATTTCCTCCGCGATGCGCTGTAAGCGGTCGTTGAGAATACTATCCCCTTTTCGTACGTATCTATGTGAGAATATCCAATCCTCAATCAGAATGTTGAGATATAGCAATCTGTCAGCTGCGTATAACGTAGCGTATAATGAAATAAATAAAGTCAGAATTGCTGCGAAGTAACTTCCAGTGGAGTTCAGAATGAATGCCGCCGCCGCTGCAGAGACAGAGCCGGCCAGCGCCAGAATCAAAATCGGATAGAGGAAAAACAGTGCATATCGCCAACTGGATCGGAGATATGCCGTGAACGCCCCTGCAACCAGAAAATCACAGAATGCGATAACTGCGGGCACTAAACGGCGCCATGTTGGTTGCACGCCTGAGCCGACGATCACATCGTCCCACCTGACGAGACGCATCTCGATTTCGGTACGCCAGTTCGAGCCCGACGCGGAAACCTGCCACGAGGCGAGATCTCCGCTTACTTCGAGTTCGGTCGTTGATGCATGTGTTCCCCACGCGCGTTCGAAGCGTCGCAGCTCCCTGGTGAAGCGCTCGAACACTGCCGACGGGGGCGCCGGGTCGTAGCCGCCGATATGATAGACTCGGCGCCTTCGGACGTGAGTTTCGGTCGTTCCCGGAATTCCGGTCAGTGCCATAGCTTTACCGCTTCGTTCGATAACGGAGCTGCTTCCTTGAACCCAATTCAAAGCGCGGCAGCGATATAGCTAAGGGATCCGAGCCGGTGGGAGGCGTTCACCGGCATAGCCCGAGTGCGAGAACCGATCATTTCCTGACCCAACGCTGTCTCCGAAAAATCGGCGGCACTTTCAAGAGTTGAACGCTGTCCCAGCGTTTAACCGGTTGAGTTCGCATGAAATCTGCTTGGCTGCTTCCAGGATATTCTCGGCCAGTTCCGAAATAGATTCCGATTCTACCCAGTTTGATGGGCCCGATATACCGATCGCAGCCTCGACAACTCCACCGCTGTATCGAATCGGCGCGGCGATTTCGCACTTCATTTTTCCCGTTTCGTCGGAATTAACAGCGAATCCTCGCGCGCGAATCATCTCAAGTTCGCTTCGGAACGATCCAGCATCGAATTGCCCCCGTGCCTCGCCAACAGTCCTAGCCTCCACTTCACTGATGACCTGTGGAGATTGAAATGCCAGGATCGCCTTTCCGGCAGCGCAATTCTGAGCTGGTACTTTGCTGCCAACCTCAAATTCAGTCACAGTTGGTCCTGGCGCGTTAATGCAGGCCGCGATAACGACTTCTAGATCAGCGATCACCGCCACGCATGCGGACTCGCGCGTTTCCATGACCAGCTTTGAAAGATGTCGCTCCGAAACGCGTTTCAGATCAGCTGCGTCCTTTAGGCAAAACCCCAAGCTCCACAGTTTGGGTGACAGTGCTACGCGAGAAGAATGTCGCGATATGGAGATGTATCGCGACATTTCAAGAATCTTCAGCGTATTCTGGACGGTGTCCTCGTCGAAGTGAGTTTGAGAGCTTAACTGACTGACAGTGCTGGGGCAATTACTGCTGGCTAAAGCCTCAAGGACCGCCAAACCTTCTTCGAACGTCACGTTCATGGCTGAGCTCACGATCTTACGGTGGTTGAGAATTCATGTCCGTTTCACCGGAAAGGCCAGGCACAGCGGATGCGTCCTCCAGGGCGCTCGCTCGCATCGGTTGTCAGCACATCGTCGCGTATTGGGTGCACTCGCAAGGAGTGTGATCCGATCGACAATCCGGGGCTAGAGCAATTTGAACCGCTCCCCAGCTTTATGACGGCCGGCGGGCCCCCCTTCTGCTTCTAATTCATTGTAATTGAATAGAATTGTCTCGCATACTCGACATGGCAGTTATTGAATTTTAAAAGCTTGAAAACGGCGTCGCGCCACGCGAAGAGCCTAAATCCATTTATCGAGGAGACTTGGACGGCGATCCTCGTCGTCGATTTTGGAGCCACAGCGAATCAAATCCAAGATTGTCTACCGTTCTCCGCCTAACAGTGATGTGCGCGGCCGTAAGCTGAGGCCGCGGTATTACGTATCTTCTCCTTGTGGCTCAGGACGTTCAAAAGATCGCACGCCATATGAAACGGCATCCTTGCGTGGATCGGCGGTAGGATGAGTGTTGCCCAAATTGACCCGAGGAACTGCTCTGCCTAAGGCGCCGGTACCTCCTACGATGCGCTGGGCCCAGGGCCGACGGTCATCTCACTGTGATTGACCTGAGCGCTCCGGAAGAGAACGCTTTTTCAGAATGGCCAGGAAAGGCGAGCTGATAGCACAAGCAGAACAGGCGGAAAGCGGACCTTGCCGACGTCCGCAACGGGCTAGCTGGAGAATCTCTCGGGTCTAGCCAAGTTTGATCCGCTCGGCCTCGTCCCGCCGACAAGGAAAGCGGTGAGAGCGCCGCAACACTATGCCTCAGCTCTTCAGCTGACGCGCCGTGTAATCAACTGTAGCCGGTTGTGGATCCGCAGATATTGCACTTCCGCCAGGTGCGAGCGCGCGAAAGGTGGCGTTGCCGCATCGCCGCAGCTCGCACGGTACGCTGTCTATTTCCCTCTGGTGAGGGGTTAATCTCGCTTTGGGCGATTGAAGAAGCCGTTCACGCAGAGGCGGCATCTTGAGCCGCTCGGCAAAGAGCGCTCCGAGCTCTTCGTACAGGTGTTCCACGATCTCGCCGCGGCTCACAATGAATCGACCACCTGCCTATGAAACGAGCGACTGAAGAGTGAGAGGGAAGGCTTTGGAGGTCTCCAGCGTCGATTCCCGGCAGGGCCGAAATCTAAAAAACTGATCGCAAAAAGTGGCAAGGAGCCGCTGTTGTTTACACAATGCCAATTAGTCGGCAGCCAAGGGAATGCTAAGCCCTTGAAAACTTGCCCTCTATCGCTCTCTTTACGGTTTTCCGTTCGTCTCTTCCCGTTCTAGCTCGACCTGTCGATTCATCGTCTCCAGGTCGCTGTGGCAGCGCTTGAATGGCCGCACTCCTGCGGCCATGTTTGCGATGAGGAGCATGCTCCGAATTGGTCGGTGTGCTCGATCGTCGGCCGGATCGTCTTGGACCGGATGTGATCCGGGTGCGGTCGACCGTCAGTTCCGAGTATTGCGCAGAAATTCCGCCAGCCGAGTGCTCCGGGGATTGCCGAATATCTCCGCGGGCGGGCCATCCTCGACGATCCGACCCTGTTCCATGAAGACGACGCGGCTGGAGACGTCACGGGCGAAGCGCATCTCATGCGTCACGATCAGCAGCGTCGCCCCGTCGTCGGCGATGCTCTTCACGGTGTTCAGCACTTCCTGCACCAGTTCCGGGTCGAGCGCCGAGGTCACCTCGTCGAGCAGCACGAGCTTGGGGTTCATCGCGAGCGCGCGGGCGATGGCGACGCGCTGCTGCTGGCCGCCGGAGAGCTGGCTTGGATGGTGATCGGCCCGCGCCGCGAGACCGACGCGGGCGAGCCACGTCTCCGCGATGGCGCGTGCCTCGGCCCTGGGGCGCTTCTGCACCTTGCGCAGGCCGAGCATGATGTTGCCGGCCGCCGTCAGATGCGGAAACAGGTTGAAGCTCTGGAAGACCATGCCGGTCATCGAGCGCTGGCGCGAAAGCTCGCGGTCGCCCAGCCGATGGCGGCGCTCATTCGTCGAGCGATAGCCGATCGTCTCGCCATCGAGCACGATGTCGCCGCCCTGGTATTCCTCCAGCAGGTTGACGCAGCGCAGCAACGTCGTCTTGCCCGAGCCGCTGGAGCCGATGATCGAGACCACCTCGCGCTGGTTGAGGTCGAGGTCGACCCCCTTGAGCACTTCGACGGGGCCGAACCGCTTCGTCAGGCCACGGATCGCGAGAAGGGGCTGCCGCTTTTCGTCCATCAATGCTGCCCCACGCGCCTTTCGACGATCTTGCCGATCTGATCCAGCAGGATGTTGATCGCCAGATAGAGGATGCCGGCGAAGAGATAGAACTGGATGGTCATGAAGTTGCGGCCGATGATCTCCTGCGTCTTGAGCAGGAGTTCGCCGACGCCGATCATCGACAGCAGGCTCGAGCCCTTGATCAGCTCGACGCCGGTATTGATCCAGGGGGGCAGCGCGCTGCGCGCCGCCTGCGGCAGGAGCACATAGGCGAGGAGCTGCGGGAAGGTCAGTCCGATGCTGCGCCCGGCTTCAGCCTGCCCGGGCGGGATGGCCTGCAGCGAGCCGCGCAGCAACTCGCCGATATGCGCGCCCGCGAACAGCGACAGAGCGAGAATGCCGGCCTGCGTCGGGCCGAGGCTGAGGCCTGCCACGGAGGGAATGTAGAACGCGGCGAGGATCAGCACGAGCACGGGGGTGCCGCGCATGATGTCGACATAGAGCCGGAACGGCAGCCGCAGCCACCAGGGTGCATAGGAGAGCTGGATGCCGACGAGCCCGCCCAGTAGCGTGCCGAACAGGATCGAGGCGGCCGCTATCGCGACGGTGAGGAGAAAACCGTCCCAGAGCGGCCAGCGGGCGATCCAGAGCTGATCGAGGAAAAGCTGCATGGCGCGCTCAGAACTTGGGGAAGCGGCGTTCGAGGCCGCGCAGCAGCATGGCGATGACCACGCAGGCTGCGATGTAAAGCCCGCTCGCCACGGTCCAGGTCTCGATCACGCGGAAGGTGTCGACATTGATCTTGCGGGCTTCGAAGGTCAGTTCCGGCACGGCGATGGCGGCGGCGATGGAGCTGTCCTTGAACATGCCGATGAAGGTGTTGCCGAGCGATGGCAGGACGTTGCGCAGCATGATCGGCGCGACCACCGAGACATTGGTCTGCAGCCGTGTCAGGCCGATGGAACGCGCGGCCTCGATCACGCCCTTCGGCACCGAGATCAGCCCGGCCCGGAACACCTCGGTGAGATAAGCGCCGGAATAGAGCGCGAGCGCGCCCGCAAAGCTCTGGTACTTGTCGAGCGTGATGCCGGCCTGGGGCAGGGCGAAATAGGCGAGCAGCACCAGCACCAGCAGCGGCAGGTTGCGAATCAGCGCGACATACAGCGCAGAGACGCTGCGCAGCGCACGATAAGGCGCGACGCTGGCGAAGGCCGACAGCAGCCCGAGAACGGTGCCGATCGCCACGGCGACGACGGCCAGCGCCAAGCCGAGTGCGAGCCCCGACAGAAGCTTGTCGAAGCTCGCCCAGACGGCGCCGAAATGCAGCGAATACTCCACGGAGCAGTGACCTGGGGCTCAGCGGAACTCCTGCGGGAAGCCGATCTTGGGCTCGGGCGGCGTCTCGCCGAACCAGCGCTCATAGGCCGCCTTGTAGATCGGGAAAGTCGTGCCGGTCATCGACTCGCGGAGCGCCACGTTGACGAAGTTGAGCCAGTCCGGATCGCCCTGCTTCACGATGCAGGAATAGGTCTGCGGGTTCCAGCTGTAACCGGAATCCACATAGCGGTTGGGGTTCTGCTTCATATAGTACCGCAGCGAAGAGGAATCCGTCGCCGCGGCCTGGGCACGGCCCGAGTTCAGCGCCTGGTACATCAGGTCGACGCTCTCGAACTGGTCGACCTTGGCCTCGGGCAATGCATCCCTGACCATCTTCTCTGCGAACACATTCTGCAGCACGGAGATCGTGACCTTGCTGCCGGCCGCCTTCAGCGCCGCATAATCGGCAAAGGGGCCGCCGGCGACCATCATCAGGCTGACGCCCTCGCGATAGTACGGCACCGTGAAGGCGACCTGCTGGGCGCGCGCGGCCGTCACGGTCACGAACTGGCAGGCGATATCGACCTTGCCGGTGGCGATGTTCGGGATGCGAGCGTCCGATGCCTGATTGACGAACTCGATCTTGTTGGGATCGTCGAACAGGCCCTGTGCGATGATCTTGGCGATCTCGATGTCGAAGCCGACCAGCTCGCCCTTCTCGTTGCGGAAATGCCAGGGCGGGTTGGTGCTGCCCGTGCCGACGATGAGCTTGCCGCGGCTCAGCACCTCCTTGAGCTTGCCCTGTGCCGAGGCACCGGTGGCGGGCAGGAGAACGCAGGCGGCGACTCCGAGCCCTGCGGCGATCTTGATGAGATTCTGAAACATGGCTTCCCCTCCGCCTTTTGCTGAAAACCGCTCGATGGCCGGCGCAGCGGCAAGCAGACGATGCGCCGCCCTCCCCAAGCAAGATGCGCCTGTTTCGTGAGAGGAAACAGGATATTCGCGGCCGCGCTTCCCAGGCGCAGCTGGCCTCCGCATTATCGATGCGGCGCTTCAGCGTGGATCGGAAAGACCGGCCCGCGCAAACGCGTATAGGGCAACCCGGCGATCTTGCTGGTGCAGGGGCCGGGCGTCGCCACCGTGAAGCTGCCCTTGGCGATCTTGTCGTAGGCTCGCCGATGCGCCACCGCCGCCTTGACGCCGATCGCCTTCAGCATCTCGGGATGGATGCCCTGCGAGCGGAACTGGCCGAGGTCGAAAGGCGGGGTCTTGCGGCTGGTCAGCAGGATGGTGACGCCGCCTGCCTCGACCACCACGCTCGACCCCATGCTGAAGCGCGAGCCCTGCGAGGCGGCGAGGTGGCTATTCAGGTCCTCCAGCGCGAATTCCCCGTCGCTGGCGCTGACGAAGCGCGCCTCGATCTCGACCGGCCCTTCGGCAACGGCGCTGCCCTTTCCGCCGATCGAGAGCTTGCGGGTCTCTCCGGGTTTCGCGCCGGTCATGGCGGCAACGGCCACGGGATCGGCGATGGCGACCGCGCAGTTCTCGACGCCGTGGTGCAGGAAGGCCCGCAGCACCGAGGTGCCGTCGCCCGGCGCGCCGCCGCCGATATTGTCGGCCGGCTCGACCACGAGATACGGGCCGCCCGGAGACCGCAGGATCTCCGCGACCGCGTCGTCGATGTCCCATTCCGCCGGCAGGCCGTGATCGCGCAAGGCGACGGCTGTCTCGGTCAGTTGGGCGAGAGCGTCCCGCGCTTCCGCTTCCGCGCCGGTGAACGCTATCGCGAAGGCGACGCCGGCCTCGGCCACATCGGAGAAGGAATAGCCGCCGATGACGTTGGCGACCCGGATCGCCGGGTTCTCCTGCTCGATCCGCCGGGCCAGCGCTTCCAGGTCGCGCATGGGCCGGTCGGCGGTGCCGGTGCCGGTCGGAGGCCACATCACGGGCGCGTTGCAGGAGAGCATGCGCGGCAGGACGTTCTCCTTCAGGGCCTGCGCGAGCAGACGGGCCGAGCGCACGGCGGATTCGCGAGCGTCCGTATGCGGGTTCTCGCGGTAGGCGACGAGGGTGTTGGCATGCTGTGCCATTGCCGCGGTGAAATTGGCATGAAGGTCGAAGACGCCGAAGACCGGCAGGGTCTCACAGCCCGGCACTGAGCGGATATGGGCGAGCAGCGCGCCTTCGGGATCCGGGCAGGCGGTCGTGACCATGGCACCGTGCAGCGCGAGCCAGATGCCGTCGAGGCCACCGGAGCTGAGCCCTGCCTTCAGCCCGGCATCGAATTCCGACAGGAAGCGCTCGAAGATGGCGTGATCGACGGTTCCGGCCGGCAGCGCCGTGTAGTCGGCCGTCGGCACAACCTGCCAACCCTCGGCTTCGGCCACTTCGAGGAAGCCGTCGACCGTCGAGCCGTCGCCGCGCCGGCGCAACAGTTCCTCGCCGGTGCGGATGGTGAAATCGGCCAGCCCGGTAACCTCGTCGACGAAGCTATGCGTCTCGTGGAAGAGGGACCCCAGCAGGATCCGGCGAGGCTGCGGCATGTTCTGCGAGGCTCCCTGAAGCCTGCTCATCTCGGCCGCTGCGCTGTTCCGAATCAAGCCGGCATTGTTCCGCTCCAAGGAACGCGAGTGCTTTGACAGGTTGCGCCAACTCCCCGCTTCATGGTGCCGGCCCGCGCGCCGGAGAGAGCGATGCCGGCGCAGATCGGGACTAGAGGCAGATGCGCGTCTTCACTGCGTCGCTGGCGACGGAAACCAACACCTTCGCGCCGCTCTTCGTCGATCGCAGCGCCTTCGAGGGAGCCTTTTATTGCCCGCCGGGAACCCACCCGGAAACGCCGACCCTGTGCTCGGCGCCGATCGTCGCGGCGCGGCGTCGCGCCGCCAGCGAAGGTTACGAGCTGATCGAGGGGACGGCGACCTGGGCCGAGCCGGCGGGGCTTGTCTCTCAAGGCGGCTATGAGAGTCTGCGCGACGAAATCCTCGGGCAGCTCGAGGCGGCACTGCCGGTCGACATCGTCCTGCTCGGCCTGCACGGCGCGATGGTGGCGCGCGGCTATGACGATTGCGAAGGTGACCTGATCGCGCGGGTGAGGGCGCTCGCCGGGCCGGATTGCGTGGTCGGAGCCGAGCTCGACATGCATTGCCATCTTACCGGGCAGATGGTCGAGGGCGCCGACATCATCGTCGCCTTCAAGGAGTTCCCGCACACGGACTTTCTGGCGCGGGCCGAGGACCTGCTGGAACTCTGCCTCAGGACCGCGCGCAAGCAGGTCAGGCCCGCCAGCGCAGTGTTCGATTGCCGCGGGCTCGCCGCCTTCATGACCAGCCGGGAGCCTGGCCGCAGTTTCGTGGACCGGATCATGGCGCTGGAAGGGAGGGACGGCATCCTATCGATTTCGGTCGCGCATGGTTTTCAGGCCGCGGACGTCGCCGATGTCGGGACGAAGGTGCTGGTCATTACCGATGGCGACGAAGCGAAGGCGGCGGCGCTCGCCAGGGAACTCGGTCTCGAAATCCTGCGCTGGGGGAACGGCGCCTCGCCGAAGCACTACAGGCCGGAAGAGGGCATCGCGGCGGCGCTCGAACTGGCGCAGCCGGGAAAACCCGTGGTCCTGGCCGATCGCTGGGACAATCCGGGCGGCGGCGTGGCCGGCGATTCCTCGGTGATGGTCGAGGCGCTGCTGCGGCACCCGGACGTGCCCGCCGCGATAGGGGCGCTATGGGACCCCGTCGCGGTCGGCCTCTGCAGAGCCGCCGGCGTCGGGACCGAAATCTCGTTGCGGTTCGCCGGAAAGGCGGCGCCGTCCTCCGGCAAGCCGATCGATGCGACGGTCCAGGTCATCGGGACGACCGACGACCTGCTGATCCCGTTCGCACAGAGCTGGGTCTCGCTCGGCCCTGCCGCCGCGATCCGCATCGGCCAGATCGACATCGTGCTTGCCTCGACGCGGGCGCAGACCTTCAGCCCGCCGGTCTTCACCGATCTCGGCGTCGATCTCGCCGCCAAAAAGCTGGTCGTGGTGAAGTCCTCGAACCACTTCCACGCCGCCTTCGCGCCGATCGCAGCGAGCGTGCTCTATCTCGACAGCGGCGGGCCTTATCCGCCGGATGCGAGCAAGATCCCCTATACCAAGGTCAGGCGCCCCTTCTCTCCGCTGGATCCGAACCCATGGCTGTAACCGCTTCTGCCGCCGCCCTGCCGCGCCTGTCGTTGGGCGAGATCGGGGACCAGCACCTCGACGATCTGATGAAGGGACTGCCGCCGGGCGCGAAGCTGCGGCTTGGCGATATCGGCCGGCAGGGCTGGAGCGTTCTCGGCGGCGACATGCCGATGCCGCTCGCGGTGATCCGCGAGAGCGTCCTGCAGGCCAACAGCGCCTGGATGAGCGCTTTCGCCGGCGCCAACGATTTGCTGATCGCGCCGCATGGCAAGACGACGATGGCGCCGCAGCTCTTCGACCTGCAGATCGCCGACGGTGCCTGGGCGATCACCGTGGCGACGATGCAGCAGCTTGCCGTTGCCCGGCATTTCGGCGTGAAACGCGTCATCCTCGCCAACCAGCCGGTCGGCCCGCAAGAGATCGCGGCCTGTTTCGCCGCGCTGCGGGAACCTGGCTTCGAACTTTACTGCCTCGCCGACAGCGTCGCCGGGGTCGGGTTGCTCGCCGAGGCCGCGAAGGAGCATGCGGACGCCAACCCCCTGCGCATCCTCGTCGAGATCGGCTTCATGGGCGGGCGCACCGGCGCGCGGACCCGCGAGGAAGCGCTGGCCGTGGCGCGCACCGTCGCAGGCGCGCCGGGCCTGCGGCTCGCCGGCTTCGAATGTTTCGAGGGCCTGCACAGCGACACCGCCAATGCCGACAGGCTGCTCGGCGAAGTGGTCGCGGTTGCGACGGCTGCCGAGGGCGAGGGGCTCTTGGGGCCGGAACCGATGGTGCTCTCGGCCGGCGGGACCTCGCTGTTCGACCGGGTCGGCGAGGCGTTCAATGCTGCGGCCTTCAAGCGGTCGATCGTCAAGGTGCTGCGCTCGGGCTGCTACCTGACCCATGATTCCACCGTCTATTCGGCGGCGTTCCGGCGGATCACGCTGGAGACCAGTTTGAAGCTGCCGCCGGGTGGGTTGGAGCCGGCTTTGGAAGTCTGGGCCTATGTCCAGTCGCGGCCGGAGCGCGGGCGCAGCCTGCTCACTGTCGGCAAGCGCGACATCAGCTTCGATTCGGGGATGCCGGTGCCCTTGCGCTGGTACCGGCCGGGCGGGGCGATGGCGCGGCCGGAGCCGATGCCGGCCGGGCATAATGTGCTGGCGCTCAACGACCAGCACTGCCATCTCGGCACGCCCGATGAGAGCCCACTGCAGGTCGGCGACATGGTCGCCTTCGGCATCGGCCATCCCTGCACGACCTTCGACAAATGGGCGCTGCTGATGCTGGTCGACGACGACTGGCGCGTGACCGGCGCCATCCGGACTTTCTTCTGAAGGGAGCGCGCAGACTGTTCCTTCTGGTGAAACCTGTGATCCTTGACGCGAATTCGGGCGCTTCCTAGCCTGCGTTCGAGAGCGGGAAGGCCGTCACCAATCCAAACGGTAAGGCGGCCAAAGCATCGAGATCAGGAACCCGACGATGCCGCCCAACCCTTCGGGCAGCAGGCAAGGATCGGGCCGGATGCGCCGGCGAGCGTCATTGTGGGAGGATCGTTCGTGACCGCACCGTCATTCCTCGGGGTCGATGGCGAAGGCGAGCACGCGCCGTCGCGACGCAGTCTGCTGCAGCTGTTGACAGCCGGTAGCGCGGCCTTTGCCACGCCCGCCCTCTGGAGCGCGTTGGCGCACGGCCAGACCCCGGCCGCGGGCGGCACGCTGACGATCGGCGCCGATGCCGATCCGATCGGACTCGACCCGGTCACGGTCAACGCCTTCTCGTCCTACGACTTCACCAGTCTGCTCTATACCGGCCTGCTGCGCTGGAACGCCCAGATGAAGGTCGAGCCCGATCTGGCGACGGGCTATGAGCAGCCAGATCCAAAGACTTACGTCTTCAAGCTCAGGCAGGGTGTGAAGTTCCATAACGGCAAGGGCTTCAGCGCCGAGGACGTGAAGCACACCTTCGACCGGATCATGAACCCGGCCACAGGCAGCCGCCTGCGCGCTTTGTATTCCAGCATCGAGTCGGTGACGGTGGTTGATCCCTTGACGGTCAGGTTTCAGCTCAACGCGACCGATGCGGCCTTCCTCAGCAATCTCGCCAGCAACCCCAATGGCGCGATCGTCCCGGCCGGAGTCGAAAACCTCGTCACCCAGCCGGTCGGCACCGGGCCTTTTGCCTTCGAGGCCTATCAGCCGAACCAGCAATTCTCGCTGGCGCGCTTCGATGGCTATTACGAGAAGGGCGAGCCCCATCTCGCGAAGGTGGTGTTCAAGTTCTACAAGGATCAGGCGACGCTGACCTCGGCGCTGCGCTCCCGCGCCATCGACATGACCTGGGTGAAGGACCCGAAGGTGGCGACCGCCATCTCGCGCGCTTCGCCGAATTTCGTCTCGGCGCCCGGCCAGACCTCGCGCACCTTCCCGATCTGGCTGAACATGAAGGCAAAGCCCCTGAACGACGTGAAGGTCCGTCGCGCGCTCAGCCTGGCAACGGACCGCAAGGCCTGCCTCGACACCGTGCTCGGCGGCTCCGGCAAGGTCGGCGCGATGATCCCGGAAAGCCAGGTCGGCGGCTATGACGGAGCGGGCGAGCTGCCCTATTACAAGCACGATCCGGCGGCGGCGAAGGCGCTTCTCGCCGAAGCCGGCTATCCCGGCGGCATCGATCTCGGGGACTATATCGTCGTCGCCGCCAATCCGCTTGACGTCGCCTGCGCGCAGATCCTGCAGCAGCAATGGCAGACGGCCGGGATCACCGTGAAGCTGGTGCCGATGGAGACCGCGCCGCTCCTCGCCAAATGGGCGAGCGGCGACTGGCCGACTCTGCTTTCCGTCGCGCTGTCCTGGACGCCCGATCCCGACGGGGTGTTCCAGTACATCACCTCGACCAGCGGCTACGGCAAGGCGATGGGCTCGAACGATCCCGAGCTCGACAAGATGATCGCCGAGGCGCGGGCCGAACTCGACACGGGCAAGCGCGCAGGAAAGAATCTCGAGATCCAGCGGCGCATCGCCGACAACGCTTATGTCATCCAGGTCTACCAATACCCGCTGCGCTGGGAGATCTGGTGGAACTATGTCCAGGGCTATGTGCCGCTGGCGGCGAACATCCGCTCCTTCGTGCGCACGACATGGCTGAAGAAGTAGGCTCTGCCTGCCGCCTCGCGGCGGAGGCATGCCGATGACGCGTTTCGTCCTCGGGCGCCTTGCCTGGATGGCGGCGATCCTGCTCGGCGTCTCCATCATCGCTTTCACGCTGATGCGCGCGATTCCGGGGGATTTTGCCATCGCGGCGGCCGGTTCGCAGAGCGTGGCGCCGGATGTACTGGCGACGATCCGCCGCGATCTCGGGCTCGACCAACCGCTGATGCAACAATATCTGTCATGGCTCGGGGCTGCGCTCACCGGCGATCTTGGCATCTCCTTCGTGACGCGCCGGCCGGTGCTGGGCGAGCTGCTCGATCGGCTCGCCGTTACCGTCCAGCTCACGTTGATCGCCGCGATCATGGCCGTCGTGATGGGCATCGCCACAGGGCTGGCTGCGGCGCGGCTGCGCGGCGCGGTCGATTGGCTGGTCCGGCTCTGGAACGGGCTGATGCTGGCGGTGCCGAACTATGTCGTCGCAACCTTGATCGTGCTCCTCTTCGGCCTCTACTTCCCCGAGATCACGGTGCTCGGCTACACGCCCTTTCTCGAAAACCCGCTCGCCAATCTCTGCAGCATGCTGCTGCCTGCCTTCGCGCTGGCGCTCGCCGTCTCGGTGACGATCGCCGAGAACACGCGCGCCGCCGTGCTCGAGGTCGCCAATCAGGACTTCGTCATGGTCGCCCGCGCCAAGGGGCTGAGACCCGGCGCGATCCTGCGCGATTACCTGATGCGCAACGCGCTGACGCCGGTCATCACCGCCGCAGGCCTCAAGATCGCGGCGCTGCTCGGCGGCAGTATTCTGGTCGAAACCATCTTCGCCATTCCGGGAATGGGCCAGTACCTCTTCGATTCAATCAACAGCCGCGACTATCCGGTTATCCAGGCAATCGTACTGGTCGCAGCCGGCATCGTCGTCCTGGTCAACACCATGATCGACATCGCCTATGCGCGGGTCGATGCGCGGGTTCAGATGTGAGCGGCGCCGTGCAGGAGAACATGCCGGCCGCCACGGCGGCCCCTCCAAGCGAACGCAAGGCGGCCGGGATCACACAGGGCTGGCTGCTGCTCGGCCTGGGGCTGGCCATGCTGGGGGCAATGCTGATCGTCACCGTCTTCGCGCCGCTGGTCGCGCCCTATGCTCCCTCCGTGACCTCGCCGGATTCGCTCGCTCCGGCGAGCGCCGCCCACTGGCTCGGCACGGATTCGATCGGGCGCGACGTCCTGAGCCGCCTGATCGTCGGCGGGCGTACGACGCTGCTCATCACGGTGACGGCGGTGTTCATCGCGCTGGTGGCAGGGCTGATCTTGGGGCTCGCTGCCGGCTATCTCGGCGGGTTCGTCGACGAGATCGTCATGCGCCTGCTCGATGTCGTCTTCGCCTTTCCGGTGCTGCTTCTGGCAATCGCTGTCGTCGCCGCACTCGGGCCAACGGTGCCGAACCTGATCCTGACCATAGCCATCGTCTACACGCCGGCGATGGCGCGGGTGGTGCGGGCGCCGGTGCTCAGCGTCAAGCAATGGGACCATGTCGAGGCGGCGCGCAGCGTCGGCATGAGCGAGATAAGGCTGGTGCTGCGCCATATCCTGCCCATCGTGGTCTCGCCCATCCTCGTCGCGACGAGCCTGACCTTGTCGCAGACGATCTTCACGGTGACGGCGCTCTCCTTCCTGGGGCTCGGCCCGCCGCCTCCCGATCCGAACTGGGGCGGCATGCTCTCGGAAGCGCGGCAGTTCATGGAGCTGGCGCCGCTGACGGTGGTCGGCCCTGCCGCCGCGATCGTCTTCGCGACGCTGACCTTCATCATCATCGCCAACGGCCTGCGTGAAGTGCTCGACGTGGGGAGCGTGCGATGAAAGGGCCGCTTCTCCGGGTGCGCGACCTGACCGCGACGGTAACGACACGGCGCGAGATCATACAGGCCGTGCGCGGCATCTCCTTCGACATCAACGCCGACGAGGCGGTCGGCTTCGTCGGCGAATCTGGCTGCGGCAAGAGCGTCACCGCCAAGGCCCTGATGCGGCTGGCACCCGAGGGTGCCTCGATCGGGCTCGGCGGCTCGGTCGCGTTCTGGGGGCAGGAGCTTCTCGGGCTGGGCGAGGAGGAGATGCGCGATTTGCGCGGCCGGCGCATCGCCATGGTCTTCCAGGACCCTATGACCTCGCTCAACCCGGTGATGAGCATCGGCGCGCAGATGGGCGACATGCTGCGCCGCCATCTCGGCTTGTCGGGCAAGGCAGCGCGCGAGCGCAGCGTCGAACTGCTCGATCTCGTCGGCATTCCCGATCCGGCTGGTCGCATCGACGATTTTCCGCATCAGTTCTCGGGCGGGCAGCGCCAGCGCGTGCTGATCGCAATCGCGATCTCCTGCGAGCCAGACTTGCTTATCGCCGACGAGCCGACCACGGCGCTCGACGTCACCGTGCAGGCGCAGATCCTGCGGATCTTGCTGCGCCTCAGGGAAGAGCGCGGCATGGCGCTCATGCTGATCACCCATGATTTCGGGGTCGTTGCGGGCATGGTCGACCGCGTCAACGTGATGTACCGCGGCGAGATCGTCGAGGCCGGACCGGTGGACGAGATCTTTGCAGCGCCGCAGCACGCCTATACCCGGGCTCTGCTCGATGCCGTGCCGCGCCTGCAGGATGCGAGGGCGGTCCGATGACCGCGGCACCCGGGCTTCGCGACCTGGCTGGGGAGCTCTCGATCGAGCCCGTGCTGCAAGTCCGCGACCTCTCTGTGCAGTTTCCGGGACGGCGCGGCGCGGCGCCGGTCACCGCCGTGGAGCGCCTCTCCTTCGATATCGCGCCGGGGCAGACGCTCGGTCTCGTCGGCCAGTCCGGCTCAGGCAAGACGACGGCAGGCCGCGCCATCCTGCAACTCCAGAAGGCGAGCGGGGGCTCGGTCAGGCTGCTCGGGCAGGAGTTGACCACGATGCGCGCCGGCGAACTGCGCCGGATGCGCCGGCACATGCAGTTCGTCCTGCAGAACCCCTATTCGAGCCTGCATCCGCGCATGACCATCGGCCAGATCCTCAGCGAACCCCTGCAGGTCCACCGCAGCGTGCCGGCGCACCAGATGCGCGCGCGGGTCGCGGAGTTGCTGGAACTGGTGAACCTCGATCCGGCGATGGTGCGGCGCTATCCGCACGAATTCTCCGGCGGGCAGCGGCAGCGTGTCGTCATCGCGCGGGCGCTGGCGGTCAATCCGGATTTCGTCGTCTGCGACGAGCCGGTCTCGGCACTCGACGTGCGCACGCAGGCGCAGATCGTCGCGCTCCTGCAATCGCTGCAGGAGAAGCTGGGGCTGTCCTATCTCTTCATCGCGCACGACCTCGCCATCGTCAGGGAGATGGCGCATCGGGTCGCCGTGATGTTCCGCGGGCGCATCGTCGAGATGGGCAGCGCGGGCCAAGTGTATGACAGCCCGGCTCATCCCTATACGCGATTGCTGCTCGACGCCGTGCCGGTGCCCGATCCTGCCCTTCAGCGCGAGCGTCTGAGGCGGGCCCCGCCGGATCTGCGCTTCCTCGATGGCGATGGTGGTGGCTGCGTCCACGGGGTCGATCACAGCCGCGGGGTCGATCACAGCCGCGCCGGCACGCCCGAATGGCACGAGGTCTCGGAAGGGCATGGCGTCTCCTGCCGCTACTGGCCGGCGGCGAGAGCACAGGCCGTCGCCTGACGTCATGTTCCTTCAGATGGAACGTTGAATCCTTGACGTGAAATAGTTGCCGCACCTACGCTTTTCGAAGATTTCGCGGGGTCGTCTGCTTCGTGGCCGGGACCGGCGCAGCCGATGCCTGCAAGCTTCTGACAAGCCGTTCGCCCGGCGTGGCCCGGGCGCTCGAAGCCGCTATCCGGGAGGTCGCTGTGCGTCTGGCGTTGATCCACATCGTTCAGGAAACGAACGACTTCAATCCGGTGCTGACCACGCTCGACGATTTCGAGGCGTTCGGCCTCTATGAAGGCGAGGACATCGCCCGGCACTTCGGCGAGATCGGACAGATCGGCGGGCATTTCGCCGCGATCCGCGAATCCGGGCTCGATATCGAGACGGTCCCGATCATCCGGGCCTGGGCGGTGGCCGGCGGACGTATTTCGCGCGAGGCCTTCGACTTCTTCCAGGCGAAGATCCGGGCCGGCCTGGAGAATGTCGGGCCGATCGACGGGCTGGTGCTGCACCTGCACGGCGCCTGCGCGGCGGAGGGGGTGGACGATGTCGAGGGTGAACAGGCGGAGCTTTGCCGCCAGATCCTCGGGCCGGGCGTGCCGATCATGCTCGGGCTCGATCATCACGCCAATATCACGCAGAAGATTATGGCCAATTGCACGGCTATCGTGGGCCACCGCACCCAGCCGCATGACGTGTTCGACACCGGCAAGGTCGGGACCGAGGTGCTGCTGCGCATCCTGACCGGCAAGCTCAAACCCGTCATGGCCTGGCGCAAGATCCCGCTGCTTTCGCATCAGGAGCAGTTCCTGACCTCGAAGGGGCCGATGAAGATCTGGTTCGACCGGGCGCGGGCACTGGAGGCCGACCGCCGCGTGCTGCAGGCCTCGAACTATCCGATGCAGCCTTGGCTCGATGTCGCCGAGGGCGGATGGTCGACCATCGTCGTCACCGATGGCGATAAGGCTTTGGCCGAGACGCTGGCGGACGAGCTTGCCGATCTCGCCTGGTCGATGCGCGACGACTTCCAGATTCGTGAAGCGATCTCCATTGATGACGCCGTACGCAAGGCCGATGCGGCCGAGCGCGGCATGGTCGTGCTGAGCGACACCGGCGACACCGTCTTCGGCGGCGCGGCCGGCGACAGCAACCTGCTGCTGGAAGCGATGCTGCGGCTCGGCATCAGGAGCAAGGCGCTGATCCCGCTGATCTCGCCCAAGGCCGTCGCGACGCTGACCGCGGCGGGCGAGGGCGCCGAGGTGACCCTGCCGCTCGGCGGCGATGCGGCGACCGCCTTCTTCAAGCCGCTGACGGTGACGGGCAGGGTGCGGAAGCTCGGAGGCGGGTCGATCCCACTGAACTTCAATCATCAGCCGGAAGTCGACATGGGCCGGGTCGCCGTCTTCGATGTCGGGCCGGTGACGCTCCTGATCTCGGAATTGCGCGGCGTCGCGGGCAATGTGCCTGACGTTTACGAGGCCTTCGGCATCGACCTCTCGGACTACAAGATGGCCGTGCTCAAGACGGCCTCGAACTTCCAGTATTTCGACCGTATCGCCTCCGGGCTCGTGCGCGCCGACACGCGCGGGCCGGGACAGTCGGATGTGTTCACCCTGCCGTGGCAGCGGATTCCGCGCCCGGTCTATCCGTTGGAGACAATAAGCGACTGGCGGGCGCATTCGTCCCAGCCGGGAGCGGGGACGAGCTGACGCGAAACCGAAGCACAACAAGAGGGGAAAGCGATGACAAAGCTGTCGCGACGTCAAATCTGCATGACCGGCCTTGCCCTTGCGGGGGCGGCCCCGCTGCTGGCGGCCTTGCCGGCTTCCGCCCAGCAGCTCAAGGGCGGCACTCTGCGTGTCGCCGTGCTGAACGAGCTGGCGAACTATGATCCGCAGCAGCTCTCCACGGTCAATTTCCATGTCATCAAGAACCTCTACGACAGCCTGATCGAGTACACGCCGGAGGGGAAGCCGGAGCCGAGCCTGGCGACCGGGTGGATAATCGCGCCGGACAAGACCTCGGTGACGCTGAAGCTGCGCGACGGCGTGACCTTCCATAGCGGCACGCCGTTCAAGTCCGACTCCGTGGTCGCCACCCTGCAGAAGGGCGCCGATCCCAAGCGCGGCAAGAACGTCTTTTCGACCATGGCGATCGTGAAGGATTGGTCGGCGCCGGACGAGCGCACGGTCACGATCAACTTCAAGGCGCCGGTGCCGGACCGGCAGATTCTAGACCTCCTGCAGTTCCTGATCCCGATTGACCCAAAAGGCATCGACACGGTCGAGACAGTTCCGGCCGGCACCGGCCCGTACACGCTGGTGAGCCGTGCGGTCGGGCAGGGGCTCGTTCTCAAGGCCAACCCGAAATACTGGCGCGAGAAGCAGCCGATCGCGCAGGACCTCGTCTTCACCGTCTTCAGCGAGGATGCGGCGGCGACCGCGGCGCTGGAGTCGGGCGCCGTCGACATCGTCTACAACGGCTCTTCGCGCAGCGCGGTCAGGCTCAAGGGCGCCGGCTATCAGGTCTTCGCCGGCCCCGGCCAGCTCGTCCAGGTCTTCCGGATCAACTCGACGCGCGGTCCCTTCCGCAACAAGTCGTTCCGGCAGGCCTTCAATTATCTGATGGACCGCGGCAGCATCCTGCGCGTCGGTTATGCCGGCATGGGGCAGGTGGTCGCCTTGCCCTGGGCGCCGGCGAGCCCGGCCTTCGATGCCAGCTACATCAAGACCTACTCCTTCGATCTCGACAAGGCGAAGAAGCTGCTCGCGGCCTCCGGTCTTTCGGCGGACGAGATGAAGGGCTGGAAGATCCTGGTGGACGGCAGCAACGAGGCTTCCGTGACGATCAGCCAGATCGTCCAGGGCTCGCTCGCCAAGGCCGGCATCCCGATCGAACTCGATATGCGGCAGGGCGCGGAATACGTCACGGCGCTGCTCGGCGGCGATTTCGCCGCGACTTTCGGCGCTGTCGGCAACGTCCAGAAGTTCCCGTCGCGGGTCACGACCAACTCGATCTACCGGACGTCGCAGAACCCGGTCCTCAAGGACCCGCACCCGCACCCGGACTATGTCGCCGCGATCGCCAAGGTCGACGGTGCCGCGGGCGGAGAGGCCGAGGTCAAGGCCGCCTACGACAACCTCAACCGGGTCATGGTGGACGAGGCTTTCGCGATCCCGACCAACTCCTACGATGTCGGCCTGATCGCCGCCTCGGAGAAGATCGGCGGGGTTACGCTCGACATCGACAACCTGTTCGTCGCGCGCACCATCGGGTTCAAGTGATGCGGCTGGCGGAAACGCGGCGGCGCCTCATCGGCGCCGCCTGATGCGGGAGAGCCTGGCCTCGCTCGGGCGCGTGCTGCGCCGGCTGCTGGCCCGGCGTGGCGCGGCGCTGAGCCTCGCCTTCCTCGCCCTGGTCGCGCTCACGGCGATCTTCGCGGGCATGCTGCCGCTTGACCCGCTGAGGCAGAGCATCGCGGATTCGCTGCAGCCGCCTTCGCCGGAATACTGGTTCGGCACCGACGAACTCGGCCGGGATATTCTCGCCCGCGTCGTCTATGGCGCGCGAACCTCGCTGGTCACGGCCTTCGGCGCGGTCCTCATCGCGGCGCTGATCGGCGTGCCCGTCGGGCTCATCGCCGGCTTCTACGGCGACTGGCGGGACTCGCTCCTGATGCGCTGCATCGACGTGCTGCTCGCCCTGCCGAACATCCTCTTCGCCATGGCGCTGATCGCGGTGCTCGGACGCAGCCAGGGGGCGGCGCTGATCGCGGTCGGCGTCGCCGGCATTCCCGGTTTCGCGCGCATCGCGCGGGCGCAGGTCATGGCACTGCGCCAGCTCGATTTCGTCATGGCGGTGCGCGGCTTCGGCGGGCGCCCCGGCTACATCATGTTCCGAACGATCCTGCCCAACGCCTTGAGCCCATTGGTAGTTCAGGCGATCGTGCTCGCCTCGATCGCGATCCTGCTCGAGGCGGCGCTCGCCTTCCTCGGAGTCGGCGTGCCGCCGCCAACACCGAGCTGGGGCGAGATGCTGCGCACCGGCAAGTCCTATCTCTACGAGGCTCCCACCTATGCGGTGCTGCCCGGCCTCGTCCTGACACTGACGATCCTGTCCTTCGACACGATCGGCCGGGCCCTGACCTCGCTGCTCGACCGCAACGAGACCGACGCCTCCGGCGAGAAGATCGGGGCCAGGCGATGACGGCCTATATCCTGCGCCGCCTCCTGCAGATGCTGCCCGTGCTGCTGGCCGCCTCGTTTGCGATCTTCGCGATGATTTATGCGGTGCCAGGCGGGCCGGTCGCGGTCATCGTCGGAGAGAATGCGGGGCCGGAGGAGATCGCTGCGGCCATCCAGCGCTACGGGCTCGACCGCCCGATGGTCGTGCAGTATCTCGACTGGCTCGGCCGGGCGCTGACCGGCGATTTCGGCCTGTCGCTGCATAGCCGCCAACCGGTGCTGCAATTGATCGGGGAGCGGCTGCCGGCGACGCTGCAATTGGCGCTGGCGGCGATCGTCGTGGCTCTGGCGATCGGCATCCCCGTGGCGATCGCGAGCGCGGTCCGGCCGAATTCCTGGCTCGACCGGCTGCTCAGCGGCTGGAGCGCGCTGGCGCTGGGCGTGCCGACCTTCTGGCTCGGCATCCTGCTGATCCTGCTCTTCGCGGTGGAATTGCGCTGGCTGCCCTCGGCCTCGCGCCATGTGCCGCTCTGGGAGTCTCCGGCTGACGCGCTGCGCAGCCTGGCGCTGCCGGCGATCACGCTCGGCACCTATGTCTCGGGCATCCTGGCGCGCTTCCTGCGGGCTTCCTTGATCGGCGAGGCGCGGGCCGACTATGTCCGGACCGCCCGCGCCAAGGGCGTGCCGGAAAACCGCATCGTAGGCCTGCACATCATGCGCAATGCGCTTTTGCCCTTCGTCACCATCGTCGGCTTGATGATGGCGAATTTCATCGGCGGGGCGGTGGTGACGGAGGCGGTCTTCACCTATCCGGGGCTGGGGCGCCTGCTGATCCAGGCGATCAGCACGCGCGACTATCCACTGATCCAGGGCTGCATCCTGGTGATCCTGATCGCCTATATGCTGATCAACCTCACGGTTGACGTGCTCTATGCCTGGATCGACCCTCGGATCGAATACCGATGAGCGGGGCTTCAGCGCGCAGCGGCCGGCGGATGCGAACCGAGCCGGGTCGAGATGCCGGCCGCAACCTCGCGCAGACGCGTCCCGACCTTCGCCGCCAGCGAATGCGGCATGCGCATCAGGGGGGCGGAGACGCTGAGCGCCGCGACGGGATAGCCGTCCTCGTCGAGGATCGGCACGCCGACACACATGGCCCCGTCCTCGTTCTCGCCCATCTCGGTGGCATAGCCGGTCCGCGCCACCTGACGGAGCTGGCGTTCGATCTCCTCGCGTTCGAGCAGCGTGCGCCCGGTGCGCTCTGTCAGGGGCAGGTCGAGCTGGCGCTGACGCTCGGCTTCGGGGAGGAAGGCCAGGATCGCCTTGCCGAGCGCGGTCGAATGCATCGGATGGCTTTCTCCGATGCGCGCCTGCATCCGCAGCGAACGATTGGCCTCGATCAGGTCGATATAGACGACCGTGCCGTTGCCCTTCACGGCCAGGTTCACCGTCTCGTTGAACTCGTGCATCAGCTCGATCATGGCCGGGCGCGCAAGCTCGCGGACCTTGCTGACGCTGGCATCGGCACGGGCGATGGCGCGCAGCTGGGGGCCGAGATTGTAGCGGTCGGTGGCTCGGTTGTGGTCGAGAAAGCCGGCGGCGGTGAGCGTCTGCAGATAGCGGAAGGTGGTCGTCTTCGGAATCCGCAGCTCCTTGCTGACGGCTGTGAGCGCGATCTCGTGCCCGTGGCGGGCCACCAGTTCCAGCACCTTCAGCGCCTTCATCACCGGCTGCACGACGTAGGGGTTGTCGGGTTTCCTGGTCATGGCCGCTCCGGTCGTCCAGCTCGATCAGCTCCGCATACCCAGCCCCGCGGAATTCCGCAAGACGAAACCAGCGTTCCTTTACGCGGTGCGGAGGGTCTGGTCTGGTCGGGGCAATAGCAGCGGAGGCAACGCACGTGGCAGGCAACGGCACACAGCAGTCCGAGACACTGCGCTTCGAGGAATCGGCCCGCCAGGTCGCGGCGAACGCCCGTTTCGTCGCGGGTGGCGTGAACAGCAATTTCCGGCTCGGCATGGCACCGGGGCCGCTCGTCTTCGAGCGCGGCGAGGGCGCCTATCTGATCGATGTCGATGGCAATCGGATCATCGATTATTACTGCGGCATGGGCGCGACCGTGCTTGGCCACTCGCCCAAGGCCGTGATCGAGGCGGCCCAGCGTCAGGCGGAGAAGGGCATCCTCTTCGCCGGGCAGGCGCCGATCGAATATGAAGCCGCCAAGCTGATCTGCGAGCGCATCCCCTCGGCGGAGCGGCTGCGCTTCGGCTCCTCCGGCTCGGAGGTGGCGCAGGCGGCGATGCGGCTGGTGCGTGCGGCCACAGGCAAGCGGACCATCGTCAAGTTCGAGGGGCATTATCACGGCTGGTTCGACAACATCCTGTGGTCGACGGCGCCGGGGCTGAACGCGGCCGGGCCAGACGAGGCGCCGACGCCGGTGATCGGCAGCAAGGGGCAGGACCCGGAGGCGGGCGAGGGGCTCTCGATCCTCGGCTGGAACGACCTCGCGGCGCTGGAGGCGCGGCTGGCCAAGGGCGACGTCGCCGCCGTTCTGATGGAACCGGCGATGTGCAACCAGGGTGCCATCGCGCCCGCGCCCGGCTATCTCGAGGGTGCGCTCGCCGCCTGCCGCAGGCACGGCGCGCTATTGATCTTCGACGAGGTCATCACCGGCTTTCGCCTCGGCCGGGGCGGGGCGCAGGAGCGCTTCGGCGTGACGCCGGATCTCACCATCATGGCGAAGGCGATCGCCAACGGCTTTCCGGTCGCGGCGATCGCCGGTCGCGCGGAGCTTGTCGATCTGTTCGCAGATGGCGTGCTGCATGGCGGCACCTTCAATGCGCAGCCGATCGCCATGGCGGCGATGGTCGCAACCCAGAAAGCGCTGACGCCGGAGCATTACGAGCGCAGCTCCGCCCATGGCCAGCGCCTGCAGGACGGCATCCGCAAGATCCTGGCCGAGGAGGGCATCCAGGCGCAGGTCGCGGGCTTCCCGCTGATGTTCCATGTCGCCTTTGGACTCGATGCGCCGGCGCGGAACTATCGCGATGTCGCCCGCTCGGACAAGGCGGCCTACAGCCGCTTCGCCCATGCGCTGCTCAAGCGCGGCGTTCGCGTGCTGGAACGCGGCGCCTGGTTCGTTTCGTCGGAGCATGACGCAGCGATCGTCGATCGAACCTTGGACGCGGTTCGGACGGCGGCGCGCGAAGTCGCTGCCCCTCATCCAGCTTGATGCCGGGGCGCTGTCGGCCAGCTGCCGGGTCGCAATGCTACACCGCCGGTCGTCCGTTGAGCATTTCGATGGCGGATCGGACGAGCACCCGCACGCCTTCGGCAATACAGGACTCGTCGGGCTGGTAGTTCGAGTTGTGGACGCGGTCCTGACGGCCTGCTTGTCCGGAGCCGATGCGGATATGCGAGGACGGCACCCGCTCTGAGAAGAAGGCGAAATCCTCGGCGCCGAACCCGCCCTCGACTTCGATGGCGTCACCCCCCTGCAGTCTCACCGCCGCGATTGTGCGGTCGAGCAGTTTGTCGTCGCTCATCACCGGCGGCAGGTTGCGGCGATAGTGGATCTTGCAGTCCACGCGATGGACGAGCGAGACGCCGGCGCAGATGCGCTTCATCGCCGCCTCGATAGTGTCGCGCGCCTCGGGCGAGCGGGTGCGGACCGTGCCAGCCATCGTGCAGCGGTCCGGGATGATGTTGTAGGCGTCGCCGCCTTCGATGCGGCCCACGGTGACGACGGCGCTGCGGATCGGATTGAGCTCGCGCGAGACGATCGTCTGCAGCTGGGTCAGGAGATAGCCGGCCGCCACGATGGGATCGACGGCTTCATGCGGCTGGGCGGCGTGGCCTGAGCGACCCTCGACCACGATCTGGAAACTGTCGGCGGAGGCGAAGCTCGCGCCGCGGATATAGGCGATCTGGCCAGCGGGTATGCCGGGCTCGTTGTGGAAGCCGAGCGCCATGTCGACACCGTCCAGCACGCCGTCGGCGATCATGGCGGCGGCACCGCTGTCGATCGTCTCCTCCGCCGGCTGGAAGACGAGGCGGATCGAGCCCCTCAGCTTGCCGGAGAGCTGGTTGAGGGCGGCACCCACGCCGATCAGCGTCGCCGTGTGCAGATCATGGCCGCAGGCATGCATCCGGCCCGGAACGGTGCTGGCATAGGGCAGGCCGGTGGTCTCCTGCATCGGCAGCGCGTCCATGTCGGCGCGGATCACGAGGCGCGGGCCGGGAGCCCCGCCTTCGATATCGGCGACGACGCCGGTGCGGCCGACGCCGGTCCTGCATGCGATGCCCAGTCGCTCAAGCGCGGCGGCGACCACGCCGGCGGTGCGTTCGACCTCGAAGCCGATCTCCGGATGGGCATGGATGTCGCGGCGGATCGCGACGAGGCTCGGTTCGATCTCGCGGACGATGGCCTCGATGACGGGGCCGATATCGTTGCGGTCGGTGACGTGGTCCATGGTGGAATCCGATCGAGAAAAAGCTGCGTCGAAGGCACGGGGAAGGGCCGGGCCGGCCGACAAGCCGGCGGGCTTCGGGATCGCACTGCGGAATGCGGTCCCTGTCAGCGCGCGGCTGCCAGCGCCTCGTTGATCCAGCCGTCGAAGGTCGACTGGTTCTCCTTGATCCAGGCCTCGGCAGCCGCCCTGATGGCGCGCGGCGAGCTGTCGAGGGCGATGGCGCCTTCCCATTTGGCCCAGGTGTCGCGCGGGTATCGGGACAGCTCGAGGAAGCGCTGGATCGCCGGATTCTTGGCGAGGAAGTCCTTGTTCGCGATCGGCATGTAGTTCCACTGACCGAGTGCCATCCGGCACGGATCCTGCCCGCCGGCGCAGCCTTTGACGCCGGGCACGAGGGCGCTCGCCGAGACCTTGATGTTGGGCGGCACGGCGTCGAACGGCGTCGGCAGCCAGACGACGTCCTTGCCCGGCACCAGCTTGTCCATGACCCAGGACGGGCTCCAGGCGTAATAGAGCGTCGGCTCGCCGCGCATCACCCGCGCGATCGCCTCGGCCATCAGCGCTTCGTATTTGCCGCGCACCGATTTGATGGTGCCCTTCAGCCCGAACTTGTCGATCTGGTATTCGACCACGTCACCGCACGACCAGCCGGGGTCGCAGTTGATCAGGTTGACCCTTCCCTCGGCGGAGAGCTTCGAGGCGATCTGGGCGTCCTTGAGTTGATCCAGCTGGGTGATGTTGAGGGCGTCCGCCGTCTTCTTGTCGATCAGGTAGCCGTTGACGCCGCCCTCGACGATCGTGCCGTTGCCGATGGTCGCCAGCTGCTTTTCGACCGCCTTGAACTGCGGTTCGCGCTGCGGAAAGTTGACGCCCGAGATCATGTCGAGATCGCCGAGCGCGGACGCCTGGAAGAACAATGTCGGGTTGATCTGCGTCTCGACGGGCTTGTACCCCATCTTCTGGAAGGCGGTTTGAATGATGTGATCCTGCATCCGCGTCGCGCCCAGCGTGTCGCCGATCGCAATCCGCACCGCTTTTCCCGTGCCGGGCAGGGTTTCGGCGGAAGCGCCGCCTGCCCATGACCCTGCCAGGGCCAGTGCCAGGATCATCCCGGCATTGCACGTCCAGAAAGCGGCCATCATCGATCTCCTCGAATTCAGTTCCCGTCGAAGGTTAGCGGGAGGCTGCAACCGTCACTTCCTGCCGCGAGGCGGAGAGCAAGCGGACCGTTTCCATCGAAACGACGCATGTCGTGCCGGCGCCCGCGAAGCATAACCTGCTGGCAGGGGTCCAATTGCAGCAGGAAGTGGTGCTGGCCGTTCGCTGTCGGTATTCCCTGTCGCCGAACCGCACGATCATGGGCCATCTGCCCTGGAGGACATCATGAGCATCGCAGCCCGCCTGAAGGACCCATCCCTGTTCCGTGAGCAGGCCTATGTCGGGGGCGACTGGATCGGCGCCGCCAACGGCGCGACGCTCGATGTGGTGAATCCGGCGACGGGGGAGACAATCGGTACGGTGCCGGCGCTGGGCCGCAACGAGACGCAAAGCGCGATCAAGGCGGCCGAAGCGGCTTTCGCCAGCTGGCGCGCCCTGCCGAGCGCCGAGCGCGGCCGGCTGGTCGAGGCCTGGCACGACCTGATGCTCGCCAATCTCGAGGACCTCGCGATCATCATGACCGTGGAGCAGGGCAAGCCGCTGGCCGAGGCGCGCGGCGAAGTGCGCTACGCGGCCGGCTTCCTGAAATGGTTCGCCGAGGAATCGCGCCGCATCTATGGCGATACGATCCCCGCGCCGACCAGCGACCGTCGCATCATCGTGCTGAAGGAGCCCGTCGGCGTCGCCGCCGCGATCACGCCCTGGAACTTCCCGGCGGCGATGATCACCCGCAAGGCGGGGCCAGCGCTCGCGGCGGGCTGCCCGATCGTCATCAAGCCCTCGGAGCTGACGCCCTATTCGGCGCTGGCGCTCGCGGTGCTGGCCGAGCGCGCCGGGATTCCGAAAGGCATCGTCAGCGTCCTCACGGGCCTGCCGCAGGAGATCGGCGCCGAACTCACCTCCAGCATGGCAGTACGCAAACTGTCCTTCACCGGCTCGACCCGGGTCGGCCAGCTCCTGATGCAGCAATGCGCGGACACGATGAAGCGCGTCAGCTTCGAGCTCGGCGGCAACGCGCCCTTCCTGATCTTCGACGACGCCGATATCGACCTCGCGGTTGCCGGGTTGATGGCGAGCAAGTTCCGCAATAGCGGCCAGACCTGCGTCTGCGCCAACCGCGTGCTGGTGCAGGACGGCATCTACGACCGTTTCGCCGACAAGCTCTCAGCGGCCGTCTCGCAGCTCGTCGTCGGCAATGGCCTTGAGGAGGGCATCACGATCGGCCCGCTGATCAACAAGGCCGCCGTCGAGAAGGTCGAGCGCCATATCGACGATGCCCGCGCCAAGGGCGCAACGCTGCTGGCGAGCGCCAAGGCCGCGCAGGGCCAGCTCTTCGCCGCGCCGACCGTGCTCGGCGGCGCCAATGTCGGGATGGCGCTGGCGAGCGAGGAAACCTTCGGGCCGGTGGCACCGCTCTTTCGCTTCAAGGACGAGCGCGAGGCGGTGGAAATCGCCAATGCGACTCCCTATGGGCTGGCCTCCTACTACTTCACCAGCGACCTCAACCGGGCCTGGCGCGTGGCCGAGAAGCTCGAATTCGGCATGGTCGGGCTGAATACCGGCTCGGTCTCGATCGAGGCGGCGCCCTTTGGCGGCGTCAAGCAGTCCGGCATCGGCCGTGAAGGCTCGAAATACGGCATCGAGGAATATCTCTCGATGAAGTCGTTCCACATCGGCGGGCTCGGCTGACCGTCCGGCACAGCCTGGGCCAACGGCTTGCCGCGGCCTGGGTCTTTGCCCGCTATGTCGCGGCCAGAACCACACCGGGATTGAGGATTCCCAGCGGATCGAACGAGGCCTTGATGGCGCGCATCAGGGCGAGCTCATGCGCAGGCCGCGCCTTGCCGAGAGCGGCGACCTTGAGCCGCCCGATCCCATGCTCGGCGCTGATGCTGCCGGCATCCGCCGTGACGGTGCCGTAAACGATTTCATCGACGAGCGGCCTGAGTGCCTCGATGCCGCCGGCTTGCTCCTGATGAACGGGGTCGGGGACCACGTTCACATGCATGTTGCCATCGCCGAGATGGCCGACGAAGAGACGCCTGGCTGTCGGAAGCGCGACCGCGAGTTCTGCCTCGATGCTGTCGAGGAAGGCCGGGACGGCAGCCGTCGCGACGCTGACGTCATAGGAAAAACCTGGTCCGGTGCGGCGGTTCGCTTCGGATACGGCGAAGCGCAGATGCCAGATCGCGGCCGCCTGTCGGCCGTTCTGAGCAAGCACCGCGTCGGCTACCGTGCCGTTTTCGAGAGCCGCGGCAATGCCTGCGCCGAGGCTTTCGCGAGCGGCTTCATCGCTGTCCTCCTCCGTTTCGACGAAGACGTACCAGCGATGGCGGTTCGCAAGGCCGGTCCGGGCAGCAGGCAGGAGGTCGAGGACGAGCTGCATCTCGCCCTCGCACATCAGCTCGAATGAGGCGATCGCGGCGAGGCCGGCATCGCGCAGGCGACCAAGCAGCGCGAGTGCATCTCGCGGGTGTCCGACGCCGCAGAGGGCTGTCGCGGTGCCGCGCGGCGCCGGCAGCAGGCGCAGCGAAGCGGCGGTGATGACGGCGAGGGTTCCCTCCGAGCCGATCAGCAGATGGCGCAGGTCGTAGCCGGTATTGTCCTTGCGCAGCAGCGACGGGGTGCGGCTGACGGTGCCGTCCGCCAGCACATATTCGAGGCCGAGGACGAGATCGCGCGTCATGCCGTGCCGGATAACGTTGATGCCGCCGGCATTGGTCGCGACGATGCCGCCGATCTGGCACGAGCCCTCGCTGCCGAGACTGATCGCCAGCAGGCGGCCGGCCTCGCGCGCGGCCTGCTGGGCTGTCGCGAGAACGCAGCCGGCTTCGGCGACGACCGTATCGCCTTCCGTGTCGATCGCGCGGATGCGGTTCATCCTTTCGAGCGATAGAACCACGGCGCGGCCGGACGCGTCCGGCGTTGCTCCGCCGGAGAGACCTGTATTGCCGCCCTGCGGCACGACCGGCGTCCGGGTTGCCGTTGCCCATTCCATCACGGCCGCGACTTCGGCTGTATCACGCGGTTTCAGCACGGCTTGCGCGGTGCCGCGATAACGCCCGCGCCAGTCGACCAGATAGCGTGCCATCGCCTCGGGATCGGTAACGATGCTCCCGGGTCCGAGCCGGTCTTGCAGCGCCTCCATCATCAGACCGTCCCCGCATCGACGATGAAGTTCTGGCCGGTGCACATGCGCGAGGCGCCGGAACAGAGGAACAGGATCATCGCGGCGACGTCCTCCGGTTCGATCGCGCCCTTGATAGCCTGCTGCTCCTGCGCCTTCGCCCAGCGCTCCGCCGACATATGCTCGGTGCGCTGGCGTCGGGTCATCACCCAGCCGGGCGTGACGCAATTGACCCTGACGCCGTCTGGGCCGAGTTCCCGCGCCAGCGAGCGGGTGAAACCGAGCACGGCGGATTTCGCGGTGGCATAGGCGATCAGATCGGTCGCGCCCTTCATCCAGGACGTCGAGCCGAGATTGACGATCGAGCCGCCGCCGAGTGCCGCCATGCCGGGCGCAACCGCCTGCGCCAGGACCATCATGGGCCGCAGATTGACGGCGAAACGATCGTCCCAATAAGCGGGCGTGATGCTCGCGAAGCTGTGACGCTCATCGTGGCCGGCATTGTTGACCAGCATCGAGACGGGGCCGAGACGGGTCTTCAGCATTTCGGCAGCATCGCGCGCCGCATCGACGTCGCGCAGATCGGCGTGCTCGAAGGCAACGTCCAGCCCTTCCGCGATGAGCGCAGCGGCCAGTGCCTCGCCGGCATCGCGGTCGATGTCGATGAAGCCGGTGCGGACACCCTGCCGGGCAAGCATCGTGACCGTGGCACGGCCGATGCCGTCGGCGCCGCCGCTGACCAGTGCGGCCTTGCCACGCAGGCCCGGATAGCTGGCTTCGACGCTCATCCCGCAAAGCCCGCGGCGGGCAGGCCGGGCGCCGGGGCCTGTGCAGCGAAGAGGCCGCCGGAGAAGGGGGCATCGGCCAGCACGCGCGAGGGCAGCCTGATGCGCGCGGTGGTGATGAAAAGCGTGGAGAGATCCGGGCCGCCAAAGGCGACGCTGGTCGGGCGCGGGACCGGCAGCCGGATATCGCGCTCGCGGCGGCCGTCGGGCGCGAAGCGGCGCACGCACCAGCCGTCCCAGAGCGCGCACCAGACGAAGCCCTCGCTGTCGACCGCAAGCCCGTCGGGGCGGCCCTCGCTCGGGTCGATCTCGGCGAAGATGCGGCGGCGGGCGACCGAGCCCGTGGCCGGGTCGAACTCATAGGTGTAAATCCGGCCGGGCGCGCTGTCGGTGAAGTAGAAGGTCCGCCCGTCGGGGCTCCAGTCGAGCCCGTTGGCCACACGGAATCCCTCGTCGACACGTCGCCAGCTCAGGTCGGCCTCGATGCGGTAGAGCGAACCAGTCGGCCTTGCCGCGTCGAGGCTCATCGTGCCGGCCCAGAGCCGGCCCTGCCGGTCGCATTTGCCGTCGTTGAACCGGTTGTCGGGCAGGTCGGCTTCGGGGTCGACAAGCGGGGTGAGGCTCCCGCTCGCGAAATCGAAGCTCTCCACCCCCTCCTGCGTCAACGCGACGAGCCCGCCATTGCGCCGTTCGACGACGGCGCTGACGAGGCGAGGCAGGCGCACCTCCTGATTGGTGCGGGTGACGGGGTCGAAGCGATGCACGGCCGGGGCGAGGATATCGACCCAGTAGAGCCGCTGCTCGGCCGCCGACCAGATCGGCCCTTCCGCCAGATGCGCGCCCCAGGGCAGCACGCATTCGGCATCGCTGTCGCCGTGGCGGTGGGCGGGAGCCGGCGGGGCGATGTTGACCGGCATGGCACCGACATTACCGGAAATCTGCCGGGCCGCCGCCATCAGATCGCGACCCGTCGTATGCAGCCGGTCGTTGGAGAGCCGCGCCGTCGGGCCGAAGATGCCGATCGCGGCGATGGCGCGGCCGGTGTGGTCGAAGATCGGGGCGGCGGCCGAGGACACGCCCGGCACATGCTCTTCCTGCGAGACGGCATAGCCCCGTGCGCGCACCAAAGCGAGGTCGGCGAGCAGCGCCTCCTCGTCGGTGATGGTATGGGGCGCGTGATGGTCGAGCGTGATCTGGTCGAGCAATGCGCGCCGCTCATGCGGAGTGGCGAAGGCCAGCAGCGCCTTGCCGCCGGCCGTGCAGTGGAGCGGTGCCCGGCGTCCAGCCTCGATGCGGAAGCCGAAGGCTCCGCCGCGGCTGCGTTGGTCGATATACAGCGCCTCTCCGCCATCGACGGCGCAGAGCGCGGCCGTCTCGCGCGATTCCTCGGCAAGACGCTCCAGCATCGGCGCGGCCGCGGCCCGCAGGTCGAAGGACTCCCAGACGCGATGGGCGAGCTCGAACAGCCGGTGACCCAGCCGGTAAGTGTTGTCGCTATCCTCGTGCCGGATCAGCCGGAACAGCAGCAGGGTGTTGAGAAGGCGCGCCAGCGTGCCCTTGGCGAGCTTCGTCGCCGCCTGCAGATCCTTGAAGCGTGGCGGCGTCGGGTGCTCGCCGATCACTTCGAGCAGATACAGGCCTTTGGCGAGGGCAGCCGCGCCCAGCGGCACGTCACGCTCTTCCGGGGGCGGTACGCGCTCGGGCTGCATGTTCAGGCCGCCTTCGCCCGCGCGGCCCGCGCCGCGGCGGCTTCCGCGATCATGCGCTCGATCGTCCATTGCGGCGCGAACCCCAGCTCCGCCCGAATCCGGGCATTCGAGGTCTCGTAAAACACGCCGCTGCCGGGCAGGTCGACCGTTTTCAACGGCAGGCCCGTCGCCCGCGCCATCGCCGGCAGCGCTTGCGCGAAGTCGACCGGGGCGGTGGCGCCCAGATTGTAGGTCCGCCCGGCCGCCTTCTCGCTCTCCAGCGCGAGCAGGATGCCGTCGACCATATCGCGCGTATCGGTGATGTGCATGCGGAAGGGGCGGCCGCTTTCGTTGCGAGAGAGCACGAGCGCGGTCGCCCCGTCGTCGATCGCCTTCAACGCGGCGATCGCCGTCGCGTTGCCGAAGCCCTCCTGCTGGCGGATTTTCGGCTGCAGGAAGAAACGCGGGCCTGAGAAGAAGCTGGTCTCGTCGAGCAATTCACTCGCGTCCTGCGTATGCGAGAAGCGCAGGATCGTGGCCGGGATGCCGGCACTGCGCTCGGTGAAGCGGACGATCTCCTCGCCGACCTGTTTCGACAGGCCGTAGGCCGAACGCGGCTTCAGCGGATGATCCTCGTCGACGGGCAGATAATCAGGCACGTTCTCGGGATAGACCTCGCCGGAGCTGGCGAAGACCACGCGGCCCGCCCGGACCTTCGCCGCCTCTTCCAGGAGGACGCGCGTACCGTCCACATTCGCACGGAAGAGCTTGTCCGCATCGCTCGCGAGCCAGGACATGAAGGCGCCGAGATGCAGGATCTGCCGGGCGTCCTTCACCGCCTCGCGTGCCGCCTCGCGGTCGTCGAAGGCGCCGACGATCTCTCGGTAGCCGGCGTCTCGGCGCCCGGAGCCGCGCAGGTCGAAGCCTGTGACGGCATGGCCGGCGGCAAGGAGCCGATCGACGACGCGGGAGCCGATACGTCCTGCGCTTCCTGTGACGAGAATGGCCATGGCAGCGCTCCTCAGTTCAGGGCGAGATGCGTCTGCGCATCGAAGATATGCAACCGGGCCGGGTCGAAGGAGAGCGGCATCGCCGCGCCCGCCGTCGCGCTGTCGGCATCCATGACACGAGCGATGAACTGGTCGGCGCGCCGCTCGTCGGTCTCGGCGCCTTTGAGCGTCGCCCGGTTCTCTTCGACGAGATCGACATAGAGGTATTTCTCGCTGCCGAGGCTCTCGACCAGGCGGGGCGTGGCCTCGAAGCTGACCACCCCGGCCGCCCCGGCGGAGAGATGTTCCGGCCGCAGGCCCAGTATGAGGTCGCGGCCGGCGATGTCGCTGGTGCCGGGCAGTTCGATCTCCCGCCCGAACAGCCGCGCGGTGCGGCCGTCCCGGACCGTCGCGCGCATGAAATTCATGCCGGGCGAGCCGATGAAGCCGGCGACGAAGAGATTGGCCGGCCTGCGGAACATCGTGTCGGGATCGGCGATCTGCTGGATCGTGCCGTCGCGCATGATCACGATGCGGTCGGCCATCGTCATCGCCTCGGTCTGGTCGTGCGTGACGTAGATCGTCGTCGTCTTGAGCCGCTGGTGCAGGGCGGAAATCTCGGCGCGGGTATGGACGCGCAGCTTGGCGTCGAGGTTGGAGAGCGGCTCGTCCATCAGGAAGGCCTGCGGCTCGCGCACGATGGCCCGGCCGAGCGCGACACGCTGGCGCTGTCCGCCGGAGAGGGCCCTCGGCTTGCGGTCGAGCAGATGCTCGACGCCGAGGATCCGAGCGGCGTCCCGGACCTTGGCGTCGATCTCGGCCGAGGGCACGCCGCGCATCTTCAGCCCGAAGCCCATGTTCTTCGCGACGGAGAGATGCGGATAGAGCGCGTAGTTCTGGAAGACCATGGCGATGTCGCGGTCGCCGGGCGCAAGGTCGGTGACGTCGCGCCCCGCGATCTTCACCGTGCCGGAGGTCGCTTCCTCAAGCCCGGCCAGGATCTTGAGCATGGTCGACTTGCCGCAGCCGGACGGGCCGACGAAGACGACGAACTCGCCATCGTCGATCTCCAGCGTGAAGTCCTTCAGAACCTGCAGCGAGCCGTAGGATTTGGTGACGCGTTCGATGCTGATGCCAGCCATGAATTGAAGACCCTTGGCTCACTTCTCCGCGCCGGCGGTGAGCCCGCCGACGAGGTAGCGTTCGAGGAAGAGGTAGATCAGGAGAACCGGCACGGCGACGATCAGCGACGCCGCCGAGATGTCGGCCCAGTTCGAGACATACTCGCCCTTCATCGTCGTCAGGCCGAGATTGGCGGTCCAGTTGGTCTGGGCGTTGGTCAGGAACGTGCGCGCATAGGCGTAGTCCGACCAGGAGAGGACGAATCCGTAGAGCGCCGTCGCGGCCAGGCCCGGCGCCGAGACCGGCAGGATGACCCTGACCATCGCGCCGAGCGGCGAGCAGCCATCGACCATCGCCGCCTGCTCGAGCTCGCGCGGGATGGTGTCGAAATAGCCCTTCAGCATCCAGGTCGTGAAAGGCACGATCAGCGTGGCGTGGGCCAGGATCACCGACCAGAGCGAGCCGATCATCCCGGTCATCCGGAAGATGCCGAACAGCGGAATGACCAGCAGCGTCGCCGGCAGCATCTTGGCCGTGAGGATGAACAGGCCCAGCGACTGGCCGCCGCGCACGCGGAAGCGCGAGAGGCTGTAGCCGGCGAGCACCGAGACGAGCATCGAGAGCGTCACCGCCCCGGTGGCGGCGAGAATGGAGTTGCCGAGCCAGAGCAGGATCGGACGCTGCTGGATGATCTCTCCGAAGACGCCCCAGCGCGGCTCCGATGGCCAGAAGGTCGGCGGCAGGGCGCGCAGTTCTGCCGGCGTCGCGAGCGCCGTCACCACGAGCCAGTAGATCGGGAAGACGAGGACCGCGCAGGTCACGACGACCGCGGCGTACAGCAGGATGCGTGCGGAAAGGCTTCGTCTCATCGCGCCGCTCCTCAAACCGTCTCGGGCGCGCGGCCCATCAGCAGGCGGCTCGCGATCACGCAGACGACCAGTGTGACGACGCCGACGGCCGAGGCGTAGCCCATCTTGAAGAAGCCGAAGGCCTGCTCGTAGGTCATGATCGAAAGCGTCTGCGTCGCCTTGAGCGGGCCACCGCCGGTCATCACGTAGATGATCGAGAAGTCGCGGAAGACCCACAGCATCACCAGGATCAGCGTGACACCGAGCACCGGCATCAGCGAGGGCAGGGTGATGTTGGTCAGCCGCTGCCAGGCATTGGCGCCGTCGACACGGGCGGCGTTGTAGAAATCCTCCGGGATCGACTGCAGCCCTGCCAGCATCATGATCGAGACGAAGGGATAGCCCTTCCACACCATCGTGACGCAAACGACGGCAAAAGCGGCCTCGGGCGAGGAAAACCAGTTGATCGTGGTGTCGATCAGCCCGAGCCGGATGAAGAGCCAGTTCATCAGGCCGAAGGATGAATCGAAGATCCAGGCGAAGATGACGACGGCGACGACTTCCGGCACCGCCCAGGGCAGTGCGACGAGGAGGCGCGCGATCGACTGGCCCTTGAAGCGGTTGTTGACGAGCAGTGCCGTGCTCAGGCCCAGCAGGAAGCAGAAGAAGCTGACGATCAGGACGAGCTTGAGCGTGGTCCAGCTCGCATTCCAGAAGTCCGGCGAGGTGAAGAGCCGCTCGTAATTCGCCGTCGTGAAGGGACGCCGCGGCTGGTCCAGCCGCGGGATTCCGACATTCTGGAATGAAAGGTCGACCGAGACGAACAGCGGGTAGACGATGATCAGCCCGATCAGCAGCACCGCCGGCAGCAGCAGCAGATAGCCGAGCCAGTGGCGCCGGCTCGGCCGGGCCAGATCGAGGAATGCGGATCGCGCCATGATCTCTCCGTGACGGGTCGCTTCATTCCCGGGCGGCATGGGCGCCGCACCAGGGAAGGGCGTATCGGAACAGCGTCGGCTTGCGGGATGGCCGGGACAGGGCCGGCCTTGACGCGGCCGTCACTGCTTCTGCAGCGCCTCGGCCTTCTTCTGCATCGTCGCCGCCACGACCTTGGGGTCGAGATCCTGGATGATCATGCGCTGGCTCTCTTCCATGATCATCTTGGCAAACTCGTTGAACTGCAGCTCGAGCCCCTTGGGGATGCGGTCGACCTTGGCGTCGGCGGCAGCCTTGGTCGCCTTCACCAGCAGATCGAAATGCGGCGTGTCCTTGCTCGCGCCCGAGGTGTCGGCGCGCGGGTCCGGCGGGGGCGAGGCGCCGAGCGTCGCATATGTCGACTGGAACTTGTCAGAGGTCGCGATCGCGATGAAGTCCCAGGCGAGCTTCTTGTTCTCGGCCGAGACCTCGGAGGCGATGCCGAGCACGTTGGAGGAGCCGCCGACCGGCGGATTGAACGGCACCATGCCGAGCTTGATCTGATCCTTGGCCTTGCCCTTCTGGATGATCGGCCACAGCCAGGGACCATCCATCTTCATCGCGATCTTGCCGTCGGCGAAGAGCTGGCGGACCTCTCCGGCGGCGAGATCGCGCGGGGTCAGGCTGTCCTTGACGACGGTCTTCCAGCGGGTGAGGCCCTCGACCATCTGCGGCGTGTCGATCGTGACCTTGCCGCTCTCGTCGGTCCAGCGGCCGCCGGCGTCGAGCGTGTAGTTCATCATCTCGGACATGTACTGGCCGCCGCCGCCGCGGGTCTCGTGGCCGGTGCCGAACTGGTCGACGATACCGTCGCCGTTGACGTCCTTCGTCAGCTTGCGGGCGGCGGCGAGGAATTCGGCGTAGGTCTTGGGAGCCTCGAGCCCCTCCTTCTTCAGGAGCTCCTCGTTATAGGCCATGAAGTACCCGAAATAGAGCATCATCACGCAGACATTCTGCTTGTTCCAGCTGCAGGTGTCCTGGCCGGCCCAGCCCTTGAGGTCGAGCTTGGCGTTCTTGATGTAGGGATCGAGCGGCTCCAGCCAGCCATTATCCGCGAACTTCTGGAACTCGAAGGAGGCGAGGTGGACAATGTCGGGCGGTTGGCCGCCGGCGAAGAGCGTCGTCATCGTGTCGGCGAAGGCGCCGCGCTCGACCTTGGTCCATTCGATCTTGACGCCGGGATGGGTCGCCTCGAACTCCTTGATCACGGAGCCCCACCAGTCGCCGGTCCCGCGCTCGTCCTTCTGCCAGGACACGAACTTCAGGACCTTGTTCTGGGCAAGCGCGGGCAGGGCCGTCGTCGTGCAGAGCGCGACGAGCGCGCCGGCTGCGAGCCGCTTCCAGTCTGGCATCCTCATGACGTTTCTCCCTCTCGTGTTTCTGCCGTGTTATCCGGCGGTTACGGTGAGTGCTTGTCGAGGAGGCTCAGCGCCTCCTCGGATGGCGCAACGCCCAGGCCCGGACCGGTCGGCAGGCTGTAGAAGCCCTCGCGGCAATCCATGTCGCCGGTGAGCAGGCGCCGGTTCGGCTCGAAGATCGAGTGCTGGTATTCGTGACAGCTCACGGCCGAAAGGGCGGCGCTGGCATGCAGGCTCGCGGCCATGAACAGGCCCATGCCGATCGTCGCATGCGGGATGACGGCGAGATTGTGCGCCTGCGCGTAGTGCCCGATCCGCATGAACTCGGTGACGCCTTTGTGCCCCATCTCCGGCTGGACGATCGCGCAGGCCCGCCGCGCCACTCGCGGCACCAGATCATAGACCGTGCGCCATTCCTCGCCCGCGGCAACCGGCGTCGAGACGCGGGCAGCGACATGGGCGAGGCCGTCGATATCCTCGGGCTTGACCGGGGCCTCGGCAAACCAGAGGCCATGCGGTTCCATCGCGCGGATCGCCGAGACGGCCTCCTCGCCCGTGTGGACCCAGTGCATGTCGCAGGCGATCCGGGCCTGAGGCCCCAGCCGCTCGCGCAGCGTCGCGATCTCGGCGACGTTGCCGTCATCGGCGACGGGCGCGGCGAATTTGAAGCTGTCGAAGCCTTTGGCCTGCCACTCGGCGGCAAAATCGGCTCGCTCTGCCCGCGTGCGCTTCGGCAGCCCCGAGATGTAGGCGGGCAGGCGCTCGTGCCGCCGCCCGCCAAGCATGGCGACGAGCGGCCGGTCGGCGAGGCGGGCATTGAGGTCCCACAGCGCAATGTCGATGGCTGCGAGCGCGTCGAGATAGAAGCCGCCGGTATAACCGCGCACCCGCATCAGGTCGTAGAGATCCTCATGGATCACCACCACGTCCTGCGGCGAGCGCCCGACGACATAAGGGCCGAGCAGGTCGTCGATGATGGCGATGGCGGCGCCGGGCGCGACGATGCCGTATGTCTCGCCCCAGCCGACGAGGCCGCCGCTCGTCTCCAGCCGCACCACGACCGTGCGGTCCATGGTCGGGTAGACGGTGCGGTTGCCCTTGCGGACGATGTAGCCCTTCGCGTTGACGCTCTCGCCGGGGCGGGGATCGCCGAGATAGACGGTCTCGCGCGGGATCGTCAGCGTGAAGACCTCGACCTTGGCGACGCGCTCGCTCATCGGCCGGTCACCCTGCCTTGCGTGCCGCGGCCGGGGCCGCGAGCAGATCGGCGACGGAGGCGAGCCAAGCGTCGATTTCGGCGCAGTCGACCTCGTCGAGAGGCGGCACGGGCGCGCGGCAGAGATGATTGTGCAGAATTCCGCGCTGCGTCAGCACGTATTTAGTGAAGGCCATGCGGAAATTGGCCTGGATGACCAGCAGCGGAAGCGTACGCCGGTAGAGGTGGCGCGCCGTCGCGAGGTCGCCGGCCCGAAAGGCGCGGTCCAGCGCGACATGAACGTCGGTGATCTCCACAGCCGGCATCGCGCCGCAGGCGCCCCGCACATATTCCTCGACGATATAGCGCGCCCCACCGCCGCCGAGCACACCTTTCAGGTGAGCCGGAGCGCCTTTCAGAATCGTGCTGATCGGGCCACCGGAGGGAAGCGTTTCCTCCTTCACATAGGTGATGGCGGGATTGCCGTGGACGATCTGCAGGATGACATCGGGCTTGAGATCGGAGCCCCGCGGAGCGGGCGCGTTCTGCAGCACGATCTCGATGCCCGGAACCGCATCCGATATCGCGCGGTAGAAAGCTGCGACCGCGGCGCCGTCGATTCCGACGGATTTAGGCGCCTGAATCATCACATAGGTGATCCCGAGTTCACGGGCGCGCCGCGCATGGCCCGCAGCCTCGTCCGCGGAGGGCGCGCTCGCCCCGGCGACGACTGGAATGCGCCCAGCGACCACCCGCACGATCTCGCGCAGCAGGGTCTCGCGCTCTTCGGCCGTCAGGTTGTCGACCTCGCTGGCGAAGCCCGGAAACACCACGCCGGCCGCTCCCACGTCGCAGGCAAAGGCGGTGATTCGCGCCATTGCGGCCGGATCGACCGTCCCTGCGGCCGAAAAAGGCGTCGGCAATACCGGCAATATACCGTTCAGAGTCATATCCATCCCTAAGGTCCAATATATGGATCATTTGTTTTCTTATTTGGATCATACGGACGCCTGCGAGATGGCGTCAAGACAGGCAGACGCGTTTCCGCGCGATCGGATTGCGATCCGCGATCGTAATGGGACGAGCAATTGAGAAGCGCCGCGCTTCGTCGACGACTGGGCGCTGGTGCGCTGGTACGGCGCCGGGCGCCGCAGGCCGGAGGCGCCTAAGGCAACTTGAGCAGCGTCTTGAGCGGCAGCGTGCTCTTCACGATCGGCGACTTCAGCACGACGTAGCTGAAATACTTCTCGATCCCGATGTTTCGCCGCAGGAGGCTTTCCATCCGCTCCTGGTAATGCGCGATGCTTGGCGCGAGAAAGCGCAGCAAATAGTCGTAGCCACCGCTGATCAGGTGGCACTCCATCAGTTCGTCGACGTCGCGAATATTGGCTTCGAACTTGGCGAAATCGTCGATGCGATGGTCGACCAGCGTGACTTCGGTAAAGACGGTGACGCTGTCGGCCAGCTTGGCGAGGTTGAGCCTTGCGCCATACCCGGTGATGTAGCCGGCGCTTTCCAGTCGCTTCACCCGCTGCAGGCAGGGGCTCGGCGACAGCCCGACCTTCTCGGAGAGCTTGAGATTGGTCTGCGCCCCGTCCAGCTGCAGCTGCACGAGGATGTTGAGGTCGATCCGATCGAGCTTCAGATGTCCGGCCATGTCACTGTTCCTGGTGTCAGGGATCGATCGGGAGTGCGAAGCTCGCCTTCACCCGGTCCATCACCACCATGGTCTTGAAGCCCTTGATGTCGGGGTTCTCATAGAAGAAGCGGCGCGTGAAGCGCTCATAGTCTTCCATGTCGCGGGCGGTGACATGGAGCACGAAATCGGCGTCGCCGGTGACGTAGAAGCCGATCATCACCTCTTTCGTCGCCCGGATCGAGGCCTTGAAGCGATCGACGATGTCGGCTCGCTCGCGCTCCAGCGTCACCAGCACGAGCATCGAGATCGGCCGCCCGATGGAACGGGGCGAGACGATGGACACGTCTGCCTCGATCACGCCGGTGTCGCGCAGGCGCTTGAGCCGGCGCTGGCAGGCCGTGGCCGAGAGGCCGACGCGCTCGCCGAGTTCGGCCGTGGTCAACCGGTTGTTCTGCTGCACCGCGTCCAGAAGTCTGCGGTCCAAGCTGTCGAGTTCGATCATGCCGAAATCCTGCGCCCTTGTCCTGATATAAGCCGGAAATCATCGCGAAAGCCCGCGCTTCGGCGGCATACGCCGCATTCTCTGCACTAGCCTCCTCGCCACTCAATCGTCGAAGCGGAGGATGGGATGCGGGATTTATCCGCGAAAGCGCTGAAAAAGCTGAAGCGCGGCGACTTGCTGGAGAGCCGGGCTTTCGTGGATGGAAGCTGGCGCGATACTGCCGAGCAAATCGCCGTCGTCGATCCCGCGACTCAGGAAGCCATCGCCAGCGTGGCCTCTCTGCCGCTGGAAACCGTCGACGAGGCCGTCGCGGCAGCGGTCGCCGCACAGAAGCTTTGGCGCGAGCGCCTGCCGGTCGAGCGTGGCCGCCTGCTGCGGGACTGGGCGGCGGCGATGCGCAGCAACAGCGATGACCTTGCCGTCATCATGACGGCCGAGCAGGGCAAGCCGATCGCCGAATCTCATGGCGAGATCGCCTATGCCGCGGCTTTCCTGGACTGGTTTGCGGGCGAGGGCGAGCGCAGCTATGGCGAGACGATCCCGAGCCATCTGCCCGGCAGCCGGCTTTCGGTGCAGATGCAGCCGATCGGCGTTGCCGCCGCTGTGACGCCATGGAATTTCCCGAGCGCGATGATCATCCGCAAGGCCGGGGCCGCGCTCGCCGCCGGCTGCGCCATGGTGGTGAAGCCCGCTCCCGAAACGCCGCTCTCGGCGCTCGCGTTGGCGAAGCTTGCCGAAGAGGTCGGCTTCCCGAAGGGCGTGTTTCAGGTCCTGACCGGGGAGGCTGCGCCGTTGGCGCATCGCCTTCTGGCACACACCGATATCCGCGCCTTCTCCTTCACCGGCTCGACGGAGGTCGGCCGGCTCCTGCTCGGCCAGGCCGCGCAGACGGTGAAGCGCGCCTCGCTCGAACTTGGCGGCCACGCGCCCTTCATCGTCTTCGACGACGCGCCGCTCGAGCAGGCGGTCATCGGCGGGGTCGCGGCCAAGTTCGCGACCTCCGGCCAGGACTGCCTCGCCGCCAACCGCATCTATGTTCAGCGCGGCGTCTATGAGCGCTTCGTCGCGGCCTATGCGGAGGCGGCCGCGCGCCTCAAGCTCGGCCACGGGCTGGAAGAGGGCGTCGATATCGGCCCGATGACGCGCCCCTCCGTTGCCGAGAAGTGCCGCCAGCAGATCGCGCAGGCGCTCGCCGCCGGGGCCCGCATCGTCGCAGGCGGTCAGGACAGCCCGCTCGGCGGCAGCTTCGTCCAGCCGACTGTGCTGGCCGATGTGACCGAGGAGATGACGATCGCCCGCGAGGAGACCTTCGGCCCCGTCGCCGCGATCCTGCCTTTCGATACGGAGGAAGAGGTCGTGGCCCGCGCCAACGCGACCGAGATGGGGCTTGCGGCTTACCTCTACACCCAGGATCTGCGCCGGGCGATGCGCCTCACCGACCAGCTCGAATACGGCATGGTCGCGGTCAACACGCCGAAATTCACCGGCGCTCCCATCCCCTTCGGCGGCTGGAAGCAGTCCGGCCTCGGCCGCGAGGGCTCGCGCCACGGCATCAGCGAATATCTCGAAGCGAAATATGTCTGCTTCGGAAATCTGGCAGCGTAATCAAGGAGATAATGAATGACGATCGACGTCGCGGCGATCGGCGCGCTGGATCGCGCCAGCACCCTGCACCCCTTCACCCAGCTCAAGGACTTCGCCACCGGCAAGCTCGGCGAGCCCACCATCGTCGAGACCGGCAAGGGCATCCGCATCCAGGACGCGGCCGGCCGCAGCTATATCGACGGCTTCGCCGGGCTCTACTGCGTCAATATCGGCTATGGCCGCACCGAAGTCGCCGAGGCGATCTCGCGACAGGCCTATCGGCTGGCCTATTACCACTCCTACGCCGCCCACACGACGGACGAGCTCGCCATCCTTTCCGACCGCCTCGTGAAGATGGCGCCGGGCAAGATGAGCAAGGTCTTCTACGGGATGTCCGGCTCGGACGCGAACGAGACCCAGGCCAAGCTCGTCTGGTACTACAACAACCTGCGCGGCCAGCCGCGGAAGAAGAAGATCATCTCGCGGCTGCGCGGCTACCATGGCTGCAGCGTCGTTTCCGGCTCGATGACCGGGATGAGCTTCTACCACGACCATATGGACCTGCCGTTCTCCGGCATTCTCCACACCGGCGCGCCGCATCACTATTGGGGCGCCCAGCCCGGCGAGACCGAAACCGAGTTCTCGCAGCGCCTCGCCTCGGAGCTGGAGGAGCTGATTCTGCGCGAAGGGCCGGAGACGGTCGGCGCCTTCATCGGCGAACCGGTGCTCGGCACGGGCGGCATCACCCCGCCGCCGGAGGGCTACTGGACCGCGATCCAGGCGGTCCTGCGCAAATACGACGTGCTGCTGATCGCCGACGAGGTCGTCACCGGCTTCGGCCGCATCGGCACGCCCTTCGGCTCGCATCTCTACGGCATCGAGCCCGATCTCATCACCGTCGCGAAGGGGCTGACCTCGGCCTATTTCCCACTCTCGGCGGCGATCGTCGGCGAGAAGGTCTACAAGGTGATGGAGGAGGGCGCGGACCGCGTCGGTGCCTTCTCCCACGGCTACACCTATTCCGGCCATCCGATCGGTGCGGCAGCGGCTAATGCCGTGCTCGACATCGTCGAGAAGGAGGATCTGGCGGGCAAGGCGCGCGATGTCGGCGGTTATTTCCAGGAGCGGCTGAAGGCGACCTTCGCGCAGCTGCCGATCGTCGGCGAGGTTCGCGGCGTCGGCATGCTGGGCGCGCTCGAATTCGTCGCCAATCGCGAGGCCAAGACGCGCTTCGATCCCGGCCTCAAGGTCGGCGCCCGCATCTCCAAGGCGGCGCGCGATCGCGGGCTGATCGCCCGCGCCATGCCACATGGCGAGATCCTCGGCTTCGCGCCGCCGCTGGTGACGAGCCGCGACGAGATCGACGAGATCGTCGCCATCGCCGAGAAGGCCGTGCGGCAGGTGATGGAAGAGCTTGCCCGCGACAAGGTCGCGCTCGCCTGAGATGATGACGCGGTCCTCGCAACACGGACATGAAAAAGGGGCCCGCCGATCCGGCGGGCCCCGCAAGGCCGGGAGCGTTGCCCGGCCTGATGGCTCAGGCGTCCTCCAACTCCCGCTTCATTTCCTCCATGTCCTGGAAGCGGTCGGCGAGGCGGGGATGGGCGCGGCTGTTGTCGGCGGCGCCGATGGCGACCAGCACCTCGTCGGCGGCGGGGGCATCCGGGATCTGGAACTGAGCGGTGAGGAAGTGCGAGCGCTTGCCGGTCTCGCTCTTGTGGATCATCGGCAGCGAGAGCAGGGCGCCCGGCGCGTTGCGGGTGTTGGTGAAGCTCAGATAGGCCGTGCCCTTGACGGCATCGCGGAACATGTTGCCGAAGCGCAGCGTGTGGATCAGCGCCGAGGCATGCTCGATCTCGCCATTGGTGCCGACGGCCGCTGCCTTGCCATAGGCCTCGACCTGCTCGGCCGGCATCACCGCGACGAGGCGCTTGGTCAGTTCCGCGCCAAGATGCGGGGCGATGCGGAATATCTCGGGGCGCAGGTTCTCGACGAAGCCCTGGCCGGCCCAAGGATTGCGCAGCACGGCGGCGACGATGACGAAGCGCACCGGCTTGTCGGCAGCCTTGCCGCCCTCGATGAAGGTTTCCTCGACGAAGGTCGAGATCTTGCGCAGGCCGTAATCCATGGCGTGTCCACCTGTTGCGATCGTGAAAGGGTGGCGAAGCGTAGCGGCGGCATTCCCGCCACGTCTTCCATCGGATCGCGGGAAGAAACACGTGGATGGACCTGCGATGCGGCGTAAGATCGAGCGTGGTGGATAGGAGAAGCCCATGGCGGATCAGGCATCGCAGATGCGCTCGCTGCGCGACGTCGCCAGCCAGATCAACTCCGGCGGCGATCTCGATACGGTGCTCCGCGATCTCATCCGCGCGGCCTGCGAGCATGGCGGCTGGGCGCTTGGCTCGATCATGGCGATCGATGCGCCCCACGGCGAGGCTCATGTCGTCGTCCGGCACGATCCCACCCTGCTGCGCCGGCGTCTCGAGAACCGCTGGGAACTGGCGACCAGCCCGGCCCTGATCGCGCTCCAGCGCAACGAGCCCGTCTACATCCGGGATGCGCGTGCTTCGGATGAGTTCCCCGGCTATCGTCGCGAGGCCTTCGAGCGCGACTATCGCACCGTGCTGGTGCTGCCGATGAGCTGTTCCGACGAGCAGGGCCGTCCGATGGTGCTGAACGTCGTCTCCCGCGACGTGACGGACGTCTCGGCCGACGATCTCGCCTTCATGAGCATGATCGTCCATCTCGGCGGCATCGCCGTCGAGCGCGAGCATCGCCTGCGCGCACAGCGCCAGGCGGCGGAGCAACTGCAGAATGCCCTGCAGACGCAGACCATGCTGCTGCAGGAGGTGCTGGCCGGCGGATCGGCCTCGGCACTGTCCGAGATGCTCGCGGAACTCCTGCCGGATGCAATCCTCGTCGTCGATTTTGCCGGCAATGCGCTCGCGGCGAGCCGCTCGCCGGCGCCGCTACATTTCGACGACGCAGCCTGGCAACGGGCGCTCGATGGCCCAATCGGCAGCCAGATCACCGCGGCGGCTCGTGACGCCGTGGCGGCGGGGCGGGCCGAGCCACAGAGCCTGCGGCTTGACGATGCGGGCCGGCGGCTTCAGGTCATGGCCCGCATCGACGCGCTCAACGTCGACGGGCAGCCGGTCGGCGCTCTCGTGATCTTTCCGGAGGCTGGCGAGGCGACGGGCGACCTCCAGCGACTGCTGCTCGACAGCGTGAAGTTCGCGCTCAGTGTCCAGATGATGCGCAGCGTCATCCGTTTTCGCTTCGAGACGCGCACGCTCACCGAGTTGTTCTTCGAGATCGTCGAACGGCGCTGGCGCGATGCGGACGATATCATCCAGCGCGGCCGCCGGCTCGGGCTCGCACTGGCAGCGCCCGCCCGGATGATCGTGGTCGACTTCCCCGACGGGGCGTCCCTCCCGGCCGATATCGGCGTCGATTCCCACCACGCCGTGACGCGGCTCGCGCGGCAGATGAACCTGGCGGTCAGCGTGGTCGCGGTTGGCGGCGGCCTCGTCTGCCTCGTTCCGGAGGAGAAAAGCGGAGACTCCGAGCGGGCGGGACGGCTGGCGCGGCGCATGGTCGAGGCGCTCAGGCACAGCTTCAACCGGGAGCCGATCGTGGTGCTGGGCGGCATCTGCGACGGGCTCGACAGCTATCCGAAGGAATGGGAGCGCTGCTGGCGCATGATCCGCATCGCGCGCTCCTTCGGGCGCAGCGGAATCCTGTCGGCCTTCGATTTCGGGCCGATGCCGATGCTGATCGGTGCTGCCGAGTCGGTGGATGTGCGCAGCTTCGTCGACGGGGCGATCGGCGCGGTGATTGCGCATGACCGCAAGCACGAGACGCCTTACCTGGAGACGCTGTCCGCCTATCTGCGCGAAGGCTGCCGCGCGCAGGCTTGCGCCGATGCGATGGGGCTGCACGTCACGACCCTGCGCTACCGGCTCTCCCGCATCCAGGATCTCTTCGGCATCGATCCCGAGACGGCCGACAAGCGCTTCGCCATCGAGCTCGCCATTCGGCTGCACGGCGTCATCGAAAGCAGCCAGGTGCCGGCGGCCTGAGGTTTTCGCCGGCTCCATCGGTTCAGCGAAACATTTCCTCTATTCCTCCCATCGTTCATAGGAAGAAGCGGGCCTATCCGAAGCCTAGCCTCTCGCCACGATCCCCGCATTGATCGAGGTGAGGCGGATGCTCGCTCCCGCGGAAAAGACAGCCAACCTGATCGACCCGGTCGCTCTGCGCCGCGCGTTCGGAACTTTCGTCACCGGCGTCACCGTCATTACGACGCGCGATGCCGACGGCATGCCGCGCGGCATGACCGCGAATTCCTTCACCTCGGTCTCGCTCGACCCGCCGCTGCTGCTCGTCTGCGTCGGCAAGGGTGCCCACAGCTACGGCGCCTTCAACAGCTCGGACTCCTTCGCCGTCAACCTGCTGCACGAGGCGCAGACGGACGTCTCCAACCTCTTCGCCTCCAAGGCGGCGAACAAGTTCGACACCGTCAGCCATGACCGCGTGCATACTGGCGCGCCGATCCTGACCGATTGTCTGACCTGGTTCGATTGCACGATGCACAGCCGCGTCGATGCCGGCGACCATGTCGTGCTGATCGGCGAGGTGCAGGCTTTCGGCACCAGCCCCACGGCGCCGCTCGGCTTCTGCCGCGGCCGATACGCCAATGTGAAGGATCCGCTGCCGCCGGGCTGGCTCGAATCGCAAGGCATGATCGTCGGTTACCTGATCGAATCCGACGGACATCTGCTGCTGCGTTCGGACGGGAAGGGCGGCTGGGGGCTGCCGAGCGCGAAGCGCCGTATCGCCGACAACGAATTGAAGCTCGACGGCGGCGACGCGCTGACGCTCGTGCCCGACGATACCTTCCTCTACTCCGTCTTCGACGTCAGCGATGGCGATCCCGGCTATCTGATCTATCGCGCCAGGCTCGCGCAGGATTCCGCCTCGGTCGCGCTGTCGCCCGGGCTCAAGTTCTTCCCGATCGACCAGCTTCCCTACGACGCGATCCCGACCCGCGAGATCAGCTCGATGCTGCGCCGCTATGCCCGGGAGAGCGCCAGCAAGCGCTTCGGAATCTACATGGATTCCAACGATGGCGGCCGCCTCGCCATGGTCGGCGAGGCGCAGCCCTGGGCCACCCTTCCGCAATCCTGAGCCGGCAGAGCGAGCATGAAGACCACTGTCCAATCCCTCGAAGGTTCGCGCCAGGGCCTGTTCATCGACGGCGCCTTCGTCGCGCCGAAGAGCGGCATCTACGTGCCGTCCTTCGATCCGACGACGGCCGAACCCTGGTACGAATTCGCCCAGGGCGATGCCGCCGATGTCGATGCCGCCGTTCGCTCGGCCCGTGCGGCCTTCGTCAACCCGGCCTGGCGCCGCATGACGCAGACGGAGCGCGGCAAGCTGGTGCGCCGCCTCGGCGAGCTCGTGCTCGAGAACGCCGACGAACTGGCGATGATCGAATGCCGCGACAACGGCAAGCTGCTCAAGGAGATGCGCGCCCAGATGCGGGCGATCCCGGACTCCTATCTCTACTTCGCCGGGATGGCCGACAAGCTTCAGGGCGACACGATCCCGGTCAACAAGCTCGACTCGCTGAACTTCAACCTGCGCGAGCCGCTCGGCGTGATCGGCATGATCATCCCGTGGAACTCGCCGCTGATGATGCTGACCGGCACGCTCGCGCCCTGCCTCGCCATCGGCAACACCATCGTGGTGAAGCCCTCCGAGCACGCCACCGCATCTAGCCTCGCGCTGGCGGAACTCGCGATCGCGGCCGGCATTCCGCCTGGTGTCGTCAACGTCGTCACCGGCGACGGTGCCGTCACCGGCGAGGCGCTGACGCGCCATCCCGGCGTCGCCAAATACGTCTTCACCGGCTCGACCTTCACCGGCCGCAAGATCGCCGGCAACGCCGCGCAGAACCTCGTGCCCTGCCAGATGGAGCTGGGCGGCAAGTCCCCCCATGTCATCTTCTCCGATGTCGATATCGACCGCGCCGTCAACGGCGTCGTCTCCGGCGTCTTCGCGGCGGCCGGCCAGACCTGCGTCGCCGGCTCGCGCTGCTTCGTCGAGCAGCCGATCTACGATCGCTTCGTCGAGGCGCTGGTCGACCGCACGCGCCGCATCAAGGTCGGCCATCCGCAGACCGAGGACACCGATATCGGCCCGGTCGCGCTGGCTTCCCAGCTCGCGAAGGTCGAGGACTATGTCGGCTCCGGCGTGCGCGAAGGCGCCAAGGTCGCGGTCGGCGGCCGCAAGCCGCAGGACGGCGAGCTGGCGCGCGGCTGGTATTTCGAGCCCACGGTGATGACCGAGGCCAGCAACGACATGCGCTTCATGCGCGAGGAGATCTTCGGACCGGTCGTCGGCGTCGTGCCGTTCAAGACCGAGGAGGAGATGATCCAGCTCGCCAACGACACGGAATACGGTCTGGCTTCCGGCATCTGGACCAGGGACATCGACCGGGCCATGCGCTTCGCCCGCAACATCGATGCCGGCACCGTCTGGATCAACACCTACCGCTCCGCCGCCTACATGTCCGCCAATGGCGGGATGAAGAACAGCGGCTATGGCCGCCGTGGCGGCTTCGAGGTCATGCGCGAGTTCTCGCGCCTGAAGAACGTTCTCATCGACTATTCGGGCGCCATGCAGGACCCGTTCGTGATCCGCCTGCGCTGAGCCAGAACGGAGAAAAAGCAATGAAATTCGCCGTTTCCATCAGTATGGAGCGCTTCTCGCCGGGCGAGTCCGTGCAGGACGCCCTCAGGAACTTCCGCGCCCTGGCGAAGATCGCCGACGAGGGCGGTTTCGAGACGCTCTGGACCGCTGAGCACCACACCATCGAGTGCACGATCTCGCCGAACCCCTTCCAGACGCTGACCTGGCTTGCCCAGCATACCGACCGCATCCGGTTGGGCACCGCGACGCTGGTCGCGCCCTACTGGTCGCCGATCCGGCTCGCCGGCGAGGCCGCGCTCTGCGACCATCTCACTGGCGGACGCCTCGAATTCGGCATCGCGCGCGGCGCCTATCAGTACGAGTTCGACCGCATGGCCGGCGGCATCCCGCAGCAGCAGGGCGTCGCCTACATGCAGGAGCTGGTGCCGGCCGTGCAGAAGCTCTGGGCCGGCGACTACGCACATGACGGCCACTACTGGAAGTTCCCGCTCGCGACATCGGTGCCCAAGCCCCTGCAGCAGCCGCACCCGGCGATCTGGGTCGCGGCGCGCGATCCCGGCACCTTCGACTGGGCGGTCGGCATCGGCGCCAACATCCTCTCGACCCCGCTTTCGGCGCCGCCTGCCGAGGTCGGCGTGCTCGGCGAGAAATTCCGCAAGGCCGTCGCCGACCATCCCGAGCGCCCGCGTCCGCGCCTGATGATGCAGCGGCGCACCTGCGTCTACGACCGCAAGGAGGACTGGGAGCTCGCGGTGCGGCACTCGGTCGATTACGGCGGCTATTTCGAGAACCTGATGCAGAACAGCGGCACGGTGACGAACGGCTTCCCCGAGGCCATTCCCTTCGAGACCATCGCCAACCGCGACAACTACAATCCCCAGGCGGTGCGCGACAATCTGATGTTCGGCACACCGGACGAGGTGATCAGGAAGCTGCAGGTCTACGAGGATGCCGGCGTCGACCAGTATACGCTCGGCCTCTCCTTCAACTTGCCCTTCGAGCTGCAGGTGAAGACGCTGCGCCTCTTCATTGACGAGGTGATGCCGCATTTCGCCGCCCGCGAGCGGGACAGCGCCAAGGCGCCACGCCTGGCTGCTGTGGGGCACTGAGCCATGGCCGGAGGCTCGACCGCTCGGCGTTTCGAGGCTGCGGAAGGGGCGCAGAGCCTGACCGTCGGCGGCGTGACGCTCAACTATCGCGTGGTGGGGCAGGGCGAGCCGCTCATCTGCATCCATGGCGTCGGCTCTTATCTGGAGGCCTGGGAAGGCGTTGCCGAGCGCCTCTCCGACCGCTTCCGCATCCTGACTTTCGACCTGCGCGGCCATGGCCGGTCGAGCAAGGTGCGCGGGCGCTACGAGATCGACGATTTCGTCGGCGACGTGCTGGCGCTCGCCGACCATGCCGGCTTCGACAGCTTCAACCTCGCCGGCTTCTCGCTCGGCGGGCTGATCGCGCAGCGCCTCGCGCTGACGCATCAGCAGTGCATTCGCCGGCTTGTGCTGCTCGCGACGGTGGCCGGGCGGACGGAGGAGGAGCGCGAGCGGGTCGAGGCGCGGCTCGCGGCCCTGCAGGCCGGCGATCGCGGGTCGCATTACGACGCCTCGCTCTCGCGCTGGCTGACCGAAGGCTTCCAGGCAGAGAACCCGGAGCTCATCACGAAGCTGCGCCAGCGCAACGCGGAGAACGACCCGGAGTGCTATGCTGCGGCCTATCGCGTGCTGGCGCAGACGGATTTCGGCGGGCTGCTCGACCAGATCCGCGTCCCGGTTCTTATCGCGACCGGCGAGGAGGATGCCGGCTCCAATCCGCGCATGGCGCTCTACATGCACGAGCGCATCACCGGCTCGAAGCTGCATATCCTGCCGGGCCTGCGTCACTCGATCCTGACCGAGGCGCCCGCGCAGGTCGCCGGGCTGATGCGCGATTTCCTCGGCGACGGCAGGGAGGAACAGCAAGCATGATCGTCGAGGAACGCATCTACCGCATCCGCAACGGACGCATGGGCCGCTATCTGCAGCTCGTGCGCGAGGAGGGGCTGGCGATCCAGCAGCCGATCCTCGGCCAGCTGGTCGGCTACTTCACGACCGAGATCGGGGCACTCAGCCATGTGACCCATCTCTGGGCCTATGCCGATTTCGAGGACAGGACACGCCGCCGCCAGCAGCTCGCGGATGATCCGCGCTGGCAGGCCTTCCTGCTCAAGCTTTCGGAGAACATCGAGCAGGCCGAGAACCGGATCCTGCTGCCCACGGATTTTTCGCCGCTGCGCTAGCGGCGGCGGCGCACATCTTCCTCCGGGGGGACGAGGGAGGGTTTCGATCCTCCATCGGATCGGAGGAAGACGCGTCATCTCGGCCGGCACTTAATCGGTGTCGGCAGGCAGGTCGAGCAAGCCCGGTTCAATCGGGCGCCGAGAAGAGGGGTCGGGACATGACCGAGCGACTGCAGATCCAGAATCTGTACAAAATATTTTCCAATACGCCTGCGCCCGCGCTGGAAATGCTGGCGAAGGGCGGCAACAAGAACGAGGTCTTCGAGAAGCTCGGCGCGGTGGTCGGGCTCAACGACGTCTCGCTGAGCGTCCCGCAGGGCGCCATGTACATGGTCATGGGCCTGTCGGGTTCCGGCAAGTCGACACTGGCCCGCTGCATCAACCGGCTGAACGAGCCGAGCGCCGGCAAGATCCTGCTCGATGGGCGCGACATCGTCCCGCTCGGGGAGGAGGATTTGCGAGAGGTGCGTCGCACGCGCATCTCGATGGTCTTCCAGCATTTCGCGCTGCTGCCCAACAAGCGCGTCATCGAGAATGTCGAGTTCGGCCTGAAGCTGCGCGGCATCGCCCCGGCCGAGCGCCGTCGCCGTGCCGAAGAGGTGCTGACCGTCGTCGGCCTCGGCCGCTGGGGATACCATTACCCGCACGAGCTTTCGGGCGGCATGCGCCAGCGCGTCGGCCTCGCCCGCGCGCTCGCGACCGACGCCGACATCCTGATCATGGACGAGGCCTTCAGCGCGCTCGACCCGCTGATCCGCACCGAGATGCAGGACGAGTTGCTGCGCCTGCAGCGCACGCTGAACAAGACGATCCTGTTCATCACCCACGACTTCCAGGAGGCGCTGAAGCTCGGCACCCGCATCGCCATCATGTCCGAGGGCGAGTTGGTCCGCGAAGGCACGCCGCAGTCGATCGTGCTGGAGCCGGGCAGCGACTATGTCGCCGCCTTCACCCGCGAGATCGACCGGGCCCGCCTGTTCGACGCGCGCTCGGTGATGCGGCCGGCCGAGCCGATCCTGCAGTCCGAGCGCGGCACGCTCGTCGGCGAGACGGGTGGTTTCGGATTCGTGCTGGACCGCGACGGCAAGGTGCTCGGGGCGCTCGATGCCGAGGCCTGTGGCCGTGCCCGCGCCAGCGGAGAAATCGCTGTGCCGAGCGGCGACTATGTCAGCGTCCGGCCCGGCGCGAAGCTCCTGGAGGTCGCGCGCAGCTATCGCGACGGCCAACCGATCGCGGTCGTCGACGAGCAGGGCAAGTTCATGGGCTCGCTCGGGGCCGACGACATCCTGGCCCGCATCTCCTCCACCACTCCCAAGACCGTTCCCGCTGGAGAGCGCCATGTTTAAGGCCGACGATCTTGCCGTCTTCCCGATCGACGCCTGGATCCAGCAGGGCGTCAGCTGGGTCGCGCTCAACCTGCGGCCGATCTTCCTGGCCATCAAATGGCCGGTCGAGAGCCTGCTCAGCCTGAACGACTGGGTTCTCCACGCCATTCCGTTCCCGCTTTTCGTGGTCGGCTTCTTCCTGCTGGCCTGGCGGCTCTCGACAGTGGGCATCGCCGTGTTCAGCGCCGTCTCGCTGATCGTCATCGCCATGCTCGGCGTCTGGAACGAGGCGATGACGACGCTGTCGCTGATCTCGACCGCGATCGTGTTCTGCGCGGTGATCGGCATCCCGATGGGCATCTGGTGCGCGCGCAGCGACCGGGTCTGGAACGTGGTGCGCCCGATCCTCGACATCATGCAGACGACGCCGAGCTTCGTTTATCTCGTTCCCGTCGTGATGCTGTTCGGCGTCGGCACGGTGCCGGGCGAAGTCGCGGTCGTCACGGCCGCCGCGCCGCCGCTGATCCGCTTCACCAATCTCGGCATCCGCATGGTCGAGCACGAGATCGTCGAGGCCGGCCTCGCCTTCGGTGCCGACAAGCGCCAGCTCCTCTTCGAGATCCAGCTGCCGCTCGCGATCCCGACCATCCTCGGCGGCCTGAACCAGACGGTCCTGACGGCGATGGTCCTGTCGGTGGTCGTCGCGATGATCGGCGCCGAGGGCCTTGGCCTGGTCGTGCTCCAGGGTCTCGGCCGCCTCGATGTCGGCCGCGCCGCGGTCGGCGGCATCGCCATCGTCCTGCTCGCCATGGTGCTCGACCGGATCACGCAGAAGCTCGCCGCGCCGAAGGCAGGCGGCAGGTCCGCCCCGCGCGCCTCGCTGCTCGGCACGGTGGCGCGCCTGTTCAAGGGCGGGCGGCCCGATGATGCCGGCGCGGTGGCCGCATCGGCCAAACAGGCTGTCTGACGCATCGCCAGATGCGCCGGCAAACCGGGCCGGAGTGCGGTTGCACCCGGCCTGGAAGGCCCGCCGCGAGGCGGGAAGGGGAATAACAAAAAGCAGCGCAAGGCAGGCCGGCACGAAGTGCCGGGCAACGAGGAGAACGAGATGATGACCATCAACAGGCTTAAGGTTCTGACGGCGGCAGCCGCAGTAGGCGTGCTCGCCTTTGCTGCGGCCCCGTCGCAAGCGCAGGAGCTGCCGGGCAAGGGCAAGACGATCCGCTACGCCCAGAGTGACAGCCTCGGCGCGAACTATGTCACCGCCCAGATCGTGATGAAGGCGCTGAAGGAGCTCGGCTACGACATCAAGCTCAGCACCGTGAACACGACGCTGTTCTTCCAGGCCGCGGCGCAGGGCGACCTCGACCTCGCGACCGATGTGAACTTTCCGCAGCGCGAGCCGGGTTTCCGGGCGGTCGAGAAGGATGCGGAGATCGTCGGCGGTGGCCTGATCGTCGGCGGCGGCATTAACGGCTATCTGATCGACAAGAAGACGGCCGACGCCAACAACATCACCTCGCTGGTCCAGATGAAGGACCCGAAGATCGCGGCCCTGTTCGGCAAGGACGGCAAGGCCGATCTCATCAATTGCGACCCCGGCTGGAGCTGCGGCGACGTCGTCGATTTCCAGCTCGACAAGTTCGGCCTGAAGGACAATGTGAAGTCCATCCGCGGCAAGTACGAGGCGCTGATGGTCGAGGCCGTGGCGCGGGTGAAGCGCGGCGAGCCGGCCTTCTTCTACGCCTGGAGCCCGTCCTGGGTGAACAACGCGCTCGTCCCGGGCAAGGACGTCGTCTGGCTGCCGACGCCGGAGGACGCGCTGCCGGCTTCCGTCCCGAACAAGGGCTCGGCGCTGGTCAAGGGCGTCAAGGGCTGCGCCGGCGGCGCCGATCCCTGCCGCATGGCCATGGCTTCCTGGAACTGGGGCTCGGTCGCGAACAAGAAGTTCATTGCCGCCAACCCGGCCGTCAAGGCGCTCATCGAGAACATGAAGTTCCCTCTCGAGGAGTGGTCGTACTGGGAGTTCAACATCAACAAGAACGGCGGCAACAACGCCCTGATCACCAAGATGGCCGACGAATGGATCGGCGCGCGCAAGACGCAGTTCGACAGCTGGGTCGCGGCCGGGCGCGCGGCGAAGTAAGCCGGAACTCCAGTCTGAGCTTTCACGGGCGAGGTCGGTCTCCGGCCTCGCCCTTTTCTTTGTTTCCGGGCGGCTGGGTGCCGCCCGTGGCCGGCAGCATTCGCTGCGGCGAGCCCGCCCGCATACAGCCAAAGATGCCGGATGGCGCGCAGGCTCGGCAGTCCTGGTCGGCATGGCCTCCTAATCTCCCGGACCATCGAAGGACGTGTTCAGGAGAAGAGACCGATGCCGAGCGCTTCACGCACCAATGCCGAGCTTTTGACGGCGCGCGAACGCAACGTCCCGCGTGGCGTCGTCACCGCCCATCCCGTCGTCGCGGCGCGCGCCGAAGGCGCCTATCTCTGGGACGTCGAGGGGCGCCGCTATCTCGACTTCGTCGGTGGCATCGGCGTGCTGAATGTCGGCCATAACCACCCGCGGGTCGTCGCCGCGGTGACAGAGCAGCTCACGCGGGTGAGCCATACGGCATTCCAGGTCGCTGCCTACGAGCCCTACATCGCCTTGGCGGAGCGGCTGAACCGCCTCGTCGGCAAGGGCGAGCCCCACAAGACCATCCTGCTGACCTCGGGCGCCGAAGCGGTCGAGAACGCCATCAAGATCGCACGAGGCTACACCAACCGCCCCGGCGTCATCGCCTTTCGTGGCGGTTTCCATGGCCGCACCCTGCTCGGCGTCTCGCTGACGGGAATGAGCCAGCCCTACAAGCAGAATTTCGGCCCCTTTGCCGGCGAGATCCATCACGCGCCCTATCCGGACGCCTATCGCGGCGTAACGACCGCTGCCGCGCTGGCGGCGCTCGATGAACTCTTTGCTACCCAGATCGCGGCGGACCGCGTCGCAGCGATCATCATCGAGCCGGTGCAGGGCGACGGCGGCTTCCTGCCTGCTCCGCCGGCCTTCATGCAGGCACTGCGCGCGCTCACCGAACGCCATGGCATCGTCCTGATCGCCGACGAGATCCAGACCGGCTTCGGCCGAACGGGAAAACTCTTCGGCTTCGAGCATTCCGGCATTCAGCCCGACCTGGTGACGGTGGCGAAAAGCCTCGCTGGCGGCCTGCCGCTCTCCGGCGTCGTCGGCAAGGCCGCGATCATGGACGCGCCGCTGCCGGGCGGGCTCGGCGGTACCTATGGCGGGAATGCGCTTGCGTGCGCGGCTGCTCACGGCGTTCTCGACGCCTTCGAGCAGGATGGATTGCTCGCCCGCGCCGAGGCGCTCGGCAACCAGCTTGGCGCCGGGCTCGAGCGGCTCGCCGCGGCACACCCGGCGATCGGCACCGTGCGCGGTGTCGGATTCATGCGGGCCATCGAGTTCGTCACCGACCAGGCCAGCAAGACGCCGGACGCAGACACCGCCCAGAAGGTCATCGACGAAGCACGCGAGGGCGGGCTGCTGGTGATCAAATGCGGCGTTCACCGCAACATCGTTCGCTTCCTGGCGCCGCTGGTGCTCAGCGACGCCGACCTCGCCTCGGCGCTGGACACGTTGGCGGTCGCATTGAAGAAAGTATGCTGATCTCGGTTGGGCAGAGCCTGTTCATTACCGGCAACTGAGGGAATGCTGCATCAAGGATCTCAGGCGCATTCAGATCATGATCCGCGGCACTGAAAGGGGCGGGCCGAGCGAGGCCCGCCTCGATCAGCGATGCCGCCGCGGCGCACGCCGCCGCCGGTGACGTTGGCGCGGCTGATGCTGACGCTGGCGGTTGTAGTGCACTTGCGGCCGCTGGCTGAAGGCGACGTCGGCCTCGTCCAGCGCGCGTGCCGTCTCCTTGGCGAGCGGGCGGTCATCACCCGGTAGAACGGTCGCTCCGATGGCGATGCCGCTCGGCGCGAGGCCAATTCCACCTAAAAGTCCGAACAGGAAAGACCGCCTGGTCGTCATGCTGTTGCGCTCCCTCATCGTGCGAAGACGCACGGTACCCTGTCAGCTCGGCTAGGAAGCCAGCGAATTCCTGTAGAGCTTGCCGTCCTTCATGATGACGGCAAGGTTCCTGTCGGGCTGCTCGATCAGTCTGAGATCATCGAGCAGGTTTCCGTTCACGACGAGGATGTCCGCCAGCGCTCCAGCCTCGATGACGCCGAGCTTGCCGGGGTAGGGGTTGCGCGGTCCGGACAAGGCCAGGAGCTCGGCATTGCCCGCGGTCGCCATGCGCAGCGCCTCGGCGTTGCTGTACCATTGGCCGAGATGGGTGAGCATCACGCTCTGGCGCGGCGTCAAAGCGGGCGAGAACAGCAGGTCCGATCCCCAGGCCGTCTTGATGCCGTGCTTTCGGACGAGCGCGTAGGCCCGCGGCGTGTTGCCGAAGACCTCCAGCATCCTCTCGCGGCTCGGCCCCGTCAGCGGCACCGCATCCGCCTCGCTCAGGAAGGGCTGGATGCTGAGCCAGATGCCCTTCTGGGCCATCAGCCCGGCCGTTTCCTCATCCATCAGATGGGCGTGCTCGATGCAGGTCGCCCCCGCCGCGATGGCGCGCTGGACCGTATGCGGCGCATAGGCATGGACGGTGACATAGGTGTTCCAGTCGCGGGCGATAGCGACGGCGGCCCTGAGATCGCTCTCGCTGAAGGTCGTCATGTCGAGCGGGCTGCGCGGCGAGGAGACGCCGCCGCCGCCGACGATCTTGATCTGTGAGGCGCCCTGCACCAGCTGCTCGCGGATCCGCATGCTGAGATCGCCGAGGCTGTCGGCGATCGCCGCGCCGCCGATGGTCTCGATCAGGCTGAGGCGCCCGGAATCGCGCGGAATGTCGCTCGGCATGCGCAGATCGGCATGCCCCCCGGTCGTCGTGATCATCGCGCCGGAGGGGAAGATGCGCGGCCCCGGGATGATGCCCGTATCGATCGCCTGCTTGAAGGCGAAGACCGGGCCGCCGAGATCGCGCACGGTGGTGAAGCCGCGGAGCAGCGTGCGGTTGGCTTCGGCGGTCGAGGCCGTGAAGATCGAGCCGGGCTCGCCGGACATCAGCATCGGCGCCGGCACCGCCGCGAACAGCGTGTGCCAATGGGCATCGATCAGGCCCGGCATCAGCATGCGGCCGCCGCAATCGATCACCGTCCATTCCGGCTTCGGCGGAGCGTTGCTGGTATCGACCGCGGCGATGCGATTGCCTTCGACCAGGATCTGGACATTCGTCCGCAAGCTGTTCGACTTGCCGTCGAACAGGCTGGCCTGCCGGAACAGGATTCTGGCAGGCGGAGCGGTGCCCTGAGCCAAACTGGGCGCTGCCGCCGCACCGGCGAGCAGGGCCGCGCCCGAGAGCAGGCCGCGGCGCGTGAATGCATCCAGACGACGAGACGCCTGGACGAGCATGGGATTGGAGCAGCCGCAGGCCGCGTTATGGATCAGATGCTGATATTTGCTGCCTACGCGGATCATGGCTCCCTCCGATCGGCTGACGCTTTCCGCGGGGTGCTGGTGCAGCGCCTCGCGGCGCGCGCGTCATGAAGGATAGAATGAGCCGTCTACCGGCGAGCGCAATTGCCGGTGCCGCCTTCGAGCTGGCCGCACCGGGAATTGGACGCCGTCAGGGGCAGCGCGCCTCGAAGGTGCGGCCTTCGCGGTCGCGATAGATGCAGTTGTTGGGGGTGGTCGCACGCCCGATCACCGCGCCGGCAACGCCGCCGACGGCTGCGCCGATGGCCGCGCCGCGTCCACCGCCCGCGATGCCACCGATCACCGCTCCCGTACCAGCGCCGATGACGCCGCCGCCCAGCGTCCGCTGATCGGCCGAGTTGGCATTGCAGCCCGCAAGCGCCAAACCGACGGCGAGCACGGCAAATTTCCAGCGCATTTCGATTTCTCCTCGTGTTCAGGCTGACGCGCCAAATGAGTTCCGTATCGAACGGGACGCGCAAATGGGAGGATCGGATGAATGTCGATCTCCCCGCGCGCCGAGCGATGAACAATTCTGCTCCGGCTCAATATTAGCGCCTGACCTTGGCGCTGCATCGGCCGAGAATCCCAAACCCTAGACCCGTCGTCTCAAACCGACGGCGGGAGATCTTTCCAAAGGCAGGAGATTTTTCAGCTCCAACCCGAGAACAGGCCGATGGCGAAGTCGTCCCTCAGAAGCGCCAGATCAGCGGCACGATGAAGACCGCGACGACGAAGAACCAGATCAGGAGCGGCAGGCCGAGCTTCCAGTAGTCGCTGAAGACGTAACCGCCGGGGCCCATCACCATCAGGTTGGTCGGCGTCGCGATCGGCGTCAGGAAGGCGCCGGCGGCCGCGACGGCCGTGCTCATCAGCACGGGCCGGGGCGAGATGCCCATGGAGGCGGCGGCGGCAACGCCGATCGGAATGACGATCAGCGCCGTCGCGGTGTTGCTGATGAGCTGCCCCATGATCGCGGTCAGCACGAACAATCCGGCGAGAAGCGCCGTCGGCCCGGCATCGCCGACGAGTGCGACGAGCCGGTCGGCCAGCATCTTCGCCGCGCCCGTCTCGATCATCGCGGTCGAGAGCGGCATCATCGCGCCGACCAGGATCACGGTCGTCCAGCTGATCGCGCGGTAGGATTGTTCGACGGTCATGATGCCGCACAGGATGATCGCGCCGGCCGCAAGCAGCCCCGCCACGGCGGAGGGAACGATGCCCGTCGCGAGCAGCAGCACCATCCCGAACAGGATGATGATCGCCTGCTTGGCTCCCGGCCCCATCGGCACGGCCTGCCGCCGCACCAGTTCCGGCGAGCTGACGACGAGGACGTCGGGGTCGTCGAGATGGGTGTCGAGCGCCTTCCAGGTGCCTTGCAGCAGCATGGTGTCGCCAGCCTGCAGCACGACGCCCGCCGCCTTCGTCGCGCCAGTGCTGGGAGCTTCGCCCGCGCCGCGCTGGACCGCGAGGATGATCAGGTCGCCGCTTTCGGTGACCATGCCCGGAAACACGCTCTGGCCGATCAGGCCCGAGCGCGGCGGGATCACCACCTCGGCGAGGCCGGAGCGACGGTTGAACAAGGTCTCTTCGCTGTCACCTGCGCCTTCCTCGCGGAAGGCGAGATGCATCTGCGCCGCGAAATTGGCGGCAACTTCAGCATCGCCGCGCAGCAGCAGATGGTCGCCCTCGGCGATCGCCGTCCGGCGCAGCGGCCCGGCCGTGTCGCCATCCTGGATCGCCACGAGCTGAAGCCCGGGCCATTCGCCCAGATCGATCGCATTGGACGGCGTCCCGACATAGGGACAGGTCGCGCGGATGCGCAGCTGATGGATGCCGCTCGCCAGGCCGTACTGCTCCACCAGCGTCTTGGCGTGGCGGCTGAAATCGGCCGGCATCGTCGCGCCGTTGCGCTGGGGCAGCAGCTTCTCGCCGAACAGGACGATGATCGCCATGGTGCCGGCGAGCAAAGGAATGCCGGCCAGCGCGAACTCGAAGAAGCCGAAGCCGCCGACGCCGGCATCGAGCCCGGCTTCCGAGACCAGCACGTTCACCGGCGTTCCGGTCAAGGCGAGCATGGAGCCGGCATGGCCGGCGAAGACCAGCGGCATCAGCAATTGCGAGGAGTTGCGCTTGAGGCGGACCGCGATGACGACGACGACGGGCAGCAGTGCCGCGACAGCGCCGTTGAGGCTGATCAGCGCGACCAGAAGCGCCACGAGTCCCATCATCAGCACCAGGAGCCGCGTCCGGCTTTCCTCGCCCGCGCCCTTGATCAGGAGCTGGCCCGCCCACGCCGTGACACCCGTGACCTCGAGCCCCGAGCTGACGACGAAGAGCGAGGCGATGAAGATGACGGCGGGATCACCCAGGCCGCCGAGCGCCTGCGGCAAGGTGAGCACGCCGGTCGCCCAGAGGCCCAGAGCCGTGCCCATCGCGACGAGCACGACGGGCACCTTGTTCGTGATGAACAGAACGACGGCAATGGCGATGATGATGCCGGTATAGGCGATCGGGCTCACGCATCAGCTCCTTGTAGGTCCTGCTCGATCGCAGACCCGTTTGCAGGGTCTCAGTCTTCGAGCGTGGCCATCAGGATGCCGAGACGGCAGCCCTTCTCGTACTCGGTGAGATTTACGTATTCCTTGATCGTGTGGATCTCGGCCTGGCCGGCGCCGATGGTGATGGTCGGTACGCCGTGCTTGTCGAGCCAGTTGGCATCGAGGCCGCCATTGGAAAACAGATAGTTCGGCTCGATGCCGAGAAGCCCCAGCGCCTTGGCGGCGCGCTTCACCACCGGCGAATCCTTGGCCAGCTCGAAGGGCGGATAGGCCGGCTTGTGGGTGAAGGTCACCTTCGCCGTCTCGCCGCCATCGTCCTTGACCTCGGCCTGCGCCTTGGCGAAGGCGGCCTTGAAGGCCTCGGCGATTTTCGTGGCGAAGGCGGCCTCGGGGCTGCGCGCCTCGCCGCGGATATAGGCATAGTCGGTGACGACATTGGTCGCGTCGCCGGCAGCGGTCGTGCCGCCCTTGCCGCCGAAGATGCCGACATTGCTGGTGCCGCGGCCGTCAGGCTTGACGATCTTGCCGAACCAGCTCTCGCGGCGCGCTTCCGCGATGGCGATCGAACCGACGAGCGTCGCCGAGATGCCCTTTTCGGGAGCGACGCCGGCATGGGACGCCTTGCCGGTGATCTCGACCTCCCAGTTCTCCTGGCCGACCGCGCCGATCAGCAGTTCGGAAGCGAGCTGGCCGTCTACGTTGATGCACATGACCGCGCCGCCGAGATCCTTGGGATTCAGCTCGCGGGCGCCATGCAGGCCGCTTTCCTCGCGCACCGTGAACAGCAGCGTGATCGGCGGGTGGGGCAGCTTGTGCTTGATCAGCGTTTCCGCGAGCACGACGAGCAACGCGACGCCGGTGCGGGCATCGCCGCCCAGTGCCGTCGTGCCGTCGGAGACGATGCGGTCACCCTCGCGCTTCGGCTTGGCGCCGGCGCAGAGCGGCACGGTGTCGAGATGGGTCGAGAACAGCAGGCGCGGGCCGGCCTTCGTCCCGGGCAGGTCGACGATGAGATTGCCGGTCTCGGTCGGCAGCGGAATGCGCTTGTTGGCATCGTCGAAGCGGATGGCGGAGGCCGGAACGCCCACGGCCTTCAGCGCCTCGCTGACGGCGGCGCCGATATTGGCTTCCTTGCCGGTCACGCCTTCGACCGAAAGGAAGCGCATGAGATGCGCAATGGCGGCTTCGACGTCGAGAGGGATCGATGGTGTCGTCATGATCTGCATCCGGTCGGTTGAGAGTGGCGTCGGGAGGGATGAGCGCCTGAGCGATCACAGCCCCCAGGGCAGGCCGAGCATCTTCCAGACGGCGAAGAGTGCCGTCCACAGCACGAACATCCACACGACATAGGGCAGCATCAGCGAGACCACGGTGCCGACGCCGGCATTCCTGTCGTATTTCTGGATGAAGCCGACCACGAGGGCGAAATAGGCGTTGAGCGGAGTGATCGCGTTCATCGGGGAATCGCCGATGCGATAGGCCGCGAGCACGGCTTCCGGCTCGACGCCGAGCTTCATCAGCAGCGGCACGAAAACGGGGGCGAAGATCGCCCATTTCGCGATGGCGCCGGTCAGCAGCAGGTCGATGAGCGCGACCACCACGATGAAGCCGATCAGCAATGGCAGCGCGCCGATATTGGCGGCCTGCAGCACGCCCGAAAGGCTCAGTGCCATGACCGTACCGATATTGGTATAGGTGAAGTAGGCGACGAACTGGCTCAGCACGAAGAACAGGAAGATCGTGCCGCCCATGCTTTTGATCGATTTCTCGATCGCCGCGATGACCTCCGCCAGCGTCTTCAGCGTGCCGGCACCGATGCCATAGGTCCAGCCGGTGACGAGGAACATCAGCATGATCAGCGCGATCAGCCCGTTCATGAAGGGCGAATTGCCGATCAGCTCGCCGGTCGTCGGATTGCGCAGGGGTGCGCCCGAGGGCAGCGTCAGAAGGCAGAACACCGCGATCAGCGCCAGCAGACCGAACCCGGCGAAGCGAAGACCGCGCGTCTCCGCCTCGGACAGCACGGCGCCTTGCTCGGTGACCGTTCCCTCGGCCGCCAGCTTGGGATCGTAGGGGCCCAGGCGCGGCGCGATCATCTTGTCGGTGATGAACGCGACGATGACGGTCAGGAACAACACCGAGGCGATCGAGAACCAGAGATTGGAGGCGAGGCCGATCGTGCGGTTGGGGTCGACGAGGCGCGCCGCGTCGTTGGTGAACTCGACCAGAACGGCATCGAGCGGCTTGATCAGCATGTTGACGGTGAAGGCACCGGCGACCGCCGCGAAGCCCAAGGCCAAGCCTGCAACCGGATGGCGCCCGACGGCGAGATAGGCGATGCCGGCGAGCGGGATCAGGACGAGGTAGCCCGCATCGGCCGCGATGCTGGCGATGATGCCGACGAAGGCGAGGATGTAGGTCAGCGCCCAGTGCGGCGAGACGATCACCAGCTTGCGGATCAGCGCGGTGACGAGCCCGGATTCCTCAGCGACGCCGGCGCCGATCATCGCGACGATCATGAGCCCCACGGCCGTGAAGCTCATGAAGTTGGGGATCAGCGACGAATACATGAAGCGGATGCCGTCGATGGTCAGAAGGCTCCTGATCGCCGTGCTCGCCGTCTCGATCTTGTGCGTGTCTGGGTTGATCCGCTCGAAGGTGACGGCCGCGCCGAAGAGGCCCAGCACCGCGGACAGGGCGATGACGATGCCGATCAGGATGAGGAAGATGACGACGGGGTGGGGAACCATGTTCCCGACCTTCTCGACGGTGTCGAGGAACCTTTGCATGACCGTCTTCGGCGCAGCGGTGGCAGTCGTCATCGCATATCCCCCTTGAGCCAAAGCCTGCGACGCCAGATTCAGCGATATGCGCACGCGAGCCGGCGTTTCCCGGACCGACAAGACTCCGAGTCTAGATGGCGAACCATAAATCCAGATGCGGGGAGGGCATCGGCAGAGAATCCCAAACTCTGGACCACCTGTCCCAAAGTTGAGGCCGTCACCCGCGCTGAAAGCCCTTGGACTTGCCGCCGGCAGTGCTGTTTTCTACGGTCCGCCCGCATGCGAACCCCGCCTACAGGTCATGGACAGAATCGAAGCGATGCCAGGTCGAGGCAAAGTTCAGGGCCGCGCGATCCGGGGCAGGTCTTGTTTCGCGGCGTACGGGCTGCTTTCGCCGGGCCGGCGCTTGCTTAGCGGTCGCATGGGGCTTTTCCGGCTGTCTTCCCTGGCACTGGTCGTCGGCCTGGGCGCTTGCGCGTCGGTTCCCCAGGGCCTGCTGCGCCCTGTCGCCCCCGCTCCCGGGACAGAGAAAGTCAACATGCTGGCGGCGACGACCCGCGCGCCGTCGCCCGATCCCGGCATCCTCTTCAGCGGCGATCGGGGGGAGGGCGTTTCGTTCAGCAACATCGTCGTCTCGATCCCGCGCGACCGCGAGGTCGGCACCATCCAGCTGCCCCGATCGGTTCCCGGCAATGCAGCGACCGATTTCGTCGTCACCTCGTCCACGCCGCTGTCGAAACCGAAGCTCGCCGACTGGTTCCGGTCGACGAGCGGCCGCTCGAAGCGCGTCTTCGTCTTCGTCCACGGGTTCAACACACCGTTCGACCGCGCGGTCTTCCGCTTCGCGCAGCTGGCGCACGACGCCGATGCCGATGCCGCGCCCGTCCTGTTCTCTTGGCCGTCGCGCGGCTATCTGCTCGACTACAGCCGCGATTTCGACAACGCCTCCTATTCGCGGTCGGATCTGGCGGATCTGCTGCGCGTGGCCGCCGCGAGCCCCTCGGTCCGTGAGATCGTGATCCTCGCTCATTCGATGGGAAGCTGGCCCGCGGTCGAAGCCGTCAGGCAGATCGCGCTGAGGGACGGTGGCGTCCCCGGCAAGATCAGCAACCTCATCCTGGCGTCGCCCGATCTCGATGTCGGCGTGTTCCGGCGCCAGCTCGAGGATATGGGCCCCAGGCGCCCGCGGGTCACGCTGTTCACCGCGCAGCACGACCGCGCCCTGCAATTGTCGCGTTTCATCTCGCGCGGCGCGACGCGGCTGGGCGGCATCGATCCAACGCAGGAGGAATACAGGAGCCAGTTCGCCGGGCTGTCCGGTATCACCGTCCTGGACCTCACGGCCATCAATGCCGGCGATCGCATCAACCACGATCTCTTCGCCGCCAGCCCGGATGCCGTCCGCCTGATCGGCGACAGGTTGTTGCAAGGGCAGGTGGTCACCGACTTCGATGTGCCGGCTCCCCTGGTCGCGGCCGGGGCGATCGGCTCGGCGGCGACCCTCCTGGTTACGGCTCCGATCAGGGTGTTCGATGCCGCGGGCAGCCCTTAGGGTTGACGCGATCTGTGCCAGATGCCAATATTTAAACGATGCTTTTAAGTTTAAAATATTGATCGACGAGTACTGCCATCACCATTCTATATTGACCTCAGTCAATTTCGGTCGAATTTGATCGGTGTTAAATCCATAGCCTATCTCTGTAGAACGCAGAACGATCGGAGTGTCCGATGCCGGCTTTCTCTCATGGCGGGGTGAGGAAGGACGTCAACTTGTTTTCCGTGGCGCATTTCTGCACCACGGGGCTGAAGGCCGAAGAACAGTTCGATGCCTGGCGGACCCTGCACAGGGATACGATCGAGCTTCTGCCGACGCGCGAGACATCGGCCGGCTTTGCCGCCGAGTTCTCCTCCTGGCAGCTCGGCGAATTGGTGCTGACGCATATCGCCTATTCGGGCGCGCCCGACAGGCAATGGCGACACCATCCCAAATCCTATCTCGATCACTGGTGTCTGGTCCTGGCGCGGACGGCGTCTGCCAGCGGCTGGACCAGCGAGGATCTGAGCTTCCGTTCGCTGGCGATGCCCTTTGAGGGACGCGCAGAGGATAGCGAGGTCATCACCCTCTACATCCCGCGCGATCAGCGCCCGACCGACGAGCAACGCTTCGACGGCGTCCATGGTCTCGAGGTGAGCCAGGATTTCGCGCCCTTGCTCATCGGCTACATCGACAGCCTGGTCCGGCAACTGCCGCATGTCTCGCCCGAGCATGCCGCCAATCTCGAGATGCCGACCCGGGCGCTGGTCGCGGCCTGCATCATTCCGCAGTCGGTGTATCAGGAAGCGGCGCGGGCCCCGCTCGGCTCGGTGCTCGTCGACAGGGCGCGCAACGTCGTGCGGCAGAACATGGCTTCGCCCGATTTCGGCCCGGAGCGTTTGGCCCGCCTGCTGGCGATGTCCCGCTCGAAGCTCTACCGGCTTTTCGAGCAGAGCGGCGGCGTCGCCCATTTCATCAACCGCGAGCGCCTGCGCGAGGCGCATCATCGGCTGAGTTCGCATCGCGAAACGCTCTCCATCCATGCGATCGGGAACGAAGTCGGCTTCATCGATCATTCCACCTTCAGCCGGGCCTTCAGGCGAGAGTTCGGCTACAGCCCGACCGAGGCGCGCGAGCGCGGCCTCGCCCAGTCCTTCGTCGACGAGCCTGAGACGGCCGGCAGTGCTGAGCCATGCCTCTCCCGCGCTTCCTGAGCCCATCTCGATCGGCCGAAGCCGCGTGAGCCGCCTCTCCGCCGATACCGGCACAGCGGCCCTTGCCACGGGTGCGGCCGGCGGACGGCTGTCGTTTCTCTACGCGTTCCTGTTTTTCGAGCTGGGCGTCAACCTTCCCTTCTTTCCGCTCTGGCTGCAGTCGCAGTCCCTCGGCAGCGACGCGATCGGCATCATCCTCGCCGCGCCGCTGCTGACACGGATCGTGGCGAACCCGATCGTCGGGGCGCTGGCCGATCGAAGCGGGCGCATATCCCTGGCGCTGGCGATCTGCGCGATGATGGTTGCGGCGGGGACCGGCCTGCTGGCTCTCGCGGCGAGCTTCTGGACAATCCTCGCCGTCGTCGTCGCAATCGCCCTGGCGCAGGGACCCTTGATCGCGCTCGCCGATGCCGTGACGCTCAGTCGTCTCGCCGAAACGCCGCGATCCGAGCTGGCATATGGCCGGATCCGCCTCTGGGGATCGATCGGCTTCGCCGTCGCCAACCTGGCGGCAGGCTGGGCGCTCGAATGGTTCTCGGCCTCGTCGGTCATAGCGTTGCTGCTGGTATCGGCGACGCTCACGGCCATTGCGGCCGTGGGCTGCATGGGGTCTGCGCCGGGCAGCCCCGAAAGAATGCCGCGAGAGGACGAGGGACTGATGCGCCCCCTTCTTCTCGCCGGCACGATCGCCGGCGCCGCCCTGGTGCAGGCGAGCCATGCCGCGTTCTATGGTTTCGGTACGCTGCACTGGCAGGCGCTCGGGATGTCCGGCGCCACGATGGGCGGGCTCTGGGCTCTCGGCGTGCTCTCCGAGATCGTCCTGTTTGCCTTTCTGGGCTACCGCATGCGCGGGCCTGCAAGCGCTGCCGGCCTGCTGGTCGTGGCGGCGGCGATAGCGATGCTGCGCTGGAGCTGCATGTCGCAGGACCCCGGCGTCGCCGCGCTCGTTCTTCTGCAGCTGACTCACGGCATGACCTTCGGCGCCGTCCATCTCGGCAGCATCTTCCTGCTGGCGCGGCTCGCTCCGGGCGGGATGCAGGCGCGCGCGCAGGCCTGGCTTGCCGGCGGATGGGCCGGCGTGATGGCGGTCCTGACGACGCTCAGCGGCCGGCTCTACGAAAGCTGGGGCGAGCAGATCTACCTCGTCATGGTCGTCGCCGCGGCGACCGGACTGCTGCTGCTGTCCGCCGTCGCCTTCGGGCTGCGTCGCGACCCGGTGCGACAGCCGGCGGGCTTGGCGCCGTGAGGAGCGTTCCCAACAATGGGATGACCAGCCCAGAGTTGGGATTCTGAGCTAATCCGAACCCCTGCCGGTGTTGCTAGCGTCGAGGCGTCGTCCCGAAAAGCTTCGCAGGGCGCAAGCGCGCTTGCGGATATGCGGGCGCGGCAGCGGTCAGAGGAACAGTTCGATGCAGAGGCGAGGCTTGCGGGAGTGGATGCGCTGCCGCAGCGCCGGGAGGCGGCCGAGGGGGCAGGCATGAGGCATAGTGGAGCTTCGTCACGCCTGGGCTGCTTTGCCGCCGCGGCCGTCATCGCGTTTGCCGTCGCCTCCTGCAACCGGGAGGAAAAGGCGGGACCTGCGCCCGTGCGCGTCGTCCGAACCATCACCGTCGAGCCGCCCCGCCAGGCGCCCGACCTGACCTTCACCGGCCATATCGAGGCACAGGACCAGGCTTCCCTTTCGTTCCGGATCGGCGGCCGGCTGGCGGAGCGCCTCGTCGGCCTCGGCGCAAGCGTCAGGGAGGGAGAAACCGTGGCGCGGCTCGATCCCGAGAACGAGCTCAACGATCTCCGCTCGGCTCAGGCCGTGCTGACGGCGGCGCAGGGCGACCTGCGCAAGGCGGAAAACCAGTTCCAGCGGCAGAGTCATCTGCTCGAACGGCACATCACCACGCAGGCCGATTTCGAGAGTGCCAAGCAGGCGCTCACCGCCGCCCGCGCTCAGGTCGATGCCGCTCAGGCGCGCGTCCGATCGGCCGAGGATGTCGTCGGCTTCACGACGCTGAAGGCCGATGCGCCCGGCATCGTCACGCGCGTCGGGGCCGAGCCCGCCGAGGTCGTCGCCGCCGGCCGGATGATCGTCCAGCTCGCCAGGCGCGAGGGCCGCGACGCGGTCTTCGAAATCCCGGCCGATCTGACGCGCCAGCTCACGCCCGACATGCAGGTGCGGGTCGCTCTGGCCGGGGAGGCGGGTGCCGAAGCGACCGGCCGGGTGCGCGAGATCGCGCCGCAGGCCGACCCCGTCACCCGCACATTCCAGATCAGGGTGGGTCTCACCGATCCGGCGCCGGCCTTCCGTCTCGGCGCGGCCGTCTCGGGCTCGATCCGTGGCAGCGGCGGCGGAGCGATCGCCATCCCTGCCACCGCCCTGACACAGCGGGACCAGGGCATCGGCGTCTGGGTGGTCGATCCCAAGGCCCTGACCGTTTCCCTGCGCAAGCTCGACGTGACCAGCTCCGACCCGGCCGCCGCCCGGATCTCCAAGGGTTTGGACATAGGCGACATCGTCGTCACCGCCGGCGCCGGGCTTCTGCGTGAAGGCCAGCGCGTGCGCCTGATCGGAGCGGAGCCGCGATGAGCTTCAACCTCTCGGAATGGGCGCTGAAGAGCCGCTCGGTCGTGATCTACCTCATGATCGTCGCGGTTGCGGCAGGCGTCTTCGCCTTCATCCGGCTCGGCCGCAACGAGGACCCGGCCTTCGTCATCAAGACGATGGTCGTCTCGGCGATCTGGCCCGGCGCCACCATGGAAGAGACGCTGAGCCAGGTGACCGAGCGTCTCGAGCGGCAGCTCGAGGAGACGCCGGGCCTCGACAGCCTGCGCAGCTTCACCAGGCCCGGCGTGACGACCATCTTCGTCAACCTGAAGGGCGAGGTTCCCGGCCGCCAGGTTCAGGACACCTGGTACAGGGTGCGCAACCTCATCGCCGACATGCGGCACACGCTGCCTTCGGGCACGCTCGGGCCGTTCTTCAACGACCGCTTCGGCGACACCTTCGGCATCATCTACGGCTTCACCTCGGACGGCTTCAGCAGCCGGGACCTGCGGGACCATGTCGAGACCATTCGGTCTCGGCTGCTGCTCGTACCTGATGTCTCGAAGATCGAGATCATCGGCGCGCAGGACGAGCGCATCTTCATCGAATTCTCGGTGCGGGAGCTCGCCAATCTCGGCCTCGATCGCTCCGCGCTGCTCGCGGCCCTGCAGGCCCAGAACGTGGTCCGGCCGGCGGGAGAAGTTCAGACGCAGGACGAGAAATTCTCGGTGCGGGTCTCCGGCGCATTCCAGTCCGAGTCCGATCTGCTGAACATCAACTTCCCGGTCGGGGACCGGATGGTGCGCCTTGCCGACATCGCGACTATCAGCCGCGGCCAGGCCGACCCGCCGACGCCGATGTTCCGCGTGAACGGACGGGAGGCGATCGGACTCGGCATCGCCATGCGCGATGGCGGCGACATCCTGGCGCTCGGCAACAACGTCAAGAAGGCGATGGCAGAGGTCACCGCCGGCCTGCCGCTCGGCATCGAGCCCTATCTCGTCGCCGACCAGGCCGTGACGGTCTCGCATGCGATCGACGATTTCATGATGTCGCTCTGGCAGGCGGTCGGCATCATCTTGGTCGTCAGCTTCATCAGCCTCGGCGTGCGGCCGGGCCTTGTCGTCGCGCTCGCGATTCCGCTGACGCTCGCCATCGTTTTCGCCTGCATGCTGGTGGCCGGCATCGACATGCAGCGCATCTCGCTCGGCGCCCTGATCATCGCGCTGGCGCTGCTGGTCGACGACGCCATGACCACGACAGACGCCATGGTCACGCGGCTGGCAGCGGGCGAGGAGAAGATGAAGGCGGCGACCTTCGCCTTCGAGAAATATGCCACCGCGATGCTGGCTGGCACGCTGGTGACGATTGCCGGCTTCGTGCCGATCGGCTTCGCCGCGAGCTCCGCCGGCGAATACACCTTCTCGCTCTTCGCGGTGGTGACGATCGCGCTCGTCGTCTCCTGGTTCGTGGCCGTCCTCTTCGCGCCCGTGCTCGGCGTCGCCATGCTGAAGGCGCCCGACGCTTCCGCGCAGAGCAAGGAGCCGGGGCGGGTCGAGCGCGGCTTCCGCTCGTTCCTTTCGGGGGCGATCAAGCTGCGCTGGGTGACCATCGCGGTGACGCTTGCCCTGTTCGCTGCGTCGATCCTTGCGCTGCCGCTCGTGCCGCGGCAATTCTTCCCGGCCTCGGACCGCCCGGAGCTGCTCGTCGATCTCACTTTGCCGCAGAATGCCTCGATCTATGCCAGCGAGGACCTCGTCAACCGCTTCGAGGCGTCGCTCAAGGGCGATCCCGATGTCGAGCGCTGGAGCACCTATGTCGGCCGCGGCGCGATCCGCTTCTACCTGCCGCTGAATGCGCAACTGCCGAACGACTTCTTCAGCCAGGCTGTGATCGTCGCCAAGGACGTGGCGGCGCGCGAGCGGCTCCAGAAGAAGCTCGAAGCGCTTCTCGCCAAGGAATTCCCCAACGTGGTCGGGCGCGTCTCGCCGCTCGAGCTCGGCCCGCCCGTCGGCTGGCCGGTGCAGTATCGCGTCAGCGGGCCCGACATCGCCGAGGTCCGCACCGTCGCGATGAAGCTCGCGCAGGTGGTGGCGGCGAACCCCAAGGCGCAGCAGATCAATTTCGACTGGATCGAGCCGGCGCGGGAGCTGCGCCTGCGCGTCGACCAGGACGAGGCGCGTCGTCTCGGCCTCAGCTCGCAGGCCGTCGCCGCGATCGTCAACACCGTGGTCTCCGGCACGGTCGTGACGCAGGTGCGCGATTCCATCTATCTCGTCGACGTCGTCGTGCGGGCCCAGGATTCCGAGCGCGCCTCGCTCGACACGCTGCGCAGCATGCAGGTCGCGCTGCCCAACGGCCGCTCGGTGCCGGTGTCGCAATTCGTCAGCTTCAGCTACGGGCTGGAATCGCCTTTGATCTGGCGGCGGGATCGCGTGCCGAATCTGACGGTGGCGGCCGATGTTCCACCGGGCACCTTACCGGACGTGGTAGTGAGCGCGCTGCAGCCTTCCGTCGACGCGCTCAGGAAAACGCTGCCCGCCGGCTATGACATCGCCGTCGGCGGAACGGTCGAGGAAAGCGCCAAGTCGCAGGCCTCGGTCATCGCGGTCATCCCCGTGATGCTGCTGATCATGTTCACGGTCCTGATGGCTCAGCTCAGGAGCTTCAGGCTCTTCGCGATCGTGCTCAGCATCGCGCCCCTCGGCCTCATCGGCGTCGTCGCAGCGCTGCTGCTGTCAGGCAAACCGCTTGGCTTCGTCGCCTTGCTCGGCATTCTCGCCCTGATCGGCATCATCACCAAGAACGCGGTGATCCTGGTCGGCCAGATCGAGGACGAGCGGGCGGCCGGCAAGAGCGTCATCGAAGCCGCCGTCGACGCTGCCGGCACGCGCTTCCGGCCGATCGTGCTGACCGCCATCTCGACCGTGCTCGGCATGATCCCGATTGCACCGACCGTGTTCTGGGGCCCGATGGCCTTCGCGATCATGGGCGGCCTGCTGGTCGCGACGGTCCTGACCCTCGTCCTCCTCCCCGTCCTCTACGTCACCGTTTTCGGCGCCCCCTCGGCGCGCGGCAAGGCACAGCGGACGGCCAGCGCGGGAGCGTCCCGGTCATGAGCGCAATCTCGACGAGGCATATGCCGAGGAGCCGCCTGGGGCGGGTGGCCGCCGTCACGATGCTTGGTGCGGTCCTTGTCTCCTGCGGCAACGAACAGGCGCCGCAATCCGAGGGGCGGCCCGTCGGGGTCGTCACGGTCGAGGCGGGGCAGTTCGCCGACGATATCCAGCTCAGCGGTGAGATCCAGGCGAAGAAGGATGTCGGGCTCGGCTTCCGCATCGGCGGGCGGGTGCTCGAACGGCCCGTCAATGTCGGCGACCGGGTGACGGCGGGACAGGTCGTCGCCAGGCTCGAGCCCGCCCTTGAACAGAATGCGCTGGCCGCGGCCAAGGCAGCGTTGGAGGCCGCGCGCGGCGAGGTCAGCACGGCGCGCAACACCTTCGAGCGTCAGGAGCGGCTGATGAATCAAGGCTTCACCACCCGGCCGCGCTTCGACCAGGCGCTTCGCGCCCAGGAGACGGCGCAGGCGCAGCTGGAGAATGCGGAGGCGCAGCTCGAACTGGCGCGCGACCGGCTCGGCTTCACCGAACTGCGCACCGACGTCGCAGGCGTCGTGACGGCACGGCGGATCGAGCCGGGCGAGGTCGTGCAGTCCGGCCAGATCGTGGTCCAGATCACCCGCGACGACGATCGCGACGCGGTCTTCAACGTGCCGGCGTCGGTGCTGGACACCCATCTTTCCGACGCGAAAATCCGCGTCGCGCTGGCAGATGCGCCCGCCGTCACCGCCTATGGCACGGTGCGGGAGGTTGCGCCCCAGGCTGACCCCGTGACCCGGACCTTCGAGATCAGGGTCGGGTTGCAGAATCCGCCGGAGACGATGCGGCTCGGTTCCACCGTGGTCGGCACCATCGAACTCACGACCGCGGCGATCGTCTCGATTCCGGCGAGCGCGCTGACGCAGCAGGGCCGGTCGCCCGCCGTGTGGATCGTCGACCCCGCCAAGTCGACCGTCTCGCTGCGCAGCGTCGACGTGCTGCGCTTCGACCCCGGCAAGGTGATCCTCTCCCAGGGGCTGGAGCCCGGCGAAACGATCGTCTCGGCGGGGATACAGACCCTGCACCCGGGCCAGCGCGTCAGGCCCCTGCGCGGGGAAGGAGATCGCCCCCGGCAGCAGGCAGCGGCCGCGGCTCGCAGGCCGTGACCACCGGCAATATGAGACCGGCGCGGTCACCGCGCCGGGACATTTCAGAATCCAGCCCGCCGACATGATGTTTCCTTTGCAGAGGGCATCCATGGAAATCATCCCGGCCGTCGGAGAAGCCGAGAAACTCGGGACCGAGCTGCTCGTCCTGGGCGTGTTCTGCGACGGCCCGCTGACGGGCTCGGCGCGGGCGGCGAACGACCGCTCGGCCGGTCGACTGGCAGCCATCGTCGCCCAGGCCGATCTCGGTGAAACCGTGGGTGCGACGCGCCTGATCGGGGCGTTGCCCGGCGTCGCGGCGCGACGCGTTCTGCTGGTCGGCCTCGGGCGGGCCGAGACCTTTTCGGAGCGGGCCTACCGGCAAGGGCTCGCGGCGGTCGCGAAAGCCCTGAACGACGATCCGGCAAGGGAGATCGTGGTCACGCTGGCGGAGAACGAGGTTCCGCGCCGGGCACTGAGCTGGCGGATGCAGCAGGCGGGGCGGATTCTCGCCGATGGCCGCTACGACTTCGGTCTCCCCGACAGGGCGATGCGCGAGGAGCAGCGCAACATCATGTTGCTCGTGCCCCAGGCCCTGACCTCCGAGCTCGTCGCGGCGCTGCGGCAGGGCGTGGCGATCGGGGAGGGCGTTTCCTTCGCCAAGGAGCTGGGAAACCTGCCGCCGGATTCGTGTACTCCGGCCTTCATCGCCCGGACGGCGTCGGCGATGGCAAGCCAGTTCGACTTCAGCGTCGATGTGTTGGGGCGGAGCGATTTCGAGAATCACGGAATGGCGACGTTCCTTGCATGGGAGAAGGCCGCGGCCGGCGCCTGCAAGTTGATCGTCCTGCGAAGCGACCGGCGCATGGCGGCCGGTCGACCGATCGTATTGATCGGCAATGGCGGGGCGGGGCTCGACCTTCAGCACGAGCAGCGCCTGCGTCACGCCTCGATCCGCGACATGCGCGGCATCGCCGGCGTGCTGGGCGCGATGCGGACGGTCGAGCGGCTCGGCCTCGCCCTCAATGTCGTCGGCCTCATCGTCGCCAGCGAGGGCGGGGCGCCGCGCGGCGGATGGCGGCCGGCCAGGCCGAAGGAGATCCGCTCTCCCCATGTACCCGCGCCATCGCTGCTGGCCGACGTGCTGAGCTATGCCGCGCAATTCTCGCCGAATTGCGTCATCGATGTCGCGGCGCTGACCCGCGCCTCTACAGCCGCGCTGGGCAGCCATGCCAGCGGCCTTTTCGCCAATGACGACGCCCTGGCATCGGAGCTGGTGAAATGCGGCGGAAGCTCGGGCGACGCCGTCTGGCAGCTGCCGCTGTGGGATGACCATCCGCGATCTTGGGCAATGCACGGCGTCGAGTCCGACCCTGTCGACGGCCCGCCGGAGGCGATTGCCGCCGCTTCGGATCTCGCCCGCTTCGCCACCGCCTATCCCTGGGCTCATCTCGACATTTCCGGCACGGGCTCGACAGCCGGCCGGATGCGCAGCGCGACAGGGCGTCCTGTCCCGCTGCTTGCAGAATTCCTGATCGGCCGGGCACGGGCGGTGCCGGGCAATGCGATCTTTTCCCCCCGCTCAAGAACGGAGCTTCATTCATGAGTGATCTCGTTTTCATCGCCTTCCCGACCGAGCAGAAGGCCGAGGAAGTCCGCCAAAAGGTCCTTTCGCTCCAGCGCGAATACCTGATCGAGCTCGGCGACGCCGTCGTCGTCGTCAAGGACGACAAGGGCCAGGTGAAGCTCAACCAGATGATCAATCTGACCGCTACGGGCGCCGCCTCGGGCGCGCTCTGGGGCACGCTCATCGGCTTCATCTTCCTGGCGCCGTTGGTCGGCACGGCGCTCGGTGCCGCCTCCGGCGCGCTGAGCGGCAAGTTCACGGACATCGGCATCAACGACCAGTTCATGAAGGATGCCGCCTCGGCATTGCAGCCGAACACGGCGGGCCTCTTCCTGCTGATCCGCAAGATGACGACGGACAAGGTCCTCGCCGACCTCAAGGGTGTCGGCGGCACTTTGATCAGCACCTCCTTCGACGAGACGAAGGAAGGCCAGCTACGCGAGGCCCTGTCGGCCGTGGCGAGCACCGAGGCGTCGCCGGCGTGACCTCCGACTGGAGCCTGGGCGCGGAGGCCGCCATGTGGGCGGCCTCGACGGCGCGCCTCGACGATTTCCGTCCTCTGCTGCCGGCAGAGGAGGAGATCGTCGCCCGGCTCCAGTCCGGCAACTTCGACCGGCTCGGCGACGGCATCCTGCCCGCGGAGCCGGACCCTGCGCGCATCGTGCGGGCCACCTTCCTGCGCTTCCTGATTCTGGGCGGCGAGGCCGGATGCCGCCCGCATGAGAAGGGTGTCCTCGTCCGCGGCGCCTGGATCTCGGAGGTCCTCGACCTCGAAGCGTGCCGCGTCTTTCGCGATATCGGCCTGAACGATTGCCGTTTCGAGGCGACGCCGATCCTGCGCGCCGCCATCATCAACCGGCTCTTCCTGGACGGCTCGCGGCTTCCCGGCCTGCAGGCGGAGCGGCTGGAGGCGCGCGGCGGCGTCTATCTGCGCGGGGCGGAGGTCGAAGGCGGGATCGACCTCGACCAGGCGCGCCTCGGCGGGAATCTCGAATGCGACGGCGCGACGATCCGCGACCGCGGCGGCTACGCCCTGCTGGGTCGCAGCCTGGAGGTGCGCAACGTGCTCCTGCGCGGCGCGACGATCCGCGGCGGCATCAATCTGGCGGGTGCCGTCCTGGCCGCCGATCTCGATGCGGCCGGCGCGAGCATTCCGGCCTTCGCGCGAACCGCGCTCGACGCGACCGAGATCGCCTGCAACGGCAGCATCATCCTGAGAAATGCCCATGTCACGGGCGAGGTGCGGCTGACCGGTTCCGCGATCGCCGGCGATCTCGATTGCTCCGGCACGCTCGTCGACAATGCTGGGGAAGCGGCGGTCGAGGCCAGCCGTGCCGCCATCAAGGGGGCCTTCTTCCTGCGCCGTGACGCCCGGCTGGACGGCACGCTGGCGCTGACCGGCGCCTCGATCGGCACGATCCATGACGAGGCGGACTCGTGGCCGAAGCCCGGCGATTTGCTGCTCAATCGCTGCCGCTACGGGGCATTCATCGACGGGCCGGTCGATGCCGACAGTCGGCTGGACTGGCTCGCGCGTCAGAAGCCCGAGCGCTGGGGCGAGGATTTCTGGCCCCAGCCCTATGAACAGCTGGCGGCCGTGTTCCGCGAAATGGGGCATGGCGAGGATGCGCGCTCCGTACTGGTCATCAAGGAGCGGCTGCAGCGCCGGGCGCGACGGGCGCGGACGGAGAACGCGGTCTGGCGAGGTATGCTGTCCGTCGCCGACGGCATTCTCGGGATCACGCTGGGCTATGGCCGCAGGCCCTTCCTCGCCTTCATCTGGCTCATCTGCTTCTGGCTCGCGGGCGTCGCGATCTTCGCCTATGCCGAGCGCCATGGCGCCATCATGCCGAACAGCGCCGTCGTGCTCCGCGCGCCGGAATGGACTTTGTGCGGCATCGAGCAGGGCGCGCAGCGACCTCTGGTCGCCAGCGGGCCGTCGCAGGGGCTGGCCGCTCCGGGGCAGAACCAGCTCGCCTGCTTCCGCCAGCGCTGGGAGGCTTCGAGCTATCCCGCCTTCAGCCCGTGGATGTACTCGCTCGACACGCTGCTGCCCGTGCTCGACATGGGCCAGCGCACGTTCTGGCGGCCGAACCCGACGAAGCCCGGTGGCCGCGTCGCGATCAACTATTTCTATTTCCAGTCGGTCGTCGGTTGGGCCTTGAGCCTGCTGGCGGTTGCGGGTTTCTCGGGACTGGTGAAGTCGTCATGACCTTGCCGACCCATTCAGGTGGAGTGATGTTCCGGTGAGCAAGACGCCTTCTTCCTCCGGCAGCCGAGCCAAGGATCGCGGCACCCAGCCCCGCGAGTCGCTCGACATCGATCTCGCGCTGCAGGGCGGCGGGGCCCACGGCGCTTTCGCCTGGGGCGTGCTGTCCCGGATCCTCGAGGAGGATTGGCTCGAGATCGAGGCGATCTCCGGCACCTCGGCCGGCGCCATGAACGCCGCCGTGCTCGCTTCCGGCTTTGCCAAGGGCGGGCGCGACGGCGCGCGCGAGGCGCTCGACCGGTTCTGGCGGAAGGTGTCCGAAGCGGCGCGCTTCAGCCCGTTCCAGCGCACGCCGCTCGATGTCCTGCTCGGGCGCTGGACGCTCGACACCTCGCCGCTCTTCGTGGCGATGGACATGATGTCCCGGGTCGTCTCGCCCTACAGCCTCAATCCGATGGGCACCAATCCGCTGACCGACATCCTCGCCGAGGTCATCGATTTCGAGGCGCTCGCGACATGCCCGATCAAGCTGTTCATCACCGCGACGAATGTCCGGACCGGCCGCAGCCGCGTCTTCCGCAATGCGGAGATCACGCCGGACGTGCTGCTCGCCTCCGCATGCCTGCCGACCCTGTTCCAGGCGGTCGAGATCGAGGGCGAGAGCTATTGGGACGGCGGCTATTCCGGCAACCCGACCATGACGCCGCTGATCGAGGAGAGCAATGCGCGCGACACGATCCTCGTCCAGATCAACCCCGTCGAGCGGGCGGGAACGCCGCGGACGGCGCGCGACATCCTCAACCGCCTCAACGAGGTCTCCTTCAATGCGGTGCTGCTGAAGGAGCTGCGCATGATGGCGCTCTTGCAGCGCGAGGCGGTTTCCGGCGCGGGCGAGGGGGCACGATGGGCCCGCATGCGCATCCACCGCATCGCCAGCGACGCCATGGCCGAGCTCGGCTACTCTTCGAAGCTCAACGCCGAATGGGAATTCCTGACGATGCTCCATGACGAGGGCAGGCGCTCGGCAGAGGCATTCTACCGGGAGCACCGGGACGAGATCGGCAAGCGCTCGACGCTGGATCTCGACGAATTCACCAAGGGCGTCTGAAGAGTGTCGATGCTGAAGGATTGCACCACGCCGACAGGGCGATGGGTGCGGAACGGGGTTTGTCTATGACGAGCGGTAATGTCCACCAGGCGGCCCAGGTCGTGATCGCCACGATCCTGGTGATCGCGGCGCTTTCCGTCGCGAGCTCGGTCTTCGCGCCGGTCGCCTTCGCGCTGTTCATCATCGCGCTGGTCTGGCCTCTGCAGAAGATGCTTCAGGGCTTTCTGCCGCGGCTGCTCGCTCTCGCCGTCAGCGTCATCGTCATGACCGTCGCATTCGTCTATGTCGGCTCGCTGGTGGTGTCCGCGTTCGGGCGTGTCGGGCGCTGGATCGTTGCCGACGCCGCCCGCTTCCAGGCGTTCTACGACCAGGTCACGGTTTGGCTCGAAGGGCATGGAATCGCAGTGGCGGGAGCATGGTCGGAGGCGTTCAGCGTCGGCTGGATGCTGCGCACGGCCCAGACCGTCACCGGCCGGCTGAACAGCACGATGAGCTTCTGGCTCGTGGTGCTGGTCTATGTCTTCCTCGGGCTGCTGGAGGTCGATGATTTCGGTCGCAAGCTCAAGGGCATGCGCAACCGCGCCGCCGGCGCCTTGCTGCTGCAGGGCAGCATGGAGACTGCGGCCAAGATCAGGCGATACATGCTGGTCAGAACCCTGATGAGCGTGATCACCGGTGTCCTGGTCTGGCTCTTTGCCAGGGCCGTAGGGCTTCAGCTCGCCGAGGAATGGGGCTTCATCGCCTTCTCGCTGAACTACATTCCGTTCCTCGGCCCGCTCGTCGCCACCGTCTTCCCGACCCTGTTCGCGATGACGCAGTTCGGATCGTGGCAGGCCGTGGTCGCGGTCTTCGCCTGCCTCAACCTGATCCAGTTCGTCGTGGGCAGCTATGTCGAGCCCCGCGTCGCCGGCAGCGCGCTCTCGATCTCGCCGGCGACCGTGCTGTTCTCGGTGTTCTTCTGGAGCTATCTCTGGGGCGTGTTCGGCGCCTTCATCGGCGTGCCCATCACCATCGCCTTCCTCACCTTCTGCGCCCTGCATCCCTCGAGCCTGTGGCTCGCGGAAATCTTCGGCTCGCCGCAGAAGGACGTACCCGTTGTGGATGGCGAGCCGGTCACGCGCTGACGGCGGAAGGGCGCGGCTCGATCACGACGCGCTGCGGCTCCAGCAGCGCGATCCCGGCCTCGGCGGCCGCCAGCGTGTGGATGTAGAAGCAGGTCGGGTCGGCCTCCGTCGCCTCCATGACGGGCGAGGGGGCGGATACGATCTTCAAAGCGCCGCACCGGCCGATCCAGTCGATATGGCGGTGCCCATGCATCGCGACCATGCGGTGGGACACCGGACGCAGCAGCCGCAGCAGCCGGCTGCCGTTGATCAGCGCGGTTCCGATACGCTCCGAAAAGGCCTTCGCCGGCCGCGGATACTCGATCGGATGGTGGTGGAGGGCGAGGACCCAACGCGCCTGCGGGAATTCGCGGATGACGGCGAGGACGGCCTGCATGTCCTCCTCGGCGACGAGGCCGAGCGCGTTGGTGAAGGAGAAATGCGCTTCCGCATTGGAGTTCAGCAGGATGGCGCCGAGCCCGTCGGGCTCCGCCGGCGGCAGCACCATCGGAAAGGCATCGGCCCAGATCGTGCCGAGCCCCATCGAAAGCCGCATGCCGCCGGCATCGGCGAAGGCGGCGATCCGGTCGCGATGCGGTTCGAGCGCGCTCGCAAGGCTGCCGGCCAGCTTCGTCCGGCTCTGGTCGAAGACCCGCACGCGTTCGCCGTGCAGAGCCGCGATGGCCGAAAGCGTCCGCATCTGGCGCAAGCGCTTGCCGGGGCTGCCCGGCAATTCGAGCCGGGCGGGGTTGGCGCGATCGACGATGTTGACGTCGTGGTTGCCGGGCAGAATCAGGCTGCGCTCGGCAAGCGCGGGATGGCGCTGCATCGCGTCGAGGAATTCGGCCCATTCGGCCGAGCGTCCGGCATCGGTCATGTCGCCGGTGATGAGCAGCAGGTCGAGGGGCTCGGCCGCGTGGATCTCCGCCAGCCTGTCGAGCACTTGCAGGAACCGCTCGTTGCCGCGCGGACCGGCGCGCCCGCTCTCGATCCTGAAACCGTAGCGCTCGCCGACGACATGCACGTCCGAGAGATGCGCGACGCGCCATCGGCGGGCCGACGCCGGCACGACATCGAAGCCGCCGAGATCGCGCGGCTGATCCATGAAGCCGTCGGCCATGCCCCAGAACAACGAGGCGGCAGCCAGATACAGCGACATCACGGCGACGGCATTGGCCAGGGCCGGGACGACGAGCCGCAGCGGGTCGATAAAGTCGGCGAAGCCGCCGGACCAGCGGGTGGCCGGCCAGACGAGAGCGCACACGGCGCCCGAGACGAGGCAGCCGAGCAGACCGGCACCGATCGCGCTTCCGGCGCGCCAGGTCGCGCGCCTGTCCGGGTTTCGCCCGGCGGAGAAGAAGCGTTCGGCGAGGTGCTGCAGGCCTTCCCGGCAGACGGCATAGCCCGGCTGTACCACCAGCGCGTTGAGCGACCAGAAGCTCCTCTCCGCCATGCGAAACAGCGGGCGGAAACCGTACCAGCCGACCGTTCCGACCAAAGCGAGCAGGATCAGGGAGCCGATCCCGGCGAGCGCGGTGACGCGGCCCGATATCGACGCGACCCAGGCGGTGAGGACGAGGGGGGCCGCGCCCAGCAGCAGGCTCGGCAGCAGCGCCCCGATGACCCAGGCGAGCGCGAGCTTGGGCAGGCTGATCTCGCCGAGCAGGCTGCCCGCGATCGCGATCAGCGAATGCGTCTTGGTGCTGCTCGCATCGTCCTCGGCATCGCCGTTTCGCGGCTCGATAATCATCGGCATGGCGGCCCGGCCGGGCAGGGGGCCGATATCGGCGAAAACCTCGACTGGTGCATGCGATCTCCAAGAACCGGCGCCGGCGCGATCCGGCGGCTCCGGCCGGATATCGCGCCGGCGCCATCCTGCGCAGATCGAGCAGGCGCTCGCCAGCCGATGGAGCCGAGAATGGGACGTGGCGCACAGGACTGAGACGTCGGGCTGATGTTGCCCGGAAGGGCCGGCGCTACCTTGCCGAGGTGGATCCCAGGCATCGGCCAAGGGCGGGAGATACGATGGAGGGATCGGCCGCAGCCGACGACGTGCCGCTCTCGACGCTCCTGGCTCGGGGGCTGGGCCTGCTGCTGCTATGGGTGATCCTGATGGGCCCGGCACTGGCGGATCTGCCGGTCGGGCTCGCCGCCAGCGCCGCCGGCGTCTGGGCGAGCACGGCCCTCTGGCCGGCCGGCGGGAAGCTCTCATTGCCCGGTCTCGCGCGGTTCCTGGCTCGCTTCCTGCCGCAGTCCGTCGTAGCGGGGCTCGATGTCGCCCGGCGCGCCTTTGCACGCGAACCCGACCTGAGGCCGGGCTTCACGACCTGTCGTTCCACCATACCTGTCGGCTTGGCGCGTGACTCGGCTTGCGCCGTGATGAGCCTGCAGCCGGGCAAGCTTCCGGTCGCCGTGGAAACCGACGGCACGCTGCATATCCATTGCCTAGACCTGCGCGAGGCCGTGGCCGAGCAGGTCTCTGCCGACGAGGCGGCCTTCAACCGTATTCTCAAACCGGAGAAGCGCGATGGCTGATGTCCTGACGGGCGCAGCGCTGTTCATCCTGGCGGTGACCGCAGTCGCGCTGTTCCGGGTTCTGCGCGCCCGGACGGTCGCCGAGCGCATGATGGCGGTGCAGTTGCTCGGCACCGGCGGGGCGGCGGCGCTCCTGCTGCTGGGCGCGGCGTCAGGATCGGCGGCGACGATCGACGTGGCGCTGCTGCTCGCCCTGTTCGCGGCGTTCTCCTGCGTGGCCTTCGTTATGGGCGGGGCCGGGCAGGGCGGGGATCGCAAGCCATCGGAAGATCGGCCATGAGCGCGCTCGCGGATTTCTTCACCATCGTTCTGGTGACGGCAGGCGCGCTGCTCTTCCTGGCCGGCACGCTCGGCCTGCTGCGTTTCCCCGATACGCTGAGCCGGCTTCACGCCATCAGCAAGGCCGACAATCTCGGGCTCGGGCTGATCGTCATCGGCCTTCTGCCGCAAGCGACGAGCGTCGCAGGCGGGTTGAAGCTCGTCTGCGTCTGGCTGCTGGCGCAGCTTTCGGCCGCGACGGCGAGCCAGCTGCTCGCCAACGCCGTCTATCGCGACAAAGCCGACCCATGACGGCTCTGCTCGACCTCGCGCTCGTCGCCTGGTTGCTGGCGCTCGCGGTTCATGTCGTGGCGCAGCCGGATGAGCGCAGCGCAATCGTCGCCTTCCTCGCCTTCGGGCTCCTGCTCGGGCTCGGTTGGGTCAGACTTGCCGCCCCCGATGTCGCCTTGACCGAGATCGCCATCGGCGGCGGCGGAACCGGCATCCTGCTTCTGCGGGCGGAAGCCGCCCTCCGCGGCCGCGACAAGAATGCCGAACCGATGAGCGCAGCGGGAAAGGCGGCGGTCGCGCTGGGCTGCGCGATGGTCTCAGCCGGGCTGGGGCTGGCCGTGCTGACATTCGCCTCGCCCCCTCCCACGCTGGCTCCCGCCGCTTCGGCCGCGCTCGGCGCCACCGGCCTCGGCAATCCCGTCACGGCCGTGCTGCTCGCCTATCGCGCGCTCGACACGCTTCTGGAGAAGGTCGTGGTGCTGCTCGCCCTTATCGGAGTCTGGTCGCTGGCGCCGGATGGTCTGTGGGGAGGTGCTCCGGAGGTGAAGCCGGCCGCGGTTCCCGGGCCGATCGCCTATCTCGCGCGCGTCCTGCCACCCTTCGGCGTGGTGATCGGCGTCTACATGTTCTGGGTCGGGGCCGATGCACCGGGCGGCACCTTCCAGGCCGGCACCGTGCTCGCCGCGATGTGGCTGCTGGTGATGATGGCGGGGTTGTATCCCGCTCCCGATACGGCCCGGCCGCTGCTGCGGCTCGTGCTGGTCGGCGGCCCCGCCTTGTTCCTGGCGATCGCCTTTCTCGGCTTCGTCTTCGCCGACGCCTTTCTCGCCTATCCGGAGGCCATGGCGAAGCCGCTGATCCTGGCGATCGAGGCGGCGCTGACACTGTCGGTCGCGGCGGCGCTGGCGATGCTGGTCGCCGGCCCTGCCCGAAAGGCGCCGGCGCGATGACCGCGGTGCTGCAGCCCGGCGTGCTGTTCGGCCTGTGCGGCGCCGGGCTAGTCGGCATCGGGCTTTTCGCCGTCGTGACGCAGACCGGGCTGCTGCGCCGGATCGTCGGCTGCAACATCCTCGGCGCGGGCATCTTCCTCGTTTTCGGCGCCGTCGCGCGACGCGGCGCCGCTGCCGGATTCGACGCTGACCCCGTGCCACAGGCGCTGGTGATCACCGGCATCGTCGTCGCCTTTTCCGCAAGCGCATTGGCCGTCGCCCTGCTGAAGCGGCTATCCGAGCTGACCGACGGCGATCGGGCGGAAGCCGCCGAACGGGAGAGCGGCTCGTGACGCCGCTCGTCCACGCGACCACGCCGGGCGGCTATCTGCTGGTGCTGGCCGTGATCCTGCCGGTCTGCGCCGTGCTGGCCATCGTCGCCTGCGGACCGCGGAGCGCGGCGCGCATCGCGATGGTGACGCTCGCGGCAGGGCTCGCCATCGCCGTCGCGATCGCGGCCGAGCTGATATCGAGCGGGGCCGCGCTTTCCTATGTCGTCGGCGCCTGGCAGCCGCCGCTCGGGATCGCGCTGCGGGCGGACGGGCTGTCGGGGGCCATGCTCGTCATGACGGCGCTGGTCGTGGTCGCGGTCGGGCTGTTCGCCCGTGTCCAGCACGGGCTCGATGAAGGCGCGCGCGAAGGGCGCGCGCAGACCACCTTCTGGCTGATGCTGCTTTCGCTCTGGAGCGCGCTGAACGCGGTCTTCGTGGGCGAGGACCTGTTCAACCTCTATGTCGCGCTGGAGTTGCTGACCTTCGCCGCGGTGCCGCTCGTCTGCCTCGACGGCCGCTCGAAGACGATCATGGCCGCGCTGCGCTACCTGCTGTTCGCGCTGGTCGGCTCGCTGCTCTATCTGCTCGGAACCGGCTTGCTCTACGGCCAGTACGGCACGCTCGATCTGCTCGCGCTCTCGCGGCTGAGCCGGCAGGACCCGGCGCTTTCGGTCGCACTGGCGCTGATGATCGTCGGCCTGCTCGCCAAGGCCGCGCTGTTTCCGCTGCATCTGTGGCTGCCCCCCGCCCATGCCGGAGCGCCGGCGCCGGCGAGTGCCGTGCTCTCGGCGCTGGTGATCAAGGCACCGGTCTTCCTGATCCTGCGGCTGGTGCTCGACGTCGCCCCTCCGCAGGCGGCCGCGATCGCAGGGCAGTTGCTCGCCGTCCTCGGCGCCGCCTCGATCCTGTTCTGCAGCGTCATGGCGCTCAAGCAGGCCCGGCTCAAGCTGATGATCGCCTATTCGACCGTGGCGCAGATCGGCTATCTCTTCATCGTCTTCCCGCTCGCCGCCGGCAGCGCCGACCTGCCGCCCTGGGGCACGATCGCCTGGACCGGCGGCGCCCTGCAGCTGATCTCCCACGCGCTGGCGAAGGCGGCGATGTTCCTGGCCGCGGGCGTCATCGCCGAGGCCTTCGGCCATGACCGCATCGCCGATCTCGGCGGCTTCGGCCGGGTGCTGCCCTTGAGCGCTGCGGCCTTCTGCCTGGCCGGGCTCTCGCTGATGGGTATTCCGCCGAGCGGCGGCTTCGTCGCCAAATGCCTGCTGCTGACGGCTGCGGTGATCGGCGGCTACCCCTGGCTGGCGGCGACCATCCTCATCGGCGGGCTTCTCGCCGGCGGCTATGTCTTCCGCGTGATCGACAAGGCGCTGGCGGTCCCCACGGTTCCGGTAAAGACCCTCAGGCCGATTCCGCGCCGGCTCGAATTCGCGGCGCTCGCGCTCGCGGTCGCTGCCGTGCTGATCGGCTTCGTGCCGCTGCGCCCCTTCGGCTTCCTGCAGATCGGCCGCGACGGCCTGGCCATGGCGTTGACGCCATGACCGCCGCCGGCCTGCTCCTCGCCTCGGCTCTGCTCGTCCCGCTCCTGTTCGCCGCCTGCTGCCTATCGACCTGGTTCAGGGCCAGGGCAACGGCCGTTCTGCTCATCGCTCCTTTGCCGGCTTTGTTGGCGGCGCTATTCGTGCCCGAAGGACGCTTCGCCTTCTTCCCGACGCCGTTCCGGCTGACGCTGGTGCTCGACCAGCCGGGCGCGATCCTGCTCGGCGGCGCCGCGCTGCTCTGGAGCGCCGCCGGGGCCTATGCAGCCTCGCTCATGGGCCGCGATCCCGGCGCACCGCGCTTCGCGATCTGGTGGCTGCTGACGCTGGCCGGCAGCCTCGGCCTCTTCATCGTCGGCGACGTCGTGAACTTCTACCTGCTGTTCACGCTGGCGAGCCTCGCGGCCTACGGCCTGATCATCCACGAGCAGACCGCCCCCGCGCACCGGGCCGGCGTGATCTATGTCGTGCTCGCGCTGGCAGCCGAGGCGTTCCTTTTGATCGCGCTGGTGATGCTGGCCGCCAACCACCCCGACGCCAACCCGCAGATCCGAAGCGTCGTCGCCGATCTGCCGGCAAATCCGATGCGCAACGGCATCATCGCGCTGTTCATCCTCGGCTTCGCGCTGAAAATGGGGCTGGTGCCGCTGCATGTCTGGCTGCCGCTGGCACATCCGGCCGCGCCGACGCCGGCTTCGGCCGTCCTGAGCGGCGTCGTGGTCAAGGCCGGCGTGATCGGGCTCATCCGCTTCCTGCCTTTCGAGGCGGGCGAGCCCTTCTGGGGCGGCGTGCTGGTCGGCGTCGGCGTTGTCACGGCCTATTACGGCGTCCTCGTCGGCATCACCCAACGGCGGGCCAAGACGGTGCTGGCCTATTCCACCGTGAGCCAGATGGGGCTGCTGGCGGTGCTGCTCGGCGTCGGTCTCGGCACTGCCGACCCGGCCGCGACGCAGCTGACGGCCTATTACGCCGTCCACCACACGCTGGTGAAGGGCGCGCTCTTCCTCGGCGTCGGCATCCTGGCCGCGACGGGTGGCCGCCGGTTGAGGCTGGTGCTGCTGCTGATGGCGGTTCTCGCGCTGAGCCTCGGCGGCATGCCGCTGACCAGCGGGGCGCTGGCCAAGCTCGCGACAAAGCCGATCCTCGGCTATGGCTGGCTTGCCGGCGCGATGTCGCTCGCCGCGGCCGGCAGCACCGCGCTGATGCTGCATTTCCTGATGATCATCCGCCGCGACACGCTCGACAATCCGCCTGCCTTGCCGCCGCCCGGCCAGCTCGTGCCCTGGCTGGTCGTGGTCGCCGCCGCCTTCGTCATTCCCTGGTCGCTCTATCCCGCGATCTCTGGCGAAGCGCTGGCCACCCTGCTCCAGCCGGAGGCGCTCTGGAAGGTGCTCTGGCCCATGCTACTGGGCGCGGCGGTGATGCTGTTCGTGCAACGTTTGCCGCGGCGTCTGGGCATGATTCCCGAGGGCGACATCGTCGTCCTGGCCCAGGCGGGAGGGCCATTCGTTCGCGGATTCTCGAATGGCATCGCGGAAATCGACGCCTATCTCCGGCGCTGGCCCGTGGCCGGGCTGGGGCTGATCGCTCTTGCCATCCTGCTCGGCGGGGCTTTGATGCTCCGGGCCTGACGCCGGCCAGAGGACTGCGACGTGACACCGATCGAAAGCACTGCCCTGGTTACGGTCGTCACGATCGCGCTGTTCACCTGGAACAGGCTGCCGGTCGTCGTGGTCGCGATCGGAGCGGCGCTGGCGCTATGGGCGACGGGCGTGGTTACGCTCGATCAGGCCTTCGCCGGCTTCGGCGATCGCGCCGCGCTCTTCGTCGCCAGCCTCTTCATCATCAGCGCAGCGCTGGAGAGGACCGGCGTCACTGCCTGGGCGGGGCAATATCTGATCGCCAAGGCCGGTGCCGACGCCCGAAGCCGCCTGCTGATCATCATCATGGTGGCGGCCGGCTGTCTCAGCGCGTTCATCAGCGGCAGCGGCGCGGTCGCGGCGTTGATGCCGGTCGCGGTCATGGCGGCGGTGCGTTTGCGCCAGTCGCCATCCCAGCTCCTGATGCCGCTCGCCTTCGCCTCCCATGCCGGCTCCAACCTGCTGCTGACGGGCGCGCCGAAGAACATCCTCGTCTCCGAAGCGCTGGAGGATGCCGGCCTGCAGGGCTTCGCTTTCGCTGAGTTCGCCCTCGTCGGCCTGCCGCTGCTGGCCGGCACGATCGCGATCATCCTGTTGCTCGGTCGCCGCCTGCTGCCGCAGGAGAGCAGCGCGCGGCTGCCGGCCGATTTCAGCCGGCATGCTCAGACCCTCGTGGAGCATTACGGGCTGAGCGACGGCATCTTCAGGCTACGCGTGCGCGCAACCTCTTCCTATGTCGGCATCGCCCCGGCGGATATCGATGTCGGCGCGGACGGGCGGCTCAGCCTGATGGCCGTGCAGGCTGGGGCCTCCGGCACGCCGCTGCGCGCGCCCGCCGTTTCGGAGGGCGACTATCTGCTGGTGCGCGGCGATGCGGAGGCCATCGCGACGCTGGCCGCCGAAAAGCATCTCGCCTTGCGCGACGAGCAGACGGAAACGGGGCTGTTCAGCCGTCGTTCGGGTCTCGCCGAGGTGGTGATCCCGCCGCGCTCGGCACTGATCGGCCGCGCCCTGTTTCCCGGCATGGTCACCGATAGCGGGGATCTCGTCGTGCTGGCGGTGCAGCGGGCGGGCGTCGATCTCGACCCGGGCGATACGCTTCTGGCCGGCGACACGCTCCTGCTAGAAGGCAGTTGGGAGGCTCTCGATCTGCGTCTCGACGATCCCGATGTGCTCGTCGTCAACTCTCCCGACCTCGTCAGGCGACAGGCCGTGCCGATGGGCGCAGGCGCAGGCGTCGCGCTGGCCGTGCTGGCGTGCCTCGTCACGCTGCTCGCGACCGGCATCGTCCCGCCCGCCGTCGCCGGATTGCTCTGTGCCGGCGCGCTGATCGCCGCGGGCATCATGACCGTCGAGCAGGCCTATCGCGCGATCAACTGGACGACGGTGATCCTGATCGCGGCGATGATGCCGCTCTCCACCGCCATGGTGCAGTCAGGCGCGGCCAAGGTCGTCGCGGACCATCTGGTGACGCTGACCGGCGGGGCAGGGCCGATCGTCTTCCTCGCAGGCCTCTTCGTGCTGACGGCGAGCCTCGGTCAGGTCATGAGCAATACGGCGACGACCATGCTGGTCATCCCGATCGCCATGGCTGCCGCTGCCGGCATGGGCGTCTCGCCGCGCCCGGTGCTGATGAGCCTGTGCATCGCCGGCTCGGCGTCGTTCCTGACGCCGATCGCGACCGCGACCAACATGATGGTCATGGGCCCGGGCGGCTACAGCTTCAACAGCTACTGGAAGCTCGGCGCGCCGCTGATGCTCTGGTTCTTCGTCATGGCCGTGTTCTACGTGCCGCTGGTCTGGCGGTTTTGAGGTCGCCCGGCCCGCCGCTTCAGGCCTTGTGACCTCCGAAACGCCTCCAGGCCCACAGCGCGACGAGGACGATGAGCGAGCCGACGAAGGCCGCGATCACGTCCCTCAACGAGATCGCGATGCCGTCGAGGCTGGGCAGAAGCTGGAGCCAACGGAAGAGCAGGCCGCCAATGACGGCGCCGATCAGGCCGACCGCCAGATTTCGCAGCAGGCCGAAGCCGCGCTTGTCCCATTTGATGACCAGGCCCGCGAGGCTGCCGCCGATCACGCCGATGATGATCCAGACAATGAGATGATCGAGCGTCTGCATGCTTCCCCCTGCCGCATTCGATGAAACGAGTCCAAGCGGCGCGCTGTTCGCCCACCCGGCTGATGAAGACTAGACTCAGACCAAACGGCACCGACGGATAAACCCGCCGAACCGGTCGCGATAGATACGGCATACCGGCCGGCTACGGCGGTAGTGACGGCGATGCCAGCGGCGATAACGATGGTGATGCGGCCGGCGGTGATGATGATGCCCCCGACGCGACCAATCGATCGGCGTCCCGTCCGGCAGCCTGATATCCTGATCGGGCAGCAGGGGCGGGCTCGGCTCGGCTGGAGCCGCTTCAGTCTGTCGTGCCGGCAAAGCCGAGGCGGCGCCGGTCGCAATGGCGAACAATCCGAACAGGAATGACCGTCGTTCCATGGAACCGACTCCAAGCTCGCTTCGCGAGGAGCCTAGATCGTTCGCAGGCTGGCCGCCAACATTCATCATCGGAATAGCCCTGTCAGGATCGCGGCGACATGCTGCAGCGCGAGGTCCTTCATGCGCCGCCTGTGCCAGGCGAGATGCAGGGTGAAACCGGCCACGTCGATCGGCGGCGGAAACGAGACGAGCCCGTCGAAATCGGCCAGGACGCGCGACGGGAGCAGCGCGATCATGTCCGAGCCGTGCAGCAAGGTCGGGACCATCTGGAAGTTCGGCACGACGAAGCCGACGCGTCGCGACAGGCCGCGGCTGGCCAGCTCGATATCGATCGGGGTGCGCGTGTCGCCGCGACCCGAAACCAGGATGTGCGGATAGGCGAGCCAACTCTTCAGGTCGAAGGCGTTTGCCGCCGGATGCCCGCGCCGCATCGCGACGGCGTAGCGTTCGACCAGCAGTTCCTCGCGATAGAGATCGTCCTCAGCCGGAGGGAACACCGAAATGGCGAGATCGCTGGTGCCGTCGACCAGCGCGGCCCGGGCAGTGTCGGCGCCGTGCCAGGGCTGGATCACCACATCGATCCCCGGCGCCGAATGCTGCAGTTTCTGCTGCAGCGGCCCGATGATGAACAGCGCCGGATAATCGGCCGTGGTGATGCGCAGCGTCTGGCGGATCTCCTCAAGCGGCACGGCCGGCGGATCGATGAGCTCGGTCACGTTCGCCAGCAGCGATTTCAGGGGTGCGCGCAACGCTTCCGCCTTCGGCGTCAGCGACATCGTTCCCCGTCCGCGTTCGAGAAGCTCGTCCCGAAACAGGTGGCGGCAGCGTTGCAGCGCCGCCGAGGCCGCCGGCTGCGACAATCCCAGCCTGTCGGCCGCACGGCTGACATGCGCTTCGTCGAGCAGCGCGTCGAGGACCACCAGAAGGTTGAGGTCGAGCGATCGTAAATTCATGGATCGAATAACAGCATAGATCGATAATCGATTGGAGTAATTTCTTGGCTGACCACAGGGTCGCTCCGTCACGCAAGGAGACGACCATGACCAAGACGCTGATCCTCCTCTTCCACCGCGACCTGTCGCAATCCAATGCCAATGCCGCGCTGGCGGCGGCCGCCAGCAGGCTGCCCGGCGTCGAGATCGTCGACATGCAAGCGGCCTATCCCGGCGGGATCGACATCTTCCGGGACGGCGAGCGCGAGGCGGCCCGGCTGCTCGACGCCGACCGCATCGTGCTGCAGTTCCCGATCCAGTGGTATTCGACCCCGGCTCTGCTGAAGTCTTGGCAGGATGCCGTGCTCACCCGGATGTTCTATCTCGCCTATGAAACGGAGGGGCGATTGTTGGAAGGAACGCCGCTGATGCTGGCCGCGACCGCTGGCAACGTGCCCGAGGCCTATCGGCCGGGCGGGCGGAACATGTTCCCGATGATCGAGCTGCTCGCCCCCTTGCGCGCCACGGCCCATCGCTGCGGCCTGCCCTGGAGCGAGCCCTTCATCCTCTACCAGGCGGACAAGCTCTCGCCGGAAGCGCTCGAAGACGCTGCCGCCGGTTATGTGTCCGATCTGGAACGATGGGTCGCGGCTACCCCCACGGCCCGAACGAGAGCTGCCTGAGTCGGGGCCGTGCGATGACGAGCCGCAGCGAGCCTTCGAAGCTGGGCTGGCGGCGCAGGAAGCCGTAACAGCAATCCCAAGCGCCGGATTCGATATCCTGCCGCAGATGCTCGATCGAGGCGGCGTTCTCGGCTTCGCTCACGAAGCTCCAGGCCGAGCAGGCCGAACGCGCACCCGGCTCGAGGAAAAGCTCAGGCCGGCCGTAATAGGCCTCGTTGAAGCCGTCGCGGCAGGCGCGGGGAATCGGGACCGCGACGATCTCGACATCGCCGCCCAGTACGGCACCGATATGCCCGAGCGAGGGATAGCGCCGCGCCTCAGTCGCCAGCACCGCAGGGGCGTAATGATTGAGCCAGAAGGCCTCCACCAGCTCCGGGTCGCAGGACAGGATGACGACCGGTCCGCGCGTGACCCGGCGCATCTCACGCAGACCCGCGTCGAGGTCCTGCCATTGATGCACGGTGAAGGTCGCCATGCTCGCGTCGAAGGATTGGTCGGGGAAGGGCAGTTTCTCCGCCGTCGCATCGATCGCCACGGCGATGTCGGCCGGCCGCTGCGTCCGCATCGATGCGGAGGGCTCGACCGCGATCACATCGCGATTGCGCGGCTCGTAGGAGCCGGCGCCGGCCCCGACATTGAGGATGCGTCCGGCCGGGCCGAGAGCGGCCTCGATCAGGGCGGCAATGGCCGGTTCCGGCTGGCGGTAGGAGGCGTAGCCCAAGCCGATCCGGCCATAGTCGGCGTCGCCTGCGCTGCCATCCGCACGACGGACGCTCGCCGCCGGTTGCAGGTCACTCGTCATGCAAGGGCCTCCGCTGTGCAGCCGCCGGATATCTCGGCGCGGGGCCGATTCCCTGCCAGATGGCGCGGGCGAGGATTGCCATGATCCGCCATCGCTCGGAAAGGCCTTCGTTGTCGCCTGCCGGACGATGGTGGTAGGACACCGGTCAGACTTCAGCCGGATATCTTCAACGAGGCGCAGGACCATGTTCGAGGCACATCGCATCGACAGCACCGACAAGGCGGCATTCCATCGCGAACTCGCGGCGCAGCTCGAGGCCTTGCTCGCGGGCGAGCCCGATCCCATCGCCAACGCTGCCAACACCTCGGCGCTGCTCTTCCAGATGATGCCCGACCTGAACTGGGCCGGCTTCTATCTGATGCGCGACGGCGAGCTCGTGCTCGGCCCGTTCCAGGGCAAGCCGGCCTGCGTCCGCATTCCGGTCGGCAAGGGCGTCTGCGGCACGGCTGCAGCGCGCGGCGTCTCGGTCCTTGTCGAGGATGTGCACGCCTTTCCGGGCCATATCGCCTGCGATTCGGCCTCGCGTTCGGAACTCGTGGTGCCTCTGATCGGTCGGGACGGCGTCATCGGCGTCATCGATTTGGACAGCCCCCTGACCGGGCGCTTCGACGCCGCCGATCAGGCCGGCATCGAGAGGATCGCCGCGATTTATCTGGCCGCCTGCGGCGAGACTGACGGCGCCGCCCTGGCCAAGGCGTCCTGAGCGGCCGCGATGGCTTCGCTCAGCCTGCGCATTCAGCTCGATCCGGAAGGCCGGATCGGCCCGGGCAAGATCGAATTGCTCGAGCAGATCGCCGCGCAGGGTTCGATCTCGGCCGCGGGCAGGGCGATGGCGATGTCCTATCGTCGGGCCTGGGAGCTGGTCGAGGAACTGAACACCCTTTTCGGCAAGCCGGTGGTCGAGCGACAGACCGGCGGCCGCAATGGCGGCGGAGCCAAGGTGACCGATCTCGGCCAGGCCTTGATCACGCGCTTCCGCGCCGTCGAGCAGGCTGCCGCCGCGGCGGCGAGCGAGCATCTCGCCGCTCTTCAGGCCGAGATCGACCGACCGGCCGATTCCTGAAGACCAGCGTCGGCATTGCACTCATCGAATAGCGGATATGTGAGAACGGCGCGATCGTCGATCGGCGCCGGGAAAGCAGCACAAGCGTGCCTGCATCGAGGCTGGTTTGCCTTGACATGACCGGTCGATTCGCACAGGCGTATCGCATATGCAGCATGGGTTCTGCAAGCCTTTTTTGTAATGATTCCAATGAGGAAGCAACGGAGACCTTGATGCTCGGGATGCGCCCTTCGCACGGAGGCGAAGGCCTCCTTGAAGAGCGCAAGTCGAGAGGCTCCGGGCCGGCAACAGCCGGGCGGCTTACCTCCAGCGAAGACTGGACTGGATTATGATGCGTGCGTTTCGTCTGGTTCTTGTCGCGGCGGGCCTTTCGGCCTTGTCGGGCCTCGCCGTTCAGGCCCAGGGCCAGCCGACCCAGAATCCGCCGGCAACGACTCCGGCCCAACCGGCCCCCGCACCCGCTCCATCTCCCGCCGTCCAATCGCCTCCCGCCGCCCAGGCTCAGCCGGCCACGCCCACCAATCCCCTGCCGTCGGTTCCGTCGCAGCTCGGCATGAATCCGCCGACCACCGCGCACCCGCCGCTGACGGCCGGCGAGCCGCCCGCTCCTGCTCCGGCCGCACCGGTAGCCACGGCCGTGCTGCCGCACGACCTGTCGCCCTGGGGCATGTTCATGGCGGCCGACATCGTGGTGAAGGCCGTGATGCTCGGCCTCGCCTTCGCCTCGCTGGTGACGTGGACGATCTGGCTCGCCAAGGTGATGGAACTGGCCGCGGCGAAGACGGCCGCAGGCAGAGCCGTCCGCCGCATCGAGGCCGCCGACAGCCTTGGCGCTGCAGCCGGCGCCGTAGCGTCGAAGAGCGGAAAGCTGCGCGGACCGGTCGGAGACCTGTTGTCCGCCGCCCTGACCGAGACGCGCCGCTCGGCCGATCTCGGCGAGGACGGCATCAAGGAGCGCGTTTCCATCGCCCTGTCGCGGATCGAGGCGCGCGCCGGACGTTCCATGGCGCGCGGCACCGGCCTGCTCGCCACGATCGGCTCGACCGCGCCCTTCGTCGGCCTGTTCGGCACGGTCTGGGGCATCATGAATTCCTTCATCGGCATCAGCCAGGCGAAGACGACCAATCTCGCGGTCGTGGCGCCGGGCATCGCCGAGGCGCTGCTGGCGACCGCGATCGGCCTCGTCGCAGCAATCCCCGCCGTCATCATCTACAACGTCTTCGCTCGCGCCATTACCGGCTACCGCGCGACCCTGTCGGACGCATCCGGCGAAATCCTGCGGCATCTCTCGCGCGACCTGGAGCGGCGTCAGCGCGCGATCGCGCCGTCGCCGCGCGCAGCGTCTTCCTCTTCTTCGGCAGCCGCGTCTTCCTCCGCATCGCTCGTTCCGGCGGAGTGAGCCATGGCCGTCTCCCTCAAGGACCCGCAGGACGGCGATCTCGGCGAGGTCAGTGACATCAACGTCACGCCCTTCATCGACGTCATCCTGGTGCTGCTGATCATCTTCATGGTCGCGGCGCCGCTCTCCACCGTCGATGTCGCGGTCGATCTGCCGGTCTCGAATGCGCAGCCGCAGCCGCGGCCGGATACGCCCGTCTTTCTCACCGTGAAGGGCGATCTCTCGCTGGCGCTCGGCAACGACCCCTTGCCGCGCGAAGCGCTGCAGGCGACGCTCGACCAGCGCACCAGCCATGATCGCGAGCACCGCGTCTTCCTCCGGGCGGACGGCACCGTCGCCTATCGCGAGCTGATGGAGGTGATGAACCTGCTGCGCAACGCCGGCTATCTGAAGATCGCCCTCGTCGGGCTCGAGGATACCGGGCAGGGCGCCGCCGCGGGGCCCAAGCCATGAGCATGGAACGCCCGTCGCTCTCCCGTTTCGCACCGGCGGCGTTGCGCTGGAGCCTTGCGGCGCTCGTCGTCGTGAGTGCCCATGGTGCGGCCGGTTGGGTCGTAGCCAACTGGCAACGCGCCGAGGCCGCCATTGGCGCTCCGCCGGCCGCCGTGATGATCGAACTCGCCCCGCTCGCTGTCGCGCCCGAATCGCCGCAGCAGGACATCGCGCCGGGGCCTGAGATGGTCGAGGCGCAGCCGGAACCCGAACCGCCGCCGCCCGAGCCGGTCGAGCAGCCGAAGGAGCCCGAGCCGCCACCGCCGGAACCGGAGCCCGTCGTGATCCCGGAGCCGGAGATCAAGATTCCCGAGCTGCCGCCGCTGCCGGACGCTGCCGCGATTCTGACGCCGCCGCCCAAAGAGCAGCCGAAGCCTCCGCCGCCGGACGTGAAGCCGAAGCCCAGGCCGAAGCCGAAGATCGTGGAACGGCGCAAGCCGGTGAACCCGGACAAGCCGAAGGCCGAGCAGACCACGGCTCCGCTCGCGCAAGCGCAGGACGCGCCCCGCGCTGCGGCGCCTGCTTCGGGCGCTTCGTCGGCTTCGCCGGCCGCCAACGCCAGCTGGCGCGGCTCGCTGATCGCCCATCTCAACCGCTTCAAGCGCTTCCCGAACGGCGCCAGCCCGGGTACCGTCCAGGTCGCTTTCAGTATCGATCGCGGTGGGCGAGTGTTGTCGGCCCGGCTGGTCCATGGATCGGGCGATGCGGCGCTGGACGAGGAGGCCGTCTCGATGGTTCGGCGGGCAAGCCCCGTTCCTGCGCCGCCGGACGGCATAGGCGGCAGCTCGATCGCGCTTGCGGTCCCCGTCCGGTTCTCCCGCTGAAGCGGTGCGGAACGCTCGGGGCCGTTAGCGCGTAAACGCGTCAGGGTTATCGCGCAAAGGAGACGCGCCATGGGTATCGCAAAATGAGTATCGCAAAGCTCGCCGCCGGGGCGCTCCTGGCGCTCGCCTGCAGCGGCTGCGTGACCAGTGCGGAACTACGGGAGGCGGATGAGGCGCGCTGCCGCTCCTTCGGCTTCCGTCCATCGAGCGACGGCTTCGCGAACTGCCTGCTGCAACTCGATCTCGATCGTGCGGCGGATCGGCGCTACCGCTTCGACCGGTTCGATGCGTCCTTCGGCGGACCGCCCTGGTACTACGGCCGCCGTTGGTGAGGTCGCCCCATCCGCAAAGAAAAAAGGGCCGCGCGGGAAGCGCAGCCCAAGTCTAGGGAGGAAACGCCCAAGGAGGGCGGCGCAACATCGCTGCTGCGCTGCACCCTAGATAGGAGTGTGAGCACGGCCTCGCAAGAGAAAAAGGGCAGCACAGCTGACTTATTTTTAAGCGACTGATTTCCGTTTGAAATCAATGAGCTTGCCGCGGCGCCCGCTATAATTTGGGCAGTGCCTGTCGGCGTTCATACGCGGCTGCATCGCCCCCGCGGATTTCGGTCGGGGACGACATCGGAGCGGAATCGCGGACGAAGAGGGCGTCATTCTCGGGCGCCGCGCAGCGGCGACCCGAGAATCTCGTGAAGCGGGGGCTCGGGGCAAGCCCGAGCATGACGGAGCTTAGCCGAGCGACATCGTCAGCGGCGGCTTCACTTCGGGCGGGAGCGGCGAGGTGTAACCCTCCTTGCCGAGCCGGGCCTTGTGGTCGGCCTTGGCGGCCTCCATCAAAGCGGGATCGCTCAGCACGGCCGCGCCGGTCGCGGCCATCGCCTTGGCGACATGGACCATCGCCTTGTGCGCGGCGGGAGCCTTGCCCTGCGCCACGACCTGCCAGGTGTGGAAGGGCGTGCCCATCGCGACAGTCGGCGCATGGGCCTGCACGGTCGGCACCGCCCAGCTGACATCGCCGATATCGGTCGAGCCGATGGCCGGATTGCGCTTGGCATCGCGCGGGACGAGGAAGTCGGCCAGCGGCGCGCCCGTGTCCTGCATGCCGACGGTGCGCCAGATCGCGGCGATATCCTGCGGCGACAGCGTGCCGCGGATCTGCTCGGCATAGGCCTTGTCGGCGTCGTCGAAATGCGGCGCGCCAAGGTCTTCCATCACCTTGTGCATGGCGTCTTCGAGCGGCGTGTTGGCGACGAGGTCGGAGACGGCGCTGACGATACGCATCTCCATCTTGGTTTCCGTCATCAGAGCCGCGCCTTCGGCGATCTTCTTCACGCGCTGCACGAGTTCCAGCATGCCGCGCAGGTCGCGGGCGCGGATCGAATAGCGCACCCGGGCATGGGCCTGGACGACGTTCGGCGCGATGCCGCCGGTGTCGAGCAGCGCGTAGTGGACGCGGGCATCGGACGGCATGTGCTCGCGCATGTAGTTGACGCCGACATTCATCAGCTCGACGGCGTCGAGCGCCGAACGGCCGAGATGGGGTGCTGCGGCGGCATGCGAGGCGCGGCCGGTGAAGACGAAATCGGCGCGGGTATTGGCTAGCGCCAGCGCGGGCGCGACCTCCCAGAAGCTCGACGGATGCCAGCTGATGGCGACATCGGCGTCGTCGAAGGCGCCGGCGCGGACCATGAAGGCCTTGGCAGCACCGCCTTCTTCCGCCGGGCAGCCATAATAGCGCACGCGGCCGGGGATCTTGTTCTCGGCCAGCCAGTCCTTCATCGCAACGGCGGCGAGCAGCGCGGCCGAACCGAGCAGGTTGTGACCGCAGCCATGGCCGTGGCCGCCGGTCTCGATCTCCTTGTGCTCGGCAAGGCCGGCTTCCTGCGAGAGGCCGGGCAAGGCGTCGTATTCACCGAGGAAGGCGATCACCGGGCCGCCTTCGCCGGCTTCGCCGACGACGGCAGTCGGGATGTCCGCGACGTTCTCGGTGATGCGGAAGCCCTGGTGCTTCAGCTCGGCGACATGCTCGGCCACCGAGCGCTTCTCGGTGTAGCACACCTCCGGCATGCCCCAGACCCGGTCGCTCAGTGCGATCAACCGCTCCTTGTTCGCATCGACATGCCGCCAGAGATCGTTTCGATTGTCCATGATCGTTCCGCCTGGGGACCGCGCGGGCGCTCCCCGTCTTTCGTTGAGAGGCGGATTCCCCGACGGGGCCGATGCAGCCGGGCCGGACCCGCCTCTGGTGGGCCGCGGCATATGAGCAATCTCAGCCGGTGCCGTCCAGACATTCAGCGCATGGCGGAACAGCGTCTCAAGCTTTTGCCTGCGCGAGCGACGCGGCGGCGAAATCCGCCAGGATTGGGCAATCCGGCCGGTGGTCGCCATGGCAGTGCGTCGCGAGATGCCGCAGCGTGTCGGCCATCGCCTTGAGCTCGGCCGCCTTGGCCTCGAGATCGCGCACATGCGCCATGGCGAGCTTCTTCACATCGGCGCTGGCCCGGCTCTTGTCGCGCCAGAGCGCGAGTAGCTCGCGCGTCTCCTCCAGCGAGAACCCGAGATCGCGGGAGCGGCGGACGAAGCGCAGCGTGTGGACGTCGTCGGGAGCATAGACACGGTATTGGGCCGCCGTGCGGGCCGGCGGGGTGATCAGCCCGATGCTCTCGTAATAGCGGATCATCTTGGCGCTGACGCCAGAATGGGTCGATGCCTCGCCGATATTCATCACGACCCCTTCTGCGCGGCATCATGCGAGGCCGGCACGCGAAAACGCTTCAGTCGCAGCGCGTTGGCGAGCACGCTGACGCTCGAAAGCGCCATGGCGAGCCCGGCGAAGACCGGCGACAGCAGGATGCCGAGGGCCGGGTAGAGCACGCCGGCAGCGACCGGTATCAGCAGCGCATTGTAGCCGAAGGCCCAGGCGAGATTCTGGCGGATGTTGGCGATGACCGCCTGCGACAGCGCGATGGCGCGCGGCACGCCCATCACATCGCCGGACATCAGCACGACGTCGGCGCTCTCGATCGCGATATCGGTGCCGGTGCCGATGGCGATGCCGACATCCGCCTGGGCGAGGGCAGGGGCGTCGTTGATGCCATCGCCGACGAAGGCGACCTTGTTGCCGCCCTTTTGCAGCGCCTTCACCACCTCGGCCTTGTCGGTCGGCAGCACCTCGGCCCTGACCTCGTCGATGCCGAGCGTGCGGGCGACGGCCTCGGCCGTGCGCCGGTCGTCGCCAGTGACCATAGCGACCTTGAGGCCGAGCCTGTGCAGCGCGGCGATGGCAGCGGGCGTCGTCTCCTTCACGGCGTCTGCGACGGCGATGACGGCGGCGATCCTGCCATCGATGGCGGCATAGAGCGGCGTCTTGCCGGCTTCGGCCAGGGCCTGGGCGCGGGCGGCGAAGGGCCCGATGTCGAGACCGGCCTGCTCCATCAGCCTGTGGCCGCCGATGGCGACGCCGCGGCCCTCGACCGTCGCGGTGACGCCACGACCGGGATCTCTCACGAAATCGGCCGGCTCGGCCAGCGAAAGACCGCGCGCCTTGGCCGCCGCGACGAGCGCCAGCGCCAGCGGATGCTCCGAGCGGTTCTCGGCCGAGGCGACGAGGCGCAGCACGTCATTGGTGTCGAAGCCGGAAGCAGGCTCGATGTCTGTCAGCTCCGGCTTGCCCTTGGTCAGGGTTCCCGTCTTGTCGAGCGCGACGATCTGGACGTCCTTGAGTGCCTGCAGGGCGTCACCCTGCCGGAAGAGGATGCCCAGTTCCGCGCCCCGGCCGGTGCCGACCATGATCGAGGTCGGCGTCGCCAACCCCATCGCGCAGGGGCAGGCGATGATCAGCACCGCGACGGCATTGACCAGCGCATGCGACAGGGCAGGGCTCGGCCCGAAGACGAGCCAGACGACGAAGGTCGCCAGCGCCAGCGCCATCACGGCGGGAACGAACCAGAGCGTGACACGGTCGACCAGCGCCTGGATCGGCAGCTTGGCGCCCTGCGCGGCCTGCACGGTCCGCACGATCTGGGCCAGCAGCGTCTCAGAACCGACCTTGCGCGCGGTGAAGCGCAACGCGCCCGAGCCGTTGACGGTACCGCCCGTGACAGCGCTTCCGGCCTCCTTGCGCACGGGCGCAGGCTCGCCGGTGATCATCGACTCGTCGACGAAGGAGGTGCCGTCCGTGACCTCGCCATCAACAGGCACGCGCTCGCCTGGCCGCAGGATGACGATGTCGCCGGCCCGGACGGTGTCGACGGGCATGTCGGCTTCCACGCCATCGCGCAGGACGCGCGCCGTCTTCGGCTGGAGCGCGATCAGGCTGCGGATCGCGGCGCCGGTCCGGCTCTTGGCGCGCGTCTCGAACCAGCGGCCGAGCAGGATCAGCGTCACGATCACCGCGCCGGATTCAAAATAAGTGCCGTCCGCACCCGCCGGCATCAGCTGGGGCAGGAAGGTCGCGGCGGTCGAGTAGAGATAGGCCGCGCCGGTGCCGAGCATGACGAGCGAGTTCATGTCGGGCGCGCCGCGCAGCAGCGCCGGAAAGCCCTTGCGCAGGAAGACGAGGCCCGGTCCGAACTGCACGATGGTCGCAAGCACGAAGGAGAAGACGCGGACATTCCATTCGCCGAAGGTCCCGGCGAGCCAATGGTGCAGGGCCGGGACCATATGGCTGCCCATCTCGACCACCAACAGCGGCAGCGTCAGCACGGCGGCGAGGATGACCGAGCGCAGCAATTGCGCCTGCTGTTCCTCCTTCATCATGGCCATATGGTCGTGAGGGCCTGCCGCATGGGCGGCCTCCGGCTGGAGACGGCTCGCCTCATAGCCGGCGCCGGCGACAGCCTTCACGAGGGCGGGGGTGATGTCGGTGCCGGCCAGGGTCCTTACCGTGGCGCGCTCGGTGGCGAGATTCACGGTCGCGTCGACGACGCCCGGCACGGCGCGCAGCGCCTTCTCGACATGCCCGACGCAGGAGGCGCAGTTCATCCCCGAGACCGAGAGATCAATCGTGCTTTCGATCGGCTTGTAGCCGGCCTGCCGGACCGCATCCTCGATCTTGCGGAGATCTGTGCCGCCCTTGGCGAAAGTGACGCGCGCCCGCTCGGTCGCGAGATTGACCGCGACCGCGTCGACACCCGGAACCGTCGCGATGGCTCGCTCGACGCGCCCGACGCAGCTCGCGCAGGACATGCCCTCCACGCCCATATCGAGCGTTTCGAGATTGTCCCTGACCTTGTCGATGACCGTCATCGCCGTCTCCTTCATGGTGATGACGCTGCATATGGGGCTTCCCATCATGGGAAGGTCAAGGGGTATGCCAGTTTTTGAAAACTCCATCGCCAGCCTGGCGTCATGCTCGGGCTTGACCCGAGCATCTCATGCCGAAAGAGGCTTCCTTCACCTCATCCTGCCTGAGTTTCTCGGGTCTACGCTTCGCTTCGCCCGAGAATGACGGCAACGCCAGTCGAATCGGCGCAACCGGTTCAAGGCATCTCGACCGAGACGCTCTTGATCACCGCGTGGACCGGCTTGCCGGGAGAAAGCCCGAGCGTCGAGACCGATTTAGCCGTCAGCCGGGCCGCCAGATTCGCTTCGCCGCAGGCGAGGAGCAGATGCACGGTGCTGCCGCCCGCGCCGCTTCGCTCTCCGATCTCGGCGACCGTCCCTGCGAGCACGTTGAGCGCGCTGATTTCGGCTGGACGGCCGAGGCTGAGCATGACGTCGCTCGCCAGGATGCGGATCTTGATCCGCTGACCCTGCCGGAGCACCCCGCGCCCGACCGTGAGCGGCCCGGCCGGCGTCGCGAGCCGCGCCAGGCCGAATTCCTCGTCGAACGCGACGACCTCCGCCGCGAGGAGCGAGCTCGCCTCCGGAGCACCCGGCCGTGCCGCCAGATCGGGCCGCGACAGGATGTCGGCCGTCGGACCGCAGGCGGCGACGCGGCCGTCCTCGACCATGGCGACGGTTGTGGCGAGCCGCGCGACCTCCGCCAGCGCATGCGAGACATAGACGATGGGGATGCCGACCTCGTCGCGCAGCCGCTCGATATGCGGCAGGATCTCCGCCTTGCGGGCTTCGTCGAGCGCCGCTAACGGTTCGTCCATCAGGAGCAGACGGGGCTGCGCCAGCAAAGCGCGGCCGATCGCGACGCGCTGCTTCTCGCCGCCGGAGAGGGAGCCGGGACGCCGGCGTAGGAGATGGCCGATGCCGAGCAGCTCCAGAACCTTGTCGAGCTCGGCCGGCTTGCGGGCCTCACGCGGCACGAACCAGTGCCCGAACAGCAGGTTCTGCCGCACGGTGAGATGCGGGAAGAGCCGCGCTTCCTGGAAGACATAACCGATCCGCCGGCGATGCTTCGGCAGGAAGATGCCGCGTTCGATATCAACCAGCGTCTCGCCATCGACACGGACATGGCCTGCCTGCGGACGGATCAGCCCGCCGATGACGTTGACCAGAGAGGTCTTGCCCGAGCCGGAACCGCCGAACAGCGCCGTCAGGCGTCCGTCGGAGACGAAGGAGGCATCGAGCTGGAAGTCGCCGAGCCGGTGTCGGACGGCGATATCGAGGACGGGATTCATTCGACGGCGATCCGGCGGCCGACCATCCGCGCCATCAGCTCCGAGAGCACGAGCGCCGCGACCGAGATCGCGATCGAGATCAGCGTCAGCCGCATCGCGCCAGCGTCGCCGCCCGGCACCTGGGTGAAGGTGTAGATCGCGGTGGGCAGCGTCTGCGTCTCGCCGGGAATGTTGGAGACGAAGGTGATCGTCGCGCCGAATTCGCCCATCGCCTTGGCGAAGCACAGGATCATGCCGGCGATGATGCCGGGCAGGCAGAGCGGCAGGGTAACGACGAGGAAGACCCAGAGAGGGTTCGCACCGAGCGTGCCGGCGGCAGCCTCCAGCTTGCGGTCGACGGCCTCGATCGAGAGGCGAATCGCGCGGACCATCAGCGGAAAGCCCATCACCGCACAGGCCAGCGCCGCGCCCGTCCAACGGAAGGAAAAGACGATCCCGAACCAGTCATACAGGAACTCGCCGATCGGCCCGCGCCGGCCGAAGCCGAGCAGCAGCAGATAGCCCGTCACCACCGGCGGCAGGATCAGCGGCATATGGACGATCGCGTCGAGCAGCGATTTGCCCCAGAAGCGCCCGCGCGCCAGCAGAAGCGCGACGCCCAGCCCGAGGGGCAGGCTCGCGAGCATGGCGGTGGTGGAGACGATCAAGCTGAGCCTGACCGCCGTCCATTCCTCGGGCGAAAGCCAGTCGCTCACGAAGAGCTGGCGGCCTTGTTGAGCACCGTGAAGCCCTGCTTCTCGAAGACGGGCTTCGCACCGGCGCCGCGCAGATAGGTCAGGAAGGCCTGTGCGTCGGGATTGGCCGAATCCTTGAGGACGGCGACCGGATAGATGATCGGCGGATGCGAATCCTCCGGGAAGGTCGCGACGACCTTGACCTGCGGGTCGGCGGCGGCGTCGGTTGCATAGACGATGCCGAGCGGGGCTTCGCCGCGCGAGACGAGCAACAGCGCGGCGCGGACATTGTCGGCCTGCGCGATCTTGTCCTTCACCTTGTCCCAGGCGCCGAGCTTCTCCAGCGCGGCCTTGCCGTATTTGCCGGCCGGTACGGAATCGACATTGCCCATGGCGAGCCGGTCGGAGCCGAGCACCGCCGCGACATCGACGCCGGGCTTCAGGTCGAGCTTGGCGGTCGAATCCTTGCCGGCGACAAGCACGATGCGGTTGGCGAGAAGGCTGACACGCGTGTCCGGCTTGATGAGGTTCTTGCCCGCCACATAGTCCATCCAGTCGAGGTCGGCCGAGACGAAGAGATCGGCCGGCGCGCCGCTCTCGATCTGCTTGGCCAGCGTGTTGCTGGCGGCATAGGAGATCTTCGGCGCCGGCCTGCCGCTCTCCTTCACCCAGTTGGCTGCGGCCTCGTCGAGCGCGTTCTTCATGCTGGCGGCGGCGAAGATGACGAGGTCCTTCGTCTGCGCCTGCGCGGCATCGAAGGCAGGTGCCATGCTCATGGCGAAAGCCAGGCCCAGGCCCAGCATTGTCCGGCGCTTGATCATGCTCTTCCTCGCTGTCTTATCGTTGTATATCACTGGATATAGCGATCGTTGCCGTGCGCTCGCAGGCGAGTCAAGGAGCGGCGACAGCAGCGACATGACCGCGGCATCGACAAAGGAAGAGCAACCATGAAGATCAGTGCGCGCAACCAGCTCAAGGGCAGGATCGTCGAGATCACCAAGGGCGCCACCACGGCCCATGTCCGCATCGATATCGGCGGTGCGATCGTGACATCCTCGATCACCAATGCGGCGGTCGAAGACCTCAAGCTGACCGTCGGCAAGGAAGCCTATGCCGTGGTGAAGGCCTCCGATGTGATGATCGCGATCGATTGAAAAGATGGTCCGCGAGAACGAGATCCGCGACAGGGAGGTCGCCGTCGCGCCGCCGCAGGCGACCGATGCCGGCCTCGTCTTCATCGGCACCATCCGCACGCCCTGGACCTCGCGGCTGACCTGCCCGCGCCAGGGCAGGGCGGACGGCCCGGTCTGCCGCATCGAGCTGTTCCCACCCTGGGACGAGGCGTTGGACGGCATCGAGCGCTTCGAGCGGCTGGAGGTGCTCTATTGGCTGCACCAGTCGCGCCGCGACCTCGTGCGCCAGAGCCCGGCCAATAACGGCGAGACCCACGGAACCTTCGCCCTGCGCACGCCGGTCCGGCCCAACCCGATCGGCACCTCGATCGCGACGCTGGTCGCGCGGGAAGGGCGGGTGCTGCTGGTGCGTGGCCTCGACTGCCTCGACGAGACGCCGCTGCTCGACATCAAGCCGGACCGCACGCTCTTCACCCCGATCGCCCCGCCGCAGCAAGGCGATTTTGAGACGGGTTGAGGCGGCCAACCTGAAACCCCCGCCGTCATTCTCGGGCGAAGCGAAGCGCAGACCCGAGAATCTCTGGCAGGAGATGCTCGGGTCAAGCCCGAGCATGACGGAGGGTTTCTCTTCGCGGCCACTCACCCGTGCGGATGCTTGTGGATCGGGTCGACCCAGTAGACCGCTTCCGGCTTTTCGACCGGATCGACATCGGTGATGTTGACGACCACCGCCTCGTTGTCCGAGCGCACCAGCACGCATTGCAGCGGGTTGTCGGGATCGGCGTTGATCTCCTGATGAGGCACGAAGGGCGGCACGTAGATGAAGTCGCCCGGTCCTGCTTCGGCGACGAATTCCAGTCGCTCGCCCCAGCGCATGCGAGCCTTCCCGCTCACCACATAGATCACGCTTTCAAGCTCGCCATGATGGTGCACGCCGGTCTTGGCGTTGGGCTCGATCGCGACCGTGCCGGCCCAGATCTTCTGCGCGCCGACACGAGCGTGGTTGACCGCCGCCTGTCGGAACATGCCGGGTGTCTGGGCGGTGTTCGGATCGAGCTGATCGCCCGAGATCACCCGGACGCCGTGATGCTTCCAGCGCGGCTCGCCGTCATGGGCGTGGTCGTGGGAATGATCGTGCGAATGGTCGTGTTCTTGGCTCATGGCAGTCTCCCGCTCAGCCTTGCTTCGCCGGGCCCGTCGCGACGGGCCGCTCGCCCGCTCCCCATTCGGACCATGAGCCATCGTAGATTGCCTTGGCCGGCTTGCCGACGATCTCGAGCGCCGTCGACAAGATCACGGCCGAGACGCCCGAGCCGCAGGTCATGATCGAGGGCTTGTCGAGATCGACGCCGGCATCCCGGAATAGCTCGACGATATCTTCCGGCTCCTTCAGCCTGCCGTCAGCGACGAGTTGCGAGGATGGCAGGTTGAGCGAGCCGGGAATATGGCCGGACAGCAGGCCGGGCCGGGGCTCCGCCGCCTCGCCGTGGAAGCGATCGGCAGCGCGCGCGTCGACCACCTGGATCGCTTGCGAGGCCGTCGCGCGCGCCACGTCCTCCGCATCGGCGACGGCGCCGTTGTCGAGCCGGGCGTTGAAGACGCGGGGCTGGCGGGGCTGCGGGCGATCCTCCTCGACGGGGCGTCCCTCGGCGAGCCATTTCGGGAAGCCACCGTCCAGGATGACGACGTCTCGTGCGCCGAACACCTTGAAGGTCCAGCGCACGCGCGGCGCCGAAAAGAAGCCGAGCCCATCATAGACCACGATGCGCATGCCGTCGCCGATGCCGAGCGCGCCCACGGCGGCCGCGAATTCAGGGGCCGATGGCAGCATATGGGGCAGCGAGGAGCGGGTGTCCTTGATCTTGTCGATGTCGAAATGGACAGCGCCCGGAATGCGGCGCGCGGCGTATTCGGCCGCTCCGTCGCGCTTCTGCGCCGGCAGATACCAGGACGCATCGACCACGACGATGTCGGGCGCGTTCAGGCGCTCGGCCAGCCACTCGGTCGAAACGAAGACGTCTTCACGGGCCATAGGCGTATCCTCTGGGCATCAGCTTTGGTGTTCTCAGGCCAGCGCGATCCGGACGCGCCGGTTCTGCTTGCCCTTCTTCTCGATATCGGTGACGGCGACCGCCCCGATCTCCGCGGTGTTGCGGACATGGGTGCCGCCACAGGGCTGCAGGTCGATATCGCCAATGGCGACGAGCCGGACCCGGCCGGAGCCGCGCGGCGGCTTCACCGACATCGTCTTGACGAGGCCCGGATTGGCGTCGAGCTCCTCATCCGTGATCCAGCGCTCGGTGACATCGGCGTCGCGCGCGACGAGCGCATTGAGCTTCTCGGCGATCTCGGCCTTGTCGAGCCCGCCTTCGGGAATGTCGAAATCCAGCCGCCCGTCGCCTTCGCCGATCGATCCGCCGGTGACGGGGTATGCCAGCACGACGCTGAGCAGATGCAGGGCCGTGTGGATGCGCATGCGCTTGAGACGGCGCTCCCAGTCGAGCACGGCGGTGACGGCCTCGCCTGCGGCAAGCAGCGCCTGGCCTTCGAGCGGCACATGGATGACCCGGCTCTTGTCCTCGGGGTCATAGATCGCAGTGCCCACGGCGATGAGGCTGCCATCGGCCCGGCGCAGATGCCCGGCATCGCCCGGCTGCCCGCCACCCGTCGCATAGAAGACGGTGCGGTCGAGGATGATTCCGCCGCGCTCGTTGACGGCCTCGACGGTGGCTGGCGTCTCTTTCAGATAGGCATCATCGCGGAAGAGCAGTTCGGTCGGCATGGTCCGGTCATCTCGCTAGCGGCGGCAAAGCGCCTTCGCGGCGCAGACTGCACCGATTGCGCCGCTCATGCCACCGCCTTGGCAGGATAGCGGGGATGATCCGATGCGCATGGCTTTCGGCGCAGTGGTTTCATGCCTAGATGGCAGGCTCGACCAATCCGGAGTGGCCATGGCCTTAGCCCGCATGAAACCGCAGGACGGCGTGGCCTGGGTGACCGGCGCCAGCTCCGGCATCGGCGCGGCGGTCGCGCTCGAACTCGCGCAGCGCGGCTGGACGGTCGCGATCACCGCGCGACGGACGGATGCGCTCGAAGCCGTCGCGCGCGAGGCCGAGGGCCTGCCCGGCCGGATCGTCGCCCATGCCGGCGACGTCACCGAGGCGCAGTCGATGCTGGGCGTCGTCGAAGCGATAGAAAGCATTCACGGGCCGATCGCGCTCGCTTTCCTCAATGCCGGGGTCGCATCCGGCGTCGAGGGCCGCACCTTCGATGTCGAGACCGTCGAGAATGTCATCGCGGTCAATCTGCTCGGCGTGGTGAAGAGCCTCTCCGCCGTGCAGCACCGGATGATCCCCCGCGGACGCGGGCAGATCGCGGTGAATGCCTCGCTCGTCGGTTATCGTGGCCTGCCCGGCGCTGCGGTCTATGGGGCGACCAAGGCGGCGGCGATCCATCTGTGCCAGTCGCTGCGCTTCGACTGCGAGCCGGCCGGCATCCGCCTGCAGGTGGTCAATCCCGGCTTCGTCGACACCCCGATGACACACGGGCGGCGCTTCCCGATGCCCTTCCTGCTGACGGCGGAGGATGGCGCCAGCCGAATCGTCGACGGTTTCGAGCGCGGTGGCTTCGAGATCGCCTTCCCGCGGCGGCTGGCCTGGTCGATGAAGGCGCTGCGGCTTTTGCCTGACCCGGTCTATTTCGCCCTGATGTCCAGATTCGCCGCCCGAAGCCGCTGAGGTGCCTCAGCGATTGCGGATCGTCGCGAAGGCATCGAGCGCCCGTTGCCGGCCGAAGGCGAGGTCGATGATCGGGGCAGGGTAGGTCTCGCAGATTCGAACGCCTGCCTCCCGCAGGGCCGCCTGGGACGCCTTCCAGGGCTGATGGATATCGCTGTTGGAGAGCCCCGACAGCTCCGGCACCCAGCGGCGGACATAATCGCCCTTGGGATCGTGGGTTTCGCCCTGCGTGATGGGGTTGAATATCCGGAAATAGGGCGACGCATCCGCACCGGACCCCGCGACCCATTGCCAGCTCGCGGCGTTGCTGGCCGGGTCGGCGTCGACGAGCGTGTCCCAGAACCAGGCTTCGCCCGCGCGCCAATCCTGCAGCAGATGCTTGATCAGGAAGGAGGCGACGACCATCCGGACGCGGTTATGCATATAGCCGGTCGCCCAGAGCTCGCGCATGCCGGCATCGACGAGCGGGATGCCGGTCTGCCCGCTCTGCCAGCGATGCAACGCCTCCTCGTCCGCCCGCCAGGGAAAGGCGTCGAAGCGCCTGTCGTAGTTGCGCGTCGGCAGCTCGGGATTGTGGAAGAGCAGATGGTAGGAGAATTCGCGCCAGCCGACCTCGGCCAGGAACTTTTCCGCATCGCCCTCCGATCCGACCGCTTCCCCGGTTTCGCGGGCGTGGTGGAGCGCATGCCAGATCTGGCGCGGCCCGATCTCGCCGAAGCGCAGATGCGGCGAAAGCCGCGACGTCGATTCCCGCCCCGGCCGGTCGCGGCCTTCGGTGTACCCATCGAGCGAACGCGTGAGGAAATCGTCGAGACGCTCAGTCGCGCCTTGCTCACCCGGCGTCCATTCGGCCCGCAATCCGCCAGCCCAATCGGGCTTTCGGGGCTCAAGCCCCCGATTCGCCAGCGACACCGCCAGCGCCTCGATCGATTCGGGCAGTGCGAGCGCGTCGATTCGCGAGGGCGCCGGAATCGGCGCTGCCGGCTCACCCTTTTGCCGGGCCGCGCGCCAATAAGGCGTGAACACCTTCATCGGCTGGCCCGTCGTCGTGGTGACCTGCCATGGCTCGTTCAGAAGATGGCTGTTGAAGCTGCGGACGCTGATTCCACGCGCGGTCAGCTGGTCCTTGAGCCTGGTATCCAGGGCGATGGCCGGGGCTTCGTAGCGGCGGTTCCAGGTGACGAGGTCGATGTCCACAGCCGCGGCAATGCGCGGAATGATCTCGGCCGGGTCGCCTTGCATCAGGACGAGCCGCCCACCCTTCCGCGCGAGGGCGGCGCCCAGCGAATCCAGCGAGCGCGACAGCCACCAGCGCGAGGCACCGCCGAGCGTGCGCCGATTAGGGCCATTATCGAGGATATAGAGGCAAAGAAGCTGGCCGGCCTCTGCCGCGGCCGAAAGCGCTGGGTTGTCAGTCAGCCGCAGATCGTTCCGGAACCAGTGCAGGGCGCGTTTCGTCATCATCCCTTATCCCGAGCAAGAGCGTGTCGGACAAGCCGCAGCCCACGCGAAGGCAAACGCAGGATGAGCGCGATCGGTATCAGGGGTGATGATGATGTTGGAGGCCTCGCCCGGAATCGAACCGGGGTGCAAGGATTTGCAGTCCTCTGCGTAACCACTCCGCCACGAGGCCTTCCGGCGAAAGCGGCGCAGGCCGCTTCAGCGAGAGCGCAATAACCACAAGCCGTCGCGCGCCGCAACCCGCCATCGCATCTTCCACAGCGGGGGCGACAAATCTGTTTGGCTGGCTCGCAAGGGGCTTGCGCTGCCGGGAACGCCCCGCTATGACGCCGCCACGTTGTTCCCGGATAGCTCAGCGGTAGAGCAATCGACTGTTAATCGATTGGTCGCAGGTTCGAATCCTGCTCCGGGAGCCAGCTCACCCCCCAAAATTCCCAGGTGCAGGCGGTGCTTCGCAGTCTTGCTGCGATGCAAGGCGCGCTTGCCTTTTGCTCCCGGGTCGAACACAAAGCTGCCGTGAACGGCGCCGAGGCGGCTGGACGCAAGCTGCCCCTCGCAGCCGACGCTTGCCGGTGACAGCGCAGACGGAGAGTTCAGGGTTATGGACGATTTCAGCGGGCTGCGCCGCAACATGGTCGATTGCCAGTTGCGCACCTATGACATCACCGACCGCGCTGTGCTGGCAGCGGCGGATTCGGTGCCGCGCGAGGCCTTCGTCCCCAAGAATTTCGCTCATCTCGCCTATCTCGATCAGTCCATCGCTCTGCCCGGCACCGGCCGCGCGCTGATGACGCCGATGGTGATCGTCCGGATGATCCAGCTGCTTGAACTGCAGCCCGGCGATGATGCGCTCGAATACGGCGGCGGCTCCGGCTACGGCGCCGCGCTGATGGCCCATATGGGTGCGAAGACGACGCTCTGGGAGCCCGATGCTCCGGCCCGCGCGCTCTCCGAGAGCGCCCTGCGGGCAGCGGGCGCCGGAGAGGTTTCGATCGTCGCGACGCAACCCAGCCGCGAATCATTCGATGCGATTCTGGTGAGCGGCGCCTGCGAGATGCAGCCGGAGTCGCTTTTTCCCTTGCTCCGCGCTGATGGGCGGTTGATCGTGGTCGAAGGGACAGGGCGTTCCGCCCGCGTCAAGCTCTATCGGAAATCCTCGGATATCGTCGCCGGACGCCCCGTATTCGATGCCGCGGCTCCCGAATTATCCGAATTCCGTCGCCCGGAAGCATTCGTATTCTGAGTGCATCTGTTTCTTAACGGAGGTGTCGCATTTTTGTGGCAGGTTCCTAGGGAAATGCTCCCGACGTCGACCGTGCGTTGGCGCATTGCGTCAGGAAGGGTATGACATTGAGACTTATGCCGAGGCTGGGGCGATGCCTGGGCGCGACTTCAGTGCGCACAAGAGGCGTCCAGTGAAAAGACGATACGACAAGATTTACGGGTTCGGGCTCTCCGCCGTCATCGCTTTGGCGATGTCCGGGGGCTGGGCTCTGCCGGCGGCGGCCCAGACAATGGATTCGGCGCTGGCGCGGGCCTACTCCGGAAATCCGACCCTGAATTCCCAGCGCGCCGCAGTGCGGGCGACCGACGAGAACGTTCCCCAGGCCCTTTCTGGTTATCGCCCCAGGATCACCGCTTCCGCCGACATCGGCGCCAGCATCGTCGATTCCAACCTTCCGGGATCGCCCAATTCGACGAGCCGGCTTGCGCCCCGCGGTGCCGGCGTCCAGGTCACGCAGAACATCTTCGACTCCGGCAGGACCCGCAACACGGTGAGCCAGTCCGAATCGCAGGTGCTCGGCGCGCGAGCCACGCTGCGCAATACCGAGCAGAACGTCCTGCTCGATGCCGCGACGTCCTACATGAACGTCCTGCGCGACACGGCCATCCTCAATCTGAACCGGAACAACGTCGAGGTTCTGGAAGAGCAGCTGCGCCAGACGCGGGACCGGTTTCAGGTCGGCGAAGTGACGCGCACCGACGTCGCGCAGGCTGAAGCACGGCTTTCGCAGGCCCAGTCGCAGGCGATTCTCGCCGAATCGAATCTCAAGACCTCGGTGGCGCGCTTTCGCCAGAATATCGGTGTCGAACCGCGTCAGCTCGCACCCGGCCGTCCGATCGAGAATCTCCTGCCGAAATCCCTGTCGGTGGCGTTGACCGGTGCGCTGAGCAATCACCCGGCGATCATCGCCGCGCTGCACGGTGTCGATGCGGCCGAGCTGCAGGTGAAGGTGACGGAATCGGATCTCTATCCGACCTTCGGCGTGACCGGTACCGTCCAGCAGCGCTACGACAGCACGCTCTTCGGCGACAATCGTCTGTCGGCGAGCATCGTCGGCGCGCTGACGATCCCGATCTACGAGGGCGGCCAGGTTTATGCCCGGACGCGTCAGGCCAAGGAAACGGCCGGCCAGCGCCGCATCGATGTCGATACCCAGCGCGATACCGTCCGCGCCGCCGTCGTTTCCGCTTGGGGCGGGCTGGATGCGGCCAAAGCGCAGATCGTGGCCGCGCAGGCCCAGGTCGAAGCGGCTTCCACCGCGCTCGCCGGCGTGCGCGAAGAGGCGAAGGTTGGCCAGCGCACCACGCTCGACGTCCTGAACGCCCAGCAGGAGCTGGTCATTGCGCGCTCGACCCTTGTGACGGCACAGCGCGACCGCGTCGTGGCTTCCTATGCCGTCCTCTCCGCCATCGGCAGGCTGTCCTCGCAGACGCTCAAGCTCAAGGCCGAGACCTACGACGCCCGCCAGCACTACGACCAGGTCAAGGGTCTGTGGTGGGGCACCCAGACACCCGACGGCCGCTGAGGCGATCCATCGAGCACTGATCGCGGCTGGCACGCGCCAGCCGCCAGGGCCGGCGCATTCAGGCAACAGCGCCGATTTCTCCTGTGGGAGAGCCGGTCCTTGCCTTGTCTGACCCGCGAGTCGTGGAATACTCCGCTCTCGGAGCAGCGTTGATTCCATTGGCGCGCCCGGTGTCCAACGGTCAGGCCTTCATGAGCGCGCAAGCCAAGCCCAGCGAACCGTCGATGGAGGAGATTCTCGCCTCCATTCGCCGGATCATTTCGGATGACGAGGCGAAACCGGGCGAAGCAGCCGCTCCGGCTCCTGAAGCCGCCCCCGAGCCGGAACCGCTGGCGGCAATCGACGACGACGTGCTCGACCTCGGTGCCGAAGCGGCTTTGATCGCCGCCCCGGTGCCCGCACCCGAGCCGCAGCCGGAGCCTGCTCCATCGCAGGTCGAAATTTCCGACGATTCCGACGTCGCCTTCGTCGAGGAACCGCCTGTCATCGCTGCGGCCGCGCCGCCTCCGCCAGCGCCGGAGCCCATTCCGGCCGCGCCTGCGCAGATGACATCCGCTGCTCCCGCCGTCGACATGGCGAGCCTCTTGTCGGATCAGGCAAGCTCGGTGGTGACGAACGCCTTCGGCCAGCTCGCCAGCACCGTGCTCAGCAACAATGCCCGGACGCTGGAAGACCTCGTCAAGGACATGCTGAAGCCGATGCTGAAGACATGGCTCGACGACAATCTGCCGACGATGGTGGAACGCCTCGTCCGCGCCGAGATCGAACGGGTCGCACGAGGCGGGCGGAGCTAAGTCCGCCCGCGCCGGCAGGCTCGTTCAGCCGTTGCTGGCCGCGCGGCTTCCACGTCCCGCGCCTCTGCGGCTGGCGGCAGCCAGCGCCGGGCGTCGCGCGCGCGCCGGGCGTGTCGTCCGCGCTCGCGGCGCTTCCCAGCTGTCGAAGGCGCCGGCTTCCCTGAGTGATTTCAACCCGTAGCCGAGCATCGCGAAAGCGGTCGCGGGGGCGCCCAGCCGCGAGACCAGCATCGTCAGGCCGACAGCGACCGGACGCGGATAGCGCCCGGAAGCAGCCTCGACGGCAAACCAGGCCCCGAGACCGTGAACAATGAGTTTCAGCATGGTTCTTCCCGTTTATCAGTGAGTTACAGAGAAACCTTGCGGTTCTCGCCGAATTCGAGCTTCGCTCCGGTCAGGGCCGCAGCGGCCATCTTGACGGTGGTGACGATCTTGCCGGGGCTGTCCCAGAATTCCGCCATCGCCGGTCGCACGCGCAGGACGCGGATATCGGGATCGTTCTCGTCGTCCCAGAAGGCCTTGTTGCTCGGCTCCCACAGCTCCTGAACGAGGGCGCGGTCGTCGACCACGGTCGCAGTCCCGCTGATCGACAGGTAGCGGTGCCCGCTCGTATCGGAAAAGGCGAGGCAGACATTTTCGTTGATCTGGATCTCGTCATCCTTGTGATGGCGGCGATCCGTGAGGAAGTAGATCGTGTCGTCCTCGCGCTTGCCATGGGCGTGCATGGGGCGCGCACGAAGCTCGTCGCCATTGCCGTCATGGGTCACGAGCATGGCGAATTTGATCGCGTCGATGAGGCTCCAGACGCGGTCCTGATCACTGTGAGACATGCCGATTCTCCTGTTGCAGTCGTTGTCGATGCAACGGATCGCCGGACGGCAAGTTCCCTGCCGCTGCTGGGAAGAAGCGAGGGAACAACCGGCCTGCTCGCGCGTAAGGTGTGACGCGCCTTGCAGCCGCCTGCGCATCGCGCTTTCATTCGCCGTTTTTCCGCTCCGGGGGATCTGCCATGGCCAAGCCTGCCGCCAAGTCACTTGCTACCAAGACGCCTGCTAACAAGACCGCGCCGAAGACATCCGCATCCACGCGGATCGTGAAATCGAGCAAGATCGATCTGGCTTCGAACACCAAGACGAAGGTCGTCGGCCTGCTCAACGAGCGGCTGGCTGATGGTATCGATCTGGCGCTGGTCACCAAGCAGGCGCACTGGAACCTGAAGGGCCCTGGCTTCATCGGCGTCCACCTGATGCTCGACGGCTTTCGCGACCAGCTCGACGAGCATGTCGACACCGTCGCCGAGCGTATCGCCCAGCTTGGCGGCATCGCGTTCGGCACGACGCAGACGACGGCGGAATCCACCTCCCTCAAGGCCTATCCGACCGAGATCGTCGCCGTTCAGGACCACCTCAACGCGCTGATCGAGCGCTATGCCGACGCCGCCAACAAGGTTCGCGAGGCGATAGACGCCTGCGACGAAGCGGGCGATGCCGATACTGCCGACATCCTGACGGCCTATTCGCGCATGCTCGACAAGTCGCTCTGGTTCCTGCAGTCGAACCTGGGTTGAGGCGGCTTTCTCGCGAGGCGCTGCGGCGCGCGGCATCGAAAACGTTGACGCGCGCCCCGCGCATGGGCTCTTAAGACGCCAGAGACCTTTTGGCCTGTGATCTTCCGGCCGGGGCAGGTTCCCCGGCCTTTCTGCGTTCGAGCGATGCGATGATGGACAAGACTTTCGAACCGGCAGCCGTCGAGGCCCGGATCAGCCAGGCCTGGGACGAGGCTGAGGCCTTCAAGGCAGGCAGGGGCGCTGAACCCGGCGCCGAGCCTTATTGCATCGTCATCCCGCCGCCGAACGTCACCGGCTCGCTCCATATGGGCCACGCGCTCAACAACACGCTGCAGGACGTGCTCTGCCGCTTCGAGCGCATGCGCGGCAAGGATGTGCTCTGGCAGCCCGGCATGGACCATGCCGGCATCGCCACGCAGATGGTCGTCGAGCGCAAGCTTGCCGGCGAGAACAAGACCGACCGGCGCACCATGGGCCGCGAGGCTTTCCTCGAGGAAGTCTGGCGCTGGAAGGACGAATCCGGCGGAACCATCGTCAACCAGCTTCGCCGCCTCGGCGCCTCCTGCGACTGGTCCCGCGAGCGCTTCACCATGGACGAGGGGCTGTCGGCCGCAGTCCTCAAGGTCTTCGTCGGCCTGCACAAGCAGGGGCTGATCTACCGCGCCAAGCGGCTGGTGAACTGGGATCCGAAGTTCCAGACCGCGATCTCGGATATCGAGGTGCTGCAGGTCGAGAAGATCGGCTCGTTCAAATGGCAGCGCGGCGACGAAGAGCCTTTCGATGCGGCCAAGCTAGAAAAGGCGCTGGGCCGCGATCCGAACGGCCATCTCTACTACTTCAACTACCCCCTCGAAGGCGCGACCTATGACGCGGACGACGCCTCGACCTTCATCACTGTCGCGACCAGCCGGCCCGAGACCATGCTGGGTGACACCGGCGTCGCCGTGCATCCGGAGAACGAGAAGATCGGCCACCTGATCGGCCGCAATGCCGTTCTGCCGCTGGTCGGCCGGGTGATCCCGATCTTCGGTGACGACTATGCCGATCCCGAAAAAGGCACTGGGGCGGTCAAGATCACGCCGGCGCATGATTTCAACGACTTCGAGGTCGGCAAGCGTCACCAGCTCGACATCATCAATATCCTCGATGGCGAGGCGCGGGTCACGCTCGCTGGCAACGAGGACTTCCTGGCCAGCGCCAAGCCGGAAGCCGAGACGCTGGCGCTCGACGGGCTCGACCGCTTCGCGGCGCGCCGCCGCGTCGTCGCTCTGATGGCCGAGCGCGGGTTCCTCGCGAAGATCGAGCCGCATGGACATACCGTCCCGCATGGCGACCGCTCCGATGTCGTGATCGAGCCGTGGCTGACCGATCAATGGTATGTCGACGTCAAGCCGCTGGCCGAGCGCTCGATCAAGGCGGTCCGTGACGGCCGCACGAAATTCACGCCCGAGAACTGGACGAAGGTCTTCTACGACTGGCTCGAGAACATCGAACCCTGGTGCGTCTCGCGCCAGCTCTGGTGGGGCCACCAGATCCCGGCATGGTACGGGCCGGACGGGGAGGTCTTCGTCGCCGAATCGGAGGCGGGCGCGCAGGCGCTGGCGGTCGGCCATTATGGCGGGCCGGTCGAGCTGAAGCGTGACGAGGACGTCCTCGACACCTGGTTCTCCTCGGCGCTCTGGCCGTTCTCGACGCTGGGCTGGCCCGAGGATACCGCCGAGCTCAGGCACTATTACCCGACCGCGACGCTGGTCACCGGCTTCGACATCATCTTCTTCTGGGTCGCCCGGATGATGATGATGGGCCTCAACTTCATGGACGAGGTGCCGTTCCGCGAGGTTTACCTGCACGCCATCGTTCGCGACGAGAAGGGCGCGAAGATGTCGAAGTCGAAGGGCAACGTCATCGATCCGCTGGTGCTCGTCGACAAGTACGGGGCGGACGCGCTGCGCTTCACCCTCGCGGCGATGGCAGCTCAAGGGCGCGACATCAAGCTCGCCACCTCGCGCGTCGAGGGCTACCGCAACTTCGCGACCAAGATCTGGAACGCCGCGCGCTTCGCCGAGATCAATGGCTGCCTGCGCGCCGCCGATTTCGACCCGGCGTCGGTGAAGCAGCCGCTCAACCGCTGGATCCTCAGCGAAGCCGCGCAAGCCGCCGAGGAGATCGCGGCCGGCATCCCCAGCTTCAAGTTCAACGAGGCGGCAGGCGGCGCCTATCGCTTCGTCTGGAACCAGTTCTGCGACTGGTATCTCGAGCTTGCCAAGCCGGTGCTGCAGGGCGAGGGCGTCGATGAGGCCGCAAAGGCCGAGACGCAGGCCACCGTCGCCTATGTCATCGACCTGATCTGCCAGCTGCTGCATCCCTTCATGCCCTTCCTGACCGAGGAGCTCTGGGCCCAGAAGGCCGAGGCCGGCGCGCCCCGCAAACTCTCCGCCGGCGATGATGCACTGGTCTGCCTGACGCGCTGGCCCGATCTCGCGGTGCTGAAGGATTCGGCGGCGGAGGCCGAGATCGGCTTCGTCGTCGACCTGATCTCCGACATCCGTTCGGTCCGCTCGGAGGTCAATGTGCCCGCGGGCACGCAGGCTCCGCTCGTCCTCGTCAATGCCTCCGCCGCGACGCGGGCGACGATCGAGAGCTGGCGGCCGATGATCGAGCGGCTGGCGCGCGTTTCCGACATTGCGTTCGAGACGGCCGCGCCGGGACAGTCGGCGCAGATTCTCGTGCGTGGCGAGGTCGCGGCGCTGCCGCTCGCCGGCCTGATCGATCTCGACGCCGAGCGCTCCCGCCTGAGCAAGGAGCTCGCAAAGCTCGACCAGGACATCGCGGTCGTCGAGAAGAAGCTCGGCAACCCCGATTTCATGGCCCGCGCGCCCGAGGAGATCGTCGAGGAGAACCGCGAGCGCAAGGCTGCGGCGGAAACCCGCAAGCTCAAGATCGCGGAGGCTCTGACGCGGCTTTCCTGACCGGGTATCGCAATCCGGTCACGGCGGCGTCGTCAAATTGACGTTGATCGAAGAGAGGACTCGCATTCTCTGGCGGACCCCGCTTAGATGCGCCCGACGCAAATCCGCCATGCATCTGCGTGGCGGCAAAGGACCGGCTGTTCACGACCCATGCTCAAGCGAGCCTATGACTGGTGCGTTTCCTACGCATCCCATCCAGGTGCCCCCTGGCTGCTTTTCGCGCTCACTTTCGTCGAGAGTTCGTTCAGCCCGCTGCCGCCGATCCCGCTGCTGCTGCCGATGTGCATTGCGCGGCCGGATCGGGCCTGGTTCTACGCCGGCATCTGTTCGCTGGGTGCCGTCCTCGGCGGCTATCTCGGCTACGCGATCGGCGCTCTGCTCTACGAGTCGCTGGGGTCCTGGCTGATCAGCCTCTATGGCTTGCAGGACAAGGCGGCCCATCTGATCGCGACCTCGCAGGACTACTGGTTCTGGGTGCTGGTCACCAAGGGGCTGACGCCGATTCCGTTCAAGATCGTCACGATCATGTCGGGCTTCCTGCACTTCGATATCTGGAAGTTCACCATCGGCATGGTCGTCTCGCGCGTCACCTTCTTCATGATGATCGCAGTGGCTCTCCGCTTCTATGGCGACGACATCCGCATCTTCATCGAGAAGCATCTGCCGATGACGGCGCTCGCGCTTCTCGTGGTTATCGTCGGTGGCTTCTTCGTCCTGCCGATGGTGCTGTGAGCGGCGGATTCATGGCATGCGCCTCGCGTGTTTGTGACATCGACGCAACACTGGAATGAGAACGGCGTAGCGCGCCGTCCATGCGGTCACAATCGCCGCGAAGCCGCCACAAACAACGCCCAGCAAAAGGGCGCGTTAAGTCCCTCAGATATAGTGAAATCTGACCTTGACGCGCCGGTTCGGAGACGGTTCCGGTCGTTGACGGGTTCTCGGGGGCGTAGATTGCTCCTGGCTTGCATGGCGTGGCACATCTCTGCGCCGGGTTAGGTCGGGGGACAGGACGAGTGGCAATGGATGCGCGTGTGTTCGACAAGTCGAGGCTGCCGAGCCGGCATGTGAGCGTCGGCCCCGCCAAGGCCCCGCACCGCTCCTATTATTATGCGATGGGCATGACCGCGAAGCAGATCGCGCAGCCCTTCGTAGGCGTCGCCTCCTGCTGGAACGAAGCGGCTCCCTGCAACATCTCGCTGATGCGCCAGGCCCAGGCGGTTAAGAAGGGCGTCGCGTCCGCCGCCGGCACGCCGCGCGAGTTCTGCACCATCACCGTGACCGACGGCATCGCCATGGGCCACCAGGGCATGAAGTCGTCGCTGGCCTCGCGCGAGGTCATCGCGGACTCTGTCGAGCTGACCATGCGCGGCCATTGCTACGACGCGCTCGTCGGCCTCGCCGGCTGCGACAAGTCGCTGCCGGGCATGATGATGGCGATGGTCCGTCTCAACGTGCCCTCGATCTTCATCTATGGCGGCTCGATCCTGCCCGGCACCTTCAAGGGCCGCCCTGTGACCGTGCAGGACGTCTTCGAGGCGGTCGGCAAGCATTCGGTCGGCGCGATGTCCGACGAGGACCTGAAGGAGCTCGAGGAGGCTGCGTGCCCCTCCGCTGGCTCCTGCGGCGCCCAGTTCACCGCCAACACCATGGCGACCGTCGCCGAGGCGATCGGCCTGGCGCTGCCCTATAGCTGCGGCGCGCCGGCGCCCTACGACGTCCGCGACACCTTCTGCTACACCGCCGGCGAGATGGTGATGGAGTTGATCGCCCGGAACATCCGCCCGCGCGACATCGTCACCCGCAAGGCGCTGGAGAACGCCGCGATGGTCGTCGCCGCCACCGGCGGCTCGACCAATGGCGCGCTGCACCTGCCGGCGATCGCCCATGAATGCGGCATCGACTTCGATCTTTTCGAAGTCGCCGAGATCTTCAAGAGGACGCCCTATATCGCCGACCTCAAGCCGGGCGGAAAATACGTCGCCAAGGACATGTTCGAGGTCGGCGGCATCCCGCTGGTGATGAAGAGCCTGCTCGATGCCGGCTACCTCCACGGCGACTGCCTGACCGTGACCGGCCGCACCATCGCCGAGAACATGGCCTCGGTGAAGTGGAACGACCAGCAGGATGTCGTCTATCGCGCCGACAAGCCGATCACGGTGACCGGCGGCGTCGTCGGCCTGCAGGGCAATCTGGCACCGGAAGGCGCGATCGTGAAGATCGCCGGCATGCCCGAGGACCAGCTCGTCTTTACCGGCCCGGCACGCTGCTTCGACCGCGAGGAAGACGCCTTCGAGGCCGTCAAGAACCGGACCTACGAGGTCGGCGACGTGCTCGTCATCCGCTATGAGGGCCCCAAGGGTGGCCCCGGCATGCGCGAGATGCTGTCGACGACCGCAGCCCTCTACGGCCAGGGCATGGGCGACAAGGTCGCGCTCATCACCGACGGCCGTTTCTCAGGCGCTACGCGCGGTTTCTGCGTCGGCCATGTCGGGCCGGAGGCCGCTGTCGGCGGGCCGATCGCCCTGATCCGGGACGGGGATATCATCGAGCTAGATGCCATCACAGGAAAGCTCGCAGTCCGCCTTTCTGATGCCGAACTTGAAGAGCGTCGTAAGAGCTGGGTGCCGAGGAAGACCGACTACAATTCCGGAGCGCTGTGGAAATACGCGCAGACGGTCGGCTCCGCCAAAGGCGGTGCCGTCACCCACCCAGGAGGGGCGGCCGAAACCCATTGCTATGCGGATATCTAGCTCGACCATAGCATGCCTGTTCCTGTTCCTCGGCGGCCAGCAAGCTGCCTGGGCGCAGGATTTCGCAGGCGGAAAGCCGGTGCCGCCGCGCTCCATCCCGGGCGCTGCGCTGCCGGAGCCGGGCGATTCCCTGTCTCGCGCTCCCGGGGCCGCAACGCTCGCTCCCGCTCCCGATACGCCCACGGCGCACACCGCGCTGCCGCTCGTTCCCTTCAGCAGTGCCCGCGATGCGCTGCGGGCCTGGATGCGCGATTCCTCGGCCGGCGATAAGGTCGGCGCCGTGCGCGCCCTCGAATACGCTGCCTCGCAGGGCCATCTCACCGCGCAGTACAAGCTCGGCCGGATGTATGCCGGGGGCGAGGGCGTTCCGACGAACGATCTCAAGGCCTTCGAGTATTTTTCGAAGATCGCGGACGAGAACGCCGACGCGATTCCCGGCACCGCCGACGGCCGCATCGTCGGCAGCGCCTTCGTCGCGCTCGGCGGTTATTTCAGCGACGGCATCAAGGGCAGCTATGTGAAGCCCAATCCCGACCGGGCCTTCGACATGTTCCACTATGCCGCCTCCTATTTCGGCGACCCGGACGGCCAGTACAATCTCGCCCGTCTCTACATGACCGGGCAAGGCACGGGTCGCGATGCGCGACAGGCGGCGCGCTGGATGAAGCTCGCGGCCGAGAAGGGCCATGCGCCGGCCCGCGCCGCTTTCGGCGAGATGCTGCTGCGTGGCGGCGACGGCGTGCCCCGGCAGCCCGTGCTTGGCCTGATGTGGCTGGCCATGGCCCGCGAAGGTGCGGACCCCGCTCGCGAAACCTGGATCATCGAGCGCCACGACGCGGCCTTTGCCGCTGCATCGGCGGCCGATCGTTCGGCTGCGCTGGCGCTGGTCGAGCGTCAGCAGGTTGTGAGCTCGCGTAGCGGCAGTAGCAACAACGGCCAGAACTGAGCGCAGCCGCGGTCCTTGGCGGCCGCGCGGTGCGCCTCAGTGCAATTCCACCATCACAGGCACATGGTCCGACGGCTTCTCCCAGCCGCGGACATGCTTGACGATCTGGACCCCGGCGAGCCTGTCTGCCGCCTGGGGCGAGAGCAGCAGGTGGTCGATGCGGATGCCGTTGTTCCGCTGCCAGGCGCCGGCCTGATAATCCCAGAAGGTGTAGAGCCCACCCGCATCGGTCGTGCTGCGAACGGCCTCGGTCAGTCCGAGATTGATCAGGCCGCGGAAGGCCGCGCGCGTCTGCGGCAGGAAGAGCGCGTCGCTGACCCAGGCACCGGGATCGCGCGCATCGCGTGGCTCGGGAATCACGTTGTAGTCGCCGGCGAGTACGAGCGGCTCCTCCTGCTCCAGCAGCATCCGGGCATGGGCCGTCAGCCGCCGCATCCAGCCGAGCTTGTAGGGGTATTTCTCGGTATTCGGCGGGTTGCCGTTCGGCAGGTAGATCGAGGCCAGGCGCACCACGCCGTCACCGAGCGGCAGCACACCTTCGAGATAGCGCGCCTGCTCGTCGCCATCATCGCCGGGCAGGCCGCGCCGGACGTCTTCCAGCCGCGACCGGCTGAGGATCGCGACGCCGTTGAAGGTCTTCTGCCCGTGGGTCTCGACCTGCCAGCCGGCAGCCTCGATCTCCGCGCGCGGAAAGTCGCCGTCCACGCATTTGATCTCCTGGAGGCAGAGCGCGTCGGGCTCGGCTTCGTTCAGGAAATCCAGCAGATGGCCGAGGCGCTGGCGGACCGAATTGACGTTCCAGGTGGCGATACGCACGAGACGCTCCGATGTGAGACGGCCGCAGGATAAGCGGGATTGCCGCTGCCAAGGCAAGCCGCTTTCCGCCGCAAACGAAAACTCCCCGCATCGCTGCGGGGAGCCATTGATTCTCGATCGGACTGTCGGCCGCTGTCAGGGGCAGGCGCGAACCACTCCGCCCGAGCCGATATAGGTTCCGGTTTCCGGGTTGTAGGTCCTGAAGCGACGCGAGCAGTAAGCCACCGCATCGACATCCTCGACGCTGTAGCCGTAAGGCGGCGGGGGTGCGGCATAGACCGGCGCCGGATACCCATAAACCGGAGGCGGAGGCGGCGCGGCCAATGCGCCGGCGGCGAGCGCGCCACCGATGACACCCGCCGCGATCCCAGCGCCGACGGCCGGCCCGCGACGATAACCGCCATAGTAGCGCGGCCCGTAATAGCCATAGGGGCGCCACTGCACGGTCTGGACGAGGTTGGCATCGCCCTTGGCCACGGCAACAGCAGCGGAGGCGGGCGCGAGCGACGCGGCCGAGGCGGGGGCGGCGAGGGCCGCACAGCCGGCCAGAACCGTTGCGACGGCGAACATCTTGATCATGACGGAACTCCTATGCTGTCCTGCGCGAGTGGAACGCCGCATGTTCCCCCGATGGGCCTGGATTGTAGCGATCTGTCGACCCTGCGGAAAGACTAGCCTGCAATCTCGGCGCAAAATAGGCGTCACAGCATTGTGGCTCTTGGATGCGAGAGCTCCATCGAGTGGGTTGCGCGGAGGCGTTTTCCTCGCCATCTAGCGCTTCACCGTACCGAAACCCCCATCACGCATTCGAAGGACCAGGATCCACAATGGCCCAAACCGGCAGCCCGCCCTCCCGACCTGAAACGTTCGGCGCGATGAAGCCGCTGCCGGCGCTCATCTTCAGCTCCCGCTGGCTGCAGCTGCCGCTCTATATCGGCCTCATCGTGGCGCAGTGCGTCTATGTCTTCCTGTTCCTCAAGGAACTCTGGCACCTCGTCACCCACGCCTTCGACTTCAGCGAGCAGCAGATCATGCTGGTCGTCCTCGGGCTGATCGACGTGGTGATGATCTCGAACCTGCTGATCATGGTCATCGTCGGCGGCTACGAAACCTTCGTCTCGCGGCTGCGGCTGGAAGGCCACCCCGACCAGCCGGAATGGCTGAGCCACGTCAACGCCAGCGTGCTCAAGATCAAGCTCGCCATGGCGATCATCGGCATCTCGTCGATCCACCTGCTCAGGACCTTTATCGAGGCCGGCAATATCGGGATCGTCGGCAAGACGGCGAACTACACCGAATCCGGCGTCCTGCTGCAGACGCTGATCCATGTCGTCTTCATCCTGTCCGCCATCGGCATCGCCTGGGTGGATAAGATGACGTCAGGGCCGTCCGGCAAGGCGCATTGAACGAGGCCCGTTGAAACAGAAACGCCCCGCCGAATCGGCGGGGAGTTCTGCGTTGGGGACATGCCGATTTCTGACGAAAACGGGGTGTCATCCCGGACAAGCTGCAAAGCAGCGCCGATCCGGGATCCATCGTAGAGCTCCGGAGCCCTTCGATGGATCCCGGCTCAAGGCCGGGATGACGAAGTGGTTCCGAGAAAACCCAGCACGCTCTTGGCCGGTAGCTGCGTCTTACTGGCCTCGCCCGGTCCGGGCGGCGAAGCGGATCGCCTCCTCGGCGGAGCGGAACAGGGCCTTGGCCTTGTTGATGCACTCCTCCTGCTCGGAGGCCGGGTTCGAATCGTAGACGATGCCGGCGCCGGCCTGGACATGCATGCGCCCGTCCTTGACCACCGCCGTGCGCAGCACGATGCAGGTATCCATCTCGCCATTCGCGCCGAAATAGCCGATGCAGCCGCCATAGGCGCCGCGCGCATCGCGCTCCAGCTCGTCGATGATCTCCATCGCGCGGACCTTCGGCGCGCCCGACACGGTTCCGGCCGGGAAGCCTGCGACCAGCGCCGACAGCGCGTCATGACGCGGGTCGATCTCGCCCTCGACGTTCGAGACGATATGCATCACCTGGCTGTAGCGCTCGATGAAGAAGGAATCGGTCACCTTGACCGTGCCGATCTTCGCGACGCGCCCGACATCGTTGCGGCCGAGATCGAGCAGCATGAGGTGCTCGGCGCGCTCCTTGGGATCGGCCAGCAATTCGTCGGCCAGCGCCTCATCCTCGGCCTCGGTCGCGCCGCGGCGGCGCGTGCCGGCAATGGGGCGGATCGTGACCGTGTCGTCGCGCAGCCTGACCAGAATCTCCGGGCTCGAGCAGACGATCTGGAAGTCGCCGAAATCGAGATAGCAGAGGAACGGTGCCGGATTGACCCGCCGGAGCGCCCGATAGAGCGCGAAGGGCGGCAGGGCGAAGGGCGCCTCGAAGCGCTGCGACAGCACCACCTGGAAGATGTCGCCGGCGCGGATGTACTCCTTCGCCTTCGCCACCATCTCGTGATACTCGGCCTCGCTCGTATTCGAGGTCGTCGCGGGCTCCGGCAGGTTGGCGATATCGATGTCGGCTTCGGCGGGCAGGGCGCCTTCCAGCGCCAGGACGACCGCCTCCAGCCGCTCCTGCGCCCGCTCATAGGCGTGGCGCGCGCCGACGCCCGGCATATGCCGCACGGGGGTCACGACGTGAATCTCGTCACGGACCGAATCGAACACGACCATCAGCGTCGGCCGGGTCAGGATGGCGTCGGGTACGCCGGTGCCGGTTTCCTTCGGTTCCGGCAGACGCTCCATCAGCCGGACCATGTCGTAGCCGAGATAGCCGAAGACGCCGGACGCCATAGGCGGCAGCCCTTCGGCTTCCGGGATGGCGCTCTCATCCAGCAGCGCGCGCAGGCTTTCGAAGGCCGGGCGTGGATCGGGCAGGAAGGTCCCGCCAAGCGCGGTCCGGCAGAGCGAGGCCTCGCCACGGTGGCAGCGCCAGATCAGGTCAGGCTCCAGCCCGATCATCGAATAGCGGCCGCGCACGGCGCCGCCCTCGACCGATTCGAGCAGGAAGGCCGGGCCGGACGTGGCGTGGCGCAGCTTGAGGAAGGCGGCGACCGGTGTCTCGCAATCGCCGACCAGAACCTGACGCAGAAGCTGCGGTGCGCCCGTCTCGTAGATCTGCGCGAAGCGCTCGAACTCCAGGAAGGGCTGCATCGTCAATTCGTTGCTCCGCCCGTCGCATTGCGGAAGGCGGCCTCGTTGATGCTGACGCCGAGCTGCGCCTGCCGCCTGGCGACGTATTGCACCAGGATGTCCTCGCTGATGCTGGAGGACAGCAGGCGCTCGAAATTGCCGGCTTCCTGCGTCGTGCGGACATAGGGCGGCACGGTCGCCGAATCGACCTTGAACAGGATGCGACCGCCATCCGCGCCGGCTGCGGAGTTGCTCTTGCCGGCGACGGTGCCGAAGACTTGGGCGACGACGCCGGCCGGGAGTTCGGGCCGCTGGTCCTGCCGGCCGATATCGGCAGCGGTCTCGATGGTAAGCCCGGCGGAGGCCGCGACGACATCGAAGCTCTCGCCCTTGTCGAGCCGCTCCGACAACTCGCGGGCCTTGGCGGCGAGCTTGGTCGCGGTCTCGTCGGCGCGCCATTGGTTCTCGACCTCCGCCTTGACCTCGTCGAAGCTGCGCTCCCGCGCCGGATCGATCTTGGTGACGTCGAACCAGACATAGCCGGTGTCGCGCGGCAGGCGGATCGCCTCGTTGTCGACGCCGATATCCGAGCGGAAGATCGCCTGCAGCGTCGCGTCGGCGCCCGGCAAGGCCTCTTCCTTCGAGCCATCGGGCCTGGTGAGGCCCGCGCTCATCGGACCGGCAGTGCGGAGCGTCAGCTTGAGCTCCTTCGCGATCTCGGCCAGCGGCTTGGCGGCGGCGCGCTGATCCTCGATCTTGTCGTGAAGCTCGGTGATCTGTCCGGCGGCTCGGCTGGTCGCGAGTTCCTGCTTCACCTCGGCCGCGACCTCCTCGAACGGGCGCACATGGGCGGTATCGACCGTCGTCACGCGCAGCAGAACCGTTCCGAAGGCGCTCGCGACCGGCCCGCTGACGTCGCCCTGCTCGAGCGCGAAGGCGGCTTCCCGCACGGCGGGGTCGAAGATCTGGTCGCGGGTGAAGGTGCCCAGCGTCAGATCGTTGAAGGCGACGTTCCGTTCGGTGGCGATCTCGTCGAAGGTTTCGCCGCCGTCGATCTTGGCCTTGGCGGCCTGGGCTTCCTCCAGGTTCGGGAAGGCGATCTGCTGGACGGTGCGCTTCTCGACGCTGGTGAAGCGCTGCGCCTTCACGGCCTCGTAGCGCGCCTTGGCTTCCTCGTCGGTGACCTTGGCCGGATCGGCGATCGTTTCGGCCGAGAGCGAGAGGATGTCGGCTGTGCGGTACTCCGGCGCGCGGAAGGCGATCTTGCGATCGTTGAAGAAGCTCTTGAGCTGGTCCTCCGTCGGCGCCGCGATCTCGCCGGCAGCGCTCGCCGGCAGCCGGGCGAAGGTTATGGCGCGCTTCTCGTTGCGCAGGCGGCTGCCGAGTTCCTGCAGCGCGAGCGGGGCGGTGACGCCGCCGACCAGCATCTCGGAGAGCTGCTGGCGCAGGATGGTGGCGCGCTGGAGGGTGACGTAGCTCTGCTCGGTATAGCCGTTCGTGCGCAGGAGGTCGTTGAAGCGCGCGGCGGAGAACTGGCCGGAGGCATCGCGGAAGACCGGGTCGTCGAAGATCAGGTTGCGGATCGTCTCGTCGGAGACGGCAAGCCGCATGCCTTGCGCCGTCTGGTCGAGCGTCGCTTCGCTCATCAGGCGGGACAGCACCTGGCGATCGAGGCCGAGCGCACGCGCCATCTCGGGCGAGATCTGGCGGCGCTGCTGGCGCGTCAGGTTCTGGATCTCGTTCTGATAGGCCGTGCGCATCTGCTCGAGGCCGATCTCGCTCTTGCCGACGCGGGCGACCTCGTTGCGGCCATAGCCGCGGAAGATGTCACCGACGCCCCAGATCGCGAAGGCGAGGATCAGGACGCCGAACATGACGCTGACGAGGAGCTTGCCGAGAAAACCCTGACTCGCCTTGCGGATGCCCTGCATCATCATGGAAGCTGTCTTTCCCTGTTCCTGTTCGCCGCGCTGGATCGTGGCCGCGCGCGTGTCCGTTTCGGCGCTGCTTATAGGAACCGGCGGCGAAAGCCGCAATCGTCGTGGCGGAATCGTGTCGCGACGTCGCATGCGATTGCGGCACGGGCCGGGCGTTGCTAGAGCGCAGGGAGCTGATTTCGGAGGAACGACGTGACGCGCAGCATCAGGCCGCTGGTAGCCGGAAACTGGAAGATGAACGGCCTCAAGGCCGAGCTCGCCATCGCAGCCGAGGTGGCGAAGGGCTATGACGCCGGGCTGAAGCAGGCCGTCGACCTCGCCATCTGCCCGCCCGCGACCCTGCTGTTCGCCGGCTCGGCCGCGCTGATCGGCTCGCGCATCGCCACCGGCGGGCAGGATTGCAGCACGCAGGCCTCCGGCGCCTTCACCGGCGAGGTGTCGGCCGCGATGCTGGCCGATGCCGGTGCGACCTTCTGCATCGTCGGCCATTCCGAGCGCCGCACGCTGCAGGGCGAGACCAACGCCACCGTCAAGGCCAAGGCCGAGGCCGCGCAGAAGGCGCTGCTGGTGCCGATCGTCTGCGTCGGCGAAACGAAGGACGAGCGCGAGGCCGGCAAGGCGCTGGCCGTGGTCAAGAAGCAGCTGCGCGGTTCGATCCCGGAAGATGCGACCGCGACGACGCTCGTCGTCGCCTATGAGCCGGTCTGGGCGATCGGCACCGGCCTGACGCCGACCGCGGCCGATGTCGCCGAGATGCATGAGGCGATCCGCGCCGAGCTAAGCCGTCTGCTCGGCAAGGCAGCCGCCGCCGGCGTCAGGCTGCTCTATGGCGGCTCGGTGAAGCCCTCCAACGCCGTCGAGCTGATGAATGTCGCCCATGTCGATGGCGCGCTCGTCGGCGGCGCGAGCCTGAAGGCCGAGGAATTCCTGGCCATCGCGCGGGCCTGCTCCGGCTGAGCGGCAATGTGAATCACACGCCCCGCAGGGGTGGCGCTGTCGGCGCACGCATGTTATGTGCCGCGCCGAATTCGCCTCGATCTTCGAGGAGGAGCGGGTGGCCCTTGCGGCGGCCCGCGCCATGCCCATTTTCGTGAGACCATGCAGAACGTTCTCATCGTCATCCACCTGATCATCGTCGTCGCGCTCGTCGGCGTGGTGCTGTTGCAGCGTTCCGAAGGCGGCGGCCTCGGCATGGGCTCTGGCGGTGGCGGCGGTGTCGGCGGCTTCATGACCGGCCGTGGCCAGGCCAACGCATTGACGCGTGCAACGGCGATTCTCGCCGGTCTCTTCTTCCTGACTTCGGTCGTGCTCGCCGTCATGGCCAACCGCGGCCGCGTCCAGCGTTCGATCATCGACGGCGCGCCTACGACCACCGCACCGGCTACCCCGGGCGCGCCCGCAGCTCCGAGCGCCCCGAATGCCGGCGGCGTCCTCGACCAGCTGCGCCAGATGCAGAACCAGAATCAGGGCGGCGCACAGCCGCCGACGCCGCCGGCGGCGCCGCAGCAATAGGATAGGGCAGGGGCCGGGTGACCGGCCCTTCTCTTTTGTGTGGGCAAAAGGCTTCGAGGCCGGGCGACCGGCCTCCTCTTTTTGTGGACAAGCGTCCAGGGCAGGTCGGGACTGCACTGCTTGCGCTTAGCGAATCGAACCCGTGGCGATAGAGGTGACCTCCCATGACGCGGTATGTTTTCATCACCGGCGGCGTGGTGTCCTCGCTTGGCAAAGGCCTGGCGGCGGCGGCTCTCGCAGCCCTTCTGCAGGCGCGCGGCCACACGGTCCGCCTGCGCAAGCTCGACCCATACCTCAATGTCGATCCGGGCACGATGAGCCCGTATCAGCACGGTGAGGTCTTCGTCACAGACGACGGCGCCGAGACCGACCTCGACCTCGGCCATTACGAGCGCTTCACCGGCCGGCCCTGCAACAAGGGCGACAACATCACCACCGGCCGCATCTACATGGACATCCTGACCAAGGAGCGCCGGGGCGACTATCTCGGCGCGACGATCCAGGTCGTGCCGCACGTCACCAACGCCATCAAGGAATTCATTCTCACCGGCAACGAGGGCTACGACTTCACGCTGGTCGAGATCGGCGGCACGGTCGGCGACATCGAGAGCCTGCCCTTCCTCGAAGCCATCCGCCAGACCAACCAGCAGCTGCCGCGCGGGCAGTGCATCTTCATCCACCTGACGCTGCTGCCCTATATCCCGACCGCCGGCGAGCTGAAGACCAAGCCGACCCAGCATTCGGTCGCCGAGCTGCGCTCGATCGGCATCCAGCCCGACATCCTGCTCTGCCGCACCGACCGCGAGATTCCGCGCGAGGAACGCCGCAAGCTCGCTCTGTTCTGCAATGTCCGCGAGACCGCCGTGATCGAGGCCCGCGACGTCGCCTCGATCTACGACGTGCCGCTCTCCTACCATGCCGAGGGCCTCGACAACGAAGTGCTCGCCGCCTTCGGCATGGACGCGCAGCCCGAGCCCGACATCGCGAACTGGAGGCGCATCTCCGAGCGCGTGAAGAACCCCGAGGGCGAGGTCACCATCGCCGTCGTCGGCAAGTACACCGGCATGAAGGACGCCTATAAGTCCCTCATCGAGGCGCTGACCCATGGCGGCATCGCCAACAACGTCAAGGTCAATCTCGACTGGATCGAATCGGAGGTCTTCGAGAAGGAGGACCCCGCGCCCTTCCTCGAGCATGTCCACGGCATCCTGGTGCCCGGCGGCTTCGGCCATCGCGGCGCCGAGGGCAAGATCAAGGCGGCAACCTTCGCCAGGCAGCGCCAGGTGCCCTATTTCGGCATCTGCTTCGGCATGCAGATGGCGGTGATCGAGGCGGCGCGTTCGCTCGCCGGCATCGAGAACGCGAATTCGACCGAGTTCGGCCCGGCCGAGGAGCCCGTCGTCGGCCTGATGACCGAATGGATGCGCGGCAACGAGCTGGAGCAGCGCGCCGCGAACGGCAATCTCGGCGGCACGATGCGGCTCGGCGCCTATGCCTCGACGCTCGCAGCCGGTTCGAAGATCGCCGAGATCTACGGCTCGACCGAGATTTCCGAGCGTCATCGCCACCGCTACGAGGTCAATATGGGCTATCGCGAGAAGCTCGAGGCGAAGGGCATGCGCTTCGCGGGGCTCTCGCCGGACGGCCTCCTGCCGGAGACGGTCGAGTATCCCGACCATCCCTGGTTCATCGGCGTGCAGTATCACCCCGAGCTGAAGTCGCGCCCCTTCGAGCCGCACCCGCTCTTCGCGAGCTTCATCGAGGCGGCCAAGGCGCAAAGCCGCCTGGTCTGACCTAGCCGCCGAGCGCGACCGCCGCCCAAGAGTGACGGTGCTGTTCGAAGACGACTTTTTGCGGGGCTGGAAACGCGGGATCGGCGAAGGCTCCGACAGCCACCGCCATCAGCTCCGGCCTTCGAGACGGCTCCCACAGGACCGTGCTGCCGCAGGCCGGGCAGAAATGATGCAGCACGCGAGAGCCACTGTCGGCCGGCCTTTCGTAATCGACATAAGCGCCTGAAACGACGACGGCCTTCCGAGGAAAGAAGGTCGCGACGCCATAGGTGCTGCCTGTTCGCCTCTGACACTCGTGACAATGACAAAGCGCGACGATGGCCGGCTCGCCCTCGCATGTGACGCGCAGCTGGCCGCAACTGCAGCGGGCTTCCCTGGTCGTCATTGGCTTGCATCCTCTCTTTAGATGACGGCTGGCACAGCTTTTTTGGATAGCTCCGGTAGCGCGCGACGATCGCGGCCGTATAGTACGGCCTCGGATTGGCGACGGGGCAGGGCGGCATGACGATCTCTATGGCGGGCCTGCCCGCCTTCCTCCTCTATTTCGTCGTCGGCGTGGCGCTGATCGCTGCCTTTGCCGCGATCTACCTGCGGCTGACGGCCCATGACGAAATCGCCCTGATCCGCAGCGGCAATCTTTCCGCCGCGGTTGCGCTCGGCGGCAATCTCGTCGGTTTTTCGGTTCCACTCGAAAAGGCGATCGCCCAGGCGAGCAGCATTCCCGACTGCATTCTCTGGGCTGTCGCCGCGATGATCGTCCAGTTTGCCGCCTATGGGCTGGCGCGGCTGCTCATCCCGGAATTGTCGCGTAAGATCGAGCAGGACAAACTGCCGGCCGCGGCGATGCTGGCGGTGATCGCCGTGATCTCGGGAACGCTGGCAGGCGCCAGCATGACGGTGTGAGGCGGCGATGAAACGCTCTTCGCAGATCGGCCTCGCAGCAGCCGGCGTGCTCCTCGTCGCGACGGTCTGGTCGATGACGGGCGAGGAGACGCAGGAGAGCCTCGTCTACAACAACCTGAGCGAATGCCAGGCCGACGGGCAGATCGGCTATCAGCAATGCGAGGCGGCCTTTTCGGAAGCCGCAGCCGCGCGCCTCAAGGATGCGCCGAAGTTCCGCAGCCAGAGCGATTGCGAGGCGCAATACGGCGCCAGCGGCTGCAACACGGCCAGCATCGGCGGGGCGCAGTACTTCATTCCGGCGCTTGCTGGCTTCATGCTGGCGCGTGGGATGGCGGGCAACCAGGCCCAGCCGCTCCTGCCGCCGACGACCGCGGCCTGCCCGCCTGGAGCGGCTCAGCCGGAATGCCAGCAGGCGCGCAGCTCGTCGTCCAGTTCGTCCAGCAGTGGCGGCGGTTCCGGCGGCAGCAGCCGCTCGCGCGCCTATTCGACGACGACCGGCCGCGGCTTCACGGCTGCGGCCGTGGGCGCGCGGGGCGTGGTCTCGACCACGAGCGTATCCTCGCGCGGCGGCTTCGGCTCGTTTGCCCGTTCCTTCTCCTCGCATTCCTCGTCCTGAGATGCGCCGGGTCACGATTGCGCCCCGGCCGGACTGGGTCGAGCAGGTCGAGCGGCTGGGCTTCGCCTTCCACACCATCGACGGCGAGACCTATTGGGACGAAAGCGCCGCTTACGCGTTCACGCTGGAGGAGATCGAGCGCGACATCGAGGCGCCCACGGAAGCGATCGAGCAGCTTTGCTTCGCTTTCGTTGAGAAGGCGCTCGGCAATGAGGAGATCCTGACCCGGCTCGCCATTCCGGCCGAGCACTGGGACTATATCCGGGAGAGCTGGCAGCGTGGCGAGCGCAACCTCTACGGCCGTCTCGACCTCGCCTATGACGGGCATGGGCCCGCCAAGCTACTCGAATACAATGCCGATACGCCGACCGCTCTCTTCGAATCGAGCGTCGCGCAATGGGACTGGCTCGAGCAGGCGATGGCGCGCGGCACGATCGCGAAGGGAAGCGACCAGTTCAATTCGCTGCATGAGCGCCTGATCGCAGCCTTCGCGGCCTTGCGCGAGCCCTCGCCCTATCGCCTGCATCTGACCTGCGTGCAGGGCAGCGCCGAGGACAAGGGCACGGTCGATTACCTGACCGATTGCGCGGTGCAGGCCGGGCTCGATGCCCGTTTCACCTATATCGAGGAGATTGGCCTGCTCTCGGACGGGCGCTTCTGCGACGGTGCCAACCAGCCGATCGAGACGCTGTTCAAGCTCTACCCGTGGGAATGGCTGTTCCGCGAAAGCTACGGCAAGTCGCTGACAGGCTCGCGCTGCCAGTTCATCGAGCCGCCCTGGAAGGCTGTTCTCTCCAACAAGGGCCTGCTCGCCTGCCTCTGGGAAATGGAGCCGGGCCATCCCAACCTGCTGCCGGCCTTCTTCGAGGGCGATCCGCGTTGCGCGACATTGTCGCCCCGGCGTGTCCGCAAGCCGCTCTATTCCCGCGAGGGCGCCAACGTCACGCTGCTGGAGCGCGACCGGATCGTCGACAGCGACGACGGCCCCTACGGCGCCGAGGGATATGTGCTGCAGGACGCCGCTGCGAACCTGTTCTCGGCCGATGGCAACTATGCCGTGCTGGGCTCATGGCTCGTCGCCTCGCAGGCCTGCGGGCTATGCGTGCGCGAGGATTCCTCGCCGATCACCAGGAACACCTCCCGCTTCGTGCCGCACTATATCGAGTCCTGAGCGCAGCGGGACATGACCGCGCCGTGAAGTGTTGCTAGCCTTGGGTTCCGATACGCCTGTCGAAAGAGCCTGCCATGCCTGCAACAACCTCAACGCCTCGCGGCCTCGACCATCTCGTCATCGGCGTCCGCGATCTCGATGCCGCATGGCGCTTCTACGAGAAGCTGGGCTTCCGCGTCGGCACCCGGAACCGCCATCCCTGGGGCACCGAGAACCGGATCGTGCAGTTTCCCGGCTCCTTCCTCGAACTCGTCACGATCGTCGACGACGCTGCCATTCCGCCGCATGGCGAACGCAGCTTCTCCTTCGGGGCCTTCGTCCGCGAGGCGCTGGCTGGGCAAGGGGAGGGCCTGTCGATGCTGGTGCTGGAAAGCACCGACGCCAAGGCCGATGCAGCCGCTTTCAAGGCCGCCGGAATCGGTGATTTCGAGCCGTTCTTCTTCGAACGCCAAGGCAAGCGGCCGGACGGCTCCACGGTGCGCGTCGCCTTCGAGCTCGCCTTCGCCGCGGATTCGCGGGCGCCGGAATGCGGCTTCTTCGTCTGCCGGCAGATCGAGCCGCAGAACTTCTGGAACCCCGAGTTCCAGCAGCATCCGAACGGCGCCACTGCGCTCGCCTCGGCGGTGATCGTCGCCGAGGACCCTGCGGCCCATCGCGCCTTCCTGACCACCTTCAGCGGCGGCGCCGAGGTGCTGGAGGGCAACGAGGACTATGTTCTCGCCCTGCCGCGCGGGCGCATCGACGTGCTCGATCCGGAGGCGGCGCAGGGTGCCTACCTCGTCGAACCCGACACGACGCCGGCCCGCTTCCTCGGATTCTGCGTCTCGGTTCCTGATATCGAGGCGGTGGCGGAACGCCTGACTGAGGCCGAAATCTCGTTCCAGCGCGGCGAGGAGCGGCTCTTCGTCGAACCGGAGCACGCCTTTGGCTGCATGATCGCGTTCGAGCAGGGCTGAGCGCCGCGGTCAGGCTATCGTTTCGGAGCCGCCGCCGTCATTCGGGGTAAGCTGCGTAGCAGCGCCTATCCGGAATCTATCGCAGGGCTCCGGCACACGACGATGAATCCCGGGTCAAGCCCGGGATGACGGCGTGGTTCCGCGTAAAACAGGCCGGCGGCGTCAGCCCTGCGCCTCGACCGGCGGCAGGGAGGCCAGCAGGCCGATCAGCGCCCGGTCGTGCAGCACGACCATACGCTCCTTCGGCTTCAACCAGATCGCGGCATCGTCGATCGTCTCGGCATCGACCAGCTTGGCCTGGGCGACGGCACGGTCGGGCTCGATCTCGCCGCGCCGGCGGGACTGGCCATAGGGCAGCATCAGCTCATGGGCATGGCGCAGTTCGGGATCGCCGTGGAGCGCCTTGATCCCGTCCGCGTCGTCATAGCCGGCCTTCTCGAATTCCGCCTGCAGCTCGTTGGCGCGCAGGGCGATCGACGGCGGAGCGCCTTCCTCGGGTGTCATCAAGAGCTTGTGGCGCTTGAGCCAGAGGCCGATCGCAAGCTGGCCGGACGCCCATGACAACGGGATCGCCAGCACGAGGCCGACGATCGTCGGAGACATCCAGGCGAAGAGTGATGTCGCGATCAGGAAGGCCGACAGGCCGGTCACGAGCCCCAGGACCGTATGGGTCCTGTGCCGGCGCACGATGTCCTTGAACGGAATCGAGCCGTCGTCGCGCCGCTGCGGGTTCCAGCCGGTGTCGCGGCCGAGCAGGATCTGGAAGACGGACCCCGACTGGATCAGCATCATGATCGGCGCGAAGAATGCCGAGAACAGCACCTCGATCAGCGCCGAGACGGTGAGGCGGATCGTGCCGCCGCCGGCGCGCCGCAGCTTGGTGTTGAACAGCGTCAGAAGCAGTCCGAACAGCTTCGGCGCCAGCAGGATCGCCATGGTCAGCGCGAACAGGCGCAAGGCGCGCTCGGGATCGAAGCGCGGCCAGACCGGGAAGAGCGTGAACTCCTGGGTGAAGTACTCGGGGCGGGCGTAGTTGACCTGCAGCACGATCAGAATGCCGACCACGAGCTGCATCAGCCAGAAAGGCGAGGCGAGATAACCCATGATGCCGGTGGCGAAATGCTGGCGCGTGGCCAGCACGAAACCCTTGGCGCCCATGACGCGCGAATGCTGGAGATTGCCCTGGCACCAGCGCCGGTCACGCACCGAGACGTCGATCAGCGAGGGCGGGCTTTCCTCGTAGGAACCCGTCAGGTCCGGCAGCATGTAGACCGACCAGCCGGCGCGGCGGATCAGCGCCGCCTCGACGAAGTCGTGGCTCAGCACATGGCCGCCGAAGGGCGGCTTGCCCTTGAGATCGGGCAGGCCGCAATGGTCGGCGAAGGCCTGCGTCCGGATGATGGCGTTGTGGCCCCAGTAGTTGCCGTCGCGGCCGGACCACATGGCGAGGCCGGTCGCGATGACCGGTCCGTAGACCCGCGCCGCGAACTGCTGCAGCCGCGCGAAGAAGGTGTTGCGGTTGATGATCAGCGGCAGCGACTGGATGATGCCGGCGTCGGGATCGGCCTCCATCGCGGCGGCGAGGCGCACGACGCAGGTGCCGGTCATCAGACTGTCGGCGTCGAGCACGACCATGTGCTCGTAATGCCCGCCCCAGCGCGTGACGAAATCGGCGATGTTGCCGGCCTTGCGGTGGTGGTTCTTCGGCCTGTGGCGGTAGTAGACGCGCGAATTGGGGCCAAGCCGCTCGCGCAGCGCCAGGAAGGCGCGCTCCTCCGCGATCCAGATATCCGGGTTGGTGGTGTCGGAGACGATGAAATAGTCGAAATGATCGCCGAGCCCCGTCGCATCGACCGACTCGCGTATGGCCGCGACCGCGGCGAAGGTCCGTGCCGACGACTCGTTGTAGATCGGCATCACCACGACGGTGCGATGCTTCAGGCTTTCCGCCCGCTCCGCGCGGCCGGCGCCGAACAGAACGCCGAAGAAGCCGAGGATCGAGCTGGTGAAGGCGAGTGCGATCCACGAGAAGTTGATCGTGAACAGCACGAGCAAGGCATACTGAAGAGAGGTCGTGCGGCTGACCGACACGACGTTGTACATCTCCCAGGCGCCGAAGGCGGTGAGAGCGAGGCCGCCGCCGAAGACGAACAGGCGCTTCAGCCAGGGCGTCTTCCAGTTGGCGGGCGCCGAGGGCTTGCGCCGCTCCGACATGGTCCATCTCTTGAAGGACTGAACCGGCATGATCAGCCGGTCCTCGGGCGGGGTCGCAGGTTCCCGCGCGGGGTTGAAGCTGCGGGCCTCGACCTCTGCAATGTCCTGGCGGGTGGCGGTCACCACGTCCATCGATTCAACCATGTTTCCGAGACGGGCTGGCCGCCGGATTGCAGGACGAGCCTGAGTTCAGAGAGCGTTTCGGTGCCCGGGTCCACCTCGAACCCGACGCGCATCATCTTGCGCTCCGGATAAGGCCAGAGTCGGACGCCCTGCACCGCGCCGGGCTGGGCCGTGACGGTCGCCCGCGTCGAAGCGATCAGCGCCGGGTCGGCAAGCCGGTCGCCGGTGAATTCGACGATGAAGCGGCGGCGCCGGCCTTGCGAGCCCTTGCCCTGACGGGTGCGCGTCGCGATCGCCAGCGGCGGGCGTTCGGGCGGCTGCCAGCACCAGGCCTGGCGATAGCTGATCGAGGTCTCGCTGCCGGCCGCGAGCGGCTGCTTCGGCCGCCAGTACATGATGATGTTCTTGTTCGGCTCGGAATCGCTGGGGATCTCGATCAGTTGGACCGACCCCGCGCCCCAGTCCCCGAGCGGCTCGTTCCAGACGCTGGGGCGCAGTTCGAAACGCTGGTCGTCGTCCTGGAAGGCGGCCGGGTCGCGCTCGCGCTGCACCAGCCCGAAACCCTTCGGATTCTCGTCGACGAAGGAAGAAACCTGCAGCGTCGCGGGGTTGTTCACCGGCCGGTAGATCCACTCGCCACCGCCCGACAGCATCTGGACGCCCGACACCTCGCCGATTGAGGGCCGCACATCGTCGAAGGTGCGCCGGCTCTGCGGACCGGAGAGGAAGGTCGCGCTCGTGCAGCCGAAACCGACATGCTCCAGCGCCTGGCGCGCGAACAGGGTCATCTCGACATCGATGAAGGTCACGTCGCCGGGGCGCAGCGTCATCCGCACGGCGCCGCTGACGCTCTCCGAATCGAGCAGCCCGTGGATGACGAGCGAGCCGACGGCAGGACTCGGACGCTCGATCCAGAAGGCCCGGAAGAAGGGCAGTTCCTCGCCGCGGGTCTCGCCGGGGCGCAGAATCAGCGCGCGCGACATCGCACCGAAATTCTGGCCTCGCGCCAGTGCACGGAAGAATGTGGCGCCCTGGAAGATCGCGACCTCGAACGGTCGCTCGAGCCCGGCCGCGATCCGCATCCCGGAGAACTGCAGATCGAGATTGGCCGCCGGCGGGGCGACGCGGCCGTAATCGAACCTGGCGCGGTCGAAGGCGACCCTGCGCACCGTGCCGTCCTCAATCGTGAACAGGCTGACGGGATTGGAGAAGACATAGCCGCGATGCAACGGCTCGACCGTGAAGCCGCGATTCTCTCCGGCCCAGATCGTAGACTCAGGCCGCATTCGAATGCCGGCATACTGATCGGCCGGCAGGCTCGCGTAGTTTTCCGGCAGATCGGTTGCGGCCAGTGGAATCAGAGGGCGCTGCGACAGGGCGCGGGCGGCATCGACGACCAGCGCAGAGTCGAAACGCTGTCCATCGGCGAGGGAGGGAATATTGAAGGCGGCAGCGCCCGTGGGCGCCTGCGCCGCAGCGGGGCCGGCAAGGGACAGCAAGGCTGCGCCGCCGGCGGCACCTTCCAGAAATTGCCTGCGATTCAAGGGTTTCGACATCTTATCCATACTGCACGGGCGACGCCCTTCGCCCTCCGCGCTTCTAGAGCATTTCCAGCTCGGCTGAAAAGCGTTTCCGATCAGGAAAATAGTGGTGATTGAACCCGCCGGAGCCGCTTGCGAAAACGGCTTAATCCAGTTGATGGGTGACGATCATTCTCGGAAGGCCTCTTTTGATCCGTCTCCACTTTGGCAAAAGCCAAACGGATCGGCTATCCACGGCGCCTGCAACGCCAGCATGCGTGAAAACGACCGTGAAGAGCGGGCAACAGTCCAATCATGCCCTGCAAGGGAAACGACAAAGATGACCGAAATGCAGCCGGCTCGCTCCTGCCTTGCTATCGTTCTGGCCGCCGGCGAGGGCACCCGCATGAAATCGCGGCTACCGAAGGTGCTTCATCCCGTTGCCGGCCGCTCTCTGCTCGGCCATGTCCTGTCCTCGGTCGCGCGGGCCGGCGCCGACGCGGTTGCAGTCGTGATCTCCTCGGAACGCCCCGAGGTCGGAGAGCAGACGCTGAAACTTCTTCCGTCGGCGCGGATCGCGACGCAGCATGAGCGGCGCGGGACGGCCCATGCGGTGCTTGCGGCAAAGGACGCTTTGCAGACCGGGCACGATCATATCCTGGTCGCCTTCGCCGATACCCCGCTCGTCCGGCCGGAAACCTTCGCGGCGCTGCGCGGTGCGCTGGCCGGGGGAGCCGCCGTCGCCGTTCTCGGCTTCGAGGCGCAGGACCCGTCCGGCTATGGCCGGCTCGTCGAGCGCGACGGGAAGCTCGAAGCGATCGTCGAGCATAAGGACGCGACGCCAGAGCAGCGCCAGATCAAGCTCTGCAATGCCGGCCTGATGGCGCTCGCTGGCGAGCATGCGCTGACGATTCTCGAAGCGATCGGCGACGACAACGCCCAGCGCGAGTTCTATCTGACCGACGCCGTCGCGGTCGCACGATCGCGCGGGTTGGAAGCCGTCGTGCTGAAGGCGCCGGAGAACGAGGTCCAGGGCGTCAACGACCGTGCGCAACTCGCTGGCGCGGAAGCCGAATTCCAGCGGCGCAAGCGGCACGCCGTGATGCTCGAAGGCGCGACGCTGATCGCGCCCGAAACCGTCTTCTTCAGCTTCGACACCGAGATCGGCCGCGACGTGACGATCGAGCCCAATGTGGTCTTCGGCCCGGGTGTTCGCGTTGCCGACGGCGCGGTGGTCCATGCCTTTTCGCATCTGGAAGGCGCCGAGGTCGGCCCGGCCGCCAGCGTCGGTCCCTATGCACGCCTGCGGCCGGGCACGGTGCTCAGCGAGAAGTCCAGGGTGGGCAATTTCGTCGAGGTGAAGGCCGCCGATATCGGCCCCGGCGCCAAGGTCAACCACCTGACCTATATCGGCGATGCCAGCGTGGGCGCGGCGGCCAATATCGGTGCCGGCACCATCACCTGCAACTACGATGGCTTCGTCAAATCGAAGACGACGATCGGTGCCAATGCCTTCGTCGGATCGAACTCCTCCCTGGTCGCGCCGGTGACGATCGGCGAAGGCGCCTATGTCGGCTCCGGCTCGGTCATCACCAGCGACGTCGCGCCCGATGCGCTCGCCATCGGCCGTGGCCGGCAGGTCGAGAAGGAAGGCTGGGCCAAGATCTTCCGGAAGGAAGCGGCAGCCCGGAAAGCGGCCAAGAAGGCAGCCGAATAGACCGGAATTACGGCGAATCCGGCAGGCCTCCGTTCACAGTTCGTCATGTAGATTGATTGGGCATGCGCGCTTTTCGCGGCTATGCGCTTTGGCCAACGGCAATGGCTTGAGAGGTTCGCCCATGTGCGGCATCGTCGGGATTCTCGGCAAGGAAGCGGTCGCGACGCAGGTCGTCGAGGCGCTGCGGCGACTGGAGTATCGTGGCTACGACTCCGCCGGCGTCGCAACGCTGGAAGCGGGAAGGCTGACCCGCCGCCGGGCCGAGGGCAAGCTCAAGAACCTCGAGATCCGCCTATCAAACGAGCCGCTCGAGGGCCTCATCGGCATCGGCCACACCCGCTGGGCGACCCATGGCAAGCCCAACGAGACCAATGCCCATCCGCATGCCACCGAGAAGCTCGCGGTCGTCCATAACGGCATCATCGAGAACTTCCGCGAGCTGCGGACCGAGCTGCAGGCCGACGGCTACGTCTTCGCGACTGAAACCGACACCGAGATCGTCGCCCATCTCGTCACCCGCGAGCTCGACCACGGCAAGACCCCGGTCGAGGCCGTGGCGGCGAGCCTGCCGCGCCTGCATGGCGCTTTCGCCCTCGCCTTCCTGTTCCAGGGCGAGGAAGACCTGCTGATCGGCGCTCGCAAGGGCTCGCCCCTGGCTGTCGGCGTCGGCGACGGCGAGATGTATCTCGGCTCGGACGCGCTGGCGCTCGCGCCCTTCACCAACCTCATCGCCTATCTGGAGGAGGGTGACTGGGTCGTCCTCAATCGCAGGGGCGCGACTTTCTACGACAAGAGCAATGCGCTCGTCGAACGCCGCGCCCAGCGCGTCGCGACGGGTGCTTTTCTGGTCGAGAAGGGCAATCACCGCCACTTCATGGCGAAGGAGATCTACGAGCAGCCCGAGGTCGTCGGCCATACGCTGACCCAATACCTCGACATGGCGAACGGGACCGTGCGCCTGCCGTTCCAGGACAAGATCGACTGGAAGAAGCTGTCGCGGCTGTCGGTATCCGCTTGCGGCACGGCCTACTATGCCGGGCTGACCGCGAAGTACTGGTTCGAGAAGCTCGCCCGCCTGCCGGTCGAGATCGATGTTGCCTCCGAGTTCCGCTATCGCGAGGCGCCGCTGCCGGCGGACGGGCTCGCGCTGTTCGTCTCCCAATCGGGCGAAACCGCCGACACGCTCGCTTGCCTGCGCTACGCGAAGCAGGAGAAGCAGACCGTCCTCTCGGTCGTGAACGTGCCGACCTCGACCATCGCCCGCGAAAGCGACGCTGTCGCGCCGACACTCGCCGGCCCCGAGATCGGCGTCGCCTCGACCAAGGCCTTCACCTGCCAGCTCACCGCGCTCGCCTGTCTGGCGCTCGCCGCGGCGCGCGGGCGCGGCACGCTGTCGGCCGCGGATGAAGCGCGCCATGTCGAGAGCCTGATCGCGCTCCCCGGCCTGATCGCCAGGGCGTTGGAGCTGGAGCCGCAGATCGAGCAGCTCTCGCACAAGCTCTCCAGGGCGAAGGATGTACTCTATCTCGGCCGCGGCACCAGCTACCCGCTGGCGTTGGAAGGCGCGCTGAAGCTTAAGGAAATCAGCTACATCCACGCCGAAGGTTATCCGGCGGGCGAGCTGAAGCATGGCCCGATCGCCCTGATCGACGAGGACATGCCGGTCATCGTCGTCGCACCTTACGATTCGCTCTTCGAGAAGACCGCTTCGAACATGCAGGAGGTCGCGGCGCGCGGCGGCCGCATCATCCTGATCACCGACGCCAAGGGCGCCGCGGAATGCGGCATCGAGCCCGAAGCGACGATCATCATGCCGGACATGGACCCGACCTTCGCGCCGATCGTCTACGCCCTGCCGATCCAGATGATCGCCTATCAGACGGCGGTTTTCATGGGCAAGGACGTGGACCAGCCGCGCAACCTGGCGAAATCCGTCACCGTCGAGTGAGGTCGGCTGGCTTGCCGTCATTCTCGGGTGGAGCCCTCGGCTCCGATCTTTGATCGGCCCAAGGATAAACTCCGCGTAGACCCGAGAATCTCGGGCAGGATCAGGCTCTGGAGCCCTTCCTCGGGAGATGCTCGGGTCGAGCCCGAGCATGACGCGGGCTGTCAAGCTTCCGGCCGGCTCGCCACATAGGCGCCGGCGCTGATCAGGCAGAGCGCCGTGGTCACCAGCGCGATCGGCGGCGCGCTCGTCCGCGTCAGCAGGCCGAAGCTCAGCACCATCGAGCCGCAGGCGAGGTATTTCGCCCGCCGCGCGATGGCGCCGGTCTCGCGCCAGCGCCGCACATGCGGGCCGAGCCGCGGATGGCCGACGAGCCAGGCCTCGAACCGCGGCGAGGAGCGCGAGAAGCACCAGGCCGCGAGAATCAGGAACACCGTGCCTGGCATCAGCGGCAGGATGAGGCCGACGATGCCGAGCGCCGTGAAGACCCAGCCCGCCGCGAACAGAAGCGGCCGGTGCCAGCGGCGTCGCGCCGGATCGTCCTTATCCACGGCCTCGTCCTTGCTTGCAGCTATCGGGGCTGGCGAATGCCGCAGCCTCGCCTATCTTGTCATATCGCGGTGCGAGACTGCGCCCGCAAGCGGGTGGCAGGCACACCGGTGACGTGGGGAGACGAATGACTGCCGGCCCGCCCGATCCCCGCCTCGTTCTCCCGACGGAAATCCTGCGTCCGACCTGGGGCGCGCGCTTGCGTCGCTACTTCCTGACCGGGCTCGTCATCGCGGCGCCGCTCGCCATCACGGCATCTGTGACCTGGTGGTTCATCAACTTCATCGACGGCCTGGTGAAGCCGCTCATCCCGAATTCCTATCTGCCCGATTCCTATCTGCCTTATCCGATACCCGGCTTCGGCCTCGTCATCGCGCTGATCGGGTTGACGCTGCTGGGCTTCCTGACGGCCAACCTCGTCGGCCGGTCGCTGCTCCGCGCCGGCGAGGCGATCCTCGACCGGATGCCGGTGGTGCGCAGCCTCTACAAGGGCGTGAAGCAGGTCTTCGAGACGATCTTCTCGCAATCGGGCACGTCGTTCCGCAAGGTCGGCATGGTGCAGTTCCCGCAGCCGGGCATGTGGTCGATCGTCTTCATCGCGCAGGAAGCGGCGCCCGAGATCGCCGGGTGCCTGCCGGATGGCCAGGAACCGGGCGACCAGCAGATCGGCGTCTTCCTGCCCTGCACGCCGAACCCGACCACGGGCTTCTTCTTCTATCTGCCGCGTCGCGAGGTCGTCGAACTGTCGATCTCGGTCGAGGACGGCGCCAAGCTGATCATGTCGGCCGGGCTGATCCAGCCCGGCGAGCAGAACGGCAAGCCGAAGGCCGGGACCGAGCTGCCGGCCCCTGTCGCCTGAGAAGGCTCAGGATTTGACCGGAATCCAGATTTCGACCTCGCCATTGCCGCTCTGCGGATCGAAGCGCTCGTCATAGAGCTCGTAGCAGGGGCCTTCCGTCAGGCTGTGGCCGGATTTCGGCAGCCAATCCCGGAAGATCGTGTCGAAGCTCGCCTTGATCGCGCTGATATGCTCGCGATGGGTGAAGACCGCGTAGCTCTGGGCCGGAATCCGCACCCGCGCGAAATCCTCGGACAGGCCGTCGAAGCCTTTGACCTCCACGCCGGCGATATAGTCGAAGGCGCCGTTGTCATCGGCGTTCACGCAGACGCCGTAGCTCGTCATTCCGCCGGTCTGTCCGGGCACATGCCCGATATGCGGGGCGAAGCGCTGCCAGAGCGAAGGAATGCCGGCAGTGCTCGTCTCGTAAGTGAAATGCCCGCCGAGACCGGCGACGAGAAGGCTCTTGCCTTCGACGAAGCGCGGCGGTGCGAGGGGGAGAGTGGGCATGCTGGTCATCAGGATCGGCTCCACGAGATTCAGGCCTTCGAGATCGCCCCTGTCTCGCAATTGCTCCGGCGTGATGCCGAACTGATCGCGGAAGGCGCGGGTGAATGCCTCGTGCGAGCCGTAGCCCCAGTCGAGCGCGACGGAGAGTATGTCCGGCGCGCCGTCTGCCAGCTTGCGGGCCGCTTCGGTCAGCCGGCGCTCGCGCACATAGCGCATCACCGATCGACCGGTCGCGACCCCGAAGGCCCTGCAGAGATGGAAGCGCGAGACGCCGCCGACTTCGGCGATCTCGTCGAGCGAGATTCCCGAAGCGAAGCGGCTTTCGACGCACCAGACGGCTTTGGCGACAGGGTCCATGGTCTCCTCACGAAGGCACGGGCGGCACCGTGACCGATCGTTCCGGCGGCCGCTTGATCGCGCTTGCTGCGACCGCAGCGCGAAGGCTCTAGCCCGCCCGCAGCAGCCGGATCGCAACATCCCGCTCGAACAGATAGAGCAGGACGCGCATCGCCTGGCCACGCGGCGTCTCCAGATGCGGGTCGCGCTCGATCATGAGACGCGCATCGTCGCGCGCCGCCGCCAGCAGGTCGCCGTCGGTTTCCGGGCGCGCGATGCGCCAGTCCGGCGAGCCCGATTGCTTGGTGCCGAGTACCTCGCCTTCGCCGCGCAGACGCAGATCCTCTTCCGCGATGCGAAAGCCGTCCTCGGTCTCGCGCATGATGGTGAGCCGCGCCTCGGCGACCGGCCCGAGCGGACCCTTGTAGAGCAGCAGGCAGGTCGACGCCGCCGAGCCGCGCCCGATCCGTCCGCGCAGCTGATGGAGCTGGGCAAGGCCGAAGCGCTCGGCATGCTCGATCACCATGACGCTGGCGTTGGGCACGTCGACCCCGACCTCGATCACCGTGGTTGCGACGAGAATGCGGGTCTGGCCGGTGACGAAGGCGGCCATGGCCGCATCCTTCTCGCGTCCGGGCATCTGGCCATGCAGGAGCCCCACCTTGTCGCCGAAGATCTCGCGCAGCGCCTCGTAGCGCTCCTGCGCGGCAGCGACGTCCAACGTGTCGGATTCCTGCACCAGCGGGCAAACCCAATAGACCTGCTGGCTGGTCTCCACCGCCCGGCCGATGGCGCCGACGACCTCGTCATAGCGCTCGGAGGAGATGGCGCGGGTCACGATCGGTTTCCGCCCCGCCGGCTTCTCCGAGAGGATCGAGACATCCATGTCGCCGAACCAGGTCAGCGCCAGCGTGCGCGGGATCGGCGTCGCGGTCATCACCAGCACGTCGACGGCCTCGCCCTTGGAGCCGAGAAGCAGGCGCTGGTGCACGCCGAAGCGATGCTGCTCGTCGACGACGGCGAGCGCCAGATCGTGGAAGCCGACGCCCTCCTGGAACAGCGCGTGAGTGCCGACCGCGATGTCGATGCTGCCATCCGCCAGCCCTTCGAGCACCTGTCGTCGTCCGGCGCCCTTCTCGCGTCCGGTCAGCAAAGCGAGCTTCAGCCCGGCCTTCTCGGCCAGCGGCGCCAGCCGCTCAGCATGCTGGCGCGCCAGGATTTCGGTCGGCGCCATCAGCACGGATTGCCGGCCGGCCTCGGCAGCGGCGGCCATCGCCATCAGGGCCACCACCGTCTTCCCCGAGCCGACATCGCCCTGCAGCAGCCTGAGCATGCGCTCGGGCTTGGCCATGTCGGCATGGATATCGGCGATCGCCTTGCGCTGGCCCTCGGTAAGTTCGAAGGGCAGGGCGGATTGGATGCGGAAGCGCACCCCGCCATCGCCGCTGGTGGCGCGCCCGGCGATCTTCTTCTGCTGGCGGCGAACGAGAGCGAGGGCGATCTGGCTCGCCAGCAATTCGTCATAGCCGATGCGCCGGCGCGCGACGGTGTCGCCCTCGGCCGCCTTGCGATCGGCCGGATGATGCAGCGCCTCGACCGCTTCATGGAAGCTGGGGAAGTCGTTCTTTGCGAGGAAGCCGGCATCCTGCCATTCCGGCATGTCCGGGCAGCGCTCGGCGGCGCCCTGCGCGATCCGCATCATGACGCGGGGGCCGATTCCCTCGGTCAGCGGGTAGACCGGCTCGAAGGCCGGCAGGGTGGATGCGAGCTTGGGGTCGAGGATGCGCTCGGGATGCACCATCTGGCGCATCCCTTCCCAAAGCTCCAGCTTGCCGGAAATGATGCGGAAGGCGCCAACCGGCAGGTTCTGGGCGAGATGCCTGGAATCGGCATGGAAGAAGACGAGCGTGACGTCGCCGGTCTCGTCCTCGACGATCACGCGATAGGGCGCCTTGCCCTTGCCGGGCGGGCCGGCGCGATGTTCGCTGACACGGGCGGTGAAGGTCGCGACGTCGCCGATCGGCGCATCCGCGATGGTGGGGCTCGGGCGCCGGTCGATGGCGCCGCTCGGCAGATGGAACAGCAGGTCGACGACGCGCGCCGGCTGCATCTCGTCACCGAGGAAGCGGTCGAGAACCTTGCCGAGCTTCGGCCCGACGCCGGGAAGCGTCGTGGCCAGTGCGAAGAGCGGGTCGAGGATCGAGGGGCGCAAGTGGTCTCGGCAATTGTCAGGAGCGCGAAGATCGCGGCGGCTTGACCGCTGACTTCGCCGGGCTGCGTCGCTATATAGCCTGCTCAGGCAGGCTCCGCGACGGGGCCGGCCCGTTCGTCATTGCGCCATCCCCCAGGTTTTCGGACCTGATATTTTCTTGCCGAGGTTCTTCATGTCCGGCTCGACCCGCTCCAGCGCCGATCTCGACCCGCGCCGCCGCAAGATCCTCTTCCGCGCCTGGCATCGCGGCATGCGCGAAATGGATTTGATCATGGGCCGCTTCGCCGACGACGCGATCGCCGGCTTTGATGATGCCGAGCTCGACGAGTTCGAGCGGCTGATCGAGGTTCTGGATCGCGACCTGCTGAGCTGGGTGACCGGGGAAGCCGCAGTGCCCGAGAACTACGACACGGAACTGTTCCGGAAGCTCAAGGCTTTCCACCATCACGACAAGCCGATTCATGTCTGACCGGCCTGACAGCCGTCATGGCCGGGCTCGACCCGGCCATCTCTGAATCGGAACCCGCTCGTCCCGAGATTCTCGGGTCAAGCCCGAGAATGAAGCCTTTTGGTAGAACGATACCCGTCCGATGAGCATTCCTCCTCCCAGCCAGATCGCCAAACCGCAGCTCGACCGTCTGCTCGATGCGCTGAACCGTGGCGACAAGCCGACGCTTGCCGGCGTGCCGGACGGATTCGACGCCGTCGTCCTCGCCGACCTCACCCGCGCCCGCGCCAAGAAGGCCGAAGGGGCGGCGCTGCTCGTCTTCGTCGCCCGCGACGGCCAGCGCCTGCAGGTGCTGGAAAACGCGCTGCAATTCGTCGCGCCGGACCTGGAAGTGATGAGCTTCCCGGCCTGGGACTGCCAGCCCTATGACCGCGTCTCGCCCGCTCCCGCCATCGTGGCGCACCGGATGACGACGCTGTCGCGCCTCGCCAAGACCAAGTCGGGCGAGCGGCCGCGCCTGCTGCTGACCACCGTCAACGCCGCGCTCCAGCGCGTTCCCGCTTTCGGGAAAGTGGCGTCGGAAAGCTTCTCGGCAGCCCCCGGCAACATGGTCGATATCGAGGAGTTGGCGCGCTGGCTCGACATCAACGGCTATCTGCGCACCTCGACTGTGCGGGAAACCGGCGAATTCGCAGTGCGCGGCGGCATCGTCGATCTCTTCCCGCCGGGCATGCCGGCGCCGATCCGGCTCGATTTCTTCGGGGACAGCCTCGAATCGATCCGCACCTTCGACCCGGAGACACAGCGCACCACCGGGCAGTTGCGCGGGCTCGACCTCGTGCCGATGTCCGAAGCGCAGATGACGAGCGAGAGCATCCGTCGCTTCCGCCAGTCCTACATCTCGACCTTCGGCACGCCCGGCCGCGACGACACGCTTTACGAAGCGGTCAGCGAAGGCCGCCGCCCCGCCGGGCTCGAGCACTGGCTGCCGCTGCTGGCGGAGAAGCTCGACACGCTCTTCACCTATCTGCCCGACGTACCGCTGGTGCTCGATCATCAGGCGGAGGATGCGGTCGGCGAGCGCATCAGCCTGATCAAGGACTATTACGACGCCCGCATGGCGGCGCTTGACCAGGGCGGGGCAGGAGGCGTTCCCTACAAGCCGCTCCCGCCAGACGCGCTCTATCTGTCGCCGGCCGATTGGCGCGGCGTCGTCGATGCCTCGGGCGTCGCCAGCCTGACACCGTTCCAGTTGCCCGACAGCGAGGGCAAGCTCGTCCTCGATCTCGGCGGCAAGCAGGGTCGCAGCTTCGCGGCCGAGCGCGCCGGTGATTCCGGCAGCGTCTTCGAGGCGGCGGTCGCCCATGTCCGCGCGCTCGAAGGCGACGGCAAGAGGGTCATCCTCGCCGCCTGGTCGGAGGGTTCGCGCGAGCGCCTTGCCCATGTGCTCGAGGACCATAGCCTGAAGAGCGTCCAGATGACGGGCTCTCTGCGCGCGGCCTTCGATCTCAAGCCCGGTACGGTCGCGCTCGCGGTCTGGGGTTTCGAGACCGGCTTCGAGGCCGGACGCCTCGCGGTCATCGGCGAGCAGGACATCCTCGGCGACCGCCTGGTGCGTCCGCGCCGCAAGACCAAGCGCCCGCAGGACTTCATCGCGGAGCTCTCCTCGCTCGCGCCGGGCGACCTCGTCGTCCATGTCGATCACGGCATCGGCCGCTTCATCGGCCTGCAATCGATCACGGCCGCCGGCGCGCCGCATGACTGCCTGGAGATCCATTACGCCGGCGATTCGAAGCTCTTCCTGCCGGTCGAAAACATCGAATTGCTCTCGCGCTACGGCTCGGAAGACACCGAGGTCGCGCTCGACCGGCTGGGCGGTGGCGGCTGGCAAGCGCGCAAGGCCAAGCTCAAGCAGCGCATCCGCGAGATGGCGAGCAAGCTCATCCAGATCGCAGCGGCGCGCGCGCTCAAGGATGCGCCGCGCCTCGTCCCGCCGGCCGGCGTCTACGACGAGTTCATTGCCCGCTTCCCCTATGAGGAGACGGAAGACCAGCAGAACACCATCGATGCCGTGCTCGACGATCTCGGCGCCGGCCGGCCGATGGATCGGCTCGTCTGCGGCGATGTCGGTTTCGGCAAGACCGAGGTCGCATTGCGCGCCGCCTTCGCCACCGCCTTGAACGGCAAGCAGGTCGCTGTCGTGGTGCCGACGACGCTGCTCGCCCGCCAGCACTACCGCAATTTCGCGGATCGTTTTGCCGGCTTACCTGTCAATGTCGGGCAGGCCTCGCGCTTCGTCGGCAGCGCCGATCTCAAGGCGGTGAAGCAGGGCGCGAAGGACGGCACGATGGACATCGTCGTCGGGACCCACGCACTGCTCGGCAAGGGCGTCGACTTCAAGGATCTCGGCCTCGTCATCGTCGACGAGGAGCAGCATTTCGGCGTCGCCCATAAGGAGAAGCTGAAGGAGCTGCGGGCCGAGGTGCATATGCTCACCCTCTCGGCCACGCCGATCCCGCGCACGCTCCAGCTCGCCATGAGCGGTGTGCGTGAGCTCTCGATCATCGCGACCCCGCCGGTCGACCGCCTCGCGGTGCGCACCTTCGTCACGCCGTTCGATCCGCTGATTGTGCGCGAGGCGCTGCTGCGCGAGCGTTACCGGGGAGGGCGCTCCTTCTATGTCGTACCGCGCATCGAGGACATCGCCGAGGTCAAGGACTTCCTCGACAAGCAGGTGCCCGAGGCCAAGGTCGGCATCGCCCATGGCCAGATGGCGGCAGGCACGCTGGAAGATGTGATGACCGCCTTCTATGACGGCCAGTACGATATCCTGCTCTCGACCACGATCGTCGAATCCGGGCTGGACATCCCGACCGCTAACACGCTGATCGTGCATCGCGCCGACATGTTCGGCCTCGCCCAGCTCTATCAGCTGCGCGGGCGCGTCGGCCGTTCGAAGACGCGCGCCTATGCGCTCTTCACCGTGCCGGCCAACCGGAAGCTGACCGAGCAGGCCGAGAAGCGCCTCAAGGTGCTGCAGTCGCTCGACACGCTCGGCGCCGGCTTCCAACTCGCCAGCCACGACCTCGACATCAGAGGCGCCGGCAACCTGCTCGGCGACGAGCAGTCAGGCCATATCAAGGAAGTCGGCTACGAACTCTACCAGCAGATGCTCGAGGAAGCGGTGGCGGCGCTCAAGGCCGGCATCGAGTTCGAGACCGAAACGCAATGGTCGCCATCGATCCAGGTCGGCGCGCCCGTGATGATCCCCGAGCACTATGTCGGCGATCTCTCGCTCCGGCTGTCCCTCTACAAGCGTCTTTCGACCATGGACGACGATGCCGAGCTGCAATCCTTCGGCGCCGAGCTGGTCGACCGCTTCGGCCCGCTGCCGGAGGAGGTCAATCAGCTTCTGGAGATCGTCGCGATCAAGGCACTCTGCAAGCGCGCCAATGTCGAGAAGGTCGAGGCCGGGCCGAAGGGCATCATCGTCGCCTTCCGCGACAACGAGTTCGCCAATCCGGAAGGGCTGGTCTCCTATGTCGCGAAGATCGGCACGCTGGCGAAGGTGCGCCCCGACATGCGCGTCGTCTTCATCGACGATTTCGACAATGTCGAGCAGCGCCTGAAGGCAACGCGGCGGTTGCTGACGGATCTGGCGCGGATCGCCGAAAGGAAGAAAGCGGCCTGAGCGGGCGCTTTTTGAAGGCCGTCATTCTCGGGCAGAGCGAAGCGCAGACCCGAGAATCTCTGGCAGGAAAGGGCGCTTTCTCGTCCTGAGATGCTCGGGTCAAGCCCGAGCATGACGAACTATGAGAGCGCCGGCGCTCTACATATCGAAGAAGACCGTCTCTTTCTCGCCGGCCAAATTGATATCGAGCCACCAGGTTCCATCCGGCTTGCGCTGGGCGACCAGGGTGTGGCGGCGCGGTTCGGGCACCAGAGCGAGGATCGGGTCGGTCTCGTTGCCCTCGCCATCGGCGAAGTAGAGCCGGGTCGGCAGGCGCTTCAGCAACCCGCGGCCGAAGACCGAGAGCGCGATATGCGGCGCCTGCAGGCTATTGCCGGGGCCGGGCACGCGGCCGGGCCGGATCGTGCGAAAGCGGAAGATGCCATCCTTGTCGGTCGAGGCGCGACCGAAGCCGATGAAATGCCCGTCGAGGGGAACCTCCTCGCGGGCGTCCTCGGGGCTGGCGTAGCGACCGGCGGCATTGGCCTGCCAGATCTCGATCATGGCGTCGTTGATCGGCGCACCCGCAGCGTCGTAGACGCAGCCGGCAAGCGCGATGACCTCACCCTCCGGCGTGCCGGAGAGGTTCGAGCCCGAGAGCAGGAAATGCTCCGGCGGCATCAGGTCAGGCCGCGCGCCCATCTCGGAACAGCCGACCAGATCGGCGCCGCCCTTCCAGGGCAGGCCGTAATGGAAATAAGGCCCCACCGTCTGCCACGGTGTCTGGCCGAAGATCGACGGGTCCTGGCTGTCCTGCCGCGGCGCCGCATTGCGGCTTTCCAGATCGGTGATTGCCAGATCAGTGGTCGTGGTCATGCTCGTCCTCGAACGGCGTCTCGTCGCGGCCCTTGAGCACGATGTCGAAAACATAGCCCAGCGCCCAGTTCGGCACGGTGGTGCCGATATCGAAGCGCGAGACCATGCGCTGGCGATAGGGCATCGGCACGGCGTTGGCGATCGGGTCGATCTCGATCAGCGGATCGTCGGGGAAATACATCTGGGTCACGAGCCGCGTGGCGAAGGCCGGCCCCAGCAACGAAAGATGGATATGGGCCGGGCGCCAGGCGTTCTTGTGGTTGCCCCAGGGATAGGCGCCGGGCCGGATCGTGACATAGCGATAGCGGCCCTGATCATCCGTGATGACGCGGCCGACACCGGTGAAGTTCGGATCGAGCGGCGCCGGCCAGTCATCCTTGGCATGGATATAGCGGCCGGCGGCATTGGCCTGCCAGATCTCGACCACGGTGTTGGGAACAGGCCTGGCCTGCTCGTCGAGCACCCGGCCGGTGACCACGATGCGCTGCCCCTGAGGCTCGGCTTTGTGCTGGGCGGTGAGGTCGGTCATCGCCGGGCCCATCAGCTTCGCCCAATCGCTCGGGCCGGTGATCTCGGTCAGCGTCTGCGGGATCGCGATCGGCTGATGGCGCGGGCTGCGCGCCACGGTCGAACGATACTCCGCATGCAACGAAGCCGGCTGGCCGGCATCCAGCGCCGAATAGGGAAGGATCAGGCTGCTCATCGGGAAGGGCTTCTCGCGAACATGTCGACGCGTCTCTCCTCAACCATGGCTCGGCGCCGGCACCGTGATCGGCCGGGCGAGCCTCGCCTGCGCGGTCAGGCGGATGCCGGCATTGGCCGCACCGTAGCCCGCATAGCCGTCGCGCTGGACGATCTCGAAGAACAATCCGCCATCGAGCGTCTGCGTATAGGCCTGCCGGAAGCTGCCGCCCGCATCGCTATCATAGAGGATGTTCAACGTCTTCATCGCGTCGATCTCCTGCGCCGTCAGGTCGGAGCGTGCCTCTAGGTCATCGTAGTAATTCTCGGGGATCGGTAGCATGGCGACGCCGTTCGCGGCCAGCCGCTCCACCGTCGTCGCGATATCGTGAGTCGCGAAGGCGATGTGCTGCACGCCGGAGCCGAAGAAGTCGGTGATGAAGCGGGCCGAGAGCGTGCGATGGCTCTGCGAGCCGTTGAGGATCAGCCGAAGGCCGTGATCGGTCTTCCCGTCGAGGCCGCTCTCGATGACCTGGCTCTGGACGACACCGCCGGGATCCAGCACTGCCTGGCTCGGCGTCTTCCTGGTCTCGAACAGCGAGGAATAGAACAGCAGCCAGGTCAGCATTTCCTCGTACTGCATGCTCTGCGAGACATGGTCGACGCCGACGAGGCCGGCGCCCGCGTCGCTCTCATGCGTCGGCGCGAAATCGACTTGCGACCAGCGGCCGAGCGCCGAGGCACGGTCAAGGAAATAGACGAGGCTGCCGCCGAGGCCGCGCACGGCGGGGATGTCGAGCTCGCCGGGGCCGATCGCTCCGGCATGGGGCACGTCGAGCATGGCCTTGGCCCGTGCGATCGCAGCCTGCGCGTCCGGCACCCGCAGAGCCAGCGCGCAGACGGAAGTTCCATGCGTGATCTGGTAGCTATGGGCGAAACCATCAGCCTCGCTGTTCAGGACGATGCGGATATCGCCCTGGCTCCACAGATCGACATCCTTCGAGCGATGCGCGCCGGTGCGGCCGAAGCCGAGCGCGCGCAGCAGCTTCTCGAAGCCCGGGCGTTCCGCTTCGGAGACGGCGAATTCGATGAACTCGACAGCCTCGACCGGACCGGGCGGCGGCATCGCGACAGCGCCGGGCACGGGCTTGCCGCTCTGCCGCGCGGTCTCGTCGAGGAGCCATATCAGCGAGCGATGGCCATCGAGAGCCACCGAGCGGGCTGAGCCGGCGCGGAAGCGGTCGTTGAAGATTTCAAGCGAGAGCACGCCGTCATAGCCGGTCGAGACCAGCGCGCGCATGAAACCGGAGAGATCGAGATCGCCCTGTCCGGGCAGGCAGCGCCAATGCCGGCTCCAGGAGAGTGGGTCCATCTGCAGCAGCGGCGCGTCCGCCATCTGCACCATCGCGATCTTGTCACGCGGGATCGTGCCGATCGCCGCGAGATCGAGCCCGCGCGCCAGGATGTGGAAGCTATCGAGCACGATCCCGACTTCCGGCCGGTTCGCCCGGCGCACGATCTCCCAGGCGTCGCGATAGTCGAAGACGTGACGCCCCCAGGCCAGTGCCTCATAGCCGACGCGCAGGCCGCGTTTGCCGGCCCGCTCGCCGAGTTCGGCGAAATCGGCCGCAAGCCGGTCGATGCCAGCCAGCGCCTCGGGCGAGACGGTAGAGCAGACGAAGAGAAGATCCGTGCCCAGTTCCTGCAGCAGGTCGAACTTGCGCTCGGCCCTGTCGAAGACGCGTTGGCGGCGGCCTTCCGGCATGCCCTCGAAATCGCGGAAGGGCTGGCAGGTCACGATCGTCAGGCCGAGATCGCCGCAGATGCGCCGGACCTCCGTCGGAGAGCCGGGGAAGGCGATCAGGTCGTTCTCGAAGATCTCGACTGCCTTGAAGCCGGCAGTGGCGATGGCCTCGAGCTTTTCCTGCAGCGTGCCGGAGACGCAGACGGTGGCGATCGATGGAATCACGACGTGCCTCCTCTCAACCCAGCTTTGCCACGGCGCGGAGATCCTCGGCCGTGGTCGAGGGCAGGCCGAAGAATTCCAGATAGGCCGGGATCTGCTCGAACAGCATATCGGTGCCGACCTGCACCGCACAGCCGCGCTCGCGGGCTGCGGCCAGAAACGGCGTGATCTCCTGCGCCATCACCACCTCGCCGACGAAGGCGGAGGAGGGCAGGCGGCCAGTATCGAGCGGCAGCGGGTCGCCGGGCCTCATGCCGAGAGGCGTCGCGTTCACGACGACGTCGAATCCATCAGGATCGTTCGAGCCGGTGGCGACGCGCAAGGCGGGATAATGCGCGGTCAGCCGCCGGCCGAGCTCTTGGGCAGCCGTTCCCATTTGATCGTACAGGCCTAGTTCGGCGACGCCAGCTCTGGCCAACGAGGCGGCAATCGCCGAGCCGACACCGCCGGCGCCGACGACGAGCGCGCGGGCGCCTGCAACGCTGCGCCCCTTGCGCAGCATGCCGCGCACGAAGCCTTCGCCGTCGAACATATCGCCGGTCAGCCGTCCGTCGACCTCGCGCCGCACCGCATTGCAGGCGCCGGCGATGGCGGCGGTCGGCAGCAGCGTGTCGACCAGCCCGATCGTTGTGACCTTGTGCGGCATCGTCACCAGCGCGCCATGGGCGTTGGAGAGCCGGAAGAACAGCTTCAGGAATTCGGGATAGTCCTCGCTGCGGCAGCCCAGCGGCATGACGACGGCGTCGATCCCTTCGCGTTCGAAATAGGGATTGTAGATCAGGGGCGCCTTGAAGCTCTCGGTCGGGAAGCCGATATGGCCGATCATCCGGGTTCTGCCGCTGATCATGCGCCGATCCTCGCCGGAGCTGGCGCGGCCGAAACCTCGACCGCTCCGCCTGAGTGCGCCGCCTGCTTCACGGCCTCGATGACGGCGAGCGTGGCGAGGCCTTCGCGCCCGGAGACGAGCGGCTCCTCTTCGCCGCGGATAACGGCACAGAAGTGCCGGATCTGGAGCTGGAGCGGGTCTTCCGGAACGAAGGGGATGCGCTCCCGCCGCAGCGGCTCCCACCAGCCGCGCTTGTCGGAATGGCTCCACAGTTCCAGCTGCGGGATCGTCAGCGATCCATCGGTGCCGCCGATCTGGTAGCAGGACTGGTCCTGCCGCGGATAAGCCGGGTTCTCGCCGGTCGTCAGCTCCCAGCTCCAGGGTGAAACCACCGTATCGGAGGCGCTGACCGCCCCAAGCGCGCCGTTGGCGAAGCGCAGCAGGGCCACGGCGGTTTCCTCGGCCGGATTGCCGCGCACGGCATTGGAACTCTGCGCCTGTACCCCGGTGATCTCGCCGCAGAGATAGCGGAAGAGGTCGATATCGTGGATCAGGTTGATAAGGATCGGCCCCGCGCCCTCCTGCCGGCGCCAATCGACCTCGAAATAGTCGTCGGGCTTCACCAGCCAGAACTGTCCGGTCAGGGTCAGGATACGGCCGAGTCTTCCGGCATCGATCGCCTCGCGTGCCTTGCGGATCATCGGGTTGTGGCGCCGGTGGTGCCCGACGAGGAGCGGCACGCCCGCCGCCTCCGCCGCCATGACCAGCTTGCGTGCGCCGTCCACACTGTCCGCGATCGGCTTTTCGACCAGCATCGGAATGCCGGCGGCGGCCAATTCCAGCCCGTTGGCGACATGGAGCTGGTTCGGCGTCGCGACGATGACGCCATCGGGCCTCTCGGCGACAGGAAAGCCGTCGAAGGCCGGATACCACGCCACGCCGATTTCGTCGGCGAAGGCCCGGCCCGTGGGAGCCGGATCGATGATCGCGGACAGGGTCGCGCCGGGCTCGGCCATGACATGTGCGGCATGGCGCTTGCCGATAAGCCCCGCACCCATCACCGCGATCTTCACCGGAGGCATCGGATTGATCCTCATGCAGCCTTGTCGTCGATGAGCTTGGCGACGCGCCGGAGCGCGAGCTGGTAGCCCTGCGTGCCGAAGCCGGCGATGACGCCATCGGAGCGCATCGAGACATAGGAATGGTGCCGGAAGGCCTCGCGCTTGTGCACCTGCGAGATATGGCACTCGATCACAGGCCCCTCGAAGGTGTTGAGCGCATCGAGCAGCGCGACCGAAGTATGGGTGAAGGCGGCCGGGTTGATGACGATGCCGCCGGCTTCCTCGCGCGCCTCATGAATCCAGTCGATGAGCTCGTATTCGCGGTTCGACTGGTGGAAGCGCAGCGTCAGTCCGAGTTCCTCGGCAAGCGCGTGGCAGTCGCGCTCGACATCGGCCAGGGTCTCATGCCCGTAGATATGCGGCTGGCGCTTGCCGAGCAGGTTGAGGTTCGGGCCGTTGAGGACATAGACGAGGCGTGACATCGATAGCGTTCCGTTGGCACTCGGGCCGGTTCGGTTCAGTGCTTGTGCAGGATCTCGCCGAGGAACTTCCGCGTCCGCTCCTGACGCGGATTGCGGAAGAACTCTTCCGGCGGGGCTTCCTCGACGATGGCGCCGCTGGCCATGAAGATGACGCGATTGGCCACCTGCCGGGCGAAGCCCATCTCATGGGTGACGCAGATCATGGTCATGCCTTCGTCGGCCAGCGCGATCATGGTGTCGAGCACCTCCTTGACCATCTCGGGGTCGAGCGCCGAGGTCGGCTCGTCGAACAGCATCACCTTGGGCTTCATGCAGAGAGCGCGCGCGATCGCGACGCGCTGCTGCTGGCCGCCGGAGAGCTGGGCCGGATATTTGTCCGCCTGCTCGAGGATCTTGACCCGGCCGAGCAGCTTGCGCGCCGTGGCCTCTGCCTCGGCCTTGCTGGCACCGAGCGAGCGCATCGGCGCCAGCATGCAGTTCTGCAGCACCGTCATGTGCGGGAACAGGTTGAAGTGCTGGAAGACCATGCCGACCTCGCGGCGCACCGCGTCGATGGTCCTGGCATCGTCTCCGAGCTTCGTGCCGCCGACCCGGATTTCACCCTTCTGGTATGCCTCCAGACGATTGATGCACCGGATCAGCGTCGATTTGCCGGAACCCGACGGCCCGCAAAGGACGATGCGCTCGCCCTTGCGGACCGTGAGGTTGATGTCGGTCAGGGCCTGGAAGTCGCCATACCATTTCTCGACATCCATCATGGCGATCATGGCATCCGCCGAAGCGGCGCTCTGTGGGGCAGGCTGGTTCATGGCCCTGGCTCCGGTCGTTTACGCGCTCAGCTCGCGGTGAAGGTGATGCCTTCCAGGCTGTCCGGGAACTTGTGCACCGGCACCTTCATCCACTTGTCGTAGACCTTCTGCAGCTCGCCATTGGCCTTGATCTTGTCGACGAAGGTGTTGATCGCGGCGTTTATCTCCTTCTCGCCGAGGCGGGTGCAGGCGCCGTTGTAGAGGTTCTGGAATTCGAGCTTGTTCTCGAACTCGCCGGGCCGCCCCTGCTCGATGCGCTGCATGTAGAAGATGTTGCCGCCCAGCGCCTGGACCTGGCCGGAGACCAGCGCCTGGATCGAGGGCGCATCGCCGTCATAGCGGCGGATCGTGGTGTTGGCCGGCGCGTTCTTGGTCACCTGCGTGTCCTGCGCGGCGCCCTTGGCGACGCCGATCGTATAGCGCGCCATGTCCTCGTTGGTCTTGATCGAGTCCTTCTTGGGGCCGATCAGCACGATGGTGTTGGCGACGTAGGGCTTCGAGAACTGCACCGCCTTGGCGCGCTCGGGCAGCATGGCCATGGTGGCGAACAGCACGTCGACGCGCCCCGTCGTCAGCGCCGGAATGCGGTTGTTGACCTCGAGCGGCACGAACTCGACCTGCACGCCGAGTTCCTTGGCGAAGAGCGTCGCGATATCGGCGTCGAGACCGTCCTGCTTGCCGGCGCTGGTGACGAAGCCCCAGGGCGGGTTGTCGCCCTGGATGCCGACGACGAGCTTGCCCTTGGCCTTGATCTCGGCCGGGGTGATGGCGAGGGCAGGGGTGCCGAGCACGGCCGGCAGAGCAAGCGCGGCGGCACCGGCAATCAGCAGGCTGCGGCGGGTGGACTTCATCTTCGTCATGTTTCTCTCCCTTTTTTGGTTGGTGGTTGGACTAGGTGGTGAACCGTTTGCTTATCGCGATGCGATGGCCAGGCGACGCTCCAGATGCGAGCCGTAGAGCGAGAGCGGCCAGCAGAGCAGGAAGTAGAGGATGCCGACGATCCCGAAGACGAGGAGCGGCTGGAAGATCTGGTTGGAGACGATGTTGCCGGCGCGCGTCAGCTCGGTGAAGCCGACGATGGCCGCGAGCGAGGTGCCCTTGATCAGCTGGACGAGGAAGCCGATCGTCGCCGGCAGCGAGATGCGGATCGCCTGCGGCAGGATCACGTCCCGCGTCCGCGAGACGTAGCCGAGGCTCAGTGCCTTAGCGGCCTCGGTCTGCCCCTTCGGCACAGCCTCGATCGAACCGCGCCAGATCTCGCCGAGATAGGCGCTGGCATGCAGGGTGAAGCCGATCGCGACCGCGACCCAGGCGTCAAGTCTCAGCCCGACCAGTGCCAATCCATAATAGACGACGAAGAGCTGCATCAGCAGCGGCGTGCCCTGGAAGAGCCCGATGTAGCCGGCAGTTACGCGTTCCAGCGCGGAAATGCCGGAGGTGCGCGCCAGCGCGACGCCGAGGCCTGAGACCGAGCCGAAGACGAAGCCGATCGCAGACAGCGCGATGGTCCATTTCAAGCCGGTGAGAAGGAAGAGGAATTCGTTCCAGCCCATGGCGCCCTCACTTCACCGGATAGCTGAAGTAGCGGGCGGAGACCTGCGCGAAGAAGCGCATCATCACCCAGGAAATCACGAGGTAGAACAGCGTGATCGTGCCGTAGACCTCGAAGGAGCGGAAACTGTTGGACTCGATCCGCTGCGCCACCGAGGTCAGCTCATAGGCCGAGATGGCCGAAGCCACGCTGGTCGTCAACGTCAGCAGCACGAACTGGCTGGTGAGCGAAGGAAAGATCGCGCGCAACGCCGGCTTCAGCACGATCAGCCGGAAGACCTGCGCCTTATGCAGGCCGAGCGCGAGGCCAGCCTCGATCTGCCCCTTGCTGATCGACTGCACGCCGCCGCGGATGATCTCGATGGCATAGGCACCGCCATTGATGCCGAGCGCGATGATCGCGGTCGGTGTCGGGTCGAGCCGCAGGCCCGCCAGCGGCAGCGCGAAATAGATGAAGAAGATCTGCACCAGGAAGGGTGTGTTGCGGATCACCTCGACGAAGGCCTTCACCAGCCAGCGTACCGGGGCGAAGCGCGAGTCGCGCAGGATCACGCCGCCGATGCCGATGACGATGGCGAGAGCCATGCCGCAAAGCGCGAGCAGGAAGGTGCCGAGGCAGCCCATCAGCAGATCGGGCAACCCCTCGATCACCGGGGCGAAGTCGAGCTTGTAGTTCATGGCGCTTCCCTGAGCGGCCGACCTTCTCGATGGGGTCGATCCGGGTCCCGTCTGTCCTCGCGGCCCTTCTTGTCGAGGGCCTTGTCTGCAACGCACCAGCTTGCGCGGTGCCCACATCATGCTAAATGTACCAGTTAGTTCATTTGGTCAAGCGAAATTAACCGGCCTGTCCAATTGGGCATCGTCGCCGGCAAGTGGGGCCGCATGGGCTCTGGTGGAATATGAGCAAAGCAGCGACCACACCGCAGAAGCCGAGCCGCAAGGCGGCGTCCTGGACCCAGGACCCGGAAGGCGTGCGCCGCAGCATCCTCGAAGCGGCGCGAGTGGAGTTCGTCGAGAACGGGCTCAGCGGCGCGCGCGTCGACGAGATCGCGGCCAAGACCGCCACCAGCAAGCGGATGATCTACTACTATTTCGGCGACAAGGAGGGGCTCTATCGCGCCGTCCTCGAGGAGATGTACGAGCGCATCCGGCGCTTCGAACGCAGCCTCGACCTTGCCAATCTGAGGCCGGAGGAGGCGATCGCCCTGCTCACCGGCTTCACCTTCGACTACCACGCCGAGAACCCGGATTTCGTCCGGATGGTGATGATCGAGAACATCCATCACGCCCGGCACCTCGCCACCTCCGACCGGATCTCCACGCTCAATCTCTCTGCGATCGACATGATCCGCGAGGCTTACAAGCGTGGCGTATCGGACGGCACGTTCCGGGCCGGGATCGAGGCGATCGATATCCATCTGACGATCAGCGCGCTCGCCTTCTACAACGTCTCGAACCGGGCCAGCATCCAGCAGGTCTTTGGACACGACATGGGTGCGCCCGAGGCGCTGGCGCGCCGAAGGGCCGCGGCGATCGACACCGTGCTGCGCACGCTGCGCCGCTGAGAGCCGCCGTCCCATGCCGGCGATCCGGCTGTCGGCGGCTGATGTCATCATCAGCCTTCCACCATGCCGGCCATCGCCTGGATCGCGATCTCGTAGCCCGCGGCGCCGAGCCCGATGATGATCCCCGTCGCGGTCCGTGAGACCAGCGAGTTGTGGTAGATGCTCTCCCGTGCATGCACGTTCGAGATGTGCAGCTCGATCTTGGGGCGCTCGAACATCTTGAGCGCATCGAGCAGGGCAACCGAGGTGAAGCTGTAGCCGGCCGGGTTGATGATGATCCCGCAGGCCTCCTGGCGCGCCTGGTGCACGCTCTCGACCAGCTCACCCTCGAAATTGGTCTGGCGAAAATCCACCGTGAAGCCGAGCGCCTTCGCCTTCGCCTCGCAGCGCTCGCCGATCTGCGCCAGCGTGGTGGTGCCATAGACCGCCGGCTCGCGCTGCCCGAGCAGGTTCAGGTTCGGCCCGTTCAGAATGTAGATGCAGCCGCGCCCACGCTGTTCGCCAGCGTGTCCGGCCGGCTTCTCGCTTGCCGACATCGCGTCCTCCCGGGACTGATCTGGAACGGAACCCATGGCTCCCGTCCACTTCTTATGCGGACGATCTTATCGAGGCTCGATCGCAGATCAACTGATAATTTTTGAATCATCAGCTAATTTATGAAAGACCAGCTTTTCCTGTTGGTCGGCGCGGCAGGGCGGCCTATCTTCAACCAGACAAGGCGATGCGAGGCGGAATGACGGAAGCAGCACTCGATATCGGCGGCGATGACGTCGCCGCGCTCTCGACGGGCGAGCAGGCCTATGAGCGGATCCGGCAGGACATCGTGTTCGGCCGCCTGCAGCCGGGCCAGAGGCTGACGCTGGACAAGCTGCGCTCCGTCTATGGCGTCGGAATCAGCACCTTGCGCGAGATCTTGAACCGCCTGACTCCGGAGGGGCTCGTCGTCGCCGAAGGGCAGCGTGGCTTTCAGGTCGCGCCATGCTCGACCAGCGACCTCAAGGAGCTTGCCGATCTCCGCCTGCTGATCGAGAGCCATGCCCTCGCGCAATCCTTCGCCGCAGGCGACATGGAGTGGGAAGGGCGCGTCGTCGCCGCCCATCACAAGCTGGCCCGCATGGAGGAGCGGCTGCTCGCGGGCGACGATTCCGGCACGCAGCAATGGAAGCGGTACGATTTCGAATTCCATCAGGCGCTGGTGTCCGCCTGCGGCTCGAAGGCGCTGCTCGATCTCCATGCCGGGATCTACGAGCGCTATCTGCGCTACCAGATGGTGTTCTTCATCTTCTGGGGGCCAGCCTCGATCGGCGAGCACCGCGCCTTGCTCGACTGCGCGCTGCGCCGCGACGCCACCGAGGGGCAGCGGCTCCTGCACGGCCATATCCATGGCTGCATCGACGTCGCCTTCGAGCGAGGCCTTCTGGATTGACGGACCGGCCACGCAGTGCCCGAATGGAGACTTCTTCATCGAGCGAGTTGACCCGGGCCACATGGCTCCGTATGTGAGCGCCTCGGTGAGGGCGGGTAGCTCAGTGGTAGAGCACGTGACTTTTAATCATGTGGTCGTGGGTTCGATCCCCACCCCGCTCACCAATGCAGCAGACGTCTCGCTTCGCGCCGCGCGTTAACCGGTCGGAAACCAAGCCTCCGTAGCGTGGTGCCATGGTTATCCGCCGCGGCCTCCGCTCCATCTTCGTGACATTGGCGCTCTATCTCGTGTCGGGAGCGGCCGTCGCGTATTTCATGTTCCATGCGCAGCACGGCGCTCGCGGCCTCGAAGCACGAGGCGCCGTCAGGGAATCGCTGCGCGACATGGAGGCCGAGCTCGCCGCGCTTGTGACCGAGCGCAAATCCTGGGAGCATCGGCTCGCCCTCGTGCGGGACGAGGCCGTGGACCGCGACCTGCTGGAAGAGAACGCGCGCAGCACCCTCGGCCGCACCCATAAGAACGACGTCGTCATCATGGGCCGCTGAGCTCTAACGATACGGCACATAGTCCCAGACGTATCGATTAACTGAAAACAGGTTACACATGGAGTTTCTCGTTTTTTCAACGAGTTAGATCATGCTGCATTGCGAGATAGCGTCCTCGCCAAGGTTTTTGCGATCCTCTACAACAAAGGTCGAACGATCTTGGAGGGCCGCCTGATGGCTGTTGCTGCGCGTAAGTCGAAAGCTCCCGCTCAACCGAAAGCCGCCGCGAAGCCGGCAAAGGCAAGAGCCGCCAAGGAAGGAGCGGGAAAGACCTCCGCCCTCAGCAACGCGCCGACCTTCACCAAGGAAGAAGACCTCCACGCCTATCGCGAGATGCTGCTGATCCGGCGCTTCGAGGAAAAAGCCGGCCAGATGTACGGCATGGGGCTGATCGGCGGCTTCTGCCATCTCTATATCGGCCAGGAAGCCGTCGTCATCGGCATGCAGATGGCCTCCAAGGACGGCGACCAAGTCATCACCGGCTACCGCGACCACGGCCACATGCTGGCCTGCGGCATGGAATCGCGCGGCGTGATGGCAGAGCTGACCGGCCGGCGCGGCGGCTATTCGCGCGGCAAGGGCGGCTCCATGCACATGTTCTCGCGTGAGAAGAACTTCTACGGCGGCCACGGCATCGTCGGCGCGCAGGTCTCCCTCGGCGCGGGCCTGGCCTTCGCCGACTGGTACCGTGGCGACAACACGGTATCGATGACCTATTTCGGCGACGGCGCCGCCAACCAGGGCCAGGTCTACGAAAGCTTCAACATGGCCCAGCTCTGGAAGCTGCCGGTCATCTTCATCATCGAGAACAACCGCTATGCCATGGGCACCGCGGTGAGCCGCGCCTCAGCCCAGACGGATTTCTCCCGCCGCGGCGTCTCCTTCGGCATCCCCGGCGAGCAGGTCGACGGCATGGACGTCCGCGCCGTCCGCGAGGCCGGACAGCGTGCGATCGAGCACGCCCGCTCCGGCAAGGGGCCCTACATCCTGGAGATGCAGACCTATCGCTATCGCGGCCACTCGATGTCGGACCCGGCGAAATACCGCTCCAAGGACGAGGTCCAGCGCATGCGCGAGGAGCATGATCCGATCGAGCAGGTGAGGGCGCGCCTCGTCCGCGATTTCCAGATCGGCGAGGACGAGCTGAAGGCGGTGGATGCGAAGGTCCGCGAGATCGTCAACGACGCGGCCGAGTTCGCGACGCATGATCCCGAGCCCGATCCGTCGGAGCTCTACACCGACATCCTGCTGGAGCCGGCGCAGGGCTGAGCCCGCGCCCGCCTCGTCCTTTCCCCGCGTCTCAGAATCCGGGTGCGTTCATGCCGATCGACATTCTCATGCCTGCCCTTTCCCCCACCATGGAGGAAGGAAAACTGGCCAAGTGGCTGAAAAAAGAGGGCGATCAGGTCAAGTCCGGCGACATCATCGCCGAGATCGAGACCGACAAGGCGACCATGGAGGTCGAGGCGGTCGATGAGGGCATCCTCGCCAAGATCCTCGTCGCCGACGGCACCGAGAACGTCGCGGTCAACACGCCGATCGGCGTGATCGCGGCCGAGGGCGAAGATGTCAGCGCGGCTGCGAGCGGCGGCGGCAAGGCCGCGGCTCCCGAGAAGGCGCCGGAGCCCAAGGCGGAAGCCAAGCCCGAGGCGAAGACAGAGGATGTGCCGGCGGCCAGCAAGCCCGACACGGTGCCGGCCCAGGCCAAGGCCTATGATGCCTCTTCCGAATTCCCGGCCGGCGCCGAGATCGTCAGCCAGACGGTCCGCGAGGCGCTGCGCGACGCGATGGCCGAGGAGATGCGCCGTGACGGCGATGTCTTCGTGATGGGCGAGGAGGTCGCGGAATATCAGGGCGCCTACAAGGTAACCCAGGGCCTGCTGCAGGAGTTCGGGGCTAAGCGCGTCATCGATACGCCGATCACCGAGCATGGCTTCGCCGGCATCGGCGTCGGCGCCGCGTTGTCCGGTCTGAGGCCGATCGTCGAGTTCATGACCTTCAACTTCGCCATGCAGGCGATCGACCACATCATCAACTCCGCCGCCAAGACGCTCTACATGTCCGGCGGCCAGATGGGCGCACCGATCGTGTTCCGCGGACCGAACGGCGCGGCGGCACGCGTCGGCGCCCAGCACAGCCACGACTATGCCGCCTGGTATTCGAACGTACCCGGTCTCAAGGTCGTAGTGCCCTACAGCGCCTCCGACGCGAAGGGCCTGCTGAAGAGCGCGATCCGCGACCCCAACCCGGTGATCTTCCTCGAAAACGAGATCATGTACGGCAAGTCCTTCGACGTACCGAAGGGCGACGACTTCCTGATCCCGATCGGCAAGGCCAAGGTGGTCCGCTCCGGAACGGACGTAACCATCGTCTCCTTCGGCATCGGCATGACCTATGCGCTCGGTGCCGCCGAGGCGCTGGCCAAGGAAGGCATCGAGGCCGAGGTCATCGATCTCCGCACCATCCGCCCGATGGATATCGAGACGGTCGTCGCATCCGTGCAGAAGACCAATCGCTGCGTCGCGGTGGAGGAGGGCTTCCCGCAGTCCGGCGTCACCGCCGAGATCGGCATGAAGATCATGGAGGCGGCCTTCGACTATCTCGACGCGCCCGTCATCCGCGTCACCGGCAAGGACGTGCCGATGCCTTACGCGGCGAACCTCGAGAAGCTCGCGCTTCCGAACATCGGCGAGGTCGTCGCGGCGGCCAAGGCCGTCTGCTATCGCTGAGAGAGGGCTGACCGATGCCGACGAACATCCTGATGCCCGCGCTCTCTCCCACGATGGAGAAGGGCAATCTCGCCAAGTGGCTGAAGAAGGAAGGCGACACGATCAAGTCCGGCGACATCATCGCCGAGATCGAGACCGACAAGGCCACCATGGAGGTCGAGGCGGTCGACGAGGGCATCCTCGCCAGGATCGTGGTGCCGGAGGGCACGGCCGATGTCGCCGTCAATGAGATCATCGGCGTGATCGCCGGCGAGGGCGAGGACGCCAAGAGCGTCTCGGCCCCCGCCAAGGGTGACGCTCCGAAGGCGGAAGCCCCCAAGGCCGAGCCTGCGAAGGCTGAAGCCCCCCCGGCCGCTGCCCCCGCCAAGGCGGCCGAGGCTCCCGCCGCATCCGCGCCGGCGAAATCCGACGGCAGCCGCTCCTTCGCCTCGCCGCTGGCACGCCGCATCGCCAAGGACGCAGGGCTAGACCTCGCCGCCATCGCCGGCTCCGGCCCGCATGGCCGCATCGTCGAGAAGGACGTCGAGGCTGCGAAGAAGGGCGGCGGCGCCAAGGCTGCAAGCACATCTGTCCCCCAGACAAGTGCGCCATCCGCTCAGAAGCCTGCTGCCGCACCGCTTGCGGCCGGCCCCTCCGACGAGCAGGTCAAGAAGCTGTTCGCGCCGGGCTCCTATGAGGAAGTCCCGCATGACGGCATGCGCAAGACCATCGCGCGCCGCCTGACCGAAGCCAAGCAGACGGTTCCGCATTTCTACGTCACGGTCGACTGCGAACTGGACGCGTTGCTGAAGCTGCGCGCCGAGCTCAACGCCGCCGCGCCGGAGAAGGACGGCAAGCCCGCCTACAAGCTCTCGGTCAACGACATGGTCATCAAGGCGCTGGCGCTGGCGCTCAAGGCCGTGCCGGACGCGAACGTCTCCTGGACCGACAACACCATGCTCAAGCACAAGCACGCCGATGTCGGCGTTGCGGTTTCGATCCCCGGCGGCCTGATCACGCCGATCATCCGCGACGCCTGCCACAAGACGCTGTCGCAGATCTCCAACGAGATGAAGGACATGGCGGCGCGAGCCAAGGCCCGCAAGCTCAAGCCCGAGGAGTATCAGGGCGGCACCACGGCGGTCTCGAACCTCGGAATGTTCGGCGTCAAGGACTTCGCCGCGATCGTCAACCCGCCGCATGCGACGATCCTCGCGGTCGGAGCCGGCGAGCAGCGCGTCGTCGTGAAGGGCGGCCAGCCCGCCGTCGCGACGGTGATGTCGGTGACGCTCTCGACCGATCACCGCGCGGTCGACGGCGCGCTCGGCGCAGAGCTTCTTGCGGCGTTCAAGGGCTATATCGAAAAGCCCATGGCGATGCTGGTCTGAGCGGCGGGAGACACACCATGGCTGACTACGACGTCATCATCATCGGCTCCGGCCCCGGCGGCTATATCGCCGCGATCCGCGCCGCGCAGCTCGGCTTCAGGACCGCGATCGTCGAGCGCGAGCACCTCGCCGGCATCTGCTCGAACTGGGGCTGCATCCCCACCAAGGCGCTGCTGCGCTCTGCCGAGATCCTGCATTACGGCCAGCACGCCAAGGATTACGGGCTCGTGCTGGAAGGCTCGTTCAAGGCCGATCTCGATGCCGTCGTGAAGCGCTCTCGCGGCATCGCCGTGCGGATGAACAACGGCGTCCAGTTCCTGATGAAGAAGAACAAGGTCGATGTGATCTGGGGCGAGGCCAAGTTGACCAAGCCCGGCACCATCGCCGTCGCCCCGACCAAGAAGCCGGCGATGCAGCCGCAAGGGCCGGTGCCGAAGGGCGCCAAGGGCGAGGGCACCTACACCGCCGACCACATCATCGTCGCGACCGGCGCCCGGCCGCGCGCGCTGCCCGGCCTCGAGCCCGACGGCAAGCTGATCTGGACCTATTTCGAGTCGATGGTCCCGGCCAAGATGCCGAAGTCACTGCTGGTGATGGGCTCCGGCGCCATCGGCATCGAGTTCGCGTCGTTCTACCGGACGATGGGCGTCGAGGTGACGGTGGTCGAAGTGCTGCCGCAGGTCGTTCCCGTGGAGGATGCCGAGATCGGCGCCTTCGCACGAAAGGCCTTCGAGAAGCAGGGCATGAAGATCCTGACCGGCGCGAAGGTCACCAAGGTCGAGAAATCAGCCGACTCCGTCACCGCCCATATCGAGGACGAGAAGGGCGGCAAGCAGACCATCACTGCCGATCGCATGATCTCGGCCGTCGGCGTCGTCGGCAATATCGAGAACATCGGTTTGGAAGCGCTCGGCGTGAAGACCGATCGCGGCTGCATCGTCATCGACGATGTCTGCCGGACCAACGTCAAGGGCATCTACGCCATCGGCGACGTCGCCGGCCCGCCGATGCTGGCCCACAAGGCCGAGCACGAGGCAGTGATCTGCGTCGAGGCGATCAAGGGTTTGCACCCGCACCCGATGGACAAGCTGATGATCCCGGGCTGCACCTATTGCCACCCGCAGATCGCCAGCGTCGGCCTGACGGAGGCGAAGGCCAAGGCCGCCGGCCATGAGATCAAGGTCGGGCGCTTCAACTTCGTCGCCAACGGCAAGGCCGTTGCGCTGGGCGAGGATTCAGGCCTGGCGAAGACGATCTTCGACGCCAAGACCGGCAAGCTCCTTGGCGCGCATCTGGTGGGCCCGGAAGTCACCGAGCTGATCCAGGGCTTCGTCGTCGCGATGAACCTCGAGACGACCGAGGAAGAGCTGATGCACACCATCTTCCCGCATCCGACCCTGTCGGAAGTGATGAAGGAGAGCGTGCTGGACGCCTACGGCAAGGTGCTGAACGCCTGAGGCTCTGCTCTCCCCGGGGCGCGGCTGTCGCCTTGGACAATAGCGCGTCATGCTGGGGCTTGCCCCGAGGATCTCGTGACGAGATGGCGGCTGAGCCTCCTTCCGCAAGAGATTCTCGGGTCTGCGCTTCGCTCCGCCCGAGAGTGACGGCCTATGTTCCAGTCGCTGGAGCTTGGCGGGCGGCGCGCCCGGTCTCATATTGTGCCCATGCCGCCACGCACCCGCAAATCGCCCAAGCCCGACCGTGTCGTCCGCGAGGAGGAGGTCGAGATTCTCCCGCCGCGTCGTGACCTCGCGCTCGACTGGCGCGTCGTCGTCCCCACCGTCGCGTTCGGCACCGTCACCGGCTTCGTCGCCAGCCTGATCGTGGGCGGGGGCGGGCTGGTCCGGCATGCGGTCGTGGGCATCCTCGGCATGCTGGTGGGGCAGGGTATCGCACGGCTGACCGGCTGGCGGCTGAGAACCGGCTACGGCTTCCTCGACGATGCCGGCATGGCGGTGCTCGGCGCGATCCTCGTCATCCTGCTGGCCCGCTTCATCGCCTAGCCGGAACCTGCTGCAATCGTTACGGTATGAAGGCGCGCATCTGCGCATGGCCAGGGGGATGTCTTCTATGGAAAGCTTTGCCGCCACCATGGCCCAGCCGGGCTACGGCTTCTTCATGACGCTCTTCATCGGCCTTCTCGCCGGCTGGATCGCCGAGCGCCTGACCTCATCCGACCACGGCCTTTTCACCAACATGCTCGTCGGCGTCGCCGGCTCCTTCGTGGGCGCCAAGGTGGCGGAACTCATGGAAATTCCGGTCTTCGGCTTCTGGCGCACGCTGACGGCTGCCGTCGCCGGCGCCATCATCGTCATCGTGATCTGGAATGCCGCCCGCCGCCGCGGTTGAGGCCGCCCTGCGCAGCCCAGCAGTTGCGGGAGCGCTCTTTGAAGATTAGCTAGGAGGGAGCCGGTTCTGCCGGCTCCTGCTGTCGAAGCCCGGACCCCGATATGGCGCTTGTACTCGATCTGCTGAACCGCGATCCCCGGCCCAACGCCGGCAATCCGAAGGCCGACACACGCCAGCTTGCGGCCGAGGTGCGCCATCCGGAGAAGCAGAAGCGCCCGGAGAACCCGGTTCTGCGCAAGCCGGACTGGATTCGCGTGAAGGCTCCCGGCTCGCCCAAATGGGCAGAGACCAAGGCCATCGTGAAGGCCGAGAAGCTGGTAACGGTCTGCGAGGAGGCCGGCTGCCCGAATATCGGCGAGTGCTGGGAGAAGAAGCACGCCACCTTCATGATCATGGGCGACACCTGCACGCGCGCCTGTGCCTTCTGCAACGTCAAGACCGGCGTGCCGCAGCCGCTCGATCTGGAGGAGCCGCGCAAGGTCGCGGATGCCGTCGCCAAGCTCGGTCTCGAGCATGTCGTGATCACCTCGGTCGACCGCGACGACCTCAAGGACGGCGGCGCCGAGCATTTCGCCCAGGTGATCCGCGCTATCCGCAAGGCCTCGCCCGGCACGACCATCGAGATCCTGACGCCGGACTTCCTGCGCAAGCCGGGCGCGCTCGAAGTCGTCGTCGCGGCCAAGCCCGACGTCTTCAACCACAACCTCGAAACCGTACCGGGCAAGTACCTGAAGGTGCGGCCGGGCGCGCGTTATTTTCATTCGCTGCGGCTGCTGCAGCGGGTGAAGGAGCTCGACCCCACCATCTTCACCAAGTCCGGCATCATGGTCGGCCTCGGCGAGGAGCGGAACGAGGTTCTCCAGCTGATGGACGACCTGCGTTCGGCCGAGGTCGACTTCATGACCATCGGCCAGTATCTGGCGCCGTCGCGCAAGCACCATGCGGTGATCCGCTTCGTCACGCCCGACGAGTTCAAGAGCTTCGAGACCATCGCGTTCGCGAAGGGCTTCCTGATGGTCTCCTCGACGCCGCTGACCCGCTCCTCGCACCATGCCGGCGAGGATTTCGCGCGGCTGCGCGCGGCCCGCGCAGCGCGGCTGGGTCAGTAGCGGCGCCGCTCAATGCCGATGTTCAACAGCACCCGCCGGGTGAGGCATTCGCCCGAGCAGATGTTCGCGCTCGTCGCCGATGTCGAAAAATACCCCCAGTTCCTTCCGCTCTGCGAAGGGCTGACCGTGCGGCGCCGTACGCCGCGCGAAGGCGGCGGCGAGGTGCTGCTGGCCGATATGAGCGTCGGCTACAAGGCGATCCGCGAGACCTTCACCAGCCGCGTCACGCTCGATCCGGCGAACCTCAAGATCCTCGTCGAATATGTCGATGGGCCTTTCCGCCATCTGGAGAACCGCTGGGCCTTCAAGCCGCATGGCGCCGGCTGCGAGGTCGGCTTCTTCATTTCCTACGAGTTCGCCAGCCGCATGCTCGGCATCCTGATGGGCGCGATGTTCGACAAGGCCTTCCGCAAATTCTCGGAAGCCTTCGAGAAGCGCGCCGATCTCGTCTACGGCCGAACCGACGCGAAAGCGGTGACAGGGCTTTAGAGCCTGCTGTCTTGATACGGAAGCGCACCGTCATTCCGGGGCGGCCTGAAAGGCCGAGCCCGGAACCCAGAACCGATGCCGTCCGTCATGAAGCGGTCTCTTCCCCGCAGTTTTCACGATCGAGCGCATCGGTTCTGGGTTCCGGGCTCATCGCTGACGCGATGCCCCGGAATGACAGCGTGTCACTACACGCCCCATGGCGTGGTGACGATGCCGACATCGTCAGCGCGATCTGGTGTCGGCTCTCCCGCTGAATGCGATCAAGCTGCGGCGTCTCGCAGCATTTCGAGCGCGACGACCACGGAAAGCCGCCGGATGTCGTCGCGCGACAGGTTGCCGAACCGCATCTCGCGATGCGCGGTCCCGGTCGCTGAAGCGCAAGCGAAATGGACGAGGCCGACCGGCTTGCGTGCTGTCCCGCCGCCCGGGCCCGCCACGCCGGTGATGGCGACCGCGAGGTCGGCTGCCAGCCTGGCGCGCCCGCCTTCCGCCATGGCGCGTGCCACGGGTTCACTGACGGCGCCATGGGCGTGGATGAGTTCGGCCGCCACGTTGGCGAGTGCCGCCTTGGCCGCATTGGAATAGGTGACCAATCCGCCATTCACGACATCGGACGAGCCGGGAATCGCGGTGAGCGCCCCCGCGACCAGACCTCCGGTGCAGGATTCGATGGTTCCGATCCTGAGCCCCGCTTCGCGGCACATCGCCAGCACGGTTTCCGACAGCGTGGTGATCTCGGCGTCGAACATCGCGCTACTCCGCTTCGGGCAATCGAATGGTCGCCGTCGCCAGCGCCGCGAGCCCCTCGCGCCGGCCGGTAAAGCCCATGCGCTCCGACGTCGTGGCCTTGATCGCGACCTTCTCCACCGGGATGCCGGCTGCGGTTGCGATCGCCAAGCGGATGGCGTCGCGGTGCGGCCCGACCTTGGGGGCCTCGCAAACGATCGTGAGGTCGAGATGGTCGATGCGCCCGCCGCGCTCGCCCACTCGGCTCGCCGCGAAGGCGAGGAATTGCGCCGAGGCAGCGCCGCGCCATTGCGGATCGCTCGGCGGGAAATGCGTGCCGATATCGCCATCGGCGAGCGCGCCCAGCAAGGCGTCGGTCAGGGCATGGAGCGCCACGTCGCCATCGGAATGAGCGACGACACCCTGGTCATGGGCGATCCTGACGCCGCCCAGCCAGACATGGTCGCCCGGGCCGAAGGCATGAACGTCGTAGCCGGTGCCGACACGGGTCACCAGAACCTCGCCTGGCCGGGCATTGGCGCGGCGGAAATCCTCGGCATGGGTCAGCTTGATGTTCGCCGGATCACCCGTGAACGTTGCGACGGGGTGGCCGGCCCATTCCATCAGGGCCGCATCATCGGTGAAGCCATGCAGCGCGGCCGCCTCCGCCGCCTCATGCGCCTCAAGGAGAGGCTTGAAGCGAAAAGCTTGTGGCGTCTGGACGGTGACAAGCTGATCGCGCGGCGGGGTCTCGGCGACATGGCCGCTGTCGTCCGTGCGCTTGACCGTGTCCGTCACCGGCAGCGCCGGAATGGCGGCCATGCCCACGTCACCGAGCTTTCTAATCGCCGCGCCGATCAGCGCCAGAGAGACGAAGGGGCGGGCGGCGTCATGGACCAGCACGATGCCGTCGAAGCCGTCGCGTGCGAGCGCGCGTAATCCGCGCCGAACCGAATCCTGCCGTGTCGTGCCGCCCGGGGTCGGCGCCGCGAGCCTGATGTCGTCGATACCTGCGACGGCATCGGCATAGAGCACGTCGTCACCTTCTCCGATCACCACCACCACGCGGCTGATCGCCGGCTCGGCCAGGAACGGGGCAAGGGCGCGGGCCAGGACAGGATGGCCATCGACGAGCCGATATTGCTTCGGCGCGCCTCTACCCGCGCGCAGCCCGCGTCCGGCCGCGACGAGCAAAGCGGCCACCGGAGCGGGCGAGTGAGCGGGCTCTGGCAAGGAGCGAGGTTCGGCGTAGTGGCTGTTCATGCGGCAGCCATAGCCAATTCCAACGGCTGAGGGCAGGGGGTGTATTTTCGCTGCATTGCACCATTAAGCTGTAAGCACTTGCGCTCCTGCAGCATTGTCCAATAAATATGCATAATCTCGATTGCCTCAAAAGCAGGCTGAACAGTTTGAACATCGCTGGAATTCCCATTGAATCCCGCGCCTTCCTGGCGCCGATGTCCGGCGTGACCGACATCGTCATGCGCCGGCTCGCCGCACGCCGCCATGCCGGGATCGTGGTTTCGGAAATGGTGGCGTCGGACGAATTCGTGCGCGGCAGCGAGGAAGCGCGCATCCGCGCCGAGGGCGCAGGTGTCTCGCCGCATGTCGTCCAGCTTGCCGGCTGCGATCCGCATTGGCTGGGCGAGGCGGCCCGGCTCGCCGAGGCCAATGGCGCTGATATCGTCGACATCAACATGGGCTGCCCGGCGAAGAAGGTGACGGGCGGCTGGGCCGGTTCGGCGCTGATGCGCGACCTCGATCACGCGGTGACGCTGGTCGAGGCGGCGGTCTCGGCCGTGAAGGTGCCGGTGACGGTGAAGATGCGGCTGGGCTGGGACGATGCGTCACGCAACGCGCCGGAACTCGCGCGCCGCGCCGTCGTTGCCGGCGCGCGGATGATCACGGTCCACGGCCGGACCCGCCAGCAGTTCTACAAGGGCAAGGCGGATTGGCGGGCGATCGAAGCAGTCCGCGCGGCGGGAGATTTTCCGCTGGTGGCCAATGGCGATATTCACGACGCGGCCGATGCCAGAGCCTGCCTGGCGCAATCGGGTGCCGATTTCGTGATGATCGGGCGAGCGGCACTCGGCCGGCCCTGGCTGGTCGGCGAGATCGGCGCCGCACTCGATGATCGCACGCTCGCACCGCTCTCATTGGCGGAGAAGCTCGCCGTGGCATGCGAGCACTATGAGGGCCTGCTGGCCTTGATGGGACCGGCCCATGGCGTGCGCCATGCCCGCAAGCACCTCGCCGCCTATGCCGACGAGGCGATGGCCGAGGGCTGCGCGCCCGATCCCGAGCGGCGGCGCACGCTGCTCACCTCGGAAGACCCTCGTCAGGTCCTCGGGGCGCTGACGGGGTTGTTTTCGACCGAACGCAGCCGCGAAGCGGCCTGAGATGGAAAGGAAGAGCCGATGACGGCGATGTTTGCCGACAAGGGGCTCGGGAGCATGAGCACCTACCTCCTCGATCCCATCGAGGTTCAGGCGCTGAATGTTCTGCCCATGCCGGTCCTGGTGATCGGCGAAGGCCATATCGTGATTTACGCGAACACGGCGGCCGAGGATTTCTTCCAGTCGAGCGCGGCCGTCCTGAAGCGACAACGCATCGACGATCTCATCGCCTTCGGCTCTCCCGTGCTGGGGCTGATCGAGGATGTGCAGCGCCGCGGCGCCAGCGTCAGCGAGTACCGCCTCGACCTCGGCTCGCCACGCCTCGGTATTGATCGCATCGTCGATGTTTTTGCCTCTCCCTTGCCCAGCCAGGGCGATGCGGTCGTAGTGATGCTGCAAGAACGGACAATTGCCGAAAAAATGGACAGGCAATTGACGCATAGAGGAGCAGCCCGCTCGATCACGGCGCTCGGCGCTATGTTGGCCCATGAGATCAAGAACCCGCTCTCGGGCATTCGAGGGGCGGCCCAGCTGCTCGAAGGCTCGATCTCGGATTCGGACCGGATGCTGACCCAGCTCATCTGCGACGAGACCGATCGCATCGTGAAGCTGGTCGAACGCGTCGAGCTCTTCGGCGACGAGCGCCCCAGCGAGCGCGACCCCGTCAACGTCCACGACGTGCTCGATCACGTGAAGCGCCTGGCGCAATCGGGCTTCGCCCGGCACATCCGCTTCTCGGAGGTCTATGATCCGTCGCTGCCGCCGGTAGCCGGCAATCGCGACCAACTCGTCCAGGTTCTGCTCAATCTGGTGAAGAATGCCGCCGAAGCCATTGGCGAATATGCGATCGACGGCGAGATCACGCTGACGACGGCTTATCGCCCGGGCATTCGCATGCAGGTTCCGGGATCGACCGAACGGATCGCGCTGCCGCTCGAAATCGTCATCCGCGACAACGGTTCCGGCGTGCCGCCGGACCTCGTCCAGCACCTGTTCGATCCCTTCGTGACCACCAAGGCACAGGGAAGTGGCCTTGGACTTGCACTCGTTGCCAAGGTGATCGGCGATCACGGCGGAATCGTCGAATGCGAGTCCGTCCCTCGTCGTACGCAATTCAGGATCCTTCTGCCGCTGCACCAGCTGGGTCACGGCAGTCAACGCAAGGCCTAATCGAACACATGCCGACCGGGAACATCCTCGTCGCCGACGACGACGCCGCGATCCGCACCGTCCTGAATCAGGCGCTCGCCAGGGCCGGCTATGAAGTCCGCACAACCGGGCAGGCGGCGACATTGTGGACCTGGGCCGCCCAAGGGCTGGGCGACCTGATCATCACCGATGTCGTGATGCCGGACGGCAATGCCTTCGACCTGCTGCCGCGCATCAAGCGCGTGCGGCCCGAGCTGCCGATCATCGTCATGAGCGCGCAGAACACCTTCATGACCGCGATCAAGGCTTCCGAGCGCGGCGCCTACGAATATCTGCCGAAGCCTTTCGATCTGAAGGAGCTCGTCGCCATCGTCGGCCGCGCCTTGTCGCGTCCACGCGGCGAGGCTGCCCGCAGCCACGCCGCCGAGCCCGAGGACATTCCGCTGATCGGCCGCTCGCCGGCGATGCAGGATGTCTATCGCGCGCTGGCCCGGCTGATGCCGATCGATCTGACCGTGATGATCAACGGCGAGTCGGGCACCGGCAAGGAGCTTGTGGCTCGGGCGCTCCACGACTACGGCAAGCGCAAGAACGGCCCCTTCGTCGCGATCAACATGGCCGCGATCCCGAAGGACCTGATCGAATCGGAGCTGTTCGGCCATGAGAAGGGTGCCTTCACCGGCGCCCTGACGCGCTCTTCCGGCCGCTTCGAGCAGGCGGAGGGCGGCACGCTCTTCCTCGACGAGATCGGCGACATGCCGATGGAGGCGCAGACCCGGCTGCTGCGTGTTCTCCAGCAGGGCGAGTACACGACCGTCGGCGGGCGTACGCCGATCAAGACCAATGTCCGCATCATCGCCGCGACCAACAAGGATCTGCGGATCTCGATCGCGCAGGGCCTGTTCCGCGAGGATCTGTTCTTCCGGCTCAACGTCGTGCCGATCCGCCTGCCGCCGCTGCGCGAGCGGGTGGAGGACATTCCGGATCTGGTTCGCCACTTCTTCTCGCTCGTCGAGAAGGAGGGGCTGCCGCGCAAGCAGGTCGATTCGGAAGCGATGGACGTGATGCGGCGCTATCGCTGGCCGGGCAACGTCCGCGAGTTGGAGAACCTGGTTCGCCGCCTGGCAGCGCTTTATCCTCAGGAGACGATCACCGCCCCGATCGTCGAGGCCGAGTTGCAGCCGGCCGCCTCCGGATCGGGCTACGCCGGAAGTCCGGCCGCTCCCGAGCGCGCCGAGACGCTGTCAGGTTCGGTCGAGCGCCATCTCGGCCAGTATTTCGGCGGCTTCGGTGACAATATCCCGCCGCCCGGCCTTTATCACCGCATTCTCCGCGAGATCGAGCCACCGCTGATCGCCGCCGCGCTGGCCGCGACCCGCGGCAATCAGATCAGGGCGGCCGAACTGCTGGGCCTCAACCGCAATACGCTCCGCAAGAAGATTCGGGAGCTCGACATGCAGGTGGTCCGCTCGCCGCGCTGAGCCGCGGCCCCGCCTTGCCCATGTCATATTTTGACAACACCGTTGCGGCGGCGCATCAGTTGCGCCCGTAGGCGATGCCATGTTTCGGCAGCGCCGCATCGGAGTTGTCAGAACACGTGTCCGCTTCCGTAACTGAAGCCAGAATGATGCCGCGCGGTGAGGAGAAATCCCGCCGCGTTTCCGGCTGGATCGGCGGGATCGTCGTCCTGCTGGCGCTGGTCTCGGCGTTGCTCACCTTCCTCGTCCTCTCGGGCGCCACGCCGATCGCGCCGGTCCACGAAGTCGTCATCGCGGTCTTCGTTCTCAATGCGCTGTTGATTCTGGCGTTGATGGTGATCGTCGCCTTCGAAGCGGCTGTCCTGATCCGCGCGCGAAAGGCAGGGGCCGCGGCCGCCGGGCTGCATGTGCGGATCGTCGGCCTGTTCAGCATCATCGCCGCGCTCCCGGCCGTCCTCGTCGCCATTATCGCGACCTTCACCATCGAGCGCGGCCTGGAGCCCTGGTTCTCGGACCGGATGCGCGACGCGATCTTCAAATCGGTCGAGGTCGCCGACGCCTACGCTGCCAGCCAGTGCCGCTCGCTGGGCCGCGAAATCCGCGTGCTCGCCGATGATCTGACGCGCGCCAAGCCCGCCTTCGATGTCGACCGCAAGTGGTTCGAGACGTTTCTGACGTCACGCGCCACCGCGCTCGGCGTCCCCGTCGCCGCGATCATGCAGCCGCCGGACAAAGTGATCGTACGCGCGAGTATCGACGTGCTGCGCGATGCGCCCAAACCCGATCAGGCCGCCTTCGACGATGCCCAGTCGGCGCCGGAGCCGATCTGCGTGATACCTCGCGCTGGGCGGGTCTTCGGTGCGGTGATGAAGCTGCCGGCCTACGAGAACAGCTTCCTGCACATCGCGCGCGAGGTCGATCCGCTGGCCGTGGAGTTTCCGGCCGTCGCTCGTGGCGCGGCCGTCGAGTATCTGTCGATCGACGCCCGCCGCAAGGGTGTCCAGGTCGCCTTCGCCTCGATGTACGGCCTGATAGCACTGATCCTGCTGCTCTCGGCGATCTGGCTGGGCCTGAGCTTCGCCAACGGCCTCGTCGCTCCGATCCGACGAATGATTCACGCGACCGATCAGGTCTCCAGCGGCAATTTCTACGTCCAGGTCCCGATCCGAAGATCCGAGGGCGATCTCGCCCATCTCGGCGAGACCTTCAACAAGATGACGGCGGAGCTCCGTCGCCAGCGCGACAGCCTGGTGACGGCGAGCGAGGTCATCGACAAGCGACGGCGCTTCACCGAGACGGTGCTGTCCGGCGTCTCGTCAGGCGTGCTCAGCCTCGACGGCGATGGCCATGTCACGACGATCAACCGCTCGGCCGAGACCTTGCTCGGCACCGGCGGCCGCCTGCTCGGCAAGCCGATCGCGGAGATCGCTCCGGAAGTGGCGTCCTTCGTTGCCGAGGCGCTCCAGGGTCGGCAGCGGCAGATTTCCGGGCAAGCCACGCTCACGCGCGGCGGCCAGGACCGCATGGTCAACATTCGCGCCGCCCGCGAAGGCGAGGGGAGCGGCGCTGGGCTCGTCGTCACGCTCGACGACATCACCGATCTGGTCTCCGCGCAGCGCACGGCCGCCTGGGCCGACGTCGCCCGGCGCATCGCCCATGAGATCAAGAACCCGCTGACGCCGATCCAGCTCTCGGCCGAGCGCATCAAGCGCCGGTTCGGCCGCGTCATCACCGAGGGCAAGGACGTGTTCGACCAGTGCACCGACACGATCGTGCGCCAGGTCGAGGATATCCGGCGCATGGTCGACGAATTCTCCTCCTTCGCCCGCATGCCCAAACCCTCGTTGACGCGCGAGGACATCGTCGAAACCGTCAGGCAGATCGTCTTCCTCTGGCGGGTCGGCAATCCGGAAATGACGATCGAGGAAAGCCTGCCGGCAGAGGCGGTTCCGGCGCAGTTCGACCGCCGCCTGCTCTCGCAGGCGCTGACCAACGTCATCAAGAACGCGACGGAGGCGATCGAAGCCGTGCCCGCCGAGGAACGCGGCCGGGGGCATATCGACGTTCGGCTGGAACGGCGCGACGACGGGCGGATCGTCATCGAGGTCATCGACAACGGCAAGGGGCTGCCCGCCGACCAGCGCCAGAAGCTGCTGGAGCCCTACATGACGACGCGCGAGGGCGGGACCGGTCTCGGCCTCGCCATCGTCGGCAAGATTCTGGAGGACCATGGCGGCGGCATCGAACTGCTCGACCGTCCGGATGCCTCCAGCGGAACGAGGGGCGCCCGCATTCGCCTCTGGTTCCCTGAAACGGGCCCTTCTTCCGAGGCCGATGGCGGCGATGAGGCCGCCCAGCCGGGCTCCGGCCCGGTCGCTCCTGATTCGAATGATGGGATACGCTTATGAGCGCTGACATCCTGGTAGTGGACGACGAAGTCGATATCCGCGATCTGGTCGCCGGCCTTCTCGAGGATGAAGGCTACCGCACCCGCAAGGCGGGCTCCGCCGACGAGGCGCTCGCCGCGATCGCGGCGCGCCGGCCGAATCTCGTCTTTCTGGACATCTGGCTGCAGGGCAGCCGCCTCGACGGCCTGCAGGTGCTGGAGCTGATCAAGGAGGGCCACCCGGATCTCGCCGTGGTGATGATCTCCGGCCACGGCAACATCGAGACCGCCGTCTCCGCGATCAAGAGCGGCGCCTACGACTTCATCGAAAAGCCGTTCAAGGCCGACCGGCTCGTTCTCGTCGCCGAGCGGGCGCTCGAAGCGTCGCGGCTGCGCCGCGAGGTGAGGGACCTCAAGACCCGCTCTGTTCAGGCCAACCGCATCGTCGGGCGCACGACAGTGGTGAACCAGCTTCGCCAGACGATAGAGCGCGTCGCGCCGACCAATGCCCGCGTCCTCATCACCGGCGAGCCGGGCTGCGGCAAGGAACTGACGGCGCGGACGCTGCACGAGGCTTCGACGCGCACGAGCGGGCCCTTCGTCGTCATCAACGCGGCGACGATCACCCCCGAGACGATGGAGGAGGAGCTTTTCGGCGTCGAGGGCGGCGATGGCCGTTCGCGCCGGATCGGCGCGCTCGAGGAAGCGCATGGCGGCTCGCTCTATATCGACGAAATCGGCGACATGCCGCGCGAGACGCAGAACCGCATCTTGCGCGTGCTGGTCGACCAGAACTTCCAGCGTGTCGGCGGCGCGACGCGGGTCCATGTCGACGTCCGCATCATCTCCTCGTCGAGCCGTGACCTGGCGCAACTCATAAGCGACGGGCACTTCCGCGAGGACCTCTATCACCGCCTCAGCGTCGTGCCGATCCGGGTGCCGCCGCTCTCGGAGCGGCGCGAGGACGTGCCGGAGCTGATCGAGTTCTTCATGGACCAGATCTCCATCGCCAGCGGCCTGCCCAAGCGCCGGATCGGCTCGGACGCGATGGCGGTGCTGCAATCGCATGAATGGCCGGGCAACGTCCGTGAGCTGCGCAACAACGTCGAGCGGCTGATGATCCTGACCAAGGGCGACCCCAACTCCGAGGTGACGGTCGAGATGCTGCCGGCCGAGGTCGGCGCGATGGTGCCGACGACGCCTTCCGGCTCGGGCGGCGAGAGGCTGATGAGCCTGCCGCTGCGCGACGCGCGCGAGATCTTCGAACGCGAATACCTCATCGCGCAGATCGCCCGGTTCTCCGGCAACATCTCGCGGACGGCCGAGTTCATCGGCATGGAGCGCTCGGCGCTGCATCGGAAGCTCAAATCCCTCGGCGTCGGCTGAGCCATTCTCGCAGGGTGCATCTGCACGCCACGCAGACGCACCTGCAAAAAAACGCGGCATTGCTGCACTTGCGTTGCAGGCGAACTCGACGATCTAATGGAGCATCGGTGTTCCGAGGTTGGTGGAATGCGCCGCCGGCACGAACGGAACGAACTGGATCGCGGGCGTAAACCGATCGACGATCCCAACAACAGGGACTACCCATGGCCGCAGAGCGGGCACAGAACCTTCAGGACACCTTCCTCAACCACGTGCGCAAGCAGAAGATTCCGCTGACGATTTTCCTCGTCAACGGCGTGAAGCTGCAGGGCGTCGTCACCTGGTTCGATAATTTCTGCGTGCTTCTGCGGCGTGACGGTCATTCGCAGCTCGTTTACAAGCATGCGATCTCGACGATCATGCCCGGCCATCCGGTGCAGCTGTTCGAGCCCGAGGAAACGGACAAGAACTGATTTGGCTGCAAGCCACGACCACGACAAGGAGCGGGCGGCCCCGAAGCCGCTCGACGAGATCGAACGCGACATCGCGGCGAATACGCGCGCCTATGTCGTCGGACCCTATCTGCAGAAGCGAGGCGTCGCCACCGACGCCAACCAGCGCTCCTTCGCAGCACGGCTGGACGAGGCGGTAGGGCTGGCGGCTGCGATCGACCTGACCGTCGTCGAGCCCGTGCAGGTGCTGCTCACCGCACTGAGGCCGGCGACCTATATCGGCAAGGGCAAGGTCGAGGAGCTGGCCGAGCGCGTCAAGATCGAGGAAATCGGCCTCGTCGTGATGGACTGCGCCTTGTCGCCGGTCCAGCAGCGCAACCTCGAAAAGGTCTTCGGCTGCAAGGTCATCGACCGCACCGGCCTGATCCTCGAGATTTTCGGGCGCCGCGCCCGCACCAAGGAAGGCGCGCTTCAGGTCGAGCTCGCCCATCTGAACTATCAGAAGAGCCGGCTCGTGCGGTCCTGGACCCACCTCGAGCGCCAGCGCGGCGGCTTCGGCTTCCTCGGCGGCCCCGGCGAGACCCAGATCGAGGCGGACCGGCGCATCATCCAGGAACGCATGACCAAGATCGAGCGCGATCTGGAGAGCGTGAAGCGCACCCGCTCGCTCCATCGCGCCAGCCGGAAACGCGTGCCTTATCCAATCGTTGCGCTCGTCGGTTACACCAATGCGGGAAAATCCACGCTCTTCAACCGGCTGACCTCGGCCGAGGTGCTGGCGCAGGACATGCTCTTCGCCACGCTCGACCCGACGGCGCGCGCGATCAAGCTGCCGCATGGCGCGCGGATCATGCTGTCCGATACCGTCGGCTTCATCTCCGACCTGCCAACGCAGCTCGTCGCCGCCTTCCGCGCCACGCTGGAGGATGCGATCGAGGCAGATGTGCTGCTGCATGTCCGCGACGTCGCCCATGACGACACGCAGGCGCAGGCCGCCGACGTCCAGGCGATCCTGCGCGATCTCGGCATCAACCCGGATGACGGCCAGCGCGTCATCGAGGTCTGGAACAAGGCCGATCTGCTCGACCCGGCAGAACGCGAACGCCAGCTCGGCATCGCTTCGCTCCGGGCGTCGGAGGTACGGCCGGTCCTGGTCTCGGCGCTGACCGGCGAGGGGATCGAGCGCCTGACGCAGGCCATCGAAACCCGCATCGCCCATAGCAGGCCGGTCTATGGGCTCAATCTCGCTCCCGGCGACGGCAAGTCGCTCGCCTGGCTTCACGCCAATGGTGAAATCCTCGAGCGCGATGATGCGGAGGATGGCGAGCTGAAGCTCATCGTCCGGCTGCCGCCGGAGCGGGAAGGGGCGTTCACCGCCCGGTTTCCGCAAGCCGAGCGGCGACGATAGCGCGAGGCCCAGAAGGCCGTCATGCTCGGGCTTGGCCCGAGCATCTCTCGCCGGACGAGGCCCCGGTCAGGCGCTCTCTCGTCCAAAGATTCTTGAGACTGCACTTCGCTCCGCCGGGAATGACGGCCTTGGCGCTCCCGTCAGCCGCCCGCTTTCTCAGCCCTCTTCACCGCCTGCCAGAGCGCCTCCAGCTCTTCGAGCGTCGCGTCCTTGGCGTTTCGCCCCTGAGCTTCAAGCGCCTCCTCGATACCCTTGAAGCGACGCTCGAACTTGGCGTTGGCGGCGTTGAGGCATCCTTCCGGGTCGGCGTCGACATGGCGCGCGAGGTTGGCGATGACGAAGAGCAGATCGCCGATCTCCTCCTGGATCGCGGCCTTGTCGCCGCCGGCGAGCGCCTCGTCGATCTCCAGCGTTTCCTCTCGAATCTTGTCGAGCACGAGCCGCGCGTCGTTCCAGTCGAAGCCGACCGTCGAGGCCCGGGCCTGCAGCTTCCAGGCACGGGAGAGGGCCGGCAGGGTGTGCGGCACCCCGGCTAGGATGCTCTTGTCCTCCTCTTGCGGCGACAGGCCGGCGGCTTCGCGTGCCGCCGCCTTGGCCGCCTTCTCCTCGGCCTTGATCCGGTGCCAGAGCAGCTTCACCTCAGCCGGCGAGAGGTCACGCGCATCGCCGAAGACATGCGGGTGCCGGCGGATAAGCTTGCTGGTGATCGCCTCCACCACATCCGGAAAGGCGAAGGAACCTTCCTCCTCGGCCATGCGCGCATGGAAGACGACCTGGAGCAGCAGGTCTCCGAGCTCGTCCTTGAGATCGAGCTTGTCGCCACGCTGGATCGCATCCGCGACCTCATAGGCCTCCTCGATGGTATAGGGCGCGATCGAGCCGAAATCCTGCTCCAGATCCCAGGGGCAGCCGGTCCCGGGCGTGCGCAGCGCCGCCATGATCTCGATGAGCCGGGCAATATCGCAAGAGGGCTTCAACGCTGCATGTCTCCGTGAATTGAAGGAGAGCGTCGAGCGAAAAGCGAAACCCTGCCTTTCGCTGCAGCCATGCTCTCGACTTTGAGAATCGATCACGTTTTTTCGCATTCGGATGTTTCCATCCGAGTGCGCCGTGATCTAGCGTCCTCCCATGATTCAAGTCACCCCGTCCATTGCGATCGACGAGAGCGAGATCGAGGAAAGCTTCGTGCGCGCCTCGGGGCCGGGCGGCCAGCACGTCAACAAGGTCTCGAGCGCGGTGCAGATCCGCTTCGACGTGCGCCAGTCGCCCAATTTGCCCAACGATGTCGCGATCCGCTTGATGAAGCTCGCCGGCAGCCGGCTGACGCAGGACGGCGTCATCATCATCGTCGCCCAGGCGCAGCGCAGCCAGAAGCGCAATCGCGAAGAGGCCGTCGAGCGCCTGCTGGAGCTGATCCGCGCCGCCGCAGTTCGCCCGGCCGTTCGGCGCGCGACGAAGCCCACCAAGGCCTCGAAGGAGCGCAGGCTCGCCTCCAAGGAGCGCCGCTCCGGCGTCAAGGCCGGCCGATCGAAGCCGATGTCCGACTAGCATGCCTGAAATCGCCGACAGGCCAGGGCAGGGCGCTCGCCCTGCACGCATCCCACGGCGCATCACCGCCGACTATCTGCAGCGGGCGGCAATGCATTATCTCGAACGCTATGCCGCGCCCGCGGCGCAGCTGCGCCGGGTGCTGACACGCAAGATCGCCATGAGCTGCCGCCACCATGGCGAGGACCCGGCGGCTCATGCGGAAGCGCTCGATACGGTGATCGCGCGCTGCGTTTCGACGGGTTTGATCGATGATCGCCGCTTCGCCGAGGCGAGGGCAGCCACCTTGCGGCGCAAGGGCCAGTCGAGCCGCGCGGTCGCGGCCCGGTTGACCGCGAAAGGAGTCGGCCGCGAGTTGGTGGGTGAACTCGCAGCCACGAATGCGGACGACGAGATCGCGGCCGCGCGCATCGCCGCGACACGCCGCCGGCTCGGCCCCTGGCGCAGGAGCGACCGCGCAGCGTTCCGGCAGAAGGACCTGGCCACGCTGGCCCGCCTCGGCTTCGGCTATGCCACGGCGCGCGCCGTCATCGACGGCGATGTGGAAGGCGAGGCCTAGGAGGCGGCTCGTCGCAAGCCGCAGCTCGGGCTCACCTCACTCCAGCTTGACCTGCGCCTCCTTGACGACCTTGCCCCAGCGGTCGACCTCGGCCGTGACGAAGCGCCCGAAAGCCTCGCCGCTCAGGGTCGGAATGGGCGAGCCGCTCTTCTTCCAGACTGCGTCGATGGTCGGCGTCTTCAAGGCCTTCTCGACCTCCGTCCGCATGCGGGTCACGATCTCAGCCGGCGTGCCTTTCGGTGCCCAGAGCGCATACCAGGTCGAGACCTCGTAACCGTCGAGGCCGGCCTCCTTGGCCGTCGGCACATCGGGCACGGCTTCGGAACGGGTGGGCGCTGCGACCGCAAGCGCGCGCAAGGCGCCGCTCTGGATCTGCGCGGCCGACGAGCCGAGACCGTCGAAGAGGATGTCGACCTGCCCCGCGACAGTGTCCTGCAGGGCCGGGCCGGCACCGCGATAGGGGACATGGGTCAGCTTCGTCCCGGTCGATATCTGGAAGAGTTCGCCGGCGAGATGATGCGTCGTGCCGTTGCCGGCCGAGGCATAGTTGAGCTTCTCCGGGTTCTTCTTGGCGTAGTCGACGAGCTCGGCCACGGTCTTTGCCTGGACCTTGCCGGGATGGACGACGATGACCTGCGGCGGCAGGGCGATGACGGCGATCGGGATGAAATCGGTCTGGATGTTGTAGTCGAGCTTGGGATAGAGCGCCGGCGCGATGGCATGGTGCGCGGCCCCGACGAAGAAGGTGTAGCCATCGGGCTTGGCCTTGGACGCAGCCGACGCACCGACCGTGCCGCCCGCTCCACCGCGATTCTCGATCACGATGCGCTGGCCCAATTGCTGATCGAGCTGCGCGGCGAGCGGTCTCGCGAAGGTATCGGTGCCGCCACCCGCCGGGAAAGGCACGATGAAGGTGATCGGCCGCGCCGGCCAGGTTTCGGCCGAAGCAGGAGTCTGCAGTGCGACAACGGACGCGGCGACAGCCGCAGCGATGAGATATCGCTTCGAAATCATCAACTTCTCTCCCTGGAAAAGGCTCTTGCCGGCCTTCGATACGCATCTGATGAAGCGCACTTCTCGGTCGATTAGGCCATCGCATCGTTCGATTTGGCAAGCGCGCGCTGATGGGATCGTCGTTGGCATCGCGGCCCCGGCCGCTCATAGTGACGGACGACATTGGGTGCATGATCATGAGCCGGCTCGACAGCTTCATCCGTCGCCTTCAGGCTCAGCGCAGCATGCTGGACTGGGCAGCGGATCGCATCGAGGGGCAGGAAGGGCTGGTCCTGGAATTGGGGCTCGGCAACGGCCGCACCTACGATCATCTGCGCGAGCGGCTGCCCGGCCGCGAGATCCATGTGTTCGAGCGCAATCCCAGCCCCAACCCCCGATCGATGCCGCCCCGCCATCTTCTCGTCGTCGGGGAGATGGAGGAGACGCTGCCGGCCTTCGCCGCCCGGCACGCAAGCGCAGCCGCCCTGATCCATGTCGACGTAACGACCGGCGTGCCTGACCGGGACCACCTGGCCTTCGCGTGGCTGCCGGATCATGTCGCAGCGCTGGCCAAGCCAGGCGGCCTGATCGTCACAGGCTGGCAGCTCGACCACCCGGCCTTCGAGGCGGTGCCGCTTCCTGACGATGTGCCAGACGGCCGCTACTTCGCGTACCGGCGTCGCTAGCCGTCCCCAGAGAGAGTGCAACGATCCCGCGCCATGCCGATTGAATTTATAGCCGCAGAATATGCAGCTGAGGACAATCTCTGTTCCTGCCTTTGGCCCGTTGACCGCAATGAAGTCAGAACGAACAGCAATTCAAACGGAGTTGTTCTGCAGCCATTCGATCAAAAACGTATAGCTGACTCCGAGCAGGACCGGCCCTACGAACAAACCTAGAAGCCCATCGACAATCACGCCACCAAGAACACCAATAAGAATGATTGGCATGGGGACTTCGAGACCCCTTCCGAGGAACAACGGACGGAGAACATTGTCGCTGAGGCCGACAACGATATTCCAGATCAGAAAGATGATCGCCGGCTGCGTTGCCTCGGAATAAAAGACGTAGCCGACGACGGGCAGGGTCAGCAGAATCAGCGGCACCTGCATGATACCCAGCAGCAGCGCCACGAGCATCAAGGGACCGGCCGCCGGGAGTCCGATGGCGAAGAAGCCGCAGCCCAACAGCAGTGACTGGATGAGCGCCACGCCGACCACGCCGAGCCCCACGCCGCGGATCGTGGCCGCGGTCAAGGTAACCAGGCGCACGGCGCGCTCCTCGCTGCCCGTGATGCGTTCGAGCGTGCGGAGAGCAAACTGGCCCGCAGCTGGACCATGGACAACGAGCACCGCGGCGATCGCGAATGAAGCGACGAACGACAATTCGCCGATGGCGAGGTCGCCGGCGGAGGAGGCGAGCCAAGCCAAGGGGCCGCTCACCAGATGACCGTATTTTGTCAGCGCTGCCGGCAGGTTGGAAGCGACGAGAGACCAGATCTCCGTCAGCTTCTTGCCGACAAGCGGAGTGCCATCGAGCCATAGCGGCGGCTGCGGCACCGTCAGACCCTGACTCTGCAAAGTCGAGATACCCGAATAGAGCGACGTCGCCAGCGACGTCACCAGCATCACCATCGGTCCGAGCATCAGCGCGACGCCGATCAGGCCGATCAGCAGCGCCGATCCCCGCTGGCCAAGCCGCGGCGCCAGACGCAAATGAAGCGGATACAAAATCACCGCCAGGATGGCCGACCAGATCAAAAGGAACGCGAAGGGCAGGACAATCCGGGCGCAGGCATAGACGAGCAGACCGATGAGCCCGATGCGAATCGCGCTGTCGATCAAGGTCGAATGCTCGATCGAGTCGTGGCGCTTTGGCGCCTTCCTATCCATCGTTCCGATCCTGACTCAAACTGTCGCGCAAGCTCGCGCGCCCGGGGCAGTCACCAGCCCAACCGCGGTAGGGCCGGCAATTCCAGGGGCGTCGGCGCAGCTCCGCCGGACAGAGCGGAACAGAGGCTTTCAGCGCCTGCCCGCCCGATTGACCGGGTCCCCTCGATTCATCGGCGTTCCAGCCCGCACGCCCACGCCTGGTGCCCCGACACCCGGTGTCACCGCGGCACGGACGCCCCCCGCACCTGCCGAGACGAACACTGCGACCAGAGCCGACAACCCGACAGGGAGCTTCATCGTTACCTCCATCGCCATTTTTCAGGGATAGGCACTACGAGTCGGCGGCATAGAGCGGGTAAGGGCGTCGGGATCGACCGTTTGACGGACACGCCCATGAAGGCTCGATAAGGCTCGATCAGATCGTCATCAGCGCAATCAGGACGGGCCCCCAAGCCGTTAGCAGGATGTTGCCGATGGCATAGGGAACCGTGTAGCCGAGAGCCGGTATGCTGCTTTGGGCCTCGTCCTGGATCGCCCTGAGCGCGGCGGTGATCGTACCGGCGCCGGCGCAGGCGCCCAGTACAATGAGCGGATCCATCCTCAGGACGTAACGCCCGAACAGAATCCCGATGGTGTGCGGGAGCAGGGACGAGACCAGCCCGACTGCAACGAGGCTGACGCCGGTCGCTTTCAGGCCGGCGACGAAACTCGGCCCGGCGCCCAGTCCGACGATGCCGATGAACATGCAAAGCCCGACCGTATCGAAAATCCAGATCGCCGGCTCCGGAATGCGGCCGAAGAACGGATAGGCGGAGCGCAGCCAGCCGAAGAGCAAGCCCATGAACAAGGCGCCGCCGCTGGCGGTCAATGTCAGCGGCACGCCCCAGACGGCGACCGACAGCAGGCCGAACAGGCCCCCCAGGAAGATTCCGAACCCCACGAAGACCATGTCGGTCGCGGGCGTCCGTCTGTCGGAATAGCCGATCACGGCCGCAGCGCGCTCGACCTCCGTCAGCGGCCCCACAAGGGACAGGACGTCGCCGCGATTGAGACGCGTCGTCGGGATCACCGGCATGGCGATGCCCGAACGTGTCAGCTTGGCGAGAAACACCCCGCGCGCGAACTCCCCCTCGGCCAGCTCGGCCAGTGATGTGTCGTCGAGCTTGCGGCTTGTCACGATCACGTCGAGAGCCTCGATCGGAATGTCCAGCAGATCGGGGTCGCTCACCTCCGGGCCGATGACATCGCCGCGCGCCGCGTGGACTTCGAAGCGCGCCATGACAGCGATGATGTCGCCGGCCCGGACGCGATGCTCAGAGGCATGATCGAACAGGGTATCGCCGCTGCGGCCACGCAGAACGAAGATGCGAGACTTCTTCGGCAGGGCTTCCAGCTCTGCAATCGTCTTGCCAATCAACTGCGCATTCTCGACGCGATAGGCGCGCACATCGAACAGGCGAGCGGCCGATGTGATGCCATCGACCTCGCCGGCCGATCCCGACTTGTCCGAATGCAATGCTGCCGTGGCTGCGCGCGCGGCCTCGCGCAGGTCAATTCCCATCAGCTTGGGGCCAATCTTGGGGAGGAACCAGACGAGCGCGGTCGTCCCGACCAGATAGGTGACGGCGTAGGCGACCGGGATATTGTTCACGAGCGCCCGGCGCTCGGCCTCGGGAAGGTCGAGCCGCTGGATCGCTTCTCCGGCTGTTCCGATGACCGTCGATTCAGAGAAAGCGCCGGCCAGGAGGCCCGCCGCCGTGCCCATGTCGTAACCAAGCAGCTTCGCAAAAGTCAGCGCGATCAAAAGGCACGACACGCACAGGACGACCGTAAGCGCCATCTGCGGAAACGCATCTTTCTTCAGGGCCCGGAAGAATTGAGGGCCGACCTTGTAGCCGGTCGTGAAAAGGAAGAGGTCGAAGAAGACCGATTTGACCGTCGCCGGGATCTTGATGTCGAGCTGCCCGACGAGCACTCCCGCAAGCAGGCAGCCGACGACGACGCCGAGGCTGAAGCTCCCGAATTTCAGCCGGCCGATCAGAAAGCCGAGCGCGACCGTCAGGAAGATGGCGAGCTCGGGGTTGTTCCGTAGGGCTTCCACCACGAAACTCATGCCGGTCCTCTCTGCAAAAAGGCCTGGCAATCGACCGGCGCGACGACCGATCGACTGCCCGGCGATGCTGCTGCGTGCAGCGCAGCTTCAGCTTACTTCGCTTTGGCAGGCGCCGCGCCGCCGGGCGATTTCGTCTTGTTGAGGGCGAGATTGTAAGCGTCGAAGGCTTGCCGGTAGCCCCGGGCGACCGCGCGCGTGGCACGTCCGATCTGGCTGTAGACCTCGTCGTCGAGATTGGCGAAGGAGACGCGGACCGACCAGTCGGGCGCGTGGAAGCCGCCGCCGTTGAGCAGCACGATGCCGTGGTCCTCGGCGAGCCGGAACACGATGTCGAGCGGGTGAACGTGTTCCTTCATATAGGCCACGACCTCTGGCCCGACATATTTGTTGGCCCAGAATTCGAAGTCGATCAGGCCGTAATAGCGATCATGCAGCAGGTTCTCGGGCACCTCGATGCCCAACCCCTCGATCATCCGCTCGGCTCTCGCCCTGACGATCCCCATGCATGTCTTCTGGTAAAGCTTGTCCTCGTCCATCAACTCGGACAGCGAGAACATCGACATCATCACCTGCTGCGGCAAGGAGAGACCGGCAGTGTGATTGAGCGCGATGTCGCGGCTATCGGCGACGATACGGTCGATCAGCTTCATCTCGCGGGGCTTGAGCGTCAGCGGCCCGTAACGGGAATCGAGCGCCGCCGATATCTTCTCCGGGTGGGCGGCGATGGCCTTGTCGAAGATGTTCTCGCGGTGGATGGCGATGACGCCGAGCCGCCAGCCGGTACAGCCGAAGTACTTCGAATAGGAGTAGACGCCGATCGTGTTGCGGGGCAGGGCGCCGAGCAGGCCGCGGAAGCCCTTCACGAAGGTTCCGTAGACGTCGTCGGTCAGCAGCAGGAGATCGGGGCGCTTCGTCTCGACCAGCTTGACGATCTTGGCGATCGTCTCCTCGCTCAGGGCGACCGCATAGGGGTTGCCCGGATTGACGACGAAGAACGCCTTGACCTTGGGGTCCTCGAGCTTCTTCAGCTCCTCGTCGGTGAACTGGAAGCGGTTCTCCTGCGGGGCTGCCACCGTGACGATGTTGAGCCCGTAATCCTCGAGATGCGGCATTTCGAGGTAGGGCGTGAAGATCGGCGTCGCCAGGGCGATGGTATCGCCGGCATTCAGCAGCCTGTTGGCCTTCAGCGACTTGAAGATGTAGCACATCGCCGCCGTGCCACCCTCCACGGCGTAGAGGTCGAACTGACCGGAGGGACGCGGATCGCCGCACATCGCCCACATCAGGTATTCGTGCACGATCCGCTCGTTGTGGACGAGCATGCGATCCGGCACCGGGTAATTGTCGCCGATGATCGAGTCGACGAGTTCATGGACGAAGGCGTCGGGCTTGAAGTCGAACTTCTTGACCGCGAACGCGACCATGTCCCGCAGGAAGGTGGCTCCGGGCGCGTCCTTGTGCTCCCCAAGCCAGTCCTCGAGGCGTTTCGCGATCCCGTCTGCCTTGGGCATGCCGCCGATCCCGGCCGGCTTGTTCATCACCCGCCGGCTTTCCGTGATCGCGAATTGCCCGAGCAGGAAGAAGCCCTCCCTCGGCGTCATCGCCACCCAGTTCGGATTGCCACGGCCGGCATTGAGAAGCGCGATCGAGGATTCTTGCGAGGTCAGCTTGGCGAGACGGATCAGCTCGTCCTTGATCTCGAAGGGGCTGAGCTTCTCGAAGGTCCGCAGAGTGACAGGATCCATGACGTTCTCCCGGTAAGACTGGAAATCGGGGCGGAGCCGCTCCGCTAGGTCAGCAGCATGATGATCACCATGCCCCAGATGGTCAGAAGCGTGTTTCCGACGGCGTAGGTCACGGTGTAGCCGAGCGCCGGAACCTGGCTGCCTGCGGTTTCGCAGATCATGCCCAGAGCCGCTGTCGTGGTACGTGCTCCCGCGCAGGCCCCGAGCAGGATCGCAGGATCGAAGCGGAAGATGTACTTGCCGGCGAACATGGCGAGGATCAGTGGGATGGCCGTCGCCAGAGCGCCCCAGAGGAACAGGCCGACCCCTTGCGTCTGCAGCCCTTTGACGAAGCCCGGGCCTGCCGAGATGCCGACAACGGCGATGAAGATGTTGAGGCCGACCGAATTCATGAACCAGACGGTCGAGCTGGGAATACGGCCGAAGACGGGACGCACCGAACGCAGCCAGCCGAAGACCAGACCCGAAATCAAAGCACCGCCCGCGGTCGATAGCGTCAACGGGGCGCCCCCGACCTTGAAGACGAGCGCGCCGATCAACGCACCGAGCGTGATCGCAGCACCGATGAAGGCGACGTCGGCGACGTCGCTCGGGCGGTCGGCATGGCCGATGACCTTGGCGACCGCGGCGATGTCCTGCGTCCGGCCGACGATGGTGAGAATGTCGCCGCGATGGATCACCGTGTCACGCAGGACGGGGATGTTCACGGCGGTGGCACCGCGAACGATCTTCCGAAGGAAAACGCCACGTGCGGCAGGCATCTGGGAGAGCTCGGCGAGCGTCTTGCCGTCGGCGTCCTTGCTGGTGACGTAGACATCGACACCTTCGGCCTTCACATCGAGAAGCTCCGGATCCTCGACCTCGTCGGCGTTCTGGCCGATCAGGTTGACGAGCACCTCGCGGGGCCCTGCGATGGCGATGATGTCGCCTTCCTGCAGGATCGTGTCGGTTGTTGCGTCCTCGATGAGGCCATTGCGCCGCACACGCTCGACGAAGACGCGCGCATCCGGCACGAGCGCTTCGGCGTCTGCGGCGCGCATGCCGATGACCTTGGCGCCGCTTCGCACTCGAAAGGCGCGCAGCTCGAAACGCCGCCACACGGAGCCGGGACCGCCTATCTCCGTGCCGCCGCCAAGCCTTGCTTCGTAGTCCTTGCAGGCCTGGACGAGATCGATGCCGAGGAGTTTCGGTCCCAACATCGCCAGGACCATCGCGGAGCCGACGGTGCCGAAGATATAGGTCACAGCATAGGCGATCGGCATCGCGTCGAGATATTCCTTGGTCTGTTCGGGAGAGAGCCCGAGGCGGTTGATAGCGTCGGTCGCCAAGCCCATCGAGGCGGAGATCGTCTGCGAGCCGGCATAGAGGCCGGCTGCGTATCCCGGATGATAGCCGGCGAATTTTGCGATGATGACGGGGATCGCGAGGCAGAACACCGTGACCACGACCGCAAAGATCGCTTGGGGTGCGCCGTCCTTGGCGATGCCTCGTACAAACTGGGGGCCGACGCCGTAGCCGACGGCGAACAGGAACATGAGGAAGAACGTCGATTTGACGTTCGGGGAAATCGTGATGCCGAGTTGTCCGATCACGACCGCGGCGATGAGCGTCGAGGTCACCGCGCCGAGACTGAAGCCCTTATAGGCGAAGCCGCCGACATAATAGCCGATCGCCAGCGAAAGAAAGAGCGCGATCTCGGGGTAGCTGCGAAGCGTACTAGCGAACCAGTCGAACATTCCGATCCCCTGTTTCTGGAATTCGAAGCCCGCCGAATTTCCGGCCAGCCCTTCAGAACTTGGGCTTGCCCCGCATTCTCATTTCTTCTTGCTCATGAGGACGTCCGGCTTCAGCAATTTGAGGCCTTTTGCTTTCTCGTAGCCGTGGATCTCCTTCACATCGAGCTTTCGCATGAAGGTGATCGTCTCGTGCGTCACGACCTGGCCTGGCACGAGGATGGGGAAACCGGGCGGATAGGGGATGACGAAGTTGGCCGAGATCAGTGCCGGGCCTTTGTCGATGCGGCGGTCGCATTCCGGGCTGTCTATGCGCAGATACTCGCACTTTTCCTCCTTATAGGCAGAGAAGAAGGCGGTGCGGATGTCACCTTCCGGGGTCGCTTTTCCGGCGTCCATGCGGAACGCATCGTGGAACCGGCTGAAATTCGGAAGGTCGGGCACCTCGTTCATCAGGCTGTGCACGCGAGCGTCAAAGGCCTTGCGCTCATCCTCGCCGCCCTGGCGCAGGCGCAGCTCGATCTCGTTGCTGATCTTGAGCAGGACCCCGATCAGGAGCGCGACGTCGCTGCGGGTGTTGTTGATGTTCGACTGCAGCAGCACCGAATTGCGCGAGGTCTTGTTGACCTGGATGTTGTATTGCGCGGCAAGCAGGCCCTTGAACGACGTGCCGTCGAAACCCGCCGTTCCGCAAACCAGCGTCATGCGGGTCGGATCGAGGCAGAACTCGTCTTCCCGCATGCTGCGCAACTGATCGTCCCAGCGCGTGTCCGGCGCAAGGAAATCGATGAATCCGCTGGTTCGGTACTCTTGCGGCACCATTCCGTCGGCACCGACGACCCTGAAGTATTTCGAGATGACCGGATGGACGGCGATCTCGCGCCTGATGTCGAGCGCGACCTCGATGGCGTTCATCACCAACCCGTAGCCCTCCAGCTCCATCTGCCGGCGCGCGACGTCGAGGCTGGCGATGAGCTGCTGGTTCGGGCTGGTCGAGGCATGGGTGAAGACGGCCTCGTGAAACTGCGCCTCGACCTTGTGGAAATCGACATCCTTGACCAGCACCATCGAACCCTGGCGGATCGCCGACATCGATTTGTGCGTGGAATTGGTCTGGTAGACCCGCAGCCTGATGGCGTCCGGATCAGGCACCAGGCGCGTATCGAGGAGCTTCTCGGCTGAAGGGTTAGCACCAAGCGCTGTCCGCTGTTTCTTGTGCTGCGCGGCCGCGTCGGGATCCTGCATCCAGGCCTCGATGTCGGCCGCGGCGCCCATCGCGGTCCGTGGCCGCAGGAAGGGCGACCAATGCGCGAAGCCGAACCAGGCCTCGTCCCACAGAAAGATCAGGTCCGGCTTGATGGCGAGGCACTCCTCCATCACGCGCCGCGTGTTGTAGATGTGCCCGTCGAAGGTGCAGTTGGTCAGGTCGACCATCTTGACACGGTCGAGGCGTCCTTCGGCCTTGAGATCCAGCAGGGCCTTCTTGATGGTACGCAGCGGCACCGCCCCGTACATCGAGAACTCCGGCATGGGGAAGGCTTCGACGTAGAAGGGCTGCGCGCCGCACAGTACCAAACCGTAATGGTGCGACTTGTGGCAGTTGCGGTCGAGGATGACGATGTCGCCGGGCCCGATCAGCGCCTGCAGCACCATTTTGTTGGAGGTGCTCGTCCCGTTGGTAACGAAAAAGACTTCGTCGGCGCCGAAGGCCCGCGCAGCCATCTCCTGCGCGCGCTTGATGTTCCCCGTGGGCTCGAGAAGGCTGTCGAGACCGCCGGTCGTGGCGCTGCTCTCCGCCAGGAAGAGGTTGATGCCGTAGAACTGCCCCATGTCGCGGATCCAGGGCGAGCGGAACACCGATTTGCCGCGTGCGATCGGGAGCGCGTGGAAGGTGCCGACAGGCCGCTGCGCATAGCGCTTGAGATTGTCGAAGAACGGCGTTTCGTAGCGCGCCGCGATGCCCTCCTGCACCGAGAGATGGAGTTCGAGCGGCTCCTCGATCTGGTACATGACGCGCCTGATTATGGCGGCCCGCGGATCGCCGGCGAGCTTCTCGACGCGCCGGTCCGACAACAGGTAGATGTCGAGCTCGGGCCTGATCGCTTTCAGGCCGGCCGCGAGCCGCAGCGCCAGATCGGCTTCGTCCGCCTTGTCGAGATAGGGCTGCTGCGCCGCGAGCACGCTGCGCAGCACCGGCGCGTCGTGCCGCGACTTCAACGCGAAGCCTTCATAGATGACGACAGCAGCGATGTTCGGGTTGAGCACGGCCGCACAGACTGCATCCTCCAGGCTGCCGACCAGGACCGTCTCGTAAACGAAGGCGTCCTCGGCGCGCCGCAGGCGGCGGAATTCGGCGGCCATATGCGGCCAGCGCGCCATCGGCGCCGGCGTCACGGCCAGCATCTCGAAATAGGGCCTATAGACCGGCGACTCTCCCAACGAGGACGGGAGCATGTCGGCGGGCTCCGCCAGCGACAGGTCGGCCGCCTGCCATTCCTTTGAGTCGTGCTTGTAATTGCCTGTGATGATCGCCACCGAGATCCGCTTGGCGAGCGAGAGGAAGCCGCTGGCGTCGTCGTTCTGGAGGAAGCCTCGCAGCACCGCGATAAGGTCGGCTCCCGGGAATGCGTGAAACTCCTCGATGACACCCAGTTCGTCGAGTGCGGCCTCGACTGCGCTGCGGCTCTTGCTGCCCGTCGACCAGGAACGCGCCACCGCGTGAAGGTCGCGCCAACGGTCGGTGCGACCGGACGGGGCGGAGAAAAAGTGATCGATGCTGCGCGATTCCTGAACGGGAGAAGCCATCCTGTTTCCTTCCCTCTCGCAGGTCGCACTGTATTGGGGCCGATGGTCAGCCAAGCTCAGCACATCCCGGGCTGATCGCGTATTGTCCCTAGGGACAGGTTTCCGCTCTTGCGGATGTGCTAATGATTGATCGAGCGACGGTTTCTGGTTGCTGAAATTGCAATCCAGTGTTGGCGCAGATTGAGCCGACCTTGAGCTTAAAGCTGCCAGAAACTTTTGCGCCCGACTGTGATTTGTTGTCGCGGAGCTAATCGGATGAACAAGATTTCATTGATCGGCGTGATCTCAGCGATATTCGCTGCCGCAGTATTCTCGTCCACCTTCCCGCGCCCCGCCGCTGCGTGCAATCGTATAAATGGATGCACGATGGATGTTCTGCTCGAGGGGCATGACATGATGCACGACGGCCGCATGAACGAAAACATGCGCGAGGGTCAGGAGAACATTCAGGCCTTCCGCCGCCAGCAAGCCGCGGATCAAGCTGCAGGTCGCACTGCTCCGCCGAGCAGATAAGCATCACTGCGGCAAGAGGCGCGCTGCCAGTGCGAGGTAGGACCATGCATCTGCGAATTGTGTTCGCCAGCGTCATCGTCAGCGGGCTCGTCTCTCAGGCGTACGGGCAGGCGACCGCGCCACCTTTGCAACCGCAGGCGCCCGTGGCGCCCCAGGCAGGGCAGGGCGAAGAGGTTCTCTCCAGCGCCCAGCTCGATGCGCTCGTCGCGCCGATCGCGCTCTACCCCGACGCCTTGCTCGCACAGGTGCTGATGGCTTCGACCTATCCGCTGGAGGTGGTGCAGGCGGATCGATGGTTCGCAACCAACAAGAAGCTGAAGGGTGACCCGCTGAAGGCAGCCGTCGACAAGCAAACCTGGGACGCGAGCGTGAAATCGCTCGTCGCGACTCCTTCGGTCCTGGAGATGATGAGCAAGAATCTCGACTGGACCCAGAAACTCGGCGATGCCGTCCTGGCCCAGCAGCCCGACGTCATGGACGGTGTCCAGAGGATGAGGGCGCGAGCCTACGACGCCAAGAAACTGTCTTCCGGTTCACAGCAGAACGTCACGGTCCGGCAGGACAGCGGCAAGCAGACGATCCTGATCGAGCCGACCCGGCCGGATACGGTCTACGTGCCTTATTACGATCCGGGGGTGGTCTACGGCTCCTGGCCATATCCCGCCTATCCACCCTATTACTTCCCTGCACCGGGTTATGTCGCGGCCGGGGTTGTCGCGACGGGCATCGCATTCGGCGCCGGCTATGCGCTCGGGCGGTGGACGTCGGGCGGATACTGGGGCGGAAACGTCAACTGGGTAGGCGGGAACATCAATGTCAACCGCGATCGCGTGACGCATTGGGAGCACAACCCCCAGCACCGCCACGGCGTCCAATACCGCAACAACGCCGTCCAGCAGAAATTCGCGAACAACAACCTGCGTGCCGGCAGCGAAGGCCGGATGGATTTCCGTGGACGCAGCGGCGACGAGGTGCTTCGGCCGGGCGGCGACCGAGGCAATGCGGGGGCGGGTGCCCGTCCCGAGCAAAGGCCCGCCGACCGCGCGAATGCCGCCAATCGACCGGATCGCGGGCCTGGCGATCGGGCCGGGGCCGGCAACC